>NZ_JARWAC010000019.1 GCF_029846175.1 Sphaerisporangium sp. TRM90804 | reverse complement strand
CCCCCACGCAACAACGTCGCCCCCGCCGCCTTGGCCATCCGCGCCGCCGCCAGCGTCTGGTCATGCGTCTCCACCGCGCACGGCCCGGCCACCAGCGTCACCGTCTCCGGACCGATCGGCACCCCGCCCACCCGCACCGTCGAGCGTTCCGGATGGTTCTCCCGGCTCACCAGCTTGTACGGGGTGGAGACGCGCATGACATCGGCCACGCCCGGCAGGCTTCCCAGGTTGAGGGCGCCGAACTGCGCCACGTCCCCGACGAGGCCGATGATCGTGCGGCTGACGCCGCGGCTGACGAACGCCTCGCCGCCCGCCGCGACGACGAGCTCGACGATGGAGGCGACGTCCTGCTGCGTGGCCTCGGGAGCCATGACGATGACCATGGTGGTGCCCCTTCTGTGCGTGCGGTGCCATTGCGGCCCTGGTGTGCGGCGCGGACGTTCCGCGGCGCCGGCCGGCCGGGCGTTCGGACGCTGATGCGCTCGACCGCCCGTAACGACAAAGGCCCCGGGTCCTGTACGGACCCGGGGCCTTTGTGACGTTTGCCGGTCAGCGCAGCGTCTGACGGCGAGCGGTCCACTCCACGGGTCCGTCGCCATACCAAAATTCGAACGCGGTACGCATCGCCGTAATCTTAGCGCATCATTCCCGGCGTCTTCGGCCGGTGACGTGGCGGACGCGAAACGTCCGTTGCGCCGGGAACCGCCGCCGCTCCTAACGGGGTGCCAATGCCGTGCCGCCGCCGGCGCGGTGGCAGGATTGCTGCGTGCCGGATCCAACCGAGGAAACTCGACTGCCTCCCGGGCAGTACGTCCCCCGTGGCCGCCCGGTCATCCATTACGGCCGGGTCCCCCAGTTCCGGCCCGAGCGCTGGAGCCTCTCGGTATTCGGCGCCACCGCCTCGGGCGAGGAGACCCGTTTCAGCTGGCCCCAATTCTCCGCGCTGCCGCGGGTGAGCGTCATCGCCGACTTCCACTGCGTCACCAAGTTCTCGATCATGGGCAACGAGTGGGGCGGCGTCCCCGCCGCCGCGCTGCTGGCGGCCGTCCCGCCCGCGCCCGGCGTCGCCCACGTCATGATCTGGGGCGAGTACGGCTACAGCGCCAACGTCCGCCTGGACGACTTCGACCGCGGCACCACCCTGTTCGCCATGGAGCTCGACGACAAGCCGCTGTCGGCCGAGCGCGGCCACCCGGTGCGCGCCATCGTGCCCCACCTGTACGCGTGGAAGAGCGTCAAGTGGGTGCGGGCCGTGGAGTACCTGCTGGAGGACCGCCGGGGGTTCTGGGAGGAGCGCGGCTACCACAACGTGGGCGACCCCTGGGGCGAGCAGCGGTACGCCTACCAGGAGGAGCCGGGGGAGGGGCCCGCTTAGGGTTCACCCACGATCACAGCCGGTCACCTATTACGGTTGCCCGCATGCTCGCTACCGGATGGGCCGTGCTGTGCGTCGCGTGCGTGCTGGCCGGGTACGCCGCCGGGCGCCGCGGGGGCCGCCGTCCCGCGCAGCCCGCCCACGGCCCCGCGCCCGACACCCTGCACCTGACCGCGACGGCCGCCCCCTACCTCCGGGCCGGCCTCACCCGCGACTCCGCCCGAAGGGCCGTACGCCACCTGCGCTCCCTGGTGGGCGCGACCGCGCTGGCCGTGACCTCCATCGAGCAGGTGCTCGCCTGGGACGGCGCCTGGGAGGGCGTCGACGAGGCGCTCACCCGCGACCTCCTGGGCCACGTGCAGGGCGTGCTGGCCGGCGGGCGCCCCCACCTGGTCGCGGGCGACGAGCTGTTCTGCGAGGCCGAGGACTGCGCGGTCCGCAGCGCCGTCGTCGTGCCGCTCACCGTCGACGGGCGGGTCATCGGCGCGCTGGCCGCCTACGCCGCCGTCGTGGACGCCGAGCTGGTGCGCGCGGCCACCGAGGTGGGGCGCTGGGCCTCCGGGCAACTGGAGCTCGCCGAGCTGGACGCGACGCGCCGCAGGGCCCTCGCCGCCGAGACCCGGGCCCTGCGCGCGCAGATCTCCCCGCACTTCGTCTGCAACTCCCTGGCCACGATCGCGTCGTTCACCCGCACCGAGCCCGACCGGGCGCGCGAGCTGCTGCTGGACTTCGCCGACTTCGCCCGGCACGCCCTGCGGCGGGCGGGCGACTTCACGACGCTGTCGGACGAGCTGACCTGCGTCGACCGCTACCTGCTGCTGGAACGCGCCCGTTTCGGAGAGAAGCTGCGCTTCGTCGTCGACGTCGTGCGTGAGGCGCTGCCCGTCCCGGTGCCGTTCCTGTGCCTGCAGCCCATCGTGGAGAACGCCATCACCCACGGCATCCGCCGGGGCGGCGGCACGGGCGAGGTCAGCGTGGTGGTGCGCGACGCCGGCGACGAGGTGCACATCACCGTCGAGGACGACGGCGTCGGCATGGACCCCGACCGCGTGCGGCGCATGCTCGGCGGAGAGCCGCCGCCCGACGGCGCCGGGGGCATCGGCATGGCCAACGTCGACGTGCGGCTGCGGCAGATCTACGGCCAGGAGTACGGGCTGGTGGTCGACACCGCGCCCGGGGAGGGCACGACCGTCCGCATGCGTGTGCCGAAATGCCACCGCTCGATATGACTCATGGAAGTCGTCCGGTTACCCAATGTGGCGGCAGGGGTTGCCGGTAGGGCCGTCCGGGCGGCAGCGTGGACCCATGTTGCGTGTCTTGGCTGTTGACGACGAGGTGCACGCCCTGGCGGAGCTGACCTATCTCCTGCGCGAGGACAGCCGTGTCGAGCAGGTGCTGACCGCCTGCGACGGGGTCGCCGCGCTGCAGGACATGGTGGCCATGATCGGCGCGGGCGAGCGGCTCGACTGCGTGTTCCTCGACATCCGCATGCCGGGCCTGGACGGCCTCGACCTGGCCCGGCTGATCGGCGCCTTCCCCGCGCCGCCCAAGCTGGTGTTCGTCACCGCGCACGACGACCGCGCCGTGCAGGCGTTCGAGCTGGAGGCCGTCGACTACCTGCTCAAGCCGCTGCGGCCCGACCGGGTGGCCGAGGCCGTGCGGCGGCTGGAGTCGGCCGCGTACGGCCCCCAGGCGGCCGAGGCGGCGATGGACGACGTCATCCCGGTGGAGCTCAGCGGGCGCACCAGCTTCGTGCCGCAGCACGCCGTCTCCTACGCCGAGGCCAGCGGCGACTACGTGCGCCTGCACACCGCCGAGGGCACCCACCTGGTGCGCATGTCGCTGGCCGCGCTGGAGCGCCGCTGGGCCGCCTCCGGCTTCATCCGGGTGCACCGCAGCACCCTGGTGTCGGCCCGCCACGTCACCGAGATGCGGTTCGAGGCGGGCCGCATCCTGCTCCGGGTGGGGGACACCACCCTGCCGGTCAGCCGCAGGCACACCCGCCACGTCCGCGAGCAGCTCGTCCGCCAGTTCCGGACGGCCGCCCCGCCGGCGCCCCCGGTGCCGCCCCTGCCGGGGCCGGGCGGGCCGCGGAGCGTGTCCCCCCCGCCGACGTTCGGCACGCTGGGGGCTCCCGGCGCGCCGTCCGGAAGGGCCGGTCACGCGCATGTTTCGGGCTCGCCCTTCCCGCCGGTTCCGGGTGACCCGTCCGCCGATCCGTGAGTGCGCGGGCCCCCGTCCGGCCGCTCGACGGCCCGCGCCTACCGCTCGTCCCCCCGGCACGCTCCGTATGTCGCTGGCTACAGACCGCTCGGCGAGCGGACGGCCAACCGGCCCGCGCGCCTCAGATGACCCACCGTAATGTCTGTCGCGTCGAAGAGCCACACTGCGTAGTCGGACGGGCGCTGTACGTAGGCGCACCCATGCCGGCCGCGCGGACCGATGGTGGGTTCCGGTGCCGCGATTCAGCGAGCCGCGGACCCACCAGAGGGCGCCGGGCCCTTGCCGGGGGGTAGGGCCGGGCGGCCTCGGCGGGGCGGGGTGTTCGCCGGCAGGCCGCAAGGCTTCGATCGCTATCCGGCCTCAGGGGGGCGGCCGGATCGCGTGAGCGAACACCCCGCCACACCCCGCCCCGTCTACCCGGGGCAGCCGTCGCGGAGCTTCTTCAGCAGCAGGATGTCGGCGCGGTGGCGTTCGGCCTCGCCGGGGGTCTCGATGCACAGCGGGACGCCGGCGGCGGCCGGGTGGCGCAGCAGGTCGCCGAAGGCGGCGGCGCCGATGTTGCCGGCGCCGATGTTCTCGTGGCGGTCGCGCTTGGAGCCGCACGCGTCCTTGGAGTCGTTGGCGTGCACGAGCTTCAGCCTGCCGGGGGCGACGGCGTGCAGGGCGTCGAGCATGCGGGCCATCCCGCCCGGCGCCGTCAGGTCGTGCCCGGCGGCGAACGCGTGGCAGGTGTCCAGGCACACGCCGGCGCGGGGGTGGAAGTCCAGCGCCGAGAGGTAGGGGCCGAGGTCCTCGACGGTGGCGCACAGCATGCGCCCCTGGCCGGCCATCGGCTCCAGCAGCAGGTCGGGGCCGTCCTCGGGGATCTCGTCGAGCAGCGGGAGCAGGTGCTCGCGGACCTGGCGCATCGCGGCCTCCGGCGACTGCGTGACCGCCGACCCGGTGTGCACGACGACCCCCCGGGCGCCCAGCTCCGCGCCGCGAAGCAGCGCGTGCCGGATGCTGGTCACCGACCGTTCCACCGTCTCGGCGCTGGGCGAGCCCAGGTTGACCAGGTAGGGCGTGTGGATGAACACCGGCAGGCCCGAGTCGCGCAACGCGGCGTCCTCGGCGGGCCGACCGGCCGCCAGGGCCCAGCCTCGCGGGTTGGTCACGAAGACCTGGACGAACTCGGCTTCGATCTCGGCGGCGTTGCGCAGGCCGCCGGTGGCGAGGCCGCCCGCGACGAACACGTGGGCGCCGATGAGAGAGGTGACGGTCATCGGATGTGCGGAGCCCAGGCCCGGGCCGGCGGCCGCGGGAGGGCGGGCCTTCTCCTTCGTGAGGGTCGGTGATCACCGGCGGCGGCTCCGCGGGTGACGTCCGGGGGTGACGACCTCCCAGCTTAGGCCAGCGGGCACGCCGCCCAGCTCACACGGGGTGCCCGAGCCCCGGCCCGTCCCCGTGCCGCAGTTCGGGGGGTGCCGCCGCTGGACCTGGCCCGCTGGTGACGGTCTACTTACTCCCATGTCGAACGTGACACCCGCTCACCAAGCTCTGGCGGCGTTCAACGCGCTCAGCCCGGCCGAGGCCGAACGGGAGCTGCTGACCTGCTGCGCCTCGCGCGAGTTCGCCCGGCGCGTGGCCGGCTCCCGGCCGTACGGCGCGCCCGGCGATCTCGTGGCGGCGGCCGCCGCGGCCGTCGCGGGCCTGGAGTGGCCGGACGTCCTGGAGGCCCTGGACGCCCACCCGCGCATCGGGGAGCGGGCGGCCGGGGCGAGCCGGGAGTCGTCCTGGTCGCGCGACGAGCAGTCCGGCACGGCGGGGGCGGACCGGCGCGTGCTGGCGGAGCTGGCGGCGGGCAACGCGGAGTACGAGCGGCGCTTCGGGCATGTCTACCTGGTGTGCGCCACGGGCCTGTCCGCGCCGGAGATGCTGGAGCGGCTGAGGAGCCGCCTGGACGGCGACCCCGAAGCCGAGCCCGCCGTGGTGCGCGAGGAACTGGGGAAGATCACCCGTTTGCGTGTCGCCAAGCTCCTCGCCGGGAACGAGCCCGGATGACCCGGCCGGATAGTTCGGAAATCACCGAAATGGGAATGGGCATCCGTCCGAGCGGGAGGCCGATCCCGTCCGGGCGTCGGCCGCCCCGGTCCGGCGCGCCCCCCTCCGGGTCGCACCGGGCCGGGCGGGAGCGCCCCGGACGGTGGCGTCCGGCGGCGAACCTGGAAGGCGAGGAGGACCGATGAGCCTGTCCACACACGTGCTGGACTCCGTCCAGGGCCGTCCGGCGGAGGGCGTGCCCGTGCGCCTGGACAAGGGCGACCGGCTCGTCGGCACCGGCGCGACCGACCAGGACGGCCGGCTGCGCGACTGGCTCCCCGACGGGGAGCCCGGCCGGGGCGTCTACCGATTGACCTTCGACACCGCCGCCTACTTCTCCGACCTCGGGGTCAAGGCCTTCTACCCCGAGGTCGTCATCACGTTCGTCGTCGACGAGCCGGACGCGCACTACCACGTGCCGTTGCTGCTCAGCCCGTTCGCCTACTCGACGTACCGAGGGAGCTAGCGTTGACCGTCGTGCTCGGCCCGAACCGCTACGGCAAGGCGGAGACCCGCGTCGTCCGCGTCACCCGCGACGGCGAGGTCCACCACCTGAAGGACTGCACCGTCGGCGTCTCGCTCTCGGGTGACATGCGCGAGGCGCACACGGTGGGCGACAACGCCGCCGTGCTGCCCACCGACACGCAGAAGAACACCGTCTACGCCTTCGCCGGCGAGCACGGCATCGGCCAGATCGAGGACTTCGCCCTCCTGCTGGCCCGGCACTTCACCGAGTCGCAGCCCACGATCCACCACGCCCGCGTGCAGATCGAGGAGCACTCCTGGGAGCGGCAGGGCCCGCACTCGTTCGTGCGCTCGGGCACCGAGACCCGCACGTGCGTCGTCCACCACGACCGGGACGGCACCTCCACCGTGGTGTCCGGCCTGCGCGACCTGGTGCTGCTGAACACCACCGGCTCGGAGTTCCACGGTTTCGTCCGCGACGAGTACACCACGCTCGCGCCCGCCACCGACCGCGTGCTCGCCACCGCCGTGACGGCCCGCTGGCGGCACGCCCCCCGGGGCGCCGCGCCGCCCGACTACGGCAAGTCGTACGAGGAGGCGCGGCGGTCGCTGCTGGAGGCGTTCGCCGGCACCCACAGCCTGTCGCTGCAGCAGACCCTGTACGCCATGGGCTCGCGCGTGCTGGCCGCGCGCGAGGAGATCTGCGAGGTGCGCCTCGTCCTGCCCAACAAGCACCACTTCCTCGTCGACCTGACCCCGTTCGGGCAGGCCAACGACGACGAGGTGTACCACGCCGCCGACCGGCCCTACGGGCTGATCGAGGGCACCGTGCTCCACGACGACGCCCCGCCCGCCGGCTTCGCCTGGGAGTAGTGAGGAGGACCATGGATTTCCTGCGCCCCACGACCTGGGAGGAGGCGCTGGCCGCCAAGGCCGCGCTTCCTGAGGCGGTGCCCATCCAGGGCGGCACCGACGTCATGGTGGAGATCAACTTCGACGTGCGCCGGCCGGTGGCGCTCCTGGACCTCAGCGCGGTCGCCGGCCTGTCCGGCTGGGAGGTCGCGGCCGACGGGCGGCTGCGCGTCGGCGCCGCCGTCCCGTACGCGCGGATCATCACCGAGCTGGGGGACCGGCTCCCCGGGCTGGCGCAGGCGTCCCGCACGGTGGGCTCGCCGCAGATCCGCAACCGGGCGTCGGTGGGCGGGAACCTCGGGGCCGCCTCCCCGGCCGGCGACAGCCACCCGCCGCTGCTCGCGAGCGAGGCCGTCATCGAGGTGGAGTCGGCCGCCCGGGGCGTTCGGATGATCCCCGCGGCCGAGTTCTACCTTGGAGTGAAGCGCAGTGCCCTGGAGCCGGACGAGCTGATCCGCGCCTTCTGGGCGAGCCCGGCGTCCGGGCCGCAGTACTTCTCCAAGGTCGGCACCCGCAACGCCATGGTGATCGCGGTGTGCTCCTTCGCCATCGCGCTGCACCCCGAGCGGCGGACGGCCGGCACCGGCGTCGGCTCGGCGGCGCCCACGCCCAGGAGGGCCACGGAGGCGGAGGAATTCCTCGCCGCCGAGCTCGACTGGAGCGGGGCCTCCGCCCTGGACCCGGCGCTGGCCCGCCGGTTCGGCGAGCTGGCGGCGGGCGCCGCCTCCCCGATCGACGACGTCCGGGGCACCGCCGAGTACCGCCGCCACGCCGTGGCGGTGATGGCCCGCCGCACGCTGGGGTGGGCCTGGGACGACTACCGCGAGAGGGCGGCGGCGTGATGCGCGTGAGGATGACCGTCAACGGGCGGCCCGAGACCGTCGACGGGGCCTGGGAGGGCGAGAGCCTGCTGTACGTGCTGCGGGAGCGGGTGGGGCTGCCGGGCTCCAAGAACGCCTGCGAGCAGGGCGAGTGCGGCTCCTGCACCGTGTACCTGGACGGCGTGCCGGTCTGCGCGTGCCTGGTCGCCGCCGGGCAGGCCGAGGGCCGCGACGTGCGCACGGTGGAGGGCCTGGCCGGCGATGAGGGGCTGCACCCGCTGCAGGAGGCGTTCGTGGAGGCCGGCGCCGTCCAGTGCGGCTTCTGCACGCCCGGCCTGCTGGTGCAGGCGCACGACCTGATCGAGCGGGTCGGGGAGCCGTCGGACGCCGAGATCCGCGAGGCGCTGGCCGGCAACCTGTGCCGGTGCACCGGATACGAGAAGATCCTCGACGCGGTCCGCCTGGCCGCCGCCCGGCGGAAGGACGAGGCGCGATGACCGCCGTCACCCTGATCGAGAACGTCGCGGTCGCCCCCGTCACCGGGCCGGAGATCGCGCGCGGCCACATCCGCGTCGACGACGGCCTCATCACGGCGCTGGGCGAGGGCCCGGCCCCCGCCGTGCCCGGCGCCGAGCGGGTGGACGGCACCGGCTGCCTGGCCACCCCCGGCCTGGTCAACACCCACCACCACCTGTACCAGTGGGCCTCCCAGGGCGTCGCGCAGGACGCCACCCTGTTCGAGTGGCTGACCGCCCTCTACCGCATCTGGGCCGCCATGGACGCCGACGTCGTCAAGGGCGCGGCCACCGCGGGCCTCGGCTGGCTGGCCCTGTCGGGATGCACCACCACGACCGACCACCACTACATCTTCCCCAAGGGCCGCGGCGACCTGTTCGCCGCCGAGATCGAGGCGGCCCGCGACCTCGGCCTGCGCTTCCACCCGTGCCGCGGCTCGATGGACCGGGGCGCGTCCCAGGGCGGGCTGCCGCCGGACGAGGTCGTCGAGGGGCTGGACGACATCCTCGCCGCCACGGCCGACGCCGTGGACGCCTACCACGACCCCTCGCCCGGCTCGATGCTGCGCGTCGCCGTCGCGCCCTGCTCGCCGTTCTCGGTCAGCGGCGAGCTGATGACCGAGGCCGCCAAGCTCGCCCGCGACAAGGGCGTGCGCCTGCACACCCACCTGTGCGAGACCGTCGACGAGGAGGAGCACTGCCTGGAGCAGATGGGCTGCGCCCCCGTCGACTACATGGACGAGCTCGGCTGGCTCGGCCCGGACGTCTGGGTGGCGCACGCCGTGCACCTGCGCGACCGCGACATCACCCGCTTCGCCGAGACCGGGACCGGCACCGCGCACTGCCCCAGCTCCAACGGCCGCCTCGGCGCGGGCATCGCCCGGGTGTCGGAGATGCTGCGGGCCGGGGCCGCGGTGGGCCTGGGCGTGGACGGCAGCGCATCCAGCGAGCTGACGACCCTGTCGGGGGAGATGCGGCAGGCGCTGCTGTTCCAGCGCGCCCGGTACGGCCCGGCGGCGCTCACCGCCCGGCAGGCCCTGGAGATGGGCACCCTGGGCGGCGCCCGGTGCCTGGGCCGGCAGGACGAGCTGGGCACGCTGGAGCCGGGCAAGCTCGCCGACATCGTCCTGTGGCGAATCGACGGCTTCGCCGCGGCGGTAGACGACCCGGTGTGCGCGCTGGTCTTCGGCCCCGCGCCGCCCGTCGCCCGGGTGCTGGTGGGCGGCCGCACGGTCGTCCAGGACGGCGAGCTGCGCACGGTGCCCCAGGACGCCGCGGCCACGGCCGGCGCCGAGGCGCACCGCCGTCTCATCCGCCTGGCCGCCGACCGCGGCTACACCGTCAGCCGCGAGGTCCGCTGATGCGCCCCGGACGGCAGGCGGCCGCCCGGACTCGGGTCGCTTGGACCCGGGCCGCCGGGATGCGGGCCGCCGGGATGCGGGCCGTGGGGACTCGGGCCATCGGGAAGGGGCGCGGGTGATGTCGGGACATGTGCTGATCGCGCCGGACAAGTTCAAGGGATCGCTGACCGCCGTGGAGGTGGCCGAGCGGGTGGCGCGCGGGCTCGGCAGGGAACACCCCGGCCTGCCGGTGGAGACCCTGCCCGTCGCCGACGGCGGGGACGGCACCGTCGCGGCGGCCGTGGCCTGCGGGTTCGAGCGGGTCGAGACGGTCGCGGCCGGGCCGACCGGCGAGCCGGTCACCGCCGCGTACGGGCTCAGGGACGGTCTGGCCGTCGTCGAGCTGGCCGAGGCGTCGGGCCTGCACCGGCTTCCCGGCGGGCGGCTCGCCCCGCTCCGCGCCACGAGCGAGGGCACCGGCGACCTGATCGCGGCGGCGCTCGCCAAGGGAGCGCGCCGGGTGGTGCTCGGCCTCGGCGGCAGCGCCTGCACCGACGGCGGCTCGGGCATGGTGCGCGCCCTGGGCGCGCGCCTTCTGGACGCGCACGGCCGCGACCTGCCGCCGGGCGGCGGGGCCCTGGCCGGCCTGCGGGCCCTGGACCTGTCGGGCTTCACCCGGCCCGGCGCCGGGTTCGTCGTCGCCAGCGACGTGGACAACCCGCTGCTCGGCCCCGAGGGCGCGGCGGCGGTGTACGGGCCGCAGAAGGGCGTGGGCCCGGACGATCTGCCGCTCGTGGAGGAGGGCCTGGCCCGCTGGGCCGACCTGGTCGAGCGCGAGATGGGCGTGCGGGTGCGCGACCGCCCCGGCGCGGGGGCCGCGGGCGGCGTCGGCTTCGCGGCCATGGCGTTCCTGGGCGCCGGCCTCCAGCCCGGCATCACGCTCCTGCTCGACCTGCTCGGCTTCTCCGCCCGGCTGCCCGGCGCCCGCCTGGTGATCACCGGCGAGGGGTCCCTGGACGAGCAGACCCTGCGCGGCAAGGCGCCCGCCGGGGTCGCGGCGGCCGCCGCCGCGGCCGGCGTGCCCGTGGTCGCCGTCTGCGGGCGCCGCACCCTGACCGACGCGCAGCTGCGCGCGGCCGGCATCCGGCAGGCGTTCGCCCTCACCGACATCGAGAGCGACCTCACCCGCTGCATGACCGACGCGGGCCCGCTCCTGGAACGCCTCGCCACCGCCGTCGCCGCCCAGTGGCTTCCCCAGACCCCGGCCCCCGCCCATGAGTAACCCCGCGTCGCCGCCCCCGGTCCCCGCCCCGGCCTCCATGGAAGGCTGGACAGGAGGCCGCGCCCCGAGCGACCCCGTGCCTGCGCCTGAACCCGTGGCGGTCATGGGCCGGGAAGGCGGCGCGGTGCCGTTCGACCTGGTGGTGCGCTCGCGACGGGTGTTCGCGGAGGGCGGGGAGCGGGCGCTGGCGGTCGGTGTGCGGGACGGCGCGATCGCCGCGCTGCTGCCGTACGACGACCCCGTCCCGGCGCGCGAGCGGGTGGACCTGGGGGAGGTGTGCCTGCTTCCCGGCCTGGTCGACACGCACGTGCACGTCAACGAGCCCGGCCGCACCGAGTGGGAGGGCTTCGCCACCGCCACCAGGGCGGCGGCGGCCGGCGGGGTGACCACGATCGTCGACATGCCGCTCAACTCGCTCCCGCCGACGGTCGGCGTGGACGCGCTCGCGGTCAAGCGGGCCGCCGCCGCCGGGAAGTGCGCCGTGGACGTCGGCTTCTGGGGCGGCGCCGTCCCGGGCAACGTCCCCGCCCTGCGACCCCTGCACGAGGCGGGCGTCTTCGGCTTCAAGTGCTTCCTGTCACCGTCGGGAGTGGAGGAGTTCCCGCTGCTGGAGGAGGACGGCTTCCGCGCCGCGATGCGGGAGATCGCGTCGTTCGACGGGCTCATGGTGGTGCACGCCGAGGACCCGGAGCTGCTCACCGAGCCCACCGGCCCGACCTACCGGCAGTTCCTCGACTCGCGCCCCGGCGAGTCCGAGCGCCGCGCCGTCGAACGGGTCATCGCCGTCGCGCGTGAGTTCGGGACGCGCGCGCACGTGCTGCACGTGTCGTCGGCCTCGTGCCTGGAGCCGCTGGAGGCGGCCCGCCGCGACGGGGTGCGGATCACCGCCGAGACCTGCCCGCACTACCTGACCATCACCGCCGCCCAGGTGTCCGGCCCGGAGTTCAAGTGCTGCCCGCCAATCCGCGACCCGGGCAACCGCGACGAGCTGTGGCAGGGCCTGGCGGCCGGCGTGCTGAGCTGCGTGGTCTCCGACCACTCGCCGTCCACGCCCGACCTGAAGGTGCCCGACTTCGCCGCCGCGTGGGGCGGGGTGTCCTCCCTCCAGCTCGGCCTGCCCGCCGTGTGGACCGAGGCCCGCTCACGCGGCCACGGGCTCGCCCGCGTGACCGAGTGGATGGCCGCCCGCCCGGCGGCGCTCGCCGGCCTGCCCGCCAAGGGGCGCATCGCCGTGGGCGCCGACGCCGACCTGGTCGCGTTCGACGACACGGCCCCGTTCACGGTCGACGCGGGCAGCCTGCGCCACCGCAACCCGATCACCCCCTACCACGGCCGCACGCTCACCGGCGTCGTCCGCGCCACCTGGCTGCGCGGCCGCCCCGTCACCGACCCCGCCCCGCCGTTCGGCGAACTCCTGGCCCGCCCGGTGAACCCATGAACCGGCCCTCCCCGGACGGCGAGCCGACCGTCGTGCGTGGAGCCGGGGGAGCTCGCCGCGACATCCCCGGGCCTTCCGGACGGCGAGCCGGTCGTCGTCCAGCGGAGCCGGGAAGCGTGCCGCGGCATACCCCCCGGCCTTTCCGGGCGGCGAGCCCGTCGTCGCCACGGGCCGGGCGAGCACGTTGTCAGTCCATGGCACGGCCGGCCGCCGTGCCGAGAACGATGATCGGAGGGCCGATGAACCACGTCCCCGGCACCGGGGCGCGCGCCGGTGAGTGACCTCACCCGGCTGCCCGACCTCGCCCTGCGCTCGCACGGCGGGTCGGTGGTGGCCGCCAGCGACGAGTCCTTCGCCGAGCGGCAGGCGCTGATCCTGCCCGGCGCGCCCGCGTTCCATCCCCACACCTTCGGCGCGCGGGGGCAGCTCTACGACGGCTGGGAGACGCGCCGGCGCCGCGAGCCGGGCCACGACTGGGCGATCGTCCGGCTCGGCATGCCGGGTGTCGTCCGGGGCGTGATCGTCGACACCGCGTGGTTCACCGGCAACTTCCCGCCGTACGCCTCGGTGGAGGCGTGCGCCGCCGACGGTTACCCCTCGCCTGACGAGCTGCGGGAGGCGGCCTGGGTGGAGATCGTGCCGCGCGCCCCGTTGTCGGGCGACAGCGCGCACGAGTTCGCGGTCGGCGACGGCCGCCGGTTCACCCACGTGCGGCTGAACATCTTCCCCGACGGCGGCGTGGCCCGGCTCCGCGTCCACGGCGAGGTGGCGCCCGACCTGTCACTCCAGGAGGGCATGCCCCTTGACCTGGCGGCTCTGGAGAACGGCGCGCTGGTCACCGGCTGCTCCGACGACTTCTACTCCTCGCCGGGCAACGTCATCGCCCCCGGCCTGCCCCGCCACCAGGCCGAGGGCTGGGAGACCTCCCGCCGCCGCGACGGCGGCAACGACTGGCTCACCGTGCGCCTGGCCGTCCCCGGCGTGATCCACGTCGCCGAGCTGGACACCACCAACCTGGTCTACAACGCCCCCGGCTCGGCCTCGCTCACCGGCGCCGACGCCCGGGGGACGGGAGCCGCCCCCGACCCGCACGCGGGCCCCGCGGTCTGGTCCGAACTCCTCCCGCGCACCCGCCTGCAACCCGACACCCGCCACCGCTTCCGCCTGAGGACGTCCCAGGTGGTCACCCACGTGCGCCTGGACATCCACCCCGACGGCGGCCTGGGCCGCCTCCGCCTCTACGGCACCCCCCACGGGTGACATCCCCGCCCGGCCCGATGGCCGGGCCCTCACGCGCGTTGAGCCGGTGGACCGGCGAACGCCGGGGCGACTCTCGTCGAGCGGCTGAGGGCGCTCGCCTTCGCAACCGCCGTGGCGGGCTCGGTGAGGGTCGCCCTTGAAAGCCGCGCCGAAGGCACCGTTCGGGGACGGCTACCGGTTCGTGGCAGGCGGTGGTGCGAGGGTCAGTGCCAGATGGTTATGCGGGTGCCCGCGGGTGCCTGGCCGAGGGGGTTCTCGGCCACCACGGCGCCGGAGCCGGCGATCCTGCGGACCCTCACCTGGAAGCCGGCGGCCTTCAGCTCGCGGGCGGCGTCCTGGACCCGCTTGAAGCGGACGTCGGGGATGGGGACCAGGGTCTGGCCGGGCTGGACGTTGCCGTCGCCGTCGTCGTCGCGCTCCCAGGGCCACTTGAAACCGGTGTCGGGGCCCTTGGAGCAGGTCAGCTGCACCGCCTGGCCGGCGGTCACCTCGGCACGGGCGGCGGGGTTCTGCGCGATGACCGTGCCGGGCTGGGCGTTGTCGACCTGCTGCACGACCGTGGGGGCGTAGCCCTTCTGCTTGAGGAAGGCGTCCGCCTGGTCGCACATCATCTCGCCCACGTCGGGCATGAGCTGCCCGGCGCTGAGCACCAGCCGCACCTTGCTGCTCTCGCGGACCTTGGTGCCGACCTGCGGGTCGGTGCGCAGCACGAGACCGCGCTGCACGGTGTCGCTGGGCACCCGGCTCACCGCGCCCGCCGAGAGCCCGGCCTCCGACAGCTTGGCGCGCGCCTCGGCCTCGGCCAGGTTGACGACGTTGGGCACCGCGATCTTGACCGGGCCCGAGGACGGGATCAGCGTGATCACCGCCCCGCTGACGACGTCCCTGCCGGACTCGGGGTCGGTGCGCAGCACGCGGTCTTCGGCGACCTTGTCGTCGTGCTCGGCGTTGCCCACCTTGACGGTGAAGCCCTGCTTCTCGGCCGTCGACTTCGCGAGCTCGACGTTCATGCCGAGCAGGTCGGGAACCTGGGAGTACCGGCCTTCGGAGAACCACCAGCCGCTGGCGACCATGCCCGCGACCATGACCAGCGAGAGGGCGACGATGAACCAGTTGACCCGGAACCCGCGCCGCGCCGCGGGCGCCACGGTGCCGGCGGCCGGGGAGGTCAGCATCTCGGTGCGCGACTGCACCAGGGTGTGGTCGGCGGCCGGCATGCGCAGAGGGCGGGCCGGGGCGGGCGCCATCGCGCCGGGCGGCGGCTCGGGCCCCATGTCGCGCGGGAGCGTCCGGTGGGCGTCCACCGCGGCCACGAGCAGCGCCGTGGCGTCGGCCGGGCGGCCGGCGGGGTCGCGGTCGGTGGCGCACAGCACCAGGGTGTCGAGCTGCGGCGGCGTGCTCGGAACGAGCGTGGACGGCGCCGGCACCCGGTCGTGCACGTGCCGGTAGGCCACCGACATCGGGGTCTCGGCCTGGTAGGGCTGCTGGCCGGTGAGCAGCTCGAACAGCATCACCCCGGCCGCGTAGACGTCGCTGCGCGCGTCGGCGAGCCCGGCGGTGACCTGCTCGGGCGACATGTAGGCGATCGTGCCGATCATGACGCCGGTGCGGGTGTGGTGGTTGCCGCCCTCGATCGCCCGGGCGAGCCCGAAGTCGACCACCTTGACCCGGCCGTCGTCGGTCAGCAGGACGTTCTCGGGCTTGACGTCGCGGTGCACCATGCCCGCCTGGTGGGCCGCGCCGAGCGCCGCCAGCACCGGGATCACGATCTCCAGAGCCTCGCGGGCGGGCAGCCGCCCGCGCTCGCGCAGGACGTCGCGCAGGGTGCGCCCGGGGACGTACTCCATCGACAGGTAGACGTGCTCGCCGTCGGTGCCCTGGTCGAACACGTGCACCACGTTGGGGTGCGACAGGCTCGCCACGGACTTGGCCTCGCCGATGAACCGCCGGACGAAGTCGGGGTCCTCCGCCAGGTTGCGGTGCATGACCTTCAGGGCCACCGTGCGATCGAGGCGGATGTCCAGGGCCAGGTAGACCGCCGCCATGCCGCCGCGGGCGACCCTGGATTCGACGCGATAGCGCCCGTCCAGCAGCCGCCCTACGAGGGGATCCGCAACCGTCGTGTCCACGGGAGTGAGTTTACGGGCGGTTTGCCAGGCCGAGGGCAAGCACATCCCAAACCGATGCCGACATGTTTTCCCGTCCCCAGGCCCTTCACGGTCACGCGTGGTCCGGCGTGATCGCCGGAGAAGAGGCCTCAGCGTACCGCCGGCGGGGGATCCGCCCAGCGAGGCGCGCCATGCGGCCGGCCACGACCGCCCGCCTCATCGCCGCCGCCATCAGGCCCGGCCTGTGGGCCCGGGTGACCGCGCTGGCCAGCAGGACGGCGTCGCAGCCGAGCTCCATCGCCAGCGCGGCGTCGCTGGCCGTGCCGATGCCGGCGTCCAGGATCACCGGCACGCCGGCCGCCTCGACGATCAGCTCGATGCTGTGCGGGTTGCGGATGCCCAGCCCCGACCCGATGGGCGAGCCCAGCGGCATGACGGCGGCGCACCCGGCCTGCTCCAGCCGGCGGGCGAGCGCGGGGTCGTCGCCGATGTAGGGCAGCACGACGAACCCGTCGGCCACCAGGCGCTCGGCGGCGTCGAAGGTCTCGATCGGGTCGGGCAGCAGGGTGCGCTCGTCGCTGATGACCTCCAGCTTCACCCACGGGGTGCCCAGCGCCTCGCGGGCCAGGCGGGCGGTCAGCACGGCCTCGCCGGCGGTGAAGCAGCCCGCGGTGTTGGGCAGCACCCTGACGCCGCGCTCGCGCAGGACGTCCAGCACCGATCCCCGGGACGCCGGGTCCAGGCGGCGCATGGCCACGGTGGTCAGCTCCGTGCCGGACGCGGCCAGCGCCTCGTCCAGCACGTCCAGCGACGGCGCCCCGCCGGTGCCCATGATCAGCCGCGAGCCGAACGTCTCCCCGCCGATGACCAGCGGGTCGCCGTCATCGAGGACCACGGTGCCGTCGGCGTGCGTGTCGCGCTCTCCGGTCAAACTCATCGCCTGCTCCTCGGCCTGTTCGACGGCGCGCCCCGGGAGAGGGCGCCGTTCCGGTTGTCAGCCACCCTGCACCGCCGTCAGCACCTCGACCCGGTCGTCCTCGCCGAGCGTGGTGGAGTCCCACGCGCTCCGCCGCACGACCTCGTCGTTCAGCGCGACGGCCACGCCGGTGGCGGCGGGGGTCAGGGCGCGCACCGCCTGCGCCACCGTGGTGCCCGCCGGCAGTTCGCGGGCGGTGCCGTTGATCGTCACTCTCATCGCCGTCTCGGGGCGCGAGTGCCCCTTCCTCCTCGTCTGTGGCTGGGGGCCGGACCGGACCGTCCCGGTCCGGGTGCGTGGCCGGCCGGCCACGCCGCGGCGATCCGCTCTCGCGACATCACGGGCGCTCCCCGGCGCGCGTTCCGTCGCCCGGGTGGCGCGGACGTCCGGCGAAGCGCAGCGGGGAGCAGATCGCCTCCACGGGCGGGTCGCCGTCGCGGACGTCCGGCGCGCCGGTGAGCTCGCCCGCGACGAAGTCGGCGGTCAGCGGCGTGAGCAGCACGCCGCCCCGGTGGTGCCCCGTGGCCAGCAGCAACCCCTCCAGGGCCGTGCGCCCGACGACCGGCAGGTTGTCGGGGGTGCCCGGCCGCAACCCGGCCGACACGTCGGCGACCTCCAGCTCGGTGATGCCCGGGACCAGCTCGCGGGCGTCGCGCAGCAGCTCCCACAGGGCCCCGGCGGTGACGCGGGTGTCGAAGCCCATCTCCTCCTGCGTGGCGCCGAGCACGATCTCCCCGTCGCCGCGCGGCACCATGTAGGCCGACGACCCGTGCACCACGCCGCGCACGCAGCGCCCGAGGAACCCGGGCACGCCCCGCAGCCGCATGATCTGGCCCTTGACCGGCCGCACCGGCGGCAGAACCTCCGGCGGAAGCCCGTCCAGGGAGCCCGACCAGGCGCCGGCGGCCAGCACCACCCGATCGGCGGCGACCGCCCCGCCGTCCGCCAGGCGCACCCCCCGCACGGCGTCGCCCCGGACGTCCAGGCCGCGCACGCGGCCCTCGACCAGCGTCGCGCCCCGCCGGGTCAGGGCGGCGAGCAGCGCGGCGGTCACCCGGCGCGGGTCCACCCAGGCGTCGCCCGAGGCCAGCAGGCCGCCGCGCACCGAGGGCGCCAGCATGGGCTCGGCGCGGCGGCACTCGCGGCCGGTCAGCCGCTCCACGGGCAGCGCGAGCTTCTCCATGAAGCCGGCCAGCTCGCCGAGCGCCTCCAGGTCGTCGGCGCCGAAGGCCACGTCGAGCGTGCCCTCGGTGCGGTAGTCGACGTCCGTCCCCGCGTCCTGCGACAGCTCGGCGGCGAACGCGGGCCACCGGGACAGCGACGCCATGCCGAGCCGCAGCAGGGGCTCCTCGGTGTAGGTCACCTCGCTCACCGGGGCGAGCATCCCCGCCGCCGCGCGGGAGGCCCCGGTGCCGGGGGCGGGGTCCACCACCGTGACGGCGAGCCCGGCCCGCGCGGCGCGCCACGCCACCGCGAGCCCCACGATGCCGCCGCCCACGACGACGACGTCCGCCGGGGCCTCCGAGGCCCGCGGGGCGGCCTCCGAGGCCCCCGCGCGGGGCTCCGCAGGGGTGTGCGGCGCAAGGGTGGGGTGGGTGCGGGGGCGGGGCGAGCCGGGGCCGGGCACGGTCGCCGCGGACGGGTTCGCGTGAGGCGCGTTCACGTGAGGTCGCTCCCTTCGCCGGCATGACCCGGATCAGGTTTCTGGCGGTCGAGGGCCCGTAGCCCTCCTCTCAGCCCGGTGTCGCCGGACTCCCGCGCGTGCTAACGGCACAAGCCTATTCCTGCCTCCGTACGGCTTGCGCACCCCCATGGGGGTTCTCATCACTCCACGTAAGACTTGGTGAGCCAATTCGTTACCAAATCGACGTTGGCAAGTTACCGGGGAAGCCGCTTAGGGTCAGGATGTGAATCATGTCGCAGTGGTAGGTGCCGGACTGGCCGGTGTGCGAAGTGCCGAGGCGCTGCGGGCCCGGGGATACCGGGGGCGCATCACCCTGGTGGGCGACGAGAG
Organism: Sphaerisporangium sp. TRM90804; assembly: GCF_029846175.1. Taxonomy (GTDB): domain Bacteria; phylum Actinomycetota; class Actinomycetes; order Streptosporangiales; family Streptosporangiaceae; genus Sphaerisporangium. Next base: position 156,972 of record NZ_JARWAC010000019.1, on the reverse strand, counting down.
CCATCGCCCCTACGACCGCCCGCCGCTGTCGAAGGCGGTGCTGCTCGGCGACCTCGACTCGACCGTCGTCGACTCCGACTTCGCGGCGCTCGACGTCGACCTGCGCATGGAGGTCGCGGCGAAGGGCCTCCACGAGGGAACCCTGGAGACCACCGAGGGGGAGCTGGAGTTCGACGGCCTGGTCATCGCGACCGGCGCGGTCCCGATCCGGCTGCGCGGCGAGGGCCCGCAGCGCGTGCTGCGCACCATCGACGACGCGCTCGCCCTGCGCGCCGCGCTCGTGCCCGGGGCGCGCGTGGCCGTCGTCGGCGCCGGGTGGATCGGCGCGGAGGTCGCGACGGCGGCGCGCCGGGCCGGGTGCGAGGTGGTCGTGGTCGAGGCCGCGTCCGCGCCGCTCTCGGTCGCCCTGAGCCCCGAGGTGGGCGCCTACACCGTGCCCTGGTACGCCGCGGCGGGCATCGACCTGCGGCTCGGCACGATGGTCGGCTCCGTCGACCCCGGCGGCCTGGCCATGATGGACGGCTCGTGGATCCCGGCCGACGTCGTGGTCACCGGCATCGGCGTCCGCCCCGCCGTGTCCTGGCTCGCCGGCTCGGGCGTCGAGCTCGACAACGGCGTCGTCGTCGACGAGCACCTGCGCACCTCCATGGAGGGCGTGGTCGCGGTCGGCGACTGCGCCAACTGGTGGTCGCGCCGCTTCGGCCGCCGCCTGCGCGTGGAGCACTGGGACACCGCGCTGCACGCCCCCGAGACCGCGATCGCCACGCTGCTGGGGGAGACCGCCGTCTACGACCCCATCCCGTACTTCTGGTCCGAGCAGTTCGGCCACATGCTGCAGTACGCCGGCCACCACGACGGCGCGCGCCTCGTCCTGCGCGGCGACCCGCAGGCGGGCGTCAAGTGGGCGGTGTGCTGGCTGTCCGACGACGACCGGCTGGCCGCCATCCTGACGGTGAACCGGCCGCGCGACCTGGTGCAGGGCCGCCGCATCATCGAGGGCGGGCAAAGTCTCGATGTGGATCGGCTGATGGACCCCGCAGTGCCCTTGCGCGACTGCACCTGAGCGGTCCGGAGTGTTTGGGGGCAGGCCACACGTGGTAATTGTGGTCTCGTGACGCTTTCTGTTGCGCAGATCGACCGGGAAACCGACGAGCTCGTCGGCGAATGGCTGCCACTCTCCGAAGTGGGCAGGCGGCTGGGGCTCAGTACCGGGCGCGCCAAGCAACTACTCAAGGAAAAGAAGCTGCTCGGCGTGCGCCGGGGCGGCTCCGAGCCGGAGGTCCCCGCGATCTTCATCGACGGTGACGACGTCGTGAAGGGCCTTCCGGGCACGCTGACCGTGCTGTCTGACTCCGGGTACGACGTCGTGGCGTCGTTGCGGTGGCTGTTCACGGCCGACGACTCCCTTCCGGGGTCGCCCATCGCCGCGATCGCCGCCGGCCGGCACACCGAGGTGAAGAGGCGTGCCCAGGCGCTCGCTTTCTGACGCCAGGCTCTACCTCTGCACCGACGGCCGCCGCGCCCAGGGCGATCTCGAACAGTTCCTCGACGCCGTCCTGGCCAACGGCGTGGACATCGTCCAGCTCCGCGAGAAGGGCCTGGAGGCGCGCGAGGAGATCGCGCTGCTAGAGGTGTTCCGCGCGGCCTGCGACCGCCACGGGGCGCTGCTGTCGGTCAACGACCGGGCCGACATCGCCCACGCGGTGCGGCCCGACGTGCTGCACCTGGGCCAGGACGACCTCCCGGTGGCCGTCGCGCGCGAGATCCTCGGGCCCGGCATCCTGATGGGGCGGTCGACGCACAGTGACGCCGAGGCCTCGGCGGCGGCGGTCGAGCCGGGCGTCGACTACTTCTGCTGCGGCCCGGTGTGGCCGACGCCGACCAAGCCAGGGCGCCCCGCGCCCGGGCCGGGCCTGCTGAAGCACGCGGCGGCACTGGACACCGACCGGCCGTGGTTCGCCATCGGCGGCATCGACCTGTCCACCCTCGACGACGTCGTGTCGTGGGGGGCGCGGCGGGTGGTCGTGGTCCGCGCCGTCACCGAGGCCGACGACCCCGGCGCGGCGGCGGCCGAGTTCGCCCGCCGCCTGCGAGCCGGTGCCCTGAACGCCTGAGGCGTGCCCTGCGGGCACGCCGTCACCGAGGCCGACGACCCCGGCCCGGCGGGCCGAGTTCGCCCGCCGCCTGCGGGCCGGTGTCGTGAACGCCTGAGGCGTGCCCTGCGGGCGCGCCGTCAGCTTCTGCGGGACGTGGCGGCCACCGCGAGCTGGGTGAGGGCCTCGTGGGCCTCGGGGGTCACCGGCGCGCGCTCCAGGGAGTTCAGCGCGTCGTCGAGGTAACGCTTGATCATCTCTTCGCTGGCGGCCAGGGCCCCGGTGTCCTCGATGATCGCGCGCAGCCGCTCGATGCCGGCGGCGTCCAGCTCGGGGTCGCCCAGCAGGAGGCGCACGTCCGCCGCCTGCTCGGCGGAAGCGGTCGACAGCGTGCGCGCGATCAGCATCGTGCGCTTCCCCTCGCGCAGGTCGTCGCCGGCCGGCTTGCCCGTCTCGGCCGGGTCGCCGAACACGCCGAGCACGTCGTCGCGGAGCTGGAACGCGATCCCCACCTTCTGCCCGTACTCGACGCACAGCCGGTCGATCCACGCCTCCTGGGCCCGCGCGGCCAGCACCAGGCCCAGGCGCAGCGGCTGCTCCACGGAGTACTTGCCGCTCTTGTGCAGGGCCACCCGCAGCGCGCTCTCGAAGGTGCTCTCGCCCTGGGCCTGCTCCAGCAGATCCAGGTACTGGCCGAACATCAGCTCGGTGCGCATGAGGTCGTGAATGGGTTCGGCGGCGGCGAGGGCCTCGGGCGGCAGGCCGCTCCCGCGCCACATCTCGGCCGACCACACCAGCAGCAGGCTGCCCAGCAGCACGGCCGCGCCCTCGCCGAACTGCGCGGCGGACCCCCGCCAGCCCGCCCCCTCGTGCATGGCCTGGAAACGGCGGTGCACCGCGGGCCGGCCGCGGCGCAGGTCGCTCGCGTCCATGACGTCGTCGTGGATCAGCGCGCTCGCCTGGAGCAGTTCCAGCGACGCGGCGGCGGTCACCACCGCGGGGTCGTCCCCCCCGCCGGCGGCCCGCCAGCCCCAGTAGCAGAACGCCGGGCGCAGCCGCTTGCCGGCGGCCAGGAAGTCGTCCATGGCCGCGAACAGGGGTGACAGCTCCGCGGCGCCGGCCAGGGGGCGCTGCCGGTCGACGAACGCCCGCAGGCGGAGGTCCACCTCGGAGCGCAGAACGTCCGACAGGGCGAAGTAAGCGGTCATGCTCTGACATTAGTAGCCGTACGCTCATCTTCCGCTTCACCATCCCCACCAACGCCACGGACGGCGAAAGCGCGCGGGAAGGGCCGCAGGCATGGAAACGCCCCCGTGCATACCCTGACGCGCTCGGATCGCCCCCGAGCGGCGAAAGAGGGCACCCGAGTCGTCGCGGTCCGGCGCCCGGTCCTCCAGCGTCATCCGATCCACATCGCGGGCGGACCTGTAGCCTTGGATCCATGGCTCTTGGTCGCTCTTCCATGCTGCCCGACCGGGTTCCCACCGTCCGGGAGCTGCTCGCCTCAGGCAAGCGGTCGTTCTCCTTCGAGTTCTTCCCGCCGAAGACCGACGCCGGGGAGCGGCAGCTCTGGCGGGCGATCCGCGAGCTGGAGGCGCTGCGGCCGACGTTCGTGTCGGTCACCTACGGAGCCGGCGGCTCCACCCGCGACCGCACCGTGGAGATCGTGGAGCGCCTCGCCCACGAGACCACGCTGACCCCGGTCGCGCACTTCACCGCCGTCGACCACTCCCTGCGCGAGCTGCGCCACCTCATCGGCCGGTTCGCAGGCGCGGGCGTGCGCAACATCCTCGCCGTGCGCGGCGACCCGCCCGGCGGCGACCCGCTGGCCGACTGGGTCAAGCACCCCGAGGGCGTGGCCTACGCCGAAGACCTCGTCCGCCTGATCCGCCAGTCGGGCGACTTCTGCGTGGGCGTGGCGGCCTTCCCCTACCGCCACCCGCGCTCGCCGTCGGTGGAGTCCGACACCGACTACTTCGTGGCCAAGTGCCGGGCGGGCGCCGACTACGCCATCACCCAGATGTTCTTCCGCGCCGAGGACTACCTGCGGCTGCGCGACCGGGTGGCGGCCCAGGGCTGCGACACCCCGATCATCCCCGGCATCATGCCGGTGACCCAGTTCAGCACGATCGCCCGGTCGGAGCAGCTTTCGGGCGCGCCGTTCCCGCCGGACGTCGCCGAGCGGTTCGAGGCCGTCGCCGACGACCCCGCCGAGGTGCGCCGCCTGGGCATCGAGCACGCCGCCGAGCTGTGCCAGACCCTGCTCGACGAGGGCGCCCCGGGCATCCACTTCATCACCTTCAACAAGTCGAGCGCGACCCGCGAGGTGTACCGCGCGCTGGTGCCGCCGGAGGCCGCGCCGCAGGTGGCCGCCGTGTCGGCCGCGGCATCGGCCTGAGCCCCGCACGCCCGCCGCGGTCGCGCGGCGGGCGTCAGGTCGAGGAGGGCAGGGGCAGGGCGGCGCCGACGATGGCGTACCGCTCGTACCCGCCCGGGAACACGAAAGCCTGCATCAGGTCGACGAAGCCCAGCTTGCCGTAGAGATGGCGGGCCGCGGTCGGCAGGTCGTGGGTCGACAGCACGGCCGTGCGCTCGCCGCGGCCCTCGCACAGGCCCTGCACCAGGCGGCGGCCCACGCCCTTGCCCTGGTAGCCGGGGTGCACGTGGATCTCGGCGATCTCCAGGGCGTCTCCGAACCACTGCTCGGCCACGGGCGCGCCCGCGCTGTCCTCCAAGGCGCGGCGCACGACGTCGTGCCACCACTGGCCGTGCGCGCCGTGGAAGGCGTAGCCGAAGCCCACGACCTGCCCGCCGGTCTCGTGGGCGAGCAGGCAGGTGAAGTCGGGGAACGACGCGTGGTTGCGCATGATGCCCTGGCGGCCTGAGAGCTGCTCGATCGGGGGACGCATCGCCGCCGTGTAGATGCCGATCACGGTCTCCAGAGCGGCGGTGAACCCCTCGGGGCCGGTGCGTCGCAGTTCGATCACTTCTCGCACACTAGCAGGGGCGCACAGCCGCTACTCCACCTCCACCGGAGTGCCGCCGGTGAGGCGGACGAGCTCGTCGAAGGTGGTCGGGAAGACGGTGTGCGGGTGCCCGGCGGCCGCCCAGACGACCTCGTGCTTGCCCAGCCAGGTGTCGACCAGCGTGCGGATCGGCGCCGGATGCCCGACCGGTGCCACGCCGCCGATCGTCTGACCCGTGGCGGCCTTCACGAAGCCGGGAGTCGCCCGCCGGACCTCGGACACGCCGGCGGTCGTGGCGATCAGGCCGGTGTCGACGCGGTGGGCGCCGCTGGTGAGCACGAGCAGCGGCTCGCCGTCGGCGTCGAAGACCAGGCTGTTGGCGATCGCCCCGACCTCGCACCCCACGTGCGCCGCCGCCGCGGCGGCGGTGGGCGCGGCCTCCGGGAGCACCACGACCTCGCCCGTGATGCCGGCCTCTTCGAGGGCCGCGACGACTTTCACCACACTCGGACGCAACTTTTCTGGCACGGCGACACTCTAAACAAGGTGACCGGACATGGGCCATTGATTACATCTCCATGACTCCGCCCGGCGCGCCCTTACCCGTGCGCTAGGGTCCGGTGACCTGAATCTGACGTGCCGGAGAGGGTGAGAACGTGGAAGCTCGAAAGCCGCTCGCCGCCGCCGCGGCGCTGGCGGCAGCAGGAGCCCTGGTCGTCTCAGGGTGCGGGGTCGCGAGCACGCGACCGGCGACGGCCGGCGTGGCCCCGGCGGGCGCGCACGGCGCCTCCCCGGTGGTCGCCCTCGGCGTCTCGGTGAGCGGCGCGGCGCGGGCCGCGGCGGAGCCGGTCGCCCCGGTCGCCCCGTTCGTCGCGCCCCGCAAACGGGTGAAGCTGGGCGCCAAGGGCTCGGCGGTCAAGGCGCTGCAGGGCAGGCTGAAGGCGCTCGGCTACGTCCCCGGCCGCGTCGACTCCCGGTACGGAGGCACCACCCAGGCCGCGGTCTGGGCGTTCCAGAAGGTGCAGGGCATCTCCCCGACCAGCACGATCACCTCCCGCACCTGGAAGGCCCTGGAGAACCCCAAGGTGCCGAAGATCATGGTGCCGAAGGGCAAGCCCGACCGCATGGAGGTCGACCTCACCAAGCAGGTCGCCGTCCTCTACCGGGCGGGCGCGGTCAGGCTGATCACCCACATCTCCTCCGGCAGCGGCATCCCCTACTGCGAGACCACCGTCTGGCAGGGCCGCGAACAGCGGTTCTGCGGCGACGCCCGCACCCCGACGGGGAACTTCAAGACGACGTGGCGCCGCACGGGCTGGCACACGTCCTATCTCGGCTCGCTGTACAACCCGATCTTCTTCAACGGCGGCATCGCCTTCCACGGCGCGCTGTCGGTGCCGCTCTACCCGGCGTCGCACGGGTGCGTGCGGCTTCCGATGAACGTGGCGCAGGTCCTGCCCGGCATGCTGGGCACCGGCGTCCCGGTGCACGTGAAGGGCAAGTTCCGCCGCTGAGCCGGCGAGCACGACGAAGGAGGCCGCGGTCGCCCAGGCGACCGCGGCCTCCTGCCGTTCGTGCCTCCTGCCGTTCGAGCCCTTCTGTCGGTCCTGCGCTCGCGCCGTTCGTACGCGCGCTGTTCGTGCCCTCCGTGGCCTCGGCGGGGGTTTTCGAACGCGCCAGACCGCGGTCTCCGTCGGCCGTCCGCTTCGCGTGCGGGGGACGGGGTTCGGCGCGCCCCTGGTCGATCGCATGATCGAACCTTTGTTCGTGATCTGCTTGACAGGGCGGCTCATCGAATTTATGTTCGACCCAGTGAGGGCGGGACTCGCGGCCTGCCCTCACCAACGGCGAAAGCGCCGCGGCCCGGTCTCGCCGCGCGCGACGGGGGCCGGACGGGGAGAGGGGAAGCTCCTCGTCCGGCCGCACAGGCCCACCGCGCCGGCCACGCACACCGAGACCACGAGGCGACGAGGCGACGAGGCGAGCGAGACCGCCGGCGGCACGCGGCGGCGGGTAAGGGACGAGAGAGCGACCACGGGGGGCGCGCCGGAAGGTGCCGGTGCGCCGAACACAAGCGGAGGCTGGAAAGGGAACGCGGAACCGGGCGCGGGGGTCGTGCCCGGCGGGAGAGCGAGGAGCGAGCGTCCGAGTGTCCACGACCAGCGGCCCACCCGAATTGTCGGTGGAGTCTGCGACTGTGTTATCACCGGCGGTCACCGCCGGGGCCATGACCCGAAGGAGGGTGGCATGACTCGAACGTCCGGAGAAGGTCCCCGGGTTTCACAGACCGTGCGCGCGCACCTGGCCGATGCGCATTCCTGTCTCGCCGACGCCGCCGCGGCCGGCACCCCCGCCGAGCGCTACGTCTCGGCCCACCTGGCCGCGCTCCGCGCCGCCGCCGCGATCCTCGCGGCGCTCCCGCGCCCGATGGATGGCCGCAGGCGCCGCCTGCGCAGCGCGTGGGAGCTGCTGCCCGAGGCCGAGCCGAGGCTGGCCCAGTGGGCCGCCTACTTCGCGGTCAGCGCGTCCAAGCGCGCGATGGCCGAGGCCGGCATGGTCCGCGTCGTCTCCGCCGCCGAGGCCGATGAGCTCACCACCGAGGCCGACACCTTCGTGACCATCGTCGAAGGCATCCTCGGCGTCCCCGGCCAGTCCACCCTCCCCGTCCGCGCCCCCCTGGCAGGCTGACCCCGCCCCAAGGCGCAGTGCGACGTCAGACCTCCCGGGTGACCATGGCTCGCGGTCAGCGGGCGGGCAACCCTGGACTGGTGACCCGCCCTCAGCTGGAGTGCGACGGTCAGATCGCCGGGTGACCATGGCTCGCGGTCGACGGGCGGGCAGCCCTGGACTGGTGACCCGCCCTCAGCTGGAGTGCGACGGTCAGATCGCCGGGTGACCATGGCTCGCGGTCAGCGGGCGGGCAGCCCTGGACTGGTGACCCCGCCCCCAGCTGGAGTGCGACGGTCAGATCGCCGGGCGACCCTAGCTCGCGGTCGACGGGTGTGCTCACTGCCCCGGGCTGGCGACTCGCCACGGGGGAGTGTGTGACGGTCGGGGTCTCCGGGTGAGCGTGGCTCGCGGTCCGCGGGGGTGCGCGTGGTTCTGGCGGGCGGCTCGCCAGGGCGGAGGGCGGCCGGTTTCATTCCTGTTCGGCTCATGCCTCGCGGCCGTTCCAAGACGGGCGCGTCCCTTTCAGGCGGGCCGGACTCGCCCCGGGTGGAGTGCGGCGCGCGATCCCCGTGCGGCGTGGTGCTTGCGGCGGGTGCTGTCGGCGGGGGTTCGCGCCTCAGGGCGGTGGGGTGCCGATGGGGGATCGCCGGGCGTCGGCCGCCGGTGTTCCAGGCGGCGAAGGGGGTCGGGTCCGCCGAGTGAGGTGCTTGGTGGCTCACCCGGCGGTCGAGGGGTGTCGGCGGGAGACTTGGGGAAAAGCCTTCAGAAGGACTCGACGGCGCGGCGCGCCTCGGCGTCCAGCACGCCCCACGTGATGAGCTCTTCGGTGAGCTCGGTGGGGGACTTGTCGTAGATGACCGCCAGCGAGCGAAGATCCTCCTGGCGAATCGAGAGCACCTTGCCGTTGTAGTCGCCGCGCTGGCTCTGGATCGTGGCCGCGTAGCGGGCCAGGGCCCCGGCCTTCTCCTTCGGCAACTGGGCCAGCCGCTCCAGGTCGATCACCAGTTTGGGCGTGGGCCCGAGCGGGCTCGGCGCGGAGCCGCCGGGAAGAAGCTCGGAGACCGGCACCCCGTAGAAATCGGCCAGTTCGGCGAGCTTCTGCACGGTCACGGCGCGGTCTCCGCGCTCGTAGGAGCCGACGACGACGGCCTTCCATCTGCCGCGTGACTTCTCCTCGACTCCGTGCAGTGATAGCCCCTGCTGGGTGCGGATGGCGCGGAGTCGCGCGCCAAGCGACTTGGCGTAGTCAGACGGCATCGTTTTGGCCCCCCGGCTTTCTCTCAACGTTCTCACTTATTGTGCGCCTTGCGACGAATGAACCGACGTGCGGGTGGCACCTGGGGCAGGCACCGTTCGTGACCGGAGCGTCGGGGTTTACCCGGGATCGTCGCGAGGTGTGGTTACGGACAGTGACGGTAAAGGTGTGGGCGAGTTTGGTCAAGCTGATTGGAAAAATGATGCCGAATCCTGTCCGGTTTCCGCCCTGATCTGCTCCGTCGCAGCGGCCGCGGCCGCCGCACCGGTACGGCGGCTCCCCGCCGGAAAGCGCTTACGCGTGAACACGACACGCCCCACCCCCGTCGCCCTCAGGTACCGTGCGGTCCCCGTCCGGTTTGAGGGCATCGTTGCAGCTTGCGACGACCATACCTGTTCGGGAGGTTTCCGGGGGGCTGCTAACGTGGGGGAACCAGCTTCCTTTAAGACCCGTCCCGTGAGGCGGGAAAGGCGGTGACCTCCATGAACGGCGCCCAGAACCAGGCGCGCGACGACCGGCGGCCCATGGCGGGGCAATCCCCCCGCGACGCCGCCGAGACGCCCGAGGGCCCCCGGCCCGGCGACGAGTACGCCGGAGACGAGCGGGCCGTGCTCGAGGCCCCCGACATCAACCGGGCCCTCACCCGCATCGCCCACGAGATCCTCGAACGCGCGAAGGGCCCCGAGAAGCTCCTCCTGCTCGGCATCCCCACCCGGGGCACCATCCTCGCCCGCCGGCTCGCCGACCGCATCGAGCAGGTGGAGGGCCAGCCGGTGGCGTTCGGGTCGCTCGACGTGACGATGTACCGCGACGACCTGCGGCTCAAGCCCGCCCGCGCGCTCGGCAGGACCGACCTGCCCACCGAGGGCGTCGACGGCCGCATCGTGGTGCTGGTCGACGACGTCCTGTACTCCGGCCGCACCGTACGCGCCGCCCTCGACGCGCTCAACGACCTGGGGCGCCCCACGGCCGTCCGGCTCGCCGTCCTGGTCGACCGCGGCCACCGCGAGCTGCCGATCCGCGCCGACCACGTCGGCAAGAACCTGCCCACCTCACGCGCCGAGACCGTCCGCGTCTGCCTGGCCGAGACCGACCAGCGCGACGCCGTGCTGCTGCGGGGAGGCCTGCGATGAACCGGCACCTGCTCTCCACCTCCGACCTCTCGCGCGACGACGCCCTGTTGATCCTGGACACCGCTGAGCACCTGGCGCAGGTGGCGGACCGTTCCATCAAGAAGCTGCCCACCCTGCGCGGCCGCACGGTGGTGAACCTGTTCTTCGAGGACTCCACCCGCACCCGCATCTCCTTCGAGGCCGCCGCCAAGCGGCTCTCCGCCGACGTGATCAACTTCTCGGCGAAGGGGTCGAGCGTCTCCAAGGGCGAGAGCCTCAAGGACACCGCCCTCACCCTGCAGGCCATGGGCGCCGACGCGGTGGTGGTGCGCCACGGCGCCTCCGGCGCCCCGCACCGGCTGGCCACCTGGGTCGACGGCAGCGTCGTCAACGCCGGCGACGGCACCCACGAGCACCCGACCCAGGCGCTGCTCGACGCCTTCACCATGCGCCGCCGCCTGGGCGACCTGGACGGCCGCAGGGTGACCATCGTCGGCGACGTGCTGCACAGCAGGGTCGCGCGCTCCAACGTCCACCTGCTGCACACCCTCGGCGCCCAGGTGACCCTGGTCGCGCCGCCCACGCTGGTGCCGGTGTCGATGGGCGACTGGCCCTGCGAGGTCTCCTACGACTTCGACGCCGTGCTGCCCAAGTCGGACGTCGTCATGATGCTGCGCGTGCAGCACGAGCGCATGAACGCCTCCTACTTCCCCTCCGCCCGGGAGTACAGCCGCCGCTACGGTCTGGACCCCGAGCGCCTGGGAAGGATGCCGGAGGGCGCGATCGTGATGCACCCCGGCCCGATGAACCGCGGCATGGAGATCGCCGCCGAGGTGGCCGACTCCGGGCGCTCCACCATCGTGGAACAGGTCACCAACGGCGTGACCGTGCGCATGGCCGTGCTCTACCTGCTTCTGTCCGGCTCCGAGCCCGCGATCGGGGGAACCCAGTGACCTACCTTCTGACAGGCGCCCGCCTGCTCGGCGGCGCGCCGCGCGACATCCTGCTGGACGGCGGGGTCGTCGCCGAGGTGGGCGAGCCGGGCCGGGTGGACGCCGCCGGCGCCACGCGTGTCGACGCCGACGGCCTGGTCGCGCTGCCGGGCCTGGTCGACCTGCACACCCACCTGCGCGAGCCGGGCCGCGAGGACGCCGAGACCGTCGCCTCCGGCACGGCCGCCGCCGCCCTCGGCGGCTACACCGCCGTGCACGCCATGGCCAACACCTCCCCGGTGGCCGACACCGCGGGCGTCGTGGAGCAGGTGTGGCGGCTCGGCCGCCAGGCCGGGCACTGCGACGTGCACCCGGTGGGCGCGGTGACCTCCGGTCTGGCCGGCCGGCAGCTCGCCGAGCTCGGCGCGATGGCCGACAGCGCGGCCCGCGTGCGGGTCTTCTCCGACGACGGCGTCTGCGTCTCCGACGCCGTGCTGATGCGCCGCGCCCTGGAGTACGTCAAGGCGTTCGACGGCGTCGTCGCCCAGCACGCGCAGGAGCCCCGTCTCACCGAGGGCGCGCAGATGAACGAGGGCGCGGTGTCGGGGCGGCTCGGCCTGACCGGCTGGCCGGCCGTGGCCGAGGAGGCGATCATCGCCCGCGACTGCCTGCTGGCCGCGCACGTCGGCTCCCGCCTGCACGTCTGCCACGTGTCCACGGCCGGGTCGGTCGAGATCCTCCGCTGGGCCAAGTCCAAGGGCTGGGACGTCACCGCCGAGGTCACCCCGCACCACCTGCTGCTCACCGACTCCCGCGCCGAGAGCTCGCCGGTGGGGCCCTACAACCCGCTGTACAAGGTGAACCCGCCGCTGCGCACCGACGCCGACGTGCTGGCGCTGCGCGAGGCGCTCGCCGACGGCACGATCGACTGCGTGGCCACCGACCACGCCCCCCACCCGGTCGAGGACAAGGAGACCGAGTGGCCGGCGGCGGCCATGGGCATGATCGGCCTGGAGACCGCCCTGTCGGTGGTCCAGGAGGCCATGGTCGAGACCGGCCTGCTCGACTGGGCCGGCGTCGCCGACCGCATGTCGGCCCGTCCCGCGCGCATCGGCCGGCTGACCGGCCAGGGCGGGCCGGTCGAGGCCGGCGCCCCGGCCAACCTGACCCTGTTCGACCCCGCGACGCGCGGGGCCGTCGACCCCGGCGGGTTCGCCTCCAAGAGCCGTAACACCCCCTACCAGGGCATGACGCTGCCCGGCACGGTCGTCGCGACGTTCCTGCGCGGCCGCCCCACCGTCTTCGAAGGGAAGCTCACGTGACGCGCGCGACCACCGGCACGGCCGTCCTGGTGCTGGAGGACGGCCGGGTCTTCCACGGCGAGCCGTACGGCGCCGAGGGGGAGACGTTCGGCGAGATGGTGTTCTCCACCGGCATGACCGGCTACCAGGAGACCCTCACCGACCCCTCCTACCACCGGCAGATCGTGGCGATGACCGCCCCCCACATCGGCAACACCGGTGTCAACGACGAGGACCCTGAATCCTCGCGCGTCTGGGTCGCCGGGTACGTCGTGCGTGAGCCCGCGCGCATCCCGTCGAACTGGCGCTCGCGCCGCTCGCTGGAGGAGGAGCTGCGCGCCCAGGGCGTGGTCGGCATCGCCATGCCCGGCACGCGGGCCCTCACCCGCCACCTGCGCGAGCGCGGCGCCATGCGCGCCGGGGTGTTCACCGCCCCCTCGGCCCCGGTCGAGGAGCTGGTCGAGCGGGTGCGCTCCAGCCCGTCGATGGTCGGCGCCGACCTGGCCCGCGAGGTCTCCACGGCCGAGCCGTACGTCGTCCCGGCGCGCGGCCCCAAGCGCTTCACCGTGGCGGCCGTCGACCTCGGCATCAAGGCCATGACCCCCTACCGCATGGCCGAGCGCGGCTGTGAGGTGCACGTGCTGCCCGCGACGGCTTCGGCGGCCGACGTGCTGGCGCTCGACCCCGACGGGGTGTTCCTGTCGAACGGGCCCGGCGACCCTGCGGCGGCCGACTACGCCGTCCAGACGCTCAGCGGCGTGCTGGACGCCGGCAGGCCGGTCTTCGGCATCTGCTTCGGCAACCAGATGCTCGGCCGGGCGCTCGGGCTCGGCACCTACAAGCTCAGGTACGGCCACCGCGGCGTCAACCAGCCGGTCCAGGACCGCCGCACCGGCAAGGTCGACATCTCCGCGCACAACCACGGCTTCGCCGTCGAGGCGCCGCTGGACGGCCCCTTCGACACGCCCTACGGGCGCGCGGAGGTCAGCCACGTGAACCTCAACGACGGCTGCGTCGAGGGCCTGCGCCTGCTCGACCGTCCGGCGTTCAGCGTCCAGTACCACCCCGAGGCCGCGGCGGGCCCGCACGACGCCGCCGGCCTGTTCGACGACTTCTGCGCCCTGATGGCGCGTCCGGGCACCACGGTTCAGGGGAAGGGCGGTACGCGTGTCTAAGCGCACGGACATCACCTCGATCATGGTCATCGGGTCGGGGCCGATCGTGATCGGGCAGGCGTCCGAGTTCGACTACTCCGGCACCCAGGCGTGCAGGGTGCTGCGCGCCGAGGGGTACCGCGTCGTCCTGGTCAACAGCAACCCGGCGACGATCATGACGGACCCGGAGTTCGCCGACGCCACCTACGTCGAGCCGATCACGCCCGACATCGTGGAGAAGATCATCGCCAAGGAGCGGCCGGACGCCCTGCTGCCCACCCTGGGCGGTCAGACGGCGCTCAACACGGCGATCGCGCTGCACGAGGCCGGCGTGCTGGAGCGCTACGGCGTCGAGCTGATCGGCGCGGACGTCGCCGCCATCCAGGCGGGGGAGAACCGGGAGCAGTTCAAGGACATCGTGGCCAAGGTGGCCGCCGAGCACGGTTTCAACGCCGAGTCCGCGCGGTCGGTGATCTGCCACACGCTCGGCGAGTGCCTCCAGGCGGCGGCCGACCTCGGCTACCCCGTGGTCGTGCGGCCCAGCTTCACCATGGGCGGCGCCGGGTCCGGCCTCGCCTACGACGAGGAGGGCCTGCGGCGCATCGCCGGCGCCGGCCTGGACGCGTCGCCGACCACCGAGGTGCTCCTGGAGGAGTCCATCCTCGGCTGGAAGGAGTACGAGCTGGAGGTCATGCGCGACCGGGCCGACAACGTCGTCATCGTCTGCTCCATCGAGAACATCGACCCGATGGGCGTGCACACCGGCGACAGCGTCACCGTGGCCCCCGCCCTGACGCTGACCGACCGCGAGTACCAGAACATGCGCGACGTCGCGATCGCGGTCATCCGCGAGGTCGGCGTCGACACCGGCGGCTGCAACATCCAGTTCGCCGTCGAGCCCTCCACCGGGCGCATGGTCGTCATCGAGATGAACCCGCGCGTGTCGCGCTCCAGCGCGCTGGCGTCCAAGGCCACCGGCTTCCCGATCGCCAAGATCGCGGCCAAGCTCGCCGTCGGCTACACCCTCGACGAGATCCCCAACGACATCACCCGCGAGACCCCGGCGTCGTTCGAGCCGTCGCTCGACTACGTCGTGGTGAAGGTGCCGCGGTTCGCCTTCGAGAAGTTCGCCGGGGCCGACCAGACCCTCACCACCCACATGAAGTCGGTGGGCGAGGCCATGGCGATCGGCAGGTCCTTCCCCGAGGCGCTTCAGAAGGCCCTCAGATCGCTGGAGAAGAAGGGCTCGTCGTTCACGTGGGCCGGGGAGCCCGCGGGCCTGACGGGGCTCCTGGACGCCTGCCGCACCCCGCACGACGGCCGCCTGCGCACCATGCAGCAGGCCATCAGGGCCGGCGCGACCATCGAGCAGCTCCACGAGGCCACCAGCGTCGACCCGTGGTTCCTCGACCAGCTCTACCTGCTGGACGAGGAGGCGCGTGCCCTGGCCGAGGCCGGGCCCGAGCCCGGCGCCCTCGCCCGCGCCAAGCGGCACGGCTTCAGCGACGTGCAGATCGGCGAGATCCTCGGCATGGCCGAGGCCGAGGTCCGGCGGCTGCGCCACAGCCTGGGCGTGCACCCGGTCTACAACACCGTGGACACCTGCGCGGCGGAGTTCGCCGCCAAGACGCCCTACCTGTACTCCACCTACGACGAGGAGACCGAGGTCCCCTACGGCGACCGCCCCAAGGTGATCATCCTGGGCAGTGGGCCGAACCGCATCGGGCAGGGCATCGAGTTCGACTACGCCTGCGTGCACGCGTCGTTCGAACTGTCGGCCGCCGGGTACGAGACCGTGATGGTCAACTGCAACCCGGAGACCGTCTCGACCGACTACGACACCTCCGACCGGCTCTACTTCGAGCCGCTCACCCTGGAGGACGTCCTGGAGGTCGTGCGGGCCGAGCAGGAGACCGGCCCGGTCGCCGGGGTGATCGTGCAGCTCGGCGGGCAGACGCCGCTGGGGCTGGCCCAGGCGCTCAAGGACGAGGGCGTGCCCGTGGTCGGCACCAGCCCCGAGTCGATCCACCTGGCCGAGGACCGCGGCGCCTTCGGGCGGGTGCTGGCCGAGGCCGGGCTGGCCGCCCCCCGGCACGGCATCGCCGTCACCGTGGAGGAGGCGCGCGCCATCGCCGAGGAGATCGGCTACCCGGTGCTCGTCCGGCCCTCCTACGTCCTCGGCGGCGCCGGCATGGCCATCGTCTACGACGACCGCACGCTCGGCTCCTACATGGCGCTGGCCGGCGCGGCCAGCGACCACCCCGTGCTGATCGACAAGTTCCTCGACGAGGCCATCGAGATCGACGTGGACGCCCTCTACGACGGCGCCGAGCTGTACCTCGGCGGCGTCATGGAGCACATCGAGGAGGCCGGCATCCACTCCGGTGACTCGGCGTGCGCGCTGCCGCCGATCACGCTCGGCGGGTTCGACATCAAGCGCATCCGCGCGGCCACCGAGGCCATCGCCCGCGGGGTGGGCGTGCGCGGGCTCCTGAACGTCCAGTACGCCATGGCCGCCGGGGTGCTGTACGTGCTGGAGGCCAACCCCCGCGCGAGCCGCACGGTGCCGTTCGTGTCCAAGGCGACGGCGGTGCCGCTGGCCAAGGCCGCGGCGCGCATCATGCTCGGCGCCACCGTCGCCGGGCTGCGCGAGGAGGGCATGCTGCCCCGTGATGGGGACGGCGGCACGCTGCCGCTGGACGCCCCCATCGCCGTCAAGGAGGCCGTGCTGCCCTTCAACCGGTTCCTGGGCGTCGACATCGTCCTGGGCCCGGAGATGCGCTCCACGGGCGAGGTGATGGGCATCGACGAGGTCTTCGGCACCGCCTACGCCAAGTCGCAGGCGGCGGCGTACGGCTCGCTGCCGACCAAGGGGCGGGCGTTCGTCTCGGTCGCCAACCGCGACAAGCGCGCCATGATCTTCCCGGTGAAGGCGCTGGCCGACCTGGGCTTCGAGATCCTCGCCACCGAGGGAACCGCGGAGGTGCTGCGCCGCAACGACGTCCATGCCAAGATCGTGCGCAAACAGAGTGACGGCGTCGGCGCCGACGGTGAGCCCACGATCGTCATGCGCATCCTGGACGGCGAGGTCGACCTCATCGTGAACACCCCCTTCGGCAGCCCCGGCCAGTCCGGGCCGCGGCTGGACGGCTACGAGATCCGCACCGCGGCCGTCCTGCGTGGCATCCCGTGCGTCACCACTGTGCAGGGGCTGGGCGCCGCCGTTCAGGGCATCCAGGCGATCGCCGCCGGTTCGGTGGGCGTACGGTCGCTGCAGGAGCACGCCCGGCGGCTGCGGGGCTGACGACCGGCGGGAGGTGAAGGAGACGGCCGGCACACCGGTACAGGTGACGGGCACGGTGCTGACCACGCGCCGCGTCGACGCCTACCACGCGCTGACCGTGGTGGCGCCGGGCATCGCCGAGCGCTTCCGTCCCGGTCATTTCGTCTCCGTGGCCGTCGGCGGCCCGCACACCTCCATGCCGACGCGCCGCGCCTTCGCCGTGCACGACGTCAAGCCCGACTACGGCGGCACGGTGGAGCTGGTGTTCTCCGTGCGCGGCCGGGGGACGTCCTGGCTGGCCGACCGCAAGGCGAGGGACACCCTCGACCTGGTCGGCCCGCTCGGCCGTCCCTTCCCGGTGCCGCGCGACCCGGTGGTGTGCGTGCTGGTGGGCGGCGAGTACGGCTCGGCGTCGCTGTTCGCCCTGGCCGACGTGCTGCAGCAGCGCGGTTGCCGGGTCGACTTCGTGCTCGGCGCCCCCTCGGCCGACCGCGTCTTCGGCGCCCTGCGCGCCCGGCGCATGGGCGAGACGACCACGCTCACCACCGAGGACGGCTCGCTGGGCCTGCGCGGCCGGGTCACCGACGCGCTGCCCTCGGTGATCGCCGACGCGCGCGCCGACGTCGTCTACGCGTGCGGGCCGACCGCCATGCTGCGCGGGGTCACCGCCGTGGCCGTCGAGTTCGACATCCCCGTGCAGGTGTCGATCGAGGAGGCCATGGCCTGCGGGTACGGGGTGTGCATGACATGCGTGCTTCCGGTCATCGGCGACGACGGCGTCACCCGCATGGTGCGATCCTGCGTGGAGGGGCCGGTGTTCCGCGGCGAGCGGGTGAGGTTCGAGGACATCGGCACGATCCCGTTCGACGCCTTGGGCGCGCCCGGGGGCCGAGCGTCTGAGGGAGGTGCGCACACCAGACATGTCAGTTGACATGCGGACGTACCTGGCGCACGTCGAACTGGCCAACCCGATCACCACGGCCGCCGGGTGCGCCGCCTCCGGCGCCGAGCTCTCCCAGTTCTTCGACCTCGGGCGCCTCGGCGCGGTCGTGACGCGGTCGATCACCATGGCCCCGAGGGCCGGGCGGCCGACCCCCCGCATGGCCGAGACCCCCTCGGGCATGCTGAACGCCGTCGGCCTGCAGGGGCCCGGCGTGGACGCCTTCCTGGAGACCGAGCTGCCCGGCCTGCTCGACCACGGGGCCCGGGCCGTGGTGTCGATCGCGGGCGGCAGCGTCGCGGAGTACACCGCGCTGGCGCGCAGGCTGGCCGACGCGCCCGGCGTGACGGCCGTGGAGGTCAACCTCTCGTGCCCGAACGTCGAGGACGTCGGGCGGGTGTTCGCCCGCGACCCCGCCGCCTCGGCCGAGGTGATCGCCTCGGTGCGCGCCACCATGCGCTACGACGTGCCGGTGGTCGCCAAGCTGGCGCCCGACGTGGCCGACATCGTCGCGGTCGCCCGCGCCTGCGTCGACGGCGGCGCCGACGCCCTGGCGATGATCAACACGCCGCTGGGCATGAGCATCGACGTCGACACCATGCGCCCCGCGCTCGCGGCCGGCACCGGCGGGCTCTCGGGCCCCGCGGTGCGCCCGCTGGCCGTGCGCTGCCTGTGGCAGGTGCACGCCGCGCTGCCCGGCGTGCCGCTCGTCGGCATGGGCGGCGTGCTCAGCGGGCGCGACGCCCTGGAACTGGTCCTGGCGGGCGCCTGCGTGGTCTCGGTGGGCACCGCGCTGTTCCATGACCCCTACGCGGGGCTGCGCATCCTGCGGGAGCTGGAGGAGCTCCTGAAGGAACGCGGCTTCGAACGCCTGGCCGACGCCGTCGGGCTGGCACACCGACCGCCCGGGGCGGGGCCCCGGCACCGCATCGATCTGGAGGAGAGCTCTCTGTGACGTCCGCACCCATCGCCGTCGCCCTGGACGCACCTGACCTGGAGACGGCGGCCCGCTGGGCTGCCGCGGTGACGCCGCACGTGAGCACCGTGAAGGTCGGCCTCGAACTGTACCTGCGTTACGGCCCGGACGTGATCGCCTCGGTTCGCGGGGCCACCGGGGTCCAGGTCTTCCTCGATCTCAAGCTCCACGACATCCCGAACACCGTCGCCGGGGCCGCCCGCGCCGTCGCGCGGCTCAAGCCGGCCATCCTGACCGTGCACGCCGCGGGCGGGCGCGCCATGATCCAGGCCGCCGTGGACGCCGTCCCGAACACCTGCATCGCCGCCGTGACGGCCCTGACGTCGCTCTCGGAGGACGATCTCGAGCGCCTGGGGGTCAGGGGACCCTCCGGGGACGCCGTGCGCCGTCTGGCGGTCGAGGCCGTCGGCGCGGGCGCCCGGGCACTCGTCTGCTCGCCCCGCGAGGTCGCCGCGGTGCGAGCGGAGGTCGGGCCCGACATCACGCTCATCACCCCGGGGGTCAGGCCCGTCGGCTCCGACACCCAGGATCAGGCAAGAGTAGCGACTCCGGAGCAGGCTATCGCCGACGGGGCCGATCTTCTCGTCATCGGGAGGCCCATCACGGGCTCCGCCGACCCCGGCGCGACCGCCGCCGGCATCGCCGCGGCCCTTCGCCGGGTCGTCCCGAGCTGACCCCGCGGGACGGCTCCGGGGCCGGCGCGCGGCGTCGCGCGGGCCGGCCGCACAACCGGCTCGTCACGGGCGTGAGAACCCTGTTGAGGCGTGTTTTCGTAGACGCAGCGCTACCGGCGCGTCACCCACGGTGAGGAAATTAGATTTCTGGGGGCAGAAACTGGTCTTGACGTTGCCTGGAAGCCCAAGACCAGCTAGTTTCCCCTCCCGTCCGAGTACATCGACAGAAATTCGAGGTGACCCGGCGTGGCTCTTCCTCCCCTGACCCCCGAGCAGCGCGCCGCAGCCCTAGAGAAGGCTGCCAAGGCCCGTAAAGAGCGTGCCGAGGTCAAGAACCGGCTCAAGCACGGCGCGGTTTCTCTGGCCGAGGTGCTGAAGGATGGTCAGACCGACGACGTCATCGGCAAGATGAAGGTGTCGGCGCTTTTGGAGTCGCTCCCCGGCGTGGGCAAGGTCCGCGCCAAGCAGCTCATGGAGCGGCTCGGTATCGCCGAGTCCCGTCGCGTACGGGGTCTCGGTGCGAACCAGCGGGCCGCTCTCGAGCGGGAGTTCGGCGGCGCCGAGAGCTGATCTCGGCTCGCCTGCAAGATCGACGGGGGTGTGGTGTGACCGGTACGTCCTGGCCCGAAGAGGGCGGCGCCCACGAGGCGCCCGTTTTCGGAGGGCCGGGGACGCGTGACGGTGGCCCCATGCCTCCATCCGGAAGTCCGGAGGGGACCGACGTCTCCTCCGGGCCGAAGGGAAGGCGCCTCACGGTCCTGTCCGGGCCGTCGGGCGTCGGCAAGTCCACGGTCGTCGCCGAGCTTCGGCGGTCACACCCGGAGGTGTGGCTGTCGGTCTCGGTGACCACCAGGGCCCCCCGCCCGGGGGAGACCCACGGCGTGGAGTACTTCTTCGTCTCCGACGCCGAGTTCGACCGGCTGGTGGCCGGCGGCGAGCTGCTCGAATGGGCCGAGTTCGCCGGCAACCGCTACGGAACACCCCGCGCGGCCGTCGAGCGCAAGCTGGCCGAGGGGGTGCCGACACTCCTGGAGATCGATCTGCAGGGGGCGCGGCAGGTCCGCGACAGCATGCCCGAGGCCCTGCTGGTCTTCCTGGCCCCGCCGAGCTGGGAGGAGCTGGAGAGCCGCCTGCGCGGCCGCGGCACCGAGCCCGAGCACGTCATCGCGCGGCGCCTGGCGGCCGGGCGTGTCGAGCTGGCGGCCGAGAAGGAGTTCGACCTCACGCTGGTCAACACGGCGGTGAAGGAGGTCTGCGGCCGGCTCACCGAGCTGCTGACGCACGACCCGCCGCTCCACTGAGCGGCCGAGCCGGTGCCCCGCGGACGGCCGCCGCAGGCGGAACGTCCGGGCGACCGGTCAGAGCTTGGTATCCTTCGCCGAGACCGATATCGACATCCGAATGAGAGGCCGACGACGTGGCAGGCACTGCCCCGGCAGCCGAAGGCATCACCAACCCGCCGATCGACCAGCTCCTTGAGGTCGTCGACAGCAAGTACAGCCTGGTCATCATGGGCGCGAAGCGGGCGCGCCAGATCAACGCCTACTACTCCCAGCTCGGCGAGGGCCTGCTCGAGTACGTCGGGCCGCTCGTGGAGACCCACGCCCAGGAGAAGCCGCTCTCCATCGCGCTGCGCGAGGTCTCCGAGGGTCTGCTGACCTCCGAGCCCATCGAGGGCTGAGGGTCCGGCAGAAAGTCCCGTGATGGCTGGCGAGGGCCCTTCCCGGCCGCGTGTCGTCCTCGGCGTGGGCGCGGGCATCGCCGCCTACAAGGCGTGCGAGCTGCTGCGCCTGTTCACCGAGTCCGGGCACGAGGTCCGGGTCGTCCCGACCCGCGACGCCCTGCGGTTCGTCGGCGAGCCCACCTGGGCGGCGCTCTCGGGCTCGCCCGTCACCAGCGAGGTGTGGGAGTCCGTCCACGAGGTGCCGCACGTCCGCATCGGGCAGGCGGCCGATCTCGTCGTGGTGGCCCCGGCGACCGCCGACATCCTGGCCAAGGCCGCGCACGGCCTCGCCGGCGACCTGCTGACCAACACGCTGCTCACCGCGCGCTGCCCGGTGGTGCTGGCCCCGGCCATGCACACCGAGATGTGGGAGCACCCCGCGACCCGCGCCAACGTCGCGACCCTGCGCGAGCGGGGCACTCTGGTGATCGACCCCGCGGTGGGCCGGCTCACCGGAGCCGACACCGGCCCCGGGCGCCTGCCCGACCCGCGTGAGATCTTCGAGGTCTGCCGGGGGGTCCTCGCGGGCCGCCCGCGCGACCTCGCCGGGCGGCACGTGGTCGTCTCGGCGGGCGGCACCCGCGAGGCCATCGACCCCGTGCGCTACATCGGCAACCGCTCGTCCGGCCTCCAGGGGTACGCCCTGGCGCGCACCGCCGTGGCGCGGGGGGCCAGGGTCACCCTGGTCGCCGCCAACGTGGCGCTTCCCGACCCCGCCGGAGCCGCCGTGGTCCGCGTGGAGTCCGCGGCCGAGCTGCGCACCGCCGTGCTGGAGGCCGCCGAGCGGGCCGACGCGGTGGTCATGGCGGCGGCCGTCGCCGACTTCCGCCCGATCGCGGCGAGCGACTCCAAGATCAAGAAGACGTCCGGCGAGCCCGAGCCCATCCGGCTCGCCAAGAACCCCGACATCCTGGCCGAGCTGTGCGACCGGCGCAGGGAGGGGCGCAAGCCGTCCCCCGAGGTGATCGCCGGGTTCGCCGCCGAGACCGACGACGTGCTGGCCAACGGCCGTGCCAAGCTCGAACGCAAGGGCTGCGACCTGCTGGTGGTCAACCAGGTGGGCGGCGGCCTGGCGTTCGGCACGCCCGACAACGCCGCGGTCATCCTCGCCGCGGGCGGCGAGGCCGTCGAGGTGCCGCGCGGCCCCAAGGAGGAGCTGGCCGACACCCTCTGGGGCCTGGTCGCCGCCCGCCTTTTCTGACTTCCCCGCCGGGCGTGATCCGCGCGCCCCGCCGCTTGATGGAGACCGGCGACCGGCGGATACTGCCATTGGGGGAGTCCCGAGCGAGGGGGCTGTGACGATGCCGGTGACCGCCGCCGTGAGGCAACGCTGCCGTTCGCTGCTCCCGCCCGGCGAGGAGATCCACTACGTCTTCCCGGTCACCATGGTCGGCGCGGCGGGCGTGAGCAACTACATGATCCTGGTGAGCGACCGCTTCATCACCGTGCTGGCCACCAAGGTGTTCAGCCGCTTCGAACCCGCTGCCGTCTGGGCCACGCATCCGCGACACACCCGGCTGGGCCCAGTGGAGTTCGCCGCCGGGCCCACGATCAGATTGGGTGGTACGGTTTTCGAGGTCGACGAGGAGTACGTCGCCGTCGTGGGGGCGGCGGACGCGGAGGCTTTCTCGCCGGGTGACCTGCCCAGGGATCCGCTTCCCGACCTCTAGGCCGTCGACCACGACCACCGGTCACGACGGTTGGGCGATGCCGCCGCGGGTGAGGCTACACTCTGCGCGGAGCGCTTCGGCCGTCTCGTGCCAAGCCCACGACGTCAGCAGCCGCTGCATGAGGAGCCACTGAGTTGTCCCGCCGCCTGTTCACCTCCGAGTCGGTCACCGAAGGCCACCCGGACAAGATCGCCGACCAGATCAGCGACGCGATCCTCGACGCCATGCTCAAGGACGACGCCACCAGCCGGGTCGCGGTCGAGACGATGATCACGACCGGCCAGGTGCACGTCGCCGGAGAGGTCACCACCGAGACCTACGTCGACATCCCGGGCGTCATCCGGGAGAAGATCCTGGAGATCGGCTACGACGCCTCGCACAAGGGCTTCGACGGCGCGTCCTGCGGCGTCTCGGTGTCGATCGGCGCACAGTCGCCCGACATCGCCCAGGGCGTCGACGACGCTTACGAGCACCGGCTCGAAGAGGCCGGCGACGAGCTCGACCGTCAGGGCGCGGGCGACCAGGGCCTGATGTTCGGCTACGCGTGCCGCGAGACCCCCGAGCTCATGCCGCTGCCGATCACCCTGGCGCACCGCATGTCCCGCCGCCTCTCGGAGGTGCGCAAGGACGGCACGGTGCCCTACCTGCGTCCCGACGGCAAGACCCAGGTGACCATCGAGTACGACGGCGACCGTCCGGTCCGCCTCGACACCGTGGTCGTCTCCACCCAGCACGCTCCGGAGATCGACCTCAAGGAGATGCTGGCCCCCGACATCAAGGAGCACGTCGTCGAGCCCGTGCTCGCCGGCCTCGACATCGACACCACCGGCTACACCCTGCTGGTGAACCCGACGGGCCGGTTCGAGATCGGCGGCCCGATGGGCGACGCCGGACTGACCGGACGCAAGATCATCGTGGACACCTACGGCGGCATGGCCCGGCACGGCGGCGGCGCCTTCTCGGGCAAGGACCCGTCCAAGGTCGACCGCTCGGCCGCGTACGCGATGCGGTGGGTCGCCAAGAACATCGTGGCGGCCGGCCTGGCCGACCGCGCCGAGGTGCAGGTGGCCTACGCCATCGGCAAGGCGCACCCGGTGGGCGTGTTCGTGGAGACCTTCGGCACCGAGACCGTGCCGGTCGACAAGATCCAGGAGGCCGTGCTGCAGGTGTTCGACCTGCGCCCCGCGGCCATCATCCGCGACCTCGACCTCCTGCGCCCGATCTACTCCCAGACCGCCGCCTACGGCCACTTCGGCCGCGAGGAGCCCAACTTCTCCTGGGAGCGCACCGACCGCGCCGACCAACTCCGGCAGACCCTCGGCCTCTGACCGTCGAACGGCCCCCGAGCGAGCGGGCCCCGGGCGAACGGGCTTTCGGCCAACGGGCTCCCGGCGAGCGGCCCGCGAGTGAGCGGCCCTGGGCGAGCAGGGTCCCGGGCGAACGGGCCTTCGGGCCAACGGGCTCCCGGCGAGCGGGCCACCCTCGCCGGACGGGCCTGGACGAACGGGCTCCCGGCGAACGGGCGACCCCGGCGGACGTGTCCGCCGGGGAGGCGTCCAGCCGCCGGGGGCGACTTCGCGCGGCCCGCTGGCGGGCCGCGAGCCCACCCCCGTCTTCTGGCGGGCCGCGAGCCCACCCCCGTCTTCTGGCGGGCCGCGAGCCCACCCCCGCTCCGTCGGCGCCGTCTGGTAGGAACTTGAAGTGACCTCCGCCAAGGCGCCCGCCCCAACCCGGACCCCTGATCCGGCCCTCGGCACGCCCTCCGGCGAGAACGTCCACCACGCCCTCCCCTTCCCAGCCGAGGGCCCGCCCCAGAGCCTGGGCCCGCCCAAGACCGCGAGCCGGTCCGAGAGCCCTGGTTCGTCCAAGGCCGCGAGCCGGTCCGAGAGCCCTGGTTCGTCCAACAGTGCGAACCAGGCCGAGAGCCCGGGTCCGCCCAGCAGCGCGAGCCAGGCTGGTAGCCCAGGGGCGCCCAAGAGCCCAGCGGTGCCCCGGAGTGCGAGCCCGGCCACGGGCACGGTGCCCGCCACAGGCGCGGTGGTGCCCGCTAAGGGGGCGGTGGTGCCTGCGGAGGAGTCGCCGATCGCGCGGGTGCTCGTCGACACGCCGTTGCCGCACCTCGACCGTCCCTTCGACTACCTCGTCCCCGAGACGATGGCGGCCGACGCCGTTCCCGGCTGCCGCGTCAGGGTCCGCTTCGCCGGGAAGCTCGTCGACGGCTTCGTGCTTGAGCGCGCGGCGACCACCGAGCACGAGGGCAAGCTCTCCCCCCTGGAGCGCGTGGTCTCGCCCGAGCCCGTGCTCACCCCGGAGGTCGCCGCTCTCTGCCGCGCCGTGGCCGACCGCTACGCCGGCACCATGTCCGACGTCCTCCGCCTCGCCATACCCCCCCGCCACGCCCGCGCCGAGGCGCCCCCCGGCGACAAGACGCCCGCCGGCAAGACGCTCCCCGCCGAGGGAGGGCCCGCCGCCGAGGGGGCGCCGCCGGCGGCCCGGGTGCGAGCGGAACCCGGCGTCGCGCTCACCGAGACGGCCGAAGCCCTCCCAGCCGCCCCCGAGGCGGCCGTGGGCCCGGCCGAGACGGAGACCGAAGGCTCGGGCCGCGCCGAGGCGCCCACCGGCGACAAGACGTCCCCCGCCGAGAAGGTGCCCCCCGCCGGCAAGACGCCCGCCGCCGGCAAGACGCCCGCCGCCGAGGGGGCGCCGCCCGCCGAGGGGGCGCCGCCGGCGGCCCGGGTGCGAGCGGAACCCGGCGTCGCGCTCACCGAGACGGCCGAAGCGCCCCCAGCCGCCCCCGAGGCGGCCGTGGGCCCGGCCGAGACGGAGACCGAAGGCTCACACACCGAGCCCTCCGGCGCGCCGCCGGTGGGGGAGGTGGGGATCTGGGGCGAGTACCCCACGGGGCGGTCCTTCCTCACCGCCCTGGCCGAGGGGCGGACGCCCCATGCGGTCTGGGCCGTTCTGCCGGGTACGGGGGGGCGTCCCTCCGGCGGTGACGGTTCCTCGGGTGACGGGTCGCCCGGAAGCCCCGGCGCGGTGTCCGCCGAGGGCGGCGCGCGGGGTGGGCGCGCGAAGGCGCGCCGGGGGCGCGGGCAGGAGGCGGGGGTCACCGTGGGCGCGTGGGCGTCGGGGGTCGCCCTGGCGGTGCTGGCCACCGTGCGCGGCGGCCGGGGGGCCGTCGTGGTGGCGCCCGACGGCAAGGACGTGGCGGTGCTCGACGCCGCCCTGCGCGAGGCACTCGGCGAGGGAATGCACGTCGCGCTGACCGCCGACCTCGGGCCCGCCGAGCGGTACCGGCGATGGCTGCGTGTGCTGCGGGGGGAGGTCCGGGTGGCCGTCGGCACCCGGGCGGCGGCGTTCGCGCCGGTGCGCGGCCTCGGCCTGGCGGTCATCTGGGACGACGGCGACGACCTGCACGCCGAGCGGCTGGCGCCCTACCCGCACGCCCGCGAGGTCCTGGCGCTGCGCGCCCACCTCACCGGCGCGGCCATGCTGATCGCGGGCTACGCCCGCACCGCGGAGGCGACGCAGATGATCGCCACGGGCTGGGCCCGCGCGATCACCCCGCCGCGCGAGGCCCTGCGGCGGCACGCGCCCAGGGTGCGCCCCGCGGGCGACGACGCCGACCTCGCCAGGGACGAGGCCGCCCGCGCCGCCCGCCTGCCCAGCGTCGCCTGGAACGCCCTCAAGCAGGGCCTGGCGACCGGCCCGGTCCTCGTCCAGGTTCCCCGCCGCGGCTACGTTCCCGCCCTGGCCTGCCAGTCGTGCAGGGCCCCCGCCCGCTGCGTCCACCCTCCCCAGGCCCTGGCCCCGATTCCGCCCGCCCAGGGGAGCCTGCCGGGTCGAGGGGCCGCGAATGCCCGGAGGGCCGGGGCGGGTCGGGGGACTTTCGGCACTCCGGCGGGCCAGACGGCTCCCGGTACTCCGGGGGGCGAGGGGATTCCTGGCATCCCGGGGGGCCACGGGGCTCCCGGCACTCGGGTGGGTCGGGGGACCTCCGGCACCCCGGGGAGCCAGGGGACTTCCGATACGGGGCGACCGGGGATTCCTGGCATCCCGGCGGGCGGGGGGACTTCCGGCATCCCGGCGGGCCGGGGGAGCGCCACCGCCGCCGGGGGTTCGGCGCACCAAGGAGCCCTCGAAGACCCCGGGGCCGCCGTGGCGCGGGGGGGTCCGGGCTTCCCGGCGGTGGCGGGCGGAGGGCCGTTGTGCGGGGGGCCGCTGGCGCTGCGCGGGGGGCATTCGGCGCCGTACTGCCGGTGGTGCGGGCGCATCGCCGGGGGGTGGCGGTGTGCCTCCTGCGGGGGGAACCGGGTCAGGGCCGTCGTCGTGGGCGCGCGGCGCACCGCCGAGGAGCTCGGGCGGGCGTTTCCCTCGGTGCCGGTGAGGACGTCGGGGCGTGACGGCGTGCTGGCGGCCGTCGGGCCGGCCCCGGCGCTGGTGGTGGCGACGCCCGGGGCCGAGCCGGTCGCCGAGGGCGGGTACGCGGCGGCGGTGCTGCTCGACGGATGGGCCATGCTCGGCCGCCCCGACCTTCGCGCCTCGGAGGAGGCGCTGCGGCGCTGGATGAACGCTGCCGCCCTGCTACGCCCCGCCGCCGAGCTGGTCGTGCTCGCCGACGCCGCCGTGCCCGCCGTCCAGGCGCTGCTGCGCTGGGACCCGGTCACCCACGCCGAGCGGGAGCTGGCCGACCGCGCCGCCCTGGGCTTCCCCCCGGCCGTCCACATGGCGACGCTGACCGGCACGCCCGCCGCCGTCAGGGAGATGGCCGCCGGCCTGCGCCTGCCCGAGGGAGCACACGTGCTCGGCCCGGTGCCGCTCGACACCCCCAGACGCGACCCGGCCGGGGTGGAGGAGCGGCTGATGATCCGCGTGCCCAGAAGCGCGGGCGGCGCGCTCGCGCGCGCGCTGAAGGGCGCGGCGGGCGTGAGATCGGCCCGCAAGGCTCCCGACGTGGTGCGGGTGAGCATGGACCCGATCGACCTGATCTGACCGCACGCTCGCCGACCGGCGGAGCGCCGGAGGTTGTGGCGGGGTGGGCGTGTGTGGGGTCGCGTCTGGCCGCGTGTTGGCTGGTTGGTGGTGTGCCGGAGGTTGTGGCGGGGTGGGCGTGTGTGGGGTCGCGCCTGGCCGGGCGTTCGCCGGTCGGTGGTGTGCCGGAGGCGTGGCGCGGTGAGCGTGTGTGAGGTCGCGTCTGGCCGCGTGGCCGCTGATCGGCGGGGCGCCGGAGTGGTTCAGGTCGAGAGGGACGCTAGCCAGCCGGTCAGGAGCTCGTTGACCTCGTGGGGGCGTTCCTGCTGGATCCAGTGGCCGCAACCGTCGAGGAGGTGGGAGGAGACGAGCCCGGGCAGGGTGACGGGGTAGGCGTCGATCGCGTCGCTCAGCCAGATGGTGGAGGCGTCCAGGGCGCCGCCGATGAACAGCGACGGCTGGACGATGGGGGCGGCGTCCCACGGGGCGAGGTCCTCCCAGTCGCGGTCCATGTTGCGGTACCGGTTGAGTGCCGCGCTCATGCCGGTGCGTTCGAACTCTCCGGCGTAGACGTCCAGGTCGTCCTGGGCGAGCCAGGACGGCGGCGGGCCGGCGGGGAACCGCTCGCGCAGTGTGCCGCCGCGGGTGACGAAGTGCGGGTCGGGCAGGCCGGGGGCGGGCATCGTGTCGCCGGAGAAGGCGGCGTAGATCCCGGCCAGCCAGCCCTGGACGTCCGGTTCGATCTCGGCCTCGGCCCGGCCCGGCTCCTGGAAGTAGCCGACGTAGAACTCCTCCTCGCCGCCCATGCGGGCGAAGACCTCGCTGGGCCGGGGCCCGCCCCGCGGCGCGTAGGGAACGCTCAGCAGCCCGACCGCGGTGAACACCTCCGGCCGCACCAGGGCGCTGTTGGCGGCGATGCTCGACCCCCAGTCGTGACCGATGATGGTCGCGGTCCGCTCGCCGAGGGCGTGCACCACGGCGACCATGTCCTCGACCAGTTCGAGCATCCGGTAGGCCGCCACCCCGTCGGGCTTGGACGAACGGCCGTATCCGCGCACGTCCACGGCCACCGCCCGGTACCCGGCCGCGGCCAGCGCCGTCAGTTGGCGGCGCCAGGAGTACCAGGACTCCGGGAACCCGTGAACCAGCAGAACCAGCGGACCGGTGCCCCGCTCCACCAGATGGGTCCGGCCCGCCGGTGAGGGAACCAGACGGTGCGTCTCCCCGGCCTGAACTGCCCGCGACATGAATCCTCCCGAATCGAAGCGCCCCTGCGGCGCACCTCCCCAGCATGGGACGGCGGGCCGGCGGCCTCCGAATCCTTTTGCCGTTCCGGCAACACCCTTCGACGCGCAAGATCGGCGTTCTCACCCACCGAGCCGATCGGTCTCATGTGGACGGCTCCCTCCCCGCGCCGGGGCGCACCGGGGGCGGGCGGGGCGCGGTGCTCCGGAGCTGGTGCGGGGGTGTATGGATCCGATCGATCTGGTCTGACCGGCCACTCGCCGATTCGCGGTGCCCTGAGTAAGCCGTTAGTTTCTCCCTGTGTCGATCGAATGGGTGAACGGGGCCATCGAGGAGATCCGGGCGTGGGGGCGCTCCAAGGACATCGCCGTCGATGTCGACGAAGTACGACTCCTGTGCGACTACGCCAGCGACTACCTCAGCGTCGGCGAGCTCGCCGACTTCACGCCCGGCACGTTCGAGCAGCTTCTGCTCGACATCTATCCGCGCAAGGTCATCGCCCCGCCCGAGAGCGCGGGCGAGACCGTCTCGGCGGCGCGCACGCTGGTCGACTTCCTGCTCGAGAGCGGGGAGATCGGCACCAAGATGGCCGACCGCATGCGGGCCAAGATCGACGAGATCGCGCCCGAGATGCCGGTGGCGCTGGCCGACACCACCAAGTTCGGCATGGCGAAGAGCATCTTCGCGGCGATGGGTGCCGATGCCGACGCCACCGCGCTGGAGGCCGACCCGCCGCACGGCCCGGCCGGGCGCTACGGGCCCGAGCCGTCGAGGCGATCCAGGGCCGCCGACGGCGACGACTGCGAGTGCCCCGACTGCGCCCCCCTGCCGGCCGTGCGCCTGCCCGAGGCCGCGCGGGTCGCCGAGGCGGTCCGCGCGGTGGGCCTGCTCGGTGACGCCCACGGCGTCGTCGCCTGGATGCTGGAGGGCGACCACGCGCCCACCGTGAAGGGCGGCCTGCGCGTCCGCGACGCGGCGCGCGTCACCCGCGACCTCGGCGTCCCGGCGCCCGCGCTGGCCTGGGAGCTGGCCGTCGCGCTGGGCCTGGCGGAGGTCTCCGGCGCCTCGGTGACGGCGGGCGAGGGGTTCCGGTCCCTGCCGTCCCGCGGCGAGCGCGACGTGCTCGAACTGTGGGCCGGCACGGTCGCCTTCCTCACCGGCGGCCCCGCCGCCTCGGTCACCGGCTCCGCCCGCCTCGACCGCGAGCTGGACGCCGTGCACGAGGCGCTCTACCGCTCCCAGGCCCCGCTGAGCCTCGCCGCCGTGGTGGGCGACGAGGCGGCCGGCGGGGAGGCCGAGGAGCTGGAGGCGGCGTTCGACGCGCTCGCGCGGGGCGGCACGGTCGAGCGGGTGGGGGACGCCGTCCGCCTGACCCCGCACGGCCTGTGGGGCCTGCGCGAGGTCTACTCCCGCATGGGCATGGACGCCCCGCTCGCCCCCGACCCCACCGAGGGCGACGCCGCGGGGCTCATCGCCGCGCTGCTGGGCCGCCTGTCGGCCGAGCAGGCCGAGCGCGACATCACGGTTTGGCTGGGGCGCCGCTCCGCGCTTGAGGCGGCGCGCGAGCTGCTGGGGGCCGTGCGCGGGGCGCAGGCCGTGGCGCGCGGCGTCGCGGTCGCCGTCGTCGACCGGCTGGGCGCCGAGGCCGAGCCCGCCGTGCGCGCCTTCCTCGACGACGCCGAGCTGCGGCCGCACGCCGCCCACTGGCTGGCCGCGCACGGCCTCGACGCGCCCGTGCTGACGCCCGAGGAGGTCCTGTGGGTGAGCGTCGACCTGCTGGCCGTCTCGGTGCCCGCCGGCGACGACGACGCGGCGGCGTTCGCGGGCAGCCTCGCCGGGGCGGCGCCGTCCGCGCACGTCATCGAGGAGATGTGGCGCGTCGACCACCCCGACGTGGCCGAGGTCCTCGACCTGCTCGGCCGCCATCTGCCCGACAGGAACCTCGCCAAGGCCGCCCGTAAGGCCGCGTTCAAGGCCCGGTCGCGCGGCATTCACTGACAGTCTTGGTCAAGGTCCCGAGTGGGTCTGCGGGTGTGGCTGGTGTGGAGTAAGTTGCCTGAATGGCGAACACCGGCAACGGCGGAATCTTCGATCTTGGAGAGCTGCGCAGCCTCATCGACGAGCTGGGAAACGTGTCCGGCGAGGAGCGTGAGGCGCTGCTCGCCGAGATGGCGGGCGGCGACCCCGAGGGCGATCGCGGCGATCTCGGCAACGAGGTGCTGAGCTTCCCGCCGGTGGAGCTCGCCCCCTCCGACGAGTTGACCGCCGCGGTGCTGTCGGTCCCGCTGGTGCGCGACGCCAGGCGCCTGGCCGAGTGGACGGGCACCCGTGAGGTGGACGAGCAGGGGCTGCTCCGGCCCGACGACGCCCGCGCGGCCGTCGAGGCCCTCGGCCTGGCCGGCGACCGCCTGCGGCTGGTGTGGATCGTCGCCGTGAACAGCGGTCTGCTGCGCATCACGTCGGGCGGTGCGGGGCCCGGCCCGGGCATGTCGGCCGACCTGATGGAGTTCTGGGACGGCGTGGTCATGGACGTCCTCGACCGCACCGAGGAGGGTCTCACCGGTTCCGCCGTGGCCGACGAGCACCTGACCGAGATGCTCGCCACCATCTACGCCACCGCCGACGGCATCGCCTACAGCGCCCTGGTGGAGGGCATGCTCCAGGCGCACGAGATCGGCTGCGAGGCCCGCGCGGGCGAGATGCGGCGGCTGCGCGAGCGGCTCCCGGCCGAGCTCGACACCGCGCTCGACCTCCTGCAGTACTGCGGGCTCTTCGAGCGCGCGGGGGACGGCGTCCGCCTGACGCCGCTCGGGGTGTGGGCCGTCCGGCAAGATCTTCTGCGTGAGGGGCACGACGCGCCGCTGCTGTCGGAGGTCGCCGAGTACGCCGAGCTCAGCGCCGTCGAGCTGGTCGAGGCCATGCTGGCGGGCCACGCCCCGTCCAGCGCGCCCACGCTGTGGGTGGAGCGCCGGGTGCCCGAAGACGCCGCGCGCGAGCTGATCAAGGTGGCGGCGTCCGGCACGGCCGGGCAGCGCGGGGTGATCGGCACGGTGCTGGAGGAGATGGGCCCCGAGGCCGAGCCCGCGATGCGCGAGGCGCTGGCCGAGCCCACGATGTGGCGGCACGCCGCCGTGTGGCTCGGCGTGCGCGATCTCGAGGCGCCGGTGCTCACCGAGAACGACGGCACCTGGCTCGCGGTCGACACGCTGGCCACGCTGCTGCACATCCCCGACGCCCGCGAGGCG
This sequence comes from Sphaerisporangium sp. TRM90804, assembly GCF_029846175.1. Taxonomy (GTDB): domain Bacteria; phylum Actinomycetota; class Actinomycetes; order Streptosporangiales; family Streptosporangiaceae; genus Sphaerisporangium. The sequence goes on along the minus strand of NZ_JARWAC010000019.1, from coordinate 124,762 downwards.
ATGGGCGAGTTCGAGGCCCTGGAGGGCGGCGACGAGCTGGTGCGCCTCATCGAGGACGTCAGCCGCAGCAGCCACCCCGACGCCATCGCCGTCCTCGAACTGCTCGGCACCCACCACCCCGACCCCTCGGTCGCGAAGGCGGCACGCAAGGCCGCCATGAAGGCCCGCTCCCGCTGACCCGCGGCGGCCTTGCGGCCGGGTCGCCGTGACGGCCGGGAGGGCTCCCGGCCGGGCCGGCATGAGCGGTGCGCGGTGGTCTGCGGTGGGGCCGGGGTGACGCCGGGCCGGCCGCTTCTCGGCAGGGGCCGCCGTGGGCACCGTGCGGTGGTCTCGCCGTCCGGTCGGCGAGCGTGGGGGAGCCGACGGGGGGGCGTCGGGCCGGTGATCGCGAACGGGTGTCTCCGCGGACCCATAAACTGGGTGCACCTTCCTGTCGTGACGCGAACGGAGTCGTCCGTGGCAATTCAGTCGATCCGCCTTTTCGGCGATCCGGTGCTGCGCACCCCGGCCGAGCCGGTCAAGGACTTCGACAAAGAGCTGCACAAGCTCGTCAAGGACCTCACCGACACGATGATGGACGCTCCGGGAGCCGGGCTCGCCGCCCCGCAGATCGGCGTCGGCTTGCGGGTGTTCACCTACTACGTCGACGACGTGGTGGGGCATCTGGTCAACCCCTCGCTCGACCTCGGCACCGAGATCGACGAGGAGGGCGAGGAGGGGTGCCTGTCGTTCCCCGGCCTCGCGTTCCCCACGCCGCGCGCGATCCGCGCGGTGGCCACCGGGTTCGACATGCACGGTGAGCCGGTCACCATCGAGGGCACCGACCTGATGGCCCGGTGCGTGCAGCACGAGACCGACCACCTCGACGGTGTGCTGTTCATCGACCGCATGGACATCAAGCAGCGCAAGCTGGCCATGAAGGCGATCCGCGAAGCCGAGTGGAGCGGCCTGGCGGCTCCCACGGTACGGTTCTCGCCGCACGCCACTCAAGGGAAGGCCCTCTGACAAGGTGCGACTCGTCTTCGCCGGCACTCCGGAACCCGCGCTGCCGCCGCTGCGGGCGCTGCTCGACTCGCCGCGGCACGAGGTGGTCGCCGTCGTCACCCGGCCCGACGCCCAGTCCGGGCGCGGGCGGCAGGTCCACCGCAGCCCCGTCGCCGAGCTGGCCGAGTCGCGGGGCATCGAGGTGCTGCGCCCGGCCAAGGCGGGCGACCCCGAGTTCCTGGCCCGGCTGAAGGCCCTCGCCCCCGACTGCTGCCCGGTCGTCGCCTACGGCGCCCTGCTGCCGCAGTCGGCGCTGGACATCCCCCGGTTCGGCTGGATCAACCTGCACTTCTCGCTGCTGCCCGCCTGGCGTGGCGCGGCTCCGGTGCAGCACGCCGTGCTGCACGGCGACCCGATCACCGGCGCGGCGACGTTCCAGATCGTCAAGGAGCTCGACGCCGGCCCCGTCTACGGCGTCGTCACCGAGGAGATCCGCCCGCGCGACACCAGCGGCGACCTGCTGGCCCGCCTCGCCGAGTCGGGCGCCGGGCTGCTGGCCGCCACGCTCGACGGCGTGGAGGACGGCACGCTGGAGGCCCGCCCCCAGCCCGCCGCCGACGGCGTCACCTACGCCGCCAAGCTCGACGTCAAGGACGCCCTGGTCGACTGGGCGGCCCCGGCGATGCGCGTCGACCGGCTGGTCCGCGCCTGCACGCCCGCCCCCGGCGCCTGGACGGAGTTCCGCGGCCAGCGCCTCAAGCTCGGCCCGGTGCTGCCCGAGCCGCAGGAGGCGCCGCTGGCGCCCGGCGAGATCTCCGCCGTCAAGAACACCGTGCTGGTGGGCACCGCGACCCATCCGGTGCGGCTGGACGAGGTCCAGCCGCAGGGCAAGCGGCAGATGACCGCCGGGGAGTGGGCGCGCGGCGTCCGCCTCGCCCCCGGCGACCGGCTCGGCTGACCGCGACGATGGGAGAGAAGTGACACAAGGGGGAGGCCGCCCCGACGGCCCGGCGGGCAAGGGGCGCAACCCCCGGGGTGGGGCCGAGGGGCGTGGCGCTCAGGGAGCAGCCCAGGGTCGTGGTGGCCAGGGGCGTGACGCCCGGGGCGGTCCTGAGGCTCGTGACGCCCGGGGAGCGGGCGAAGGGCGTAACCCCGTGACCGAGGGGCCCAAGGGGCGTGGCCGAGGGGGGCAAGGGCGTGGCGGGCCGCGCGGGAAGTCGGGGGTGGTGCGGGATGAGGCGCGGAACGTGGCCTACGACCTGCTCAGGGCCGTCGACGAGCGGGACGCCTACGCCAACCTGCTGATGCCCTCGCTGCTGCGTGAGCGCAGGCTCGGCGGACGGGACGCCGCGCTGGCGACCGAGCTGGCCTACGGCACGCTGCGCGGCCTGGGTACCTATGACGAGATCATCGCCGCGTGCAGCGACCGTCCGCCCGAGGACATCGACCCGCCGCTGCTGGACGCCATGCGCATCGGCGTCCACCAGCTTCTGAAGACCCGGGTGCCGCCGCACGCGGCGGTGAGCGCCACCGTCGACCTCGTGCGGCTGCGCGTCGGCGCGGGGGCCGCCAAGTTCGCCAACGCCATCCTGCGCAAGGTCGCCAACCGCGACCTCGGCCAGTGGCTGCCGATCGTCGCGCCCGACGTCGAGAAGGACCCCATCGGCCACCTCGCCGTCACCCACAGCCACCCGAGGTGGATCACCTCGGCCCTGCGTGACGCGGTGGGCGGCGACCTGGAGGAGACGGCGGCGCTGCTCGCCGCCGACAACGAGCGCCCCGGCGTGACCCTGGTCGCCTGGCCCGGGCGCGGCTCGGTCGAGGAGCTGCTTGAGGCGGGCGCCCAGCCGGCCCGTTACTCGCCCTACGCCGCCTACCTGCCCGACGGCGACCCCGGCGCCGTCCGGGCCGTCGCCGAGGGGCGCGCGGCCGTCCAGGACGAGGCCAGCCAGCTCGTCGCCCTGGCGCTCACCCGGGTGCCCGTCGAGGGCTCCGACCGGCTCTGGCTCGACATGTGCGCCGGCCCAGGCGGCAAGGCGGGCCTGCTCGACTCGCTGGCCGGCGACGACCGCCACCTGCTGGCGGCCGACCAGCGCCTGCACCGCGCCCGGCTGGTCCAGCGCACCGTGCGGCGGGCCGGGGTGGTCGCCGCCGACGGCACCGAGCCCGCCTGGCGGCCCGCGTCGTTCGACCGCGTGCTGGTCGACGCGCCGTGCACGGGCCTGGGCGCGCTGCGCCGCCGCCCGGAGGCCCGCTGGCGCCGCGCCCCCGAGAGCGTGCCCGACTTCGCGGCCCTCCAGCGGCGCCTGCTCGGCTCCGCGCTGGAGGCCGTGCGCCCGGGCGGCGTGGTCGCCTACGTGACGTGCACGCCGCACCTGGCCGAGACCCGCGCCGTCGTCGAGTCCGTCGCCAAGCGGCTCCAGGGCGTGGAGGTGCTGGACGCCCGCGCGTTCCTCCCCGAGGCCGACGACCTGGGCGAGGCCCCGTACGCCCAGTTCTGGCCGCACCGCCACGGCACCGACGCCATGTTCCTCTCCCTCCTGCGCCGCGTCTCGTGAAAGGACCCGCGCCGACCGGCCTCCGTACCGTCACTCGTGCTGGGTGACGGACGAGGGAGGCCGGATACGTTTGCGGGTCAGGGCTCGGATCGTCGGTCGCGGGCCTGCTGGAGTTCGGCGTTGATGCGCAGGGCTTCGGTGAGCTGGTCTTCCAGGATGATGATGCGGCAGGCGGGCTCCAGGGCGATGCCCTGGTCGACCAGCTCGCGGGCGCGGGCGGCCAGGCGGAGCTGGTAGCGCGAGTAGCGGCGGTGGCCGCCCTCGGAGCGCTGCGGCTCGATCAGTCGGGCCGCGCCGAGGTTGCGGAGGAACGCGGGGGTGACGCCGAGGATCTCGGCCGCGCGGCCCATGCTGTAGGCGGGGTAGTCGTCATCGTCGAACCGGTGACCGGAGATGTCACTCGGCGTGGCGGGAAGGCCGTCGGCCCTGCCCGCGGGTTCGGCCTCGCCGGCCGTTCCAGCCTTGTCGGCGGTGTCGCGGAGCCGGGACCCCGATCGGACGGCCGACGTCATCAACGCTTGATCCATACACCCTTCCCGAATGCGGACAGGGGCCCCGGCGCCAAGTTGCGCCGGGGCCCGCGAGGTTCAACACCATCTACCGGCCCTGGGGCCGGCCTGTTGCTTCCGCATTGGCCGCCCTAAGCGGGCGGGGATGCGGGGATCGCTTTCGCGTGACCGTAGACCACCGTCCAATACGTGAAGTCGCGGCACCCGTGCGGCTGAAACCAGCCGGCGACGGGCGATCCCGATGGCGTTCAACGCTCCTTTCGCTATCTCTACTTCATCGACCTCATGCGTCACTACCGCAGCTGCTCGTCCACGGCCGGGACCCTTACTCGTGCGCTGGCCCTGGCACGTCCGACCTTCTACCTGTTCACTGCTTCACTTCTACCGCTGTGGCAGCGCGTCCACGGCTGGAGCCTTTACTCGTGCACCGGCCCTGGCACGTCCGACCTTCTGCCCGTTCACTGCTACTGCTGTGGCAGCGCGTCCACGGCTGGGGCCTTTACTCGTTCGCTGGCCCTGGCACGTCCGACCTTCTGCCGGTCAACCTGATCCGTCTTTACTTCGTCGTCTTTGCTCTCCACGTTCGTCCGGGCAGTTCGTCGTGTTGCCTGCACTGCTCTGCCCTCGTGGATCCGTTCCTTGCGATGACAGGAACTCTAGCTCCACCGGGCGCACATGTCTACTTCAGCCACTACAGATTTTCGATGCGGGGGGATCTAGGGTTGAGCGACATGGTGATGGTGATCAGTGCGAGAGGAGCAGGCATGTCGTATCCGGAGCCGCGGTACTTCGCCGAGCGGGGGGAGGTCAGCGGTGTCTACCGTCCGTCCGGGCAGGAGGCCGAGCTGACCATCGGCGGCCCGGCCGGGACGGTGGTGCGCTACCTGGCGACCGGAGCCTCCACGGGCGGGCTGTACGGGCTGTACCGGTGGGAGATGGGGACGAGGCCGAGTGGTCCGTCGGCGCACTTCCACCGCACGATCTCGGAGTCGTTCTACGTCCTGTCCGGCACCATGCGGTTCTATGACGGCGCGCGGTGGGTGGAGGGGACGTCCGGCGACTTCCTGCACGTGCCGCCGGGCGGGGTGCACGCCTTCCGCAACGAGTCGGGCGAGCCCGCGTCGATGCTGCTGCACTTCGCCCCGGGCGCGCCGCGCGAGGCGTACTTCGAGGAGCTCGCCGAGATCGCCGAGACCGGCCGCACCCTCACCGAGGAGGAGTGGGCCGACGTCTACGCCCGCCACGACCAGTACATGGTCTGACGCCGCCCACGCGACGTCCCGCGATGGCCGCACGCGCCGGGTGGGCCGGGCGGTGAGGATGGGGCTGTGACGGAACTGCGGGTGGCGCACACCTTCGAGCTGGACGTGGCCACCCTTGTGGCGGCGCGGGTGCTTCTCGACGACGCCTTCGACGGCGACATGGACGATGACGACTGGGAGCACGCCCTGGGCGGGGTGCACGCGCTGCTGTGGGAGGGCGCCGAGCTGGTCGGGCACGGCTCGGTGGTGCAGCGGCGGCTGGTGCACGGGGGGCGGTCGCTGCGGGCGGGGTACGTCGAGGGGGTCGGGGTGCGGGCCGACCGGCGGCGGCGCGGGTACGGGGCGGCCATCATGGGGGCGCTGGAGCGGGTGGTGCGCGGTGCGTACGTGGTCGGGGCGCTCAGCGCCTCGGAGGACGGGGCGGGGCTGTACACGGCCCGTGGCTGGCGGGTGTGGCAGGGGCCGACGTCGGTGCTGACGCCGGCGGGCGTCGAGCGCACCGAGGAGGACGACGGCGGCGTCTACGTCCTTCCCGGGGCCGCGCCGCTCGACCTGTCCGGGGAGCTCGTCTGCGACTGGCGCGAGGGCGACGTCTGGTAGCCGGTGGGCGGGGTCAGGCCCGGGTGGGGGCGGGCTGGGCGAGGTGGAACCAGACGCTGGTGTTGCCGGTGGTGCGCTGGAAGCCCCAGCGGGTGGCGATCTTGTCGACCATGGCCAGGCCACGGCCCGAGAGGGCGTCGTCGTCGGCTTCGCGCACGCACGGGAAGGTGGCGGAGCCGCGATCGCCGACGGTGATGCGCACGCCGCCGGGCACCAGGGCCACCGAGACGGCGAACTCGTGGTTCACCGCGTGCCGGACCACGTTGCCGGCCAGCTCGCTGGTGAGCAGGATCGCGTCGTCGTGGCACGGGTGGTCGGCGCCCAGCAGCGCGGTGACGAACGCGCGCGCCGCCCGCACCTGGGAGGGCACGGCGGCGAACGGCTGGGAGAAGGTCGGCGGCTCCAGCGGGTCGCCCGTCGTGGTGAGGAGCCACGCCGGACCGACCGCCTGAGCGTCCGTCCCGGCCCACCTTCCTCGGACGAGCCTTGAGAGCCGTCCCACCACCAAAGCCACCGCGCGGGGGCGCATCACGATCACCGGTGTTTCCTTTCATCTATTTACTAATCGGGACATCTAGTGAAATGCCGGGAATTACCTACCTGGGCGGGGACGGTCTCGTACCGCTACCGGATAACCGCTCTCCGTCACCGTCCTGTGCGCTTATAGTGAGCCCCTGGATTACTTGATGCAAGCTGGTTCGGCGAAATGATTACGTCGGGCATTACTTGCCGTCCGATTAGCGTGCAATATGGGTACGGGAGTGCTCTTGACCTCAGAGGTCCCCTCACTTCGGCAACGCTGGCTCGGTGCCAAGCTCGCCGAGCTTCGCCTGGCCGCAGGCATCACCTCGCTGGCTGTCGCGGCGGAGAGGTGTCGGCGTTCGACGGCCTCGCTCAGCCGTATAGAGAACGGGCTCGTCGGCATTCCGCCGCGCGACATTCCGCCTATTCTCGACGCATACGGCGTGACCGAGACCGTCGTGCGAGAACGGCTGATGGCCGTGGCGTCGGAAGTCCAACTGGAACGACGCGGCTGGTGGGTCGAGCACGGTGACGCCTTGGCGCCTTCTTACGTCGACCGCATTCGCCTGGAATCGACGGCTACCGAGCTGTGGACCTACGAGACCTGTCTGGTGCCCGGGCTGCTCCAGACGGAGGCGTACGCCCGGACGTTCGTCTCGGCTCTGGGCGAGTTGGGCAGCGTAGCGGAGTTGGACGAGTTCATCGCGGTACGGATGAACCGCCGTGCGATTCTCACCGCCGACCGGCCGGTGACCCTGCGGGCCGTCGTCAGCGAGGCGTTCCTGCGCCATCCCATCGGCGGGGAGGCGGTCTTCCGTGATCAGTTGGAGCACCTGCGGGATGTGGCGGGCCTGCCCAACGTCACGTTGCGGATACTCCGATTCTCCGGGCGGCCGAACCCGGGACTCTTCGGGTCCTTCACCGTCATTCGGCTGCCCAGCGTCGACGTCGCGCACGTGGAGACCATGAACACCGACGCCTATATAGAGGACGAGCGCAGCGTCGGCCAGTACCTCGACGCGTTCGATCGTCTCTGTCAGCTTGCTCTGAGCCCGGAAGAAACCATCGAGATTCTGGCGGAAAGTGCCGTTAACCTATAAGCGCCACATTCTGTACAGAAGGGCGTCGTTGGGATGACGCACGAACTGAAGCGCGATGGTGTCTGGCGCAAGAGCGCTCGTAGCGGTGTTCAGAGCAACTGTGTCGAGGTGCGGTTCGACGGGGTGGGCGTCTGGGTGCGGAACTCCAACGATCCCGATCCGGGCGGGCCGGTGATCGGCGTCTCGGCTGAGCGGTGGCTCGGGGTGCTGGATGGGGTGCGTGCCGGAGATCTGGCTCTGGAGAGGCTCGCGGTGCCGGTCCGGGTGGACGGCGGGCTCGTCGTCCGGTTCGACGGCGATCGGGTAGTCGTTGAGGCCGGGGTCGCGGTGCGGTACACCACGGCCGAGTGGGAGGCGTTCCTCGGCGGGGTGCGGGAGGACGGCGAGTTCGGGCTCGGGTGGCTCCTGGGCGAACCCTCGGCGGCCTGACGCGGCCTCGCCCTCGTCTGAGTCGCGTTCGCGTTCGCGGGGAGGGTCCGGGCACGGCGGGCCCGCGTGAGTGGGGGCGGGTCCTAGACTTCGGCAGCATGGCCGTACAGATCTCACCGAGCATCCTCACCGCCGACTTCGCTCGGCTGGCCGACGTCGCCGCCCAGGTCGCGGGCGTCGCCGACTGGCTGCACGTCGACGTCATGGACAACCACTTCGTCCCGAACCTCACCCTCGGCCTGCCGGTCGTCCAGTCGCTGCTCAAGGCGACCAGCCTGCCGCTCGACTGTCACCTGATGATCGAGGACCCCGACCGCTGGGCCCCCGAGTACGCCGAGGCGGGAGCGGGCAGCGTCACGATCCACGCCGAGGCGGCCAAGGCGCCGGTGCGCACGCTGCGGGCCATCCGCGCCGCCGGGGCCCGCGCGGGCTTCGCGCTGAACCCGGGCACGGCCGTGCAGCAGTACGAGGACCTGCTGGGTGAGATCGACATGCTGCTGGTGATGACGGTGGAGCCCGGGTTCGGCGGGCAGTCCTTCCTCGACGTCATGCTGCCCAAGATCAGCAAGGCGCGGGAGCTGATCGGCAAGCACGGCGGCGAGGTGTGGCTCCAGGTGGACGGCGGAGTCTCCGCCAAGACCATCGAACGCTGCGCCGAGGCCGGCGCGGACGTCTTCGTCGCCGGCAACGCCGTCTACGGCTCGGGCGACCCCGCCCGAGCCGTCCAGGACCTGCGCGACCAGGCGGAACGCGCCACCGGCGCCGCCTGACCGGGCATCGGCCGCGCACGAATGCGGGGGGAAGCCCGGAAGGCTCCCCCCGCACCATCGTCGGCCGGCCCGCTGAGCCGGCCGGCTCACCCGCCCCGTACGGTCGCCCGCCGGCCCGGTGCGGGCCGGCGGGCGAGTCGCGGGTCGCCGGTTAGGCGCGCAGGCCGGCGATCAGGGCCTGGGCGTCGCGGACGAGGACGTCGCGGACGGCCGGGTCGGTGACCCGGTGGCGGTCGCGGGCGTCCTTGACGAACTTCTCCAGCCTGTCGATCGCCTTCGCCTTCTGGCCCTTGCCGGCCAGCTTCTCGGCCTCCTTGATATGGGCGGCCAGCGAGCCGCCCTTCACCTTGCCCGCCTTCCGGAAGGTCTCCAGCAGCGCGCGCACGTCGGCGAAGGACGTCTCGACCTGGAACACGACCTCCCGCTCGGTGGTGAGGCCCGCCTTGTCCCTCCCGGTGACGGTGAGCGTGTTCTCGCCGAGCGGCAGCGTCCACAGCGGCACCGCCGTGCCGGAGGTGACCTGCCGGTCGCCGATCGACGCCGTCACGCTCGCCAGGCCGGACGTCGCGTCGGTCGCCGCGAACACCGGGGTGATCGAGGCCGAGTCCCCGTACGGGCCGGCCTGCACGCCGCTCACCGTCACGGCCGGGGCGGTCTTGTCGATCCGCACCGTCACGGTGCCGACCGGGGAGACGTTCCCGCCGTTGTCGGTGGCCCGGTACCGCACCTCGGTCGTGCCCTCGGTGGAGAGCGTGACCGGGTTGTTGGCGTTCGCCCAGGTCGTGCCGCCGTTCAGCGAGTACTGCCGGCTGGACACGGTGCCGTCGTCGGTCGCGGTGACCGTCAGCGTCACGTTGCCGGTGTACCAGCCGTTCTCGCCGCCGGGCTGGGCCGGGTTGAGCGTCGCGGTGACCACCGGCGGCTTCGTGTCGCCCGCGCCGTCGCCCACGAAGGTGAAGGCGTCGACGTCGACCCCGCCCGAGGAGGTGACGTACAGGCGGCCGCTGCCCTCCGGGGCGTCCGGCAGCGGGGTCGTGGCCGTCTGCCAGCCGTCGCCGGCGGGCACGGTGACGGTCGCGAACGGCTCGGCCGTGGCCGAGTCCCACCGCAGCGAGAGCGTGCCCGCGCCGGTCGCCCGCGTCGTCACCGACGTGATGCCGGCCAGGTTCACCGGGTCGTAGGCGATCCAGTCGCCGGCGTCGAACGAGGTGATCTTGCTCAGCGCGGACGCCGTCGCGTCCTCGGTCCTGGTGACGCCGCTGATCGCGTCGGCGTGCTCGGCCTGCATGAGCTTGGGGTTGAGGATGAGCGTCGTGTCGCCGAGCGCGCCGGGGATGCCGTTGGCGCCGTTGTCGCGGTAGCTCACCACGACCACGCCGTAGATGTTCTCGGTCTCGCCGTGCTCGGGGGCGTCCACGGGCGTCGGCCAGGCGCCGGTGCAGCCGGTGCCGGTGGTCAGCGGGTGGGCGTGGGTGTCGTGGCCGAGGCCGAACGACCACTGCACCCGGCTGCACACGGGGCTGTCGCCGTCCTCCTCGTCGGTGACGCGGACGCGGAACGGCACCGCGTCGCCCCAGTCGAGGAACGCGCCGTCGCCCGGCGTGTCCAGGCTGACCTTCGGCGCGGTGTTGCCCACGGTGATCTCGACGGCCGCGAGCCCGAACTTGCCCTGGGCGTCGGTGACCCGCAGCCGGGCGACGTACTGCCCGAGCTCGTCGTAGGTGTGCGAGGCGGTCACGCCGGTGGCGTCGAAGGTGCCGTCGCCGTCGAAGTCCCACTCGTGGCGGAGTTCGCCCGGCTCGGAGTCGGTGGACGCCGCGCCGCTGAACTCGACGGTGAGCGGGGCCGAGCCGCTGGACACCGGGTCGGCGGTGATCTTGGCCTGGGGGGACTTGTTGCCCGGCGTGTAGTCGATGCGGTACAGGCCGGCCTCGGGGTTCTGACGGAAGAACCCGTTGCCGTAGTCGAGCACGTACAGCGACCCGTCGGGGCCGAACTCGATGTCCATCGGGCTGTCGGTGATCGGCATGCCCATCGTGCGCAGCTCGCTGTTGGGCAGGAAGTGCTCGATCGCGGTCACCGGCCCGTCTGCGCCGGTCACGGTGAAGGCGGCCAGGTAGTCCTGGGAGAACTCGGCGAAGAAGAACTTGCCGTCCCAGTACTCGGGGAACTTGGTGGGGGAGGGGTTGGCGGCGTCGTAGTGGTAGACCGGGCCGCCCATGGGGCCCTGGCCGGTCTGCGGGTCGAAGTCGGTCAGGCCCGCCCAGGCGGCCGGCTGCTGGGTGTTGTTGTCGCCGTAGTACAGGTCGGCCGCCACGGCGGGCGGCACCGTGTCCAGGCCGGTGTTCCACCGGGAGGTGTTCGCCGCCCCGGCCGCGCAGTCGAACCACGCGCGCGGCTGGGCCGTGGCGAAGTCCCAGTCGTTGTAGTTGAACTGGTCGCCGGTGCAGTAGGGCCAGCCGGCGTTGATCGGCTTGGTGATCGGGGTGACGTTCCACTCGACGTACCCCATCGGGCCGCGGGCGGCGTCGGGCGCGCCGGCGTCCGGGCCGTAGTCGGCCCACGAGACGGTGCCGGTGGCCCCGTCCACGTCCATGCGGAACGGGTTGCGCACGCCCATCACGAAGATCTCCGGCCGGGTCTGCGCCGTGTCCTGGGGGAACAGGTTCCCCTCGGGGACGGTGTAGGCGCCGTCGGCGCCCACCTTGATCCGAAGGATCTTGCCGCGCAGGTCGTTGGTGTTGCCGGCGCCGCGCCGCGTGTCCATGCCCGGGTTGACGCCCGGGGCGTCGTTGTTGGGCGCGAAGCCGTTGGCGCCGGGCGCGCCGGCCGGGGTGTTGTCGCCGGTCGCCAGGTACAGGTTGCCGTCGTCGTCCCAGTCGAGATCGCCGGCGACGTGGCAGCACTGCCCGCGCTGGACCTCGACCTTGATGATGACCTGCTCGGTGGACAGGTCCAGGGCGTCGCCGGTCCACTTGAACCGGGAGAGCTGGTTGTAACCCTTCCACTGGTCCCAGTAGGAGGCGTCGGCGCCGGCGGGCAGCGTGGTCGGCGCCGAGCCGGTGGGCGTGGTCTGCGGGTACGGCGCCGTCATGGTCTTGGGCGCGTAGTAGACGTAGACCCACTTGTTCTCGGCGAAGCCGGGGTCGATGGCGATCGTCTGCAGGCCGTCCTCGGAGTTGTTGTACACCGGGATGGTGGAGACGACCTTGGTGACGCCGGTGGCGGGGTCGGTCAGCCTGACCTCACCGGTGCGGGCGGTGTGCAGCACGCGCCGGTCGGGCAGCACCGCCAGGTCGATCGGCTCGCCGACCGTCTTGGTCAGCGTGATCTTCTCGTAGTCGGACCACTCGGTGGCCGGGTCGTGCCCCGGGTGGGCGAGGGCGGGCCCCGCCAGGGGCGCCGCGACGACGAGCGCGGTGGCGACCAGAACGCCGCTCAGGAGGGTGCGGATAAACTTCGACAACTGTGCCTCTTCTGCAAGGGGGGGCTCAGGAAGAGGGCGGGCCGCCACGCGTGCCGCTGCAACGAACACGTGGCGGTCCGCCGGATCTCGCTCGGCGGCTCAGCCTCTGAGGGCGGCCATGTTGGCGTAGCTCAGCTCGGCGTACTGAAGCGACTGCGCCGGGGCCGCCGTGCCGCCGGGCGCGTTGTCCTGCTCGTACATCGGGTTGTGGTGGCCCTTGGAGCCCACGCGCCGGAAGAACCTGCCGTAGTCGATGTCGCCGGTGCCGAACGGCACCATGTCGTAGCCGTTGCCGGCCTCGGGGTTCGACTTGCCGTCCTTGGCGTGGAACAGCGGGAAGCGCTTGCTGTTGGGGCGGACCACCGACAGCGGGTCGAAGACGTCGGTCCGCGTCGAGCCGTCGGGGGCCGTGTAGGTGCGGTGCTTGTACTGGGCGACGTAGGCCCAGAAGATGTCCATCTCCAGGTGCACGAGACGCGGGTCGCTGATCTTGAGGAAGTACTCCAGCCTGCGGATGCCCGAGGAGCGGGTGGGCCGCCCCTGCTCGTCCAGCGGCCCGCTGTCCAGCAGGAAGCTGTAGGCCACGTCGTGGTTGTGCGTGTACAGCTTGATCCCGGCCTGGCGGGCGATCGCGCCGAGCGCGTTCCACTTGTCGGCGGCCACGTCCCAGTCGGCCTTGTAGGCGCTGTTGGTGGGGTCGTTGCCGGTGCCCATGTGGTCCATGCCCAGGATGTTGGCGATCTCCAGGTGCTGCTTGAAGCGGTCGAGGTCGGGCTGGGTGAACGGCCACGAGCCCGGGATGAAGCCGTGGTTGCCCTGGGCCCGCAGGCCGTTGTCGTCCAGCCAGCGGCGCAGCAGGCGCGCGCCCTCGACGCTCTCCAGGCTGGCGCCGCCCTCGGCGTTGGCGTGCTGGTTGTACCCGGCGAACTCGACCTGACGGAAGCCGATGCGGCCGAGCGCCTCGAAGACCCGCCGGAACCCCGACGGCAGGTCGGTGGAGGCGGGGTCGCGCGAGACGGCGTCCCGGACGGTGTAGAGGATGATGCCGCGCTTGGGCGGCGGGATGAGGACGCCGTGGGCACCGGTGACCGCCTGGGCCGCCGCGGGCCCCGCGGTCGCGGTGACGGCGGCCGCCGCGGTGACGCCCGTGGTGGCGGCGAGGAACTGGCGCCGGTTCAGGCCCAGCCCGCGGCGCAGCGCACCGGCTCGCTCGATCTCTTCTTCGTGTGCACTCATCGCGTCGTGCTCCCGGCTTCGCGTGGGGGTGAAGGTGCTGCCGATCTCCCGAGTGCCGCGCCCGCGGCCGGCTCCTTTCCTCGCGGCAGCCCGGCTCCCGCGATGCGCGCCACTCCGCGGGCACGCCGGAACAAGCCGTCACGCGGCTCACTCCGGCACACACCCGCGCTGTGCGGAGATCTTTGCCTGGAAGTTACGTGGCTTCTGCCGGTTTTGGAAGAACTTTCACCATTTTGATCAAAAAGAACCGCTATTCAGAGATAAGTGCCCGATGGCCAGATCGTCCTGTCCGGGCGGCGAGGTCATCCGTGTGTGACCGATCGCCGGTGGCCGGCGTCTTCAGGGTGTGACGAATCATCCTTCGACGCGGAGGCGGCCATCGGCACCCGCATTGAGCAGCTCTACCGGGAGCACTGGCCGCTGGTCTGCGGTTACCTCCTGCGCCGCACCCGCGACCCCCACCTGGCCGAGGACCTCGCCCAGGAGACCTTCGTCAAGGCCACCCGGGCCCTGCTCGGCTGGCGGGGGGAGTCGCCCGCCGCGTGGCTGCTCAGCATCGCCCGCAACGTGCTCGCCGACCACTTCCGCCGCAGCCGCGCCGAGCTCCCGCTGCCCGGCCCCGAGGAGCTGGGCGCGCGCGAGCCGGTCGTGGACGCCCTCGCGGTCCGCGACGCGCTCGACCGGTTGCCCGAGCGGCAGCGGCGGCTGCTCGTCCTCGTGTACTTCGACGGCTTCTCCCTCGCGGAGGTGGCCGCGATGAGCGGCCGGTCCGTCGCCTCGATCAAGACCGCCCTGTGGCGCGCCCGCGCCGCCTTCGCCGACGTGTACGGAGACGCATCATGACCGCATCAGGCCCCCCGCCCGACCACGATCCCGGGTCCGCCGCCGAACCAGGCCCGCAGCCGCCGATGCCGGACTTCGACGTGCCCGACTTCGACCCCAGGCGGACCCGCAGGGCCGTGCGCGCCGGGGTGGCCCGCACGGCCCTGGTCACCCTGCTGGCGCTGCTCGCCCTGGTGCTCGTGGCCACGGCCGGGTCGGCGTGGGTCCAGAAGCGGGGCGACCGCGACGACCGCATGCGGAACGTGCTCGGCGCCGCCCTGCAGGTCGCCAACCCCGGCTACCACGTGCAGGCGGGCGAGGTCGAGGCCGCGCCGCTGTCCCTGTCGCTGCGGACCGACGTCAGGCCGCTCCGCGCGGTCGGCGGCTTCTCCGCGGGGCCGGCCTTCGCCGACCGGAGCGACGTGGTCACCCAGGACTTCTTCGGCCGGGTCGGCGCGACCCCGCTGGGGCAGGGCACCGACACGCCGCTGACGTACGCGCTCTACGACGTCGGCACCGGCAACCAGCCCAAGGACGCCATGCGTCAGGTCCTCGCCCGCCTGCCCGCCGACATGAACGCCCTGGCGGTCGTCGAGTTCGCCCGGCCGATGACCGGCGACCAGCTCGCCTCCTTCGCCCGGCGGTACGGAGGATGCCCCGAGACGGTGGTCTACGAGTCGCGGCCGCGTTCGACCCCCATCACCTGGCGGCTGGGGGCGCAGGCGGGCCCCCCGGGACGCCCCGGGGGAGGGAGGTGCGCCGACTCGCCGCCGGAGACGTTGCGCAATCTGCGGGAGTGGGTGGGCATGCTGCGCGAGCACGACGAGCCCAACCTGCGGCGGTTCGGACTCGACCTCGCCCGCCTGCGCGGGGCGGCCGGCGCGGGCCGGGCCTACGCCTACGTCGAACCCGGATCAAGGATCTCCACGCTCCGCGAGCTGATCGAGGACCCCCTCGTCACGACGGTCCGGGTGGCCGACGTCGCGTTCGACCTGTCGCGCCACGAGTGACCCCCGCGCGGGCCGCCTGATCAGCCCAGGCCGCCGGTGGCGCGGATGTTCTGGCCGGTGAGCCAGCGGCCGTCGGGGCCGGCGAGGAAGGCGACGACGTCGGCCACGTCGGCGGGGTCGCCGATGCGGCGCAGCGGGGTGATCGCGGTCACCGTCTCCAGCGCCTCGGGCGGGTTCGTGCCCCGCAGCAGGTCGGTGTCGGTCGCGCCCGGCGAGACGGTGTTGACCGTGATGCCGCGCTCCCCGAGCTCCTGCGCCGCGACGGCGGTGAGCTGCTCGATCGCGCCCTTGCTCGCCGCGTAGGCCGCGATGCCCGGGGCCGGGCGCACGGTGTTCAGGGTAGACAGGTTGATCACCCGGCCGCCGTCGGGCATGTGCCGCGCGGCGTACCGCAGGGTCAGGAAGGTCGCCTTGGCGATGACCGTCATCGCGCGGTCGAAGTCCTCCTCGGTGGTCTCGGCGATGGCCCTGGGGGCGAAGCCCGGCGCGGCGTTGTTGACCAGGATGTCGACGGCGCCGAGCCGTTCCCCGGCGGTCTCCATCAGGCGCTCGGCCGCGCCCGGCTCGGCCAGGTCGCAGCGTACGGCCTGCGCCGCGCCGCCCGCCGCCTTCACGGCCCGCTCCACCTCGCCGGCGGCCTGGGCGTCGGACGCGTAGGTGAAGAGCACCTCCGCGCCGTCGCGCGCCAGCCGCTCCACGATCGCCCTGCCGATGCCGCGCGACCCTCCGGTGACGACGGCCTTCTTTCCCGCGAGCGCTGTCATTCCGGCCTCCCGGCCCTCGGTCGCTGCGATGATCTCCGGTCACCCCGAACCTACGGCGTCGCGACCCGCCGCGCGCGTTCGCGGGACGGCGGCACGGGCCGCGCGCCCGCACTCAGGCGAGCGCGGCGTCAGGGGCGGCGTCCCCTCCCCGGACGGCGGGGGCCTCGGGGAAGTGGCAGGCGGTCAGGTGGCCCTCGGCGTCGCCGTCGAGGCGAGCCAGCGGCGGCTCCTCCAGCGCGCACCTCTCGCGCGCCTTCCAGCAGCGCGTGCGGAACCGGCAGCCCGACGGCGGGTCGACCGGCGAGGGGACGTCCCCGGTGAGCCGGATGCGCTCGCGCGGGGTGCCCTCCTCGTCCAGGTCGACCTCGGGCACGGCCGACAGCAGCGCGTGCGTGTAGGGATGGCGCGCCCCCTCGTAGATCGACACGCGGTCGCCCATCTCGACGATCTTGCCGAGGTACATCACGGCCACCCGCTGGGACAGGTGCCGCACCACGGCCAGGTCGTGCGCGATGAACAGGAACGCGATGCCCAGATCGCTCTGCAGCCGCCGCAGCAGGTTGACCACCTGCGCCTGGATCGACACGTCCAGGGCGGAGACCGGCTCGTCGGCCACGATCAGCCGGGGCCGCAGGGCCAGGGCCCGCGCGACGCCGATGCGCTGGCGTTGGCCGCCGGAGAACTCGTGCGGGAACCGGTTGTAGTGCTCGGGGCTGAGCCCGACCGTCTCCAGCAGCTCCTGGGCGCGCCTTCGCCGCCCGCCCGGAGGATCGATGCCGTTGACCTCCATGGGCCCGGTGATGATCGTGCCGACGGTGTGCCGGGGGTTCAGCGACGAGTAGGGATCCTGGAAGATCATCTGGATCTCGGGGCGGATCGGCCTGAGCGCGCGGCGGCCGGCGTGGGTGATGTCCCTGCCGTCGTAGCGGATGGTGCCGGCGGTCGGCTCGATCAGGCGGGCCGCCAGCCGCCCGGTGGTGGACTTCCCGCAGCCGGACTCCCCGACCAGGCCGAGGGTCCGGCCCGCTTCGACGGCCAGGTCGACGCCGTCCACGGCGTGCACGCGGCCGATCTGACGCCTGAACAGGGTGCCGCCCGTCAGCGGGAAGTGCTTGGTCAGCCCGGACAGCTCCAGGAGCGGGTCGGTCACAGTCGTCCCCTGATCTCGCCGTCGAAGATCTCGCGCTTGCGCGCGAGCGGCAGGTGGCAGGCGTCCCGGTGGCCCTCGGCCGGGGAGAGCTCGGGCCGGTCGGCCGCGCACGCGTCCCCGGGGACCAGGCGGCGGTGGTCACACCGGGGATGGAAGGGGCAGCCGGGCGGCGGGGCGAGCATGCTGGGCGGCGTGCCGCGCACCGGGAGCAGCGGCAGGTCGACGTCGGACCGCAGCCGCGGCATCGAGCCGAGCAGGCCCCAGGTGTAGGGATGGCGCGGCTCCCGCAGCACCTCGCGCACGCTGCCCTCCTCGACCGCCCGCCCGGCGTACATGACCAGGACCCGCCGGGCGCTCCTGGCGACCACGCCGAGGTCGTGCGTGATCAGGATGATCGAGGTGCCCGACTCCCGCTGCAGCTCGGTGAGCAGGTCGAGGATCTGCGCCTGCACCGTGACGTCCAGCGCGGTCGTCGGCTCGTCGGCGATCACGAGGCCGGGGTCGCAGACCAGCGCCATCGCGATCATGACGCGCTGGCGCATGCCGCCGGAGAACTGGTGCGGGTAGTCGTCGACGCGCGCCGCCGCGTGCGGGATGCCCACGCGGGCCAGCATCTCGACGGCCCGGGCGCGGGCCTCGCGCCGGCCGCCGCCCCGGTGCTTGCGGTAGGTCTCGGCGATCTGGCGCCCCACCGTGTGGAACGGCGACAGCGAGGACAGCGGGTCCTGGAAGATCATGGAGACGGCGTCGCCGCGCAGCCCCTCCATCACGCGCTCGTCCGCCCCGACGAGCTGGCGGCCCTCCAGCCAGATCTCCCCGGTGACCGTGGCGTGCGCCGGGTCGTGCAGGCCCAGGACGGCCAGCGTGGAGACCGACTTGCCAGAGCCGGACTCCCCGACGATGCCGAGGGTGGTGCCCTTCTCCAGCTCGAACGACAGCCGGTCGACGGCGTGCACCACGCCGTCCTCGGTGGCGAACTCCACCGACAGGTCGCGGACCGACAGGAACGGCCCGGGGCCGCTCCACGCGGCGGGCTCGCGCTCGCGGGTCGCATCGGTCACGTCGCGCTCCTCGGGACGGCCTGGCGCACGGGGCCGCTCACCGGAGCCTGACCCGGGGGTCGATGACGGCGTACAGCACGTCCACCAGGATGGTGAGCGTGACGATCGCGAACGCCCCCACCAGCGTGACGCCGAGCAGCATCGGCAGGTCGGTGTTCTGCACCGCGCGCACGGCCAGCTCGCCTATGCCGTGCAGCGTGAACGTCTGCTCGGTGATGATCGCGCCGCCGAGCAGGGTGGCGAGGTCGACGCCGAATATGGTGACGATCGGGATCATCGCCCCGCGCCAGGCGAACCGCAGGAACACCGTGCGGCCCGACATGCCCTTGGCGCGGGCGGTGCGCACGTAGTCCTCGGCGAGCTGCTCGATCATGACCGAGCGGGTCATGCGGGTGTAGTTGGCGGTGAAGATGATCGACAGCACCAGCCAGGGGATCAGCAGGTGGACGAACCAGCGTCCCGGATCCTCGGTGATCGGCACGTACGCCGGGCGGGGGAGCAGACCGAGGGTGTCCACGGCGAAGAACACCAGCAGGGGCCCGACGAAGTAGATCTGCAGCGAGGCGCCGATCACCGAGGAGGCGCTGGCGATCTTGTCGAGCGGGCGTCCCTGCTGCCAGGCGGCGATCATGCCGGTGACCACGCCGAACGTCAGCAGCACCACGGCCGCGCCGAACGTCACCGAGAGCGTGACGGGAAGGCGGTCGAGGATGGCGGAGAACACCGGCTCGCGGGTCGCGAAGGAGTAGCCGAGGCACGGCGCCGCGCACTCGCCGAACTGCGGGAGGTCGCGGCCGGTGAAGACGCCGGCCAGCCAGTGCCAGTACTGGACGAACAGCGGGTCGTCCATGCCGAGGTTGTGCCTGATGAGGGCCAGGTTCTGCGGGGGGCAGATCTTCCCGCAGAAGGCTCGCGCGGGGTCGCGGGGGACGGCGTAGAACAGGACGAACGTCACCACGCTGATGATCACCATGATCATCGCGGCGCCGGCGACCCGGCGGAGGAAGAACCGCACCATCGACTCGGGCATCTCCTGCTGCTGGCGGGACCATCGGACGGGGAGGGCCGCCGGCCGGGCGCGGGCCCGGCCGGCGGCGCGCGGTCACTTGACGTACACGTTCAGCGGGTACTGCAGGCCGGTCATCGGGTCGAACTCCACCCCGCCCAGGCCCGAGCCGTACAGCCCGAAGTAGGTGCGGTAGTACTCGGGCACGACGGCCGCCTGCTCCATGATCTTGCGGTCGAGCGCGGCCCAGGCCTTGCCGGCCTCGACGGGGTCGGTGATCGCGTTGGCGGCGTCGATGCCGGCGTTGATCTCCGGCACGTTCAGGTGGCTGTAGTTGGTGGCGTTGTCGGCGATCAGCCGTCCGTCGAAGAGCGGCTGGATGGCCGTCGAGCCGGTCGGCCAGTCGGCGGCCCAGCCGCCCCAGTAGACGTCGAACCCGTTGTCCACCGGGCCGATGGCGTCGTAGTAGGTGCCCGCGTTGAGCGGCTTGGCCACGACCTTGAAGCCGGCCTTGGTCAGCGCCTCCCTGATCGCGACGGTGACCTTCTCCTGGGTGGGCGTCTGGTTGTAGGCGTACACGATCGTGGGGTTGGGCTGCCCGGCCTCCTTCAGCAGCGCCTTCGCGGCCTCGGGGTCGCCGGTCGGCTTGGCCAGCGTGCCGTACAGGTCGAAGGCCTCGTAGCCGATGACCGTCGGGCTCAGCACCGTGGTGGCGATCTTCCCGGAGTTGGCCTCGCCGCCGTGGACGAGCTGGATCTGCTTGGCCGGCCAGGCCTTGATGATCGCCTGGCGCACCTTCACATCGGTGATCCGCTTGGTGTTGATGTTGTAGAACGTCGTGTACGGCGTGAGGCCGCGCACCGATCGCGCCATGGCCGAGGGGTCGCCCACCACCTCCTGCACCCGCTCGGGGGAGAGCGGGTTGTGGAACGTCATCGTGGTCCTGTCGGCCCCCGAGTCGGCCAGGAAGCGGTCGGTGGAGTTCTGCGCCTGGACGCCGAACTCCATGTGCCACCTGTCGGGGAAGGCGTTGCGGATCGGGTCGGTCGCGGGGTCCCAGTGCGGGTTGCGGTCCAGCTCCATCGACTTGTCGGTCACCCGGCTCGCGATCTTGTAGGGACCGGAGGAGAAGGGCTTCCTGTCGTACCTCTCCTTGGTGTCCTGGGCCTTGGGCACCGCGCCGTAGCCGGTCATGGCCACGGTGAAGTTGAAGTCGGGGTGCGGCGCCGTGAGGGTGAAGACGACGGTCCTGTCGTCGGGGGTCTTGATCGCGTCCAGCGACATGCCGTCGTACGGCCCCTCGTACGCCTTGCGGTAGTCGCCCTCGACCAGCCACTGCTGGACGTAGGTCGGCCCCTCGGTGATGAAGGGCGCGTACAGGCGCTCGAAGCTGTGCCGGATGTCAGCCGAGGTGATCGGCGTGCCGTCCTGCCACTTCAGCCCCTCCTTGAGGGTGAACTTCCATGTCCTGCCGCCGTCGGTCGTGGTGCCGGTGTCGGTGGCGAGGTCGCCGACCAGCGTGAGGCGGCCGTTCTCCTGCCGGTATCCGGTGAGCTGCCGGGTGAACAGCAGGGACACGGTGGACAGGTAGTTCACGTAGACGCGCCCCGGGTCGAGGTGTGAGAAGTCGTCACGGTCGATCATGGTGACGGTGCCGCCGCGCTTCGAGCCGGGAACGGCCGGGGCCGGGCCGCGGGACTCCTCCGCGCCGCCCACCGTGATGGCGCTCACCGCCTTGTTCTCCTGCGCCTGGACGGGCGTGCCGCCGGCCGAGGCGACGGGCCCCCCGCCGCCGCCCTTGGCGCATCCGGCCAGCGCGAGCGCGCCTGCCATGAGCAGCGCCGCCGCGGCGGCGCTCCTGCGTGAAGATCTCATATGGCCCTTCCAGGTGGTGATCCCGCCGTTCCCGGCCGCGGGGCCGGCGGGGGTGGTGCGGCTCATCGCCGGGACTTGGGGTCGAAGGCGTCCCTGAGGGAGTCCCCTAGCAGGTTGAAGGCGACAACGAAGATCACGATGGAGACGCCGGGGAACACCAGGTAGGTGATGTCCTGGCGGTAGACGCTCGCGCCCACCAGGAACATGCGCCCCCAGTCGGGGGTGGGCTCGGTCATGCCGACGCCGAGGAACCCGAGCCCCGCCTCGGCCCCGACGTACAGCGGCAGGGCCAGCGTCGACTGGATGATGATCGGCGTCCAGAGGTTGGGCAGCAGCTCCTTGAACACGATGCGCAACGGCGAGGCGCCGGTGACCCTCGCGGCCTCGACGAACTCGCGCTCGCGCAGCGACAGCACCTGCGCGCGCAGCAGGCGCGAGATCGTCGTCCAGCCGAGCACGGTCAGCACGACGCAGATGGAGACGTAGCGCAGCCAGACCGGGGTCTCCTCCTCGGGCGAGACGAAGGCGGTCTCGACGACGGGCAGCAGGACGATGAGGAAGAGCTGCGCGGGGAACGCCAGCAGAGTGTCGACGACCCGCCCGATGACGTAGTCGGTCCTGCCGCCGGCGTACCCCGCCCAGATGCCCATCACGACGCCGATGACCATGGTGGCGACCGTCACCACCAGCGCGATCGACAGGGAGGTGCGGATTCCGTACACGAGCTGGGTGAACACGTCGCGGCCGAGCCCCGGCTCCAGGCCGAACCAGAACTCCGCGCTCATGCCGCCGTTGGGCCCGACCGGGTAGCCGTACTCGTTGAGCAGGCCCGGCTCGTTCTGCCCGTAGGTGGTGTACGGGTCTTTGCCGTAGAGCCGGGAGATCACCGGGGCGAGGAGCGCGACCAGGAAGAAGAACGCGACGACGCACGCGGCGGCCACCCCGGTGCGGTCGCGCCGGAACCGGCGCCACATGAGCTGGGCGGGCGACCGGCCGGTCACGGCGGCGCCGGGGGCGCCCGCCGCCGGCGCGCCGCCGGGGGGCGGGCCGGTCGCGGTCGCGGCCTGGGAGGGGGGAGTCATCGTGCGGGTGCCACCAAGATCGATCGCGGGGTAATCTTGACCTGAGGGAACCTTGGCAATTTATTACCCGATGGTCAACGTCCGCGCCTCATCGTTCACACGATTTCGACGTTCGTTGCGCGATATCGATGATGTCGTGCCCATAACCGGATTGACCTGCGGCGATTGCTGAGGCGGCGTCCTGTTCGGCGGGAATTGCGGGGTGTCACGATTCCGTGACCCAAGCATGACGCGACTACGACGCATTTACCGTGTTATTCCCGGAATCCGCAATCCGGTGGGCCGCCCCGGCCCGACGGCCAGAGGTGATCCGCTCTTCCGCGAGCTCGCCCGCGGCCGGCGCCGGCGGCCACGGGGCCGTTCCGCCCCGCCCCATCAGCCACGCGAGTGTTCGGCCGTACGTCGAGCCCGCCTGTTCCGTCAGTCCCCACCGGCCCGCGCGCCCCTTCGCGGCACCGCCGCCGTGGCCGCCCGCGTGCCGCCTGGCGATCGCGCCACGGCCCGGCCGTCCGGCGCGTGGGACGGCCGAAGACGGTCGCCCGAGGGTGGGGCAACCCCTGTCTTGCGGCGGCAAGTGCCTGGTCAAGGTAAGGGGGTGTGGGGTTACGTCCTCTTTGCCGGGCGTGGCACACTGAAGACAGAGCAGCGTGCTCCGGGGTCGGTGCAATTCCGAACCGGCGGTGACAGTCCGCGACCCGGCCGAAACCATCGGCCGGTTGACCCGGTGGAAATCCGGGACCGACGGTGAAAGTCCGGATGGGAGGAAGCGCGCGAGCGTCCGGCGACCCGTCGCCGGACGCCGAGTGGTGCGTTCGCCGTACCCGTTCACCCCGGGGCCCGCCGTGGCAGGAAAGCTACTGGCGAGTAGGAGGGGTCGGATGGGCCGGACTCACGCCGCCGCGCGCCGCGCGGCCGAGCGTTCGACGCCTCACGGCGGATCTCCCGGTGACCGTGCCCCGCGATCCCTGCGCGCCTTCGCTTCCCGCCGACCCCCGGAAGACGGGCGAATCATCCCGGGTCGATGCCTCGCAGAGGTTCCGATCCGGTTCGCGCCCCGGCTCCTCGCCCCACAGGCACCGCACAAGGAGCGTTGATGTTCACAGGAATCGTCGAGGAGCTCGGAGAGCTCGCCGATGTGGAGGCGCTGAACGACGCGGCGCGCTTCCGCGTACGCGGGAAGACCGTCACCGCCGGCGCACTTCACGGCGAGTCGATCGCCGTCAACGGCGTCTGCCTGACCGTCGCGGACGTCGACGGCGACGTGTTCACCGCCGACGTGATGAAGGAGACCCTCGACCGCACCGCCCTCGGCTCCCTCAGGCCGGGCGCGCGAGTCAACCTCGAACGCGCCGTCCGCGCCGACCAGCGCCTCGGCGGCCACATCGTCCAGGGCCACGTCGACGGAACCGGCGTCGTGGTCTCCCGAGAGCCCGCCGAGCACTGGGAGGTCGTCCGCGTCTCCCTGCCGGCGGCGCTCGACCGCTACGTGGTCGAGAAGGGCTCGATCGCCGTCGACGGCGTCAGCCTCACCGTGTTCGCGGTGGCCGGCGGGACGTTCTCCGTCAGCCTCATCCCCACCACCCTCCAGCTCACCACGCTCGGGCTCAGGCAGCCGGGCGACCCGGTGAACCTGGAGGTCGACGTGATCGCCAAGTACGTGGAGAAGCTCACCGCCGCGCACCGCACGGACGTCGCGTCATGAGCTGGACCGAAGCCGGCTTCACCCTGCTCGGCCAGCACGTGCTGTGGATCGACCTGGTGGGCAACGTCCTGGCGCTCGCCACCGTGTGGCTGGCCATCAGGCGCACCATCTGGACCT
Organism: Sphaerisporangium sp. TRM90804; assembly: GCF_029846175.1. Classification (GTDB taxonomy): domain Bacteria; phylum Actinomycetota; class Actinomycetes; order Streptosporangiales; family Streptosporangiaceae; genus Sphaerisporangium. The sequence goes on along the minus strand of NZ_JARWAC010000019.1, from coordinate 100,737 downwards.
GGCCGGTGCAGCTGACCGGGTCGGTCCTGCTGTTCGTCGCGTCCGTGCAGGCGCACATCACCGGCAACGCGCTGAAGCAGGCGATGTTCGGCGCGCTGGCGGTGTACGGGTGGTGGCGCTGGACGCGCGGCACGCGCGGCGGCAACGACCTGACCGTACGGCCGGGCACGACCCGCGAGCGGGTGGCGCTGGTCGCGGTGATGGCCGTCGCCACGGCGCTGGTCGCCCTGTTCTTCACCGTCACCGGCTGGTCTTGGGCGCCGCTTCCCGACGCCTACATCTTCGTCGGCAGCGCCGTCGCCACCTACGCCCAGGGCAGGGCGCTGATCGACTTCTGGTGGATCTGGGTGGCGGTCGACGTCGTCGGGGTCCCCCTGGCGTTCCAGTCGGGGCTGGTGGTGTCCGGTGTGGTGTACGCAATCTTCTTCGTGATGGTCCTGCTCGGATATCGAGAGTGGCGGCGGCAGTACGCCCGCCGGCCGGAGGTGGTAGCAGCATGAGCGACATCAGGCTCGACCCGATAGAGCGGGCGATCGAAGACATCCGCCTGGGACGGCCCGTCGTGGTGGTCGACGACGAGGACCGCGAGAACGAGGGTGACATCATCTTCGCGGCGTCCAAGGCGACCCCCGAGCTCCTGGCGTTCACCGTCCGGTACACCAGCGGGGTCATCTGCGTGCCCATGCAGGGCGAGCAGCTCGACCGCCTGGGGCTGCCGCTGATGGTCAACGAGAACCGCGAGCGGCTGCGCACGGCGTACACGATCAGCGTGGACGCCAAGGACGGCGTCACCACCGGCATCTCGGCCGCCGACCGGGCCAGGACGATCCGCGCGCTGGCCGACTCGGCCACCGAGCCGTTCGACCTGGTGCGCCCCGGGCACATCTTCCCGCTGCGCTACCGCGACGGCGGCGTGCTCGTGCGCCGCGGCCACACCGAGGCGGCGGTCGACCTCGCCCGCATGGCCGGGCTGACCCCGGCCGGGGTGCTCGCCGAGATCGTCAACGACGACGGCACGATGACCCGCCTGCCGCACCTGCGGCTGTTCGCCGACGAGCACGGCCTCGCGCTGGTCTCCATCGAGCAGCTCGTGGAGTACCGCCGCCGCACCGAGCGGGTCGTGACCCGGGTCGCGGTGACCGACATCCCCAACAAGTACGGCATGTGGCGCGCGTACGGCTACGCCAGCGGCATCGACGGCGGCGAGCACGTCGCCCTGGTCTACGGGGACGTCGGCGGCGGGGAGAACATCCTGGTCCGCGCGCACTCGGAGTGCCTGACCGGGGACGTGCTGGGTTCGCTGCGCTGCGACTGCGGGGTGCAGCTCGACCACGCCATGCGCACGGTGGCCGCCGAGGGCCGGGGCGTGGTCGTCTACCTGCGCGGCCACGAGGGGCGCGGCATCGGCCTGCTGGCCAAGCTGCGGGCCTACAGTCTCCAGGACGGCGGCGTCGACACCGTCGACGCCAACGTCGAGCTGGGCCTGCCCGTCGACGCCCGCGAGTTCTCCAACGCCGGCCAGATGCTGGCCGACCTCGGGGTGAAGTCGGTGCGCGTGCTCACCAACAACCCGGCCAAGCTGCGCGGCCTGGACGGGTACGGCATCAGGGTGCTCGGCCGCGAGGCCATGCCGGTGGCCGCCAACGAGCACAATCTGCGGTACCTCCAGGCCAAGCGCGACCGGCTCGGCCACCAGATCGACGGAATGGGGATGGACGGCGTGCAGGACGGGGCGCAGGACGGCGTGCAGGAAGGTGTGGAGCTGGTGCGGGAGGGGTCCCGGTGAGCGGCGAGGGAAGGCCGCAGGCCCCCACCCTGGTCGCCGAGGGGATGACCGTGGGCATCGTCGCGGCGCGGTGGCACGACGACATCGTCGACCAGATGGTGGCCCGCGCCGAGCGGGCGGCCGAGGAGTGCCGCGCCACCTCCGTCACGGTGCGGGTGGCCGGCTCGCTGGAGATCCCCGTGGTGGCGCAGGCGCTGGCCCGCCGGTGCGACGCCGTGGTGGCGCTCGGCGCGGTGATCCGGGGGGGCACGGCCCACTTCGAGTACGTGTGCGATTCGGTCACCGACGGACTGACCCGGGTGTCCCTGGACGAGTCGACCCCCGTGGGCAACGGGGTGCTGACATGTGACAACCTTGATCAGGCGATCGACCGGGCGGGCCTGCCCGGCAGCAGTGAGGACAAGGGCTACGAGGCCACGGTCGCGGCCATCGAGACAGCGCTGGTCCTGCGTGAACTGAAGGGATGAGCCATTGGCGCGCCGATCCACCCGCCGCCCCCGAAGGAGGGGTCGCCGTGTTTGACGGCGAGACCCCGCCGGCCCTGCCGGTGGTCTGGCGGCCCCGGCGCGCGAGGATGCTCGCCTACGGCTTCGCGGCCGTGATGGTTGTGGGCTCGATCCTGCTGGCCGTCGTGCTGCCGCCGCCGTTCAAGGTGCCCGACCGCATCGGCGTGGTGGTCTTCGGCTTCGCGGTCGCCGGCATCCTGCACATGCTCGGGCGCCTGCGGGTGCAGGCCGACGAGCGGGGCGTGACGGTCGTCAACGCCGTGCGCGTCCACCGCTACGAGTGGGCCGAGGTGCTGGGCGTGGCCCTGCCCGAGGGCGAGCCGTGGCCCCGGCTCGACCTCGCCGACGGCTCCAGCGTCGGCGCGATGGGCATCCAGGGCGCCGAGAAGGAACGCTCCCGCAGGGCCGTGGCCGAGCTGCGCGCCCTCATCCACCACTACGGCGAGGCCCCCGACCGCAGGTGACCCCGGGGCCCGCGAAGCCCCCGGGCCCCCTGCGGTGCCGGGACGCCTGAGGCGCCCCGGCCGTGGTGGCGGGGCGCCGTGAACGCGGTGCCGGGACGCTTAAGACCCCCGCCAATGGTGGCGGGGACGCCGTGAATCCGATGCGGGGACGCCTGAGGCGCCCCGGCCGTGGTGGCGGGGCGCCGTGGCCGAGGGGCCGGTGCGCCTGACGGGCGGTGCCGGGTGCCTCAGCGCCCCGGTGCGGCGCCCGCGAGCCTCGGGGAGGAGCCGTTGGCGCCGTTGCCCGCGGTGGCGTGGGCGGCCGTCTGGCCGCGGTCGAGCAGGCCGCGGCGGCGCAGCTCGGGGAACACCCCCTCGCCGAACCAGTAGGCCTCCTCCAGGTGCGGGTAGCCCGACAGGACGAACTCCGACACGCCCTGCGCGGCGTAGGTCTCGATGAGGTCGGCGACCTCCGCGTGGCTGCCCACCAGCGCGGTGCCTGCCCCGCCGCGCACCAGCCCGACCCCGGCCCACAGGCCCGGGTAGACCTCCAGGTCGCGCACGCCGCCGCCGTCGCGCCGGTAGCCCTCGTTGAGGGCCAGCATGCGCTTCTGCCCGACCGAGTCGCTGCGGCCGAGCGCCTGGGCCGCGCTGCGGACGTCGGCCGGGTCGATCGCCTCCAGCAGGCGCGCGGCCTCGGCCCACGCCTGCTCGGAGGTGTCGCGGGAGATGACGTGCAGCCGGATGCCGTAGCGCAGCGTCCGCCCCTCGTCGGCCGCCAGCCCGGCCATCCAGTCGATCTTGTCGGCCACCTGGCCGGGCGGCTCGCCCCACGTCAGGTAGGTCTGGACGTGCCGCGCGGCGACCGGCCCGGCCGCGGCCGAGGAGCCGCCGAAGTAAAGGTCGGGCAGCGGGTCGGGCGGCTGGGAGACGGTCGCGCCCTCCACCTCGTAGTACTGCCCGGAGAAGTCGTACGGCGTGCCGCTCCACGCGCCGCGCACGATGGACAGGAACTCGCCGGTGCGGGCGTAGCGCTCGTCCTTGTCCAGGTGGTCGCCGAAGCGCCGCTGCTCGACGCCCTCGCCGCCGGTGACGATGTTGAGCAGCAGCCGCCCGCCGGAGATGCGCTGGTAGGTGGCCGCCATCTGCGCCGCCAGGGTGGGGGAGACGAAACCGGGCCGGAAGGCGACCAGGAACTTCAGCTTGGTCGTCTCCCGGGTCAGGGCGGCGGTGACCAGCCACGCGTCCTCGCACCAGGTGCCGGTCGGGGTGAGCACGGCCTCGAATCCGAGCTGCTCGGCCGAGCGGGCGATCTGGGCCAGGTAGTCGATCGACGGCGGGCGGAACGCGGTCGCGGACGAGCGGCCGTGCCCGCCCTTGAGCCCGTGCCCGCCGCCGAAGACCGAGCGCCCGTCGCCCGTCGTGGGCAGGAACCAGTGGAACCTCAGGGTCATGGTCAGGTGTCCTTCTTGACGAGGTCGTTGAACCGGCGGTCCGCGAAGTCGGCGAACGTGATCCTCCCCGGGAGCAGCCCCTCCGCCGAGAAGGCGTCCGCCATCTCCTGCTCGGAGGCCACCAGGGCGTCGTCGATCTGGACCGGCGTGGTGGTGCGGTTGGCGGCGGCCGCCAGCGTGACCTCCCCGGGCAGGCCCGTCTCCTGCGACCAGACCCGCGCCCACTCCTTCTGGTGGGTGTTGGCCCAGATCTTGGCGCGCTGCAGGCGGGCGATGTAGTCCCGGATGGCGGCGGCCTTGCCGGAGTCGGCGAGCGCCTCCTGCCCGGCCACCTGGAAGTTGTAGCCGTTGACGTAGCCGTCGCCGTCCAGCAGGAGCTTCGCCTGGTTCGAGAGGCGGGCCTGCGAGGTGTAGGGGTCCCAGATGGCCCAGGCGTCCAGGCGCCCGGAGCTGAACGCCGCCAGGGCGTCGGCCGGTTGCAGGTAGTTGACGGTGATGTCGTCGAAGGAGAGGTTCTCCTTCTTCAGCACCGCGAGCAGGTGGTAGTGCGCCGAGCTGCCCTTGGCCACGGCGATCCGCTTCCCCTTGAGCTGGGCGGGGGCCGTGATGGGCGATCCGGGCGGCACGACGACGGCCTGGCCGTGGACGCTCTGCCGGTCGGCCGCCACCACCGCGATCTTCGAACGGGCCGCCGCCGCGAAGATCGGCGGGGTGTTGCCCACCCCGCCGATGTCGACGCCGCCGGCGTTGACGGCCTCCAGTAGCGGGGGGCCTGAGGTGAACTGGGCCCAGGTGATCTCGTAGGGCAGCCCGTCCAGCTCGCCGGCGGCCCGCAGGAGCACCTGGGAGCCGGCTTTCTGGTCGCCGACCCGCAGGGTCACCCGCGACGGCTCGCCCGCCGCCCCGGCCGGCGCGGCGCTCTGCGCGCCGCCCCCGCAGGCGGCCAGGGCCGCGGCCAGGCCGGCCGCCCCGAGTATCCGCGCGAGCTTGGCGATCATCGTGGTGCCTCCGGCGGCGTGCCGGTCGCGGCGGTCATGGGTTCTCTTCCTCCAGGGTCACGCCGAGGGCGGCGAGCAGGCGGTCTCGCAGGGAGACCAGTTCGGGGTGGTCGCGGTGGCGGGGACGGGGCGCGCCGATCGCCGCCTCGTGGTCGATGCGGCCCTCGTCGAGCACCAGCACGCGGTCGGCGAGCAGCAGGGCCTCGTCGACGTCGTGGGTGACCAGCAGGACGGCCGGGCGGTGCGCCGCCCACAGCCGCAGGACGAGCTGGTGCACGGTGATGCGGGTGAGCGCGTCCAGCGCGCTGAACGGCTCGTCGAGCAGCAGCAGCGCGGGCTCGCGCACCAGGGCGCGCGCCAGGCTGGCCCGCTGCGCCTCGCCGCCCGACAGCGTCAGCGGCCAGGCGCCGGCCCGCTCGGTCAGGCCGACCTCGGCGAGCGCGCGTGCCGCACGCTCCTCGACGTCCGGGCCGGTGAGCCCGAGGGCGACGTTGGCGCCGACGCGCTTCCACGGCACCAGCCGTGGCTCCTGGAACGCGACCGACACCGACCCGGTGACGTCCAGCTCTCCCCGGACGTCGCGGTCCAGGCCGGCCAGGGCGCGCAGCAGCGTGGACTTGCCCGAACCGCTGCGCCCGAGCAGGGCGATGAACTCGCCGCCCCGGACGTCCAGGTCGAGCCCGGAGAGCACGGTGCGTTCGCCGAACCTCTTGGTCAGGCCCCGCACCCCGGCTACTCGCTGAGAAACCCGCGCCGCCATGACAGCGCCCTCCGTTCCAGAAGCCGCACGACGGCGTCGGTGATCAGGCCCAGCGCGCTGTACACCAGCAGTCCCACCACGATGACGTCCGTGCGCAGGAACTCGCGGGCGTCGTTGATCATGAAGCCGAGGCCGGCGTCGGCGTTGACCTGCTCGGCCACGATGAGGGCCAGCCAGGCCACGCCGAGGCTCTGCCGGAGCCCGACGAGGGTCTGGGGGAGCGCGCCGGGCAGCACGATGTGGCGGATCAGCCCGGCGCGCCCGAGCTTGAGCGTGGTGCCGAGCTCGGCGAGCCTGCCGTCCACGTTGCGGATGCCGGCGAAGGTGTTCAGGTAGAGCGGGAAGGACACCGCGAGCGCCACCAGGGTGACCTTGGGAGTCTCGCCGATGCCGAACCACAGGATGAACAGCGGGATGAGCCCGAAGAACGGCAGGGCGCGCAGCATCTGCATGATCGGGTCGACCGCGCTCTCGCCGGCGCGGCTCAGGCCGGCCGCCAGGGCCAGCAACACCCCCGCGGCCCCTCCCAGGGCGAACCCGGCGGCGACCCGCTGGAGCGAGACGGCGATGGCGGTGGGCAGCGTGCCGTCGGAGACCAGCTCGACGGCGGTGGCGGCGATCGTGGTGGGCGCGGCCAGCAGCCGGTCGGGCAGCAGCCCGGTGGCGCTGGCCACCTGCCACAGGGCGAGCGCCGCGAGCGGGCTCACCCAGCGCTTCCCCGCCGCCGAGCCGCGCGGCGCGCGGGCGGGCCGGCGCCGCGCCGGATGCTCCCGCGACCGCGTGGAGTCGAGCGGCACCGCCTCGCCCGCCGTCTGAAGGCTGAGAGGGGGTGAGGTCATCAAGCCACCTCGCACGGTTCGTCATGGGCCATGTGGACGCAGCATTACCTACATTTCCTACTAGGTCAATAGGTAATAACCTCCTGAGGGGGTGCTTCACCCGCCCCCGCCCCGACCGCGCGTCTCGGCCACCCACTCCGGCCGCCCGTCCCGGCCATGCGTCCTGGACGTGCGTCTGGTCCACCCGTCTGGTCCACCCGGCTCGACCGCCCGTCCCGGCCGCGTGTCTCGACCACCCACTCCGACCACCCACTCCGACCACCCACTCCGACCGCGCGTCCCGACCGCGCGTCCCGACCGCGCGTCCCGACCGCGCGTCCCGACCGCGCGTCCCGACCGCGCGTCTCGGCCGCCCGTCCCGGCCACCCGCCTCGACCGTGTGTCTCGGTCGCCCGCCTCGGCGGCCCGTGCTGGTCACCTGCTTCGGCCGCCCGCCCCGGATCGCGCGCTCGGCGCCGCGGTCTCGGGACGCGCGTAATCTGAGGGGGTGGAGAGCGCACCCCGGGCGTCGGAGATCACGACTCCGGCTCAGTTGGCCGAGCTGCTCGACGCGCGGGCCTACCTGGCCGACCCGGGGCTGGCCACCGCGTGCTTCCTGGCGCTGAAGATGGGCCGCCCGCTGTTCCTGGAGGGCGAGGCCGGGGTCGGAAAGACCGAGCTGGCCAAGACCCTCGCCGCCGTGCTCGGCGCCCCGCTCATCCGCCTGCAGTGCTACGAGGGCCTCGACGCCGCCCAGGCCCTCTACGACTGGGACTTCCCCCGCCAGCTCCTGCACCTGAAGGCCGCCGAGGCCACCGGCGCCACCGACGCCGCGCGCCTGGAGGGCGAGCTGTACGACCGGCGCTTCCTCATCGCCCGCCCGCTGCTGAAGGCACTGGAGACCCGGCCCAGCGTGCTGCTGGTCGACGAGGTCGACCGTGCCGACGACGAGTTCGAGGCGTTCCTGCTGGAGGTGCTGTCCGACTTCACCATCTCCATCCCCGAGCTCGGCACGATCAGCGCCCCGACGCCCCCGGTGGTGGTCGTCACCTCCAACCGCACCCGCGACGTCCACGACGCCCTCAAGCGCCGCTGCCTCTACCACTGGCTGGAGCACCCGCCGTTCGACCGCGAGGTCGCGATCCTGCTGCGCCGCCTGCCCGCCTGCACGGAGGCCTTGGCGACCCAGGTCGCGCGCGCCGCCGGGCGCCTGCGCGACGCGGGCCTGGTCAAGCCGCCCGGCGTCGCCGAGACCCTCGACTGGGCCGAGGCCCTGCTCACGCTCGGCGCCCGCGACCTCGACCCCGATCTGGCCGCGACCACCCTGGGCGCGGTGCTCAAATACCGGGAGGACCAGGAGGCCGTCCTCCAGAACGGCCTGCTGCGCCATGGCTGACGGCACGACCCCGCACGCCATCCCGCCGAACGGCGCCCCCGCGGCCCCGCCCGCCCGCGGCCACGGCGCGCCGCCGCCCTCCGGCGCCGGCCCCCGCCCCGCCGCTGGGGCGGAAGGCCGGGCGGCCGAGGGGGAGGCGGCGGTCGCGGCGACCATGACCGGGTTCGCCCGCACGCTGCGCGCGGCGGGGGTGGCGGCCGACCACGAGCGCACGCGCAACCTGCTGCTCGCCCTGCGCCACGTCGACGCCGCCGACCCCGGCCAGGTCTACTGGGCCGGGCGCCTGACCCTCTGCGCCGGCCCCGACGACCTGCCGCGCTACGACCGCTGCTTCGCCGCCTACTTCGGCGGCGAGCGCCCCCGCCCGTCCCGGCGCGCGCCGACGACGATCACGATCACCCGGCACACCGTCTCCCCGGACTCCGCCGAGGGCCGCGACGACGATTCCGGCGAGGCCGTGCCCGCCACCGCCACCCGCGCCGAGGTGCTGCGGCACCGCGACGTCGCCCGCCTGACCGCCGCCGAGCGCGCCGAGGTCAACCGCATGCTCGCCCTGCTGCGCGCCCGCCGCGAGCAGCGGCGCTCCCGCCGGTACGTCCCCGCGCGCGCCGGCCGGCTCGACGTCCGCCGCACCACCAGGGAGACCCTGCGCAGGGGCGGCGAGACCGCCCGCCTGTACCGCCGGGCCCGCCGCGAGCGCCCGCGCCGCGTCGTGCTGATCGTCGACGTCAGCGGCTCCATGGCCGCCTACGCCGACACCCTCCTGCGCTTCGCCCACGCGCTGGTGCGCCGCGAGCCGCGCGCCACCGAGGTCTTCAGCGCGGGCACCCGGCTCACCCGCGTCACCGCCGAGCTGCGCCACCGCGACCCCGACACCGCCATGCGCCTGGTGTCGGCGGCCGTCCCCGACTGGAGCGGCGGCACCCGGCTCGGCGACGAGCTCAAGGCGTTCCTCGACCGGCGCTCCGGCGCGCGCGGCGCCGTCGTCGTCATCGCCTCCGACGGCTGGGAGCGCGGCGACCCCGCCCTGCTCGGGCGGCAGATGGCCCGGCTGTCGCGGCTCGCCCGCCGGGTGGTGTGGGTCAACCCCCACAAGGGCCGCGACGGCTATCAGCCGCTGACCGGCGGCATGCGCGCCGCCCTGCCCCATGTCGACTCCTTCGTGGCGGGGCACAGCCTCGCGGCCTTCGAGGAACTCGCGGAAAGGCTCGCCCATGCGTGACGTGCTCTCGCAGATCGTCCGGTGGTGGGAGGCCGGCGAGCGGTTCGGCCTGGCCACCGTCGTCGACACCTTCCGCAGCGCGCCGAGGCCGCCCGGGGCGTCCATGGCGGTGCTGGAGGAGGAGGCCGTCGGCAGCGTGTCCGGCGGCTGCGTGGAGGGCGCGGTGTACGAGCTGGCGCGCGAGGTCGTCAAGGAGGACCGCGCGGTGCTCCAGAGGTACGGGGTCAGCGACGACGACGCGTTCTCGGTCGGCCTCACCTGCGGCGGCATCATCGACATCCTGGTCGAGCCGGTGTCGCGCGAGAGCTTCCCCGAGCTGGGCGAGATCGCCGCCTCGGTGCGGCGGCAGGAGCCGGTGGCCGTCGCGACGATCATGTCGGGGCCCGGGCGCACGGGCGCGCGCAGGGTCGTCTGGCCCGATCGCACCTCCGGGTCGCTCGGCGCGGCCCGGCTCGACGCCGCCGTGGACGACGACGTGCGCGGCATGCTGGCCCAGGGCCTCACCGGCGTGCGCCGGTACGGGCCCCGGGGGGAGCGCCGCCTGGACGACCTGGCGGTGTTCGTCCACTCCTTCGCCCCGCCGCCGCGCATGCTGGTCTTCGGCGCGATCGACTTCGCCGCCGCCGTCGCGCGCGTCGGCAAGTTCCTCGGCTACCACGTCGTGGTCTGCGACGCCCGCCCGGTGTTCGCAACGCCCAAGCGGTTCCCCGACGCCGACGAGGTGGTCGTCAAGTGGCCGCACGACTACCTGTCCACGGTCCACGTCGACGAGCGCACGGTCATCTGCGTGCTCACCCACGACCCCAAGTTCGACGTTCCGCTGCTGGAGGTGGCGCTGCGCACCGACGCTCAGTACGTCGGCGCCATGGGCTCGCGCCGCACCCACGAGGACCGGCTGGCGCGGCTGCGCGAGGCCGGCGTGACCGAGGAGCAGATCGCCCGGCTGCGCTCGCCCATCGGCCTCGACCTCGGCGCGCGGACCCCGGAGGAGACGGCGGTGTCCATCGCGGCCGAGCTCATCCGCCTGCGCTGGGGCGGCTCGGGCCGGTCGCTGACCGACACCCGGGGCCGCATCCACGGCGAGGCCGGGGAAGAGGCCCCGTGAGCGCGCCGGCGCCCGGGTACGCCGGGCTGCTGCTCGCGGCCGGCGCGGGCGCGCGGCTGGGAACGCCGAAGGCGGCGGTGGAGCTCGGCGGCGAGCCGCTGGCCGCGCGCGGGGTGCGCCTGCTCCGCGAGGGCGGCTGTCACCCGGTCGTGGTCGTGCTCGGCGCGGTGACCGTCGAGGTCCACGGCGCGGTGGTGGTGCGCAACCCCGACTGGGCGACCGGCATGGGCTCCTCCCTGCGCGCCGGGCTGGACGCCCTGCCCCTGTCGGCGCACGCCGTCGTCGTCGCCCTGGTCGACCAGCCGCTGATCACCGCCGAGGCCGTGCGGCGGCTGGTCGCCGCGCGCGAGGCCGGCGCGGCGGTGGCCGTGGCCACCTACGGCGGCGCCCCGCGCAACCCCGTGCTCATCGGCAGGGAGCACTTCGGCGAGGTCGGCAGGCTGGCGGCCGGGGACGTCGGGGCGCGGCCGTTCCTGCGGGCCCACCCCGAGCTGGTCACCGGCGTGCCCTGCGACGATGTCGGCGACCCCGCCGACATCGACACCCCCGGCGACCTCGCCCGCGCCCGAGCGGCGGCCGGGCACCCGCGGGTTGGCCAGGGCCCGGCCGCTCGGTAGCCTTTTCCTCGCACGCACCGGAACAAAATTCGGTCGGCTTCGGGAAGGACGCGGGATGCGCATCGGCATGGCTCTCAACTACGCCGGCACGGGCTTCAAGGACACCGTGGCGGAGCTGGCCGACTACGAGAAGGTCGGGCTGGAGATCGTCTTCGTCGCCGAGGCCTACGGCTTCGACGCGGTCAGCCAGATGGGCTACATCGCCGCGCGCACCGAGCGGCTGCAGATCGCCTCGGGCATCCTGCCGATCTATTCGCGCACCCCCACCCTGCTCGCCATGACGGCCGCCGGCATGGACTTCGTCTCCGACGGCCGCTTCGTGCTCGGCCTCGGCGCCTCCGGCCCCCAGGTGATCGAGGGCTGGCACGGCGTGCCGTACTCCGCGCCGCTGGCCCGCACCCGCGAGGTGATCGAGATCTGCCGCAAGGTGTGGCGCCGGGAGCGGGTGACCCACCAGGGCGCCCACTACAACCTGCCGCTGCCGGCCGGTCAGGGCACGGGCCTGGGCAAGCCGCTCAAGATGATCAACAAGCTGGTGCGCCCGCGCATCCCCATCGTCGTGGCGGCGATCGGCCCCAAGAACGTCGAGCTGACCGCCGAGCTGGCCGAGGGCTGGGAGCCGATCTTCTACGTGCCCGAGAAGGCGGCCGAGGTCTGGGGCCCCTCGCTGGCGGCCGGCAAGGCCAAGCGGGCGCAGGAGCTGGGCGAACTGGACGTCATCGCCCAGGCCTTCCTGGCGATCGGCGACGACGTCGCGGGCATCCTGGAGCTGGGCCGGCCGATGGCGGCGCTGTACATCGGCGGCATGGGCGCCCGGGGCAGGAACTTCTACAACGACCTCGCCCGCCGCTACGGCTACGAGAAGGAGGCCGAGCGGATCCAGGACCTGTACCTGGAGGGCAGGAAGGACGAGGCCGCCGCCCTGGTGCCCGCGGAGCTGCTGGAGAAGATGTCGCTGGTCGGGCCCGAGAGCTTCGTCCGCGAGCGGCTCGCCGCGATGCGCGAGTCGGGCGTCACGACGGTCAACGTCACCCCGGTCGCCGCCACGCACGAGGAGCGCGTCAAGCTCGTCGAGAAGGTCAGAGACCTGGCGTCCTGACCCCCGCGGCCCCGGGGCCCGGCCGGCGCTTCGCACCGGCCGGGAAGCGGGATCCCGACGCCGTCGCCGGCCGGATACGCCGAGCATGCCGGGCGGGTCGGGCGGGTCGGGCGGGTACGGCGGGTCGGGAGAATCGGGAAGGTCGCGGAGCCGGCCCTGCCCGGCGGGTACGCCGAGCATGCCGGGCGGCTCGGAGGTCGGGGGAGCCGGCGTCCCGGCCTTGCCCGGCGGGTGCGCCGAACGTGTCGTCAGGGAGCCGCCGTCAGGGAGCCGGGGTCCTGGCGCCGTCGGCGGGGCCGGCCAGGCAGGCGGTGAAGATGGCGGTGAGCCGCTCCTCCAGGAAGCCCGGGTCGGCCTCGCGCAGCGACTCCGGCCCGAGCACCCGGCGCAGCGACCCGCCGCCGAGGATGATCGAGGTCGCGAGCATCGCCCGCTCCCTGGCGTTCGGGCCGGGCAGGTGCCGGCGCAGCGGTTCCGTCAGGGCCGACTCCACCCGGTCGCGCAGCACCGCCCTGATCTCGGGGCTGGTGCCGGCGCGGTCGATCACCCGCACGATGGGGTCGGAGGCGCCCGCGCTCAGCCGGTGGGCCATGTGCGCCGCCAGCCGCCGCGGCAGCCCCTCGGGGTCGCCCTCGATCACCGACCGCATCGCCGACTCGCCGACCAGGACGTGCGCGAACAGCCGCGCCTTCGACTCGAAGTACCGGTTGATCAGAGCGACGTTGGCGCCTGCCTCGGACGCGATCATCCGGACGGTCACCCGCTCGTAGCCGTGCTCGGCGAACAGGGTGCGGGCGGCGGCCAGGATGCGGCCGCTCGTGGCCTCGCGATCTCGTACCTGCGTCGACTCGCCGGACACCTGGCCACTCCCCTTTCCGCCTATATGCGCACTGTAGTTGTTTGACATGTAAACGGGCGTCTACTACAAATGCGAGGAAGGTCGGAAGATCGGGGAGGCCGCTGGTGACGGTGCGGGGCGCCCTGCCACCGGCACGCGACGAGGACGCCGTCCGTCGCGCCTACTCCCACCGCGAGATCCTGAAGATCCTCTCCGGGCTGATGCTCGCCCTGCTGACCTCCATGATCTCCACCTCGGTGGTCGGCACCGCCCTGCCCACGATCGTCGGGGAGTTCGGCGCACAGGACCAGCTCTCCTGGGTCGCCGCGGCCACCCTGCTGACCATGACGGCGTCCACCCCGCTGTGGGGCCGGCTGTCCGACCTGTTCGGCCGCAAGCGCATGTTCCAGCTCGCCCTCTGGCTGTTCGTCGGGGCCTCCCTCGTCGCCGGGCTCTCGGCGAACATGGGCATGCTGATCGCCGCCCGCGCCGTGCAGGGCCTCGGCACCGGCGGCCTCGCGGCGCTGACGCAGGTCATCCTCGGCGACATCGTGCAGCCGAGGGAGCGCGGCCGCTACTCCGGCTACATCGGCGCCGTCTTCGGGGTGTCCACGGTCACCGGGCCGCTGCTCGGCGGCGTCCTGGTCGACACCCCCTGGCTGGGCTGGCGCTGGTGCTTCTACGTGTGCGTGCCGCTCGCGGTGGCCGCCTTCCTGGTCGTCCAGCGGGTGCTGCGGCTCGACCACCAGAAACGCGACGCGCGCGTCGACTGGTGGGGGGCGTTCACCGTCACCGGCGGAGCCTCCGCGCTGATGCTCCTGCTCTCCCTCGGCGGCCACCAGTTCGCGTGGAACTCCCCGTGGTCCTACGGACTCGGCGCCGTCGCGGCGCTGCTGTTCGTGCTGTCGGTCATGGCCGAGCGCCGCGCCGCCGACCCGATCCTGCCGCCCCGGCTGTTCGGCGACCGTACCTTCGTGGCGGCCGCCGCCGCGTCGCTGCTGGTCGGCGTCTCGATCTTCGGCGTCATGATCTACCTGCCGCAGTACCTCCAGATCGTCAAGGGCATGAGCCCGGCGGTGTCCGGCCTGATGACGCTGCCCCTGGTGCTCAGCCTGCTGGTCGCCTCGATCGGCGCGGGACGGGTCGTCACCCGCACCGGCAGGTGGAAGGCGTTCCCGGCCGCCGGCATGCTGCTCGTCGGGACCGGCATGGCCCTGCTGTCGCAGCTGCACGCCGACTCCGAGCGCTGGGTCATCGGCGCCGGGCTCGCCGTGCTGGGCCTCGGGCTCGGCATGAGCATGCAGATCCTGATCCTCGCCGCGCAGAACGCCGCGCCGCCCCGCGACATGGCGGTCACCACCTCCGGGGTCACCTTCTTCCGCAGCCTGGGCGGCGCCGTGGGCGTGGCCGCGCTCGGCGCCGTCCTGACCAACCGGGTGCGCGACGAGATGGCCCGCATGCTGGCCGCCGCGCACACCGCCGCGCCGCCGGGCGAGATCCCGCTCGGCACGCCCGAGGCCATCCACGCCCTGCCCCCGGAGCTGCGCCACATCGTCGTCCAGGCGTTCGCCGAGGCCATGCGGACCGTCTTCCTGGCCTGCGTCCCGGCGGCCGTGCTCGGCTTCCTCGCGGTGCTGTTCCTGCGCGAGCTGCCGCTGCGCTCCGCCAGGCCCGCGCCCGCCGCCGACGACCCCGCCTGACCGGGCGCGGCACGCCGTACAGTCGTGGCATGAGCGGAGTCCACCGATCCCGGCGCGCCCGCCTCGCGGCGCTGCTGGGCGAGCACGACGTCGACGCCATCCTGGTCACCCGGGGCGTCAACGTGCGATACCTGACCGGCCTGTCCAGCTCGAACGCCGCCGTCCTGGTGCGCGAGGACGGCTCGGCCGTGCTGGCGACCGACTTCCGCTACATCGAGACGGCCCGCGCCGCCTGCCCCGGCGTCGAGCTGGTCGAGCAGCGCGACGTCGCCGGCGCGCTGGCGGCGATGGCCGCGCGGCCGGGCATCGAGGCGCACGACATGTCCGTCGCCCGCTACATGGAGCTCGGCGGCGCCCTGACACCGCTCGACCGGCTCGTGGAGGGGCTGCGCGTGGTCAAGGACGAGGCCGAGATCGACGCGCTGCGCGTCGCCTGCGACCTGACCGACCGCGCCTTCGCCGACGTCGTCGCCACCCTCGCGCCCGGCATGACCGAGAGGCAGGTCGCCCGGGCGCTGGAGTCGCGCATGATGGAGCTCGGCGCCGAAGGGCTCGCCTTCGAGTCGATCGTGGCGAGCGGGCCCAACGGCTCGGTGCCGCACCACACGCCGTCCGACCGCCCGATCGAGCGCGGCGACCTGGTGACCATGGACTTCGGCGCCCGCCACGACGGCTACCACGCCGACATGACCCGCACGGTCGCCGTGGGCGCGGTGTCCGGGTGGCAGCGCGAGCTGTACGACCTGGTGCGCGAGGCGCAGCGGGCCGGGCGGCGTGCCCTGTCGCCCGGCGCCGGTCCCGGCGAGGTCGACGCCGCCGCGCGGGACCTCATCAGGGATGCCGGGCACGGCGAGCATTTCGGCCACGGCCTGGGGCACGGCGTCGGCCTGGAGATACACGAGGATCCGTTCCTGCGCCCCACGGGTGCCGGTAGACTTGACGATCGGGTTCCGATCACCGTCGAGCCGGGGGTGTACCTCCCCGGCAGGGGCGGCGTCCGGATCGAGGACACCCTCGTGACGCGAGCGGGCGGCCCGGAACTCCTCACCCGCACGACAAGAGAGCTGCTGGTCCTGTGAACACCGGACGGCGGCCAGCGAGCGCGACGACGACGACGCAGGAGAACACGAGTGGCGACGACCAATGACCTCAAGACCGGCCTGGTGCTCAAGCTCGAGGGTGGCGAGCTGTGGGCGGTGGTGGAGTTCCAGCACGTCAAGCCCGGCAAGGGGGGCGCGTTCGTCCGCACCAAGCTGAAGAACGTGCTGTCGGGGAAGGTCGTCGACAAGACCTTCAACGCCGGCGTCAAGGTCGAGGTGGCGAACGTCGACAGGCGCGAGATGCAGTACTCGTACATGGACGGCGAGGACTTCGTGTTCATGGACACCGAGACCTACGACATGCTGAACGTCCCCAGGAAGACCGTCGGAGACACCGCCAACTACCTGCTCGAGAACGGGCTGGCGACCGTCGCGGTCAACGAGGGCAACGTCCTGTACGTCGAGCTGCCCGCCGCCGTCGAGCTCACCATCTCCCAGACCGAGCCCGGCCTGCAGGGCGACCGCTCCACCGGCGGCACCAAGCCCGCCACCCTGGAGACCGGCGCCGAGGTCAAGGTGCCGCTCTTCATCACGACCGGCGAGAAGATCAAGGTCGACACCCGCACCGGCGAGTACCTCGGCCGGGCCTGACGGTGTCCGCTCGGGGAAAAGCACGCAGGCGAGCCCTGGACATCCTCTTCGAGGCCGAACTGCGCACCGAGTCACCGCGCGACGTCCTCGCTGAGCGGGTCGAGCGGGCCGAACCGCCCGTCAACGAGTACACCACGATGCTGGTCGAGGGCGTCGACCGTCACCGCACGCGCATCGACGAGCTGATCTCCACCTACTCCGAGGGCTGGACCCTCGACCGCATGCCCGCCGTCGACCGCAACCTCCTGCGCGCCGGCACCTACGAGCTGCTGTGGGTGGCCGACGTCCCGGAGGCCGTGGTCATCAGCGAGTGGGTCCACCTGGCCTCCGAGCTGTCCACCGACGAGTCCCCCCAGTTCGTCAACGGCCTCCTGGCCCGCTTCAAGCACCTGAAGCCCTCCCTGGCCCTCTGACCCCCCGCCCCAGGCGGACCCCGCACCGCCTCCGCCCCGAGCCCCCGCCCCACCCGTCCGCCACCCCGGGCGGAGCCCCCGCAACGGCTCCGCCGGGGTGGGGTCTGTGCCGGCTCCTCGGTACGCGGCAACGTGTCCGCCGCCCGCAACGGCTCGGCCGGGGTGCGTTCTGTTCCGGCTCGGTGGGCAGTGACCGCGATCACCGGCCTGCACCCTCCGGCGCCGCGGCGGTGGGACGTGGGGCGGTGATGCCGGCGCCGTCGACGGTGGACGGCCGTTCTCCGGGGTGCCTCGCCGGGGGCCGGGCGGCGGGTCGAGGGTGATCGGGTGTGCGGCGGCCTTTGCGCGTAGGCTGGGCTCGACCGACATCCCCCGAGGAGGCTGACGTTGCGCAGCGAAGGCGGGCCACGCCAGGCGGCCACTTCACCGGCGGTGCGCACCGCCGTGGTCTGGGACGCTCTCCGGTCGGCCCTGGCCGGCCAGACCTCCGCGACCGGGCGCGACCGGCTCGACATCGTGGACGCCGGAGGCGGCACCGGCGGGTTCGCCGTGCCGCTCGCCGAGCTGGGCCACACGGTGACCGTCGTGGACCCCAGCCCCGACTCGCTGGCCGCCCTCGAACGGCGCGCCGCCGACGCGGGGGTGGCCGTCAAGGGCCTCCAGGGCGACGCCGCCGACCTGCGCGACCTGCTGGAGCCCGGCAGCGCCGACCTCGTGCTGTGCCACAGCGTCCTGGAGTACGTCGAGGACCCCGCCGGCGCGCTCGCCGCCGTGGCCGGGCTGCTGAGGAAGGGCGGGGTGATCAGCGTGCTCGCCGCCAACCCCGTCGCCACGGCGATCCACCGCTCGCTGACCGGGCACTTCGACGAGGCCCGCCAGGCCCTGACCGACCCCGCGGGCCGGTGGGGTCAGCAGGATCCGACCCCCCGGCGGTTCAGCGGCGGCGCGCTCGCCGAACTGCTGTCCGGCGCCGGGTTCACCCCCGGCGAGGCCAGGGGCGTCCGCATCTTCGCCGACCTCATCCCCGGCCGCCTGCTCGACGGCGAACCGGGCGCCGCCCGCGCTCTGGTCGCCCTGGAACAGGCCGCCGCCGGCCACCCCGTCCTGCGTGACATCGCGACCCAGCTCCACGTCCTCGGCCACCGCTGACCCGGCTCCACAGGACGCCCCGGCCGTGCCGCCACCGTGTCCCCGGCGGCCCGGTCGCACGCCACCCGCTTCCACGGTCACCGGTGATCCTCTTCGGCGACGTCGCCGAAGAGGATCACCGTCACGCGTCTCCCGTCGCGCCGTTGTACGGCCTACGGGCGAGTGCGGCTTGCCGGAAGTGTCATAGCTTGTGGCGGGCTGTTCTCAGGGCTGCGCCGGGCCCTGGAGGCGAGGTGGGGAGCGGGCCGTGGAGGCGCCGGGGAGTGGTGGGCTCGGGGGTTCGCCGGAACTCGGGGCCCCCGTCCTCGCTGATAGAACGGATGTTCGGGGTAGGATCGGCTGGTGTCGCGAAAGCAGGTGCTGCGCTCGGAGCCGGGTCCTGGTGGCCGCCGGGCGCGGGCGCCGCTGGCCGATGACACCGGGTGCCCGATCCTGCACGTCGACATGGACGCCTTCTACGCGAGCGTCGAGCTTCTCGACCGGCCCGAGCTGAAGGGCACCCCCGTGATCATCGGCGCCGCGGGCGCCAGGGGAGTGGTGCTCAGCGCCACCTACGAGGCCCGCGGCTTCGGCGTCCACTCGGCGATGCCCATGACCCGCGCCCGCCGCCTGTGCCCGCAGGCCGTGGTCATCCCGCCCGACCACCGAAAGTACGCCGAGGTCTCCAAGGGCGTGATGGAGATCTTCCAGACCATCACCCCCGAGGTGGAGCCGATCGCCTCCGACGAGGCGTTCCTCGACGTCGGCGGCGCCCTGCGCCGGCTGGGCACCCCCGCCGAGATCGGCGCGCTCATCCGCGCCCAGGTCGCCGAGCGCCACGGCATCACCTGCTCGGTCGGCGTGGCCGGCAGCAAGTTCGTCGCCAAGCTCGCCTCCCGCGAGTGCAAGCCAGACGGCCTCCTGGTGATCCCGGCCGACGGGGTGGTGGAGTTCCTCCACCCGCTCCCCGTCGCCGCCCTGTGGGGCGTTGGGGAGCGTACAGAGCAGGCTCTGGTGCGGCTCGGCATCCGCACGGTGGGCGATCTGGCCCAGGTGCCCGTGCCGACCCTGCGCCGCGAGTTCGGGGCCGTGGGCGCGCACCTGGCCGCCCTCGCCTGGGGGCGCGACGAGCGGCGGGTAACCCCGCACGTCCCCGACAAGAGCATCGGCGCCGAGGAGACCTTCTCCCACGACGTGGACGACCCCGGAGAGATCCACCGCGAGCTGCTGCGGCTCTCGGAGCGGGTCGCCGCCAGGTTGCGCGGCGGCGGTCACGTCGGCCGCACCGTCAGCGTCAAGCTCCGCCGTTCCGACTTCACGACGATCACCCGATCGCGCACCCTGCGCGAGGCGACCGACGTCGCGAAGGAGATCTACGCCACAGCACGTGAACTTTACGGAGCCGCCGGGCTGGAGCGCGTGCGCCTCCGTCTGGTCGGCGTCAGGGTCGAGAACCTCCGTCCGGCCGGCTCCGCGACCCGCCAGCTTGGCCTGGGGGAACGGGAAACCGGCTGGCGGGAGGCCGAAAAGGCCATGGACAAGGCGGCCCGGAGGTTCGGCCCGGAAGCCGTCCGTCCGGCCTCGCTTGTTCGGCCTCCGTTTGATGGAATAGATCTATGACGTCACCCCCGGTTTGGTCTACGTTGGACGTTTTCTTTCGCCTACGTCTACAGCCTCGTATTCTGGGGATAACCGACCGCGAGGTCCGGACACCCTGTGGTGCCCGTTGCCGTCTACCCCGTCAAGGGGCTGTCCTTGGGAGGCGCCGTGCCGCTCTCTGAGCACGAGCAGCGCTTGCTCGAACAGATCGAGCAGGCCCTCTACGCCGAGGACCCGAAGTGGGCCAATACCGTTCGGATCAGTGATCCACGCAACCATTACAAGCGTCGCCTGGTCAAAGCCTCCATCGGCTTCGTCCTCGGTGTCGTCCTGCTGATGGTCGGCGTCGTGGCACCGATCATCCCACTCGGTGTGGGCGGCTTCGTGGTCATGCTGGCCGCGTGTCTGTGGGGTCTGTCGAGCTGGAAGCGCATGAACGGGTTCGGGGGTGAAGCCGTCGCCAAGCCGGGCGCCGCCCCCGGTCCCCAGCCGGAGCAGCGTCGCGCCGGCCGGCGTCCCAGCTTCATGGAACGCATGGAGGAGCGCTGGCGCCGCCGAGGCGAAGAGCGCTGACCCACCTCGCGGCCCCGCCGTGAGCCCCGACCGGCCGCCCCGCCCTCACGGGCGGAGGCGGCCCGCGGCGTGCGCGCCCTGAGCGGCGTGATCGTCCTCACGTAGCCGTCAGGCGCGCGCGCCCGGAGGGCGTGGTCTTCGTGTCGTCGTCCGGCGCGCGCGTGTCGTGAGGGACGATCTTCGAGGCGCCCGTGCCGGTGCCGCGCACGCTCGACGGCGGGCGCGTCGAGGGTCTCGCGCCGCCCTCCCGACGCCCGCGATCCCGCCGCGCGTGGGCCCGCGCACGTGTGCCGGATCCCGATTGTGAGCGGCGAAGGGGGTCCTGCTCGCGTTGAGGGGGCCGTGCGCGGTCCCTCGCCGTGACGCCGTGAGATCCCCGCGCGGCCCGGCCCGGGACGGGCGGGCCGCGCGGGGGTGGCTCAGTCGCGGGAGCCGGCGAGGACGCGGTCGTCCGTGGCGCGCCGCGCCGGGGGCTCCGGGGGAGCGGCCCGGCCGGGGCGCCGGATCCGGAGGTTCTCCAGGCGGTCGAACCCGTCGAGCACCTTCTCGCCCGCCGCCCGCAGGCTCAGCAGCGTCGAGGACGGCAGCAGCGTCGCGCGCAGGCGGCGCCCCCGGGAGACCGTCTCGCGCAGCGTCCCTTCCACCCGGCGCATGTCCCCGGTCAGGGAGCCGATGCGGCCGGGGGTGCGGGCGTAGCGCAGGCGCTCCTGGGCCGAGGCGATCCTCGCCACGGCCGCGGCCGTCTCGGCGTCCAGCTCGTGCCGCTCGGTCAGCCTGCGGGCCAGGGCACGCGGCGTCTCGCTCGGGTCGTGGCCGAGGCCGAGGTCGCGCAGCGTGTCGACCAGCTCGCGCCAGGTGGCCTCCACCGCCGCGCCGAGCCGCTCGCCGTCCAGGGCGGCCCGGGCGTCTTCCGCACCACCGCCGGGCACGCCCGGCGGGCCGCCCGGCCCGGTGGAAGCCGGGACGCGGGCCCAGGCGTGGCGGCGCCGCCGGCGGGTGGCCGCCCGCCAGGCGGCCGGGAGCAGAGCGAGCAGCGCCGCGACGGCGAGGCCGATGCCGATCCGGGCCGGGACGGGCAGGCCCGTGTCCGTGACGATCGGATCGAAGCCCAGCCCCGCGTCGGGGTCGCGCGGGTCGCGCATGGCCGGGTTCTGGGACGCCGCGGTGGTGTCGGGGGCGGCCGACGCGCTCGGGGTGGCCCCGCCGCCGGGGGTGTCGGTGGAGATCGGCGCCCGGGAGTAGTCGGGCACCCGCGCCGTCGCCTGCCCGAACCCGCCGGCGGGCGTGGGCTCGAAGCGCAGCCACCCCGCGCCCTCGAAGTACAGCTCCGGCCAGGCGTGCAGGTCGTGGGTGCGGATCTGCCAGGAGCCCTCGATCAGGCTTCCCCCGGTGTACCCGATGGCGACGCGGGCGGGGATGCCCAGCGTCCGGGCCATCACCGCCATGGCCGCGGCGAACTGCTCGCAGTAGCCGGTCTTGTTCTGCAGGAACTCCATCAGCGCGTTGACGCCGTTCCCCTGCGTCTGAAGGCTGTAGGTGAACCCTCCCTCGGAGGTGAACCAGTCCTGCAGCGCGACCGCCTGGAGGTACTGGGACTCGGCGCCCTGCACGACCGTGGCGGCCGTCGCGCGGATCGGCCGGGGCAGGCTGTCGGGAATGCTCAGGTAGCGCTCGGCCACCGCTTCCGACGGGTTCGCGGGCAGGTCGCGCAGGGTCTCGAACGTGGGCTGGGGCTCCTGGCTCGCGACGTTGTACTCCTGGCCCCCGGCCGTGTCACGGGTGGAGAAGACCATGAGCGTGCTCTCGTCGGCACGCCAGTCGCCCTCCACCTGCACCGACGTCGCCGGGTACGGCAGCGGCAGGAAGCTCAGGCCCTCGACGTCCTCGCTGACCCTGACCGACGTCGCGACGTTCTCGACCGGGATGGAGGCGGACAGCCCCGGCGGGCTGGGCAGCGGGCCCAGGGCCACCCGGTTCTCGGGGCGGCCGCGCGGCTGCGACATCGTCCACTGCTCGCCGTCGAAGGTGTCCAGCGAGTACATGCGCATGTAGCGCGGGACGTTGTCGTTGTTGGTGTAGGTCAGCACCGTGGCGTTGTCGGGCTGGTTCAGCTGGCCGCGCAGGCTCGCGATCGGGTTGGGGATCGTGATCGTGTTCCCGCCCCCGCCCGTCCCCGACCCCACGCCGAAGCCGAACAGCGGGCTGGGGGACAGGGTGGGCAGCAGCGCGGGGATCCCGATGGCCAGGGCGATGGCCGCGAACCCGATGCGCTTGCCCGCCAGCGACAGCGGCAGGGTGTCGGACCGGCCCGACGCCCCGGCCGGCCCCGCCGGGCGCGCGCGGCGCACCAGCACGGCCCGCCCCCACTGGCCGACGCGCTCGCGCCCGTCGGCGGTGAGCAGCCCGACGTACCCGAGCGCGGCGATGATGAACGCCGGCCACCCGATGGGATCGGACATCACCGCCGCGGGCACCGTGAACAGCGCGAGCAGCGGCAGGCCCGCCAGCGCCGCGCGGCGCAGCCGCACGGCCAGCAGGTCGACCAGCATCGCGATCAGCCCGACGCCGCCCGCCGTGAGCAGGGCGATCCCCGGGTTGACCGGGACGGGCGCGGCGTACCGCTGGATGTCGGTGAACCCCTCGCCCAGCAGCCCGGCCAGGGCGATCATCGAGTCCTTGGTGGGCACCAGCCCGGCCCAGGCCTCCTCGCCGGCGAACACCGCCGTCACGTAGACGCTCAGCACGAGGGCCTGCGCCGGCGGCGCGAGCCACAGGGGCACGCCCGGACGGGCGGCCAGCACCGAGACGGCCGCGACCAGGATGATCGCTCCCAGCCCCGTCCAGAACCAGACGCCGCCGTGGAACAGGGGGTAGAGGGTCAGCGACACCGCCGCCGTGGCCAGCCCGGCCGCGATCGGGAGTCTCATGCGGCGTCTCCTGCCGTCATCGGGGATCGCGAACCGGTGAACCGCTCGTTGCGCGCGGCCTCCTGCCAGACGCTCGCCAGCGAGGTCCCGGCGGGCAGCCGCACCACCCGCCACCCCGCCCCGGCCAGCACGGCGCGGGCGGTCTCGAACGACTCGTCGCCCCCCGCGTGGTGGGCGGGGACGTGCTGCCAGGTGGCCACGTCGAGCACGACGGCGACGCCGGTGACGCCGCCGTTGCGCAGCCGGGCCAGCGCGTGCGCCTCCGCGGCGTCCAGCTCGCCGACCACGGCGACGATGAGGCCGTCCCCTCCGCCCTGGCGCAGGGCCGAGACGCCCGTATCCAGTGTCCGCGCGGAGCTCTGCCGCACGACGGCGAGCGCGTCGAGCAGGGACTGCCCGCCGCCGAGGTCGCCCAGGTGCTGGGCGCCCTGGTCGGTGACCAGGCGCAGCCCGAGACCGTCGCGGGCCAGCTGCACGCCGATCGACGCCGCCGCCGAGACGGCGACCTCGAACGACGAACGCGGCCCCTCACCGCGGTGGGCGTGCCTGCGCGTGTCCAGCAGGAGCGCGCCGCGGCTCTGCCACTGCTGCTCCTCGCGGCGGACCATCAGCTCGCCGTACCGGGCGGTGGAGCGCCAGTGCACCCGGCGCAGGTCGTCGCCCTGGCGGTACTCGCGGGGGCCGATGTCGTCCTCGCCCGCCGCCGCGGCGCTGGCGGTGCGGCTCTCGCCGCCGCCGGTCCACTCCCCGGACAGCCGGACGTGCGGCAGCCGCACGACCTCGGGCACCACCATGAGCGTGTCGGTCGCGGTGAACGCCCGGGTGAGCTCCACCAGCCCGAAGGGGTCGGTGATGCGCACCGACAGCGGGCCGATGGGGAACCGGCCGCGCAGGTCGGACCGCACCTTGTAGTCGATCTCCCGCACGCCGCGCGGCTCCACCCGGTCGAGCACGAAGCGCGGGCGGGCCCCGACGGCGTAGGGCACGGTGTCCTCGATCAGCAGCAGCCCGGTCGGCAGCCGGGTGACGTTCTCCAGCCGCACCGTCACCGTGCTGTCGGAGCCCACCTCGACCCTGCCCGGGTCGAGTCGCCTCGCGCACGCCAGGCGGTAGCGCGTGCGGGCGGCCACGAGGGCCGCCAGCAGCGGGAGCGCGATGATCAGGATGCTGACGCGCAGCAGGTCGTGCTCGCCCAGGAAGAACGCGCACAGCAGCGCCGCGACGCCCGAGGCGAGAAAGGAGCGCCCGCGCGAGGTGAGCGCCCGGAGCCCGGCCGTCACCGGGGCGGACCCGCCTCGCCGGCCCCCTTCTCGCGGCTCTCCGGCACCGGGACCCGGCGCAGCAGGTCCGCCATGACCTCTTCGGGGCGGCGGCGCATGCCCTGGGCCTCCATGCTGGGGAGCAGGCGGTGCGCGAGGACCGGGACGGCCAGGTCCTGAAGGTCGTCGGGGATGACGTAGTCGCGCCCGGCGAGCGCGGCGTGCGCGCGCGCCGCGCGCACCAGGTGCAGGGTGGCGCGCGGGGAGGCGCCGAGCCGCAGGTCGGGGGACTGGCGGGTGGCCGTCACCAGGTCGACGGCGTACCGCTTGACCGCCTGGGAGACGTACACCGCGCGCACGGCGTCGATCAGGGCGCGCACCTCGGCGGTGGTGGCGACCGGCTGCAGCTTGTCCAGCGGCGAGGAGGCGCCGTGCACGTCGAGCATCTCCAGCTCGGCGGCGGGCTCGGGGTAGCCCATCGCGATCCGGGCGGTGAAACGGTCGCGCTGCGCCTCGGGCAGCGGATAGGTGCCCTCCATCTCGACGGGGTTCTGCGTCGCGATCACCATGAACGGGCCGTCCAGGTGGTACGTGCGCCCGTCCACGGTGACCTGGTGCTCCTCCATGCACTCCAGCAGCGCCGACTGGGTCTTGGGGGAGGCGCGGTTGATCTCGTCGCCGACCACGATGTTGGCGAACACCGGGCCGGGCTTGAACTCGAACTCCCGCGACTGCTGGTTGAAGGCGCTGACGCCGGTGATGTCGCTGGGGAGCAGGTCGGGGGTGAACTGCACGCGGCGCACCGGACAGTCGATGGACCTCGCGAGCGCCTTGGCGAGCATGGTCTTGCCGACGCCGGGGACGTCTTCGATGAGCAGGTGGCCCTCGGCCAGAAGCACCGTGAGGGTGAGCCGGACGGCGTCGCCTTTGCCCTCGATCACCGACTCGATCGCCTCGCGGATCCGATGCGCCGTGGCGACCAGACCCTCCAGCTCCTGTTCGACATCGTGGGTTATGCCCACTGGGCCTCCATGAGGGTGTGGCAGCCCCGCGTCGGGATGGTCGCGCGGGGGCTTCGCGATTCCTTCTTCATTGTGTCTACCGACACTACGATGCCGCGAGTTCCGGAGCGACTTTCCGCCACATTCCGGATGAGCAGGCCTTGTGTGCCGCGGTCGGGTCGTGATCGGGTGCCGCCGCGGTGCCGATCCCGCGACCCGGGACCGGGCGGCGCGCCCTCCACTCTCCTCCACCGCGGCCCCGCCGTGACGGTGATTCCCCGCCCCAGGCGCCCCACGAGGCCACGGGCGCCCTGCGGCGACACGCCGGGCGCGGGGGCGCGGTCTCCGGCGCTCCACTCCGCTCCACCCCTTCTGAACTGGGAAAACGTGCGGCGAATCGCCGAGGCGAACCCGCTGAATTAGTTGACGGTGGGGAGAAGTGGAGTATGGTGGTGCGCAGTGGAGGGGCTGGTGCCACAGCGCCGGCCGTTCCACGTGGCACGGGAGGTGGGGCCGGTGTTCCTCGGCACTCATCACCCGCGTCTGGACGAGAAAGGACGACTGTTCCTGCCGGCGAAGTACCGTGAGGAGCTGGCGGAGGGTCTTGTGATCACCAAGGGCCAGGAGCGGTGCCTCTACGTGTTCCCCGTGGAGGAGTTCCAGCGCATCACCGAGGCGCTGCGTACCGCGCCTGTGACAGCCAAGGCCGTCCGCGATTACAGTCGTGTCTTCTTCGCGAGCGCTTCCGACGAGACGCCCGACAAACAGGGGCGGATCACCATCCCCCAGAGCCTGCGCGAATACGCGGGCCTCCGTCGCGACTGTGTGGTCATCGGGGCCAACACGCGGCTGGAGATCTGGGACGCCACGGCCTGGGAGACCTACCTGGCCGACCAAGAGCAGGCCTTCTCCGAACTGTCGGAGGAGGTGCTGCCCGGAGTGCTTTGAAACGGTCGACTCGTCGGCACGACGTCGTTCGGCGAGGTCTCCACCCGCTCCCGCTGGGCCGGGCTTCCCCCGGCCATCACGGCGCCGCCGCCAGCTGATGCACCTTCCCCGGTGTCAGGTGGCGCGGCGCGAAGAGGGGGACGCGGATGGGGACCTGGCCGGGCGAGCCGTCTACAGGGGTGGGGCGGTAGTCCACCGGCGGGAAGACGTGCAGAATTGCCGCGCATCCGCGAGCTGGTACGTGTCACGGGGCTTCGACGACACGGCCGAGGCGGCGAAGGGGGTTGGACCGATGCATGACACGAGCCATGCCGAGCCGGGCGGTCACGTTCCGGTGATGCTCGGGCGCGTGCTGGAGCTGCTGGCTCCCGCGCTGGGCGGCTCCGAGCCCGTGCTCGTCGACGCCAACCTGGGCCTCGGCGGCCACGCGGAGGCCCTGCTGGCCGCGCATCCCCGCCTCCACCTGATCGGCGTCGACCGCGACCCCGACGCGATCGAGCGCTCCACCGCGCGCCTCGCGCCCTACGCCGGTCGCATCACGCTGGTGCGGGCGGTCTCCGACGAGCTCCCCGAGGTGCTGGCCCGCGCGGGCCGCCCCCGGGTGGACGGCGTGCTGTTCGACCTCGGCGTGTCGTCGCCGCAGCTCGACGAGGCCGAGCGCGGCTTCGCCTACAGCCAGGACGCCCCGCTCGACATGCGCATGGACCCACAGCAGGAGCTCACGGCCGACGTGGTGGTCAACACCTATTCCGAGGGCGAGCTGACGCGCATCCTGCGCGACTACGGCGAGGAGCGTTTCGCGTCCCGCGTCTCGCGGTTCCTGCTGAGGGAGCGGGCGGCGAGCCCGATCACCTCCACCAAGCGCCTGGCGGAGATCGTCCGCGAGGCCATCCCCGCGGCGACCCGTCGAACTGGCGGAAATCCCGCGAAAAGAACGTTCCAGGCGTTACGAATCGAGGTCAACGGGGAGTTGACCGCTTTCGAGCGGGCCCTTCCCGCGGCACTCGATGCGCTGGCGGTCGGGGGGCGCGTGGTCGTGCTCTCCTACCACTCACTGGAGGACCGCATCAGCAAGCAGGTCCTCGCGGCGAGAACCAAGGACACCGGCCCCCCGGGGCTTCCCGTCCCGTTGCCGGCGCACCAGCCGAGGTTCCGCCTGGTGACCAGGGGAGCAGAGGTTCCAGACGAGCAGGAGGTCGCGGCCAACCCGCGCGCGGCCTCGGCGAGGTTGCGTGCGGCAGAGAGGATCCGGGAGCCGGAATGAGCATGGAGAAGGAGATCGGCCGGGACACCGGCGGCCGGGCGGCTACGGCCCTGGGCGAGCGTCCCGAGCGCGGCGCCGCCGCGCCCGCCACGACCCGGCGCCGCGCGGCCCCGGCGCCGCCGCGTCCCGTCCGGCGCGCGCCCGCGCGCCCGGCGGCCAAGCCGGCGGGCGGCGGCGTGCGGCCGCCGTCCACGCCGCGCAACGCGCCGCGCGCCCCGTTCGTGCTGCTCGTCGTCGGCCTGCTGTGCGGCGGCCTGGTGAGCCTGCTGCTGCTCAACACCGTCCTGGCCAAGGACTCGTTCCGCATGAACGACCTTCGCGACAGCACCAAGCGGCTCCACCAGCAGGCGCAGGACATGAACAAGAGCCTTCTGATCAAGTCCCAGCCCGGCGAGATCGCGCGGCGTGCGGCCAACCCGACCTTCAAGCCCGACGACGCCGCCCCGGTCTTCATCGACCCCGCCAAGGGGCTGACCACCCGGCCGCAGAGCCGTGTGGTCACCCCCACCGGCGGCGCGGCCCAGGCGGGCGGCGAGGGGTCGCGGGCCCGCGAGAACGCGTCCGCGACCGGCGGTGACACCTCCCAGGCGGAGGTCTCGCCCCGGTGAGAGAAGGCGGCGGCCGACCTCCCCGCTCCGGCCGCAACGGGCCCGGCGGCGGGACGGGAGGCGGGCGAGGCGGCCCCGGAGGCCCTCGGCGCGCGCCCGGGCCGGCGGGGGGAGGCGGCCGTCCCGACCGGCCCGGCGACGGGCCCGGCCGCCCCGAGCGTCCCGGCCCCACCGGCGGCCGTCCCGACCGGCCCGGCGATCCCCCCGGCCGTCCCGAGAGGCCCGTTCCGGGCTCCGGCCGTCCAGAAAGGCCCGGCTCCGCGGGCGGCTCCGGCCGCCCCGACCGGCCCGGCGCCGCCGGCTCGGGCCGCGGTCGTCCCGTGCGGCCGTCCATGGACGCCGAGGACACCGTCGCCGGCCCCCGGCGCCTGATCCGCAGAGGTCACGACGGGCGGCGCGTCCCGCCCGGCCGCGACGGCGGCGGCCCGCCCGCCGGGTCCGCGCCGAACCGTCCTCGGCCGCCCCGCCCCCCGGCCCCGCTGCGGCTGGGCAACCCCTCGCGGCGCATCAACATCGGCCTGATCGGCATGGCCGTCGTGCTGTCGCTGTTCGCGGGGCGCCTGGTGCAGCTGCAGGGGCTCGACTCCAAGGTGTTCGAGGCGAAGGCGGCCTCGCTGCGGGTGCGCGAGGAGACGCTGCCCGCGCGCCGCGGCCCGATCACCGACGTCAACGGCCACGAGCTGGCCGTCACCGTCGAGGCCCGCGAGATCTCGGCCGACCCCTCCAAGGTGCCGCCCGACCGCCGCGACCAGGTCGCCACGGCCCTGGCGAGCTCGCTCGGCGTCGCCAAGGAGGACATCGCCGCGAAGCTCGCCCAGACCAGGTCGCACTACACGCTGCTCGCCCGGAACGTCCCGCTCGGCACCGCCAAGCGGGTGCTGGAGCTCAAGCTCGACGGCGTCGCCGCCTCGCCGCAGTACCAGCGGCTCTACCCGGGCGGCACCCTCGCCAGCGGCCTGGTGGGCTTCGTCGGCGACGACGGCACCGGCCTGACCGGCGTGGAGTCGACCTACGACAAGCCGCTCGGCGGCAAGGACGGTCGCCAGACGATCGAGATCGGCGGCACCGGCCAGCGCATCCCCATGACGCGCAGCACCCGGCAGGAGCCCGTCGCCGGGCAGGGGGTGCGGCTCACCGTCGACCGCGACATCCAGTGGGCCGCCCAGGAGGCCATCGCCCGGCAGGTGAAGACCGCCGGCGCCCGCAGCGGCAGCGTGATCGTCATGGACGTCCGCACCGGCCAGGTGCTGGCGATGGCCAACGCCCCGGAGGTCGACCTCAACAAGTGGCAGAGCGCCGCGGGCGAGTGGCGCAACCGCGCGGTCTCCGAGGTGTTCGAGCCCGGCAGCACCAACAAGGTCATCACCGCCGCCGCGGCGCTGGAGGGCGGCGTGGTGCGGCCGGAGACGATGTTCGAGGTCAAGGACAACTACCGGTGCGCCGACCGCGTCCTGCGCGACGCGCACGCCCACCCGCCCGAGAACCTCACCTTCACCGGCATCATCGCCGAGTCCAGCAACGTGGGCACCATGATGGTCGCCGACAAGATCGGCGACCGGCCGCTGTTCGACGCGCTGAAGGCGTTCGGCTTCGGCGCGAGGTCCGGCGGCGGCTTCTACGGCGAGGAGGCCGGGCTGCTGCCCGCGCCCGGCACCTGGTCGGGCAGCCAGCGCTGCACGATCTCCTTCGGCCAGGGGGTCTCGGTGACGGCCCTGCAGATGGCCGGCGTCTACCAGACCATCGCCAACGGCGGCGTGCGGATCACCCCGCACCTGGTGGCCGGCACCGTCGACGAGCGCCGCAGGTTCGTCCCGGCCAAGCCCGCCAAGCGCACCCGCGTGGTGAGCGCGCGCACGGCCAAGGACGTCACGACGATGCTGGAGGCCGCGGTGACCGCCCAGGTGGGCACCGGTTCGCTCGCCGCCATCAAGGGATACCGGGTCGCGGGTAAAACCGGCACCGCCATGCGGTACGACGAGAGCTGCCAGGGGTATTGCGGTTATACCTCCACATTCGTGGGGTTCACCCCCGCCGACGCGCCACGCCTCGTGGTGCTCGCCGTCGTGCAGGCACCCGAGAACGGCCACTTCGGCGGGGAGATCGCCGCACCAGTGTTCAAGGAAGTCATGACGTTCGCGTTGAAGAGCCGGAAGATCCCGCCGACCGGTGTGCCCGCCCCTTCGGTGCGCATCGGCACCGAGCGGTGACGTAGGAAGGTACGCTCTCGCCGTGCGTCCCCCGTCCTCCATGCGTCCAGCCGACTGCCCGGTCCGCCCGCTGTCCGGTCTGCTCGCCCTGCTCGGCGCGCGACCGGCCGGCCCCCGCGCGCCGCTGGCCGCCGTCACCGGCATCACGATCGACTCCCGCCGCGTCCGCCAGGGCGACCTGTACGTCGCCGTCGCGGGCAGCAGCGCCCACGGCGCCGCCTTCGCCGCCCAGGCCGTCGCCGCCGGGGCCGTCGCCGTCCTGACCGACCCCGCCGGCCAGGCCGAGGCCGTCGCCACCGGCGTGCCGGTGCTCGTCGTGCCCGACCCCCGCGCCGCGCTCGGACGCGCCGCCGCCTGGGTGTACGGCTCCCCGGCCGCCGAGGTGCTGGTGATCGGCGTCACCGGCACCAGCGGCAAGTCCACCACCACGTTCCTGCTGGAGGGCGGGCTGCGGGCCGCGGGCCATCGCGCCGGCCTGATCGGCGGCGTCGAGATCCACGTGGGCGAGTGGAGCCTGCCGGCCACGCTGACCACCCCCGAGGCAAGCGACCTGCACGCCCTGCTCGCGCTCATGCGCGAGCAGGGGGTCACCGCGGCGGCCATGGAGGTCTCCAGCCACGCCCTGGCGCAGGGCAGGGTCGACGGCCTGTTCTACGACGTGGCGCTGTTCACCAACCTCTCCCAGGACCACCTCGACTTCCACCGCGACCTCGACGACTACTTCCACACCAAGGCCCGCCTGTTCACCCCCGAGCTGTCTCGCGTGGGCGTCGTCAACGTCGACGACGAGCACGGCCGCGAGCTGGTGGGCATCGCCAAGGTCCCGGTCACCACGTTCTCCGCCGCGGGCGCCCCCGAGGCCGACTGGCGGGCCCAGGACGTCCGCCTGGGCGCCGACGGCAGCACCTTCCGGGTCATCGGGCCCGGCGGCGTCGAGGCCGACGTGTCGGTCGCCCTGCCCGGGCCGTTCAACGTCGCCAACACCCTCGGCGCCCTGGTCGCCCTCGTCGAGGCCGGCGTGCCGCTGCAGGCGGCGGTGCACGGCGTCGGCTCGGTCACCGGGGTCCCCGGCCGCATGGAGCGGGTGCCGGGCGCGCACGGCTTCCAGGCCATCGTCGACTACTCGCACAAGCCGGGCGCGGTGGAGTCCGTGCTGGGCGCGCTCCGCGAGGTCACCGCCGGCCGCCTGGTCATCGTGCTGGGCTGCGGCGGCGACCGCGACCGCGGCAAGCGCCCGATGATGGGGGAGGCGGCGGCCCGCCTGGCCGACGTGGCCGTCTTCACCAACGACAACCCGCGCTCGGAGGACCCGCTGGTCATCCTCGGTGCGATGCTGCAGGGCGCCCTGCGCGTGCCCCGGCACGAGCGCGCCCATGTGATCATTGAACCCGACCGCGCGGCGGCCATCGGCCTCGCCGTGGCGGGCGCGCGACCCGGCGACGTCGTGGTCGTCGCGGGCAAGGGCCACGAACAGGGCCAGTACGTCGACGGTGAGGTGCTGCCGTTCGACGACAGGCAGGTGGTCGCCGAGGCGATCAGCGGACGCGGGGACCTGTGACCGATGGGGTTGTGCAAGGCTGATGAGCCACGGCCCCGGCCGGGCGCCAGGGGCGGGCGCCGGCCCGCCCCCAGACGCACGCGAAGCTTGCATGGAGAGTAGGGAAGACAGATGATCCCGTTGCCGCTGGCGAGGATCGCCGAGATCACCTCGGGCGCGCTCGCGGGTTCGGCCGACCCCCGCGCCGTGGTGCGCGGGCCCGTGCTGATCGACTCGCGCGCCGCCGGGCCGGGGTCGCTGTTCGTCGCACTCAAGGGCGCCCGCGCCGACGGGCACGACTTCGCCGCCCAGGCCCGCGAGGCCGGCGCGGTGGCCGTGCTCGCGAGCAGGCCGGTCGACGCCCCGGCGGTCGTCGTCGGCGACGTGCTGACCGCCCTCGGCGAGCTGGCCACCGCCACCCTGGCCGAGCTGCCGCGCGCCACGGTCGTCGGCGTCACCGGGTCGGCGGGCAAGACCACCACCAAAGACCTCCTGGCCCGCCTCACCGCGCTGGCCGGTCCCACGATCGCCCCGGTCGGCTCCTTCAACAACGAGATCGGCCACCCGCTGACCGTGCTCAGGGCCGACGAGACCACCCGCTTCCTGGTGCTGGAGCTCAGCGCGCGCGAGGAGGGGCACATCGCCCACCTGGCGCGCATCGCGCCGCCGTCCATCGGGGTGGTGCTCAACGTCGGCACCGCCCACCTCGGCGTGTTCGGCGGGCGCGAGCGCATCGCCCAGGCCAAGGGCGAGCTGGTCGAGGCGCTGCCCGGGGACGGCGTCGCGGTGCTCAACGCCGACGACCCCTTCGTACGCGGCATGGCCGGCCGCACCGCCGCCCGCGTCCGCTGGTTCGGGCGCTCGGCCGAGGCCGAGGTGCGCTCCGTCGACGAGCGGCTCGACGACCGCGGCCGGGCGGCCTTCACGCTGGCGACCCCCTCCGGCACCGCCGAGGTGAGCCTGCGGCTGTACGGCGCCCACGCCGTCGAGAACGCCCTGGCCGCCGCGGCGACCGCCTACGAGCTCGGCATCCCGTTGGTCGGCATCGCCGCCGAGCTGTCGCGGGCCGAGCCCGCGAGCCGCTGGCGCATGGAGGTCTCCGACCGCCCCGACGGCGTCACCGTGATCAACGACGCCTACAACGCCAACCCCGACTCCATGCGCGCCGCCTTCCAGACCCTCGGCGTGCTCGGCAGAGACCGCCGCAGGTTCGCGGTCATCGCGTCGCTGCGCGAGCTCGGCGACGAGAGCGACACCCTCAACGAGGAGGTGGGCCGGGTCGCCGCCGAGGCAGGCCTGACCGGCCTGTGGGTCGTGGGCGAGAACCCCTGGCCGGTGCTGGCCGGCGCGAAGGGGGCGCCCGCCGTCCACGTGCCCGACGCCGACGCCGCCGCCGCCGAACTGGCGCCGCTGCTGCGCCCGGGCGACGCCGTGCTGGTGAAGGGCCCCCGCGCCGCCGGCCTCGAACGGGTCGCCCAGGCCCTGCTCGGGGGTGAGGCCCGATGAGGGACATCCTCGTCGCCGCGGCGACGGCGCTCCTGTTGTCGATGCTCGGCACCCCGCTGGCGATCAGGCTCTTCAGCCGGAAGGGCTACGGCCAGGAGATCCGCGAGGAGGGCCCCCAGGGCCACCACGACAAGCGCGGCACCCCCACCATGGGCGGCACGGTGATCGTCATCGCCGCGCTGCTCGGGTTCATCTGCTCCCATCTGGCCACCTGGACACCGCCCACGGCCTCGGCGCTGCTGGTGCTGTTCCTGATGACCGGCCTGGCCACCGTCGGCTTCCTCGACGACTTCATCAAGATCTACAAGCAGCGCAGCCTGGGGCTGCGCAGCGGCGCCAAGGCACTGGGGCAGCTCATCGTCGGCGCCGTCTTCGCGGTGCTGGTCGTCCGGTTCCCCAACGCCTACTCGATCACGCCGGCCGAGACGCGGTTCTCCATCCTGCGCGACTTCGGGCCGTCCATCGGTCTGGTGATCTTCACGGTGTGGGTCCTGTTCATGATCGTCGGCTTCTCCAACGCCGTGAACCTCACCGACGGGCTCGACGGCCTGGCCAGCGGCGCCACCGGCGTGGTGCTCGGCGCGTACGTGCTGATCGGCAACTGGCAGCTGCGCAACAGCTGCCTCAACCAGCTCGGGCCCAACTGCTACTGGGTGCGCGACCCGCTCGACCTCGCGGTCGTGGCCGCCGCCGTGCTCGGCGCCCTGGTGGGGTTCCTGTGGTGGAACGCCCCGCCCGCGAAGATCTTCATGGGCGACACCGGCTCCCTGGCCCTCGGCGGCGTGCTGGCCGGCCTGGCCATCACCACCCGCACCCAGTTCCTGCTGTTCATCCTGGCCGGCCTGTGCGTCATCATCACCGCCTCGGTGATCATCCAGGTCGGGTTCTTCAAGATGACCAAGAGACGTGTCTTCCGCATGGCGCCGCTCCAGCACCACTTCGAGCTCAAGGGCTGGGCCGAGACCACCATCGTGGTCCGGTTCTGGCTCGTCGCCGTCCTGTGCGCCGCCGGCGGCCTCGGCCTGTTCTACGTCGAGTGGATGCCCAAGCCATGACGGTCGCGGGAGCCCGCGGCCCCGGGGCCGCGGGGGGGCCGCGTCCGCCCGAGGGCGGCACGGGCACGGTGTGCGTGGCCGGGCTCGGCGTGTCGGGCGCCGCCGCCGCGCGCAGCCTGGCCCGTTCGGGCCGGCGCGTCGTCGTCGTGGAGAGCGGCGACGACGAGCGCCGCCGCGCCGCCGCGGCGGAGCTGGCCGCCCTGGGGGTGGAGGTCCGCTTCGGCGGCGGCCTGCCGGCCGAGGCCGGCCTGGTGGTGACCTCGCCCGGCTGGCGCCCGGGCAACCCGCTGCTGGCCGCGGCCGCGGCCAGGGGCGTCGAGGTCATCGGCGAGGTCGAGCTGGCCTGGCGGCGAAGGCCCGAGGGCGCCGCCCCCTGGCTGGCGCTGACCGGCACCAACGGCAAGACCACGGCGGTGCGCATGCTCGCCGCGATGCTCGCCGCGGCCGGGTTCCGGGCGGCGGCCGTCGGCAACGTCGGCACCCCGACCGTCGAGGCCGTCGAGGGCCCGCACGACGTGCTGGCCGTCGAGCTGTCGAGCTTCCAGCTCCACTGGTCCTCCACCCTGGCGCCGCTGGCCGCCGCGGTGCTCAACGTCGCCGCCGACCACCTCGACTGGCACGGGTCGATGCAGGAGTACGCCCGCGCCAAGGGCCGCATCTTCGAGCGCGCCCAGGTGGCCGTCTACAACGCCGACGACCCGTGGTCGTCCCGCCTGGCCGCCCCGTACGCCGGGGAGGCCGCGAGCCCCGTCTGGGGGCCGGTGACGCCCGGCGGCGCGCGGCGCGCGGTCGGGTTCACGCTCGGGGTGCCCGCGCGCGGGCAGCTCGGCGTCGTGGAGGACGTCCTGGTCGACCGCGCCTTCGTGGACGACCCGGTGGAGGCCGCCGAGGAGCTGGCCACACTGGGCGACGTCCGCCCGTTCGCGCCGCACAACGTCGCCAACGCCCTCGCCGCCGCGGCGCTGGCCCGCGCCTACGGCGTCCCGGCCGCCGCCGTGCGGCGCGGCCTGCTCGCCTACCGCCCCGACCCGCACCGCATCGCCCACATCGCCCTGATCGCCGGCGTCGACTACGTGGACGACTCCAAGGCCACCAACCCGCACGCCGCCGCCGCCTCCCTGGCCGCCTACCCGTCGGTGGTGTGGGTCGCCGGAGGGCTTCTCAAGGGCGCGGACGTCGACGATCTGGTGCGCGGGGCGGCCGGGCGGCTGCGCGGCGCCGTCCTGCTGGGCACCGATCGGGCGCGAATTCGCCAGGCTCTGGCGCGACACGCGGCGAATGTTCCGGTCGTGGAGGTCGCGGAGCAAGAGACTGGGGTCATGGACCGCGTCGTCACCGAAGCCGCCCGGCTCGCTTCGCCGGGAGACACCGTGCTGCTCGCCCCCGCCGGCGCCTCGATGGACATGTTCGCCGACTACGGCGCCCGCGGGGACGCGTTCGCGCGGGCCGTGCACCGCCTGGCGGCCACCGAAGCCCGATAGCCGTGGCGACCGCCGAGACCACCACCACGTGGCGCCGCGACCGGCTGTCGGCGCTGGGGGAGCTGCTCAACCGGCCGCTCACCTCCTACTACCTGCTGCTGGGGTGCAGCGGGCTGCTGCTCGCGCTCGGGCTGATGATGGTGCTGTCCGCCTCCAGCATCGAGGCGCTGCAGAAGACCGGCGACCCGTTCTACTGGTTCCTCAAGCAGTCGATCTCGATGGGCCTCGGCCTCGTGGTCATGTGGATCTGCTCGCACCTGCCGCAGCGGTTCTTCCGGCTCGCCGGCTACCCGCTGATGGCGCTGGCGATCATCGGCCTGATCATGGTCATCTTCATCGGCGAGAGCGAGCTGGGCGCGCAGCGGTGGATCTACATCGGCAGCTTCACCGTCCAGCCATCAGAGCCCGCCAAGCTCGGCCTGGTGCTGTGGGGCGCCGACCTGCTCGCGCGCCGCGCCAAGGGCGGCCTGATCGAGTGGCGGCAGCTGCTGATCCCGCTCATGCCCGGCACCGCGCTCCTGGCGATCCTGGTCATGCTGGGCAGCGACCTCGGCACCACGCTGGTGCTCATGCTGATCTTCCTGGCGCTGCTGTGGGTCGTCGGCGCTCCGCTGCGGCTGTTCGGCGGCATCCTGGCCGTCGCCACGCTGGCCACCGTCATCATGATCAGCGTCGAGGGGTACCGCTCGGCCCGCATCCAGGGCTGGCTGGACGTCTGGGGCAACGCGCAGGGCTCCGGCTACCAGGCCGCACAGGGGCAGATCGCCATGGGCT
Source organism: Sphaerisporangium sp. TRM90804 (assembly GCF_029846175.1). GTDB lineage: Bacteria > Actinomycetota > Actinomycetes > Streptosporangiales > Streptosporangiaceae > Sphaerisporangium. Next base: position 64,024 of record NZ_JARWAC010000019.1, on the reverse strand, counting down.
CCGGCGGCTGGTTCGGGCTCGGGCTCGGCAGCAGCAGGCAGAAGTGGAGCTGGGTGCCGCACGCCGAGAGCGACTTCATCTTCTCGATCATCGGCGAGGAGCTCGGCCTGATGGGCACCCTGGTCGTGGTCGCGCTCTTCGGCATCCTCGGATACGCCGGCCTGCGCGTGGCCACGCGGGTCAAGGACCCGTTCGTCCGGCTCGTGTCCTGCGCCTCGGTGGCGTGGATCACCGGGCAGGCCATCGTCAACATCGGCGCGGTCATCGGCGTCCTGCCCATCACCGGCATCCCGCTGCCCCTGGTGTCGTACGGTGGTTCGGCGCTGTTGCCCACGCTGGCGGCGCTTGGCATGTTGTTGTCGTTCGCCAAACGCGAGCCGGGCGCGGCCGACGCGCTCGCCGCTCGTGGACCGGGGCCCGCGGCGCGGGCCCTAAGCTGGCTTGGCCTGAGTCGCCCGCCGGCGAGAGATCGCCGGCCCGGACGACTCCGGCCGACATCGAGGCACGCGGAGTGAAAGGACCGACATGAGGGTGGTCCTCGCAGGCGGCGGTACGGCCGGCCACATCGAACCAGCCCTGGCTCTGGCCGACGCGCTGCGCAGGCTTGATCCGGGCATCGGCATCACCTGCCTCGGCACCGAGCGCGGGCTGGAGACCCGGCTGGTGCCGGCGCGGGGGTACGAGCTGGCGCTCGTGCCCGCGGTGCCGCTGCCACGGGCGATCACGCCACAGCTGCTCACGGTCCCCGGCCGGCTGGCGGGGGCGATCAACGCCGCCGCGGGCATCATGGAGCGCGTCCAGGCCGACATGCTGGTCGGCTTCGGCGGCTACGTCGCGACCCCGGCCTACCTCGGCGCCCGGCGGCGCGGGGTGCCGATCGCGGTGCATGAGGCCAACCCCCGGCCCGGGCTGGCCAACCGGCTCGGCGCGCGGCTCACCGAGCACGTCTTCACCGGGCATCCGGAGGCCGCGCTGCCGCACTGCGAGTACGTCGGCATCCCGCTGCGCCACGAGATCGTCACGCTCGACCGGCTGTCCATGGGCGACAAGGCGCGGTCCTACTTCGGGCTCGAGAACGACCGCCCCACCCTGCTGGTGTTCGGCGGCTCCCAGGGGGCACGCTCCCTGAACGAGGCCGCCCTGGCGGCCTCGCCCGCGCTGCGGCGGGCCGGCGTGCAGGTGCTGCACGTGATCGGCCCCAAGAACACCGTCGTCGAGGAGCCGCCTCCGGGCGACCCGCAGTACGTCGTGCTGCCCTACGTCGACCGCATGGACCTCGCCTACGCCGCCGCCGACTTCGTGCTCTGCCGCGGCGGCGCCATGACCTGCGCCGAGCTGACCGCCGTGGGGCTGCCCGCGGCGTACGTCCCGCTGCCGCACGGCAACGGCGAGCAGAAGCTCAACGCCCTGCCGATCGTGCAGGCCGGGGGAGGCATGATGGTCGACAACGCCGACCTGACCGCCGACTGGATCATCCAGTCCGTGCTCCCGGTGCTGCGCGACCCCGAACGCGTGGCGGCGATGTCGGACGCCGCGTCCCGCATGGGCCGCAAGGACGCCGACACCGTGCTCGCCCGCCGGATCCTGGAGATCGCGTCCGCGGAGGGCCGCCGATGAGCCTGGTCAAGCTGGTCGACACCGTGGCGGCGAAGTCGCTCGGCCGGGTGCACTTCATCGGCATCGGCGGCGCGGGCATGTCCGGCATCGCCCGCATCCTGCTCAAGCGGGGCGTGGCGGTGTCCGGCAGCGACGCCCGCAGCTCCCAGCTCGTCGCCGAGCTGCGCGAGCTGGGCGCCACCGTGCACGTCGGCCACGCCGCCTCCCACATCAGGAACGTCGACACCGTCGTGGTGTCCACCGCCATCCGCGACTCCAACCCCGAGCTGGGCGAGGCGCTGCGCCAGGGGTTGCGGGTCATCCCGCGCGCCGCGGCGCTGGCCTCGCTGATGGTGGGGCGCACCGGCATCGCGGTGGCCGGCACGCACGGCAAGACCACCACGACCTCCATGCTGACCGTCGCCCTGCAGAAGTGCGGGCGCGACCCGTCCTACTGCGTGGGCGGCCAGCTCGTCACCACCGGCCTCGGCGCCGACGAGGGGGCCGGCGACGTCTTCGTGGCCGAGGCCGACGAGAGCGACGGCTCCTTCCTCATGCTCGCCCCCGAGATCGCCGTGGTCACCAACGTCGAGGCCGACCACCTCGACAACTACGGCGACCCCCAGGCGGTGTACGACAGCTTCGCCCGCTTCGTCGAGCGCGTCGGCTCCTCCCTGGTGCTGTGCGCCGACGACCCCGGCGCCATGGTGCTGGCCCCGCTGGCGCGGGCGCGCGGCCTGCGGGTGACCACCTACGGCGAGGCCGAGGGCGCCGACCTTCGTGTCACCGGCATCGCGCCCGACGGGTTCGGCGTGGCGTTCTCGGTGGAGGGCGACGGCGACGTCCGCCTCTCGGTGCCCGGGCGGCACAACGCCCTGAACGCCGCCGCCGCGATCGCGGTCGCCGCCGAGCTGGGCGTGCCGTTCGACGAGTTCCGCGAGGGGCTGGCGGAGTTCACCGGCGCCAAGCGCCGGTTCGAGGCCAAGGGCGAGGCGGCCGGGGTGGCCGTCTTCGACAGCTACGCCCACCACCCGACCGAGCTGGCCGCCGACCTGCGCGCCGCGCGCGACGTGGTGGCGTCCTTCTCCGGGCCGTCGGGGCGGGTCATCGCGGTCTTCCAGCCCCACCTGTACTCCCGCACCCGCTTCTTCGCCGCCGAGTTCGGCGAGGCCCTCGGGCTGGCCGACGAGGCCGTCGTGCTCGACGTCTACGGCGCCAGGGAGGACCCCGAGCCCGGGGTCTCCGGGGCGCTGGTGGCCGGCAAGGTGCGCCTGCCGGCCGAGCACGTGGTGTACGCCCCCGACCGCGGCCTGGTGCCGGGCCTGGTCGCCGAGCGCGCCCGCGCGGGCGACGTCGTGCTCACGATGGGAGCCGGCGACGTCACCGAGCTGGGGCCGCACATCCTGGCCGAGCTCGCGTCGCGGTGAGCCCTCGGGCGTTGCGCGCCGGATTCGCCGTCCTGCTGTCGTGCGGGGTGGTGGGGGCCGCCGCGTGGCTGGTCTTCTTCTCCCCGGTCCTCGGCGTGCGGGAGATCACGGTGTCCGGCAACGCCCGCCTGCCGGCCGAGCGCGTCCGCGGCGCGGCCGGGGTCCCCGACCGTCAGCCGCTGGCCACCGTCGACCTCGACCTGGTGCGCGGCCGCGTCGCCGCGCTGCGCGAGGTGGAGTCGGCCACCGTGGAGCGCAGCTGGCCCGGGACGCTGCGGGTCCGCGTCACCGAGCGCAGGCCGCTGGCCGTGGTGGTCTCGGGCGGCAGGGCGGCGGTGGTCGACCGGCACGCGGTGGTGATCGAGACCAGGAGCTCCGCGCCGCCGGGGCTGCCCGAGCTGCACGTGTCCCGTTTCGGACGGGGCGATCCCGCGACCCGGGCCGCGCTGGCCGTCGTCGGCGGCCTTCCCTGGCAGCTGGCCGGCAGGGTCGAGACGGTCCGCGCCACGACGGCCGACGATGTCTCGCTCCGGCTGGGCGACGGGCGTACGATCATGTGGGGCGGGGCCGAGAAGACCCGCGCCAAGGCGCGCATCGCGCTGAGACTGCTCGAACAGCGTGCCGACACGTACGACGTCAGCTCGACCGATGTCGTGACGGTGCAGTGACGTACCCCATAACGTGGTGGCCACCGGCCGGAGCGAAAGGGACACGCCGCAACACGCCGGGCGGGCTTCCGGCGCGGTGAGTTGACCCTGGGGGAGGGGCAACCCTACTGTCCGTATCATTCCTCAGGTTGACATAACTCTAAATCTCAACTTGAGGGTGAGGGTTAGCCAATAAGGTCCGGCACCGTTTCGGGCTTCACGTAATGCAAGTACAACGAGCGGAAAGGTCCCTCGTCGTGGCAGCACCGCAGAACTACCTCGCGGTCATCAAGGTCGTCGGCATCGGCGGCGGCGGAGTGAACGCCGTGAACCGGATGATCGAGGAGGGACTCAAGGGCGTCGAGTTCATCGCTATCAACACCGACGCCCAGGCGCTGCTGATGAGTGACGCCGACGTCAAGCTGGACGTGGGCCGCGAGCTCACGCGCGGCCTCGGCGCGGGAGCCAATCCCGAGGTCGGGCGCAGGGCGGCCGAAGATCACCGCGAGGAGATCGAAGAGGTCATCAAGGGCGCCGACATGGTCTTCGTCACGGCGGGCGAGGGCGGCGGCACCGGCACCGGCGGCGCCCCCGTGGTCGCCAGCATCGCACGGTCGCTCGGTGCGTTGACCATAGGAGTCGTCACCCGGCCCTTCAGCTTCGAGGGGCGCCGCCGCGCGATGCAGGCCGAGGCCGGCATCGAGACGCTGCGCGACGAGGTCGACACCCTGATCGTCATCCCGAACGACCGCCTGCTGTCCATCTCCGACCGGCAGGTCAGCGTGCTGGACGCCTTCAAGGCGGCCGACCAGGTGCTGCTGTCGGGTGTCCAGGGCATCACCGACCTCATCACCACACCCGGTCTGATCAACCTGGACTTCGCCGACGTGAAGTCCGTGATGTCCGGCGCCGGCTCGGCGCTGATGGGAATCGGCCACGCCCGCGGCGACGACCGCTCCGTCGCGGCGGCCGAGATGGCCGTCTCCAGCCCGCTGCTGGAGGCCAGCATCGACGGCGCGCACGGCGTGCTGCTGTCCATCGCCGGCGGGTCCGACCTCGGTCTCTTCGAGATCAACGAGGCGGCCCAGCTCGTGTCGAGCGCGGCGGCGTCCGACGCCAACATCATCTTCGGCACGGTCATCGACGACGCCCTCGGAGACGAGGTGCGGGTCACGGTGATCGCCGCGGGCTTCGACGAGCCCGAGGCGCCGGCCGCCATGCAGCAGCCGGCCGCGCGCTCGCAGCCCGCACGGCCCGCCTCTCCGATGGCGCCGGCGTCCGGCGGGTCGTCGCCCGCCCAGAACCAGCCGTCACGGCCCAGCGCGTTCGCCTCCTCAAGGAGCGAGCAGCCCCGCGCCGAGCAGCCGCCCGCCCCGGTACGTTCCCTGCCGGTCCAGCAGGCCCCCGCTCCACCTTCGCCCGCCCCCGCTCCCGAGCCCGCCGCCGAGCCGTCCCCCGCCGCGAGCACGGCGTCCGCCGCGTCCGGCCCCGCGCCGTTCGCGCGGGAGGCCGACTCCCAGAGCCAGGCCGACGGGCAGCAGGGCCCGGTGTCGGTGCCGCGCCCGGCTCCCGAACCGCCCACCCCCATCACCTCCCGCGTCTCCGAGCCCGCCCGGCGCCGTCCGGTGGTCTTCGAGGAGCAGGAGGAGGAGCTGGACGTCCCCGACTTCCTCAAGTGAGCCCGGGGCACGCCCGGTTCCGCCAACGCCGCGCCGCCTCCCCCCGAGGTGAGGCCGGTTCCCCCCGAGGTGACGCCCCCCTCCCGCCGGTAGGCTCAGGCCCGGCGCCTACGCTTGAGCCTCCCCCCGTACGTCCCGACACGGCGAAGTGACCGAAGCCCCACGTGAACGACCCCGAGATCACGCGACGCGACCAGATCGCGGCGGGCCTCGCCGAGGTGGAGCGGCGCATCGCCGCCGCCTGCGAGGCCGCCGGGCGCGCCCGCGACGAGATCACCCTGATCGCGGTCACCAAGACCTACCCGGCCTCCGACGTCGGCGTCCTCGCCGCGCTCGGCGTGCGCGACGTGGGGGAGAACCGCGACCAGGAGGCGGCGGCCAAGGTCGCCGACTGCTCCGGCCTGCCGCTCAGATGGCACTTCGTCGGGCAGCTCCAGACCAACAAGGCCAGGTCGGTGGTCGGGTACGCCGACATGGTGCACTCGGTCGACCGCGCGCGGCTCGCCACGGCGCTCGACCGCGAGGCGCTCGCGGCCGGACGCCGTCTCACCTGCCTGGTGCAGGTGGCGCTGGACGACGACCCCGCGCGCGGCGGCGTCCCGGCGGCCGGGCTGCCCGCCCTGGCGGCGGCGATCGAGGAGGCCGAAGGCCTTGTGCTCGGAGGCCTGATGGCGGTGGCGCCGCTCGGCGCCGACCCCTCCCGGGCGTTCGCCCGGCTGGAAGAGCTGTCGCGCTCGTTGCGCGAGCGATACCCTCATGCGACCGCCGTCTCCGCCGGAATGAGCGGCGATCTGGCCGAGGCGATCGCCCACGGCGCGACACACGTGCGTGTCGGTACGGCGTTGCTCGGCCGTCGGAAGGCCTTCGTCAGGTAATGTCCCAGCGAGTGGACCTTGATGTCCATGTATCCGAGCAGAGGTCGACAGCAATGCCTTAGGTTGCTCCGGGTACGGCGACCATGAGCAGGAGGACGACGGAGCGATGGCCGGCGCGATGCGCAAGATGGCGGTCTACCTCGGTCTCGTGGAGGACGACCGCTACCCGGATTACGTCGGCTACGCCGACGACGACGACTACGCCGACGACTACACCGACCGCCGGCGCCTCGACGAGCGTGGCGTTGGAACGCCACAAGAGGGCTCAGAGGAGCTGGAGGGCGCCGTTCCCGCCCCGAGGGCGGGCGCCGCCGTCGTGGAGCGCCGTACGACCGATCTGGCGCGTATCACGACCCTCCACCCGCGCACGTACAACGAGGCGCGGACGATCGGGGAGCACTTCCGCGAGGGCACCCCCGTCATCATGAACTTGACCGAAATGGTCGACAGCGACGCGAAGCGATTGGTTGATTTCGCGGCAGGTCTGGTCTTCGGCCTACATGGCAGCATCGAACGTGTTACCAACAAGGTGTTCCTGTTGTCCCCAGCCAATGTCGAGGTGACCGCCGAGGACAAGGCTCGTATCGCGGAACGCGGGTTCTTCAACCAGAGCTAGAGTTCCACCATGAACAGTCAACGGACACTCGTGGCCCACCCACACCAAGGTCGGCACTGCGGTAGGGAGGCGGGACGCGGCCGTGGGGATCGTTAGCACCATCCTGACCACCATACTGTCGATCTACCTGGTGTTGCTGATCGGCCGGATGATCTTCGAGACGGTGCAGGCGTTCGCCCGCTCATGGCGTCCCCGGGGGATCGTCCTGGTGCTCGCGGAGGCGACGTACACGGCCACCGATCCACCTCTCAAGTTCCTCCGCCGTTTCATTCCGCCCCTCCGGTTGGGTACGGTGGCCTTTGACCTAAGCTTCACAGTGCTGTTCATTGTGGTCTTGGTCATGATCCAGATCGTGTCCGCGCTTCCTTTTTGATCGGGTACCGTCCCCCGGATCCCCGGACAGACTCCGAGCGCGCCAAGGAGACCGAAATGCCGCTGACGCCCGCTGATGTGCGGAACAAGCAGTTCAGTACCACCCGGCTGCGGCCGGGGTACGACGAGGAAGAGGTCGACGCCTTCCTCGATGAGGTGGAGGCCGAGCTCGACCGCCTCATCCAGGAGAACGAAGAGCTCCGGGCGAAGCTGACCGAGTGCCTGCGCGGGGGCAAGGTCCCCGGCGGCATGGGCATGGCCATGGCCCCCGCTCCGGTGGCCGAGCCCAAGCCCGAGATGATGATGCCGCAGCCTGAGCCCATGAAGCCGCCGGAGCCGATCCGGCCCGAGCCGGTGCCCGTCGGCATGGGCATGCCGCCCGCCGAGGACAACATGGACACCGCGGCGCGCGTGCTCGCCCTGGCGCAGCAGACCGCCGACCAGGCGATCGCCGACGCCCGCCGCGAGGCCGACGAGACCGTCACCCGCGCCCGCCGCGAGGCCGACGAGATCCTCGGCAAGGCGCGCCGCCAGGCCGAGCAGATCATCGGCGACGCGCGCGCCCGCGCGGAGACGCTGGAGCGCGACGCCCAGGAGCGTCACAGGCAGGCGATGGGCTCGCTGGTGCAGACCCGCGACGAGCTGGAGCGCAAGGTCGAGGAGCTGCGCAGCTTCGAGCGCGAGTACCGCAGCAGGCTCAAGCTGTACCTGGAGAACCAGCTCGCCGAGCTCAACGTCGCGGCGGAGGGCAGTGGCGGGTTCCCCGTGGTCGGCGCCCAGATGGGCGGCGCACCGGCGATGTCGCACGCGGCGGCCCCCGGCCCGCAGCAGCAGATGACCGCCGGCCCGAACAACCCGTTCGGCCCCGAGCCCACCCAGCACTCCGGAGCATTCCAGGGAGTCGACGGCCCGCACAACGACCGCCGTTAGAGTAGCGGGTCAGGTCTCCGCCGGCCCGTGACTGGGAGCTTCAGTGATCTACCTCAGCGCGATTCTGGTCGTCCTCGCCTTCGGCCTGCTGGTCGCGGGCGTGGTCACCGGAACAGCGGTCCCGGTCATGTGGTCGATCGTGGTCAGCGTGCTCTCCGCGGTCTTCCTGATGATCGGGGCGTTGCTGCGACGCCACGAGCTGTTCCCCTCCGGGGGCGCGGCGGCCCCCGGGCCGCCGATGTCTCCGGCCGGTGCGGCCGGCCCCGCGGGCCGGCCGGGTGCGCCGGCGTCCGCCACCGCCCCGCCCCGCGGGCTGTCGCCGCTCACCCCCCACCCCCTTGGCGCGCCGGTCACGACGCGCCACTCGGCCACGCCGCGGGCGTTCCCCGCGACGTCGCACCCCCCGGTCGGCGCGGGGGGGCGTCCGTCCCCCGACTCCATCGTGCTGGTCATCCCGGGCCGCAAGCGGTTCCACCTGCCCGGGTGTCGCCAGCTCATGGGTCGTGGATTCGAGGAGCTCACCTACGAAGAGGCCCGCGACGAGGGCTTCACCGCGTGCACCACCTGCCTGCTCACCGGCCCCGCCCCCGGTGACGCCGAGGACGACGCGGCAGGCCCCGGCGCCACGACCGCCGTCGCACGTGATGCCGTCCCCGACACGACGGGTGTCCCGGGTGAGCCCGGCGATGCCCGCGACACGACGGCCGTAGCCCGCCTCGGCTCCGTTCCGGGTGCCGCCGGTACCCGCCCCGGCCCCCCGCCGAGCGAGGCCGGCAACCTCACCAGACCCGTCCCAGGCAAGGGCGAGCCGGCCGAGAAGCCCTCACCCTCCGCCTCCTCGCGAGGCGAAGAGCCCTCCCGCCCTGGCCGCTCGCCGGGTCAGGAGACCTCCCGCCCCGGCTCCTCGCGGGACGAGGAGACGTCACGCCCCGGCCGCTCGCCGGGCGAGGAGGCCGCACGTCTCGGCCGCTCGCCGGGTCAGGAGACCTCCCGCCCCGGCTCCTCGCGGGACGAGCAGACGTCACACTCCGGCGACTCGCCGGGCGAGGAGACCGCACGCCCGGGCTCCGCCGCCTCCTCGTCCGAAGGCTGGTTCGCCGGGACCGAGCGGGGCGCGAAGGGGGCTCCCGGATCCCCCTCGCGCACGTCCTCGACACCGGGCGCGACCCCCTACGCCGTGCCGCCGAAGCCGGTGGTCCTGCCCGAGGCCGTCAGCCCCTTCCAGGCGTTCAAGCGCCCCGAGGCGACCAAGAACGGCCCCGCGACCCCGCCGCCCGCCAAGGGCGGGCAGCCCGGCGCGAAGCCGCCGGAGAAGGACGTGCCCGCCAACGGCACCCCCGAGAAGCGCACCCCGGCGAACGGCACCCCGGGAAAGGGCACGTCCGCGCACGGCACCCCGGGGAAGAGCACGTCCGCGAACGGCGACCCGGGCAAGAGCGCGTCCGCGAACGGCGACCCGGGGAAGAGCAGGTCCGCGACCGAGGCTCCCCGACAGGGCAAGCCCGCGACCGAGGCCCCCCGACAGGATGAGCCCGCTAACGAGGGCCCCCAACAGGGCAAGCCCGCGAACGAGGGCCCTCGACGAGGCAAGCCGGCGAACCAGGGTTTCGGACAGGGCAAGCCCGCGACTCCGGGTTCCGGACAGGCCTCGTCCGCGGACGAGGCTTCCGGGAGGGGCACGCCCGCGAACGGGGTGCCCGAGAAGGGCGCCCCCGCGAACGGGGTGCCCGAGAGAGGCACGCCCGCGAAGAGGGGTTCGGACGCCGCCGAGGACGACGAGCCGGGGACGGCCACGGAAACTTTCACGCCCATCGCGTCGCCGAAGGCCACATCCTCGCCCACTCCGCCGCCCCGCACCGAGCCCGCCAAGCCCGGCGAAGCCGCCTCCCGAGACGAGGCTGACACCACCGCCGAGGCGTCGCGCGAACGCGCCGCCAAGGCCTCAGGCGCCCGCCGCCCCGGCATCGTCAAGGTCATCCCCGGCACCCGGCGCTACCACAGCTCCGCCTGCCCACTCGTCAGAGGCGCCGACCCCGCCACCCTGGAGACGATGTCCCGAGCCGACGCCGAAGCAGCCGACCTGACCCACTGCTCGGTCTGCTCCAGAGACGACTGACTTACCCGCCTGAGAAACTCGGCGTGGCCCGTGGTTGACGCGTTCCTGGCGACACCGGCAACTTCTCGCCAAAACAGGGAGCACCCCCTGGTCGGGACAACGCGCTGCGCTGCGCGACTTCTGGCCGGACGATATTCCCGAGGATTTCACCGCTGACCTGTCTATTCTTCTCCACTGGAGCGATGCGCGTATCCGATTGCGTCCCGTTCTAGCCGACGACTGGGTGAACCCGCAGCGTCCAAAGCCGGACCTCATCTTCCAGGAGTTCGCGCTGCTGACCAACTACGCGGTTCGCCACAAGCGACTGCCTGCCGAGCAGAGGGCAGAGCTTGAACGCTGGTTCGAAGTGGTTCACACGCTTATGAGCGAGTACAGGCCCGGCGAGGACGACCCGCAGCGGTTCGAGGAGAGCCTGCTGGAGCGTTCACTGAACCAGTTGAACCGATTTCTCAAGGGCGGCATCGCGCCAATCCGCAAGCGCTCTCCGTAAACCGGGCACACCGGCCGGTATCAGAGAACCTCCTCGCAGTCTTTGTCCTGCCAGACGAGGGTGCCTGCCAATCCCGTCATCCCTGACCATGTCCTCGACCGGCGCGAGGATGATCCCCACCCCGGTCACCGCATGATGAGCAGGGATCTTCACGGAGGGAAGGCCCCGAGAGTTCCGGGGCCTTCCCCCAGTGGGCGGTCAGGCTGTGACGCGGTTCAGGTGGAAGGTCAGGCCCAGGGCGGGGTCCTGGTGGGCGGGGAGGGGGGCCGGGGGGGTGCCCTCGGTGAGGGTGGTGGCGAGGACCTCCTCGGAGAGCTTCGCGCCGTCGGCGCGGAGGGCCTCGGCGAGGTCGCCCGAGGCGGTCCACCACAGGTCGATGCGGTCGGTGATCTCCAGGCCGCTCGACTTGCGGGCGTCCTGCACCAGGCGGATCACCTCGCGCACCAGGCCAGCGCGCCACAGCTCGGGGGTGACCGCGAGGTCGAGGGCGATGGTCTCGCCGGTGCCCGTGCCGACGGCGCCGGTCTCGACGGCCCACCCGGCGCGCGGCTGCTCGGTGACGATGACGTCGTCGCCGCCGATCGCCACCTCCTCGCCGCCGACGGTCACCGTCGCGGCCTCGCCCGCCCGGATGCGGGCGGCCAGGGCGGCGGGGTCGGCCGCGGTGACGGCCGCGGCGACGTCCTTGGTGCCGCCGCCGAACCGCTTGCCCAGCACGCGGAAGTTGGGCTTGACGGTGAACGACACCAGGTCGGCGGAGAACGACGAGAGGTCCTCCAGCGTCTGCACGTTCAGCTCATCGGCGATCAGGTCGCGCAGGGAGGAGTCCAGCGCGCCCCAGCCCGGGGCGCCGACGAGCGCCCGGCCGAGCGGCTGGCGGGTCTTCACGCCGCTTCCCGCGCGCGCCGACCTGCCGAGCTCCACCAGGCGCCTGACCAGGGCCATCTGCTCCGACAGGCCCGGGTCGAGCAGGTCGCGGTTCACCTCCGGCCAGGTTGCCAGGTGCACCGAGGGCGGCGCGTCGGGGGCGCGCAGCACGTCCCACAGGTAGTCGGTGAGGAACGGCACCAGGGGGGCCATCAGCCGGGTGACGGTCTCCAGGCACTCGTACAGGGTGGCGAACGCCGAGGCGTCACCCGACCAGAACCGGCGGCGCGACCTGCGGACGTACCAGTTGGACAGGTCGTCGAGGAACTCGGTGAGCCGTCGGCCCACGCGGGTGGTGTCGAAGGTCTCCATCGCCTCGGTGACCTCGGCCACGGTGCGGTTGAGCTCTCCCAGCGCCCAGCGGTCGATCAGCGGGCGCTCGGCGTACGCCGGCGCGTCCGCGAGCCGGGACGGCGACCACGACTCGGCGCCCGCGTACAGCGTGAAGAAGGAGGTGGTGTTCCAGTAGGTCAGCAGGACCTTCCGGACGATCTCCTCCAGCGACGCGTGCCCCACTCGGCGCGGCGACCACGGCGAGCCGGAGGTCGCCATGAACCAGCGCAGGGCGTCGGCGCCGTGCTGCTCCATGAGCGGGATCGGCTGGAGCACGTTGCCCAGGTGCTTGCTCATCTTGCGGCCGTCCTCGGCGAGGATCAGCCCCAGGCACAGCACGTTCTCGTACGACGACCGGTCGAACACCAGCGTGCCGACGGCCATCATCGAGTAGAACCAGCCGCGGGTCTGGTCGAGGGCCTCGCAGATGAACTGGCCGGGGTAGGAGCTCTCGAAGACGTCGCGGTTGACGTGCGGGGCGCCCCACTGGGCGAACGGCATGGCCCCGGAGTCGTACCAGGCGTCGATGACGTCGGGCACGCGCCGCGCCTCGGCGCCGCACGTGGGGCACGGGAAGGCGACGTCGTCCACGAACGGGCGGTGCGGGTCGAGGGCCGACAGGTCGTCCCCGGCGAGCTCGCCCAGCTCCTTGAGCGAGCCCACGCAGGTGACGTGGGAGTCGTCGGCCGAGCACACCCACAGCGGCAGCGGCGTGCCCCAGTAGCGCGACCGCGACAGCGCCCAGTCGACGTTGTTGCGCAGCCACTCGCCGTACCGGCCCTCCTTGATCGTCGCCGGGTACCAGGTGGTGCGGTCGTTCTCGGCGAGCAGGCGGTCCTTGACGGCGGTGGTGCGGATGTACCAGGACGGCAGCGCGTAGTACAGCAGCGCGGTGTGGCAGCGCCAGCAGTGCGGGTAGCTGTGGTCGAAGTGGCCGCCGCGGAACAGCAGCCCGCGTGCCCGCAGGTCGTCGGTCAGGCTGTCGTCGGCGTCCTTGAAGAACCTGCCGCCGACCAGCGGCACCTCGGCCAGGAAGCGCCCGTCGGGGCCGATGGGGTTGACCACCGGCAGGCCGTACCGCTTGCAGGTCGTCAGGTCGTCGGCGCCGAACGCCGGCGCCTGGTGCACCAGGCCGGTGCCGTCCTCCACGGTGACGTAGTCGGCGAGCACGACGTAGTGCGCGCCGGGGATGTCGACCAGCTCGAACGGCCGCGAGTAGGGGGTGCGCTCCAGCTCGGCGCCGGGGACGCGCTCGGTGACCGTCCAGCCCTCGCCCAGCGCGCTCTCCAGCAGCGGCTCGGCCACGACGACCGGCCGCTCACCCTCCTTGGCGGCGACCACGTAGGTCACCTCGGGGTGGACGGCGACCGCGGTGTTGGACACCAGGGTCCAGGGGGTGGTGGTCCAGATGAGCAGGTCGGCGCCCTCGAACCGGCCGGCGGTGACCGGCATGCGCACGTACACCGAGGGGCTGGAGACGGTCTCGTACCCGCCGGGCTGGCCGAGCTCGTGGTCGGACAGGCCGGTGCCGCAGCGCGGGCAGTACGGCGTGATCCGGAAGTCGCGGAACAGGAGGTCCTTGTCCCAGATGACCTTCAGGGACCACCAGACCGCCTCGACGTAGGAGGGGTCCATCGTGCGGTAGGCCTGGGACATGTCGACCCAGTAGCCCATGCGCTCGGTCATCTCCTCGAAGGCGTCCACGTGGCGCGCCACCGACTCGCGGCACCGCTCGTTGAACGCGGCGATGCCGTACGCCTCGATCTCGGGCTTGCCCGAGAGGCCGAGCTCCTTCTCGACGGCCACCTCGACCGGCAGGCCGTGGCAGTCCCACCCGGCCTTGCGGGGGACGTGGAAGCCGCGCATCGACTTGTAGCGGGGGAAGACGTCCTTGAACACGCGGGCCTCGACGTGGTGCACGCCGGGCATGCCGTTGGCGGTGGGCGGCCCCTCGTAGAACACCCAGGACGGGCCGCCGGCGTTCTGTTCCAGCGAGCGCTCGAAGACCTTGCCGTCACGCCAGCGGTCGAGCACCTCGGCCTCGAAGGCGGGCAGGTCGACGCGGGCGGGGAGGGGGCGGAAGTAGGGCGATGACATCGTAGGGACGGACCTCCACGCATAGCTTCTCCATGGCGTGGAGGGACGAGGCCGAAGGCCCCGCGGTACCACCCTCCTTGACCCCGTTTGGGAAACTTTCCCCAAATGAGGCCCACTCTTGTCACCGCTGCCGGCTCTACTGGGCTGCGCGCGGCGGTTACGCCCGCCGCAGCCGTTCTTCCGGCGGCTCAGGGGTGATCTTCTCTCCGGCTCTCGCCCCGGGCTCGCACCATCCCCGGGTCGCTCCTGCGAGGGGGCGCGGAGGTACTCGTCCCCGTCAACGCCTTGCAGACTAAAACGATATCCCACGGCGGGGAGAGGACCGACACATTTATGAGGGTGGCCATCAGGGTACGGCCGGGCGCCGCCCGGGAATCGGTCGGCGGAGGGTATGGCGATCGCGCGATCGTGGTCCGGGTGAACGCCCGCGCGGTGGACGGCAAGGCCACCGAGGCGGCCCTGCGCGCGGTCGCGTCGGCCTTCGGTGTGCGTCGCGCGGACGTGCGCCTGGTCAGCGGGGCGACAAGCCGGGACAAGGTCCTGGAGATCACAGGTAATGAGCAGGAATTGATCGAAAGGGCTACGGCGTTACGGATGGCGTAAACGGTCGGCGCGTCGTTTGTTCTTCCGATATGGCCGACCTATGCTTCCCGCACTGCTCATATGCTTGATCGGCGAGGAGGCCTTCATGGCCGGTATGACGCGGGCGGCGAAGACCGCCCCCCAGACGGACGTCGAGACGACATGGTCGGAGGGGGAGCTGTCGGAGGTTCGCGGGCGGCTCGCCGGGGAGATCGAAGAGCTGAACGCCGAGGTGGCGCGTGCGGAGTCGCAGATCGCCTCGGGCGACATCAGCGACAGCGCCGGGGACGACCAGGCCGACGCCGGCGCCAAGACGTATGAGCGGGAACGCGAGATCGCCCTTACCCTGAATGCGCGTGACCTGGTCGCGCAGAACGAGCGGGCGATCGCCCGCATCGACGCGGGAACATACGGAGTGTGCGAATCGTGCCACAAGCCGATCGGCAAGGAGCGCCTTCAGGCGTTCCCGAGGGCGACGCTGTGCGTGTCGTGCAAGCAGCGGGAGGAGCGCCGCTGAACGTCCCGTCCGACGACGGCGCGCCGGGGGAGGACTCCCCGGCCGCCGGGAGCGCCGGCGTCCGCTCCAAGCGCATCGGCACGCTCGCCGTGCTGGCGGTGGTCGTGTACGTGCTCGACCTCGTCACCAAGACGCTCGTGGTGGAGTACCTGGAGGGCCGGGATCCGGTCAGCGTGATCGGCGAGGTGCTCCGCATCCGGGTGATCCGCAACTCCGGCGCCGCGTTCAGCATCGGCACCGGCATGACGATCGTGTTCACGCTCATCGCGCTGGTCGTGGTGTTCGCGATCATCCGCACCGCGCGCCGGCTGCGCAGCGTCCCGTGGGCGATCACCCTGGGGCTGCTGCTCGGCGGCGCCCTGGGCAACCTCACCGACCGCCTCTTCCGCTATCCCGCGCCGCTGCAGGGGCACGTCGTCGACTTCATCGAGGTGTTCCCCGTCACGCGGTTCCCCATCTTCAACGTCGCCGACTCCGCCATCGTGTGCGGCGGCGTGCTCGCGGTCATCCTGGCCTGGCGCGGCCACCAGCTCGACGGCACCCGCGACACCGGCGCCGGCGACCAGGCGCCCGCCACCGACACGCCCGCCACCGACATCCCCGACGCCGAGGGCGACGGGGGTGGGCGGCGTGGGTGAGCTCCGCAGCCTGCCGGTCCCCGACGGTCTCGAGGGCGAGCGGCTGGACGCCGCGCTGGCGCGGCTGTTCGGGTTCTCCCGCACGCGCGCGGCCGAGCTGATCTCCGCCGGGGACGTCCAGGTCGACGGCGCCGCCGCCGCCAAGTCCGACCGCGTGCACGCCGGCGCGTGGCTGGAGGTCGTGATCCCGCCCCCGCCGTCGGCGCCCGTCGCGGTCCCCGAGCCCGTCCCGGGCATGCGAGTGGTGTACGAGGACGACGACATCGTCGTGGTCGACAAGCCGATCGGCGTGGCGGCGCACCCCACCGTCGGCTGGACGGGCCCGACCGTCCTCGGCGGGCTGCTGGGCGCCGGGCACCGGCTGTCCACCAGCGGCGCGGCCGAGCGGCAGGGCATCGTCCACCGGCTCGACGCCAACACCACCGGCGTCATGGTGGTCGCCAAGAGCGAGCCGGCCTACTCCCACCTGAAGCGCGCCTTCAAGGAGCGCACGGTCGACAAGCGCTACCACGCGCTGGTGCAGGGCCATCCCGACCCGCTGCGCGGCACCGTCGACGCCCCGATCGACCGGCATCCGTCCGGGGACGGCAGGTGGGCGGTCGTGGCGGGCGGCAGGCCGTCGATCACCCACTACGACACCATCGAGGCGTTCCGGGCCGCGTCGCTGCTGGACATCAGGCTGGAGACCGGGCGCACCCACCAGATCCGCGTCCACATGTCGGCCCTGCGCCACCCCTGCGTGGGTGACCTCCTGTACGGCGCCGACCCCACGCTCGCGGCCCGGCTCGGCGTGACGCGCCAGTGGCTGCACGCGGTGTCGCTCGGCTTCGAGCACCCCTCCTCAGGCATGCGGGTGTCCTTCTCCAGCGAGTACCCCGAGCAGCTCGCCCGGGCCCTGGACAAGGTCCGCGACGAGTCCTGACCCCGGCGGGCCGGGCCCGCCGTCCGCCCGGACGGCGGGAGCCTAGGCGCCGGGGGTGACGGTGCGCTCCTCGACGACGGCCTTGCCGTCCTCCTGGCCGGCGTGCCCCTCGGTGCCGCCGCCCTGGTCGTCGCTCTTCTCGTCGCCCGACGGGGCGTCCTCCCCGGCGTGTCCGGGGGGCACCACGTTGCCGGAGCCGTCCTCGGTCTCCCGGGGCTTCTTCGGCTCCTTGGGCTCTGGTTTGGGCTTGGTGGGCTTGTCCGCCGGGCCCGACGGCTTGTCGCGGTCCTTCTCGCCGGCGGTGGGCTTGGCGCGCTCGGACCGCTGCAGGGGCGACGACGGGTCCGGCGCGTAGCCGCCCTGCGGGGTGTTGCGCGTCACGACCTGGGCGGACGACTCCGCGGTCGGCGTCACCGAGACCGTCACCCGCACGGTCGGGGACGTCGCCGGCGTCACGCGCGCCCCGTCGGAGCGGGCGGTCACCCACGCCATGCCGCCGGCCACCAGGCCCACCGACAGCACCAGGGCGGTCAGCCCCGCCAGCGCCATCGCGCGCCCTCCCGAGCCGCCGGCGGAGCGCGGCGACGCGGGGGAGTGCGGCGGCGGAGGGGCGGCCGTGGCCGGCGCGGGGGCCGGCGCGGTGCCCTGGAGCGGCACGAACGGCGAGGTGGGCTCGGGCTGGATGCCCGCCGCCACCATGCGCAGGTATGTCTCGGCCTGGGCGGCGGTCAGCCGCTGCTCGGGGTCCTTGTGGAGCAGGCCCATGAGGACGGGCGCCAGCGGCCCGGCCAGCCGCAGCGGCGCGGGCGGGTCGTGCATGACGGCGCCGAGCGTCGCCAGCGGGTTACCGCGCTGGAACGGCGAGCGGCCCTCGACCGCGACGTACAGGGTCACCCCGAGCGACCACAGGTCGGACGCCCGCGTCGCCTGGCCGCCGGCGGCGCGCTCGGGCGCGATGAAGGCCGGGGTGCCGATCAGCATGCCCGTGCGGGTCACGGGGGAGTCGTCGTCCAGCATCGCGATGCCGAAGTCGGTGAGCACGGCGCGCCCGCCGTCCTTGGCGAGCAGCACGTTGTCGGGCTTGACGTCCCGGTGCAGGACCCCCGCCTGGTGGGCGGCCCTCAGCGCGGCCAGCACCTGCAGCCCGATCTCGGCGACGCGCGCCGGCGGCAGCGCGCCCTGGTCGCGGACCACGGCACCCAGGGTGTCGGAGTCGACCAGCTGCATCACGATCCAGGGGTGGCCGTTCTCCTCGAACACGTCGTAGACGGTGGCGACGCCGGCGTGGCACACGCGCCCCGCGGCGCGGGCCTCCCGGAACGTCCGTAACGCGAAGATCTCTCGCTCGGGCCCCGTCAGCTCCGGGGGCGCGATCAGCTCCTTGACCGCGACCTCGCGGCCCAGGATCTTGTCGGACGCCCGCCAGACGGTGCCCATGCCACCTCGGCCGATCGGTTCGTGCAGGTGGTACCTGCCTGCCACGACGTGGTCTGTGACCTGGGACGATTCCGGCATAGTCTTCCCGCTACCCTCAAATGCGGCCTACATTCCTTCTTGCTTAGGAAGCTCGGAAAGTCGCTGTAAACCTGTCAAAGTAGTCTGACTCTTGTTTCCACCGCTTATCCGTGGTCTGCCAGTAAACGGCGAAGTGCCGCCCGCTGCGGGTCCGGAACGCCCGGTCGACGACATGCGCTCTGCCGGAGGCCATGCGCCAGGTGAACTCCCACTCGGCCGCGGGACGGTTCCGGTACGTCAGCCCCGCCAGCCGGACGCGCCGGTAGCCGGGCAGCAGGCCCTCGGCGGTCGCCTCCTTCTCGACGTGGCGCAGCGCGGCCAGCGGATGGGGTTCGTCCCACGGCGTGGTGTCGACCAGCAGGTACCCGGGGGAGCCGGGAAGACGAAACCGGACGCGGGTGCGCTCCCGCTGGAACTCCCTGCTTCCCGCCGGCAGGGCGACCGAGAAGCCCAGCGAGTCCTCGTGCACCCGCCAACCGGGCGGGACGGCCGACTCAGGGGTGGGCGTCGGCGGTGCCGGCGTCGGCGGTGCGGGCGTGGGCGGTGTGGACGTGGGCGGTGTGGACGTCGACACGGACGGCGGCACCACGACGGGGGTGGTGACCGGCGCGGCCGGGGAGGACGTCGCGACGGTCGGCACGGCCTCCGGCGACGACATCTGGCGGTAGCCGTACCACCCCGTGGCCCCCGCGGCGATCACGGCCGTCGCGCCGACGGCGGCCAGCCGCCGGCGGGCGGGCCGCTCCGGCGCACCGGTCGCCGAGCCGGGAGGCGCCTGCACGGCCGGCCAGGGCCCCGCCGTGCGCGTCTGCGCCGGGGCCCAGGGCTCCTGGACGCGCGTCGGCGCGTACGGCTCCGCGTACGGCGCCTGCGCGCCGGTGGAGGGCGGCGCGTACGCCTCCGCGCCCGCCCGGGACGGCGCGCTCGCGACGGGCGTCCACGGGCCGGAGGGGCCCTCCGGCGGGCGCGGCGAGCCGGGCGTCACCCCGGCGGCGATCAGGTCGAGGGCCTCGGCGGCCTCGGCGGCGGTGATCCGCCGGCCCGGGTCCTTGCGGAGCAGTGCCTCCAGCAGGGGGGCCAGCGGCCCGGCGGCCACGGCCGGCGCCGGGTCGTCGTTCAGCACGGCGGCCATGGTCGGCACCGGCGCGCCGCGGTCGAACGGCGGCCTGCCCTCGACGGCGGCGTACAGCGTCGCGCCGAGCGACCACAGGTCGGACTCCGGCGTGGCGGGCAGGCCGCGCAGGCGCTCTGGCGGGATGAACGCCGGGGTGCCCGAAAGATCGCCGGTGGCCGTGAGCGCCGCCTCCTCGGGCATGGTGGCGATGCCGAAGTCGGTCAGCACGACGCGTCCGCCCTCGGTGAGCAGCACGTTCTCCGGCTTCACGTCACGGTGCAGCACGCCGGCCGCGTGCGCGGCCCGCAGTGCGTCCAGGACGCGGGCGCCGATCAGGGCCACCCGGCGCGGGGCGATCGGCCCCGAGTCGCGGAGCGTCTCGCCGAGGGACCGGGACCGGACGAGCTGCATGACGATCCAGGGCCGGCCGTCCTCCTCGATGACGTCGTGCACGACGACCACCGAGGGGTGGTCGAGCCGCCCGGCCGCGCGTGCCTCGCGCATCGTGCGCCGGTTGAACGTCTCGCGGTCGGCCTCGCTCAGCGGGCGGTAGAGCACCTCCTTCACCGCCACGGGACGGTCGAGCACCTCGTCGTGAGCCCGCCAGACGATGCCCATGCCGCCACGGCCGATGGGCTCCAGCAGCAGATACCTGCCGGCCACCCGGCGCTGCGCCTCCGCGGTCACCTCATCCCGCCCCTCTGTTTCGTCCAGCATCGTCCCATAGCGCACCTCGGCCCGAGACGGGATCACCGACAGGCACGCCCCGGCGGCGGTCGTCTCGCCGGGGGAGTCGCGCGGGCCGTCCAGCACACGGGCGCGGGACACGGCCGGGCGCGGCGTGATCCGGCCTCGCGGCGCGGAGCGCCCGCCCGGGGGCCGGGCGGGCGGCGCGGGCGCGCCGGGAGGCTACTTGGCGGGCTTGAAGGTGGAGGTGAACCCCTCGAACAGGTCGAGGTTCTTCTTCCAGTCCTTGTCCAGGGTCTTCCAGTAGATCGCGTACCCGTGCTTCTTGCTGGTGACGAACCCGCGGTTGATCACGTGCGCGCGGCCGCCCCCGGCGCTGTAGGTGAACTCCCAGTCGGCGGCGGTCTTCCAGTAGTCCACCGACTTGATGCGGATCAGCTTGTAGCCCGGGAAGCGCCCCCGTGCGGAGGGCTCCTGGTCCTCCCAGTCCTTCTTGGCGTTGGACTTGGGGCTGCTCGTGTGGTCGATCAGCAGGAAGCTGTTGCGGTCGGGGCCGCGGAAGTAGATCTGCGTCCCGTTCTGCTCGGCGCGCTTCCAGCCCTTGGGCAGGGCCAGGGAGAAACCGGTGCTGTCCTTGTGGACGCGCCACCCGTCGGGCGCGGCCGCGGGGCTGGAGGACTCGGGCTTGGGAGACGCGCTGGGCGAGGGGCTCGCCGACGCGCTGGGGGAGACCGGCGGCGACGACTCCGACGAGGGGTTGGAGGTCGAGGGGTCGGTGGGGCCGCCGGACGACGGCGCGGGGGCGGAGGTGGCGCCGGTGGGGCCGGCGGCCCCGGCGGGGGTGCCGGCGTCCTGGGCCCCCAGCCACATGGCGACCCCCGCCACGACCAGGAGCACGGGAAGGGCCACCACGAGGATCTTCATTACCGGCGGGCGCCGGCCGTCCTCGCCGTCCTCCGGCCGCCCGCCGAAACCGCCGGGATCGGCGGGGTGGCCGCCGGCGGGACGCATGGTGTGCCCGTCGGCCGGGGAGACCGGCGCGGGCTCGACCGACGTCGCGCCGGGGTCGCCGGAGAGCGCGGCCGTCCCGCGGGCCGTCGCGGCGAAGGCTCCGGCGGCCGGGCGGGCCGCCGCCTGCCTGTCGGGGCCGGCGCCGTAGGGACGCCTGCGCGTCTCGGGACGGGTGTCGGCCGCGGGGAACCTGCCCTGCCTCGGGACCTGGGTCGGGCGCCCGGTCTCCACCGGCTCGGCGCGCAGGGCCGACGCGACCCGCGCGTCCCCCGCCTCCTCGGCGGCGCCGGGCCGCTGCCCGGCCCCCGGCGTCGCGGCGTCGGCGTCCGGGGCGGGGACGTCCGGTTCGGCGGCGTCCGCCTCTTCGGGCGAGCCTTCGCCCGGTTCCGTGCCGGCCGACACCACGTTGCTGAAGGGGACCGCGCCCGGCGCGGCCGCGCCGGAGGCCGCCGCCGCACCGGATGCGGCCGCTCTGCGCGGAACCGCGTCGTGCTCGGGAAGGGCGTCGGACGGCGTGTCGTCGGTGGGTGCCCGCTTTCCGGACGTGCCCGCGCTGGACGTGCCCGCGCTGGACGTGCCCGCGCTGGACGTGCCCGCGCTGGACGCGGCCGTGCCGGACGGTGCCGCGTCGGCGGAGACGGCGTCCGGCTCGACCGGGCCGGAGGAGCCGGCGTTCGGCGCGTCGGCGACGGGCGGTGCCGGGTCGGCGGGGGCGTCCGCGGCGGGGGAGGCGTCGGAGGGGGCCTCGGCGGGCGAGCCCTGCGCGACCGCTTCCTCGGCGTCGGGCGACGGCGCATCGGAGTCCCGGGAGGGGGCCTCGGCGGCCGGCGCGGCCCCGGCGGGGCCGGAGTCGCCGGACTCGGCGGCGGGCGCGTCCTCGGGCGCCGATCGGGCGTCGCCCTCTTGCGCCCGCGCGGGAGGGGCCTGCTCGGGGACGAGGGCCTCGGCGGGCTCGTCCGCCCGCGCGGGCGGACGGGACTCCTCCTGAGCGGGCGTCTCGGGCGGCGTGGCCGGCATGGCCGGCGCAGGGGCGTTCAATGCCTGAGCGCCGCCGGGGCCATGGCCGTCGTCGTGCGTGCCGGGTGTGCCGGGTTTGCCGGGATCGCGGCCGTCGCGCGGCGCGGGGGTGGCGGGCACGCCCGGCCGCGACACCCCGGTGGAGGGCATGCCGGGGGCGGACACCCCGGTGGACGGCACGCTCGGGGGCGGTACGGCGGGGGACGGCCGCCCGCCCGCGGGGGCGGGGTCGGCCGGGCGCCGGGGCGGGGCCTGCCGGAACGAGCGCATGCGCTGGAGCGCGTGCTCGGCGCGGTCGCGCATGCCCTCGCGCGCCGGGGGCGCGGCGGCCGGGGGCACGGCCGCCGCGGGCCGCGCCGGGCCGGTGACGGGCGGGGGCTCGGGCAGGGGCGTGGGCGGCATCGTCCGCTGGCTGGAGGCGGGGGCGGAGGAGCGGTCCTCCGCGATGGCGCGCATCATGCGCGACGCCTGGTCGAACGTCAGCCGCCTGGACGGATCCTTCTCCAGCAGGCCGCTCAGCACCGCGGCGAGGCGCCCGGCGCGCAGCGCGGGCTCGGGCTCGTCGTTGAGCACGGCGTGCATGGTCGCCATCGCCATGCCCTTGTCGTGCGGCGGCCGTCCCTCGACGGCGGCGTAGAGCGTGGCGCCGAGCGACCACAGGTCGGACTCGCGCTGGGCGGGGTAACCCCTCAGCCGTTCAGGGGCGATGAACGCGGGCGTGCCCACCAGGCCGGTGCGCGTCATCGTGGTGTCGGTCTCCATGCGGGCGATGCCGAAGTCGGTCAGCACCACGCGGCCGTCCTGGGTGAGCAGCACGTTCTCGGGCTTGACGTCGCGGTGCAGCACGCCCGCGGCGTGCGCCGACCGCAGGGCCTCCAGCACCTGCAGGCCGATGTCGGCCACCATGCGCACCGGCATCGGGCCGTCGTCGCGCAGCACCTGGCCGAGCGAGCGGGCGTCGACGAGCTGCATGACGATCCAGGGGCGGCCGTTCTCCTCGATGACGTCGTGCACGACCACGACGTTCGGGTGGTTCAGCCTGCCGGCCGCGCGCGCCTCGCGCAGCGTGCGGCGGTTGAGCTCGGCGATCTCGTCGTCCTGGGGGTCGCCGGGGTACCGCACCTCCTTGACCGCGACGACGCGGTCGAGCAGCTCGTCATGGGCGCGCCAGACGATGCCCATGCCGCCACGGCCGATGGACTCCAGTAGCTGGTAGCGGCCGGCGACGCGCCGTCCCTGTTGCCGTCCGCCCGGCCGTGCATCCGACATCACCCCGAGCTACCCCCTTTCAGGAAAATGAATCGTCCCATAGAGGTGCGGGCACGCAAACGCGCTGGTACCCCAGACTGTCCGGATTCTGAGATCTGGTGTCCGATTGCTGGCGCCCTCCCTGCTACTCTCGATGCCATGACTTGCTATTTCGTGTTTATCCGGCCGGTTGCGGAAGGGCCCGCTCGCGTTCACATGAACTAGCGGACGATCCAAAGCCGGCCGAGGCGGAGACGAAGAGCGTCTCTGCCTTTCGTGTTCTCTACACACCCGCCGGCTCGCGGATGGCGAGGCCGGCGCCCAGAGAGGGAGCCGACATGTCATCGAACGGGCGACCGGGCGTGAGCGCCGTACGCATCGCGAGCGTGACCGTGGGGAAGGGCGCCGCCGTGGTCGTGGCCGGCCTGCCCGCGGGGGACTCCGGCGCCGGCGGCCCGGCCGGAGAACCGGGCGCGGACCTGCGGTGGGTGAGCCTGTCCGGCGGCGCGGCGGGGGAGGCGCTGACGTCGGCCAGGGCGGGCTGGGGCGGCCCCCTGCTCGCCGAGCCGGGCTCGGCCGACGACCTCCCCCTGGTCGCCCTGCACGCGGACGGCGTCGTGGCCGGGCCCGGCGACCTGCCGCTCCTGCGGGCCGCCGCGCGGCTCGGCATGCCGGTCGTCGTGCGCCGCGGCCCCTCGGACTCCCTGGACGACTGGCTGCGCCTCGCCGGCCACTGCCACGACGAGGGCAACCAGGACGTCGTCCTGTGCGAGCCCGGCGGCGCGTCCTTCGCCTCGGCCGACCTCGCCCTCGTGCACGCGGCCGGACGGCGCTCGGGAATGCCCGTCCTGGCCGCGCCCGGGGAGGGCGCCGGGCTGGCCGCCGCGGCGGTGGCCGCGGGCGCCGACGGCCTGTGGCTGGCGTGCGGGGCCGCGCCGGACGCCGTCCTGGCGGCCCGCGAGGCCGTGACGGTGGTGGGCGCCCTGGTGCGCCCGGAGGCTCCGGACACCGTGACGGACGCCCGCGAGGCGATCGACCGCGTGGACGCGGCGCTCGCCGTGCTGCTGGAGCGGCGCGCGGCCCTGGCGGGCACCGTGCAGCGGCTCAAGCCCGTCGGCGGGTTCGCCGGGCGTGACATGGACCGCGAGCGCCGCCTGGTAGCCGCGATGGCCCGCCGCGCCCCGGCGCTGGGCGAGGGGCGGCTCGCGACCGTCATGAACGCGGTCATCGAGGCAGGCCTCCACCTGGCCGAGGAGCGCAGGTCCCGCGCCCGGGAAAGCCGTCGCCTGGCCGCCCCGCCCGCCGGCCGTCCCCGTCCCCCCGCCTCGGAGTTACTGGCCGCCCACCGCCCCGACCACGACTGAGCCCCCCGCGCGGCCCGCCGCGACGCCCCCTCCATCGCACGCACGCCTCTCCTGCGAGCGGGATCCCCTCGGCGGGGCGCTCACGAAGATCTGCGGTGCGGGCGCGGAACCGGGCCCGCACCTGGGCGGGGGGCGTGCGGGGGAGAATGGGGGGAGGTCGGCCTCGGGCCCGCCGGGCATCGTCCCGGCGGCCCGGCCGCGGCGGCCGCTGGGATGCCGGATCACGATTGGGTCTGGCGGGCCCCGTGTGCCACGCGAGGTGGCCGACTCGGCGTAGGCTCTGATCCGCCGCACCGGTCGAGGGGAAAGGGACGGCCCGCATGGCTGATTCGTTTGTGCATCTGCACGTTCACACCGAGTACTCCATGCTCGACGGTGCGGCGCGGTTGAAGCAGATGTTCGAACAGGTCGGCACGCTCCAGATGCCCGCCATCGCGATCACCGACCACGGCAACATGCACGGCGCTTACGACTTCTACCGGCAGGCGACCGCCGCCGGCATCAAGCCGGTCATCGGCATCGAGGCCTACGTCGCCCCGGGGTCGCGCCACCAGAAGAAGCCCGTGCTGTGGGGCGAGCCGCACCAGAAGCGCGACGACGTCTCGGCGGGCGGCTACTACACCCACATGACGATCTGGGCCAAGAACGCCGTCGGCCTGGGCAACCTCATGAAGCTCTCCTCGCGCGCCTACACCGAGGGCTTCGTGCGCAAGTGGGCCCGCATGGACGCCGAGACCCTCGCCGAGCACGCCGAGGGCCTGATGGCGACCACCGGCTGCCCGTCGGGCGAGGTGCAGACCCGCCTGCGCCTCGGCCAGTACGACGAGGCCGTGGCGGCCGCCGCCAAGTACCAGGAGCTGTTCGGGCGCGACAACTACTACCTGGAGATCATGGATCACGGGCTCGACATCGAGCGCCGGGTCCGCGACGGGCTCACCCGCATCTCCAAGGAGCTCGGCATCCCGCCGCTGGTGACCAACGACTCGCACTACACCTACGAGTCCGACTCCACCTCCCACGACGCCCTGCTGTGCATCCAGACCGGCAAGCAGCTCTCCGACCCCGACCGCTTCCGCTTCGACGGCAGCGGCTACTACATCAAGACCGCCGACGAGATGCGGGCAGTCGACTCCTCCGAGCTGTGGGCCGAAGGCTGCCGCAACACCCTGCTGGTCGCCGAGAAGGTCGACCCGTCCGGCATGTTCGGCTTCAAGAACCTCATGCCCACCTACCCGCTCCCGGAGGGCGAGACCGAGGAGAGCTGGTTCCGCAAGGAGATCCACGCGGGCATGGCGCGGCGCTTCCCCGACGGCGTCGACGAGGAGCACCAGCGGCAGATCGAGTTCGAGATGAACGTCATCCTGCAGATGGGGTTCCCTTCCTACTTCCTCGTCGTCGCCGACTTCATCATGTGGGCCAAGAACAACGGCATCCGCGTGGGCCCGGGCCGCGGCTCGGCGGCGGGCTCGCTCGCGGCGTACGCGCTGGGCATCACCGACCTCGACCCCCTGCCGCACGGGCTGATCTTCGAACGGTTCCTCAACCCCGACCGCGTGTCCATGCCCGACGTCGACATCGACTTCGACGAACGTCGGCGGGCCGACGTCATCCGCTACGTCACCGAGAAGTACGGCGCCGACAAGGTCGCGATGATCGCCACCTTCGGCACCATCAAGGCGAAAGCGGCCATCAAGGACGCCGCGCGCGTCCTCGGCTACCCGTACGCGCTCGGCGACCGCGTGTCCAAGGCCTTCCCCCCGGCCGTGATGGGCAAGGACATCCCGCTGTCGGGCATCTTCGACAAGGACCACCCCCGCTACAACGAGGCGGGCGAGCTGCGCAAGCTCTACGAGGAGGACGTCGACGTCAAGCAGGCGATCGACCTCGGCAGGGGCCTGGAGGGCCTGATCCGGCAGACCGGCGTGCACGCCGCGGGCGTCATCATGTCCGCGGAGGTGCTGACCGACTACATCCCGATCATGCGCCGCGACGCCGACGGCGCGATCATCACGCAGTTCGACTACCCGACCTGCGAGACGCTCGGCCTGCTGAAGATGGACTTCCTGGGCCTGCGCAACCTCACGATCATCGACGACTGCCTGAAGGCGATCCACGGCAACACCGGCACGATGATCGACCTCCTCCAGCTGCCGCTCGACGACCGCAAGACGTACGAGCTGCTGGGCCGGGGCGACACGCTGGGGGTGTTCCAGCTCGACGGCGGCGGCATGCGCTCGCTGCTGCGGCTGATGAAGCCCGACAACTTCGAGGACATCTCGGCCGTCGGCGCGCTCTACCGCCCGGGCCCGATGGGCGCCAACTCCCACACCAACTACGCGCTGCGCAAGAACGGCCAGCAGGAGATCACCCCGATCCACCCGGAGTTCGAGGAGTCGCTCAAGGAGATCCTCGGCACCACGCACGGCCTGATCGTGTACCAGGAGCAGGTCATGGCCATCGCGCAGAAGGTCGCCGGGTTCTCGCTCGGCAAGGCCGACCTCCTGCGCCGCGCGATGGGCAAGAAGAAGAAGTCCGAGCTGGACAAGCAGTTCGAGTCCTTCGAGCAGGGCATGAAGGACAACGGTTACTCCGCCGCGGCGATCAAGACGCTGTGGGACATCCTGCTCCCGTTCTCCGACTACGCCTTCAACAAGGCGCACAGCGCCGCCTACGGCCTGGTCTCCTACTGGACCGCCTACCTCAAGGCCAACTACCCGGCCGAGTACATGGCCGCGCTGCTGACCTCGGTCAAGGACGACAAGGACAAGTCGGCGCTCTACCTGAACGAGTGCCGCCGCATGGGCATCAAGGTGCTCCCGCCGGACGTCAACGACTCCGACTTCGACTTCACCCCGCGCGGCACCGACATCCGCTTCGGCCTGTCGGCGATCCGCAACGTCGGCGCCAACGTCGTCGACGGCGTCATCGCCGCGCGCAAGGAGAAGAGCCGCTTCGCCGACTTCAAGGACTTCCTGCGCAAGGTGCCCGCGCTGGTCTGCAACAAGCGCGTCATCGAGTCGCTGATCAAGGCCGGGGCCTTCGACTCTCTCGGCCACGAGCGCAAGGGCCTGCTCATGGTGCACGAGCAGGCCGTCGACGCGATCATCGACATCAAGAAGAACGAGGCCATCGGCCAGGACTCCCTGTTCGGCTCCATCGACGGCGCCGAGGACCAGACCTTCGACGTGCAGATCCCGCCGGGGGAGTGGGACAAGTCCACCCTGCTGGTCTTCGAGCGCGAGATGCTCGGCCTGTACGTGTCCGACCACCCGCTGTTCGGGGTGGAGCACATCCTGTCGGCCGGCGCCGACTGCTCGGTGGCCTCCCTGCAGTCCGACGACCGCGCCGACGGGCAGGTGGTCACGGTGGGCGGTCTGCTCAGCGGCCTGCAGCGCAAGGTCACCAAGAAGGGCGACACCTGGGTCCTCACCAACCTGGAGGACCTGGAGGGCTCCATCGAGGTGATGATCTTCCCGTCGGCCTACCAGCTGTGCTCCACGCTGCTCGCCGAGGACGCCATCGTCTTCGTCAAGGGCAGGCTCGACAAGCGCGAGGACGTCGCCAAGGTCGTCGCCATGGAGGTGACCGCGCCCGACCTGTCGATGGCGGCCGGCGGCCCCCTGGTCGTCAGCCTCCCGGTGACCCGCTGCACCCCCCCGGTGATCGGCCGCCTCAAGGAGGTCCTGGTCACCCACCGCGGCAACACCGAGGTCCACCTCCAGCTGCACAACGGCGCCAAGACCACCGTCATGCGCCTGGACGACCGCCTCCGAGTCGCCCCCTCCCCAGCCCTGATGGGCGACCTCAAACAACTCCTCGGCCCCGCCTGCATCGGCGCCTGACCACCCCGGCCGGCCCGCGCCGACGTGTGAAAGCGGCCGCCCGGCTGGGAAAGGTGCCTCCGGCACGCCCTGTCAGAGGCGACCCGCATCGCTCAGGCGCTCGCCGACCCGCGGCCCCGGGGCCCGTCACGCGCAGGGGCGGTTCACCCGAGGCACAGTTCCGCCGTCAGGAGTGTGTCGACGGATTTCGCGCAGGCAGAGCCCCATCCTCGCCGAAAATCGACGGATCGCGGGCTATGATGACCGCGTTGATGCAGGGGGGAGGTGCCGTGCTGATTCGCTTCGAGGTCGCGAACTTCCGCTCGATCCTCGATCCCGTGGAGCTGTCGATGGTCGCCGTCGACCAAGATCGGCCCGAGGCGAGGCTGGCGGCGAACCTCGGGGAGAGCCTCCTGCCCGTGGCCGCGGTCTTCGGCCCGAACGCCTCCGGCAAGTCGAATGTCATCGCGGCCCTGACGTGGATGCGCGCCGCCGTCTTCGAGTCTCTGCGGTTCTGGGACGACGAGATCCCCATCGAGCCGTTCGCGTTCGCCGACGGCAAGGACCGGCCGTCGCAGTTCACCATCGAGTCGGTCGTGTCGGATGTCCGGTTCGAGTACGTCGTGGAGCTCGATGGGCAGGCGATCCATTACGAGGCCCTGTTCCACTACCCCGAGAAGAAGCGGCGGCGGATCTTCGAACGCGAAGGCGACGACCTGAGGTTGCAGCGCGGGCTCGGCGCGCTGTCCGGTACGCGCGAACTCCTGACGTCGCGCACCCTCGCCCTGTCCATCGCCCGGCGGTTCGACGAGCCTCTCGTCTCCGGCTTCGCCCGCGATCTGCTGGCGACCCAGACCCTTGGGCTGAGGTCGCGCAACAAGCGTTCTTACCAGGTCGCGGGCACGGTGCGTTCCACCCTGCGTTGGTTCGAGGAGCTTCCCGATCGCGACCAGTTGACGTTGCCCGGGTTCGAGGGCTTGGACAGCCCTTCCCGGGCCGATCGAACGCAGGCGCTGGCCCTGCTCCGACTCGCCGACCTCGGCATCGACGACGTGCTGATCGATGATCACGAGACTGTGTACTCCGAAGGAGGGCCCGCCTCGCGCGGGCGCGCGCAGCGAAGGGTGCGCCTCGTGCACCGGACGGCGAACGAGCGGGCACCGCTCGACTTCGCGGCGGAGTCGGAGGGCACGCGCACCTGGTTCCAGCTCATCGGCCCGGTGCTGGCCGCGCTCAGGTCCGGATCGCTCCTGCTGTTCGACGAACTGGACGCGAGCCTGCACCCCACGCTGTCGACGCAGTTGATCCGTCTGTTCCACGATCCGGCGACGAATCCGAAGGGCGCACAGCTCATCTTCACCTCTCATGACACGAGCCTGCTCAACAACCTCAACCGCGACGAGGTATGGCTGACCGAGAAGGCGGAGGACGGCTCGACCCGCCTCGGCGCGCTCGCCGAGTTCGCCGGGGAGCGGGTCAGGAGGTCGCAGAACCTGGAGAGGGCATACCTGCACGGCCGGTTCGGCGCGCTCCCCGATGTCGACCGCACCGAGTTGCTCCGCGCGCTGGGTTTGATCGGCTGAGTGGGATGACACCGCGAAGGACGAAGGCGAAGGACCTCAGGCGGCGTACGGCCAGCCGTCCAGAACGCAAGACCCTCGTGGTGTTCTGCGAGGGTGAGGCCTCAGAGCCGGACTACATCAACGGGTTGAAGCGACTCCCGGACGTCCGCGCCAACACGTCGATCAACATCGAGGTCGCCCCTGATCGGGGAGTGCCGCTGATCCTGGTGAAGCGGGCGATCGAGCGCGGTCTCGACGACGAGGTCGACGAGTGCTGGTGCGTCTTCGACGTCGAATGGCCGCAGCACCACCCGAACCTGGCCGAAGCCGTTCGGCTGGCGAAGGAGCACGGGATTCGCCTGGCCATATCCAACCCGTGCTTCGAACTGTGGCTGATCCTTCACTTCGAAGAGCAGACGGCCTTCATCACCACCGCAGAGGCGGAACGCAGGAGTCGCGCACTCGACGGTCGTTCCGGGAAACGAGTGGATGCCGCCAAATACCTGCAACGTCGCCACCTCGCGTCCCAGCGGGCCGCGTCTCTGGGTAAGCGCCACGCACAGAACCAGACGTCATTTCCCCGCGACAACCCGTCGTCGACCATGGGTGAGCTCCTGGAGGCGATCGAACCATGAAATATCCGGATGCGTTCAGTGGCACTTGATCTCGAACCAGACGGTTCGGGTCGCCGCGTCCTGCGTCCAGCCCCAGGACGTGGACATCTCGCGCACCAGCCACAGGCCGCGCCCGCTTTCGCTGAGGGGGTCGGCCTGGGCGGGGATCTGGGGGAGAGGGCCGGGGGAGCCTTCGTCCGTCACGTCGACATGGACGGTGTCGGTGTCGGCGTACACCCGCAGCCGGACCATGCCGTCTGGCTTACGCCCGGATTCCGAGTGCTTGATGGCATTCGCCACGAGTTCACCGACCAGAAGTTCGACGTCGTCGAGTTCCCTGTATCCGGCGGCCAGAAGCAGTCCGCGCGTGTAGGCCCGCGCGAGCGTGACCGAACTGGTCGCGCCGCGAAGCTCGACGACGCCGAGCAGGGTGGCCGGCCTCATCGTGCGACCACCCAGATTCGATCGGCGGCGTCGCGCGCCAGCGCCCGTACCCGCTGGGCTCGCCCTCGTCCCCAGGTGAAGAACCATCGGCCGTTCTGTGCCCAGGCCATCACCTTCAGCTGACCGGTCGTCCGGGGGACCAGGAGAACCGGCTCTTTCCGGCTGGGCAGGTCGACGGCCGCGCTCAGGCCTCGCCGGTGCAGGTCCCAGGCCAGCCGGACCAGGTGAATGTACTGTTCCTCCCGCCGATCGCGCGATTTCACGAGCGTCCTCCGGTTTTTGTAGAAAGGAATTCGACCTCCCAAGCGTGCGGCCTTCCGGTAACTTCGGGCAGAGAAATGGTCTCGCGTTCCCTCCACGGTTTTAGCGAGACCGTCACCGCTTTCGTGAGGCCACGTGAGACCGTAGGAGAAATGGGGCATGCCCAACCCAATACAGATCAATCCTGATGAATCCCCGCTAGCTCGTTTCGCATACGAGCTACGCCGACAGCGGCTGAACGTGGGATGGACCCAACTACACCTGGCCGGGAAGCTCACCGTGGCCGTCAGCACGGTAGGCATGCTGGAGACCCTCAAGCGCAGACCCGACCGAAGGTTCGCCGAAGCCTGCGACAAGGCATTCAAGCTGGACGGCGTCTTCTACGACCTATGGAAGAAGACGAGATGGGAGATGGCTCCGGAGCATTTCAGGAATTTCATGGCGCTGGAGGCTCAAGCGTCCGCGCTCCAGATTTGGGATCCGCTCCTGATTCCAGGGCTCTTCCAGACTGAGTCCTACGCCCGCCGGATTTTCGAGGACGAGCCGGGGATCACGCCTGAACTCGTAGAACAACGGGTCGGGAACCGCAGGGAGCGCCAGTCCATTCTGATCCGTGAAGGCGGCCCCATGGTCTTGAGCCTCATCGATGAAGGCGTCCTTCATCGACCCATGGGGGAGGCCGACCTGATGCGTGAGCAACTGGCCCGACTCCTTGAGGTTTCCGAGCACCCACGAGTGACCATTCAGATCGTTCCCTACGCCGCGTGGTCCGCCGTCGGGCTGCAGGCTTCCTTCACGATCGCCGAGCTAAGCGGAGTACCGTCTAGCGTGTACGTGGAGAGCGCACCACGTGGTCTCACCATTGGAGAACGCGAGACCATGACCGCGCTGGTGGGGCGTTACGACGCCTTGCGAGCTGCGGCCTTCCCCAAGAACCTGTCGCTAGACCTCATCAAGGAAGTGATGGCGCGATGGACCTGAGTAGCGCGAAGTGGCGTAAGTCATCCCGGTCTAGCGGAGACGGTGGAACGTGTGTCGAGGTGGCGTCCAACCTGCCGGGCGTCGTCGCCGTTCGCGACAGCAAGAATCCTCAGGGGCCCGCTCTCGTCTTCACTCCCGAGGAATGGCACGCGTTCCTCGGAAGTGCGAAGGCCGGAGTCATCTGACGGCGTGGTCGTCACGTCACTCGCGGGCGGCGTAGGGCGTGCCGAGCTCCTTGTCAGGTGACGCCTGGCTTGGCGGGAGACGCGCATGGCCGGGGACACGCTTCCGCTGGCCGGCGCCGCCGAAGGGCTGATGGACGGCAGGGCGCCCTGGTACCGCGAGTGGGTCGGCCGGCGGGATCTGGGCGACCCATGGTGGAAGCGCGCCGACCTGACCCGAGCGCTGGATCGGGCGAACGTCCCCGTGTTGCTGCAGGGTGGCTGGCAGGACGGTTTCCTTCATCAGACGCTCGCGGGGTACGCGCGGCTGGCCGGGCGGGGCGTCGACGCCGGGCTCACCATGGGCCCGTGGACGCATGCTCAGGGGGGCGTCGAGAGGGCCCGCGTCCTGCTCCCCGACGCCCTCGCCTGGTTCGACGAGCATCTGGCAGGATCCGGTGCCCGGCACCGCGCCACGCCGGTCAGGGTGTTCGTCGACGGCCCCGGCGCGGGATGGCGCGACCTTCCGGCCTGGCCGCCGGCGACGGTCGAGCACATCCTGTACCCCCGCTCCGGCGGGCTCCTGGCCGCCCGACCGGCCGGCGCGGGAGAGGTGAGCGCGTTCACCTACGACCCGGCCCAGCCGACGCCCACGTACGGCGGCGCGTTCGTCACGCAGGTCTCCCCGGGAGTGACCGCCGGCTACACGGACGACAGCGCGCTCGCCGCGCGTTCCGATGTGCTGGCATTCACCTCAGACCCCCTGGTCACGGAGCTGGAGGTCGTCGGCGGCCCGGTCGTGGAGCTGGGCCACACCTCCGACAATCCCTTCGCCGACCTGTTCGTCCGCGTGTCGGAAGTGGACGCCCGGGGCCGCTCACGCAACGTCGGCGACGGGTTCGTCCGGCTCGACCCTTCGACGGCTCAGGGCCTGATCCGCATGGAGCTCGACGCCGTCGCGCACCGGTTCGCGCGCGGCAGCCGGATCCGGCTGGTCGTCGCGGGCGGGTCGCATCCGCGCTGGGAGCGGAACCTGGGAACAGGCGACGACCCGGCCACCTCGGCGAAGACGCTGCCGTCACGCCGGACGATCGAACTGGCGATCTCACGGGTCGTGGTTCCGGTCACCCAGCCGCCCGGGGAATGAAGGCTGGGCCGGGCGGGTCACCAGTGGTCGGGCCGGCGGGGGCGCCACTCGTCGTGGTGGCGGGGGGTCCAGCGGCCTGGGGGCGGGGTGTCCAGGTACGGCTCTCCGTGCTCGTCGCGGTAGTAGCGGGGACGGGCGGCGGGCCGACCGTAGTCGGGGACCGGCCAGAACGGGTTCCAGTCGTCGGCGGGACGGTGCCACTGGCGGCGCAGCCGGCGGCGGCCCTCGCCGCGGTCGCGGTCGTCCCCGTCCGCCTCCGCGCGCGGGTCGGCGAGCATGTCCTCCGGGGCCAGGCCCGGGGTGGTGCCGCCGCCGAAGCGCCCGGTGTCGGGCGGGGAGAACGACGTGGCCGGGACGTCGCGGAGCGCGCGGGTCATCGAGCTCACCCAGATCGGCCCCGGCAGGGTGGCCCCCTGGACGCCGCCGTACTGCCGGCCGCCGATCTCCACACCGGTCAGCGGGTACTTGTAGGCGCCCCTGATGTCGCCGAGGCTGACGGCCGCGGCCAGCTCGGGGGTGTAGCCGGCGAACCAGGCGGAGGTGTAGCCGTTGTTGGTCCCGGTCTTGCCGGCCGCGTCGCGGCCGATGCCCTGGCCCTTCATCGTCCCCCGGGTGAACACCCCGGTCAGGATGTGGTTGACGGCGTCGGCCACCTCCTGCTCGATCGACTGCGAGCAGGACGGCGCGATCGGCGTGCGCCTGCCGTGCCGCTCGACGATCTCCAGGACCGGCATCGGCCGGCAGTACCGCCCCCGCGCGCCGAACGCCGCGAACGCGGCGGCCACCGTCACCGGGTCCATCTCGTTGGACCCGAGCGTGAAGGTCGGCACCTCCCTGAGCGGCCGGCCGTCCGCGCGGGCGATGCCCACGGCCCTCGCGGTGCGCACGACCTCGCACAGCCCGACGTCGCGCTCCAGCATCATGTAGAAGATGTTGACCGACTGCCAGGTGCCGGTGGACAGGCTGTACGGGCCGCCCCTGCCCTCGCCGCCGGCGTTGTGCACGACGGCGCCCGGGTCGTTCACCTTCCTGCCCGAGCAGTCCTTGTAGCCCGAGGAGGGCGAGAAGCTGCCCGGCGTGTCGAAGCCCTGGTCGAACCGCCACCCCTGCGCCAGCGCCGTGGCCAGCGTGAACACCTTGAACGTCGACCCGGCCTGGAACCCCAGCCCGCCGCCGTGCGCGGTGTCGGCCGGCAGGTTGAAGGTGGTGCGCGGGCCGTCGTTGCGGTCGCCGGGGTTGACGCCGTACAGCTTGCTCGCGGCGAGCGCGCGGATGCGCCCGGTCCCCGGCTCGATCATCGCCTCGGCCGCCACCTGGTCGTCCTCGGGGTTCACGTACGAGGAGATGGCCTTCTCCGCCGCCTTCTGGATCCGCGGGTCGAGGGTCGTCCTGATCACCAGCCCGTCGCGGTACAGGCGGCGCTCGCGCTCGGCGCGGCTGCGGCCGAAGACGGGGTTGGCGACGATGTCCTTCTGCACGTACAGGCAGAAGAACGGGTACGCGCTCTCGGAGCAGCCGCCCGGTTCCGGGCGCAGGTTGAGGGCGAGCGGCGTCGCCTTGGCGGCGTCCGTCAGCGTCTTGGCGGTCATGCCGAGCTGCGTCATGCGGTCGAGCACCAGGTCGCGGCGCTCCAGCAGCCGTGCGCGATGCTTGGCGCCGAGCGCGGGGTCGGTGAGGTACGGCGTGCGCACCGCGGCGGCCAGGGTGGCGGCCTGCGCCAGGGTCAGGTCGGCGGCGGTCGTGCCGAAGAAGCGCTGCGCGGCGGCCTGCACGCCGAACGCGCCGCCGCCGAAGTAGGCGATGTTGAGGTAGCGCACCAGGATCTGCTCCTTGGTGTACTTCTTCTCCAGCCCCATGGCGTACCGCAGCTCCTGCAGCTTGCGGCGGACGCTCGGCGCGCGGGCCAGGTCGCGCTCGGACTCCGAGTGCGCGTTCTGCAGCAGGATGTTCTTGACGAGCTGCTGTGTCAGCGAGGAGCCGCCCTGCTCGATCTTGCCGGCCCTGGTGTTGGCGATGATCGCGCGCAGGGTGCCGCGCAGGTCCAGCCCGGCGTGCTTGTAGAACCGTGAGTCCTCGATCGCGACGATCGCCTTCAGCATCACCGGTGCGATCTGGCCGAGCGGGACGGACTGCCGGTTCTGCACGTAGAACTGGGCGAACTGCTTGCCGTCCTTGTCCAGCAGCTTCGTGCGCTCGGGCAGCGGGGCCTCGCGCAGCGTGGTGGGCACGTCGAAGAAGTCGCGCGAGGCGTTGCGCGTGAACAGGCCCGCCCCGCCGACCACGGGCAGCGCGACGGCGGCCGCGAGCAGCCCTCCGGCCACGCCCGCCACCCCGAGCGCCGCGATGCTCACCGGCACCGGGCGCTCCCTGGGGCGGTGCTGCGTGGGCTCGCCGCCGGGCGCGCGGCGGCCGTCGGAACCCGAGGTCACGGAAATAAGAGTGCGACCGCCGGAACGTCCGCAAACGTCCGGCCGCTGATTCTTTACGCTTGGCGGTTGATCTTCATCCCAAGTGAGGTGAACTGATCGAATACGCGGTGGTATCCCCGCTCTATGTGGTGGACGCCGCGCAGCGTCGAGGTGCCCTCGGCGACCGCGGCGGCGAGCACCCCGGAGAACCCGGCGCGGATGTCGGGCAGCGTGACGTCGGCGCCGCGCAGCTTGGAGACACCCCGCACCACGGCCGAGTGCTTGGCGTTGGTGTCGTGGTACCGGCACGCCGGACCGCCCAGGCACACGTTGAAGATCTCGATCTCGCAGCCCATCTTCTGCAGCGCGGGCACGTAGACCAGCCGGTTCTCGAACACGGTCTCGTGCAGCACCGACATGCCCTCGGCCTGGGTGAACAGGACCATGAGCGGGGTCTGCCAGTCGGTCATGAAACCGGGGTGGGTGTCGGTCTGCACGGCCGCGGCGCGCAGGCCGTCGGGCGCCGAGGCGGTCAGCCAGTCGTCGGTGATGTCGAACTGCGCGCCCATGCGGGCGAGCGTGGTGATGGCGGTGACCAGACGATCTTGCGGGCAGCCGTGCACCCGGACCTCTCCGCCGGTGATCAGCCCGGCGACCAGGTACGAGAACGCCTCGATGCGGTCGCCCGCGAGCCAGGTCGACGCGCCGCGCAGCCGCTCGACGCCCTCGATCACGATGCGGCGGTCGGGGCTGAGCTCGATGCGCGCCCCCATGCGCTGCAGGAACAGCGCCAGCTCGACGACCTCGGGCTCGGTGGCGGCGCCCTTGATCACCGTCTTGCCCTCGGCCAGCACGGCCGACAGCAGGATGGTCTCGGTCGCGCCGACGCTGGGATAGGGCAGCTCGACGCGGGTGCCGCGCAGCCGGGTGGCCTTGGCGAAGATGCCGGTGTCGCGCACCTCGACCTCGGCGCCCATCGCGCGCAGCGCCTCGACGTGGAAGTTCACCGGCCGCCGGCCGATCGGATCGCCGCCGACCAGCGGCACGTACGCCTCGCCGGCCAGGTGCAGCAGCGGGCCGAGCATCAGGATCGGGATGCGGTTGAGGCCGGTGAAGGCCTCGGGCACCCGTGGCCTGATCTCGGGGCCACGCTCCAGCGTGATCTCCCTCGGCGTGATCTCGACCTCGATGCCGAGTGCCTCCAGCATCGCGGCCGTGATGCCGACCTCGCCCACCTCCGGGGCGTTGTGCAGCGTGCTCGGCCCGCTGCCCAGCATGGCGGCGACCATGTGCTTGGACACCGCGTTCTTGGATCCGCGTACCTCGACGTCCCCCCGGAGAGGCCCGGACGGCTCGATAAGCCATACCTCTTCGCTCACGGGGGACAGCCTAACCATGTGCCGGGAATGCTCTCGGGCGCGGCGGGCGGTCCCGCGTCGGTAACATATGCCAGATCCGCGGGCCGGCGCGGGGGCGGTGAGGCGAGGTGATCGGGTGCGACATCTGCGCGACTTCGCGCTTACCGTGGTCGTGCTGGCCGTCCTGGGCGCCGCGGCCGGGCTCCTGTGGTCGGCGCTCGCACCCCGCACGGCGTACCTCGTCACCGAGGGCGGCCCGCAGCTGGCCGATCCCACCACGCAGTCCCTCATCGCGGCCGACGGCTGGTTCGCCTGCGTCACCGCCGTGGCCGGCCTGGCCTGCGGCGTCGTCGGCTACCTCGTCGCGCGCAACCGCCGCCCGGTGGCCCTGCTGGCCGGGCTCGCCGTGGGCGGGTTGGCCGCCGGCGGGCTAACGCTCGCCGTCGGCACCTCGCTCAACGCCTCCACCGTGCAGGCCGCGGCCCCCGGCACGGCCGGCGTCGGCACGACGGTGAACGTGCTCGCCGTCACGGCGTACGGGGTGCTGCTGAGCTGGCCGCTGGTGGCGGTGGCGGTCTTCGGCATCATGGAGTCCGTCGAGGGCTACCGCGAGTCCCCGCTGCGCACCCCGTACGGGGGAGCGCCGCCGCTGCCGCCGCCCGGGTCGCCGTCGTTCGGGCCGTCGTCGTTCGGGCCGTCGTCTGGGCCGCCGCCGCCGTCCGGCCCGCCGTCGCCCCTTCCGCCACCGCCCGAGCGCCGGTAGCGGGCACGGGCGGGGTCGCGGGCGCCCGAGACCGCCGCCGTCCGGGCCGGTCGGCGTGCGTCCGGGTCAGGAGCCGCCCAGGGCGGGGCGGACGGCGCCGTGGCCGGTGGCGCGCTCGAAGGCGTGGGCGGCGCGCAGCACGGTGTGGTCGGCCCACGGGCGGCCCACCATCTGCACGCCCACGGGCAGGCCGCCCGGGGTGAAGCCGGCAGGCACCGAGGCCGCCGGCGCGTGCAGGACGCTGACCCAGTAGGCCGAGCGCATCCAGGCGAGGTAGTCGGGCATCGGCGTCCCGGCGACGTCGGTGACGTAGGGCTGCTCGACCGGGAAGGGCGGCACCTGGCTCACCGGGGCCACCAGCAGGTCGAAGGAGTCGAAGAAGGCGTTCATGCGCTGGAAGAGCCCGCTGCGCAGCCGCTCGGCCCTCGCCAGGTCGGCGGCGGTGACCTCGCGCCCCCGCTCGACGTTCCAGGCGACGTTGGCGCCGAGCCCGTCGCGCGGCAGCCCGCCGAACGTCGTGGCGTAGTACCAGGCGCGGTAGGTGCGGAACGCGTCCTCGGCTTCCGACAGGTCCAGCTCCACCTGCTCCACCTTGGCGCCGAGGTCGGCCAGCACGCCGGTGGCGCGCGCGGTGACGGCGGCGGTGTCCGGGTCCACGGGCAGGCCGCCGAGGTCGGGGCTCCAGGCGATCCGCATGCCCTCGACGCCGGGCTCCAGCGGCCCGGCGAAGGCGGAGCCGTCCTCGCGGACGGCGAACGGCGAGGTGGGCGCGAAGCCGGAGATGACGCTCATCATCAGCGCCGCGTCGGCGACCGTCCTGGCCATGGGGCCGGAGACGCCCAGGGTGAACCAGGCCAGGGTGGGGGAGGCGTCCGGCACCCGCCCGGGCGTCGGACGCAGGCCGACGACGTTGCAGAACGAGGCCGGGTTGCGCAGCGACCCGCCCATGTCGGACCCGTCGGCCAGGGCCACCATGCCCGAGGCCAGCGCCGCCGCCGCGCCGCCGCTGCTGCCGCCCGAGCTCCTGCCCAGGTCGTAGGGGTTCCGCGTGGCCCCGAAGATCGCGTTGACGGTGTGCGACCCGGTGCCGAACTCCGGCGTGTTCGTCTTGCCCACCGTCACCGCCCCGGCCTCACGGGCCCGCCGCACCACCAGCGCGTCGGCGTCCGGCACGTGGTCGGCGAACAGCGGCGACCCGTACGTGGTGCGGATGCCGGCCGTGTCGGTCAGGTCCTTGAACGCGATCGGCACCCCGTGCAACGCGCCGGGCTCCCGGCCCCGGGCGAACGCCTCGTCCAGGGCCCGCGCCTCGTCCAGCGCCCGCTCGGCCGTGAGCGTGACGATCGCGTTGACCTCCCCGTTGACCCGCTCGATCCGCCGCAGATGCGCCTCGGCCACCTCGACCGCGCTGACCCGCCCACCCCGCAGCAACCCGGCCAGCTCGGTGGCGGACATGTAGTGCAGCTCGGTCACTTCTCGCTCCTCGGGCAGGCGACTGGCGGCTACCGCCAGTCTGCTCGCCCGATCGCCGCGACACGACGGCAAGGCCTGCCAAGCCGCCCGGCGATCTTCTCCGGGAGCCGCGTGATGCCGTCAGCCCAGCCGGTCGAGGTCCCATAGGCGTACGGTCCGGTCCTCGCCCTGGCTGATCAGGGCGGAGCCGCCGGGGTGAAACCTGATCATGGACACCTGGTCGGTGTGACCGGTGAGCCGGTGGAGCTGCCGGCCGGTCGCGGTGTCCCACAGCCGGATGACGCCTTCCAAGTCGCCGGTCGCCAGGGTGGAGCCGTCGGGGTTGAAGGCCAGCGCGTGCACCGGGCTGGGATGACCGGTGAGCCGCCGGCACCGCCGGCCGGTCGCGGCGTCACAGAGGTCGACGTCGGTGCGCCCGTCGTCGGCGTTACCGGTCGCGGCGATCGCGATGCGGGTGCCGTCGGGGCTGTAGGCGGCCATGTGGACGATGGCGCCGTGACGGGTGACGCGGTGGAGTTCGCGGCCGGAGGCGGTGTCCCACAGGATGACGCTGCTGGAGCCGTTCTCGTCCGCGTCCTGGCTGGTGGTGGCGGCTTGCGCGCCATCAGGGCTGAACACCACCGCGTCGACCGTTCCGGTGGGCCCGGTGAGCCTGTGGCTCTCTCGGCCGCCGGCCGTGTCCCACAGCAGGGCGGGGCCGCCGAAACCGCGGATGGCGAGGCGCCCGCCGTCCGGGCTGAACTCCAGGTGGCCGACGCCTCCGCCGGGGACCTTCACCTCGGTGCGGGTCTGGCCCGTGGTGAGGTCCACGAGGCGCACCGTGCCGACGATCTCGTCCCCGTTGGTGCTGCTGGCGACGGCCACGGTGGACCGTCGCGGGCTGAACAGCACCGCGTCGATGGAT
Organism: Sphaerisporangium sp. TRM90804; assembly: GCF_029846175.1. Lineage (GTDB taxonomy): Bacteria > Actinomycetota > Actinomycetes > Streptosporangiales > Streptosporangiaceae > Sphaerisporangium. The sequence goes on along the minus strand of NZ_JARWAC010000019.1, from coordinate 23,407 downwards.
GAGCCCCTTTCCGCGAGACGATGACGAAGACGGCCGGAGGCGACCTCCCAGAGGCTCATGACGCTCACCCCGTGCTCCGTGGTCGAGGTGGTGCCCACGGCCAGGAACGCCCCGTCCGCGCTGAGAACCATCCAGTCGGACGAGCCGGTCGTGGTGAGCCTGAGGCGCTGCCCGCCGGTGCGGGTGTCGATCGAGTGGACGTGGACGGATTCGCCTCTCCCGCCGCTTCGTACGGCGCGGACGATGGTCGACCCGTCCTCGCTGAGGACGAAGGACCCCCAGTCGACGGCGAAGACGGTGCTTCGCGAGTCGTCGCGGGGCAGGTTCCCCACCACGGACACGGAGATCAGCGCCGCGACCCCGGCGGCGGCCGTCGTCCACAGGACGCGGCGCCTTCGCCTGGTCCTCTCCGGCGCGCCGGGGCTGGTGAGCGGTTGCGTGGCGAGCCATTCCTGCACGCGGATGTGCCGGAACTGGTACACCCCGCCTGACTGGCGCAGCAGCTCCTGCTCCCGCGCGTGGGCGAGGAAGCCCAGCAGCCGCCAGGGCAGGCGCCCCTGGGCCGCGAGAAGCAGCCGGGCCAGCGCGAACCGCGGCCACGCCCTCGTCAGCAGGATCAGCAGGGCCAGGCCGACGCCGAGCAGGGCCGAGATCTCGAGCTGCTGGAGGATGCCGAGCGTCTCGGCGACCTCCCGGTCGGCGAGGAACAGGAACTCGCCCAGGGAGGGTTCCGCCGACCACCCCGCTCGTGCCGTCACGGCGATCCGCGCGATCACGCGGCTGATGACCAGGCCGGGGCCCAGGGCCACCGCCAGCACCGCGCCCGCGGCGACCGCGCCGACCAGGGACGATCTGCGGTCCTGCCGGAGGAAGCCGAGCGGGCTCGCCCGCGTCGAGCGCGACGGCGGCCCGTGCAGCCAGTTGTGGACGGCCAGCGCCAGGCCGACCACCACGGCGAGCCCGGCGGTCATCACCATGTACGCCCAGTAGGCCATGGTCTCGGCGGCGCTCCACGGCCCGCTCTGGATGGAGACGGCGATCGCGCCGCCGGCCAGCGCCGGTATGGCCGGGATGGCGGTGAGCGCCACCCCGGTGCCGAATCCCCGCCGGAGTCGGGCGAGCGAGCCCGCCGTCGAGAACGACAGCCCGCCCGGGGTCCCGCCGCCGCCGATGTACCAGGCGACCATGGCGAGCGCGGAGAAGACGCCGCCCACCCACGCGCCGAGGCCCAGGATCCCGATCAGATCGGCGCCTTCGACCGCCTGGGAGACCTGCCAGCGCAGGACCACCATCAGCAGGGCCATGGAGAGCCCTCCGGCCAGCAGCCCGATGCCGGGGGCCACCCAGGGGGACAGCAGGCGCCGGCTGAGCAGCCACCAGGCCAGATCACGCTCGCGGTGGTGATGCAGGTAACGGGCCAGGAAGATCAGGTGCCTGCGCGCCGCCGCCGCGCCGGGTGGGGGACCGGGGACTCCGGCCGCCCCCGCCGGCGGCTCGGGGGTGTAGGCGGCGTCGACCATGCGGTCGATGACGTGGTCCTCCACGGCGTGGCGGCAGTCGAACCTGGCCTCGTCGAGCAGCTCGGCCGGGTCGCCGCCGCACCGCTGGTAGACGCGCCGGGCCATGGACACCATGAGCGGGGTGGACAGGGCGGTGGCGACCGGGCTGGACGCGTCGGTCAGCAGACGCCGGTGGACGGGGCCCCAGTCGGTGCCGTCCGGCCAGTCGATCTCCTTGAGGTAGCCGATGACGTCCTGCGCCGGCACGGGGGCCACCTCGACCACGGGGGCGCGGCGCAGCGCCGGGACCCCGCCGGCGATCACGTCCTCGTACTCGGCCGACCGGCAGGTCACCACGACGGGGCGGTCGCGTCCGATGGCCCTGCCGATCGCGCGGACCGCGCTCCTGCGCGCCGACTCGGGGATCTCGTCCAGGCCGTCGACGATCGGCAGCAGCAGGCCCCGGTCGTGCAGCAGCCGGGCGATCTGCGTCCGGCCGCTGTAGTACGAGGTGGCCAGGGTGCGGACGACCCATTCGTCCATGGACTCCCCCAGGGGGTCCCAGGACGAGGCCGCCAGCAGCACCGGCACCGGCGCGCCCGTCTCGCGGGCCCTGCCGTCGAGCAGGCCCAGGGTGAGCAGGACGGCCAGCACGGACTTGCCCGAGCCCGGCTCGCCCAGGATCACCAGCCGCCCGCTGCGCACCTGCCGGTACCGCGCGGCGAGCCGCCGCGTGGCCTCCTCGAACGAGCCCTCCAACCGGCCGTCGAGGCGCATGCGCAGGACCCGCCCGGCCTCGGACCGGCCGCCCGGCCCCCCCATGCGGTCGCTCACGTCGCGCTCGGTGGCCGACCAGCTCAGCGGCAGCACCCCGAGGTCGCGCAGGCCGCGCGCCCGGGCCTCGTCGAGCCACTGCCCCTCGACGGTGCTCGCCAGATCGTCGGCCAGTGCCGCGGGGGCCAGCCGCCCGGCGTCGCCGCGCAGGAAGTCGGCCGCCGTCAAACCGAGCGCGATAAGGCCGACGAACAGGCTCAGAATGCTGGCCAGGGAGTCGTTCTCGGTGAGGTCGGAGCTCGCCATCCAGATCGCCAGCGCCACGAAGGAGAGCGCCAGGACGAGGGCGGCGCCGAGGCGCAGGGCGCGGCGGGAGGGGCGCGACACCCTGGAATGCTAATTGAGCGGCACTTATCGCGACGTCGTTAATGGCCGAGATCCGGAATCTGTTTCCCGAACCCGATACTTCCGTCACGCAAGGATCTGGTGAAAACCGATAAATGAGATATGTCGGTATTAGTCGGCTACCAAGAAGATGGGCTAAGACGCCTTGCCGATCGGCGCGGTGATCGCGCGGGTGAGGCGGACGAGGTCGGCCGGGGCGGTCTCGATCTGGAGGCCGCGGCGGCCGGCGGAGAAGTAGATCGTGTCGAAGCCGAGGGCCGAGGCGTCGACGACGGTGGGCAGGGCCTTGCGCTGGCCCAGGGGGCTGATGCCGCCGACGACGTAGCCGGTGGTGCGCTCGACCTTGGCGGTGTCGGCCATGGCGGCGCGCTTGCCGCCGAGGGCCGCGGCGAGGGCCTTCAGGTCGAGTTTCCCGGCCACGGGGACGACGGCCACGGCCAGGCCGGTGTCGACCTCGGCCACCAGGGTCTTGAAGATGCGCTCGTGCGGCACGCCGAGGGCGTCGGCGGCCTCCTCGCCGTAAGCCTGGGCGGCGGCGTCGTGGTCGTAGGGGTGCAGGGTGAACGCGACCTTCGCGGCCGCGAGGGCCACGGTGGCCGGGGTGCCCTGGCCGCCCTTGCTCTTCGTCTTGCTCACGGGGGCAAGCTTAACGCCACATAAGAATCTACAATGTAAAGGAAGCGTCCCGGATCGCGGACACGAACCGGACCCCGGCGCCACCCTCCGTAGACTGGTCCGGTGATATCCCGTATCGACCTGCGCGGCACGCTGCCGGACGATCTGCGCGCGGTGCTGCCCCGCGCCGAGCTCGACGTGGAGGCCGCTCTCGCCAAGACGCGCCTCCTGTGTGACGACGTGCGCCATAGGGGCGTGGCGGCCGTGCGAGAGATCACCGCCCGCCTCGACGGCGTCGAGCTCACCTCGACGCGCGTGCCGGTGGAGGCGCTCGGCGAGGCGCTCGCCGCGCTCGACCCCGCCGTGCGCGCCGCGCTGGAGGAGTCGATCCGCCGGGCCCGCCTGGTCCACCGCGACCAGCGGCGCACCGACACCACCACGCACGTGGTGGTGGGCGGCACCGTCACCGAGCGCTGGGTGCCGGTCGAGCGGGTGGGTCTGTACGTCCCAGGCGGGCGCGCGGTCTATCCGTCGAGCGTCGTGATGAACGTCGTGCCCGCGCAGGAGGCCGGCGTGCCCTCGCTGGCCGTCAGCTCGCCCCCGCAGGCCGGCTTCGGCGGGCTGCCGCATCCCACGATCCTCGCGGCGTGCGCCCTGCTGGAGGTCGACGAGGTGTACGCCGTCGGCGGCGCGCAGGCCGTGGCGATGTTCGCCTACGGCACCGAGGAGTGCCCGCCGGTGCGCATGGTCACCGGCCCCGGCAACATCTGGGTCGCCGCCGCCAAGCGCCTGCTCAAGGGGCGCATCGGCATCGACTCCGAGGCCGGCCCGACCGAGATCGCCGTCCTGGCCGACGACACCGCCGACCCGGCGCACGTCGCCGCCGACCTGATCAGTCAGGCCGAGCACGACGTCATCGCCGCGGCCGTCCTGGTGACCACCAGCGAGCGGCTGGCCGAGGCGGTCGAGAAGGAGCTGCCCGGGCAGGTGGCCGTCACCCGCCACTCCGAGCGCATCGCCGAGGCGCTGGCCGGTCAGCAGTCGGGCATCGTGCTGGTGTCGAGCCTGGACGACGGGCTCCAGGTGGTCGACGCCTACGCCGCCGAGCACCTGGAGATCCACACGGCCGACGCGCACGCGGTGGCCGCCCGGGTCCGCAACGCCGGCGCGATCTTCATCGGCCCGTACGCCCCGGTCTCCCTCGGCGACTACATGGCCGGCTCCAACCACGTGCTGCCCACGGGCGGCTGCGCCTGCCACTCCTCCGGCCTGTCGGTGCAGACCTTCCTGCGCGGCATCCACGTGGTCGACTACACCCGCGAGGCGCTGGCCGAGGCCGCGCCGCACGTCTACGCCCTCGCCGAGGCCGAGGACCTCCCCGCACACGGCGCCGCCGTCAGGGCCAGGTTCCCCGAGGATCCCCGATGACCGGCGCCGGGCGCGCGGAGCGCGCGCGGCTGGAAGAGCTGCCGATCCGCGACGACCTGCGGGGCCGCACGCCCTACGGGGCGCCGCAGATCGACGTGCCGGTCCGGCTGAACACCAACGAGAACCCCTACCCGCCGTCCGCGGGGCTGGTGGCCGACCTCGCCGAGGCCGTGCGCGCCGGCGCGGGCGAGCTGAACCGCTACCCCGACCGCGACGCCGTCGCCCTGCGCGACGACCTCGCGGCCTACCTCGGCCACGGGCTGGAGCCCGGCCAGGTGTGGGCCGCCAACGGCTCCAACGAGGTGCTCCAGCAGATCCTGCAGGCGTTCGGCGGCCACGGCAGGTCGGCGATGGGGTTCGAGCCGTCCTACTCCATGCACCCGATCATCACCACGGGCACCTCCACCCGCTGGATCGCCGGCGCCCGCGAGCGCGACTTCGGCATCGACCCCGCCCGCGCGGTCGCCGCCGTCAAGGAGCACCGGCCCGACATCGTCTTCCTGACCAGCCCGAACAACCCCACCGGCACGGCGCTGCCGCTGGAGGTCATCGAGCAGGTGGTGACGGCCGCGCCCGGCATGGTGGTGGTCGACGAGGCCTACTTCGAGTTCGCCCGCACCGGCACGCCGAGCGCGCTCACCCTGCTGCCCGGCAACCCGCGGCTGATCGTCACCCGCACCATGTCCAAGGCGTTCGCCATGGCCGGCACGCGGCTCGGGTACCTCGCGGCCGACCCCGCGGTGATCGAGGCGCTGCTGCTGGTGCGCCTGCCGTACCATCTGTCCACGCTCACCCAGACGGCGGCGCGGGTCGCGCTGGCGCACCGCGGCGAGCTGCTCGGCACGGTCGACCGGCTGCGCGCCGAGCGGGACGCCTGCGTCGCCTGGCTGCGGGCCCGCGGGCTGGCCGTCGCCGACTCCGACGCCAACTTCGTGCTGTTCGGCCGCTTCCCCGACCGCCGCGCGGTCTGGGAGGGCCTGCTGCGCCGAGGCGTGCTGATCCGCGAGGTCGGGCCGCCCGAGTGGCTGCGTGTGTCGATCGGGACCGCCCAGGAGATGGACGCCTTCCGGCGCGCCATGGCCGGCGTCCTGGACGAGCACGCGGCACCCCCCGCATCCGGTAGAGCCGGTCGTGACGACCTGGAGGAAATGCTGTGACCAGCCCTGTCGCGGGCGTGCCGGCGAGGACCGGCCGCGTCGAGCGCACGACCAAGGAGACCTCGGTGCTGGTGGAGGTGAACCTCGACGGCACCGGCCGGGTGGAGGTCGCCACCGGCGTGGGCTTCTTCGACCACATGCTGGCCCAGCTCGGCAAGCACGGGCTGTTCGACCTCGTCGTGAAGACCGACGGCGACCTGCACATCGACTCCCACCACACGATCGAGGACACCGCCCTCGCGCTGGGCGCGGCCTTCCGCGAGGCACTGGGCGACAAATCGGGCATCAGGCGGTTCGGTAGTGCGTCCTGCCCGCTGGACGAGTCGCTGGCCGAGGTCACCGTCGACCTGTCCGGCCGCTCCTACCTCGTGCACTCCGAGCCCGACGGCATGGCGCCGATGATCGGCCCCGACTACGACACCACCCTCACCAGGCACATCCTGGAGTCGTTCGTCGCGCAGGCCTCGATCTGCCTGCACGTGCGGGTGCCGTACGGCCGCAACGCGCACCACATCGTCGAGGCGCAGTTCAAGGCGCTGGCCCGGGCGCTGCGCGAGGCCACCGAGCGCGACCCGCGCGCCACCGGGGTGCCCAGCACCAAGGGGGTGCTGTGAGCTCCAACTGGACCGCGCCCGTGCTGGTCTTCGTCGGTCTGTTCATGATCGGCGGCGTGGTGTCCTTCCTGAAGCAGGGCATCAAGATCGGTGCCGCCGTCCTCGGCGTGGGAGCGGCGCTCGCGATCACGGCGGGGGTGTTGTGGTGGTGAACGTCGTCGTGCTCGACTACGGCTCGGGCAACCTCAGGTCCGCCGAGCGCGCGCTGGCCCGCGCCGGAGCCGACGTCACGGTGAGCGCCGACTTCGACCTCGCCGCCGAGGCCGACGGGCTCGTCGTGCCCGGCGTCGGGGCGTTCGCGGCGTGCATGGCCGGGCTCCGCGCCGTGCGCGGCGACCAGATCATCGGCCGCCGCCTGGCGGGCGGGCGTCCGGTCCTGGGCATCTGCGTCGGCATGCAGATCCTGTTCGCCGAGGGCGCCGAGCACGCCGAGGACGGCGGCGCGCACGACGAGGGCTGTGGCGAGTGGCCGGGCGTCGTCGAGCGGCTCGACGCCCCCGTCCTGCCGCACATGGGCTGGAACACCGTGCAGCCGCCCGAGGGCTCGGCGCTGTTCGCCGGGCTCGACTCCGACACGCGGTTCTACTTCGTGCACTCCTACGGCGTGCGCAAGTGGGAGCTGACGCCCGGCGACGGCTTCCGGCAGCCGCTCGTCACCTGGGCCGAGCACGGCGTGCCGTTCGTCGCCGCGGTGGAGAACGGGCCGCTCATGGCCACCCAGTTCCACCCCGAGAAGTCCGGGGACGCCGGGGCGGCGCTGCTGAAGAACTGGCTGGGCACGCTGTGAACGCCGGCGCGGGCGCGTGAGCAAGGAGCGGGCGCGCCGCCGGGCCGCGCGCGAAGCCGAGCAGGCGCGCCAGGCCGAGGCGCGCGCCGCGCGCGAGGCGCGGCGGGCCAGGCGGCGCGAGCTGCTCGGCCGGTTCGCCGCGATGGTCCCCAAGCCGGTTCGGGTCGCCCGCCAGGGCGGGGTGATGGCGCGGCGCCGCCGCGCGCAGAACGCCGTCGTGGCCGGGTTGTTCGTCCTGGTCCAGGTGCTCGCCTGGATGCTGCTGAGCGGGTGGGCGGCGCGGGCGGGCGTGCTGGTGCTGTCCCTGCTGCTGGTCCCGGTGTTCGTCACCGTCGCTTTCGACCGGAGGTCCTAGAACAATGACGCTGGTGCTGTTGCCCGCCGTGGACGTCGCGAACGGCCAGGCCGTCCGCCTCGTACAGGGCGAGGCGGGTACGGAGACCTCGTACGGCGACCCGCTCGCCGCCGCGCTCGCCTGGCAGGAGGCCGGCGCCGAGTGGATCCACCTGGTCGACCTGGACGCCGCCTTCGGGCGGGGCTCCAACCGCGAGCTGCTCGCCTCGGTCGTGGCCGCCCTGGACGTCCAGGTCGAGCTGTCCGGAGGCATCCGCGACGACGCCTCGCTGGCCGCCGCGCTCGGCACCGGGTGCCGCCGCGTCAACATCGGCACGGCCGCGCTGGAGGATCCCGCCTGGTGCTCGAAGATCATCGCCGAGCACGGCGACCGCATCGCCGTGGGCCTGGACGTGCGCGGCACCACGCTGGCCGCGCGCGGCTGGACCCGCGAGGGCGGCGACCTGTGGGAGGTGCTCGACCGGCTGGAGTCCGACGGCTGCCCCCGCTACGTCGTCACCGACGTCACCAAGGACGGCACGCTGCGCGGCCCCAACCTGGACCTGCTGCGCCAGGTCTGCGCGCGCACCGACCGCCCGGTGATCGCCAGCGGCGGCGTCTCCTCGCTGGACGACCTGCGCGCGCTGTCGACCCTGGTGCCCGACGGCGTCGAGGGCGCCATCGTCGGCAAGGCGCTGTACGCGGGGGCGTTCACGCTGCCCGAGGCGCTGGCGGCGGTGCGGTCGTGAGCGGCCGGAAGGGCGCGCGGTCATGACCGTCGCCGTGCGCGTGATCCCCTGCCTGGACGTCGACGCCGGGCGGGTGGTCAAGGGCGTCAACTTCGAGAACCTCAGGGACGCCGGAGACCCCGTCGAGCTGGCCAGGCGCTATGACGCCGAAGGCGCCGACGAGCTCACCTTCCTCGACATCACCGCCTCCTCCGGCGACCGCGGCACCATGCTCGACGTCGTGCGCCGCACCGCCGAGCAGGTGTTCATCCCGCTGACCGTGGGCGGGGGGGTGCGCTCGCCCGACGACGTCGACCGGCTGCTGCGCGCCGGGGCCGACAAGGTGTCGCTGAACACCGCGGCGATCGCCCGGCCCGAGCTGCTGACCGAGGCGTCGCGCCGGTTCGGCGCCCAGTGCGTGGTGCTGTCGGTCGACGCCCGGCGGGTGGTCGACGGGCCGCCCACGCCGTCGGGGTTCGAGGTCACCACGCACGGCGGGCGCCGGGGCACCGGCATCGACGCCGTGGAGTGGGCCAGGCGCGGCCAGGAGATGGGCGTCGGGGAGATCCTGCTGAACTCGATGGACGGGGACGGCACCCGCGACGGCTACGACCTGGAGATGATCCGGGCGGTGCGCGAGGCGGTCACCGTGCCGGTGATCGCCAGCGGTGGCGCAGGCGGCCTCGGCGACTTCCCGCCGGCGGTCGAGGCGGGCGCCGACGCCGTGCTGGCGGCGAGCGTCTTCCACTTCCGGCAGCTCGCGATCGGGGACGTCAAGCGCACTCTGCGCGAGGCGGGGCACCCCGTCAGGTGACCGTCCGAGGCGTCGTGGCGTCGCTCAGGAGAACAGCCGCGACACGAACTGGATGAGCTGGCCACAGCCGGCGCTCACGCCGTCGTAGATGCCCCTGACGGCGGTCGCGGCGTCGGCGGGCCGGGTGAACATGTAGAACAGCGCGGCCGCCACGAACAGGTACACCATCAGCTTCTTGTGCTTCATCGGTGCGCCTCCCGCGGTCCCGTGAGCTGGTCATACCCGGAACCACGCCTGACCGAATCTCCGGATTCGGTCAGGTACCCACCCGCTGATGATCAGATGTCGGACATGTCAGCGGCGGAAGCCGGCGGTGCGCAGGCGCTCCACCGCCGCCGGGTCGCCCTCGTAGTCGACCACGGCGTGCTTCTGCCGGCCGAAGGCCACCAGCAGCAGCTCCACCGGATCGCCGGTGACGACGACGCGCGGCTCGGCCTTCTTGACGCCCACCTTGCGCCCGTCGGTGTGGCGCAGCACCAGGCCCACCGGCGACTCGCGGAACAGCAGCCTGCCCGCCTGCGACAGCGACTTCCAGACGTGCTCCTGCTCGCCGGCCGGCAGCGTGCGCGGCTTCCAGCCGGGCTGGGCGCGCAGGACGTCCTCGTGGTGGATGAGTAGTTCGAGCGTGTTGACCAGCGCGTCGAGGCCGGGCACGAAGCTGTACGGCGACCACTTCGGCGGCCCCTGCCGGATGGTGTCGACCAGCTCGGAGTAGGGCCGGCCGTCCCTGAGCTTGTCCTGCGTGGACTTGGTGTAGCCCGCCAGGGGCTTGACGACGACGCCCAGCGCCGCGTGGGGGCGGTTCTCGCGCAGCACGATGTGGGCGGTGAGGTCGGCGGTCGTCCACCCCTCGCAGAGCGTGGGGGCGTCGGGGCCGACCTGGTCGAGCAGATCGCTGATTGCGGCGCGCTCGGCGCGTGCGTGCGTCATCCGATCACCCTACAAGGCGGCGTACGGCCCGGTAGGGCCGCCGGGCGCGGGGCGCCGCGGCAAGTCCGCACGCCAGCGGGCGGGGAATAAAACGATTGCCGTCAATGATAGGGATACAGGCAGATACTTCCCCCGGCCGAAAGGACCCCCCGCGTGTCGAGCGAGCGTGATCGTCAGCCGTCCGTCATGCTGCAGGGGATCGGTGTGATCGGCCACGCGGTCAAGACCGAGCCACACGTGTTCACGGGCGCGGTGCTGGCCAGCGCCCTCTACGGCACCATGACCGTCGCCTCCTCCTGGGCGCTCGGCTGGGCCACCGAGAACGCCGTGCTCCCCGCCTTCCGCGAGGGCCGGGCGACCACCGCCACCCTGCTGACCGCAGCCCTGTTCATCGTGGGCGTCGCGGTGCTGAAGGCCGGTGGCGTGATGGCCCGCAGGACGCTCGCCGGCATCATGCAGTACCGCATGCAGGCGCGCTCCCGCCGCGCCGTCACCCGCCAGTACCTCCGCCTGCCGCTGGCCTGGCACCACCGCCACCCCACCGGCCAGCTGTTGTCCAACGCCTCCTCCGACGTCGAGGCGGCCTGGGCCCCGCTCGCCCCGCTGCCCATGGCCGTCGGCGTCGTCGTGATGCTGGTCACCGCGGCCGTCGCGATCCTGCTCGTCGACCCGGTGCTGGCGCTGGTCGGCTTCCTGATCTTCCCGGCCATCGCCGCGCTCAACCTGATCTACCAGCGCCGGCTGTCCCCCCTGGTCATGAAGGCGCAGCAGCTGCGCGCCGAGGTCAGCGAGATCGCCCACGAGAGCTTCGACGGCGCGCTCGTCGTCAAGACCCTGGGCCGCGAGGACGCCGAGGCGCTCCGCTTCCAGGCCAAGGCCGAGCGGCTCCGCGACGCCAACATCGGCGTGGGCCGCATCCGAGGCCTGTTCGACCCGCTGCTGGAGGGGTTGCCGACGATCGGCGTGCTCGCCGTGCTGCTCGTCGGCTCGCTCCGGCTGGCCGGCGGCGACGTCACCTCCGGCGCGCTGATCCAGGTGGCGTACCTGTTCACGCTGCTCGCCTTCCCCGTGCGGGCGCTCGGCTGGGTGCTCGCCGAGCTCCCCCGCAGCGTCGTCGGCTGGACCCGGGTGCGCGAGATCCTCGACGCCACCGGGTCGATGGAGTTCGGCCAGGCCCGGCTGTCCGGCGACGGCCCCGTGGGCGTCGAGGTGCGCGGCGTGCGCTACGGGTACACGCCCGAGGCGCCGGTGCTGTCGGACGTCAGCTTCGACGCCCCGCCCGGCCGCACCGTGGCCGTCGTCGGGCCGACCGGCTCGGGCAAGTCGACGCTCACCCAGATCCTGGTCCGCCTGGTCGACCCCGACGACGGCCGGGTGCTGCTGGACGGCACCGACCTGCGCGAGGTCGCCAAGGGCGGCGTCAGCGCGGCGGCGTCCCTGGTCCCGCAGCAGACCTTCCTGTTCGACGACACCGTGCGGGCCAACATCACCGTCGGCAACGACCGGCACGAGGCCGTCTCCGACGAGCGCGTCTGGGCGGCCCTGCGCCTGGCCCAGGCCGACGGGTTCGTCAGCGCGCTGCCCGACGGCCTGGACACCCGCATCGGCGAGCGCGGCGCCACCCTGTCGGGCGGCCAGCGCCAGCGGCTGGCCCTGGCCAGGGCGCTGGTCGGCCGGCCGCGGCTGCTCATCCTGGACGACGCCACCTCCAGCGTGGACGCCCAGGTGGAGGGCAGGATCCTGCGCGGCCTGCGTGACGGCTCGTCCGACTCCACCGTCATCGTCGTCGCCTACCGCATGGCCACGATCGCGCTGGCCGACGACGTCGTCTACCTCGAACACGGCAGGGTGGTCGACCACGGCCCCCACGAGCTGCTGCTGGACCGCTGCCAGGGGTACCGCGACCTGGTCACCGCCTACGAGCGCGAAGAGGCCGGGCGCGCGGCGCTCGCCGACGAGGAGATCTCGGCATGACCATGCAGGCGGAAGAACGCTCGGCCGTCGCGACGTTGCGGCGCGGCCTCGCCCTGTCGCCGGAGTTCGTGGTCGGCCTGCCGGTCACGCTGACGCTCGCCGTCCTGGCAACGCTCGGCCGATTGATCGTGCCCATCGCGATCCAGCAGGTCATCGACCGCGGACTGCGCGGCGCGGCACCCGACCTGCCTTTCATCAGGAACGCCGTCCTGCTGTGCGCGGTCGCGGTGGTGCTGTCGGCGGTGTGCGGTTACCTGATGAACGTCCGCCTCTACCGCTCGACCGAGTCTGGGCTGGCCACGCTGCGCGGCAAGGGCTTCCGGCACGTGCACGACCTGTCGGTGCTGACGCAGAACACCGAGCGGCGCGGCGCGCTGGTCTCCCGCATCACCGGCGACGTCGACCAGATCAGCACGTTCATGCAGTGGGGCGGGCTGATGATCATCATCTCGGTCGGCCAGCTGCTCATCGCCAGCGTGCTGATGGCCGTCTACTCCTGGCAGCTCGCCCTGGTCGTGTGGGTGTGCTTCGTGCCGATGGCGTTCGCCGTGCCGAGGTTCCAGCGGTGGGTCGCCAAGGCCTACACCATCGTGCGCGAGCGCACCGGCGACATGCTGGCCGCCGTCAGCGAGTCGGTGGTCGGCAGCACGGTGATCCGCGCCTACGGCTCGGAGGAGCGCACGGCGCGGCGGGTCGACGAGGCCGTCGACGCGCACCGCTCGGCGCAGACCCGCGCGCAGAAGATCATCGCGTTCACCTTCCCGATCACCGAGCTGGTGGGCGCGGTGGCCATCGCCGGCGTCGTCCTGGTCGGGGTGTGGCTCGGCGTGGACGGCCAGCTCACCCCCGGGCGCCTGGTCGCGTTCCTGTTCCTGATCACGCTGTTCATCAGCCCGCTGCAGCTCGCCACCGAGGTGCTCAACGACGCCCAGAACGCCGTCGCCGGGTGGCGCCGCGTGCTCGGCGTGCTGGACACCCCGACCGACGTGGCCGACCCGGGCGAGTCCGGCGTCACCCTGCCGCGCGGCCCGATCACGGTCGCCTTCGACCGGGTCGGCTTCTCCTACCCCGGCGGGCCGCCCGTGCTGCACGACGTCTCCCTGGAGATCGCGCCCCGCACCCGGGTCGCGGTCGTCGGCGAGACCGGCTCGGGCAAGACGACCTTCGCCAAGCTGCTCACCCGCCTGATGGACCCCACGTCCGGGCGGGTCCTGGTCGACGGCGCCGACCTGCGCCGCCTGCGGTTCTCCTCCCTGCGCTCGCGCATCGTCATGGTGCCGCAGGACGGCTTCCTGTTCGACGCCACGCTCGCGGAGAACATCAGGTTCGGCCGTCCCACGGCCACCGACGACGACATCACCCTGGCCATGACCGAGCTCGGCCTGGCCGACTGGCTGCAGGGGCTGCCCGCGGGCCTGGCCACCCCGGTCGGGCAGCGCGGCGAGTCGCTGTCGGCGGGGGAGCGGCAGCTCGTCGCCCTGGCCCGCGCCTACCTGGCCGACCCCGACCTGCTGCTGCTGGACGAGGCGACCTCCGCCGTCGACCCCGCCACCGAGGTGCGGCTGGCGCGGGCGCTGGAGAGCGTCACCCGGGGGCGCACGTCGGTGACGATCGCGCACCGCCTGTCCACCGCCGAGGCCGCCGACGAGGTGCTGGTGTTCGAGCACGGCCGCGTCGTGCAGCGCGGCCCGCACGACCGCCTCGTCCGCCAGGAGGGCGTCTACGCCGACCTGTACGCCTCCTGGACCTCGGCCGCCCACACGTCCTGACCCCGGCGGCGCCCCCTCGCGGGGCGGGTCAGGCCCGGAGCGCGCGGGCCGCCGCGGAGACGAGGTCGCGGGCGGCCTGCCCGTAGACCGCGTCCTCGGCCAGCCGCGTGAACGCCTTCTCGTACAGCGCGACGTCGGTCGGGGTCTTGATGCGGAACTGCCCGGGAACGGTGTCCACCCGCACCTGGTCGTCGTCGTAGATCCAGAAGTTCTCGGTGGGCATGATGGACGATCGCCCGCACGAGGGGATCACGCCGAAGCTCAGGTGCGGCACGTTGGCCGTGAGGTCGAGCAGCCGGTCGAGCTGGGCGGCCATCACGCCGACGTCGCACAGGCGGGTGCGCAGCGCCTGCTCGCCGACGATGAACATGAACCGCCTGCCGCCGCTGCGCAGCACCTCCTGCTGGGCCAGCCGGGCGGCCACGGCGCAGTCCAGGTCGTCGGGGATGCCGCGGAAGTCGATCACCGCCCGCAGGTGCGCGCGGGCGTAGTCGGCCGTCTGCAGCAGCCCGGGGACGGCGGAGTGCTGGAAGACCCTGAACTGCCGCGTGTGCTCGTAGAGCTGCTGGAACGACTCCTGCACGCTGCGCAGGCCGGTGGAGGTGAGCCGCCGCCACTCGGTGTACATGGAGTCGATGTTGCGGGCCGCGGCGATCAGGTCGACGACGTACTCCTCGGCGTCGCAGGCGCGGCACCACGTCCTGATGTCGTGCTCGTTGGGCGTCTGCGCCGCGTGCTCGATCTTGGAGACCTTGGAGTAGTGCCACCCGGCCTGCCGGGCCAGCGTGCGCCCGGTCAGGCCGGCCTCGTGGCGGATCTCGCGGAGGCGGGCGGCCAGGATTCCCTTCGCTTCGGTGATGCGCGTCGAGGGCATGGGGGGTGACCCTTCCGGTTGGGGGTGTCCTCCGACACCAGGACCGTAGCGTGAGGAAATCTCATCATCCCCGGATGTTGCGCGATGTTGCTCGACCGGCGGCGACCACCCGGCGCACCCCCGCGGTGACCGGCCCCGGCGCCCCCGTGCGGCAGAATTGCCCCATGCCTCTCGATCCCAAGATCGCCGGCCGCCTCAAGCGCGACCGTGACGGGCTGGTGCCCGCGGTCGTCCAGCAGCACGACACCGGCGAGGTGCTGATGCTGGCCTGGATGGACGACGAGGCCCTGCACCGCACCCTGACCACCGGCCGCGCCACCTACTGGTCGCGCAGCCGCCGCTCCTACTGGGTCAAGGGCGAGACCTCCGGCCACGTCCAGTGGGTCAAGCACGTCGCCCTCGACTGCGACGCCGACACGATCCTGCTGCGGGTCGACCAGGTGGGGGCCGCCTGCCACACCGGCGACCGCACCTGCTTCGACGCCGACGTCCTTGAGGTCGCGCCGTGACGCGCCCGCCAGGGAGGGCCCGGTGACGACGGCGGGCGCCCCGGCGCGCCCGGCGGCCACCGGTTCGCGGCGGGCTCTGATGATCTGGGTGGCCGCGAGCGCGGCCGGGGCGGTGCTGTTGCTGGTCGCCGCCGGGCGCGCCTGGGCGACGGCCTCGTTCGCCGGCGGCCCGAGCGGCGTGCGCACGCCCCCGGTGACGCTGGCGGGGGGCGACCTCGCGCCGGTGCTGAGCCCGCTCGCGCTCGCCGCGCTCGCCTCCGTGGTCGCCGTGCTGGCCTCCCGGGGCGTGTGGCGCAGGGTCGTCGGCGCGGTGCTGGCGCTCTTCGGGGCGGCGGCCGTCGTGGCCGTATGGCAGGGCGCCGCCGCCGGCCGGGTGGCCGGCGCCGCCCGCGAGCGCGTCACGCTGTCCGGCGGTGACCACGTCGCCGTGGCGGTCGACTGGGTCTGGCCCGGGCTGGCCGTGGCCGGCGGCCTGGTCCTGCTGTGCGCCGGCGCGCTGGCCGTGGCGCGGGGCCCGGCCTGGCCGGGCATGTCCGACCGTTACGACCGTCCCGGCGGGGCCGCGAAGAAGGCGGGGGAGGAGCCCGAGGAGCCCGCCGCCGAGCGGCCCGGGCGGGCAGAGCGGGCCCTGTGGGACGCTCTCGACCAGGGCCTCGACCCCACCGACGGCGCCGAAGGGCGCGGGGCCCGCGGCGCCTGAGCCTTACGGGGGCCGATCGGCGGCCACGGCCCCCTCCCGCCCGGATCGCCTTCGGTGCGGCCCGATCACCGCGCCCACGCGTGTGAGCCCCCGGCGCGGGCCCGGAGGTGGCAGGCTCGTGGGCGCGGACACCGGGCGGTGACGAGTTTGCTCACAAACCACAACATCCGCCCGTCCGGTAGGTCAGCGTCGCTATGCTGCCGCAGCGCACCGCGCACATTGATCTCACGGGAGAACTCGATGAGTTATGGGAATCAGCCCGGCGAGCCGGGGGGCGACGACCCTCGCCGGTCGGGCGAGGGATACGGGAACCAGGGCGGCGGCCAGCCCTCGGGGGGGTACGGCGACCAGGGCGGCCATGGCCGGCCGGGCGGTTACGGGCAGGGCGGCCAGGAGCCCGGGTACGGCCAGGGCGGCGGCTACGGCCAGCAGCCCGGGGACGCCGGTTACGGGCAGGGCGGCGGTTACGGCCAGGGCGGCGGTTACGGCCAGGGCTACGGGCCGCAGGACGGCGGTTACGGGCAGGGCGGCTACCCGCCCCAGGGCGGCTACGGGTACGGGCCGGGCCAGTACGGCGCCCCGCCGGCGGCGCCCGACAACCACCTGGTCCCCGCCATCCTGACCACGATCTTCTGCTGCCTGCCGTTCGGCATCGTGTCCATCGTCAAGTCCTCGCAGGTCAACTCCCGATGGGCGGTCGGCGACTACCAGGGGGCCGCCGTCGCGTCGCAGGAGGCCAAGCTCTGGTGGAAGCGGGCGCTGATCTGGGGCCTGGTGGTCGAGGTGGTGCTGATCGTGGCGTACTTCGCCCTCATCGCCCTCGCCTTCACCAGCGGATACAGCCAGTACGACCAGTATTGATGGCGAGCGCGGAGCCGGTCGGGGGACGCGGCGCGCGACGGGGCAGGGCCCTGGCCGCGCCGCTCGGCACCGCCGTGCTCGCGGCCGCGGTGGTCGCCTACGTCGGCGCGGTCGACCCCGGCGAGCCGGGGCACTATCCGCCCTGCCCTTTCCTGTTCGTCACCGGGCTGTACTGCCCGGGATGCGGCACGCTGCGGGCCATCCACGCGCTGGCCCACGGCGACGTCCCGTCCGCGCTGGGGCTCAACGTCCTGACCGTGGGAACGGTCCCGTTCCTGCTGTTCTGGTGGGGGCGGTGGACGCTGCGCGCCTGGCAGGGGCGGCCGGCGCGCAGGACGCTGGCCCATCCGGGCTGGCTCTACGGGCTGCTCGCGCTGATCGTCGTCTTCTGGGTCGCGAGGAACCTGCCGTCCGGCGCCTTCCTCGCACCGTGATCCCGAGCGGCACCCTGTGGCGAGGTGACGCGGATTAGCCCGATACCATCGGCAGGGCAAGGTCCGGAGAGGACGCGGCCCCGAACGACAAGCCGGGACGGCGGGGCCCGCCGCGCGCGGGCACGGTCGACCGGAGGGGCGCTGATCGGGTGAGCCAGCCAAGCGAGGAGATCAAGTGAGCGTGCTCGACGAGATCCTGGAAGGCGTGCGGGCCGACCTCGCCGATCGGCAGAGCGCCGTGCCGCTGGAGGAGCTCAAGACCCGCGCCCGCCGCGCGCCCGCCGTCAGGGACGCCTACGCCGCGCTCGGAGGCGACAAGGTCTCGGTCATCGCCGAGGTCAAGCGCTCCAGCCCGTCCAAGGGGGCGCTCGCCGCCATCGCCGACCCCGCCGCGCTCGCGAGCGACTACGAGGAGGGCGGCGCGCACGTCATCAGCGTGCTGACCGAGCGCCGCCGTTTCGGCGGCAGCCTCGACGATCTCGCCGCCGTCCGCGCGGCCGTCGACATCCCCATCCTCCGCAAGGACTTCGTCGTCAGCTCCTACCAGCTCTGGGAGGCCCGGGCCCACGGCGCCGACCTCGCGCTGCTCATCGTGGCCGCGCTCGACCAGAACGCCCTGGTCTCGCTGATCGAGAGGGCCGAGTCGATCGGCCTGGCGCCGCTGGTCGAGGTGCATACTGAGGAGGAGCTCGACCGGGCTCAGGAAGCCGGTGCGAAGATCATCGGCGTGAACGCGCGGAGCCTCAAGACCCTAGAGGTCGACCGCGAGATCTTCGCCAAGCTCGCACCCAAGATCTCCGACGGCGTCATCAAGATCGCCGAATCCGGGGTCCGCGGCCCGCACGACCTGCTCGCCTACGCCCGCGCGGGCGCCGACGCCGTCCTGGTGGGCGAGAGCCTGGTCACCGGCAAGGACCCCCGCGCCGCCGTGGTCGACCTGGTCACCGCGGGCGCGCACCCGGCATCCCGACTCGACAACGGACCCGAGAGGCAGCAGTGACCACCGCAGAAGGCACCTTGCTCACCGCGGCCGACCTCGCCGGCGGCGGCGTGGGGGGCGACGACCCCGACATCCGCGGCCGCTTCGGCGCCTTCGGCGGCAGGTTCGTCCCCGAAGCGCTGATCCCCGCCCTCGACGAGGTCGCCAAGACCTACGCCGAGGCCAAGATCGACCCCGCGTTCCTGCGCGAGTTCGACCACCTGCTGCGCACCTACGCCGGGCGGCCGACCACGCTCACCGACGTGCCCCGGTTCGCCGAGTCCGCGGGCGGCGCGCGCATCCTGCTCAAGCGCGAAGACCTCACCCACACCGGCGCCCACAAGATCAACAACGTGCTGGGCCAGGCGCTGCTCACCAAGCGCCTCGGCAAGAAGCGCGTGATCGCCGAGACCGGCGCCGGCCAGCACGGCGTCGCCACCGCCACCGCATGCGCGCTCATGGGCCTCGAGTGCGTCATCTACATGGGCGAGGTCGACTGCGAGCGCCAGGCGCTCAACGTCGCCCGCATGAAGCTGCTCGGCGCCACCGTGGTGCCGGTCGCCAACGGCAGCCGCACCCTGAAGGACGCCATCAACGAGGCGTTCCGCGACTGGGTGACCAACGTCGACACCACGCACTACCTGTTCGGCACGGTCGCCGGCCCGCACCCGTTCCCCGAGATGGTGCGCGACTTCGCCCGCATCATCGGCGTCGAGGCGCGCCGCCAGGTCGTGGAGCTCACCGGCCGCCTGCCCGACGCCGTGGCCGCGGCCGTCGGCGGCGGGTCCAACGCCATCGGCGTCTTCCACGCCTTCATCGGCGACCCCGGCGTCGCGCTGCACGGCTACGAGGCCGGGGGCCACGGCGTCGAGTCCGGCGAGCACGCCCTCACCCTCACCGAGGGCTCGGTCGGCGTCCTGCACGGCTCGCGCACCTACGTCCTGCAGGACGACGAGGGCCAGACCATCGAGTCGCACTCGATCTCGGCCGGCCTCGACTACCCAGGCGTCGGCCCCGAGCACGCCTGGCTGAAGGACTCCGGCCGCGCCACCTACCACGGCGTCACCGACGCCGAGGCCATGGAGTCCTTCTCCCTGCTCGCGCGCACGGAGGGCATCATCCCGGCCATCGAGTCGGCGCACGCGCTGGCGGGCGCGCTCAAGCTCGGCCGCGAGCTCGGCCCCGAGGCGACCATCCTGGTCAACCTCTCCGGCCGCGGCGACAAGGACATGGGCACCGCCATGAAGTACTTCAACCTGTAGGGCTCTACATCTGCGCACGTGGGAGCGGGACTTCCTGACATGACGACTCTTCAGACGGTGTTCGAGAAGGCGCGGGCCGACCGGCGCGCCGCCCTCATCGGCTACCTTCCGGCCGGCTTCCCCACCAAGGAGGGCGCGGTCGCCGCCGCCACCGCGATGGTGGAGGCCGGGTGCGACGTCATCGAGATCGGCCTGCCCTACTCCGATCCGCTGATGGACGGCCCCACCATCCAGGACGCCGTCCACCGCGCGCTGACCAACGGCACCCGCATCGCCGACGTCATGCGCACCGTCGAGGGCGTGGCCAGGTCCGGCGCGGCGGTGCTGGTCATGACCTACTGGAACCCGATCGACCGCTACGGCGCCGAGCGGTTCGCCCGCGAGCTCGCCGACGCCGGCGGCGCGGGCACCATCACGCCCGACCTCACGCCAGAAGAGGCCGGCCCGTGGTGCGAGCACAGCGCCGCCGCCGGCATCGACACCGTGTTCCTGGCGGCGCCGAGCTCCACCGAAGACCGCATCAAGGCCGTGGTCGACCGCTGCACCGGCTTCGTCTACGCCGCCTCCCTGATGGGCGTCACCGGCGCCCGCAAGAGCGTGAGCTCGGCCGCCGAGGGCCTGGTCGGCCGCATCCGCCCGCACACCGGGCTGCCCGTGTGCGTGGGCCTCGGAGTCGGCACCGGCGTCCAGGCCGCCGAGGTGGCCGGCTACGCCGACGGCGTCATCGTGGGCTCGGCGTTCATCCGCCGCATCCTCGACGCCCCCGACGAGGCCTCCGGCCTCGCCGCGGTGCGCACCCTCGCCGCCGAACTGGCCACCGGCGTCCGCGCCTGACCCGGCGCGGCCCTGCCCGCCGCGTCCGCGCCGGACACCGTCACATTCAGGCGGGCACCCTGAGCGTCCGCGCCGAACACAGGCCGGGCACCTTCGGCGTCCGCGCCGGACCCTGCCGCGGCCCGGGCCGGGCACCCTGGGTGCCGCGCCGGGCGCCGGCGCGTCCAGGCCGCGCTCCAGTGCCGCTCCGTTCGCGGACATTTCATGTTTTCGCAGGTCAAGCGGTACGGTGTGCCATGTCCATGACCGTTTAGCAGGCGCTTATCACGGCCATGATGGGATGGTCAATCGGTAGCCTTCCCACGTGGCACGCGTGCTTGACGGCCGTGCCGCGGGAGCGGATGGGAAACGTGACGGGCCCCGGCGGAAGCGCCGAGGCCGGTCGGCCGGCGGGCCGGGCCGCCGAGAAGGAGACATGATGCCGAGGGCTTCGAGGAGGCCGCGCCGATGAGGTCGCTTTACGCGCACGCGGCGGTACCCTGGGTGACGACCGTCGCCCGGCTGGTGGTGGCCGGGGTGCTGATCGCCGCCGGGTGGCTCAAGATCGGCACGCCGGCGCTCTCCGTACAGGCCGTCGAGGCCTACGAGCTGCTGCCGGCGCCGGTCGCCTCCGTGGTGGGTCACGGCCTGCCGATCGTCGAGATCGTCGTTGGGGTGTTGCTGGTTGTCGGGCTGCTCACGCGCGCGGCGGGCGTGGTCTCCGCGCTTCTCATGCTGGCCTTCGTGGTCGGCATCGCCTCGGCGTGGGCGCGTGGTCTGCGCATCGACTGCGGATGCTTCGGCGGCGGCGGCCCTCTCGCGGCCGGGCGCGAGCCCGAGTACCTGTGGGAAATTCTCCGCGACGGCGGGTTGTTCCTGCTGGGGGCCTGGATCGCCTGGTTCTCCCCGGGGCGCCTGTCGCTCGACAGGGCGCTCGGCCTGGTGGCCGAACCCCGCCGTGCGGGTGCCGTCGACGGCGAGTGGCCCGGCGACGATGACGACGGCGAAGAACCGTCCGGCGGCGAAATCGACGGCGAGGAACCGCCCGGTGGCGCGAGCCGCGACGGTGGCGGCGTGTTCGAACCTCGGAGATGATCATGCTTTCGGCGGTGACGGCGACCGCCGCAGCCGCGAGGCGCCAAGCCCGAAATGAAGGAGTGTGCGTGATGGGAAAGGCCGCGCGAGACGTCTCCGCGCGCGAGCGGATCAAGGCCGAACGCGAGAAGGAGCGCAAGCAGCAGCGCCACAGGCGCCTGCTCACCCTCCTGGTCGCGGGCGTGGTCGCGGTCGCGGTGGTCGCCGGTGGCTGGTGGTACGTCCAGAGCGGCAGGTCCGAGCTGGCCACCGGTCAGCTCGCGCCCATCACCATCCAGAGCGACGGCTCGGTGGTCATGGCCCGGCCCGGCGTGCAGAAGCCGCTCATCGAGGTCTACGAGGACTTCCAGTGCCCCGCCTGCAAGGCCTTCGAGCAGGTGAGCTCGCCGACGCTGAAGAACCTCGCGGCCGAGGGGCAGGCCAAGGTGGTCTACCACCCCATCACCATCTTCAGCGACGAGCCGACGCGCGGGAACTCCCTGCGCGCCGCCTCCGCGGCCCGGTGCGTGCCCGACGGCAAGCAGTGGATGGCCTACCACGACAGGCTGTTCGCGGGGCAGCCCTCCGAGACCACGCCGGGCTTCAAGGTCGACGACCTCGTGAAGTGGGGCGAGGAGGCCGGCGTCACGGCCCCCGGCTTCGCGTCCTGCGTCACCACGCAGAAGAACGCCAAGGCCCAGGCCGACTACAGCAAGAAGGTGCTCGACTCCGGCGTCATCACCCAGGGCACCCCGACGCTGCGGCTCGACGGCAAGGAGGTCGACAACAACGTCGCCTTCAGCCCTCCCGCCCTGCGTCAGGCCGTGCTTGATGCCGCGAAGCCGGCCGGGAACCGGTAACGTCACCTGACATGCCCCTGGCCTTGATACCCAGCCCGTCCGAAGGGGTCTGGCACCTCGGACCCATCCCCTTGCGGGCCTACGCCTTCTGCATCGTGCTCGGCATCATCGCGGCCGTCTGGATCGGGGAGCGCCGCTGGCGCGCCCGAGGCGGCGAGCCGGGCACGATCACCGACCTCGCCGTCTGGGCCGTTCCGTTCGGCCTGGTAGGCGGGCGTCTCTACCACGTCATCACCGACTGGCAGCTCTACTTCGGGCCCGACGCCCCCAACCGCCCCATCGACGTGCTCTACGTGTGGCACGGCGGTCTGGGCATCTGGGGCGCGATCGCCCTCGGCGCCGTCGGGGTGTGGATCGCCTGCCGGCGCCGCGGCATCTCGCTGTCGGCGGTCGCCGACACCGTCGCGCCCGGCATCGCGGTCGCCCAGGCGATCGGCCGCTGGGGCAACTACTTCAACCAAGAGTTGTTCGGCGGCCCCACCACTCTCCCGTGGGGCCTGGAGATCGACCCGGGGCGTCCCGGCACGGTGCCCGGCGTGGCCACCTACCACCCCACCTTCCTGTACGAGTCGCTGTGGAACCTCGTGCTCGCGGGCGTGCTCATCTGGGTGGGCAGCAGGTACGCGCTGCGTCACGGCCGGCTGTTCGCGGTGTACGTCGCGGGCTACAGCATCGGCCGGTTCTGGATCGAGGGCATGCGGGTCGACCCCGCCCACGAGATCCTCGGCATGCGGCTCAACCAGTGGACGTCGCTCGCCATCCTCGTGGGCGCGCTGGTCTACCTGTGGCTGACCCGCGACAAGGACACCGAGGAGTTCGTCGCCCCGCAGCTGGGCGCGGGCACCGCCGACCCCGCCCACCAGGCCGAGCAGGCCGACGCCGAGGAGTCCGCGGCCGCCGCCGCATGGCAGGCCGCGCCCGGCGACGACGAGACGGCCGCGTCACCCGCCCAGAAGCTCTCCGTCGATGCCCCCGGTGACGGTTCCCCCGGCGACGACACGCCCTCCACCGCCGCGCCCGCCGTGGCGGCGGTTCCGGCGGTCGCCGTGGCCGACGCCTCCCCGGCCGACCCCGCCCACCAGGCCGACCAGGCCGACGCCTCCGAGGGGGCGTCCGTGCGGGAGCCGGTGTTGGGTTCGGGTGAGGGCGTGGATCCGGCGCATCAGGCTGGTCAGGCCGACCCTTCCGAGGGCGGGCTCGTGCAGGAGCCGGTG
>NZ_JARWAC010000018.1 GCF_029846175.1 Sphaerisporangium sp. TRM90804 | reverse complement strand
GGAGCCGGTGTTGGGTTCGGGTGAGGGCGTGGATCCGGCGCATCAGGCTGGTCAGGCCGACCCTTCCGAGGGCGGGCTCGTGCAGGAGCCGGTGCTGGGTTCGGGTGAGGGCGTGGATCCGGCGCATCAGGCCGGTCAGGCCGACCCATCCGAGGGAGCGCCCGTCCAGCGCCCGGCGCCCGGCTCGGGTGAGGACGCCGGCACCCTGGGGCAGGCCGCCGCGCCCGCCCGGGTGCTCGCCGCGGCGGCCGGGGAGAACGCCGACCCGGCCCAGCCCGCGAGCCAGGGCGGCGCCGAGGAGGGCGCGGGCAAGGCCCCTGCCTCGGCGCGACCGGATGCCGAGGCGAACGGACGATGACCACGGGCGGCTCCTCGGGGGGGCTCGCCCGGCTCCACCCCCACCCTGACACGACGGGCGGGCCGTCCCGCCCGTCCGCATCCGGCGCCCTCGCGGGCGGGGCCCTCGGCCCCGCCCCGGCGGTGCCCGCCCGCCCGTTCTTCCGCCTGCACGCCGGTGCGGGCGCCCGCCAGGCGCCCCGCCTCTCCGGCGCCGCCGGCCTGTGAGCGCGCGCAACAAGAGACGCCGCTCCTCCTTCGAGGTCCCGGCGCTCGCCGAGCGCGGCCTGACCGAACGCCAGCAGCGTCTCCTGTTCGGCGTGGGCACCGTCCTGGTGGTGCTGCTCGGCGGGTTCGGGCTCACCTTCGTCGTCAGCACCCTCGGCTCCTATGAGCCCGAACCCCGCCAGGCCGGCGGGGAGGAGATCGGCCTGCCCTTCCCCAGCACGTACGAGGCGTGGGCGTCGCCCAAGCTCTTCGGCCCGATCGCCGACCGCAAGGCCGACGCCGCGGCGCTGAAGGCCGAGGAGGTCTTCGCCACCAAGACCCTCAGGAGCGGCAAGCTGACGTTGAGGCTGGTCGACCGCCGCCTCGACCCCGCGTGCGCCCCGGTCATGTGGGGCGGCGACGCCCTGGCCGAGCTGGGCACCACCGGGTGCACGCAGGCCGTCCGCGGCCTGTACCTCAGCTCCGACCGGCGTTACGTCGCCCAGTACACGCTGTTCAACATGGCCGGCGTCGAGGCGGCCGACCGCTTCGTCACGCGGATGTCCACCCTCTACCGCGGCGGCGGCTGGGTGCGGCCGCTGGAGTCAGGCGAGGCCACGTTCGCCCCCGACGGTTACACCGAGGCGAGCGGCCACGCGATGGGGCACTACGCCGGACTCGTCTGGGTGGCCCGGGCCGACGGCCGCGAGCCGACCGCCAAGGACGACTTCGTCTCCCTGGCGCTGGCCGCGCGGGGCGTCGAGAAGGCCGTCTACCGCCGCGTCGTCGCCGTGTCCCCGCCGCCGGCCGCGGGCACACCGGCCGCGCCCCGGACGCCCGCCGCGTCCCCGGCCCAGTAGGCTCAGGGGCCATGCTCAGCCGCACGACGGTCTCCTTGGCCGTGCTGGGGGTCGTCGCCGCCGCGGGGACCGCCGTGTACGTCGCCACCCGGGCGGAGACCGGGCCGCGCCCGGGAGCCTTCCGGGGCGAGCCCACCTCGGCGCTCTACGCGCCCATCGCCTCGCGCGAGGACGACCCGCGCCCGCTGAGCCAGGGCGAGGTGTTCGGCCCGGCCACGGCCCGGCTCACCGCCGAGACGGTCACGATGGAGCGCCGCGGGGTGGCGGCGTCGGCCGACTGCGCCCAGGCGCTGTGGGGGAGCGGCACGGTCGACGCGGCGGCCGGGTGCTCCCAGGTGGTGCGCGCGGGCTTCACCAGCGCCGACGGCCGCGTCTCCGGCCAGTACGCCGTCTTCGACATGCCCGACGGGCCCGCCGCCGACCGGCTCGTGGCGGCGCTCGACCCCAAGCGCGGCGACGGCTTCCTGCGGCCGGCGCCGGGCCAGCCGGAGTCCTTCGACGCCGCCCGCAGCCGGGCGGACGCCCGGGCGCTGGGCCACTTCGTCGTGGTCAACTGGGTGGGTCCGGTCGACGCCCGCCCGGCCGCCGATCTGACCCTGCCGCAGGTCGCCCTGGAGGGCGTCGCGGCGTTCGCCCAGCGGCGCGTGCTGGACGCCGCCGTGCTCCCTTGACGTAACGTGTGACGGCCCATGGACGATCTGTGGGAGAGCGCGATGGAATAACACCTTTCGCTGGGTCGTTCCAGACAGAGCGGCCCGGGACGTACGCCACGCATCAACGCGGTTCCGCCATTGGTGAATGTTCGCGATTCGCCCCTGGCGGGCACTATTCCGACAGGGTGTTGTAGTCTCTACACACCTGAAACAGCAGCAGGGCCAACGTCGTCCCTCTTGCCTGCACTCGCCAATCCAGACGGACGCAGACGAAGACGACGGGAGGGATTCAATGCCTGCTGCCCGCCTCGGTCTCCCCGAGCCCCAGGGCCTGTACCACCCCTCGCAGGAGCACGACGCCTGTGGAGTCGCGATGGTGGCCGACGTGGCCGGCCGTCGCAGCCACGACATCGTCGTGAAGGCCCTGACGGCGCTACGCAATCTTGATCACCGGGGCGCCAAGGGTAGTGAACCGGACACCGGCGACGGCGCCGGCATCCTGACGCAGATTCCCGACGCCTTCCTCCGTGAGTCCGTCGGTTTCCCGCTTCCCCCCGAAGGCTCCTACGCCGCCGGCATGGCGTTCCTGCCGATGGACGACGAGGCGCGCGCCACCGGCGTCCAGATGATCGAGGAGATCGCCGCCGAGGAGGGCCTGACGGTCCTCGGCTGGCGCGCCGTCCCGGTCGACCCCGCCCACGCCGGGCCCAGCGCCCGTGCCGTCATGCCGTCCTTCCACCAGCTCTTCGTGTCCTCGCCGGGCGGCGAGACGGGCCTGGAGCTGGACCGCCTGGTCTACTGCCTGCGCAAGCGCGCCGAGCACGAGGTGGACGTCTACTTCCCCTCGCTGTCGTCGCGGACCATGGTCTACAAGGGCATGCTGACGACCCCGCAGCTCGAGGACTTCTTCGCCGACCTGTCCGACGACCGGTTCGCCAGCGCGATCACGCTGGTGCACTCGCGCTTCTCGACCAACACCTTCCCGTCGTGGCCGCTGGCGCACCCGTACCGGTACGTCGCCCACAACGGTGAGATCAACACCGTCAAGGGCAACCGCAACTGGATGCGGGCCCGCGAGGCGATGCTGGCGAGCGACCTGATCCCCGGCGACCTGTCGCGGCTGTTCCCGATCTGCGACCCGGACGCCTCCGACACCGCGTCGTTCGACGAGTGCCTGGAGCTGCTGCACCTGGGCGGACGCAGCCTGCCGCACGCCGTGCTGATGATGATCCCCGAGGCGTGGGAGAACCACACCGAGATGGACCCCGCGCGGCGGGCGTTCTACGAGTACCACTCCACGTCCATGGAGGCGTGGGACGGCCCGGCGTCGATCACGTTCAGCGACGGCACCCTGGTCGGCGCGGTCCTCGACCGCAACGGCCTGCGTCCCGGGCGCTTCTGGGTCACCGAGGACGGCCTGGTGGTGCTGGCCTCGGAGGCCGGCGTGCTCGACATCGAGCCTTCCAGGGTCGTCCGCAAGGGCCGCCTCCAGCCGGGCAGGATGTTCCTGGTCGACACCGAGCGCGGCAAGATCATCGAGGACCACGAGATCAAGGCCGAGCTCGCCGCGGCGCTGCCGTACGGCGAGTGGCTGCACGCCGGGCTCGTACGCTTCGAGGAACTGCCCTCGCGCGAGCGCCCGATGATCACCCACGAGGCACTGGTGAAGCGCCAGCAGACCTTCGGTTACACCGAAGAGGAGCTGCGCGTCATCATCTCCCCGATGGCGAAGACCGGCGCCGAGCCGATCGGCTCCATGGGCACCGACTCGCCCGTCGCCGTGCTCAGCGACCGCCCGCGGCTGCTGTTCGACTACTTCAGCCAGCTCTTCGCCCAGGTGACCAACCCGCCGCTGGACGCGATCCGCGAAGAGCTGGTCACCTCGCTGCAGACGACGATCGGCCCGGAGGGCAACCTGCTGGCCCCGGGCCCGGCGTCCTGTCGCAGGCTCGTGCTGCCGTACCCGGTGATCGACAACGAAGAGCTCGCGAAGATCATCCACATCAACGACGAGAGCGCGCTGCCCGGCTTCCAGCCGCACGTCGTCTCCGGCGTGTACGAGGTCGCGAGCGGCGGCGAGGGGCTCCTGCACCGGCTGGAGGAGATCTGCGCCGAGGTGTCCCAGGCGA
The DNA here is from genome assembly GCF_029846175.1 of Sphaerisporangium sp. TRM90804. Classification (GTDB taxonomy): domain Bacteria; phylum Actinomycetota; class Actinomycetes; order Streptosporangiales; family Streptosporangiaceae; genus Sphaerisporangium. The sequence goes on along the minus strand of NZ_JARWAC010000018.1, from coordinate 164,177 downwards.
TCAGGGACGGCGCCCGCATCATCGTGCTGTCGGACCGCGGGTCGGACGCGCGGCTGGCCCCGATCCCGTCGCTGATGCTCACCGGCGCGGTGCACCACCACCTGATCCACGAGAAGTCGCGCACCCGCGTCGGCCTGGTGGTCGAGACCGGCGAGGCCCGCGAGTGCCACCACATGGCGCTGCTGATCGGGTACGGCGCCTCCGCCGTCAACCCGTACCTGGCGATCGAGACCGTCGAGGACATGATCGCCACCGGGGCGCTCCCCGGCGAGCCGCGCACCGCCGTGCGCAACCTCATCAAGGCGTACGGCAAGGGCGTCCTGAAGATCATGTCCAAGATGGGCGTGTCCACGGTGGCCTCCTACACCGGCGCCCAGATCTTCGAGGCCCTCGGCCTCGGGCGCGAGGTCATCGACGCCTGCTTCTCCGGCACCACCTCCCGCCTGGGCGGCGTCGGCTTCGGCGTGCTCGCCGAGGAGGTGCGCATGCGGCACCAGGCCGCCTACCCGCGCGCCGAGAACGCCCACCGCCGCCTGGAGGTCGGCGGGGAGTACCAGTGGCGCCGCGAGGGCGAGCCGCACCTGTTCAACCCCGAGACGGTCTTCCGGCTGCAGCACGCCACCCGCACGCGGCGGTACGAGATCTTCAAGGAGTACAGCGGCCTGGTCGACGAGCAGGCCGAGAAGCTGATGACGCTGCGCGGCCTGTTCAGGCTGCGTGAGGGCGTGCGCCCGCCGGTGCCGATCGAGGAGGTCGAGCCGGTCGAGAACATCGTCAGGCGCTTCTCCACCGGCGCGATGTCCTACGGCTCGATCTCCAGCGAGGCGCACGAGACCATCGCGATCGCCATGAACCGCCTGGGCGGCAAGTCCAACACCGGCGAGGGCGGCGAGGACGCCGACCGCCTGCACGACCCGGTACGCCGCAGCGCCATCAAGCAGGTGGCCTCGGGCCGGTTCGGCGTGACCAGCGAGTACCTGGTCAACGCCACCGACCTGCAGATCAAGATGGCGCAGGGCGCCAAGCCCGGCGAGGGCGGCCAGCTTCCGGGCCACAAGGTGTACCCCTGGATCGCGCGGACGCGGCACTCCACGCCGGGCGTGGGCCTCATCTCGCCGCCGCCGCACCACGACATCTACTCGATCGAGGACCTGGCCCAGCTCATCCACGACCTGAAGAACTCCAACCCCGAGGCGCGCGTCCACGTGAAGCTCGTCGCCGAGGTCGGGGTCGGCACGGTCGCGGCCGGGGTGAGCAAGGCCCACGCCGACGTCGTGCTGATCTCCGGCCACGACGGCGGCACCGGCGCCTCGCCGCTGACGTCGATCAAGCACGCGGGCACCCCGTGGGAGCTCGGCCTGGCCGAGACCCAGCAGACCCTGCTGCTCAACGGCCTGCGCGACCGCATCGTCGTGCAGGCGGACGGCCAGCTCAAGACCGGCCGCGACGTGATCGTGGCCGCGCTGCTGGGCGCAGAGGAGTTCGGTTTCGCCACCGCCCCGCTCGTGGTGTCCGGCTGCGTCATGATGCGCGTCTGCCACCTGGACACCTGCCCGGTCGGCGTCGCGACCCAGAACCCCGAGCTGCGCAAGCGCTTCACCGGCAAGCCCGAGTTCGTGGTCAACTTCTTCGAGTTCGTCGCCGAGGAGGTCCGCGAGTACCTCGCGGCGCTCGGCTTCCGCTCGATCGACGAGGCCGTCGGCCGCGCCGAGTTCCTCGACACCGCGGCCGCCGAGGACCACTGGAAGGCGGCCGGCCTCGACCTGTCGCCGATCCTGCACGTGCCGTCGCTGCCGCAGGGCACGCCGCTGCACCAGACGGTCTCCCAGGACCACGGCCTGGACGCCGCCCTGGACAACACGCTGATCCAGCTCGCCGAGGGCGCGCTGCGCTACGGCGACCGGGTGACGCTGGAGCTGCCCATCCGCAACGTCAACCGCACGGTCGGCACCATGCTCGGCCACCACGTGACCAAGCGGTACGGCGGCGAGGGGCTGCCCGAGAACACGATCGACGTCGGCTTCACCGGGTCGGCGGGCAACTCCCTGGGCGCGTTCCTGCCCAAGGGGATCACCCTGCGGCTGACCGGCGACGCCAACGACTACATCGCCAAGGGCCTGTCGGGCGGGCGGGTGACGGTGCGGCCGCACCCCGACGCCCCGTTCAGCGCCGAGACGCAGGTCATCGCGGGCAACGTCGGCCTGTACGGCGCGACGTCCGGCGAGGTCTTCATCCGCGGCGTGGTGGGGGAGCGGTTCTGCGTCCGCAACTCCGGCGCCACCGCCGTGGTGGAGGGCGTCGGCGACCACGGGTGCGAGTACATGACCGGCGGCCGCGTGGTCGTGCTCGGCCCGACCGGCCGCAACTTCGCGGCCGGCATGTCGGGCGGCGTCGGCTACGTGCTCGACCTGGACATGGTGCGGGTCAACCGCGAGATGGTCGAGGTCGAGGAGCTCACCGCCGAGGACTCCGAGTTCCTGGGCGCCATCGTCGAGCGCCACCTGGCCGAGACGGGCTCGACCGTCGCCAAGGCCCTGCTGGACGACTGGGAGAGCACGCTCACCCGCTTCGGCAAGGTCATGCCGAAGGACTACAAGCGGGTGCTGCGCGCCGCCGAGGCCGCGCGCGCCGAAGGACGGGACATCGACGAGGCGGTCATGACCGCCGCTCACGGTTAAGGGAGGTTTCACCGATGGCCGACCCCAAGGGTTTTCTCAAGCACGGGCGTGAGCTGCCGGCGCGCCGCCCGGTCGACGTCCGCATCCGCGACTGGCGCGAGGTCTACGAGGACTTCCCCAAGCCCGAGCTGACCAAGCAGGCCGCGCGCTGCATGGACTGCGGCATCCCCTTCTGTCACAACGGCTGCCCGCTGGGCAACCTCATCCCCGAGTGGAACGACCTGGTCTTCCGGGACGACTGGCGCGAGGCGATCGAGCGCCTGCACGCGACCAACAACTTCCCGGAGTTCACCGGGCGGCTGTGCCCGGCGCCGTGCGAGTCGGCGTGCGTGCTCGGCATCAACTCAGACCCGGTGGCGATCAAGCGGGTGGAGGTCGAGATCATCGACCGGGCCTTCGCCGAGGGCTGGGTCGTGCCGCGGCCGCCGGCCGCCAGGACCGGCAAGAAGGTCGCCGTGATCGGCTCCGGGCCCGCGGGGCTGGCCGCCGCGCAGCAGCTCACCCGGGCGGGCCACGACGTGGTCGTGTTCGAGCGCGCCGACCGCGTCGGGGGGCTGCTGCGTTACGGCATCCCCGAGTTCAAGATGGAGAAGCGGCACCTGGACCGGCGCCTGGCGCAGATGCGCGCGGAGGGCACCGAGTTCCGCACCGGCGTCAACGTCGGCGTCGACGTGACGGCCGAGCGGCTGCGAGCGGAGTTCGACGCCGTCGTGCTGGCGGGCGGCGCCACGGCGTGGCGCGACCTGCCGGCCACCGGGCGCGAGCACGAGGGCGTCTACCAGGCGATGGAGTACCTCCCGCTGTCCAACAAGGTGCAGGAGGGCGACTTCGCCGAGGCGCCGGTGACGGCGAAGGGCAAGCACGTCGTCGTGATCGGCGGGGGCGACACCGGCGCCGACTGCGTCGGCACCGCGGTGCGCCAGGGCGCGCTGTCGGTCACCCAGCTGGAGATCATGCCCAAGCCGCCGGGCGCGCGGCCGGACGTCCAGCCCTGGCCGACGTACCCGTTGCTGTTCAAGACCGAGAGCGCCCACGAGGAGCTGGAGGCCGGCGGCGGCTCGCGGGTGTACGCGGTGTCCACGACCGAGTTCGTCGCGGACGAGGCCGGCCGGGTGCGGGCGCTGCGCCTGGTCGACGTGGAGGGGCCCTCGACGGGCTTCAAGCCCATCGCCGGCTCCGAGCGCGAGATCCCGGCGGGGCTGGTCACGCTGGCCATGGGCTTCGTGGGGCCGGAGAAGGGCCCGCTGCTCACCGACCTGGCCGCCGCCTCCGGCGACCCGGCCACGTTCTTCGACCCCCGCGGCAACGTGGCGAGGAACAAGTCGTACATGTCTGGTGTGGACGGAGTTTTCGTCGCCGGCGACATGGGGCGCGGCCAGTCGCTGATCGTGTGGGCGATCGCCGAGGGCCGGTCGGCCGCGGCGGCCGCGGACGCCTACCTCACCGGCCGGACGGCCCTGCCCGTGGCGATTCCGCCGACGGCGCGGCCGCTTGTCTGACACGCGTCACGAGGACGGCGCCCCCCGCGGGGCGCCGTCCTTTTTATGGGAGTTCACAGGTATCTCGGGTAGCTTGCAGGCACGTGTGTGTATAAAGGGTCGGTCGACCGAGCATTTCATCTACGACTTGCTTTAAGACTCCATCGGTTGAAGGATGCTGCCTCGTCGTTTCCGAGGCATGAGGAGAGGCTCAATGGGTCGGGGGTACGGGCGCCGCATCGGCGCCGTCGTTTCGGTCGCGGTGGCGGGTGCGCTGGCCGCCGGCTCGCTCACGGCGGGCACGGGCGCCACGAATGCCACGGCGGTGCCGGGCGAGGCCGCCCAGTACCTCGTCTTCCACGCCGAGGGCGCGCGGGCCGCGGCGCTGCGCGCCATCGAGGCCGGCGGCGGCACCGCCGAGGCCTCCGACGCCAGGCTCGGGTACGTCCTCGCGACGGGCCCGGGCGCCGCGTTCGCCGAGCGCCTCGGCGCCGACCCGGCCGTGGTCGGCGTGACCGCCAACCGCCGGATCGGCACGGCCGCGGCCCTGCCCGCCGGCCGCCTGGCCTCCGCGCCCGGCTCCCTGCCGATCGTCCTGCCCGCCGCGGCCCCGGCCGCGCCGGCGTCCGCGTCCCCGGACGCGGCGAGCGCGCCCGCCGCCACGACGAAGCGCGGCCCCGAGCCGCTGGCCGGCCGCCAGTGGGACATGAAGATGATCGGCGCCACCCCCAAGGGCTCCTACGCCAAGGCGCGGGCGAACAAGAAGGTGCTGGTCGGCATCATCGACACCGGCGTGGACGGCCGCCACCCGGACATCGCGCCCAACTTCAACCGGGCGCTGAGCCGCAACTTCGTCGTCGACCAGCCCAAGGACCCCAGCGGCAAGACGCTCGACGGCCCGTGCGAGGCCGCCAAGTGCAAGGACCCGGTGGACGCCGACGACGACGGCCACGGCACCCACGTCGCCGGCACCATCGGCTCGCCGATCAACGGCCTCGGCATCGCCGGCGTGGCGCCCGACGTCTCGCTGGTCAACATCCGCGCCGGGCAGGACTCGGGCTTCTTCTTCCTCAAGCCGGTGATGGACGCGCTCACCTACGCCGGCGACGCGGGCGTCGACGTGGTCAACATGAGCTTCTTCGTCGACCCGTGGACGTTCAACTGCGCCGCCAACCCCGCCGACTCCCGGGCCGAGCAGCTCCAGCAGGCGGGCATCATCACCGGCGTCCAGCGCGCGCTCGACTACGCCCGCCGCCACGGCGTCACGCTCATCACCGCCCTCGGCAACGGCGCCACCGACCTCGGCAACCCGACCCAGGACAAGGCGAGCCCCGGGTACCCCGTGGGCAAGGAGCGCGAGCGCACCATCGACAACACCTGCCTCAACGTGCCCGCCGAGTCCGGCGGCGTCATCTCGGTCTCGGCGGTCGGGCCCAGCGAGCGCAAGGCCTGGTACTCCGACTACGGCACCGAGCAGACCGACCTGTCGGCGCCCGGCGGCGACCCCACCGACGCCGGCACCTCGCTGAAGGGCGCGGCCAGGGAGATCCTCGCCCCCGCCCCCAAGGCGGTGCTGCGCGCGCAGAAGCTGATCGACGCCTCCGGCAAGCCCACCGCCTCCTCGGTGGTGCGCGACTGCCACGGCGGGTCGTGCTCGTACTACCAGTACCTGTCGGGCACCTCGATGGCGTCCCCGCACGCCGCCGGCGTCGCCGCCATCCTGGTCGGCCGCTTCGGCAAGCCGGGCAAGGGCGGCCTCGCCCTGAGCCCCGCCCGGACGCAGGAGCTGCTGTACGACACCGCCACCGAGAAGGCGTGCCCGTCCACCGGCTCCACGACCTACCCGGCCATCGGGGAGACCCACCGCTGCGAGGGCTCCAAGGGCGACAACGGCTTCTACGGGCACGGCATCGTCGACGCCCGCCGCGCCGCCACAGCCAAGGGCTGACCCCCGCGCCGACCCTCGCGCCCGTCCGGGACACCCCGGACGGGCGCTCGGCATTCCGCGACCCGGCCGCCCGTCCCCTCCGTGGCAACTATCCTGGTACCGCACGAACAGGAAACGGACTGGAGCGCCCGGTCGCATCTGTCGTGGCCGGAGTCCCCCAGCATCGGCTTCCACCTGCGACGACGTGCCCCTGTGTCGGCAAATCGGAGGGTCCGCGTCACCTGGAATTCGTCCAGGCGCCGCTGACTCGGCCATCGTCAAGTGGTCTGTACCAATTAGGGTAGGACTTGTGAGTCGTCGATCGAAGATCGTTTGCACCCTGGGCCCCGCGACCTCCTCCCCGGAGCGCCTGCGCGAGCTGATCGCCGCGGGCATGAACGTCGCCCGGTTCAACCTCAGCCACGGGAGCCACGAGCTCCACAAGGAGGTCCACGCGCGCGTGCGGGAGGCCGCCGCCGAACTGGGCAAGGCGGTCGGCGTCCTGGCCGACCTCCAGGGGCCCAAGATCCGCGTGGGCCGGTTCGCCGAGGGCCCGGTGCGGCTCGGGTTCGGCGACGTCTTCACCATCACCACCGAGGACGTCCCCGGTGACCGCGACATCGTCTCCACCACCTATGACGGCCTGCCGACCGACGTCGGCCCCGGCGACCGCATCCTGGTGGACGACGGGCGCCTGGTGCTGGAGACCATCGAGGTCGACGGGCCCCGGGTGGTGACCAAGGTCCTCGTCGGCGGCATGATCTCCGACAACAAGGGCCTCAATCTGCCCGGTGTCGCGGTGTCGGCGCCCCCCCTCACCGAGAAGGACGAGGAGGACCTCCGCTGGGCCCTCCGCACCGGCTTCGACATGATCGCGCTGTCCTTCGTGCGCAGCCCCGACGACGCCGCGCTCGTGCGCGCCATCATGGACGAGGAGGGCGTCCACCTGCCGCTCCTCGCGAAGATCGAGAAGCCCCAGGCCGTCGAGTGCCTGGAGGAGATCGTCGACGCCTTCGACGGCATCATGGTGGCCCGCGGCGACCTCGGCGTCGAACTCCCGCTGGAGCAGGTGCCGATCGTGCAGCGCCGCGCCATCGCCCTGTCGAGGGAGAAGGCCCACCCCGTCATCGTGGCCACCCAGATGCTCGACTCCATGATGAGCGCCCCGCGCCCCACCCGCGCCGAGGCCTCCGACGTCGCCTACGCCGTCATGGACGGCGCCGACGCCGTCATGCTCTCGGGCGAGACCTCCGTGGGCGGCTACCCCATCGAGTCCGTCGCGACGATGGCCCGCATCGCCAGCGCCGCCGAGGCCGAGACCCTGCAGTCGACGCACACCTTCGACCGCCTGCCCGAGACCACCGGCGGCGCCATCGCCCGCGCGGCGGCCGAGGTCGGCGCGATCGTCGGGGCCAAGGCCCTGTGCGCGTTCACGATGTCGGGGGAGACCGCGCGGCGGCTCGCCCGCTACCGTTCGCCGATCCCGCTGCTGGCGTTCACCTCCGCGCCCGAGGTCCGCGGCCAGCTCGCCCTCACCTGGGGCGTGGAGACCTTCGAGGTGCCGTTCGTGCACCACACCGACGACATGGTGCGCCAGGTCGAGTCGGCCCTGCTGTCGGTCGGCCGCTGCGAGAAGGGCGACAAGGTGGTCATCGTCGCCGGTTCGCCTCCCGGCAGCCACGGCTCCACCAACGCCCTGCGGGTGCACACGATCGGCTCGCTGCTGTCGTCGGGCACCGGCTGACACGGCCGTTCAGGCCCGCTTTCCCGCGCGCGCTCCCCGCAGGGGGGCGCGCGCGGGGCGTTTCCAGGGCGGGGATGCGCCGGGCGGGTGATCACGCCTCGCGCGCCGGATCAGTGCCCCGAGTGGGATTCGAACCCACACTTGATGGATTTTGAGGCCATTGACTCTGCCGTTGGTCTATCGGGGCGCCCCGGTACCGGTGCACCTAATCTAGCGGACGTCGGTACTCTCTTGGTCGTGAGTACGCAGCGGCGAGTGGTGATCGCGGAGGACGAGGCTCTGATCCGTCTCGACCTCAAGGAGATGCTGGAAGAAGAGGGGTACGCCGTCGTCGGCGAGGCGGGTGACGGCGAGACGGCGATCAAGCTCGCGCTCGAGAGCCGCCCCGATCTGGTGATCCTCGACGTCAAGATGCCCATCCTCGACGGCATCTCGGCCGCCGAGCGCATCGTGTCCGAGCGGGTCGCGCCCTGCCTCATCCTCACCGCGTTCTCCCAGCGCGATCTCGTGGAGCGCGCCAGGGACGCCGGCGCCATGGCCTACCTGGTGAAGCCGTTCACCAAGTCCGACCTGGTGCCCGCGATCGAGATGGCGGTCAGCCGGCACGAGGAGATCATCGCGCTGGAGCGCGAGATCAGCACGCTGGGGGAGCGGCTGGAGACCCGCAAGCTCGTCGAGCGGGCCAAGGGCCTGCTGATGGCCCAGCACGGGTGGACCGAGCCGCAGGCGTTCCGCTGGATCCAGAAGGCTTCGATGGACCGCCGCATGAGCATGCGCCAGGTGGCCCAGGCCGTGGTCGCCGACGCCGAGAGGTCGGCCGGTCCCGGCGAGGCCTGATCCCGCGCCGCGCCGTGCCGTCCGGCGCGATGCCGATACGGCGGTGGCGCCGCGCCTGCCGGCCGTCCGGTCGTGCGGGATCCGACCGATGGTGTCAGGGCGAGGTTCGTCGATGCTGTCAACAGTCGAGGCCGGCCGCGACGCGCGGCCTGCTCCCCCCGACGTGACCTTTACTTTTCGGCTCGATAGCCGAAGAGGACCGGTGTGATAACGAAGCGGTAACGTGGGGTCTCTTCTGTACCGACCTGTGACTTGAGCTGGGTGTAATGCCGTCAATAACTCCTGGCCGGATCGCCAGGAGGCTCTGTGAACTTGATCCCAACAGGGGGATCAGGCGAAAGGAAGGCAACCTTGCGGCCCAAGATTGCTCGCCTCGGTGGCGTGCTCGCCGTCGGTGTGGCGCTTACCGTTGGTCTCGCCGCGTGTGGCGGGGGAGGCACCGAGGCGGAGGGCGGCGGCGGTGGGTCCGCCGCGCCGTCCACGCTGAAGATTGGTTTCATGGGCGACCTGTCGGGTGAGAACTCCGGCATCGTCATCCCGCCGAGCAACGGCGCCCAGCTTGCGGTCGACGAGTACAACGCCACCAACCCGGCGGTCAAGGTTGAGATGATCAAGTATGACAGCCGGGCGGATGCCACCACGGCTGTCTCCCTGACCCAGAAGGCGGTCAAGGACGACAAGGTCGTCGCCATGGTCGGGCCCGCCTTCTCGGGCGAGTCCAAGCAGGCCGTGCCGGTCCTCGAGGAGGCGAAGATCCCCAACATCTCCGCCTCGGCGACCAACGCCGACCTCGCCAAGAACGGCTGGAAGTACTGGCACCGCGTGGTGCCGAACGACGGCGTGCAGGGCCCGGCGATCGCCGACTTCATCTCCGGCGCCGCCGCGGCGAAGAAGGTCTTCGTGGTCGACGACAAGTCCGAGTACGGCAAGGGCATCGGCGACGCCGTCCGCGCGCAGCTCAAGTCCAAGGGCGCCACGGTCACCGACGACGCGCTCGACCCCGCCGCGACCGACTACTCCTCGACCGTCAACAAGATCACGTCCGCCGCTCCGGACGCCGTCTTCTTCGGTGGTTACTACGCCGGCGCGGGCAAGCTGCTCAAGCAGCTCCGCGACAAGGGCGTGAAGGCGAAGTTCTTCTCCGGTGACGGCTCGCTCGACAAGGGCATCATCGAGGGCGCCGGCGCCGCGCAGGCCGAGGGCGCGCTCATCGGCTGCCCCTGCCGCATCCCCACCGCGGCCGAGACCGACGAGAAGGTCAAGAAGTTCGCCACGGACTACAAGGCGAAGTTCGGCGCCGACCCGCTGATCTACGCCACCGAGGGCTACGACGCCATGACGGCGTTCCTCAAGGCGATCGGCGCGGGGGCGACGACCCCCGACGCCATCAACGAGGCGATCGGCAAGTCCGACTTCCAGGGCATCTCCAAGCAGATCAAGTTCGACCCGACCGGTGAGCCCTCCGCCAAGTCGATCTACATGTACCAGGTCAAGGAGGGCGACATCGGCCTGCTCGGCGACACGACCACGGCCCAGCTCGGCTGACCGACGGCAGTCGACGGCCAGGTAGTGAGAGGGGGCGGGAACGCCGTGGCGATCCCGCCCCCGTCCGTTGCCCGACATGGCTTCCTGAAAGCGATATCTCTTCGTGTTCGATAATCTGCTCGGCTCATTCTGGCCGTACACGATCGACGGCCTCATCGTGGGCGCGATCTACGGGCTTGTGGCCCTCGGGTACACGATGGTCTACGGCGTCCTGCGCCTGATCAACTTCGCGCACTCCGAGATCTTCATGATCGGCACCATGGGTGCGGCGTTCGTCGTCATGACCCTCGGCATCACCCAGCCCCTGACCGGCCTCGCCCTCGTGGGCGGGCTGTTCCTGATGCTGCTCGTCGGCGGCCTCGCCTCGGCCGGCTCGGCCGTGCTGCTGGAACGCATCGCCTACCGCCCGCTGCGCAAACGCGGGGCCTCGCGCCTCGCGGCGCTCATCTCCGCCATCGGCGCCTCGCTGTTCCTGCAGGAACTGTTCGCGCTGGTGATCATTCCCAACCTCTTCGACCGTCCGCAGCAGGGCCGCAACCAGATGGGTGTGGCTCGCATCATGGAGAAGGACGTGCTGTTCACGGTGGGCGGCGCCCAGGTGCGCCTCGACCACATCGTGATCTTCGTCGCGGCCGTGGGCATGATGGTCCTGCTCGACCTGCTGGTCAACCGCACCAAGATCGGGCGCGGCATCCGCGCGACGTCCCAGGACCCGGAGACCGCGGTCCTCATGGGTGTGGACATCGACAAGATCGTGCGCATCACGTTCATCATCGGTGGCCTGATGGCGGGCCTGGCGGGCGCGCTGTTCATCCTGCAGTTCGAGGTCACCAAGTTCTCCATCGGCTTCCTGCTCGGCATCAAGGCCTTCACGGCCGCGGTGCTCGGCGGCATCGGCAACCTACGCGGAGCCCTGGTCGGCGGCCTGTTCCTCGGTCTCATCGAGAACTACGGCGCCGCGGTCTTCGGCTCGGGATGGAAGGATGTCATCGCTTTCTCGGTCCTCATCCTGGTCCTGATGTTCCGGCCCACCGGAATCCTCGGTGAATCCCTCCAGCAGGCACGCGCATGAGCGCCAACACCACGATCACGAACGGCAAGAACGCCTTCTCGGCGTTCAGTGACGGCGTCCGCGACCGGTGGGCCGACGCCCCCGGCTGGCAGCGCTGGACCGTCTACGGACTGCTCTTCGTGGCCGCCCTGCTGCTGCCGTCCGAGACCATCGGCGGCTTCATGTCGCCCTACAGCGACTGGGCCAGCGTCCTGTTCTTCCCGGTCGGCACCTTCGTGGTGCTGGCGATCGGCCTCAACGTGGTCGTGGGACAGGCCGGCCTGCTCGACCTCGGGTACGTCGCGTTCTTCGCCATCGGCGGCTACTCGATGGCGCTGCTCGGCACCGAGCTCGGGCTCAACTTCTGGGAGATCCTCGTCCTCGGGGTCATCCTGTCGGCGATCTCCGGCGTGGTGCTCGGCGGCCCGACGCTGCGCCTGCGCGGCGACTACCTGGCGATCGTCACCCTCGGCTTCGGTGAGATCGTCCGCCAGACGGCCGAGAACACCGACGCCATCGGCGGCCCCCGCGGCATCGCGGGCATCCCGCACCCGCCGAGCATCGAAGGCGTCGAGCTGTTCGGCGTCGAGATCTTCAAGTACGGCGTGCTCGACCCCCGGCCGTACTACTACCTGCTGGTGGTGGTCGCCACGGTGATCATCATCGTGGTGAAGCGCTGGGAGAAGAGCCGGGTCGGCCGCGCGTGGGCCGCGATCCGCGAGGACGAGGACGCCGCCGAGGTCATGGGCGTGCCGACGTTCAAGTTCAAGCTGCTGGCCTTCGCCATCGGCGCCGCGATCGGCGGGGCCATGGGAGTCGTCTGGGCGGGCAAGACCATCTCCATCAACCCCAACGACTTCCTGTTCATGCTGTCGGCGACCATCCTGGCGGCGGTCGTGCTCGGTGGGTCGGGCAACATCCCGGGCGTGGTCCTGGGCGCGTTCCTCGTCGCCTGGCTGCCGGAGCGGTTCCGCGGTCTGTCCGACTACCGCATCCTGGTGTTCGGCGCCGCCCTGGTCGCTTTGATGATCTTCCGTCCGGAGGGCCTGCTGCCATCGCGCCGCCGTAAAGCGGAGTTGGCGGAGGGCACAGGCGGCATGGGAAGCATGGGCGCGGAGGTCCCCGGACCGGACTCCCACGCCTCGGCCGAAGGGGCAGCGAAATGAGCGATCCGCGTCCGCTTCTGCGGCTGGACAAGGTCAAGATGCAGTTCGGCGGCGTCGTCGCGCTGCGCGAGGTCGAACTGACCGTCAACGAGGGCGAGATCTTCGCGCTCATCGGGCCGAACGGCGCCGGCAAGACCACGGTGTTCAACGTGGTCACCGGCGTCTACCGCCCGACGTCGGGTCAGGTGCTCTTCGACGGCGACCGCATCGACGGCATGAAGCGCTTCAAGATCACCAAGCGGGGCGTCGCGCGCACCTTCCAGAACATCCGGCTGTTCCACAACATGTCGGCGCTGGAGAACGTCATGGTGGGCGCCGACGCCCACCACCGCACCGGCATGGTGAACGCGGCGCTCGGCCTGCCCTGGCACCGCAGGGAAGAGCGCGACGGCAAGGCCATGGCGCTGGAGCTGCTGGACTTCGTCGGCATCCCCAACCGCGCGGAGGAGACGGCCAAGAACCTCCCGTACGGCGACCAGCGCCGGCTGGAGATCGCCCGCGCGCTGGCCACCAAGCCCAAGCTCCTGCTCCTGGACGAGCCGGCCGCCGGCATGAACCCGGCCGAGAAGGAGTCCCTGCAGGGCCTGATCCGCAAGATCCGTGACGCCGGCCGCACGGTGCTGCTGATCGAGCACGACATGGCCCTGGTCATGGGCATCAGCGACCGCATCGCGGTGCTGGACTTCGGGCAGAAGATCGCCGACGGTCTTCCCGCCGAGGTGCAGAACGACCCGAGGGTCATCGAGGCGTACTTGGGGGCTCCCGCCGATGCTTCTTGAGATCAAGGACATCCGTGTCCACTACGGCAAGATCGAGGCCATCAAGGGCATCTCGCTCCAGGTAGACGAGGGTGAGATCGTCACCCTCATCGGCGCCAACGGCGCGGGCAAGACCACGACGCTCAAGACGATCTCGGGCCTGCGGCCGCTGACGTCCGGCTCCGTCACCTTCGACGGCAAGGACATCAGCAAGCTCCCCGGCCACAAGCGGGTGATCGCCGGCATCGGCCAGTCGCCCGAGGGCCGGGGCGTCTTCCCGGGCATGACCGTCACCGAGAACCTGCTCATGGGCGCCTACACCCGCACCGGGGACCTCAGCAAGGACCTCGACGAGGTCTTCGAGCTGTTCCCGCGGCTGGCCGAGCGCCGCAACCAGGCCGGGGGCACGATGTCCGGCGGCGAGCAGCAGATGGTCGCCATCGGCCGCGCGCTGATGAGCAAGCCGAAGGTCCTGCTGCTCGACGAGCCGTCGATGGGCCTGGCGCCGAAGCTGGTCACCCAGATCTTCTCGATCATCAAGGAGATCAACGACCGCGGCACCACCGTGCTGCTGGTGGAGCAGAACGCCCAGCAGGCGCTCCAGCTCGCCCACCGGGCGTACGTGCTGGAGACCGGCCGGGTGGTCAAGTCGGCTCCGGCGTCCCAGCTGCTGGACGACCCGCAGGTTCGCGAGGCCTACCTGGGCGGGGAGCTCGGCGCTCACTGAGCGCTTCGCCTCGTCCGTACGGCCCGGCCGGGCACGCCCCGGCCGGGCCGTACGCCACCGGGGCGGGCGCGCCGCGGTCACGGCAGCGGGACGTCGACCCCCTTGGACGGGCCGATGGCCCCGAGCGGGGGGTCGGCGAAGAGGCGCACGGCGGTGATCTTCGCGTCCTTCGGCACGTCGAACCAGAGGTCGAACTCCATCTTCACGAAGCTGCCCACCGGGATCTCGTCCGGCTGCCGCTTGATGGCCTGGCCGAAGTCGTCCACGTGGAAGGTGCGGCCGTCGGCGGCCACGAGCAGCTGCTCCTTGGCGTCGAACTTCTGGTTGGTGCGGTCGGTGCTCTCGATCATGAGGTGCACGCGGGCGTACCGGCCCTTGGCCTCCCACTCGGCGTGGCTGCCGAACATGGCCGCCATGCCGTCCTGGAAGCCGAGGACGCGAAAGCGCATCTGGCCGTCGACCACCGGCTTCGCGGTGATCACGATCTCGCCGGGGCGCGCGGTCGCCGGGGGGATCATGTACGTCGGCGAGGGGGTGGCGGCGGGCGCCGCGGAGCCCGAGGCCCCGCCGGAGCACGCGGCCAGCGTCGCGACCAGGGCGGCCGCGCAGCCCCACCCGCCCAGAGCTCGGCTCACGTCTGGCACCCTAACCGCCCCACCGGCGCTGACCGTCCGGCGCCGTGAGGTGTTGTGCGATCGTTTCATTCCGGTAATAGCCCTGGTGAACAGGTGCGGAACCATGGCCACAGTTACGGTAACTTAACTTAACTCCGACATAGAGCTAAAGAGGAGGACGTTGTGGTCCTTTGGCCCAGGCGTCGCCGTATGACCTCCATCGGGGCGCTCGCCGTGAGCGCCGCGTGCCTTCTCTCCGCCTGCGGTGGCGGATCGGACACCAGCGCCACCGAGACCGGCGCGCCGGCGGGTGGCGCCTCGGCGTCCGCGGCGAGTGTGAAACTGATCAGCGACGGCAAGCTGACGACCTGCACCAACCTCCCGTATGAGCCCTTCCAGTTCAAGGAGGGCGACAAGGTCGTGGGCTTCGACGTCGACATCGTCGACCTCGCGGCGAAGAAGCTGGGGGTGACGCAGGAGATCGTCGACATCGACTTCGCCGTGATCAAGAGCGGCGCCGCGCTCGCCACCGGCAAGTGTGACGTCGCCGCGGCCGGCATGACGATCACCGACGAGCGCAAGAAGAACATCGACTTCTCCGATCCCTACTTCGACGCCACGCAGGCACTTCTGGCGAAGAAGGGCACCGGCGCGAAGTCCCTCGACGACGTGAAGGCCAAGGGGCTGAAGCTCGGGGCGCAGGCCTCGACCACCGGCCTCGACTTCGTCAAGAGCAAGGGCTTCGACCCCACCGAGTTCGCCGACTCGCCCAAGGAGCTGCTCGGTCTGCAGTCGGGGCAGGCCGACGTGATCGTCCAGGACCTCCCCGTGGTGCTCACCTGGCTGAAGAAGCCCGACATCGCCGACAAGTTCGAGCTGATCGCGAGCCTCGACACCGGCGAGCAGTACGGCGTGGGCCTGAAGAAGGGCAACACCGAGCTGCTCAAGGTGATCAACGAGGAGATCGCCAAGGCCAAGTCCGACGGCACGTACGAGCAGATCTACGTGAAGTGGTTCGGCAAGAAGCCGGGCGAGCTCGGAACCTGAGTCGATGACCCAGTCCACGACGGCCGGCCCCGCCGGGCCTGCCGGGCACGTGCCCGGCAGGCCCCGGTTCAGCCCCCGTAAGAAGCAGCAGATCAGCAGGGGCGTCCAGTACACCGTTCTGATCGCCGCCGTGGTGGCGCTCGCCTTCCTCGTCAACTGGCAGGGCCTGGCCCAGAACTTCGCCAAGATGGACGTGGCGGAGCAGTCGCTTCCCGACGTGTTCACGATCGCGCTCAGGAACACGATCATCTACACCGTCGGCGGGTTCGTCCTCGGGTCGCTGGGAGGGCTGGTCCTCGCCCTCATGCGGCTGTCGTCCGTGCGGCCCTACCGCTGGATCGCCACCGTCTACATCGAGATCTTCCGCGGCCTGCCCGCACTGCTGATCTTCCTGCTCATCCTGTTCCTGCCGCTCGCGCTCCCGGGCTTCCAGGTTCCCGGCGGCACCTACGGCCAGGGCATCCTGGGCCTGGCGATCGTCAGCTCGGCGTACATGGCCGAGACGCTCCGGGCCGGCCTGCAGGCCGTCCCCAAGGGGCAGGCCGAGGCGGCGAGGTCCCTCGGGATGTCCCATTCCCGCGCCATGATCTCGGTGGTCATCCCGCAGGCCGTCCGCATCGTCATCCCGCCGACGACCAACCAGTTCGTGTCGCTGCTGAAGGACTCCTCGCTGGTGCTGTTCCTCGGGGTCAGCGGCGAGTACGTCGAGCTGACCAAGTTCGGCAACGACCTGGCGTCCACGACGAGCAACGCGACGCCCATCATGGTGGTGGGCCTGACCTACCTGCTCGTCACGATCCCGCTGGGATATCTGGCCGGCCGCCTCGAAGCCCGCCAGGCGAAGGGACGGTGACCCGGATGCCACACGCTGTCCAGATCGAGAACCTGCACAAGTCGTTCGGCTCCCTCGAAGTGCTCAAGGGCGTCGACTTCACGGTGGACGAGGGTCAGGTCGTCTGCGTCATCGGCCCTTCGGGCTCGGGCAAGTCGACGCTGCTGCGCTGCGTCAACCTGTTGGAGCAGCCCACCCAGGGCAAGGTGAGCGTCGGCGGGGTCGAGCTGACCGACCCCGACGTCGACATCGACGCCGCGCGGCGCAGGCTCGGCATGGTGTTCCAGTCGTTCAACCTGTTCCCGCACCTCTCGGTGCTGCGCAACGTCATGATCGCCCAGCAGCGCGTGCTCAAGCGGGGCAGGGCCGAGGCCGAGCGCGTCGCCCGGGAGAACCTGGGCAAGGTCGGCGTCGCCGAGAAGTGCGACGCCTTCCCGCTCCAGCTGTCGGGTGGCCAGCAGCAGCGGGTCGCCATCGCCAGGGCCCTGGCGATGGACCCCGCGCTCATGCTGTTCGACGAGCCGACCTCCGCCCTGGACCCCGAGCTGGTGGGCGACGTGCTGGCGGTCATGCGCAAGCTCGCGCAGGACGGCATGACGATGCTGGTGGTCACGCACGAGATGGGCTTCGCGCGCGAGGTCGCCGACCGAGTGGTGTTCATGGACGGCGGCGTGATCGTCGAGGAGGGGCCGCCCGACCAGGTGATCGGCAACCCGCAGCACGAGCGCACCCGCACCTTCCTGAAGCGCGTGCTCGACCCCGGACACGCCGACGACGGCGCTGGGGCGGCTCCACCGGCGGCCTGACGGCCGCACGGATATCTCTTGCTCTGGAGGTCTCCCTCGGGCCTTCAGCGGGCCCTCACGGCCCGCTGGAGGCCCTTCGGCGCTTCCGGGCCGCGCGGAGCGCCATCAGGAGCCCGTGGGTGACTTTGGGGCCATGTAGGGCTTCCCCGGCCGCACACGTTGTCTACTCGACCACCCACGGGCTCTGGCGTCACCACGCTAGCGAGCTATGAGGCTCCTGTGCAAAGAGTGCCCGGAAAAGGTAGCCCGATTTACACCGGATCTCAGTGGACGTCACGCAGCATGCAGGTGAGCCGCGCGGTGCACACCCGGCGCCCCCGCTCGTCGGTGATCTCGATGTCGTAGGTGGCCAGGGTGCGCCCGCCGTGCAGCAGGGTGGCCACGCCCGTGACGTACCCCGAGGTCGCCGACCTGTGGTGGGTCGCGTTGATCTCGATGCCGGCGGCGAACCGGCCCTCGCCCGCGTGCAGCCCGGCTCCTGTGGAGCCAAGCGTCTCGGCCAGCACGCAGGAGGCGCCGCCGTGCAGGAGCCCCATCGGCTGGGTGTTGCCCTCCACCGGCATGCGCCCCACGACCCGCTCGGCCGTCGCCTCGACGAACTCGATGCGCATCGCCCGGATCAGCGTGCCCGAGAAGTCGCCGTAGAGCTTCTCAAGCCTCGCCCGGCTCGCTTGGTCCAAGATGGTCAAGGGGATGCCTCCAGTACGCACACGCGAGATGTTCTGTCGTACCAGGAGACTAGGCTGCGGGTGTGCCGAAGAAGGAAGCAACCCCCGCTCGCCCCCGTCTCCTCCTGCTGGACGGGCACTCGTTGGCGTACCGGGCGTTCTACGCGCTGAAGGACGCCAACCTCGTCACCACCGACGGCCAGCACACCGAGGCGGTGTACGGCTTCACCTCCATGCTGATCAACGTCCTCCGCGACGAGCAGCCGACCCACGTCGTCGTCTGCTTCGACCGCTCGGAGCCCACGTTCCGGCACGAGGCGTACGAGCAGTACAAGGCCAACCGGCAGGAGACGCCGGAGGACTTCCGCGGCCAGGTCAGCCTGATCTTCGAGGTGCTCGACGCGCTGCGCGTCCCCCACCTGTCCCTGGCGGGTTACGAGGCCGACGACCTCATCGCCACCCTCGCCCACCGCGCCGCCGAGAACGACATGGACGTGCTGATCGTCACCGGCGACCGCGACGCACTCCAGCTCGTGAACGAGCGCGTCACGCTGCTGATGACCCGCCGCGGCATCAGCGACATGACCCGCTTCGACCCCGCCACGGTGCTCGAGAAGTACGGCCTCACCCCCGTCCAGTACCCCGACTACGCCGCCCTGCGCGGCGACCCCAGCGACAACCTCCCCAGCATCCCGAGCGTGGGCGAGAAGACCGCCGCCAAGTGGGTCAGGGAGTTCGGCTCCCTCGCCGAGCTGGTCGACCGCGTCGACGAGGTGAAGGGCAAGGTTGGCGAGAAGCTGCGCGAGCACCTCGGCCAGGTGCTCAACAACCGCCGCCTCACCGAGCTGCGGCGCGACGTCCCGCTCGACGCCGACGTCAGCGAGCTCAAGATGGGCGCCTGGGATCGCGACGAGATCCACAAGCTGTTCGACACCCTGCAGTTCCGCGTGCTGCGCGACCGGCTCTACCAGAGCGTCGGCACCGCCGAGCCCGAGGCCGAGGCCGGTTTCGACGTCGAGGCCGTCACGCTGGGCCCCGGCGAGGTCGAGGCCTGGCTGGCCGCCGCTCCCGAGGGCCGCGCGGGGCTGGCCGTCAAGGGCACCTACGGCAGCGGCACCGGCAGGCTCGACGGCCTGGCCGTCGCCGTCCCGCCCGAGCGCGAGGGCGCCCCCCGGCGCGCCGCCTACATCGACCTCACCGGCCTCACCCCCGACGACGAGCGCGCCCTCGGCGGGTGGCTGGCCGACGAGGCCCGCCCCAAGGCCCTGCACGACGCCAAGGGCCCCCTGCTGGCCCTGTGGGCGCACGGCTTCGACCTGCGCGGCCTCACCTGCGACACCGCGCTGGCGGCCTACCTGGCGATGCCGGGGCAGCGCTCCTTCCCGCTCGACGACCTCGTGCTGCGCTACCTGCACCGCGAGCTGCGCGCCGAGACCGACGACGGCGGCCAGGCCGCCCTGTTCGACGACCCCGCCGACGACCTCGGCCGCGAGCTGGCCATCCGCGCCCAGGCGGTGCGCGAGCTGGCCGAGGCTCTGGAGGGCCACCTCGAACCCCGGGGCGGCACGCGGCTGATGCGCGAGGTCGAGCTGCCGCTGGTGCGCGTGCTGGCCGAGATCGAGCACGCCGGCATCGCCGCCGACCAGGCCTACTTCACCGCCCTTGAGGTCGAGTTCGGCGCCGCCGTGAAGCAGGCGGTCGAGGAGGCCCACCGGGTGGTGGGCGAGCAGTTCAACCTCGGCTCGCCCAAGCAGCTCCAGGAGATCCTCTTCGTCCGGCTCGGCCTGCCCAAGACCAAGCGCATCAAGACCGGCTACACCACCGACGCCGACGCCCTGGCCACGCTCGCCACGCAGACCGACAACGAGCTGCCCACCATCCTGCTGCGCCACCGCGACCAGACCCGCATGCGCACCACCGTCGAGGGCCTGATCAAGGAGATCGGCGACGACGGTCGCATCCACACCACGTACAACCAGATCATCGCGGCCACCGGGCGGCTGTCCTCCGAGAAGCCCAACCTGCAGAACATCCCCATCCGCACCGCCGAGGGCCGCCGCATCCGGCAGGGCTTCATCGTGGGGGAGGGCTTCGACAGCCTGCTCACCGCCGACTACAGCCAGATCGAGCTGCGCATCATGGCCCACCTGTCGCAGGACGCCGCGCTCATCGCCGCGTTCGAGTCCGGGCACGACTTCCACCAGGCCACCGCCGCCCGGGTGTTCGGCCTCCCGCCCGAGCAGGTCGACGGCGAGCTGCGCGCCCGCATCAAGGCCATGAACTACGGCCTGGCCTACGGCCTGTCCGACTTCGGGCTCTCGGGCCAGCTCAACATCCCCGTGGCCGAGGCCCGCGCCCTGAAGGACGAGTACTTCCAGGAGTTCGGCGGCGTCCGCGACTACCTCGGCTCGATCGTCGCCCAGGCCCGGCAGGAGGGTTACACCGAGACCATCCTCGGCCGCCGCCGCTACCTGCCCGACCTCACGAGCGACAACCGCCAGCGACGCGAGATGGCCGAGCGCAT
This sequence comes from Sphaerisporangium sp. TRM90804, assembly GCF_029846175.1. Classification (GTDB taxonomy): domain Bacteria; phylum Actinomycetota; class Actinomycetes; order Streptosporangiales; family Streptosporangiaceae; genus Sphaerisporangium. The sequence goes on along the minus strand of NZ_JARWAC010000018.1, from coordinate 143,775 downwards.
GGCGCTGAACGCCCCCATCCAGGGGTCGGCCGCCGACATCATCAAGGTCGCCATGCTCAACGTCCAGCGCGCGCTGCGAAGGGAGGGCCTGCGCTCGCGCATGCTGCTCCAGGTGCACGACGAGCTGGTGTTCGAGGTGGTCCCCGGCGAGCTGGAGACCCTGCGCGAGCTGGTCGTCGCCCAGATGTGCGCTGCCTACGAGCTGCGCGTCCCCCTGGAGGTCTCGGTGGGCGCGGGCCGCACCTGGCAGGACGCCGGCCACTGATCCACCGGGAAGGGGCACGCCCTTCCCGCGCCCCGTCCGCCCGCCGGCGAGGTGGCCGTCGTGCCGTGCCGGGCCGCCCCGCCGGGAGGGGCACGCTCTCTCCCGGCCCTGCCGCCGTGCCGGCGGGGCGGTCGCCGCCCCCGCCCGCCGAGCGTCAACGAACCGTCACCGCGAGCCCGGCTCCAGGTCTGGAGCCGGGCTCGCGCGCGTCCGGACGCGGGAGCACGCATCCGTCCGGCGGGGATGCCGACGGCATTTCGCGAACGCGCGGGCGCATCGGTTTGACGAGCAAATTTCGCCACATGACAGGCGTGTACGCTGGCGCCGGACGGGGCCGAACGGGCTGTCCTAGGGCAAGATCGACCTACAGCCGATCCAGGAGAGCTCTGTGCGGACCACACCCGGCCTGACGCATGTCATCGGCATCGTCAACATCGGCGTAATGATCGTCGCCGTCGTGGCGCTGCTCGTGCTGCCGTTCGGCCGGGAGCGCGAACAGGCCGGCCGGTCCGCCGGGCCCGCACCCGCGCCCACCCCCTCGGCGTCGGCGTCGCCGTCGGCCTCGCCCCCGGCGGGCGTCCCGCCGGTCACCACCAACCCCGAGGCGGCGCGCGCGGTCGGCGCCAACGAGGTGGGCATGGTGCCGGTGCTCATGTACCACCGGATCCTGAAGAAGCGGGTGGCGTCCATCGACCGGACCCCCCGCCAGCTCCGCGAGGAGCTGGAGCGGCTGGCCGCGGGCGGCTACGTGCCGGTCACCGCGGCCGAGTACGTCAGCGGCCGCATCGACCTGCCCGCCGGCGCCCACCCGGTGGTGCTGACCTTCGACGACGGCAACCCCACCCACTTCGCGCTGGGCGCCGACGGCCTGCCGAAGAAGGACACCGCCGTGCGCATCATCCTTGAGGTGGCCGGCGCGTACCCCGGCTTCCGCCCGGTGGCGACGTTCTGGATCAACAGGAACCCGTTCGGGCTCCGCGACCCCGGCCACCAGGCCGCGGCCGTGCGGTGGCTGGTCGAGCGGGGCTTCGAGGTCGCGAACCACACCTACGGCCACCCCAACCTCACCCGGCTGTCCAAGAAGGGGGTCAACGAGGCGATCGTGCGCCAGCAGCGGCTCCTGGACCGCCTCGGCGCGCCGCGCTCGGTCACCTTCGCCCTCCCGTACGGCAACCGGCCCAGGAAACGCTCGACGGCGCGCGAGGGACGCTGGGACGGAACCTCCTACCGGTTCGACGCGGTCTTCCTCGCCGGGGCCGAGCCCGCGATTTCGCCCTACGCGAAGGGGTTCGACCCGTACAACATCCCGCGCATCCAGTCCAATGGTAAAAAAGGCGATTGCCGGAAATGGTGCTCCGAATACTGGTTGGAGTGGCTGGACCACCACGCTGACCGGCGGTACACCTCCGACGGAGATCCTGCTCACGTTTCCATGCCCCGTCGTGATCAGGGTAAGATCCTGGCAAACTTCAGCGGGTTGACGGTCGCCTACTAGGGGCCTTGCGGGGGTTGTGCAGGTGGGCGCCGGATTGACCGCGCCCGCGTACTCTCATATGCTGATCGCTGCGCTGTGGGCTCGCGTGCGCCTCGGACGGAGCGGGCTCGCGCTCGGTCATGTCGACCACCGGTCATCCTGACCATCCTCGGCTTGAGCGATGAAGAGGGCCTGCCGCGCGTCCGCCACATCGACATCTGTCCGCGTTCGGAGCAATTCCACACATGACGAGCAGCACCGAGGCCACCTCGAGCACCCCGCAGGTAGCGGTCAACGACATCGGTTCCGAGGAGGCCTTCCTCGCCGCGATCGACGAGACCATCAAGTACTTCAACGACGGCGACATCGTCGAAGGCACCGTCGTCAAGGTCGATCGAGACGAGGTCTTGCTCGACATCGGCTACAAGACCGAGGGTGTCATCCCCTCGCGCGAACTCTCGATCAAGCACGATGTCGACCCGGCCGAGGTCGTCGAGGTCGGGGAGCACGTCGAGGCGCTTGTCCTCCAGAAGGAGGACAAGGAAGGCCGGCTCATCCTCTCCAAGAAGCGCGCGCAGTACGAGCGCGCCTGGGGCACGATCGAGAAGATCAAGGACGAGGACGGCATCGTCACCGGCACGGTCATCGAGGTCGTCAAGGGCGGTCTCATCCTCGACATCGGTCTGCGCGGCTTCCTGCCCGCGTCGCTGGTCGAGATGCGCCGCGTTCGCGACCTCCAGCCGTACGTCGGGCGCGAGCTCGAGGCGAAGATCATCGAGCTGGACAAGAACCGCAACAACGTGGTCCTGTCCCGCCGCGCCTGGCTGGAGCAGACCCAGTCGGAGGTCCGTCAGACCTTCCTCAACACCCTGCAGAAGGGCCAGGTCCGCAAGGGCGTCGTCTCCTCGATCGTCAACTTCGGCGCGTTCGTCGACCTCGGCGGCGTCGACGGTCTGGTGCACGTCTCCGAGCTGTCCTGGAAGCACATCGACCACCCCTCCGAGGTCGTCGAGGTCGGCCAGGAGGTCACGGTCGAGGTCCTCGACGTCGACATGGAGCGCGAGCGGGTCTCCCTGTCGCTCAAGGCGACGCAGGAGGACCCCTGGCAGCAGTTCGCCCGCACCCACCAGATCGGCCAGGTCGTTCCCGGCCGGGTCACCAAGCTGGTGCCGTTCGGCGCGTTCGTCCGGGTCGAGGAGGGCATCGAGGGCCTCGTGCACATCTCCGAGCTGGCCGAGCGCCACGTGGAGATCCCCGAGCAGGTCGTCCAGGTCGGCGACGAGATCTTCGTGAAGATCATCGACATCGACCTCGACCGCCGTCGCATCTCGCTGTCGCTGAAGCAGGCGAACGAGGGCGCGATGGGCGCCGACGTCGAGTTCGACCCCACGCTCTACGGCATGGCGGCGAACTACGACGAGCAGGGCAACTACATCTACCCCGACGGTTTCGACCCCGAGACCGGCGAGTGGCTGGAAGGCTTCGAGAAGCAGCGCGAGGAGTGGGAGCGGCAGTACGCCGAGGCCCAGACCCGCTTCGAGGCCCACAAGTCGCAGGTGGAGAAGGCACGCGCCGACGAGGCGCAGGCGTCCGACCCGTCCGGCTACACCGCCGAGACGCAGCCGGCCACCAGCAGCTCGTCGTCGGCACCGGCAGCCGGTGCCCTCGCTTCCGACGAGGCGCTCGCCGCCCTTCGGGAGAAGCTGGCCGGCGGCCAGAGCTGATCCCGCCGAACGTCATGTAGTGGAGGGGCCCCGCTTCGGCGGGGCCCCTTTGCGTTCCCCGCCACCGGCGCTGGCTTCTACAGTGGGCGGGTGACGCTGATCGAGCGGGCGCGGCCCGAGGACGCCGGCGAGATCCTCACCCTCCAGCGGGCCGCCTACGTCACCGAGGCGCAGCTGTACGGCGACCCGTTCATCGCGCCCCTGGTGGAGTCGCTCGGCCAGATGGCCGAGACGATCTCCTCGGCGACGGTCCTGAAGGCCGTGGCCGGCGGGCGCATCGTCGGGGCGGTGCGCGGCCGGCTCACCGAGCGCACCGGCGTCATCGGACGCCTGGTGGTCGCGCCCGACCGGCAGGGCATGGGCCTCGGCACGGCGCTGCTGGGCGCCGTGGAGGCCGAGCTGGGCCCCGCGGCCGAGTCGTTCGACCTGTTCACCGGCCACCTGTCGGAGGGCAACCTGCGTCTGTACCGCCGCCTGGGCTACCGCGAGACGCGGCGCGAGCGCGTGCACGAGCACCTGACCGTCGTGCACCTGCGCAAGGCCGCCTAGCGTACCCTTCGGTGCATGCTGAAGATCGGGCTCACCGGCGGCATCGGGTCGGGCAAGAGCGAGGTGTCCCGGCGCCTGGGCGAGCGCGGCGCGGTGGTCATCGACGCCGACCTGATCGCCCGCGAGGTGGTCGAGCCCGGCACCACCGGCCTCGCGCTCGTCGTGCAGGCCTTCGGCGACCGCGTGCTGCGCCCCGACGGCACCCTCGACCGCGAAGGGCTCGGGCGCGTCGTCTTCGCCGACCCCGCCGAGCTGGCCAGGCTCAACGCCATCGTGCACCCCAGGGTGGGGGAGCGGGTCGCCGAGTTGCAGCGTGAGGCGCCGCAGGACGCCGTCGTCGTCTACGACGTGCCGCTGCTGGCCGAGAACAACCTCGCCCCGGCGTACGACCTGGTGATCGTGGTGGACGCCTCCGACGAGGTGCGCCTGGCCCGGCTCACCGGGGTCCGCGGCATGTCGGAGCCGGACGCCCTGGCCCGGATCCGCGCCCAGGCGGCGCGGGAGGACCGCCTGAGGATCGCCGACATCGTGATCGTCAACGAGGGCGGCCTGGACGACCTGGACGCGCGCGTGGCCGAGGTCTGGGCCGAGATCCAGAAGCGGCGTCCCACCGCCTGACCCGCCCCGCCGGCCGGATACGCCTGCCGAGGCCTGTCCGAGACGCCGACGTCGCGTGGTTCCCGCCGACCCGCGTCGCCAGGGCGGTCCGAGCCGCGTCTCAGGGGCCCCGTCGGCCCCGTTCCATCCCCGTGCGGCGGCCGGTCGCGGAAATGTCGGTGGCCGCGCGTAGGTTATGGAGACGTGAGGCCGGTAACAGATCTGCAGCGCAGGGTGGCGCCTTTCGAGGTAGTCACAGAGATGACCCCTTCCGGCGACCAGCCGGCGGCGATCACCGAGCTCGAACGGCGTGTCAAAGCCGGCGAGAAGGACAACGTCCTGCTGGGCGCCACGGGCACCGGCAAGACCGCCACCGTGGCGTGGCTCATCGAGCGGCTCCAGCGCCCGACCCTGGTGATGCAGCCGAACAAGACCCTCGCCGCCCAGTTCGCCAACGAGCTGCGCGAGATGCTGCCCAACAACGCCGTCGAGTACTTCGTCTCGTACTACGACTACTACCAGCCCGAGGCGTACGTCCCGCAGACCGACACCTACATCGAGAAGGACTCCTCGATCAACGACGAGGTCGAGCGCCTGCGCCACTCGGCCACCAACTCCCTCCTGACGCGCCGTGACACGGTCGTGGTGGCCTCGGTGTCCTGCATCTATGGTCTGGGCACCCCCCAGGAGTACGTCGACCGCATGGTGCGTCTCAGGGCCGGGCAGGAGATCGAGCGCGACCAGCTCCTGCGCCGCCTCGTCGACATGCAGTACAGCCGCAACGACCTCGCCTTCACCCGGGGCACCTTCCGGGTGCGCGGCGACACCATCGAGATCATCCCGCAGTACGAAGAGCTGGCCATCCGCATCGAGATGTTCGGCGACGAGATCGAGAAGCTCGCCACCCTGCACCCGCTGACCGGCGAGGTCGTCACCGAGGACGAAGAGGTCTACATCTTCCCGGCCTCGCACTACGTCGCCGGCCCGCAGCGCATGGAGCGGGCGATCGCCGACATCGAGGCGGAGCTCGCGGCGTCGCTCGCCGCCATGGAGAAGCAGGGCAAACTGCTGGAGGCGCAGCGGCTGCGCATGCGCACCACCTACGACATCGAGATGATGCGCCAGGTCGGCACCTGCTCGGGCATCGAGAACTACTCCCGCCACATCGACGGCCGCGAGCAGGGCTCGGCGCCCAACACCCTGCTCGACTACTTCCCCGAGGACTTCCTGCTGGTCCTCGACGAGTCCCACCAGACCGTCCCGCAGATCGGCGCGATGTACGAGGGCGACGCCTCCCGCAAGCGGGTCCTGGTCGACCACGGCTTCCGCCTGCCCTCGGCGATGGACAACCGCCCGCTGAAGTGGGAGGAGTTCCTCGGCCGCATCGGGCAGACCGTCTACCTGTCGGCCACTCCCGGCTCCTACGAGCTCGGCCGCAGCGGCGGCGACGTCGTCGAGCAGGTGATCCGCCCGACCGGCCTGGTCGACCCCGAGGTCGTGGTGAAGCCCACCAAGGGGCAGATCGACGACCTGGTCCACGAGATCCGCGAGCGCACCGACAGGGACGAGCGGGTGCTGGTCACCACGCTGACCAAGAAGATGTCGGAGGATCTCACCGACTACCTGCTGGAGCTCGGCATCCGCGTCCGCTACCTGCACAGCGAGGTCGACACCCTGCGCCGCATCGAGCTGCTGCGCGAGCTGCGCAGCGGCGAGTTCGACGTGCTGGTCGGCATCAACCTGCTGCGCGAGGGTCTCGACCTCCCCGAGGTCTCCCTGGTGGCCATCCTCGACGCCGACAAGGAGGGCTTCCTGCGCAGCGAGACCTCGCTGATCCAGACCATCGGCCGCGCCGCCCGCAACGTCTCGGGGCAGGTCCACATGTACGCCGACCGCGTGACGCCGTCGATGGAGCGCGCGATCGACGAGACCAACCGGCGCCGGGCCAAGCAGACCGCCTACAACGAGGCCAGGGGCATCGACCCCCAGCCGCTCCGCAAGCGCATCGCCGACATCCTCGACACCCTGGTGCGCGAGGACGCCGACACCGAGAAGCTGCTCGGCGCCGGTCGCCAGCAGAGCCGCGGCAAGGCCCCCGTGCCCGGCCTGTCGTCCCGCCAGGCCGGCCAGCACGCCAAGACGATCGCCGGCGACATGCCCCGTGCACAGATGGAGTCCCTCGTCCAGTCCCTCACCGAGCAGATGCACCAGGCCGCCACCGACCTCCAGTTCGAGGTGGCCGCCCGCCTCCGCGACGAGATCAAGGAACTCAAACGCGAGCTCCGCGACATGCGCGAAGCCGGCGTCCACTAGCCCTCCACACCAGGCGAGCAGCCCCGGCGGCGCGCCCTCCGGCGAGCGAAGGCGCTGAAGGGCCGTCCCAGGGCCGGGGTGCGCGGCGGCGGACGTGCGGGAACGTCCGGGCGGGCCCTAAGGCTTTCTGGCGGGTGCGTGGGAAGGCCGTCCCGGAGCCGCGTGTCTGAGAACCACATGCCGGGCGCGCCGCCCCGGCGGTGTGCCCGCCGGCGGGCGGAGGCGGTGAAGGCCAGTCCCGGGCGCGTGGCTGGGCGGATGCGCGGGCACGTGCCGGGTGTGTGGCGGCGGACGCGCGGGCACGTGTGGGTGGGGCCCTGGGGCTTTCTGGCGGGTGCGCGGGAAGATGTGTAGAAACGGGTGGGCGGGAGCCTTGGGGCTTCTGGCGCGTTCTTCCTCATGGAACAGGGGTGTCCCGATGCCGATCGCCATTCCACAGGAACCGTCTCATCGCAAGGTGCACCACGTCACTCCCGGCGGGCTCGACTCACACACGGCGCAGTCGGACGGGATGCGCCGGCTCGCGGCGATCAGCGGGGCGAGCGTCGGCTCCAGCCGGCTCTGGATGGGGCAGGCGCACGTCCCGCCCGGCACGGTGTCCGCCAACCACCACCACGGCGAGTCCGAGACCGCCATCTACGTCGTCAGCGGCACCCCGTCGTTCGTCTTCGTCGACGTCGAGGGCGAGGAACCGGTCGAGGTCCGCGTCGACACCAAGCCGGGCGACTACATCTTCGTCCCGCCCTTCGTGCCGCACCGCGAGGAGAACCCCGACCCTGGCACCGAGGCCGTCGTGGTGATCGCCCGCAGCACCCAGGAGGCGATCGTCGTCAACCTCGACGAGCTGAGCTGGACCTCCCCCGAACGGATCCCCTGACCCACCACCCACCGGCCGCGGCCGCATTGGGATCTCGCTTGCCGCCACCACTCGCTGACTGTCCGTAACCTCGCGTGCCCTTCGATGCAGATCGTGTCAGGTGGGGGTCTGGGCGAGGTCGGGTGTGCGGCGTCTGCGGAGTCTGGTGGTGAGCCACCAGAGGGGCATCACCAGGGCTGAGAGGGCGACGATCACCAGGACGGGGGCGAAGACGGCCAGCAGGCTGATGCCGAGGGAGCCGGCGTCCTCCACGGTGCTGACGACGGGGGCGCCGACCCCGGCGGTGGTGGCGTTGACCACGGGGCGGGCGGAGGACTTCATCACGTGGACGGCCAGGGCCACGCCGATGCCGAGGATCCAGCTCACCCAGGGGTTGCGGGCCATCCACGTGGAGTGGTCGAGCTGGGAGGCGGCCTGCGTTGCGCTGAAGACGACGCCGCCGGCGGCCGGGCGCACGGCCGTCTGGATGATGTCGTTGACGTGGTCGACCACGGGCACCTTGTCGAGCACGACCTCGGCCGCCAGCAGCACCGCGATGATCGCCAGCACCCAGCCGTCGGTCAGCCAGGAGTAGTCCTGCGGCAGGCGGACGGCGTCGGTGAAGTTGGCGAGCACGCCCACCACGAGCAGGGGGATGTAGGCGTTGAGCCCCGCGGCCGTCGACAACCCGAGGCCGGTCAGCACGGCGAGCATCGCACCTCCATGCTTCTCGCTCCTGTGAAAGAAGACGAAAAGCGACTACCCCCCGTTCCCGGAACCGATCACGATCGTGTGATGTCGCTCACCCGTTCGACCGCGGCCGCGAACTCCTCCATCATCTCGTGCACGACCCGCCGCGCCGGCTTCACCTGGTTCATCTGCCCGACTACCTGGCCGACGAAGTAGTTCGCCAGCTCCCGGGCGCCCGGCTCGCCGCTCTCGGCCGCCTCGCCGATGCGGGCCATCGCCCCCTCGGCCAGCAGCATCTGCAGCGGCATCGGCAGCGCGCCGGGGCTCTCGGGCGCGGTGTCCCACTCGGTGGTCCAGGCCGAGGCGAGCTGCCGGGCGGGCTTGCCCGTGCGCGAGCGCGAGCGCACGGTGTCCAGCGAGGTGGCGGCGAGCAGCTTCTCCTTGACGACCGGAGCCGTCTCGGCCTCCTCGGTGGTCAGCCAGACCGAGCCGCACCACACCCCGCCGGCGCCCAGGGCCAGCGCCGCCGCCATCTGCCGTCCGTCGGCGATTCCCCCGGCGGCCAGCACGGGCACCGGGGCCACGGCGTCGACGACCTGCGGCACCAGCACCATCGTGGACACCTCACCGGTGTGCCCGCCGGCCTCGGAGCCCTGCGCGACCACGAGGTCGGCGCCGGCCGCCACCTGGCGCCGGGCGTGCTCGACGGTGCCGACGAGCGCGGCCACCGGCACGCCGGCCGTGCGGGCCCTCTCGACCATGACCGGCGGCGGCGTGCCCAGGGCGCTCGCGATCAGCCGGATCGGGTGGCCGAGCGCGACGTCGATGAGGCCGGTGGCGCCCGTGTGCGTCACCCGGCGCCCCAGCTCGTCGGCCTTCGGCCCGGGCGGCAGTGTCCTGCCGGTGCTCACGCCGTACTTCGACAGCAGGTGGGTGACGAAGTCGCGGTGCACCTCGGGGATGGCGTCGATCAGCCGCCCCCGGGGCGCGGTGGCGGCGCGGTCGATGCGGCCGGGCACCAGCACGTCCACCCCGTACGGGCGGCCGGCCACCTGCCTGTCGAGCCAGCACAGCTCGCGTTCCAGCTGCTCGGGCGAGTACGCGACCGCGCCCAGGACGCCGAACCCGCCGGCGTTGGTCACCGCGGCGACGACGTCCCGGCAGTGGCTGAAGGCGAACAGAGGGAACTCGATGCCGAAGCGCTCACAGATCTCCGTCCGCATGTCGTGACGGTAGCTCGCCCGGCTGCCCTGGTCCAGGTCAGGCAGGCTTCGGCCACGGGGGCGGGCGGGTATCAGCCGGGCCGGTTCCCCTTCCGGGCACGGCGGGCGGGCCCCCCGGGGCCCGGCCCGGAGCCGCCCCAGGGGGTCCGCACCGGACTCCGGGGCGGGACAGGGGACGGCCGTGCCGGACGGCGCAGGGGGCCCGGCTCACCCGCCGGGGCAGGTCAGGGGCTCGGGCCTCGGGGCGGGCCGGCGCTCAGGCTCCGGGGCGGAGAGCCCGCAGCGTGGCGGCCTCATGGCGGGCCTCGGACGCGTGCCAGCCCTCGTCGGGGGAGTAGCGGCGGACGACCTTCCCCGGGATGCCGGCGATGACGCAGTGGTCGGGGAACTCCCCGCGCACCACGGCGCCGCCCGCCACCACCGACTGCCTGCCGATCCGCGTCCCGGGCAGGATGATCGCGCCCGTGCCGAGCCAGGACCCCCGGCCGATCGACACGGGGTTGTTGCGCGGCCACTGCCGGCCGATCGGCACCTCGGGGTCGTCGTACACGTGGTTCTGGTCGGTGATGTAGACGTAGGGCCCCGTGAAGACGTCGTCGCCGATGTCGATGGACTGGTGGCCGACGATGTGGCTGCCGCGCCCGATCGAGCAGCCGTCTCCGATGCGGACGATCGACCCGGGCCCGAGGTCAACTCCGGGGCCCATGCCGGCCGAGAGGGAGACGCGCTCGCCGATCAGCGTGCGCGCGCCGATCTCGATCCACGCCTCGCCGAAGATCGCGCCCTGCGGGAAGGCGAGGCAGGTCCCCTCGCCGAGCCGGCGGAACCGGTAGCCCGCCGGGGTTTTGGGGGTGACCGCGCCCGCGTCGCGGGCGATGGACCAGACACGGTGGACAAATCCACCTACGGCCCGCCGTAGTATCTCACGGGGTGACATAGTTGAAAAAGTTACCGCTTGGTTAGCATGCTGGGAACGGACGCCCGGAACTGTTCGGGCACTTCGCGGGCAGGCCCTGATAACCTGAGAGCCCGTGGACAAGCGGTCGCTCGCCGGGACGGCCGCGACGAACCGGACCACGGGAGAACCTCCTTGCGCAGCGCCGCACACACCAAACATCTCTTTGTCACCGGAGGCGTCGCCTCCAGCCTCGGCAAAGGGCTCACAGCCTCCAGCCTGGGCCGCCTGCTGACGCTTCGTGGCCTCCGGGTCACCATGCAGAAGCTCGATCCCTACCTCAACGTCGACCCCGGGACGATGAACCCGTTCCAGCACGGTGAGGTGTTCGTCACAGACGACGGCGCCGAGACCGACCTCGACGTCGGCCACTACGAGCGGTTCCTGGACACCGAGCTGCACGGCTCGGCCAACGTCACCACGGGCCAGGTGTACTCCAACGTGATCGCCAAGGAGCGGCGCGGGGAGTACCTCGGGGACACCGTGCAGGTCATCCCGCACATCACCAACGAGATCAAGGACCGCATCCGGGGCATGGCCGGCCCGGACGTCGACGTCGTCATCACCGAGGTCGGCGGCACCGTCGGCGACATCGAGTCGCTGCCGTTCCTTGAGGCGGTCCGCCAGGTACGCCACGAGGTGGGCCGGGACAACGTGTTCTTCCTGCACGTCTCGCTCCTGCCGTACATCGGCCCGAGCGGCGAGCTGAAGACCAAGCCGACCCAGCACTCCGTGGCCGCCCTGCGCAGCATCGGCATCCAGCCGGACGCCATCGTCTGCCGCTCCGACCGCCCGATCACCACCTCGCTGAAGCGCAAGATCAGCCTCATGTGCGACGTCGACGAGGACGCGGTGGTCTCGGCCGTGGACGCGCCGAGCATCTACGACATCCCCAAGGTCCTGCACTCGGAGGGCCTGGACGCCTACGTCATCCGCCGCCTCGGCCTGCCGTTCCGCGACGTCGACTGGCAGGAGTGGGACCAGCTCCTGCGCCGGGTGCACCGCCCCGCCAAGGAGGTGACGGTCGCGCTGGTCGGCAAGTACATCGACCTGCCCGACGCCTACCTGTCGGTCATCGAGGCCCTGCGCGCCGGAGGCTTCGCCTGCGACGCCCGCGTGAACATCCGCTGGGTCAAGAGCGACGACTGCGAGACCGCCGAGGGGGCGGCCCGCGAGCTCGACGGCGTGGACGGCGTGCTCGTCCCCGGCGGGTTCGGGGTGCGGGGCATCGAGGGCAAGGTCGGGGCGATCCGGCACGCCCGGGAGAGGCAGATCCCGCTGCTCGGCATCTGCCTGGGCATGCAGTGCATGGTGATCGAGGCCGCGCGCAGCCTCGCCGGAGTCGAGCTGGCCAACAGCACCGAGTTCGACCCCGACACGCCCGACCCGGTCATCTCGACCATGGCCGACCAGGAGGACGTGGTGGCCGGCGAGCGCGACATGGGCGGCACGATGCGGCTCGGCCTCTACCCGGCCCGGCTCGCCGAGGGCTCCATCGTCCGCCGCCTGTACGGCGGGGCGCCCGCCGTCGACGAGCGCCACCGGCACCGGTACGAGGTCGGCAACGCCTACCGCGAGCGGCTGGAGCGCGTCGGCATGGTCTTCTCGGGCCTGTCGCCCGACGGCCGCCTGGTGGAGTACGCCGAGCTGGACGCCGACGTCCACCCGTTCTTCGTCGGCACCCAGGCGCACCCGGAGTTCCGGTCGCGGCCCACCCGCCCGCACCCGCTCTTCCACGGCCTCATCAGCGCCGCCCTCACCTACGCCGAGGTCCGCGAGAGCGTCACCAAGGCCGGCCGCAGCGGCTGACCGGAGCGTGACCGATGCCGGCGCCGGGTGGGGACACGGCGCCGGCATCGGTCACGGTCCGCAGGACATGGTCACGATCCGCCGTCTCTGGCACTATTCAGGTCTGCCGATCCGACCCACAGGCTGAGGGGCAGCGCATGGCCGGCCACGCCCGCGTGTTCATCTGCTACAAGAAGGTGCTGTCTCGGGACGACAACGGGCAGCGGCTCCTGCAGAAGAACACCGAAGCCGAGATATTCCACTACCTGCTCTCCCAGGACGACACGTTCACGCCATGGGTGGACAACGCCCGCATCGCGGCCGGGATGAAGTGGGAGATGGAGATCTACCGCCAGATCCTCGCCAGCGACGTCCTGGTCGTGCTGGTGGGGCCGGGCACCTCGGAGTCCGAGTGGGTGCGCCGCGAGATCACCCTGGCCCACGCCCTCGGCATCTCGGTGGTCCCGATCGGCTTCGACCTCTCCGACGAGCAGATGGCCGCCGAGGCCAAGGCCCTGGGCATCGACGACCTCCAGTGGGTGCTCACCCAGAACATCAGGCTCAACCGGGGCACCGCGCTGCTGGCGGAGCTCGACGAGGCGCTGCGCGCCGCGGTCGCGGCGACCCGCGACCGTCAGCGCGAGACGCTGGCGCCGCTGTGGAACCGGCGCAGGACGCCCAGGGCCAAGGCGCGCGACGACCAGCGGTGGGCCTCGTTCGAGCTGGTCTCGGGCGCGGAGTCGATCAGCCTGCACGTGGCGGCCGGCGACCTGGCGCGCATCCGCAACGTCGACGTCTTCGTCAACCCCGAGAACGACTACATGCAGATGGCGCGCTTCTTCGAGAGCCACACGGTCTCGTCCATGCTCAGAAGGCGCGGCGCGACGATCAAGTACGGGCGCTACCAGGACACCATCCAGCAGGAGCTCGACTGGCAGCTTCGCGAGCGCGGACGCCCGGTGCAGGCCGCGGAGGTCTTCACCACCAGCGCGGGCGGCCCGGGCAGCGAGCTGGCGCGGGTCAACAAGGCCAAGGCGATCATGCACGTGGCGGCCGTGCAGGCGGTGGACGCCGAGAGCCGGGTCATCCCCTACAAGCACCCGCACCAGATCGAGGCGTCGGTCCGGGGCGTGCTGTCGGCGGTGGCGACGCTCAACGAGCTCGACGGCGTGTTCTCCCCGCCGGGCACCGACCAGCGCGCCGAGCAGGAGCGGCTGGCCGATCGCGGCGAGGGCCGCCTGGAGAGCGTCATCTTCCCGCTGTTCGGCACCGGGCAGGGCGGCGCCGACCCCGCGGAGGTCATCGCGCCCATGGTCGAGGGCCTGCTGGGCTTCCTGTCCGACCCCGACAACCAGGCCTGCGCCCGCGATCTCAATGAGGTGTACATATCCGCTTATGCTCAGCAGGACGTCCACGCGGTGGTCGGCGCGCTGGACGAGCGCCTCACCCGCATGGGCGGGGCGTGAGAGGCCTGCCGTCACGGCGCGCCGGGGACGCCAGCTAGGTTGACGACATGTGCACGACGAGCGATTCCGAGGGTGCCGGGTGACCGAGGGGGAAGCGGGGGGCATGGGGCTGCGCGAGATCGACACGGCCGCGGGGCCCGAGGGCGTCGACGTCCGCGACGTCGGGCGGTCCTGGGAGGTCCTCGACAGCAGGGAGCGGTTCCGCGCCCGGGTGATCTCGGTGCGCACCGACGGCGTGCGCATGCCCGAGAACGAGGTGGTCGACCGCGACTACGTCATCCACCCCGGCTCGGTCGGCGTCCTGGTGCTCGACGACGACGGCAGGGTGCTGCTCATCCGCCAGTACCGCCACCCCGTGCGGCACCTGCTGTGGGAGATCCCGGCCGGCCTCAGGGACGTCGACGGCGAGTCGCTGCTGGCCAACGCCAAGCGGGAGCTCGCCGAGGAGGCGGGCTACCGCGCGTCGACCTGGCACACGCTGCTGGACACCTACGTCACGCCCGGCGTCTCCGACGAGCGCATCCGCGTCTTCCTGGCCCGCGGCCCCGAGCCGATCCCCGACGAGGAGAACAGCTTCCAGCGCCGGCACGAGGAGATCGACATGCCGGTGGTGTGGCTTCCCCTGCACGAGGCGGTCCGCAGGGTTCTGGGCGGACTGATCCACAACTCGACGGCGATCGCCGGTATCCTCGCGGCCTATGCCGCTTCCGCCGACGGCTTCGCGGGGCTTCGTCCCGCCGACGCGCCGGAGGCCTGACCGGAGGTCGCCGCCCTGAGCCGCTACGCCGACACCGAGGCCGTCCTCGCCGGCTACCTCGCCCACCTCGCGGTGGAGCGCGGGCTGGCGGCGAACACGCTGGCCTCCTACCGGCGCGACCTGCGGCGCTACCTCGACCACCTCCGCTCACGCGGCCGCCCGTCGCTCGAAGAGGTCGCGGAGCACGACGTCGTGGCTTTCCTGGCGGCGCTGCGCCAGGGGGACGAGCGGCATCCCGCCCTGGCCGCCGGCTCGGCCGCCCGTGCCGTCTCCGCCGTGCGCGGGCTGCACCGGTTCGCGGTGCGCGAGGGGGTGTGCGCGCACGACCCCGCGCACGAGGTGCACCCGCCCAGCCGGCTGCGCCACCTGCCCAAGGCCATCGGCGTCGACGACGTCGAGCGGCTCATCGCCGCGGCGGGCCCGAAGGACGCCCCACTGACCCACCGCAACCGCGCCCTGCTCGAGGTGCTGTACGGCACCGGGGCGCGCATCTCCGAGGCCGTGGGGATGGCCCTGGAGGACGTCGAGCCCGGCCGGGTGCGGCTGCGCGGCAAGGCCGGCCGGTCGAGGGTCGTGCCGCTGGGCCGGTTCGCCGGCCAGGCGGTGTCGGAGTACGTGCAGCGGGCCCGCCCGCTGATCTGGGCGAACGGGCGCGGGTCGGCGGCGCTGTTCCTCAACGCCAGGGGCGGGCGCCTCACCCGCCAGGGCGCCTGGGAGGTCCTCAGGTCGGCGGCCGAGCGGGCGGGTCTGGAGGGTGTCTCCCCGCACATGTTGCGCCATTCGTTCGCAACTCACCTCCTGGACGGAGGGGCTGACGTTAGGGTTGTGCAGGAGCTGCTCGGCCACGCCTCGGTGACCACGACCCAGGTCTACACACTGGCCGGAGTCGACCGGCTGCGCGAGGCCTACGCGGCGGCCCGCTCGCGGGCCGGACGTCCAACTTCATAGCACTCTGGCGCGTCGCCTTGCCGCATACGTGCCGACCCCATAGTGTCCGTCCGGACGGTCCGGTTCGGGACCGTCAGGGAGGTTCAACTGGTGACTGCCACCACAGGCGCTTCTATCCGGGAGATCGCCGGAGGGCCCGACGCCACCTGGGCCGAGCCCAGGAGCGGCGGCATTCTGGGGCCCACCGGGCGGCCGCGTCCGGTCTTCCCTGACCCGATCCCCCCGACCACACATGGTCCGGCGCGGGTCGTGGCCATGGTGAACCAGAAGGGCGGCGTCGGCAAGACCACCACGACGATCAACCTCGGCGCCTCGCTCGCCGAGTGCGGTCAGCGGGTGCTGCTCGTCGACTTCGACCCCCAGGGCGCGCTCGCCGTGGGCCTGGGCGTCGACCCCCGTCCACTGGAGTCGACGGTCTACGACCTGATCATGGAGGAGCCGGACGTCACCGCGGAGGACGTCCTGCTCAACACCAGCGTCGAGGGCATGGACCTCCTGCCGAGCAACATCTTCCTGTCCGGGGCCGAGATCCGCCTCGTCAACGAGGTGGCCAGGGAATACGCCCTCGGCCGCGCGCTTGAGCCGCTGCTCCCGCACTACGACATCTGCCTGATCGACTGCCAGCCCTCCCTGGGCCTGCTCGCGGTGAACGCTCTCACCTGCGCGCACAGCGTCATGGTGCCGCTGGAGTGCGAGTTCTTCGCGCTGCGCGGCGTCGCCCTGCTCATGGAGTCGATCACCAAGGTGCAGGAGCGGCTCAACAAGAACCTGGAGATCGACGGCATCCTCGCCACGATGTACGACCCGCGCACGCTGCACGCCCGCGAGGTCCTCCAGACGATCATGCAGGGCTTCGGCGACAAGGTCTTCCACACGGTGATCAACCGCACCGTGCGCTTCCCGGACGCCACGCTCGCCGGTGAGCCGATCACCCAGTTCGACCCCGCGTCGATGGGCGCCACCGCCTACCGCGAGCTGGCCCGCGAGATCCTCGCCCGGTGGTCGAAGAGCGGGTGAGGCGGCGGCGCCGTGCGCGCCACGGCCACCCGGCCGTGGGTGGACGCGGCGCCGGCGAGCCCCGGTGCGGGACAATGAGGCGGTGACCCAACAGCCCGCGGCCAGGCCCGACGCCTTCCAGGTCCACCTGGAGGTGTTCGAGGGGCCTTTCGACCTCCTGCTGGGGCTGATCTCCAAGCACAAGCTCGACATCACCGAGGTCTCCCTGCACCAGGTGACCGACGAGTTCATCGCCCACATCCGCGCCCGCGGCCGCGAGTGGGACCTCGACCAGGCCAGCCACTTCCTGCTCGTCGCCGCCACGCTGCTCGACCTCAAGGCCGCCCGCCTGCTGCCCACCGGCGAGGTGGAGGACGAGGAGGACCTCGCCCTGCTGGAGGCCCGCGACCTGCTGTTCGCCCGCCTGCTGCAGTACCGGGCCTACAAGGAGGTCGCCAAGGTCTTCTCCGGTCGCATGGCCGAGGAGGCGCTGCGCTTCCCGAGGATCGTCCCGATGGAGGCCAGGTTCGCCGGCCTGCTGCCCGAGCTGGTGCTCGGCGTCGGGCCCGAGCGCCTGGCGAAGATCGCCATGCGCGTCTTCACGCCCAAGTTGCCGCCGACGGTCTCCACCGAGCACATCTACCAACCGGTCGCCAACGTCAGGGAACAAGCGGCTATCCTGGTGCGACGGCTGCGGCGCGTGCGCACGGCGACGTTCCGGTCGCTGACCGCCGACTGCGCGGGCACCTTCGAGGTCATCGCACGTTTCCTCGCCGTCCTGGAGCTCTTCCGGGAGGCCGCGGTCTCCTTCGAGCAGATCGAGCCGCTCGGGGAGCTGCACGTCACCTGGACCGGCGCGGACGACGGCGACGTCTCGGTCACCGACGACTATGAGGAGGGCGCGCCCGTGGCGCGCCCGCAAGACGGCGACGGGGACGCTCCCATGGGCGACTCCCCGGCGGAGCCGTCCGCCGGCCCGCCGGCGGGCGCCCACCAGGCCCCGCCCGGGGCCCCACACACGCGAGAGGCGACCGATGAGCTCTGACGACGTGCGGGAGACCGCCGACCCTGAGCCGTCCCTGCGGACGGCGCTGGAGGCGATCCTGCTCGTGGTCGACGAGCCGGTGGCCGAGGTGACGCTCGCCCAGGTGCTCGAACGGCCCTCGCGGGAGATCGCCGAGGCCCTTCGCGAGCTGTCGCGGGAATACACGGCCGCCGGCCGGGGTTTCGATCTTCGAGAGGTGGCGGGCGGCTGGCGTTTCTACACGCGGGCCGAGTGCGCCGCCCTCGTGGAGCGTTTCGTCCGCGACGGCCAGCAGACGAGGTTGACCCAGGCCGCGCTGGAGACCCTGGCTGTGGTCGCCTACCGGCAGCCCGTCAGCCGGGCGCGGGTCGGCGCGGTCCGCGGGGTCAACAGCGACGGCGTCATGCGCACCCTGACCGCCCGCGGGCTGGTCGAGGAGGCCGGCACCGACCCCGAGAGCCAGGCGGTGCTGTACCGCACGAGCTCGTACTTCCTGGAGAGGCTGGGACTGCGGAGCCTGGAGGAGCTTCCTCCGCTCGCCCCCTTCCTCCCCGACGATCTGAACGAACTAGAGGAGCAGAAGTGAACAGCAGGCGTGGTACCCCGTCCGGTGATGGACGCGGTCGAGGACGCGGCGGTGCCTCCGGCGGCGCCGGAGGCCCCCGCGGGGGCGCCCGCGGGCGTTCCGGCGGGTCGGCCGGGGGAGGCGCCAGGGGCGGCTCCTTCGGCGGCTCCTTCGGCGGCTCGCGCGGCGGCGGCGACCGGCGCGACGCCTTCCGTCCCGAGGGCCGCTCCGGCTCGGCCGGGCGCGGCGGGGACGACCGCGGCTTGCGCCGCGACGATTCCCGCGGGCGCGACGACAACCGCCCGCGCGGCGACGCCCGCGAGGGCTACCGGGGCGGCTACCGCGACGGGGGCTCCTCGGCGTCCGGCGCCGACCGTCCCCGCTTCGGGGGCCCCCGTGACGGCGCCCCGCGTGGCGGCGGCTACCGCGACGGCGGCCGAACCCGCGACGAGCGCGGCGGCTCCTTCGGGCGGCGCGACGCGTCTTCCGGCGGCGAGCGCCGGTCCTTCCAGGGCGACCGCCCCACGTTCCGCGAAGGCGACCGGCCCGCGTTCCGCGCCGGCCGGGGCGGCTCCCGCGAGGGCTACGGCCGTCCGGGCGGCGACCGCGGCGGTTCCTACGGCGGCGACCGCCCGTCCTTCCGCGGCGGCGCAGGCGGCGACCGTCCGTCCTTCCGCGACGACCGCGCTCCGCGTGGCGACCGGCCCTCCTACCGTGACGACCGCGCCCCGCGTGGCGAGCGTCCGTCCTTCCGTGACGACCGCGCTCCGCGTGGCGAGCGTCCGTCCTTCCGCGACGACCGGGGTTCCGGCGGCGAACGTCCGTTCTTCCGCGACGACCGCGCCCCCCGTGGTGACCGCCCGTTCTACCGTGACGACCGGGGTTCCGGCGGCGAGCGGCCGTCGTTCCGTGACGACCGCGCTCCGCGTGGCGACCGGTCCTCCTACCGGGACGACCGGGGTTCCGGCGGCGAGCGCGCTTCCTTCCGTGACGATCGTGCTCCCCGTGACGACCGCGGGCCCCGTGGCGAGCGGCCGTCCTACCGGGAAGACCGGCGTGGGCAGGGCGGGGACGGCGTGCAGACCATCGGCGGCGGTTCCAGCGGTTCCAGCGGTTCCGGCGGTTCCGGCGGCTCGCGCGGCCGGTACGGCAAGCCCGGCGAGGCGCGGCCGAGTTTCAAGGCCGGACGCGGCGGCGCACCGGCTCGCGGCGGAGCCCCCGCTCGTGGCGGAGCCTCCGCCGGTCGCGGCGGCGCCCCGGCGGGGCGTGGTGAGCGTCCGGGGCGGGGCTCGGCCTTCAAGACCTCCCGCCAGCCGCTGCGCGACCCCGACTTCTTCCCCGCCGACTACGTCGACGAGCGCGACACCACCGAGGTCCCCGACGGCGTCCGCCTGCAGAAGGTCCTCGCCGCGGCCGGCGTCGCCGCCCGCCGCACCTGCGAGGAGATGATCGGCCAGGGCCGGGTCACGGTCGACGGGCAGGTCGTGCGCCGGTTCGGCGCCAAGGTCGACCCCGCCAAGCAGGTCATCCACGTCGACGGCAAGCGCATCCCGACCGCGCCCGACCTGGTGTACTTCGCGATCAACAAGCCGATCGGCGTCGTCAGCACGATGTCCGACCCCGAGGGCCGCCCGTCGCTGGAGGCGTACGTCGCCGACCGCACCGAGCGGCTGTTCCACGTGGGCCGCCTGGACACCGAGACCGAGGGCCTGATCCTGCTCACCAACGACGGTGAGCTGGCCCACCGGCTGACGCACCCCAGCTACGGGGTTCAGAAGAAGTACTGGGCCAAGGTCCCCGGCCCGATCGAGCGCGACCTCGCCCGCCGCCTGAAGAAGGGCATCGAGCTGGAGGACGGCCTGGTCAAGGCCGACGACTTCAGCGTGGTGCAGGAGCACGGGCAGCAGGCGCTGGTCGAGATCGTCCTGCACGAGGGCCGCAAGCACGTCGTCCGGCGCATGCTGGAGGAGACCGGTCACAACGTGATCGACCTCGCCCGTATCGAGTTCGGGCCGGTCAAGCTCGGGCGCCTCAAGCCGGGCACCATGCGGGCGCTGACCCTCAAGGAGGTCGGCGACCTCTACGGCGTGGTGGGAATGTAACCTTGCCGTCAGGGGCTCACGGGGCGGCAGCGGCGAAGGGAACGACATGGTAAGGGCGATCCGGGGTGCCATCCAGATCGACTCCAACGATCGGGAGGCCATCCTGGCCGGGGTGACCGAGCTGGTCACCGAGGTCATGGAGCGCAACCGCCTCACCACCGACGAGGTCATCAGCGTGATCTTCACGGCCACGCCCGACCTCACGGCGGAGTTTCCCGCCCTGGCCGCCCGCAAGCTCGGCTTCCACGACGTGCCGCTGATCTGCGCCAGCGAGATCGACGTGCCGGGCGCGCTGCCACGCGTGGTGCGCCTGATGGCCCACGTGGCCACCGACCGGCCCCGCCAGCAGATCCAGCACGTCTACCTGCGCGGGGCCGTGGCCCTGAGGGTGGACATCGCCCAGTGAGCGAGCACGACGGCGTCAAGAGCGTCCTGGTCGTCGGCACCGGCCTGATCGGCACGTCGGTGGCGCTCGCCCTGCGCGAGCACGGCGTCACCGTGCTGCTCGCCGATCAGGACGCCGGCGCCGTGCGGCTGGCCCGCGAGCTGGGGGCGGGGGAGGAATGGGCGCCCGGCGCGGCGCCCGCCGATCTCGCGGTGATCGCCGTCCCGCCCCAGTTCGTCGCGCAGTGGCTGCTCGACCTGCAGAAGAACGAGGCCGCCCGGTTCTACACCGACGTGGCCAGCGTGAAGGCGCTGCCCATCGCGCAGGCCGTGCAGCTCGGCTGCGACATGTCCACCTACGTCGCCGGGCATCCCATGGCCGGCCGCGAACGGTCCGGGCCGGCCGCGGCCAGGGCCGACGTGTTCCTCGGCCGCCCGTGGGCGTACTGCCCGGTCGCGAGCACCTCGGCGCGGGCCGTCGAGACCGTGCTCGCGCTGATCGAGCTGTGCGGCGGCGACGCCGTCCGGATCGACCCGGCGGCGCACGACGAGGCGGTCGCGCTGATCTCGCACGCCCCGCACGTGGCGGCGTCCGCGGTGGCGGCCCGTCTGGCCGACGCCGCGGAGACCGCGCTCGGCCTGGCCGGGCCGGGTGTGCGCGACGTCACCCGGGTGGCCGGCGGCGATCCCGACATGTGGTCGGTGATCCTGTCGGGCAACGCCCGCCCGGTCGCCGAGATCCTCGAAGGCATCGCCGCCGACCTCGCCACGGCGGCCGAGGCGCTGCGCGCGGTGTCGGTCGACGACGGCGCGGCGATCGGCCGCGTCACCGAGCTGCTCAGGCGGGGCAACACCGGCCAGAGCCGCATCCCGGGCAAGCACGGCGGGCCGCCCAGCGCGTACGCCGTCGTCCAGGTGCTGGTGGGCGACCGTCCCGGCGAGCTGGCACGCCTGTTCCAGGTCGCCAAGGACGCCGGGGTCAACATCGAGGACGTCCGCCTGGAGCACGCGCCGGGCCTGCAGCTGGGCGCCGCGGAGCTGTCGGTCCAGCCGGAGGCGGCCGCGGCGCTGGCCGAGGCGCTGCGCGCGCACGGATGGCACGTCCCCTAGGCACGACGATGCCCGGACGGTGGAGGATTCCCGGTACCCTCTTTGCGGACAACTCAATCGGGTCGCAGAGGGAGATGCCGTGACCGCACTGGTCGTCGCCATGGACGGCCCCTCGGGGTCGGGCAAGTCGAGCGCGTCGCGCGGGGTCGCGCGGGCGCTGGGGCTTCGCTATCTCGACACCGGGGCGATGTACCGCGCGATCACCTGGTGGCTGCTGCGCCAGGGCGTCGACCCGGCCGATCCCGCCGCGGTCGCCGGCCGCGCGGCCGAGCCCGTGCTCGACGTCGCCACCGATCCCGACGCACCGGGCATCCGGGTGGACGGCGTGGACGTCTCCGCCGAGATCCGCACCCAGGAGGTCACGGCGGCGGTGTCCGCCGTCAGCGCGGTCCCCGAGGTTCGCGCGCGGCTGGTCGCCGAGCAGCGCGACGTCATCGGCGCGGGCGACATCGTGGTCGAGGGGCGCGACATCGGCACGGTCGTGGCCCCGGCCGCCGCGGTGAAGATCTACCTGACGGCCAGCCCCGAGGCCCGCGCGTTGCGCCGCACGGCCGAGCTGTCGGGCACCACCACGGTCGAGGCGCAGCGGGCCGCGATGGCCCGGCGTGACACCCTGGACTCCACGCGCAAGGCCGACCCGCTGGTGATGGCGGCCGACGCCGTCGAGCTGGACACCACTGAACTCAACCTCGAAGAGGTCATCTCCGAGGTGCTAGCACTTGTGAAAGAGCGCACCTGACCCGGTGACGCAGTGAGGGGCCGCGCGAGCGCCGTCCCGAGCCGCCGGGAGCAGGGTGCCCATGTGAGGGAAACGGACGTGACGTGACGGGGGAGTACGACGACGAGGGCGGCTGGATCGAGGCCGAGCTCGCAGAGTTCGAGGAAGACGGCGACACCGGGCAGACCGAGGCCGACGCCGGCCCGATGCCGGTGGTCGCCGTCGTCGGGCGGCCCAACGTGGGCAAGTCCACGCTGGTCAACCGCATCATCGGCCGGCGTGAGGCCGTGGTCGAGGACGTTCCCGGCGTCACACGCGACCGGGTGACCTACGAGGGTGTCTGGCGTGGCCGCCGGTTCACGCTGGTCGACACCGGCGGGTGGGATCCCGACGCCACCGGCATGGCCATGCGCATCGCCGAGCAGGCGCAGGTCGCGGTCGAGCTGGCCGACGTCGTCCTGTTCGTCGTGGACGCCACGGTCGGGGTCACCGACGCCGACGAGACGGTGGCCGGGGTGCTGCGGCGCTCGGGCAAGCCGATCGTGCTGGCGGCCAACAAGGTCGACGACCAGCGCATGGAGCTGGAGGCCACGTCCCTGTGGTCGCTGGGCATCGGCGAGCCGCAGCCGGTGTCGGCCCTGCACGGCCGCTCCAGCGGCGACCTTCTCGACATCCTGCTGGACGTCATGCCCGAAGCGCCGCCGCAGCGCTTCGGCGTCGAGCGCGGCCCGCGCAGGGTGGCGCTGGTGGGCAAGCCCAACGTCGGCAAGTCGTCGCTGCTCAACAAGCTGGCGGGCGAGGAGCGCGTGCTCGTCGACCCCATGGCCGGCACCACCCGCGACCCGGTCGACGAGCTGGTGCAGCTCGGCGGCAAGAGCTGGCGCTTCGTGGACACCGCCGGCATCCGCCGCCGCGAGCGCGAGCTCCAGGGCGCCGACTTCTACGCCGGCATGCGCACCAAGGCGGCGCTGGAGCGCTCGGAGGTCGCGGTGGTGCTCATCGACGCCTCCGAGGTGCTCACCGAGCAGGATCTCCGCATCATCACCATGGTGTCGGAGTCCGGCCGCTGCCTGGTGGTCGCCTTCAACAAGTGGGACCTCGTCGACGAGGACCGCCGCTACTACCTGGAGAAGGAGATCGACCGGCAGCTCGTCCGCATCCCGTGGGCGTTGCGGGTCAACATCTCCGCCAAGACCGGCCGGCACGTCGAGAAGCTCGTGCCCGCGCTGGAGCGGGCGCTGGAGTCGTGGGGCACCCGGGTGTCCACGGCGCGGCTCAACGCCTTCCTGTCGGACCTCGTGGCGGCCACGCCGCCCCCGGTGCGCAGCGGCAAGCAGCCGAAGATCCTCTTCGCCACGCAGGCGTCGGTGGAGCCGCCGAAGTTCGTGCTGTTCACCTCCGGCTTCCTGGAGGAGACCTACCGCCGCTTCCTGGAGCGCCGCATCCGCGAGGAGTTCGGCTTCGCGGGTTCCCCGGTGGAGGTCACCATGAAGATCCGCGAGAAGCGCGGCGCCGCCAAGAAGAAGTGACCGGCGGGCCCGCGAGGGCCCGTGCGCTGCAAGCCGGTCCCGCCCCCATCGGCCGTCGTCCGGTGGGGGCGGAGCGCCGCGCGGGGGCGCGCGTCGACCCCGACGGGAACCGTCGGGGGTGATCGCACCGCCCGCGCTCACCGCCGCTACGGGGCCTCGGTGGAGGAGATGCGGTACTTCGCCACGTGCGCGTCGCGGATCGCGGCCACCTGGCCGGGCTCCGGGCCCGTGTCGCGGAACCGGTGCAGGTGCTCGTCGGACTCCCAGCGCTCGTAGACGTTGATCC
Source organism: Sphaerisporangium sp. TRM90804 (assembly GCF_029846175.1). Taxonomy (GTDB): domain Bacteria; phylum Actinomycetota; class Actinomycetes; order Streptosporangiales; family Streptosporangiaceae; genus Sphaerisporangium. The sequence goes on along the minus strand of NZ_JARWAC010000018.1, from coordinate 119,456 downwards.
GATCGTCTTCCAGAGGGTCGGCCGCCAGCACGAAATCGAGGCAGCCGGGGGCCTCCCGCGCCTGTTTGACGACGTCGAGACACCCGGCCAGGTACCCGTCGCGGGTTCCCGGTTCCACGTAGAGCTTTCCGGACACGATCAGCATGGCGGCCTCCATCGGTCTGCGGGCGACGACATCGAGACGCTACATTCCCGCACCGACAGAAGGCCGTAACGGCGGCCTACCGCGCCTGGGCGGGCTCGCCCGGCTCGGCGTCGGCCGGGGCTCGCCGGGGCAGCGCGAGCGCGACCAGGGCTCCGGCCGCGCAGAGCACCGCGGTGAGCAGGAAGATCTCGGTGTACTCGGTGTGCAGGGCCCGCTGCACCCTGGCGACGTACTCGGCCAGCAGGCGGCCGTACTCCTCGGCCGCGAGGCCGAAGGGCAGCGGGGTGTCGAGGTTCGCCGTCAGCGACTGGAAGCGGTGGAAGCCCCACGCCGACAGGCCGGCGACGCCCAGCAGCATGCCCATCATGCGCGCGACCACCACCGCGGCCGAGGCCACCCCGTGCCTGGCCCGCGGCGTGGCGCGCAGCGCCGCCGACGACAGCGGCGCGATCACCACGCCCAGCCCTAGGCCGGCGACGACCAGGTCGGCGTCGACCCGGGGCAGGCCGAGCGGGTACACGGCTTCGGCCGGGGCCACCGGCCACCGGGAGATCAGGACGTAGCCCAGCGCGGCGAGCAGCATGCCCGCCACCGCCACCGCGCGCTCCCCGAAGCGCCGGACGAGCAGACCGCCGGCGAACGCGGCCACGGCGAGGGCCACCAGGAAGCGGGTCAGCACCAGGGCCGCGCCGACGGTGTCGCGGCCGAGCAGCGTCTGGGCGGCGAGCTGGACGTTCACCAGCGTCACCAGCAGGGCGGCCCCGGCGAGGAAGCTGCCGCCGAGCGAGGCCAGGAACGGGCCCCGCCGCACCCCGGTCATGTCCACCAGCCGCACCGGCGAGCGCAGCTCCCAGACGACGAATCCCGCCGCCAGGGCCAGCCCCGCGCCGACGGCGGGCAGCCCCCAGGGCGGCAGCACGGCCCCGCCGGGATCGGGGTTGTACAGCCCGGCCACCAGCAGGCCCAGCGACAACGCCAGCAGCAGCCCGCCGACCACGTCGACGCGGGCGCGCGGGGCCGTGCCGCGCCCCTCGGCGGGCGGGGGCACGGCGCGGTGGACGGCGACCGCGGCGGCCAGCGCCAGCGGGAGGTTCACCCAGAAGATGCCCCGCCAGCCGACCAGCGCCGCCAGCCCCGCCCCGTACAGCGGGCCGAGGACGCTGCCCAGCTCCTGGGCCGCCCCGACCACTCCCAGGGCCACCGGCCGGCCGTGCTCGTCCCACAGGTCGCCCACGAGCGCCATGGTGATGGGCAGCAGGGCCCCGCCGGCGATGCCCTGGAGGGCGCGCCCGGCGGTCAGCAGCGGGATCGTGCCGGCGAGCGCCGTGATCGCCGACCCGGCCGCGAAGCCCGCGAGGCAGGCGTGGATCAGCGGCCGGCGGCCGTACCGGTCGGAGAGCTGCCCGAGCAGCGGCATCGCGGCGACGTACCCGAGCAGGAAGCCGGTGACCACCGGCGTGACCCGTTCGAGGCGGTTGATCGGCACCCCGGTGTCGGTGGCGATGTCGACCAGGATCGTCACCACGACGTAGGCGTCGAGGGCGGCCAGCAGCACGGCCGCCCCGCCGACGCCCAGGGCGACCTTGCGGGCGGCGGGCGAGCCGGGGACCGCCCCGGCCGGCGCCGTCTCGGCGGACGGCGGGGAGGAGCCGGGGGAGGGGGCGGTCACGGTGTCACCGCGCCGGCGGGGTGATCGTCACGGGGGCGTCGTAGTCGGCGAAGGTGACGTGGACGGTGCCCGAGGTCGCCCCGGTGCCGAGCGGCAGGCTGGCCTTCGCCAGGCGGCCGGTGGCCTTGTCGACCCAGAGCTTGGCGTTGACGTCCTGGGCCACGCCGGGCACCAGGGTGGTGACGGACTGCTTGGGCAGGGTGGCGGCGACGCGGTAGGCGTCGGCGCCGCCGACCTTCTCCTCGGCCTCGGTGACGGGGTTGGCGGCGCTCGCGAGCAGCTTGGGCACGCCCTTGTCGGCGTTCAGGATCGCCGAGGGGTCGTAGATGGTGGCGAGCTGCGCGCGGGGAATCGTCTGGAAGCCGCCGGTGGGGCCCTTGAAGTGGACGGTCTCGCCGATCACCACGAACTCCAGCTCCTGGAGCGCCCCCAGCACGGAGATCTGGATCGTGCCCTTGGCGTCGCCCCGCTTCGTCAGCGAGCCGTCGGCGCTCTTGACCGGGACGGGCGGGGCGCCCTCGGTGGCGATCGTGAACGCGACCGTCTCGACCTGCCGCATGGCCTGGGACGACTTGACCATCAGCTCCGGCCCGGCGGGCGGCTTGGCCGCCGCCTCGGGCGTGGACATGCACGCGCCCGTGAGGCACAGCAGGGCGGCCACCCCCGCGACCACCCCGGTCAGACGAGGGGACGGGACGCCGGGGCGGTGGCCCCGGAACGGCATGACGCCGGGGCCGGGCACCCGCACGCGGGGCGGCCAGGAGGTGAGCGACCTATTCGACACAGCCCGGATGCTAGCGAGCGCCGGGCGAAGGTCAGCGCATTTCCCGCGTATCGTTTCGGGGTCGCCGTGGCCGGGCAGCCGCGGGCGTCACGCGCGCTCCTCGGCGCGCAGCCGCAGCAGGTGCTGGACGACGGGCGCGTAGGCCGACTCCAGCGCCTCGATCAGCTCGGGGGCCAGGCGGTCGATGAAGTGGTAGCGGACGTTGGCCACGTGCATGGGCGCGACGCGCTGGATGGTGTCCCACCCCTGGTCGGTGAGCACCGCGTACGTGCCGCGCCGGTCGTCAGGGCAGCTCTCCCTGCGCACCAGCGAGGCGGCCTCCATGCGGGCGATCTGGTGGGACAGACGGCTGCGAGACTGGATCGTGGCCTCGGCGAGGTCGCTCATGCGCATGCGGTGGGCCGTGCTCTCGGAGAGGTTGACCAGGATCTCGTAGTCGTTCAGCGACAGCCCGAACTCCTGCAACTCGCGGTCGAGCCGATGCTCGAGGAGCTTGTGGGCCGCGAGGTGCGCCCGCCAGGCGCGCTGCTCTTCACCGCTCAGCCAGTTGGGGTCGAGGTCCTCGGATTCCACCGTGCTCATGAATGTGAATCTATCTCCCCCCGGCGGGCCACAAGGCCGACCGACCCCGTCGAATGTGCTCACCGTCCCCGTCAGGAGGCGCCGCGTCCCGCCGCTCACGCGTCGCGGCGGCCGGGCGTCCCCGCCGGCCGTGAACCTTCCGGGCCCGCGCGCGGACTGTTCCAGGTGTGAGATCCGATGGACGGGAGACGATGTGGACCGCAGCGACGCGGACGGCGGGACGGAGCGGGCGCGGCGCGACGCGCTGCTGGTGGTGCGCGCGCAGCTCGGCGACCGGCGGGCCCTGGCGGAGCTGGTGGGCCGCTGGCACGCGCCGGTCTGGCGCTATGTCCGCCGCATGCTGGGGGCGTCCGGCGACGCCGACGACGTCAGCCAGGAGGTGTGGGCGGCCGCGCTCAGGGCGCTGCCGCGCCTCGATCGGCCCGGACGGTTCGCGCCCTGGCTGTACACCATCGCCAGGCGCTCGGTGATGAACCAGCTCAGGGCCGGCTACGACGCCCGGAGAGCCGGCGCCGGCGACCCCGAGGACGCCGGCCACGTCACCGAGGAGGAGGCGGGCGCCGTCCTGGACCGGGCGCAGGTCGCCGAGGGCCTCGCCGCGCTGGTGCCGCGCGAGCGCGAGGTGCTGATCCTGTTCCACCTGGAGGACCTGTCGCTGGAGGAGTGCGCGCAGGTTCTGGCCGTCCCGGTCGGGACGGTCAAGTCCCGCCTGTTCCACGCGCGGCGCTCGCTGCGCGCCCGGCTGATCGAGAAGGGGTACACCTCATGACGGACGGCCCGGGGTACACCCCCGACGACCTGCTGCGCGGCCTGTCGCTGCCCCGCCGCGCGGGCTACGCGGCGGCCGGGCTCGCCGGCGCCTCCGCCGCCGGGGTGATCGGCGCGCTGTGGGCGACCGAGCCGGGGCCGCTGCCGGTCGGCACCAGACTGGCGTTCGCCGCGATGATCCTCGTCGGACTCGCCTGGGCGGCCTTCGCGGCCTGGACGCTCCTGCGGCGCCCGCTGTTCGCGCTCGACCGCGTGGTCGCCGCGGCGCTGGGGATGGCGTTCAGCGCGCTGACCGCGGTGGGGACCGTGGCCGGCGCGCTGTCGAACGGCTCGGCGACCGGCGCCGCGGTGGGGGCGGCGCTCGGCGGGGTGCTGACCGGCGTGTCGGGTCTGCTTCTGTTTCGGGCCGTTGCCCGGCGGAAGGTGCTGCGGGCCCGGATGCGCGACCTCGGCGGCGGATGAGGCGTCAGCCGAGGAGGGAGGCCATCCAGGTCTCGACGTCGTCCGGATGGCGCGGCAGGGCGCCGGACAGGAGGTGGGCGCCGTCCTCGGTGATCACCAGGTCGTCCTCGATGCGCACGCCGATGCCGCGCAGCTCCGGCGGCAGCGTGAGGTCGTCCGGCTGGAGGTACAGGCCGGGCTCGACGGTGAGCACCTGGCCGGCCTCCAGCAGGCCGTCCAGGTAGGCCGACGCGCGGGCCTGGGCGCAGTCGTGCACGTCGAGGCCGAGCATGTGCCCGCTGCTGCACAGCGTGTACCGGCGGTGCAGGTCGCCGTCGGCCGACTCCAGCACGCCCCAGTCCTTGAGCCCTTCGGCGATCACCCGCATGGCGGCCCGGTGGAAGTCGCGGAACCGCGCCCCCGGCCGCAGCGCGGCGATGGCCGCGGTCTGCGCCTCGTACACCAGCTCGTACACCTGCCGCTGGACGGGGCTGAACCGCCCAGAAAGCGGCAGGGTGCGGGTGACGTCGGCGGTGTACAGGCGGTCGGTCTCCACTCCGGCGTCCAGAAGCAGCAGGTCGTCCCGGTTCAGCCCGCCGTCGTTGCGGATCCAGTGCAGGACGCAGGCGTGCGCGCCGGACGCGGCGATGCTGTCGTACCCGACCGCGTTGCCCTCCAGCCGGGCCCGCAGCCCGAAGACGCCCTCGACGTACCGCTCGCCCCGGGGGTGGGCCAGGGCCTGGGGCAGCGCGCGCACGACGTCCTCGAAGCCGCGCGCCGTCGCGTCGACGGCGTTCCGCAGCTCGGCGACCTCCCACTCGTCCTTGACCAGCCGCATCTCCGACAGGAACGACGTCAGCTCGGCGTCGCCGTCGTGCGGCGCCACCCGCGCGTCAACCGAGGCGTCGACGCCGCGCAGCACGCGGGCCGGGCCGGTGAGCGCCTCGGGGAGCCGGTCGACGGGCGCGCACTCGATCTGGTGCAGCGCCTCGGCCTCCTCCAGGGTCGGCCGGGCGCCCACCCAGAACTCGCCGTAGCGGCGGTCGCGGTAGAACTCCTGCCCGGCCGCGCCCTCGGCGGCGCGCGGCGACCGGGGCCGGGTGAACAGCGTGGCCGCGCCCGAGGGGGCGATCACCAGCACGTCGCCGGGATCACCGGCCCCGGTGAGGTAGGCGAAGGCGCTGTGCGTGCGGAACGGGTAGTCCCAGTCGTTGCTGCGCACCTTCAGCGCCCCGGACGGGATGACCAGCCGCTCCCCGGGGAACCGCTGGGCGAGCGCGGCCCGGCGCTTGGCGGTGTAGGCGGTGGACGGCGCGGGCGGCGGGGCCTCGGCTCGGGGGGCGGGCGCCCAGCCGGTGGTCATGAACGCGGCCAGGGCGTCGGATATGGGCAGGTCGTGGCTGCCGGTGTTCAGCTCGTCGGTCACGGAGATCCCCCCGGGAGAGAAAGTGGCGTGTGGCATGGTACTGACACCGGCCGGTGGTACGAATGCGGCCCTTTCCCGGCTGCGGGCCCAATTTCAGGTTTAATCAGGGCGCTTTACCGGCTCGCGCGGTTGGCGAGGCGGTGAGGTGGGGAAGTCAGAGTTACCCTGCCCAGCTCTACAGCGTGTACCGAGGTGGTGCCGATGCTCATCAGCTCGATCCTGCGACGCAAGGGAAGCACGGTGGCGACGGTCCCACCGGAGGCGACGGTCACCGAGCTGCTCGCGGTGCTCGCGGAACACAACATCGGCGCGGTCGTCGTGTCGGAGGACGGCGTGAGCATCGCCGGCATCGTCTCCGAGCGCGACGTCGTGCGGCAGCTCCACGCGAAGGGGCCCGCCGTGCTCGCCGAGCCGGTCTCCGCGATCATGACCACCCAGGTGCGCACCTGCGCGCCCGAGACCGACCTGGACGACCTACGGGCGACGATGACCGACCACCGCATCCGGCACGTCCCGGTGATGCACGACGGCCGGCTGCTCGGCATCGTCAGCATCGGAGACGTGGTCAAGAGCGCCATCGAGGAGCTCGAGGCCGAGAAGGCCCACCTGGTGGGCTACCTGCACGGGTGAAGGCGGCCTACATCGTCCGCATCTCGGTGCCGGCGCGGGAGTTCCGCGCCGCCCTGGCCGGTGTGCCCGGCGCGGCTCTGGTGCGGGAGCTGCCGCGCGACCAGGTCGTCGTGGTGCTCGAACGGGCGGCGGCCCGGGCGCTGGCGTGCCTGCCGGGCGTCGTCGCCGTCCGCGAGGACCGCCCCGAACACCTCCTGGAGCGGCCCGGGGACGCGTAGACCGCGGATCGTGTCCCCGGGGCCGCCGGTCACCGCCCGGTCGTGAGCCGGGCGGCGGAGTCAGGCGTGGCGGTCGCTAGCAGTACCACCCCCACCACGACTTGCATATGGGGTCCTGCCAGCTCGGCGGCACCGGGCTCGGTACCGAGGACAAGCCGTCCTCCTTGCTCCACGAGGCGATGGTGTGGTCGCCGCCCACCTCCAGCCCGGCGCCGGCGGCCACGCCGAAGCCCCCTTGGACGCCGGTCCACTCGCCCTTGTCGTCCACCTTCGGGCCGCCGGTGATACACGGGCCGACGGGGGCGGGCGCGATGACTCCGCAGCCGCCGACGGACCATGGACCGCCCTCTTCGGGCCCCGTCGTCATCCACTGCGCGGAGCCGAGAGGGCCGACGCCGGCGCCGCCGGCGGACATCTGGACGACCCCCTGCTGGTAGCTGAGGGAGACGCAGGGGCCGGAGCAGAAGCCGATCTGAAGCTTCACGTGCTTGTGGATCGTCGAGTCGATCTCTTTAAGGTGCTCCACGCACCGGGCCGGGTCGGGGAAGGAGGAACAGCCGAAGGGCTGGCCGAGGCCGCTCTTGTCCACCGGTCGTTTGGGGTCACAGTTGTCGAACAGCAGCCGGCAGTTGCGCGCGATGCCCTGCTTCGCCTTCTGCGCCGCTCGGCGTGCGCGCTCCCGTGCCTGTTCTGCCTTCCTGCGAGCCTCCTCGGCCTTCCTGCGCATCTCCTCGGCCTTTCTGCGGGCCTCCTCGGCGGCCCTGCGCAGGCGCTCGCGCATCTCCTCGTAGAGACGCCTGGCGCGCGCGACGTGGTCGCGCCAGATGTCGCGCGCCCTCTCCTTGGCCTGCGACCACAGGTGCTTCGCGGCCCAGCAGGCCGGGCAGAACCAGTCGCGCCCATCGGGATCCACCACGCTCACCGGGTTGTTGTTGGCGTAGGCGTACCCCTGGAGCTTCTGCGGCTCGCTGGGGTCGAAGACCGAGTCCACCGACAGGAACCGGCCTTCGGACGGCAGGTACTCCCGGGCGCCCAGGTGGACCATGCCGGTCGAGGGGTCCGCGGTCCCGCCGACGAAGGCCCGTTCCGAGGGCCACGACGCCGGGGCGGTTCCCCGCTGGTTGCCGAACGGGTCCATGCGCCGCCGGGTCACCTCCAGCGACAGGGCGTCCACAGCGAGCTGGCTGGTGTTGTGGTGGTCGGTGACGAGCCAGGTGAGCCGGCCGTTGTCGGACCTGACCGCCACCGGCCTGTCGCCGTGCTCGTAGTAGCGGGTGGCCTGCGGGGCCGTCGCCCCGGTGTTCAGCCGCACCTCCATGGAGCCGAGGTACAGCACCGTCCCCGCGGGATCGCGGCGGATCAGCCGGTTCCCCTCGCTGTCGTACACGAAGGACGTGGTCTTGCCGCCCTCGACCACCTTCTCCAGGTGCCCCTCGGCGTCCCACTCCAGCCGTTGCTCGGTGGACCCCAGCTTGCGGACGATCGTGTTGCCGCTCTCGTCGTAGGCGTAGGTGTCCAGCCGATCGCCGCCGGGCCCCTCGGTGCTCACCTGCTTCAGGGCGTGCGGGCGCGGCTGCCCGGGCTCGGGGTAGGAGTAGGTGCTGACGGTGTCGGCCTGCCCGGCGGTCAGCGCGTGCCGGGTCTCGCTCTTCCGCCCGCCGGTCAGGTCATGGGTGTAGGAGGTCCAGTACGGCGTGGCGCCGCCCACCGTGCCCGTGGCCGGCGCGTCGGCGCACCCGTTCGCCTGGGTCCACGCCTGCGACAGACGCTGCAGGTAGTCGTAGGCGAAGCACTGCGTGTCCGACGCCGCGTTGGCCGCCGGAGGGGTGTCGGCGATCCGCTCGATGTTCCCCGACTCGTCGTAGGCGTAGTTGAGGTCGGCCTGGCGCACCTCGGACTCGGACTGCCGGTCGACGATCGTGCGGATCAGCCGCCGGGTGCCCTCCTCGTAGGTGTTGTCGTGCAGGACGTGGGCGCCCTCCTGCCCCCAGCGCTCCTGCAGCACCTCGCCGTGCTTGGTGTGCCAGGTGTTGTCCACGTACATCTGGAGGGTGCTGCGGGTCTGGCGCGGCGCCGCCATGTCGGTGTAGGTCGTCCGTACCGTCTCGGCGGCGAGGCCGCCGGCCGCCGGGTACGTCACCGAGTCCCGCGTGCCGTCCATGTTGTAACGCGAGCCGAACGTGTACGTCCCGGCGAGCTCGCCCTCCGACTGCGGGATGACGTGGCTGGAGGACGTGGCCCGGTACGCGGCGTCGAAGGCGTCGACCCGCGTCGTGTAGGCCTCGCCGTCGTGGTAGCGCGAGGAGGAGGTGAGCATGCCCTTGGCGGGCGTGCCGTCGGCCAGCGTGTCGTACGTCCACGACGCGAGCTTGGGCCCCGTCGGGGAGTCCTTGTGAACGGCCGTCCGCCGCCCCATGGCGTCGTAGACGAAGGCCAGGGTGCGGCCGCGGGCGTCCGTGGTGGTCTTGGGCCGGTCGAGGTCGTCGAAGGTGTAGGTGGTCGTCCCCTTGTCGGGGTCCTGCACCCTGACGGCCCGCTGGCGCTGGTCGAAGAAGGTGCGCCAGACGTTGCCGGCCGCGTCGGTGACCGACTCCTGCGACCCGTTGGCGTGGAAGCCGTACCGGGTGAGGTCGAAGTCGCCGGTCGGCGCGGAGCCCTTGTACTGGCGCAGTCCCACCGTGCGGCCGCGCGCGTCGATGAGGGCGGTCGTCGGCGTGGTGCCCTCGGGCGGGTCCACGTCCACGCGGTCGGGGAAGGTCGTGGTCGTGGTGCGCCACTTCTCGGTGCCCATCACCTTGAGGATCTCGGCGGTGGCGCGGCCGAGCCCGTCGTACTCGGTGACCGACTGGGCGGGCACCGCGCTATCGGCGACGCCGAGCAGCGTGGCGGACGGCGACTCGGCGTTGGCGTAGGAGTCGTTGGTCTTGGCGACCTGTCCCAGCGTGTTGTAGACGGTGTCGCTGAGGAGCCGGCCGCCCTCGTGGGCGGGCCGCTGCTCCTGCCTCAGCCGCATCAGCCCGTCGTAGATCTGGTAGGAGACGCTGTAGGTGCCGTCGTTGCGCAGCGTCTTGGTCGCCACCGCCGACGGGGTGTTCTTCTGGATCTGGTAGGAGAACTCCTGGTTCGGGCTCTGGCTCGTCGGGCGGCCCGGCAGCCACACCTTCGCCAGCCGGCCCAGCGGGTCGTAGGCGAGTTCCGTGCGCCGGCCGTTGACGTCCACGTCGGCCGCCGCCGAGCCCCACTCGGGCCTGATGACGGTGGTCTCGGTGTGGCCGAGCGGGTTGGTGACGGTCATCTGGGCCGCCGGGGCGTCGGCGGCGGGCAGGTAGGCGGTGGTGGTCTTCGAGCCGGCCCCGTCGTAGCCCTCGATCTTGCGGCCGTAGGCGTCGTACACGCTGCGCGCCGACACCGTGTACTCGGGCCGGCCGTCCGTGTAGTCCTTCAGGTCCTCGTTGAGCGTCACGTCGCCCCTGACCGGCGGGTCGCCGTAGGCCCCGCCGTCGAAGGACATCCTGTGGTCGGTCAGCACGTCGGCCGGCCGCCGCGGGGTCGTGGCGCAGTCGACCGAGACCGTCTCGGTCCTGCTCACCGTATTCATGATCATGGCGGTGGGGTTGCGGTTGTAGGTGTTGCGGACGCACCGGTCGTCGGCGTCGGTGGCGGTGTCGCCCAGGTCGTCGGTCCGCGACAGCGAGCCGTGGGCGTCGTAGGTGTGCCGGCTCTCGGTCCGGCGGATCGCGCCGGTGCTGAGCGTCATCCGGGTGCGCACCGCGCCGATGTCCACGCGGTACGACTGGTCGCCGGGGTCGGTGGCGTTGGGCCCCTGGAGCCAGGGGTCGTTGACCGTTCCGGACGACTCGGTGCCGCCCGGGCCGCTGAGCTGGATCGTCTCGCGTTCGAACCCCTGCAGCCGCCAGTGGTCGTCGATCTTCACGCCCTCGGAGTCGGTGACCTGGACGTCACGGGTGCCCGACGGCTGCTTGTCCCCGTCCATGCCGCGGAAGAAGAGGTGCTCGGTGGCCGAGCGGCTGTCCTGCGCCTCGCCCTTCACGACCCGCACCCGCTCGTAGCCGCGCCACTGCGACCAGGTGCGGCGGTTCGCCGGCGCCAGCTCCGCGTCGTCGTAGGCCCACGCGGGGCTATCCAGGTGCTGGTAGTCGGTGCGGACGGTCGGCGACCCGCCGGTGAGGTCGCTCTCCAGCACCCGCACCGTGAGGTACTTGTGGAACCAGTCGCGGGTGGGGCTGGTCGCCCCTTCCGGCGACCAGTACATCGGGTAGCAGCGCCTGCCGTTGGCGTGCGGCTCCGGGAGCGCGGAGCGGGTGCAGTCCGGCTTGGAGTAGTCGACGGTGAGCCGCCCGCCGCCCTCGTTGTTCACGCTGCGGACGCGCCACTTCATCATCGGGGCGACGCCTTCGAGCCCGTCGACCCGGTTGGGCATCTCCACGCCGTCGAAGTCGACGGCGGGGGTGGTCAGCGAGCCGCCCACCCTGCCGGTGTGCTGGACGCTCTCCAGCCAGAGGGCGGGGCTCATGTCGTCACCCGGCCGGGGGAAGGTCTGGGTCAGGGTCCAGGTGTCGACGGGGGTGTGCGCGCCGTCCTTGAGCACCTCGGTGGTGACGGTGGTGAGCCGCTTGCGGGTGAAGAACGCCGCACCGTGGTTGGCGCAGGTGCCGCTCGCGCCGCACAGCATGTCGGCCGGCACGTCCGGCCAGTGGGCGGCGTTGGCCTTGGTCAGCTTGGCCGGCGCGCAGTCGAAGGTGGAGGTGCGCAGGCATCGTTCGTCCACGCCGAACAGCACCCGCCCGGCGGCGGGCTTGGAGTACACCTGCCCGGCCCGCTGGCCGTACTCGATGCGCTGCAGGTAGCCGCTCGCGGTGTAGGGCGTCACGTCGGCGGGCTTCATGTTGCGCCCGTAGTGGTTGACCTCCTTGAGGTAGAAGTAGCTCATCGTGCCGCCGTGCGGGTCGATCACGTGGTCGAGGTTCCAGCGGTAGGCCTGCTGGCACCAGGACGCGGCGTAGGTGCTCGCGTGGCACGGCTCGCCGGCGTCGTCGCCGTACACCGGGGCCGTCCAGGTGGACGCGGTCTCCTGCTTGCCCGTGCTCCATCCGGGCAGGCGGTTGTAGCCCAGGAGGTACTGGGTGCCGTCGGTCTGGGTGACCTTCCAGTACTCCCCGTCGTCGTCGCCGTTGGCCGCACCGGTCAGCTTCTCCACGCGCGAGCCGTCGTCGTTCTTCGGCTTCCACTGCTTGGTCGCGGTGTCCAGGACCAGCTCGGTCGCCTTGCCGCCGAGCACCATGACGGCGTTGTCCCCGGCCCAGCACCGCTCGCCGTTCTTGGGGGTGACGCCGTCGTCGGCGCACGACTTGTACCGGCGTTCGATGTAGCCGCCCGGGCTGAGGTCGAAGCCCTCGCCCGCCCAGCCCGGCTGGTTGTTGGTCGAGGCGGTCCGCCCGTCGACGCCGCCGGCCGAGTAGGCCAGGGTGAGCTGGGGGGAGGGGTCGCCGATCGACGGCGGCGTCCGTAGCTCCTGTGACCAGGTGAAGTCCCCCGACTGGGCGCCGACCTGCCACTCGGCGCTGGGGGAGAGCGGGGTGGCGGCGTAGTCGCCGGTGCTGCCCGACGGGCCCGCGGCCAGCGCGTAGAGCCCGGTGCCGGCGACCGCCGCCGCGGCGGCGCCGGTGGAGGCCGCAGCGGTGACGTCGGCGGTCAGCACGCCTCGCCCGGCGTCGTTCCCGGCCGGGACGGGCCTGGCCGCCGGGCACTGACCGGTGCCCGGCACCTGGGTCGCGGCGCAGCCGGGGAGCTCCAGGAGGCGCAGCCGGGCCGCCCAGTCGCCGCCGAAGGCGTGCCGGAACGCCGAGTAGTCGATCTCCACGCCCACCTCCCCGGCCCGGGTGGAGCCGTCCGCGCGGGTCACCCTCAGCCGCACCTCGGCGGCTTCTCGTGCGGCGGCCGGGTCCAGCACCTCGACCCGGACCCGCCGCGGGGCGTCCGCGGCCTGGCGGGCCGGCGCGTCCTGGGCGGTTGCGCCGGGCTCGCCCGCGGCGCCCACGCGTACCGGCAGGCCGGGCAGCGCGACCATGGCGGGCCGTCGGTCCGGCGCCCTCGCGCCGTCCGCGGCCGGGGCGGCGGGGGCCGGCACGTCGGCCGTCGCGCTTCCCGGCCGGGGCCATCTGACCGCGGCGGGCCCCGCCAGCGCCGCTTCCTGGGCGGGATCGGCAGGCCTGCCCTCGACGGGGACGGCCGTGCCCTCGACCAGGTGGTCCTGCTGCGGGGTGGGCGGATCCCAGCGGTCGGCCGTGGCCGTCGCCGGCGGCACGAACAGGCCCTCGGCGAGGATGAACGTGGTCAGCAACGACAGGGCCCATCGCAGCCGGCGGCGTCGTGACCGTGGAGTCGGGGGAGAACCGATGATGACCTCCGGTGCCCGGCGGTGGCGCGTCGCGCTCCGCTTTCAGACAGGGCGGGATCACCTGCTCACCCGGCCGAGGCAGCGTGAGCGGGTGTCTCGTGGACGTCGACCCCGACCCCGGACAGCGTCCGACGCTGTCGCGAGGAACGTAGAGGGGCCTGGTATCACCGGGGTTTCACGTCCGCGGGGTGGGCGACCAGGGCCGCCACGCGGCTTCCCGCCCGCGGGAGCCCGTTCGCGTCCAGGGCCTGAGACGCCTCGCGATGAATCCCCTCGGTTGTCGTTCATGAACCTGTAGGGTTCGGGGCGTTCTGTAACTCGTGGGGCAACGTGGGGCAAGAGTGACGTCAGAACAGTTCCATCAACCCGGCCCGTCTCATCCTCAGCACCAGCCGGCGTGGCCGGACGCCGACGACGGGCGGCGGAACCCGCAGGGGTGGCGGGCGGCTCAGGGGGAGCCTTCGCACCCGCGGTTCTCCCCGCCGGGACAGCCGTTCCCGCAGGGGCACCCGCCGTCCGGCCCGGGGCAGCCGCCCCCGCCGGGACAGCAGGGCTTCCCGCCGGGTGGGCAGGGCCTCGCGCCGGAGCAGCGGGGGTTCCCGCCGGGGCAGCAGGGCTTCCCGCCGGGGCAGGCGCTCCCGCCGGGGCAGCGGGGGTTCCCGCCGGGGCAGGCGCTCCCGCCGGGTGGGCAGGGTTTCGCGCCGGGGCCTCAGCACCCGCAGTGGGGGCAGCCGGCGCCGGTAGCGCCGCGACGCCGCGGCACCGCGATCCTGATCACGTTCATGGCCGTCGCGTCGGTGGTGACGATGATCGGCGGGGCCGTGGCCGGGGTCACGATCCGGGGGAACAAGGCCTCGTACGACCCGTACGAGGCGGGGCCCGCCGCCGGCGCCGTCGTCGTCACCACCAAGGACCTGGACGCGCTGCTCGCCCGCCACACCAAGGCGCTGAACGACGGCGACGCCAAGGCCTACACCTCGATCTTCGACCAGAAGAACGCCGCCCTCGTCCAGCGGCAGGCCACGACCTTCGCCAACCTGCGCAAGCTGCCGCTGACCGAGATGTCCTACCAGACCATGCAGCAGCGGGGGCCCACGCAGGACAGCTTCGGGCGGGCCGTGACGTTCACGCTGGACGTGGCCTTCGTCCACCGGTTCGAGGGCATCGACCTCGGCCCCGTCTCGGAGTGGTACCGCTGGACCGTCACCAAGAGCGGGGCCAAGGCCCCGCTCACGGTCACCAAGGTGGGCGGGGCTCCCGCGCCGATCGGCGAGTCCGAGACCGTCTACTACCCCGGCCCCTGGGACATCTGGCCCGACATCGCCTTCACCAAGACCGAACACGCGATCGTGATGGCCCATCCCAGCCTCGCCGCCCAGGCCAGAAGGCTGGCGCCGGTCGCCGAGCGGACCGCCGTCGACAACCTGGCCTACCTCGGCGAGCACGGGCCGCCGGCGACGGCGGTGCCCAAGGGCTTCGTCGTCGCGCTGGTCAAGGGCGCGACCCAGCTCGGCAACCTGTTCCGCAAGGCCAAGGCCACCGAGTCCGGCGTCTCCATCCCCATGCCGGTCTGGAAGAAGGACGGCAACGGGGGCAAGGACGAGCTGGCGATCGGCGGCAGCAGGGTCGTGCTGGACCTCACCGCGCCCTTCTTCACGACCACCGCGGGTTCGCAGGAGATCTTCCGGCACGAGTTCGCCCACTCGATGGTCGCCAGCCTGGAGAAGGGCAGGATGGTGTCGTTCCTGGGGCTGGACAACTGGATCGTCGAGGGCTTCGCCGAGTACGTGGCCAACCGGGGCAGGCCGATCAGCGCCAACGTCCGCTACGACTCGGGCCGCGCCTACCTCGCCGGGCGGCTGCCGTTCCAGTTCCGGGACGACATCCCGAGCAACTTCGACTGGGAAGCCGAAGGCATGGGCAGCGTCAACTACCTGATGGGCCATCTCGCCATCCGGATGATCGCCGAGAAGTACGGCGAACGGAAGATGCTCGCGTTCGTCGTCGCGCACTACCAGGGCGAGTCCAGCGCCGACGCGCTGCGTAAGGAGGTCGGCGTCGACATGGCGGATTTCCGCCCGAAGTGGGCCGACTACGTCCGCCGGCAGCTCGGCTGATCGGGAAGAGGACAGCGATGACCGACCCAAGCGACGCCCCGCCGCCCGGCTACCCCGGCTCCTGGCAGCACGGCCCTCTGCAGGGCGCCCGCCACCGGCCGCCGCAGGACCCGCCCGCTCCCGGAGCACCGCAAGGGCCCCCTGCGCAGGCCTACCCGCCGCCCGGGGCGCCGCAGGGTCACCCTGATCCCGGAGCGCCGCAGGGCCCCCCTGCGCGGGGTTACCCGCCGCCCGGGACGCCGCAGGGCTACCCGGTTCCCGGGGCGCCGCAGGGGCCTCCGGCGCGGGGTTACCCACCGCCCGGGGGGGAGCCGCGAGGTTACCCGCAGCCCGGGGGGCCGCAGGGGCCGCCCCCGGGGATGCCGCCACAGGGCATCCCGCCACAGGGCATGCCGCGGGACCGGCCCCCGGGAGGGCCGCCGCAGGGCCCGTTTGGGGCTGCTCAGGGCCCGCCCTCCGGCATGCCGCCGCAGGGTCCGCCGTGGCAGGTCCCGCCGCCCGGGGCGTCCGCGCACCCGCCCTATCCCGGCCACCAGCAGGGGACGCCGCCCGGGGCGCCGCCGGATCCTCCCAGCGCGCAGGCCGACCCGCGGCACGCCGCTACGGCGAAGAAGGCGGGCCCGCTGAAGATCGTCCTGGTCGCCGCGCTCTGCGTCACCTGGCTGCTGAGCCTGGGCACCGGCACGGCGTACGTCGTGGCGGGCGGCTTCGGCGACGACTCCGGTACGGGCGGCGCGGGCCTGTGGCAGGTGCCGTTCACCGTCCCCGGCTTCGAGCTCGCGGACCGGAACGACTCGATCGCGTTCGGCGCCTGGATGAGCGGCACCGCCGTCATCCGGGCGCAGGAGGACGGGATGCACGCCTACGACCTGGCGACCGGCAAGCGGGTCTGGGGCACGCCCTCGCCGGGCGGGCAGCTGTGCTCGGCGACCCCCGACCTCGCCGGCACCCGGGGCGCGATCGCCTACGGCACCGCCGAGCGCTGCGACCGGGTGGCCGGCGTCGACGCCGCGACCGGCAAGATCCTCTGGCGGGTCAGGGTCCCGGAGTCGAAGGAGAGGCCGGGCCTCGCGCGCAGGGGGGACGAGAACCTGTACGCCCCGGGCCTGTGGATCGCCGGTGACGTGCTGCTCGTGCGCACCTGGGGGCAGGTCTCCGGCCACCGGCTGTCCGACGGCGGGAAGGTGTGGACCAGGGCGATCGGGGAGTCGTGCAAGGCCGTGAACATGGTGGTCGCCGCCTCCGGGCGGGCGGCGGTCAGCGTGCAGTGCACCCAGGGCGGTGACAGCGTCCTGCTGCTCGACGGGAAGACGGGCGCGGTCGCCGGCGAGCACCGCTTCAAGCTGCTCGGCGGCCCCGACCGCCTGATCTCCGCCGATCCCGCCGTGGTCGCGTGGGACGACCCGAGGGACACCTCCTTCCTCGTCATGGACGGCGCGGGCAAGGCCGTCAGGCAGTTCGGCGCCGGGGCGCGGATCGAGTTCGCCTGGGCGAACAGGCTGACCTATCTCAAGGGCGGCTACGAGGAGCTGCGCGCCCAGGTGCGCGGCGACACCCTGTACGTCGCCTCCTCCCCGGCGGTGCGCGGCGACGTCCTGATGGCCTACGATCTCACCACCGGCAAGCGGCTGTGGCAGTCCGCGAAGCCGAGCCCCACCCGGCTCACCTTCGTCCGTGCCGAGGACAAGGGCCTGCTCGTGATGGAGGAGGGCGGCGCGTACAGATCCGTCCCGCGCCTGCTCAGGGTGGACGCCGCGACCGGCGGAACGGCCGTGGTCGCCGAGCTGCCCCAGCGGGCAGGCGGCGAGAGCGCCGCCGCCCGTGTCTACTACCGTGACGGCGCCCTGGCCATCATGCCCTTCCGCAAGGCCGACGCCAGGCACGCCCTGACCGTCGTACGCGTCGAGGCCGGCTAGCGCGGCGGACGCGCACCGCGCCACCGGGCGACCACAGGAGTCAGCCCGGCCGGTGCAGCCCCGCGACGAGGTATCCGACCAGCCGGCGTGCGTCGTAGCGGGGATCGTCGGGCGCGCCTATGCAGAGGTTCCCGACGCCGCGCATGAGCTCGTAGGCGTCCACGCCGGGCCGGATCTCCCCGGAGGCGACCGCGGCGTCGAGGAGCCGGGCGCACACGGGCACGAGCCGGTCGAGGAAGTGGGCGTGCAGCGTCTCGAAGCCGGCGTTGTCGGACTGCAGGACGGCGGCGAGGCCGTGCTTGGTGACCAGGAAGTCGACGAAGAGGTCGATCCAGCGCCCCAGCGCGGCGTGCGGGGTCGCGCTGGTCTCCAGCAGGGCCGGGCCCGCCTCGGCGCAGGCCTCGATCTGGTGACGGTAGACGGCGATGATGAGATCCGCCCGGGTCGGGAAGTGGCGGTAGATCGTGCCCATCCCGACGCCGGCCTTGGCCGCGATGTCGCGCACCGGCGCCTCCACGCCTGAGGTGACGAAGACGGCGGCGGCCGCGTCGAGCAGGGTCTCCTCGTTGCGCCGCGCGTCGGCCCGCTTGGACCGGGCCGCGCGCCCCGCGCACTCGTCGCTGCCCTTCACCGTGCCCGCTCCCTCCGATGACCGTTTGCCAAGCGGAACAGCGCTCCGTATATTGTTACCGGAGCGAGGTTCCGCTTTTCATGATGCCAGAACGGGACCCTGCCGCCAAACCACGCAGCGCCACCACGCTTCACCCCGCAATGGAGGACGACGTTCATGCAGTACCGCACCTTGGGCCGCACCGGTGTGCAGGTCAGCTCCCTCGCGCTCGGCGCGATGAACTTCGGCAGGATCGGGAACACGGCACAGGACGAGGCCACCGCCATCGTCGACGCCGCTCTCGAGGCCGGGATCAACCTCATCGACACCGCCGACATGTACAGCACCGGCCAGTCGGAGGAGATGGTCGGCAAGGCCATCGCCGGCCGCCGCGACGACATCGTGCTGGCCACGAAGGCGAGCATGCCCATGGGCGACGAGCGCAACCATCAGGGCGCTTCGCGCCGCTGGCTGGTCACCGAGCTGGACAACAGTCTGCGCCGTCTCGGTGTGGACCACGTCGATCTCTACCAGATCCACCGGTGGGACCCGAACACCGACGACGAGGAGACGCTGTCGGCGTTGACCGACCTGCAGCGCGCGGGCAAGATCCGGTACTTCGGATCCTCGACCTTCCCCGCGTACCGCATCGTGCAGGCCCAGTGGGCCGCCCGCGAGCATCACCTCAGCCGGTACGTCACCGAACAGCCCGGTTACTCGATCATGCAGCGCGGGATCGAGGCCCACGTGCTGCCCGTGACCGAGCAGTACGGCATGGGGGTGCTGGTGTGGAGCCCGCTGGATTCGGGCTGGCTGTCGGGCGCGATCCGCGAGGGCCGGGAGATCACCACCAGCCGCTCGACGTTCATGCCGCAACGCTTCGACCCCGCCATCCCCGCCAACCGGGCCAAGCTCGACGCCGTCGAGCGGCTGGCCGAGGTCGCCGCCGAGGCCGACCTGACCATGATCCAGCTCGCGCTCGGCTTCGTGACCGCGCATCCGGGCGTGACCAGCGCGATCATCGGCCCCCGGACGCTGGACCACCTGCGCTCGAACCTCGCCGCCGCCGACACCGTGCTCTCCGCCGATGTGCTCGACGCCATCGACACGATCGTCGCTCCCGGGGTCGACCTGTCCCCGGAGCTGAAGTACGACACCCCGCCCGCGCTGCTCGACCCGGCACTGCGGCGCCGCTGATCATCCCTGGGCGGCCACTCCCGCGGCTCCCGAGTCCGGGGGAACGCGGGGTGCCCGAGTCGGGGGAACGCGGGGTGCCCGAGTCGGGGGAACGCGGGGTGCCCGGCGAGAAGCCGTTCCGCTAGCCGCGGGGCTTGGCTCCGGCGAGCCAGTCGGCGAACCGGGTCGGGCCGACGCGGGGCGCGTCACCGGGGGTGAGGGAGTGGTCGTCGACCTTCGTGCCGAAGTAGCCGGCCTCGGCGTCGGTGACGACCTCGCGCGCGTCGTGGCCGGCGTCCAGGACCCTGCGGGCCAGCTCGTCCATGGGCAGCGCGTCGGGGCCGGCCAGCTCGACGGTGGCGTTCACCGGCGCGCCGGTGGCGACCTCGGCCAGCGTGGCGGCGACGTCGTCGGCCGCCACCGGGCGCATCAGGACGGGCGGCAGCCGGACGGTGCCGTCCTGGGTGCCGGCGTCGGCGATGGCGCCGACGAACTCGTAGAACTGGGTGGCGCGGACGATCGTGAAGGGCACCGCGGCGGCCTTGATCAGCTCCTCCTGCGCGATCTTCGCGCGGAAGTAGCCGACGCCGGTCGTGCGGTCGGCGCCGACCACCGACAGGGCGACGTGGTGGGTCACGCCGGCCTCCGCCTCCGCGGCCTGGATGTTGCGGCCCGCGGTCTGGAAGAACTCCAGCGCCGCCGCGGCCTCGAAGGACGGCGAGTTCGCCACGTCGACGACCACCTGGGCGCCCGCCATCGCTTCGCCCAGTCCCTCTCCGGTGAGGATGTCGACGCCCGTGGACGGCGACGCCGCCACGGCCTCATGGCCCTGCTCGCGGAGCCTGTCGACGACCCTCGTCCCGATGAGCCCGGTACCTCCAATGACCACGATCTTCATAGCTCAGCCTCTCGTTCGCCGTCCACAACTCGGATGTTCGTTGTCCGAGATGATACTCGGACAACTTCTGTCCGAGTCAACTAGGATGGGCCGATGAGGATGTCCGGCGGCGTCGAGTGGGCGCTGCACTGCTGTGTGGTGCTGACCGCCGCCGACCGTCCGGTGCCGGCCGCGCGCCTGGCCGAGCTGCACGACGTCTCAGCCAGCTACCTGGCCAAACAGCTGCAGAGCCTGTCGCGCGCCGGCCTGGTGCGATCGGTCCAGGGGCAGGCGGGCGGTTACGTCCTCACCCGCGCCCCGGAGCTGGTCACGGTGCTGCAGGTGGTCGAGGCCGTCGACGGCCCGGAGCCCGCTTTCGCGTGTACCGAGATCCGGCAGCGGGGCCCCCTGGCGACCCCGCCGGAGGCCTGCCTCGTGCCGTGCGCGGTCTCCCGGGCCATGGCCGCCGCCGACGAAGCCTGGCGCGCCGCCCTGCGCGCCGTCACCATCGCCGACCTGGCCCGCGACGTGACCGGCGACTACGGCCCCGGCGCCCTCGCCGGAATCCGCGCCTGGCTCCGGTAGTCGGCGTCCGGCGAGGCTTGCGTCCGACGCGGCCGGTGTCCGACGAGGCGTTTCTCCAGCGCCGTGCCGCCGGAGATCACCGCTCCGGATCGGCGCGGACGAGTCGGGCGCGGGCGCATCTCGCGCCCGCGCCCGGTGGGTCAGCCCGGTGGGTCACCCCGGTGGGTCAGCCCGGTAGGTCACTCGGCGGCGATGGTGCGTTTCGCGTTGGCGAGCCAGGTGTCGAAGATCTTCCCGGACTCGATCAGCGGCTGCCGCAGCCGCTCGACCGTCGCCTTCTGGTAGGCGACCACCAGGGCCTCGTAGGTGCCCTGCAGGTTGACCCGCTGCCGGCAGGTCGCGTCGGCCGCGGCCACCTTCCTCTCCTCGGCCCCCGCCGCAGTCGACGCCTCACGCCGGTTCCACCGGGAGTCGTTGCCGGCGTCGAAGGGGGTCCCGTACCGCAGGCCGCTCTCGGCCATGCACGCGCTCCACTTCCCGAACGCCTGCTTCATGCGGCTGTCGCGCAACGCGGAGAACTTCGCGTCGGTCGCCAGCAGGCGGGAGTCGGCCGGCAGCTCGACGACGTCTCCGGCGGCGGCGAGGCTCCGCACCTTCTTGTCGCCTTCGCTGAGACAGCCGCCCTTGGGGACGGCCTTGCCGTTCTCCAGGCGCGCGCCCGTGCCCAGCAGGGCTGCGGTGGTGTCGGCGGACCGCTTCCCGGCCGCCGCCTGCCCCCGGGGAGCCGGCCGGGCCTTCATTCCCTGGTAGCCGGCGGCGGCCTCGGAGGGTTCCACGTACTCCAGGGGATCGGCTTCCTTGAACGAGGAGGTCGAGGTGGCGAGGCTGCCGTTCGTCCAGCCGGTGAACCCGAGGGAGCGCATGCACCCCACGGTCGCCAGATCGCGGCCCTTCGCCAGGAGTTCCAGCTCGCTCGCCGGCGGGGTGTACGGGTCGAGCGGCCGGGGCGTGCGTTGCCGGGCCCGTACCTGGGAGACGGTTCCGAGCGGCGGCTCCACGACGGGGGTGACGGCTGGTGTGGACGGGGCGGGAGCCTGGCTCGCGTTCATGGACGGGCCTCCGGCGCTGACCGTGGGTGCGGGCTCCGTCCCCGCAGGACCGTTGGAGGCCGCCGCGACCGCCACTACGACGCCGCTCAGGAGAAGGACGGAGGTTCCGGTGGTGAAAGCGAGGGCGGCGATCCTTCCGGGGCCCCGTCCTCCGCTGCGTTCTGTCATGCGAGCACCTTCCGTGAATCTCAGCCCTGGACGAATACGTCCCAGTTGCAGTAGTCGGCGATCGTCTGGAGGCCCGGCTTAAGAAGGCATCCCTTTTCGTACGCGGGAACGCCCGAATGATAAAGGTAGACCTGGAAGGCTCCGGGACTGTCGTGGCTCTGGGAGACCACGTCGTGGTAGATGTCGCCGTCACATCCCGTGCGGCTGATGAGCTGCCACCGGCCCTCGACGAAGATGGTGCGGAAGTCGCTGTTGTTGTACGCCGTGTCCGTCTGGTAAAGGCCCCTGTAGCACTGCTGGGCGGCGTATAGCTTCCGTCCGCTGTTCATATTCGTGTAGTGGTTGTAGGAGGAGTTCGACGACGACTCCCACCACTGCTGGTTCGGGCCTCCGTTCCAGGCCCACGTCCCGACGGTGGCGCCCTCGCCGGTCTGGGAGAACCACACCTCCAGAAACCTCTCGGTGGCCCGGTTCTTCCAGAAGGTGACCTCGTCCGCCGAGGCCGCGGTCGCGGGAAGGACTCCGAATACGGCGCTGGTTATGAGGAGAGCCAACGCGGCTTTTCCGCCGGTGCTCCTCATCCGCCGTGCGGTGAATCTCAATGCTTCCCTTTCTTCCTGCCGGTGATGCGCTTCGAATTTCATGGACGGCGGGTGCGTGGAATGTCCCGCCTGACAGGATCTTGTGACGCGAGTGTCGCCCGGCGCAAGGGACGGCGGAAGAGATCGCAGGTGAAATCGAGATGATGGCGAGAAGTCGCCACAATGCTTGTTGGGCGTCCGGGGCGTGTGCTACCTCTTGCGAAGATCGGGTGTCTGCCGGTCTTTCCCAACTTGGAGTGCGCATGCCGTTTCGAAGCGCTCGTAAGGTAGTGACGGCGGGCCTGGTGGTGGTCGTCTCCCTGGCCACCGTGATCGCGGGTGAGATCGGCGCGGCGGCGTCCGTGACGGAGCCCGCCCGGCCGCAGACGCGGGTCGTCTCCCCTTCCCCCGGCTCGGCGGCGCCGTTGGGCGACCCCGCCGGACGGTCGTCCGTCGAGGCGGCCCAGCGCGACAGGCTGCTCTCCAAGGAGTGGCGGGCGTCCAAGGACACCGCCGTCGCGGCGGCCGGTGACGCCACGGGCTTCCACGTGCTCGCCGCCGAGGAGAGCACGGGCTACCAGTGGCGCACGGTCGCGACGCTCAGCGAGCCGGGCATGGACACCGACCAGTGGGTCGGCAACGCGTGCCTGACCGGCTCCGGGCGGAGCATCGTGGCGGTGTACGCGCCCCGCCACTTCACCAACCGGCCCTGGCTGTTCAGCCGCGGCGGCTTCGCCGCCGTCATCGACGTCGCGTCCGGCGCGGTGACCAAGCTCCGGGAACAGGTGACGCTCGCGTACTTCAACCCCGGGTGCGGCGCGGGTGACACCGCCGCGCTGACCCAGGGCACCATCGACGGGCAGGAGTCGAGCGGGCTGCTGCTCGTCGACACGGCGGCGAAGCGGGTCGCCTGGAAGGCCAGGGTGACCGGGCAGGTCACCTCCGCGGTACCGGTCGCGGACGGCATGGCGGCGGCCGCGGGCAACCGGCTGGTCGCGGTGTCGCCCGCGGGGAAGCTCACCTCGCTGGCCGAGACCGGCTCCGTCCCGTTCGACCTGCGCGCGACCGCCGGCGGCGGTGTGGCCTTCGCCGAGGCGGCCGGTGAGCAGGTACGGGTCAGATACCACGACAAGGGGGCGACCCGGGAGCTGGCGACCGGGCGCCTGGGGGAGCTGTCGGTCCGCTCCGGAGCGGGTGGCCGCGTGTTCCTCACCGGCAGCACCCGCAGCAGGGAGGCGCTGCCGGCGGGGGTCACCGTGAAGGCCGCCCCGCCCGGCGCCGAGGTCTCCTCGCACGGCGGCCTGCTCGTGAAGTCCGCGGCACGCTGGGGCCTGCGCGAGGGACGGCGGGCAGACCCGAAGGACACCGCGATCTCCGGCTCCACCGGCGGCGGCCCCGACACCGAGCCCATCGAGGTGGTCACGGAGATCGCGGCGAGCCGGACGCCGGTCGCCTTCCAGGTCGAGCCCGACGCCCTGGTGGCGCCCAAGGCGGCGACCGGCCACTCGGCCAACCCCCGGCTGGCCGGGCTCACGACGACCACGGCCGCGCCGGCCACCGGCGTCGGCACCGTGGACGAGGGGTACACCTGCTCGATCCCGCGCAACGACCCGCTGACCCAGGTCTACCAGCCGCACTGGCGGCAGGTGGAGTGGGCCGTGGACCAGCTCGTCTTCAAGAACCGGCTGGCGGTCACCCGGGCTGCCACCTGGAAGGGCGTGAACATCCCGGCGTGGAACCCCCAGACGCTGTTCCCCGTGCCCGATCTGGTGGGCGGCGGGCGGATCCCGACGTCCGTCGTCCTGGGCATCCTGGCGCAGGAGTCGAACCTCTGGCAGGCCCAGCGCAACGTGGCCGAGGGGGAGACCGGCAACCCGCTCGTGGGCAACTACTACGGGCTCAAGATCTACGACACCAACCCCGCGAACGACTGGGAGGTCGACTTCACCGACGCCGACTGTGGTTACGGCGTCTCCCAGCAGACCGACGGCATGCGGAAGCAGGGTTTCCCGAGGGCCGGGGAGACCCTGTACGACCCCGCGGTGCAGCGCGCCATCGCCCTGGACTACGTGACCAACATCGCGGTCGGGATCCAGACCCTGGGCAAGAAGTGGAACGAGATCCTCACCGACACCGGCGGCCAGATGAAGGCCAACAACGGTGACCCGGCGCGCATCGAGAACTGGTACTTCGCGACGTGGGCCTACAACTCCGGCTGGCACGCCAAGGCGGACGCCGGCGGCACCTACCAGGGCACCCCGAACAACGGGGCCTGGGGCGTCGGCTGGGCCAACAACC
Organism: Sphaerisporangium sp. TRM90804; assembly: GCF_029846175.1. Classification (GTDB taxonomy): domain Bacteria; phylum Actinomycetota; class Actinomycetes; order Streptosporangiales; family Streptosporangiaceae; genus Sphaerisporangium. The sequence goes on along the minus strand of NZ_JARWAC010000018.1, from coordinate 94,998 downwards.
CCTCCAACCCGCAGTACCGGTTCGACCGGCACCCGTTCCTGGACGGGAACGCCTACGCCGACGCCGCCCGCCCGCAGGACTGGCCGTACCAGGAGAAGGTGCTGGGCTGGGCGGCGTGGCCCATCAGCAAGCTCTACTTCGACCCCGCCCAGCAGAAGTGGGTGGGTCAGGCCGGCTACAACGCCGCCTGGTGGAACACCTCGGCCTACCGTTCCGCGATCGTGCCGTCGTTCACGACGGCGGGGTCGAGGGTCGTGGTGGACGTGAACGCCTTCTGCGCGCCGGCGTCGACCGGCGGGACCGCCCACAACAACTGCTCGCCCGGCTCCGCCTCACCCGGAGGGCTCCCTCCGCTGGGCAGGTGCCAGGAGCCGAACTCCAAATGCTGGTGGCACACGTCCAAGTCGTGGAAGTCGTGCCAGGCCGACTGCGGGACCGAGGGCACGATCCGCTACTCGGAGGCCAAGTACGCCTCCACCGAGCGCGAGGAGCCGACGGACTCCTGGACGACCTGCCTGACGCCGGGCCTGCCGGCCAAGACCGGGGGGACCACCGACGTGCTGATCGTCGACGACGTCCCGTCCTCGGCTCCGCCGATCCGCGGGGGGTGCGACAACAGGGGGTGGACCAACTCCGGCACGCTGAGCTTCCAGTTCGGCAAGGACGCCGCCGGGAAGGTGCCGGCCAGGGCCGACTTCCAGCAGCTCGGCAACGGGTTCGGCGGGCACGAGTGGTTCGCCTACCCGCGAAGGTCGTCGAGCAACGGCACCGTCATGCAGGTGACCGGCACCTGGGCACTGAACACGAGTAATCCGATCAACGGATGGGCGCGGGTGCTGGTCCACGTCCCCAAACGGCGCGCCGAGACGCAGCAGGCGCCCTACACCGTCCACCTGGGCAACGGGCGCACCGCGATCCGCTACCTGTCCCAGCGCCGTGAGGAGAACTCCTGGCAGAGCCTCGGCACGTTCGAGTTCGCCGGCAATCCCAAGGTCAGCCTGACCACGCTGAACAACGAGGGTGACGGCACCGTCCCGATGGCCTGGGACGCGGTCGCCTTCCAGGTCCTGCAGAAGAAGCCCAAGCACTTCGTGGTCGCGATGGGCGACTCCTACACCTCCGGCGAGGGTGCGCCGGAGTACCTCAAGGAGACCGACTTCGACTACGACACCTTGAAGTGGAACGCCTGCCGGCGAAGCCGCAACGCCTGGATCAGGAAGACCGTCCTGCCCGGTGAGACGCAGACGGTCGGCGAGCTGGCCGACGCCTTCTCCCCGCAGCTGGACTTCGCCTTCGTGGCGTGCTCGGGCGCGACGACGACCTCCATGACGGACCCGTCGCCCGCCTTCTGGGCCAAACCCTTCTCCGACGAGTACTCCGGCGAGGCCGAGGGGAGGTTCCGGGAGGCCGCCCAGTTGTCCTCCGGATACGTCGACCAGAACACGACGCTGGTCGCCGTCTCGATCGGGGGCAACGACGCGGGCTTCGCCTCCGGTGTGCAGAAGTGCGCCCAGTCACTCTGCGAGGACGCCGCCTTCGAGAACAACCGCAAGGCGTGGATCGACGCCGTCGTGGACCCGCCGGTCGGGACGAGCGGCAGCGTGAAGGGCGTCCTGAACAACATCAACTTCTATGCGGGCAACGCCGGCAGGACGAAGAAGGCGCGCATCGTGCTCATGGGCTACCCGGAGCTGATGGCGCCCGGCGAGGCCTGCGAGCACGCCGTGTGGCAGTTCACCGCCAACGAGGTGGCGGTGCTCAGCAGGCTGGCCCACTATGCGGCGAACGCCGAGAAGAACGTCGTCGCGGGCCTGGCCGCGGGCGGGACGCCGGTGTCGTTCGCGGACGCGATACCGGCCTTCGCCGGCAAGGGGGTGTGCAGCGGGTCGGGCAGGCTGCCGGACGCGGACGCCGACTCGATCCACGGAGTGCTGGGCGCCTCGACCGGCGGTGGGGACTTCCCCTCGGGGATCGACTGCGTCGTCGACAGCCTGAGGTGCGCGAGCAGGTCGAGCATGCATCCCAACGGCCGTGGGACGAGCGTGTACGCCGCCCTGTTCCAGCAGCACCTTCAGGCGATCGGCTACACGGGCATTCCGTGACCGAACGGCGCGCCCGGGCCTCGCGGGGGCCCCGGGCGCCTGGCCGTACGGCCCCGGCGTCCGGGGCCGGTCGGCGCGGGCGCGATCCCAGGCGTGCCCGCGCCGGCCGGGCCGCTCGTGGCGCCCGCGGGCGATCGATCACCACGTACCACCGCCGCCCCGCCGCATGCCGTCTCACCTGCCACGACGGTGTTCGGAACAAAGCCGAACACCTCGCCCCCTTGCCCCGGCGCCGTCCCGCGGACAGATCATGACCCGTGCGACCGGCCGATTTCGGCCAGGCCGCGGCGCACCGGATGACCGGAACGGAGACCGCCGAACGGGCTGCCGTCTCCGTCACGAAGCCGGAGACGGTCATGGGGGAAGAGATGAGCAGAGAAGACAGCGGATCGGGCATCACCGAACACACACGCTCGGCCGGGCTCCGGATACGGAACCCGGACGCCGGCGACCCATGGCGCCTGCCGGCGTACCTGCTGCCGGTTCTGGAGGAGCTGGCCATGGGCACGCCGGACGCCACCGCGTGCCGCAACCTGCACATGTCGGCACGCACGTTCAGCCGCCGCGTGGCCGCCCTTCTGGACGCGCTAGGCGCCAAGACCCGGTTCCAGGGCGGCATGGCCGTCGTCCACCGGGGAATCCTGCCCGCGGACCCGCGGCTGGTCACCCGTCGCGGCGAGCTGATCTGGGACGCGGGCGGCCCGCGGGACCCCGCGCGCCCGCCCCCGTCAGGCGCTCTCTGGGCGGCGGGCGCCCTTGCGGCCGACCTGAACCCGGCCTCTCACCTGCGGGCGAGATCCGGGTCCGCCCACCGTGGTTCGAGCAGGATCACCTGATCGAGCGCGGCGGGGTCGCAGGGCGACTGCCAGACGGGGTCGCCCACCTTGCGCGAGCCTCCGGGTACGCCGAAGCAGAGCTTGTTGTGCGCCGGGCGGATCCGGAACCCGCGCACCGGGGCGGTGACGGCCTCGACGCGGAAACGCTCGCCGCCCGAGTTGGTGCTCTCGCAGAAGTCGTCGTAGACGAAGGGGCCGGGCGCCTTGTTCGCGTACCGGATGCCCATGCAGCCCGGCCCCTCGCTGGGATGGACGGTGGTGACGCGGTAGGTGCCGTCCGCCTCCGCGCGAAGCGTCATCGGCGGGTAGGCCTGATCGCACGGCATCTGCAGGATCCTGCCCTTGGAGTCCTCCCGCTCGGACAGGCAGTGACGCGAATGGGCGAGCCGCAGGCGGTACGCCCCGGGCAGGACGGCGGGCTTCGACGCGGCGGGCACCTGGCTTCCGGTCGCGGGGGAGGTCGTCGTCCCGGGAACGGCCGAGCCGGGTGAGCGCTCGAAGGGCCACCGGTCGGTGAGGGCGGCGATCACCATCCCGCCCGAGAGGAGCAGAGTGGTCACTCCTACGAACCTGGCGGACCGCGTCCGCCCCCACCCCGGACGCGGCTTGAGCGGTTCCGGCCGGGAACCCGCTCCTGGCACGCCATCCCCCGGCTCCTGCTCCGCCCGGACCGGCGCGGTCACACCGTTCACCGAGTCACCGGCCTCTGGCCCGATGGGCACCGCCTCACCGGGCCCCGGCCCACCGGACACGGCCTCATGGGGCTTCGACCCACCGGGCACGGCTTCATCGGGCCTCGGCCCACCGGGCACGGCTTCATCGGGCTTGAGCTCACCGGGCGCCGTCTGGAGCGGCGCCGTCTCACCGGTCAGCGGCTCACCGGGTACCGGGGCCGGGTCGGCCTCGGAGAGCGCCCGCATCGCGAGGGTCTGGCGGACGCCGACCCACGCGGCGGCGGTCTTCGTGTCGCAGCCGCAGGCCAGGACGAAGGCGCGGAGCAGCTCCTCCCGGGGCAACTGGTTGCGGGAGAGCGCGCCGGCGAGAGTGCTGTACGACAGGTGCTCGCCGTGCCGGCTCGCGTTCCGCTCCAGCTGACGGTACGAGCGGCCCGACCACGCTTTCAGCTCGCGCATGCGGTCGACGAACTGGACGATCGTCTTCGCGTCGCCGGGGTCTGGAGGCGGCGCGCCGAAACCCGTCTGCAAGTACGACTCCCTGAGCTCGATGGGAAACGACCGCCGGACACCCGCCTAGCCGGACGGTCCCTGGCATGAGTCCGTGGCGCTCCGGTACGTGGCGAAAGATCGTCACTTTACTATCGTATTTCCCCCCGAACCCCCGCATATCGCTATCAGTCAACCTCCACCTGCGCGGCGCGGGGAGAGCCGATGCCTACGCACTGCTCCCGCCGGCCCGTCACTCAGTGGAGCCGATGCCCGCCCGCCGCCCCGGCGTCCGGTGTCAGCGGAGCCGATGCCTGGGCGTCGGCCCCGGTATCCCGGTATCCGGCGTCAGCGGAGCTGCCCGGCCTGGTGCAGGTCGTCGAAGATGATCTGGTCCACCGGGGACACCCGATCGCGGTCGGTGTACGACAGCCAGACGACCTCCTCGATCTCACTGCTGGGCGCCGGTGTCCCGTCGAAGTCGGCGGTGTAGCAGGCCATCCGCACGATGATCCCGTCAGCGTGCCCGTGCGCCTGAGCCTGGTAGGTGCCGACGTGCCGGGCCGTGCCCGCGATGATCGTGACGGCCAGCTCTTCGTCGATCTCCCGGGCCAGCGTCTCCAGGTCACTCTCCCCGGCCTCCCGCTTCCCGCCGGGAATGTAGTAGACCTCCTTGCCCCGCGACCGGGTACTGAGAATCCGCCCCTCCGCCAGCTGAATCCAGGCGACCTTGTCGATGGTCTTGGTCATCACCGCTCCTGTCGACGCGCACAGACGGCCGGATCACCGTCCCGCCCGAGCAGTATTCCGCCTCCCAAGCCGCCCTCCGCGTCGGGCTCCATGGTTCCCCGAGCCGCAGACGACAGAGGGGCCCGGTGATTGCTCACCGGGCCCCTTCTTCGTCTCAGATGGTTGCCGTCTCGGGGACGGGTCGGGTTACTGGACGGTGATCTTGTCTACCTCGATGGTGATGCCCTTCACCTCGGGGGTCGAGGTGGCCGTGGTGACCGAGCCGACTCCGGAGGTGACGCCCTTGATCTTCATGGTGTAGGTCAGCTTGCCGCCCGGGGCGCCGGGGGTGCTGGTGACGCGGTAGTCCTCGGTCGGCGGGCCGGAGATCTGCTCGCCGGCCGTGCCCTCGGCGTTCTCGGCGCCCACGGTCAGGCCGTAGGTCGCGCCGGGGTCGCCGGGGAGGTTGTCCGGGTCGTAGGTGTAGGTGATGTCCTCGGCCCCGTTGAGGCCGATCCACTGCTGGAACACCTTCACCGAGGACGTGCCGTACAGGCGCAGGCGCCATTCGACGACCAGCCAGTCGGAGACGCCGTCGGTGAGGCTTCCGACGTAGACGCCGGGCGAGCCCGTGCCGTCCAGGTCGGTCCAGTACGGCGCCAGGACGTTGTTCGGCGGGGTCGGGTCCGGCAGGGTCTGCGGCGCGAACTCGATGTCGGCGGACCCGGAGGTGCCGCCGGCCACGGTGTACCCGTTGGAGGTGATGCCGATCCGGGTGTAGGTCTTACCGGCGTAGACGTAGCCGGGGACGGTGAAGTTGAGCGCCTCCTCGTCGCCGATCGGCGTCGGCGCGATGCCGAAGGCGTCCAGCGGCAGGTAGCCGGCGGGGCTGGTCCCCGGGGCGATGCTCGGCCGGTCGGGCTCGCGCCCGGGCAGGTCGGCCTTGGCGGTCGCGATCTGGGAGCCGATCTTGGTGGCGCCGGTCACGCTGTTGAGCCGGAGCTTGGAGTCCAGCGTGCTGAGCGCGGTGATCTCGGTGTCGGTCAGGGTGGTGTTCTCGACCGTCACCGTGCAGGTGGACTCGCCGGTGTTCTTCGCGATGGTGCTCGGGGCGCAGGTCTGGTCGACCGGCACCACGCCCTCCTGACGGAAGAACGCGACCGGCAGGTGCAGGTTGCGGCTGCCGCCGATCTGCTTGAGGTTCACCTGGCCGAAGTACTGCCCGTCGGCCAGCTCGGGAGCCGTGATGACGACGGTCAGCTTGACGCTCTTGCCGGGCTTCACCGAGAACAGCGGCGGCAGCACCGTGATGTTGGCGCCGCTGGGCGCGGAGCCGGTCGCGGTGTAGTTCAGCGTCTGGTTGGTGACGTTGGTGACCGTGCGCTTGGCGGTGATGATGCCCGGCATGGTCGGCGCGTTCACCGACGGCAGGTTCAGGTCGATCCGGCCCAGCGGGTCGGTGGCCGAGGCGGCGTAGTTCGCGGCCGTCTCGTCCAGGGTCAGGCCGGGGTCGCCGGCCTTGGTGAGGTCGATCCGCCCGCCGCCGAAGTCGAACGGGTCGGCCGGGGTGGTGCGGTCCTGCTTGGTGACCGTGGTCTTGGCCGTGGTCTCCAGCGCGGACTTCACCTGGCCGGGAGTCCAGGTCGGGTGCAGCGCGAACAGCAGGGCCGCGGCGCCGGCGACGTGCGGCGCCGACATCGAGGTGCCCGCGATGGCCTGGTACAGGTTGCCGGGCGGGCCTTCGAGCGGCGACTCCGGCGTCGGCGTGGTGCCGGCGAGGATGTGCAGGCCCGGCGCGGTGACGTCCGGCTTGAGGAAGTCGCCACCCGGTCCCCGCGAGGAGAAGTAGGTGATCGCGTCGCCCTGCCAGGTGGTCTTGGCGCCCGGCGGGAACTTGGCGGTCGCGCCGGGGTTGGCGGCCAGGAAGTTCAGCAGGGTGGTGGAGTCCGGCTGGTCGATGTGGACCGTCGGGATCCAGTGGTTGTCGGTCATGACGTCGAGCGGCGTCGAGTTGTACAGGATCATCCCGACCGCGCCGCCGGCCCGGACGTTGTAGCCCTTCAGGACGCGGTTCGGCCCGCGCTCACAGGCGACGATCTTGCCGGTGAACAGGCCGGCCGGCGCCGGGGTGGTGCACAGCGCGTTGGAGTACGGCGGTGCCGCGGCCGACACGATCGGAACCGGCGAGGTGACGCCGCCGGTGATCGAGGCGCCCGAGACCGTGGCCGTGGCGCCGCCGGCGCCGGTGAGCGTCACGGTGGACCGGAAGGTGCGGGTCTGCGTGGACGCGGCGACGGTGGTCACCCACGGGCTGCGGTGGTCCGTGGTGCTCGCGCCCGGGCCGGAGTTGCCGGCGGAGGCCGACACGAAGACGCCGGCGGCGTAGGCGTCCAGGAACGCCAGCTCCACCGGGTCGCTGTAGGGGTCGCTGCCGCCGGAGATCGAGAAGTTGATCACCCGGACGCCGTCGAGGATGGCGCGCGCGACCGCGGCGGCCGAGTCGGACGGGAAGCATCCCTCGGCGCCGCAGACCTTGTAGACCGACACGGCGGCGGCGGGCGCGATGCCGTTGATCGGGCCACGGCTGATGCCGAGCGGGTTGGCGTCGGCCACGCGGGCGCCGGCGCTGGTGGTGGCGGTGTGCGTGCCGTGGCCGTTGGAGTCACGGGCGCTGTCGGGGTACACCTCGCCGCCGAAGACGGCGTTGTAGGTGTCCAGGAACGGCGCGCCGCCGATCAGCTTGTTGTTGCAGACGAACACGTCGGCTGCCGGGGTCAGCGGGTTGTCGCCGAAGTCGCAGACGCGGGGCGTGCCGTCGGTGGTGGGCGGCGGCGCGGGCAGCCCGCCGGGGTCCTTGAACGACGGGTGCTCGGGCCAGGCGCCGGAGTCCAGGCTGCCGAAGATGACACCCTTGCCCGAGGACGCGCTGCCCCCGAGCTTGCTGTAGATGGTCGGCGCGCCGATGAAGGCGGGGCTGGAGTCGGTGAGCGGCTTCTGGAGCCTGTCCTCCTGGACCGCCGCCACGCCGGGCAGGCGCAGCAGCTCGGCGGCCTTGTTGGCCGGCAGGGTCACCGCGACGCCGCCGTAGACGGTGCGCAGCTTCTGGCCCGCCCGGGCGCCGGGGACGCGCTTGCCGAGCTCGCCGAGGAAGGTGTTCTCGACGCCCTCGATGTGCTTGGTGTACTCCTTGGCCGCCGAGCTCTTGACGTCCAGTTTCTTGCCGGTGACCTGCGGGCTGGTGCCCGGAAGTCCCTTCAGTCCGCCCTTGTAGGCCGCGAGCGAGTCGTAGTCCAGCTTGACGACCACGCTGACCGGTGCGGCCGAGGTGGCCTTGAACAGCGCGGTGTCACTCTTGGCCAGCTTTCCGCTGGGGGACTTGGCGCCCTGGACACGGTCGGCCGGGGTGAGCGCCGTCGCGGTCCATTTGGCGGTGGAACCCGCCGATGGGGTCGGTTCCGCGAACGCGGGAACGGCCGGGCTCATCACGCCGGCGACCGCGAGACTCACGCCCACGGCCGTGACACGGCGTGCTCGACGTAAGAAAGAGGGCAGGGGCTTGCTTGGCACGACACCTCCTGGTGAGCCGCTAGGACTCGCCGCCCTCGGGCATGGAGGAGCCACGTCGCCCGCCGCAGGGCACGACAAACGAGGACCCCACCCTCCCCGTTGGGCGACAAGAGCTTGACCGCCCCTTGAAGCCGGGGCGACCAAACACAGACGGAGTCTAGATGCCGGAAAAGTCAGCGCCTAGATCGCTCCACAAACGGACTTGCAGCAATATCTGCCTAAATCCGTAGGCATTCCGGTTGATAGCTGTGATAGACGCAGTTGGAAGAACGTTCCAAAGCGCACACCGTAGAATCGCGGGCGTGAAGCTGAAGCTGGATCTCCACGACATCTACAACCGGGGCGGCGAGATCGACCGCGCCCTGCGCGGCATCATCGACGAGGCCCTGCGGAAGAAGGCCACCGAGGTCGAGATCATCCCGGGCAAGGGGTCGGGGCAGCTCAAGAAGAAGGTGCTGCGCTTCCTCGACCAGAAGGAGATCAAGGCCCTCTACCACCGCATCGACAAGGACTCCAAGAACCACGGGCGCCTGTTCGTCTACTTCAAGCACAAGTAGCATGATCTCGGGCGTGTCGCGGCCGCGCGCCCGCCGCCCCCGGGTCGTCCGCGCCCGTGCCGGGCGGTTCCGGCCGCCTGACCGTGAGGAGACGCGGTGCCGGGGGATTCGGGGTACGTCGAGGTCACGTCACGGGCCGAGCTTCGCGAGCTGGTCGGCGAGCCGATGCCGAGGGCACTGGCCAAGGAGCGCGCGGTCCTGCACGAGATGGACAGGAGATGGCTCGCGACATCGCCGTTCTGCCTGGTGGCGACCGCCGGCCCCGACGGCTGCGACGTCTCGCCCAAGGGCGATCCGCCCGGGTTCACCCACGTCCTGGACGACAGCACGATCGCCATCCCCGACCGCCCCGGCAACCGCCGCGTGGACGGGTTCGCCAACGTCCTGGACAACCCGCACGTCGGCCTGCTGTACATGATCCCCGGCCGCGGCGAGACCCTGCGCGTCAACGGCAGGGGCCGGCTGGTGCGTGAGGCGCCGTTCTTCGACGCGATGGTCGTCAAGGGGCACCGGCCCAGGCTGGCCCTGCTCGTCGAGATCGACCAGATCTTCTTCCACTGCGCCAAGGCGTTCATGCGCTCGTCCCTGTGGAGCCCGGAGACCTGGAACCCCGGCGCGCTCCCGTCGCACGCCACCATCGTCAAGGCCGTCCAGGCCACCCAGGAGTCCCTGGAGGAGCTGGAGCGTTACTACGGCGCCCAGTACGCCGCCAAGCTGTACGCCGGATGACACGGCCCGCGGGACGCTGAAGACCCCCGCCCGCACAGAGCGAGGAAGCGGTCGGCCATGCGCAGAGCCGGGCCCGGACACCGTGAGGTGGACGGCGCGGCCGAAGGCGTACAGGCGTACGATCGCTTCCTCGCACCCAGGATACCCGGGCGACGGTCGGCGGCCTCAGAGCTTGCGGTACACGCGGGCGTCCTCGGCGGCGTCGAGCACGGCTCGCAGGGACGCCCCGGTGCCGGCCGCGACGGCCGCCCCGATGGCGCCCTCCACGAAGGGGACGTCCGCGATGACCACCGAACCGGGCTCCTCCAGCAGGCGGGCGGTCAGCACCGAGCTGCCGAGGTCGGGGATGAGCACCACCCCGGCTCCCTGGTCGACCCGCACGATTGCCGCGGCCACCTTGTCGACGCTCGTGCCGAGCAGGCCGTCGTCGGTGCCGCCGGCCGGGGCCACCGCGACACCGTCCCCGGCGATCCCCACGACCAGCGCCACCGCCTCCCTCGCCAGCGCGTCGCTGTGCGAGATCAGGACGATGCCCACCCGGGGGCCGGCGCTCATCGCGTGGCCGTCGTGTGCAGGGCGGTGAGGATGAGGACGGTGGAGGCGGCGCCGGGATCCTCGTGGCCGGCACTGCGCTCGCCGAGGTAGCTGGCGCGCCCCTTCCTGGCCTGGAGCGGCACCGCCGTCCGGGCGCCCTCCTCGGCCGCGGCGCGGGCGGCGGCGAGGGCCTCCCCGTCCTTCAGCCCGCCGGCCACGGCCGCGGTGAGCGCGCGGGCGGCGGGGGCGAGGGCGTCGACCATCGTCTTGTCGCCCTCCTCGGCGCCGCCGAGCTTGCGCACGCCCGCGACCCCCGCCTCCAGGGCGGCCGCCAGCTCGCCGGCCGTCACCTCCGGAGCCGAGCCCAGGGCGGCGCCCATCTGGCGCAACGCCGTGCCGTACAGGGGGCCGGAGGCGCCGCCGACCTTGCGGATCAGCGTCGTGCCGGCGAGCGTCAGCACGGCCCCCGGCGTCGCCGGGGGCTTGGCGGCCAGCGCCTCGCGGACGGCCGTGAAGCCGCGGTCGAGGTTGGCGCCGTGGTCGGCGTCCCCGATCGCGGCGTCCAGGCGCGTCAGGCGCTCGCGCCCGGCGGTGACGGCCCGGGCGATCTCGTCGATCCAGGCGGTGAAGAACGCGGCGTCCATGCTGCTCGGGGCTCCTCCGGAAGGGCGGGCGGGGTTCAGCGGCCCCAGCGTAGGGCGGGGGTCTCCACGGGGGCGTCCCACAGGCGGGTGAGCTCGTCGGTCAGCCGGCACACGGTGACCGAGAAGCCCTGCATGTCGAGGCTGGTGATGTAGTTGCCGACCAGGCTGCGCGCCGGCGTCGCGCCCTTCTCACGCAGCCGGGCGGCGACCTCCGCGTAGACGACGTACAGCTCGATCAGCGGGGTGCCGCCCATGCCGTTCACCATCACCAGCGTGTCGCCCGACAGCGGCATGTCGTCGTGCAGGGCGTCGACGGCGGCCCGCGCGAGGTCGCGGGCCGGGGCGGCGGGCGCCCGGGTGCGGCCCGGCTCGCCGTGGATGCCGATGCCCAGCTCGATCTCCGACTCCTCCAGCTCGAACGTCGGCTTGCCCGCCGCCGGGACCGTGCACGAGGTGAGGGCCACGCCGAACGACCTGCTGCGCGCGTTGACCTCCTCGCCCACCTTGGCCACCTCGGCGAGCGACGCCCCGGCCTCGGCCAGCGCGCCGGCTATCTTCTCCACGAAGACGGTGGCGCCGGTGCCGCGCCGCCCGGCGGTGTAGAGGGAGTCCTTGACGGCCACGTCGTCGTTCACCAGGACGGTGGCCACCTCCAGCCTCTCCTCGGCGCACAGCTCCGCGGCCATCTCGAAGTTCAGCACGTCCCCGGTGTAGTTCTTGACTATGTGCAGCACCCCGGCGCCGCCGTCGACGCCCTTGGTCGCCTCGATCACCTGGTCGGGCACCGGCGAGGTGAAGACCTCCCCGGGGCAGGCCGCGTCGAGCATGCCGTACCCGACGAAGCCGCCGTGCAGCGGTTCGTGGCCCGAGCCGCCGCCCGAGACCAGCCCGACCTTGCCGCGCTCCGGCGCGGAACGGCGGTACACGACGCGGTTCCCGGCGTCGACCCGGAGGCCGGGATGGGCCGCGGCCATCCCGGCGAGCGCGTCGGTCACCATCGATTCGGCGGTGTTGATGAGCTTCTTCATGAGCTGGTCCCCAACTGGTCTCGGCGCTCCCCGGCCAATCTCTGCCCGTTCCCGCCGCCTGGCAAGCGTTCGCCCCCGCCGGGGCCAGGACATCCTGAAACCCGGTGGTGACGCGGAGCGGCCCGGCAGGGCAGGATCTGTGCCGACGGCCACGAGCAGGGAGCGTTAGATGTCGGTGCTGAGCAGTCTCGTCGAGGGCATCAGGAACGGCGCGATCGAGGTGATCGACCTGACCGCGCCGCTCAGCTCCGAGACGCCGATCCTGCGGCTGCCCGAGCCGTTCGGCAACACGGTCCCGTTCCTGCTCACCGAGATCAGCCGGTACGACGACCGCGGCCCGGCCTGGTACTGGAACGACATCACCACCGGCGAGCACACCGGCACCCACTTCGACGCGCCCGTCCACTGGGTGACCGGCCGCGACGGCGAGGACGTCTCCCAGGTGCCCCCCGCGCGCCTGATCGGCCCGGCCGTGGTGCTCGACTTCGCCGCCCAGGCGGCCGAGGACCCCGACTTCCTGCTGCAGATCGAGCACGTCAGGCAGTGGGAGAAGGTCAACGGCCCGCTGCCCGAGGGCGGCTGGCTGCTCTACCGCACCGGCTGGGACGCCCTCGCCAACGACCAGGAGGACTTCCTGAACGCCGACGACACCGGGCCGCACACCCCCGGGATCTCCGCCGAGTGCGCCCGGTGGCTGGCCGAGGAGACGCCGATCGCCGGGCTCGGCGTGGAGACCGTCGGCACCGACGCCGGGGCCGCGCACTCCTTCGACCCCGCCTTCCCCTGCCACTCCTTCCTGCTCGGGGCCGGCAAGTACGGCCTGACCCAGCTCCGCAACCTCGACCGGCTTCCGGTCACCGGGGCGGTCGTCGTCGCGCCCCCGCTGCCCATCGTGGGCGGCTCCGGCAGCCCGGTCCGCGTGCTGGCGCTCGTCGAACGATGATCGTCGCCCAGGCGGTGGGGGAGGCCCTGGCCCAGCTCGGCCCACGGGTCGTGTTCGGCGTGGTCGGCAGCGGCAACTTCCACGTCACCACGACCCTGGTCGAGCACGGCGCGCGGTTCGTCGCCGCCCGCCACGAGGGCGGCGCGGCCACCATGGCCGACGCCTACGCCCGCATGAGCGGCACGGTCGGCGTGCTCAGCGTCCACCAGGGGCCCGGCCTGACCCACGCGATGACCGGCGTCACCGAGGCGGCCAAGAGCCGCACCCCGCTCCTGGTGCTGGCGGCCGAGGCGGTGGAGCCCCGGTCGAACTTCCACGTCGACCAGAGCGCCCTGGCCCGGGCGGTCGGCGCGGTGCCCGCGCGCGTGGAGTCGGCGGCCACCGCGGTCGACGACACCGTGCGCGCCTACCGCCTGGCCGAGCGCGAGCGCCGCACCGTCCTGCTCAACCTGCCGCTGGGCGTGCAGCGCGAGCTGTTCGAGGGCCCGGTGCGGGTGCCGGGGGAGGGCGGTTACGGCGCCCTGACCGGCATGCGCGATCGCACGTCGGGGGCCGCGGGAACGCCCTTCGAGGCGGACGGCGAGTGCCCGCCGTCGCCGGAGGCGGTGGCCGAGCTGGCCGAGGTGCTGAGCTCCGCGCGGCGTCCGGTGTTCGTCGCCGGGCGCGGGGCCAGGCACGCGCGGCGCGAGCTGGAGGCGCTCGCCGACCGCGCCGGCGCCCTGCTCGCCACCTCCGCCGTCGCCCGGGGCCTGTTCAACGGCTCGCCGTGGAACCTGGACGTCAGCGGCGGCTTCGCCTCGCCGGCCGCGGCCGAGCTCATCTCCGGCGCCGACGTGATCGTCGGGTGGGGCTGCGCCCTCAACATGTGGACCACGCGGCACGGCGCGCTGGTCGGCCCGTCCGCCACCGTCGTCCAGGTGGACGCCGACCCCGAAGCGCTGGGCGCGCACCGCCACGTCGACCTCGGCGTGTTCGGCGGCGCCGCCGCCACCGCCCGCGCGGTGGCCGAACTGCTCGGCGACGGCGACCCGGCGCTGCCCGGCCGGCGCACCGCGGAGCTGGCGGAGCGCGTCGCCCGCGAGGTGCCCTGGCGCGGCGTCCCGTACACCGACGCCTCCGGCGGCGGCCGCATCGACCCGCGCACGCTCTCGATCGCCCTGGACGACCTGCTGCCCGCCGAGCGGATCGTCAGCGTCGACTCCGGCAACTTCATGGGCTACCCGTCCATGTTCCTGTCGGTGCCCGACGAGAACGGCTTCTGCTTCACGCAGGCGTTCCAGTCGGTGGGCCTGGGGCTGGCGACCGCGATCGGCGCCGCGCTAGCCAGGCCCGGCAGGCTGCCGGTCGCGGCCCTGGGCGACGGCGGGGCGCTCATGGGCGTCGCCGAGCTGGAGACCGTGGTGCGGCTGGGCCTGCCCATGGTGCTCGTCGTCTACGACGACGAGGCGTACGGCGCCGAGGTGCACCACTTCGGGCCCGGCGGCCACCCGCTCGACCTGGTGAGGTTCCCGCCCGTCGACTTCGCGGCCATCGCGCGCGGCTTCGGCTGCGCGGCGGTGACCGTCCGCGAGCGCGCCGACCTCGGCGCGGTGTCCGCGTGGCTGGACGGCCCCCGCGACCGGCCGCTCCTCATCCACGCGAAGGTCACCGCCGGCCATCCGTCGTGGTGGCTGGAGGAGGCGTTCCGCGGTCACTGACCCCCGCATGTTACTCATCCGTAGGTTACGGTGCAGGCATGCCTGAGATCGTCTATCCCCTCGTGATCGGCACGGCTCGCGGCCTCTACAAGGCGCTTGGCCTCAAGATCGACGTACGCGGCGCGGAACGGGTGCCGAAGACCGGCGGCGCCGTGCTCGTCAGCAACCACGTGAGCTACCTCGACTTCCTGTTCGTCGGCTACGGCGCGGTGCCCGCCAGGCGCATGGTGCGCTTCATGGCCAAGAGCGAGGTGTTCGCCCACCCCGTCTCCGGGCCGCTGATGCGCGGGATGCGCCACATCCCCGTCGACCGCTCGGCCGGCGCCGGGGCCTACGACCGCGCCGTGGCCGACCTGCGCAAGGGCGAGCTGGTGGGAGTGTTCGCCGAGGCGACGATCAGCCGGTCGTTCACCGTCAAGGACATCAAGAACGGCGCCGTGCGCATGGCGTCCCAGGCCGAGGTGCCGCTGATCCCGGTCGCCGTCTGGGGGACGCAGCGCATGTGGACCAAGGGCGGGCCCAGGCGGCTCGTCCAGCGGGGCCTGCCGATCACCGTCGCCCTCGGCGAGCCGATGTACCCCAAGCCCGGCGACGACGTCGCGAAGGTGACGGCCGACCTTCGGGCCCGGATGGCCGAGCAGCTGGACCACGTGCAGCGGGACTATCCCGGCACCCCGCCCGGCGTGTGGTGGCAGCCCGCCCACCTCGGCGGCACGGCCCCCACCCCCGAGCAGGCCGCCGCCCTGGACGCCGCCGAGCTGGAGGCCCGCCGCCGCGCCCGCCCGGGGTCCGGCGACGGCGACCCCGCGGCGGGGATCTGAGGGGACGGAGCACCCCGTCTGGGGGGACGACCACGGGCGACCGCGCCGGCTTCGGGCTCCGCTTCGGGCATGACGAATTGCCTCATCTGTGGACGAACACCCGGCACCCATCCGGGGGAGGAACACCCACGGAGCGCGCCGTGGTGCTGGACGCCGACACGACGAACCTCCAGGAGGTTCATCACTTCCGCTCGCGCCGGCCGCGCGTGAGGCTTGCTCCATGCGCGAGGCCTTCGTTCAGGAAGCGATTCTGGTCGTGGACGCCGGTGCCGACGAGCGCGCCCCGGGGGCGGCCGTGACCGTGGCGCTGTGCGGCCACTGGGACCACCCGCCGCCGTGCCCGCTGGCGCCGCACCACACCCGTGCCGAGCGCGTCGGCGCCGAGCTCCGCCTTCGTGTCCTGTTCGCCACCGATCCCCGAGACGAGCCCGAGGTGCGGCGGCGCATCGAGCAGGCCCTGCGCGGCGGCTCGTCGACAGGCCCGGACGGTGTGGAGACGCGGTGGCGGCTGCGTACGACCCGCCCCGGCCGCGTCACCCCGTCCGAGGCGCGCCACGCCGCCCGCCTGATCCAGACCTGACCTCCGGCAGCCGCCCCGGCCCCGAAGGTCGTCAGAACGCCGGGACGTGTGCCCCTCGGCCGGGCGTGGAGGTGACGGGCGGCCCGGAGCGGGTAGGTGGGGGCGATGTTCCTTCTCTTCGGATTCCGTACGGTCATCCACCAGCTCGGCCACATGATGCGCGCCTGCCCCGCCTGCGGGAACACGGCGGCCCAGGTGATCGCCAAGCGGGTCACGAAGTTCACCCTGTTCTTCATCCCGCTGTTTCCGGTACGCACCAGGTACGGGACGCAGTGCACCTACTGCGGCGCCTCCTACGCGGTATCGAGGAACGAGGCCACCAGCCTGGCCGCCCGCTGAGCACGGCGCACGGGCCGGCGGCCACGCCGGCCCGTGGCACGCCCGATCGACGCGGCGGGCGTCCGCCCCCGCCATAACGATCTCGGGCAAGGGGTTCTCGGCCGCGATCGCGACCCGATATAAACGAGGAACCCCCCACTCGCCGGAGCTGATGAATCCGTGTCGGGACTGCGACTCCAGCTCGACCGCCTCTCCTGGGAGCACGGCGGGGAACTGCGGGCGCTGAAGCCCGACGAGCTGGTCGCCGAGGCGGGAGAGCCCGCGGTGGTGCTCGCGGGCGACGCCGCCGACGCCGACGCCTTCACCGACGTCCTCCTGGGGCGGGCCTGGCCGCTCAAGGGCAAGATACGCATCGCCGGGCGCGAGGTCACCTCCCTGCCCAGCGGCGACCGCGGCATCGCCCTGGTCCCCGCGGGAGGCGGCCTGTTCCCGCATCTTACGGTCGAGCAGAACATCGGCTTCGGGATGCGCGGTCACCGCGGGGCCGCGTTCCGCCGCGGGCACGTGAACTACGTGGCCGGACGGCTGAACCTGCACGGGCTGCTCGCCTGGCGCCCCTACGAGCTGTCGCCCGACGAGAGGCTGCGGGTGGCGCTCGCCCGGGCGATGTGCCGCTGGCAGGCCGCCCGGGCCGTGGTGGTGGAGGACCGCGGCGGATACCCGCCGTGCCACGCGGCGGTGAGCGAGACCCTCAACGCCTACCCCGACCTTCCGATCCTGGTGGTGGGCGACGACGGCCGCCGCGTCGCCACACTGCGCACCCCCGCCGGCTCGTGGGAGGTCGTGGACGTCGATGGACCGTAGAAGCGCCCTGGGCCTGCTGTCGGGCCTCGCCGTGGCCGGGGTCGCCGGGTGCGGCGGGGAGCCGCCCCTGCGGATCGCGGTGGTGTGGAGCGGCTGGGAGCTGAGCCGCTTCCACGAGGTCCTCGACCAGCGCGGCGCCGTCGTGTACTCGGCCGGGGACAACATCGCCGCCCTGCTCGTCAACCCGGTGGCGCCGGCGGCGACCCCCGACATGGCGATCGTGCCCCGGCCGGGCCTGGTGACCGACGACGAGATCTCCTCCAGGCTGCTGACCGTCCAGTCCAAGGACCCGCCCGCCTGGCGCGACCTGCTGCGCGCGCGGTCCGACGGGCTGGTCAAGGGCGTCTGGTTCAAGGTCGCCCACAAGTCCCTGGTCTGGTACCGGCCCGGTGCCGTGCCCGGGCCGCCCGCCGACTGGGAGGCGTGGGTGGGCATGTGCGAGGGACGGCTGTGCCGCCCCCTGAGGCTCTCCGTCGCGGCGGCCGACGGCTGGGTGCTCACCGACTGGTTCGAGAACGTCCTGGTCGGGCTCGACCGGGAGACCTACCGCACCCTGCACGCGGACCCCGCCAACTGGTCACGCCCCGCGGTCAGGGAGGCGCTCACGCTGCTGGCCCGGCTGTGGTCCATCGAGGGCCTTATGCCAGGCGGCGGGCGGCGCGCGCTGATCACCCAGTTCCACGACGCGATCCTGGACGTCTTCCTGTACGGCCGGGCGGACATGGTGGCCGCGCCCGACTTCGCCTGGCCGATCATCGCCCGCTACGCCCCCGGCCGGGCGGCGGCGTGGTTCACCTTCCCCGGGCCGCGCGGCCGTGCGGCGCCGCCCGTCGTGGCGGGCGGGGACGCGGTCGTCGCGCTCACGCCCGGCGGCCACGAGGGCATGAAGCGCCTCATGGCGGAGGGCGGCGGCGACGAGGGCGTCCGGCGTCTGGAGAGGTGGGCGGGCCGGGGCGGCTTCCTGTCGCTCGACCAGCGGGTAGAGGGCTACCCGCCCGCGCTCCGGGGCCTGGCCCTCCGGATGCGCGGCGACTTCGAGTTCGACCTCTCCGACCGGCTCACCGGCCGCCTGGCCGGCGGCGCCGGGCGTGGCCTGTGGCGCGTCCTGACCGACCTGTTCGCCGCTGCGGCCCTCGACGGGCAGCGTCCCGACGACGCCGCGGGCAGGGCGGTGGCCGCGCTGGTGGCGCTCGCCGAGGAGACGGCGACCTCATGACGGGCGGAGGCGTGCCGCAGACGGGGGACTCGACGGGCGGGGGCGTGCTGGAGACGGGGGACCCGACGGGCGGCGACACGCGCGGGAGGGGGCCTCGCGGCCGGCGGCGAGGCGTCCGGGGCGGTGACCTCGTGGCGGGCCGTCACGCGGGCGTGGCGGGACCGCCGGATGCACGGCGCGCGGGAACGGGGACGTCGTGAACGGCGGGGACTCGTTCCTGTTCGACGTCGCGCCGCGCCACGACACGCGGGCGCCGGCGCGCTGGCACGGTCACGGCCGGTACGGCGCCTGGGGCTACCTGCTGCCCGCGGTGCTGCTGGTGTCGCTCGTCCTGCTCGCGCCCCTGGGCGCGACCGTCGTGGCAAGCGTGACCGGCCCCGACGGCGTAAGCGCCTACGGGGAGGTGCTGACCGACCGGGACGTCTGGCTCGCCCTGCGCCACAACGCCGTCTGGCTCGCGCTCGCGCTCGTCGTCTGCGGCCTCGGCTTCGGGCTGGCCTGGCTCGCCCGCGACGCCGGGCCGCGCACGCGCGCGCTCCTGCTCGCCGTGCCGGCGCTGCCCGCCGTGACCTCGCCGCTGACGGCCGGGATGGCGTTCCGCCTGATCTTCGACGCCAACCCCAGCCGCGGGGTCGTGAGCGCCCTGGTGCCGGGTGACGTGCTGTTCCTCGGACCGGGCTGGATCTGGCTGGTGCTCGGCCTCGCGTTCGCCTGGCAGTGGACCGGCCTGGCCTGCCTCGTCTTCCACGTGGCCCTTGCCGGCATGCCCGCCGACCTGATGCGCGTGGCCCGGGTGTTCGGCGCCGGGAGGCTGCGCCGGCTGCGGGTGGTCGTGTTCCCCGCCCTGTTCCCCACCGCGGCGCTGGTGCTGCTGCTCGTGCTCACCGCCGCGGTCCGCGTGTTCGACCTCGTGCTGATCGGCGCGCCGGGATCGATGCACGCGCAGGTCGACGTGGCCGGCCTCTTCTGGTGGCGCCACCGCGACGACCTGGGCGAGGGCCGGGCGTCGGCCCTGGCGATCCTGCTGTCCACGATGGCCGTCGCCGTCGCGACGCTGGTGCTGGGGCGGCTTCGCCGCGACTGGCCAGAAGCCGGAGGCCCGCCGCGCGACCGGCCCGCGCCCGCGCCCGGGCTCGCGCGGCGGGCCCGCACGGCCGCGGCCGCGGTCGTGGCCGTCGTGTGGACCTTCCCCTTCGCCACCCTGCTGCTCACCTCGTTCCGGTCCCCGGACGCCGCCGCGACCTCCGGGTGGTGGACCGGGGGCTACGGCCTCGGCTCCTACGGCGAGGCGTTCGAGGACGGCGCCTTCGCCGGCGCGCTCGGCGCCACGGCGCAACGGGCGCTGCTCGTCGCCGTCCTGGTCGTGCTGCTGGCCGTCCCCGCCGCCTACGCCCTCACCCCCGGGCAGCTCCCGCTGCGCACGCGGCGCGTCGTCGCCGGTGTGGCGGTGGTGCTCGCCGTCCTGCCTCCCCAGGTGCTCGCCCGGCCGCTGGGGGAGGCCCTCGGCACGCTGCTGGGCGGCACCGTGATCCTCAGCTTCGTGCACACCGCCCTGGTGTTGCCGCTCGGCGTGCTGTTGCTGCGCAACGCGTTCCGTTCGGTCCCCCGCCCGGTGGTCCTGCGCCCGCTGGCCGAAGGGCGCTCGGCGATGATCCGCATGACGCTCGAGAGCGGGCCCGCCGTGCTGGCCGTGGCGGTGCTGGCCTTCGTGCTCGCGTGGAACGATCTCGTGGTCGGCCTGCTGCTGAACTGGCCGGCGGCCGACCAGGCGCCGCTGGTCGTGCTGCAGCAGGCACGCCATTTCTCGACGTCGGCCGGGGCGCTCGCGGTCCAGGCGGTCGTGCTGACCGCGGTGCCCGTGCTGCTGACCCTGGCGACCGGCCGGTGGCTGCGCCGCGGCCTGACGCAGGGGGTGCGCGGATGAGCCCCGGCGAGCGCAGGGGAGGGGCACGCCTCGCCCGGCTGCGCACGCTGCTGCCGAGGGACCGCGGGGAACTGCTGGCCCTGGCCGCCACCTTCGGCCCGTCGCTGGGCGCGGCGATCATCCTGGAGGTGGCGTTCGCCCGCATCCTGCCGCTGATCCCCGCCGGGCTCGTCATCGGCTGTGCCCTGTTCCTGCTCTCCACCCGCTGGTTGCGCACCCGCAGGAAGCCGCCCCCGCCGCCCCGCGCGGCGCCCCTGCACCTCCCCCTGCGGGTCGACCCGCTGATCGGCAGGGACGCCGAGGTGCGCGAGGTGATCGGCCGCGCACGTGAGAGGGGGCTGGTCGTCGTCCGCGGGCCGGCGGGCATCGGCACCTCGGCGGTGGCCGTCGCCGCCGGATGGGCCCTGACGCCGGACACCGCCGCGCAGTGCTACGCCGACCTGCGCGGCCAGGACCGCGAGGAGCCCGAGGACACCGGCAGCGTCGTGGACCGGGTACTGCGGACCCTCGGCCGGCCGCTCGGGTCCGCGGGCGGCCCGGAGGGCGCGGCGGGTGAGGTCGTCGCCGCGCTCGGCGACACCGGCCGCGTCCTGCTGCTCGACAACGTCGACCGATGGAGCCAGGTGGCGTGGCTGCCCCGTCACGTCCCCGGAAGCTGGATCGTCGTCGCCGGCGACCCGCGCGGGCCGGTGCCGGGGGACGTCGCGGTCGTCCAGGTAGGTCCACTGCGCGCTCAGGACGGCGTGGAGCTGCTGCGCTCCCAGATCCCCGCCGAGCGCGTCGAGGCCGACCCCGGCGCCACCGCCAGGCTGGCGGACCTGTTCCTGCGCAGGCCCGCCATCGCGGTCGGCATCGCCCGCTGGCTGGCCGAGAACCCCCGGGTCCCCATCGCGGCCCTGGTCAAGGATCTCGAACAGGGGTCGCACGACCACACCCTGCAGGTACTGCTCGCCATGCAGCTCCGCCGGGTACGACCGGCGGCCCGGCGCCTGCTGGCGCTGCTCGCCCGCTCGCCGCTGGCCGAGCTCGGCACCGACACGGCCGCCGCCCTGGCCGGCGGGGCCGGCCGCGACGTCGAGCGGATGATGGAGGAGTTGGGCCGGCACGGCCTGGTCGAGAGGGTCCGCGAGTCCCGGGTCCGCGTCGTCGAGGCCGCCCGTGCCCTCGTCACGCCGCCGGACGACTGGGAGGCGGCCTGGCAGCGCCTGCTGGAGCGCTTCGCCGACCGGGCCGACTTCTTCGCCGAGCGGCTCCCCGCGGAGGAGGCGCGGGCCTGGTTCGGCGTCGAGGACACGGCGCTGCTGCAGATCCTCAAGGCGCGCGGGCCCGCCGCGAGAGCGGCCGGCCCCCTCTGGCGGATCGCCGACGCCCTGGAGGTCTGGTTCCTGCTGGAGCAGCGGCACAAGGAACGGGGCGAGGCCGCCCGCGCGCTGGGGCACGCCGCCAAGGCGCTGGGCGAACCGGACGTCCAGGCGACCGCCGAGCTGCGGCTGTGCCTGGTCGCCCACGCCCTCGGCCAGCCGCGCATGGCCCAGGAGCACCTCGACGGCGCCGCGGGCTCGCGCGACGGGGCCGAGTCCTGGCCCGCGCAGATCCACCTCGCGCGGGCCACGACGCTGCTCGCGACCGGCGACGAGTTCACCGCCGTGGAGGCGTCGCTGGTGCGGTACGGGCAGGCCCTGCCCGGCGGCGACGCCACGGGGCAGGCCACCCGCTGGATCAACATGGCCGTCCTGCAGATACGCCGTGGCCAGGTGCGCGGCTTCGAGGGCACGACCGACGGGGCCCACCGCCTGTACGCCGACGCGCTGGGCACGCTGGTGCAGGCGCTCGGCATCGCCCGTCAGGCCGGCGACGCGCACGCCGAGGCGCACGCCCGGGAGCTGATGGCGGTCGTCTACTGGTATCTGGGCCGCGCGCGCGACGCCCTCGCCGGCTGGGAGACGGCCGTCCTGCTGTACACGCGCGCCGGGGACACCATCGGCCTGGCCCGCTGCCAGGTGCACCAGGCCGGGGCCCTGCCCGCCGACCGCCGCCGGGAGGCCGCCAGGCTGCTGCGGTCGGCCCTGACCCGCCTGCCGCCGACCGGCGTGAGCACGGCGCTGGCCCGGTTGCGCCTTGCCTCGGCCGAGCCGCGCAACGCCCGCGCACACCGCGAGAAGGGCCTGGCCGCCCTCGCCCCCTGGGACGGCATCGCCGAGCCCGCCCAGGTGACCGAGATCCGCCGCCGCCTGACCGACCCGCTCGCCTGACCCGGGACGGCGGCTCGCCTTGCCCTGGCCGGCGGGCGGCCGGCGCGGTGATCCCTCAGCCGCGGGCGGGTGGCACTCCTGCTCACCGACGACGCCGAGTCCGCCGGCTCCGCAGGCCACCGCGCGGAGATCCACCGCTACGGGCCGAAGGTTCGGTCATCAGCATCATCCGCGAGCGGAGGGGCGTCAGAAGCCGAGGGAGTTCAGGCCGGGCTGGTGCCAGCCGGTCTGGGGGACGTCGCCGCGGTACGGGCCGGTGATGACCGGCGGGGTGAAGGTCTCCTTGATGACGCGGGGGTTGACCCAGCGGATCAGGTTGTAGAGCGAGCCCGCCTTGTCGTTGGTGCCCGAGGCGCGGGCGCCGCCGAAGGGCTGCTGGCCGACGACCGCGCCGGTGGGCTTGTCGTTGATGTACAGGTTGCCCGCGGCGAAGCGGAGGCGCTCGGTGGCGGCGGCGATGGCGTACCGGTCCTGGGCGATGATCGAACCGGTCAGGGCGTAGGGGGACACGCCCTCCATCTGGTCCAGGACGGCGTCGTACCGGCTGTCGTCGTACACGTGCACGGCCAGCACGGGGCCGAAGTACTCCTTGACGAAGATCTCGTCGGCCGGGTCGGGGCCCTCCAGGATGGTGGGCCGGACGAAGTAACCGGTCGAGTCGTCGTAGGAACCGGTCAGCACGTCGATCGAGTCGGAGGCGCGCGCCCGGTCGATGGCCGCCTTGTTCTTGGCGAACGCCCGCTCGTCGATGACGGCGCCCATGAACGCCGACAGGTCGGCGGACACGTCGCCCACGCTCAGCGACTCGGCCGTGGCCACCAGCTCGTCGCGGACGGTGTTCCAGACCGAGCGCGGCACGTAGGCGCGGGACGCCGCCGAGCACTTCTGGCCCTGGTACTCGAAGGCGCCGCGGATCAGCGCCGTCGTCAGCGCGGCCGGGTCGGCGGAGGGGTGGGCCAGCACGAAGTCCTTGCCGCCGGTCTCGCCCACCAGGCGCGGGTAGGAGCGGTAGCCGGCGATGTTGGCCCCGACGGTGCCCCACAGGTGCTGGAAGGTGGCGGTCGAGCCGGTGAAGTGGATGCCGGCCAGGTCGGGGTGGCGCAGCGCCACCTCCGAGACCGCGGCGCCGTTGCCGGTCACCATGTTGATCACACCCGGCGGGAGCCCGGCCTCCTCCAGCAGGCGCATGGTGAAGTGCGCCGCGAACTGCTGTGTCGGGGACGGCTTCCAGACCACGACGTTCCCCATCAGCGCGGCCGAGGCCGGCAGGTTCCCGGCGATGGCGGTGAAGTTGAACGGCGTGATCGCCAGCACGAAGCCCTCAAGCGGCCGGTACTCCATGCGGTTCCACACCCCGGCCGAGGAGACCGGCTGCTCGGTGAGCAGGTGCCGGGCGAAGGCCACGTTGAAGCGCAGGAAGTCGATCAGCTCGCAGGCCGCGTCGATCTCGGCCTGGTGGGCCGACTTCGACTGGCCGAGGATCGTGGCGGCGTTCAGCGTCGCCCGGTACGGGCCGGCCAGCAGGTCGGCCGCCTTCAGGAAGACCGCCGCGCGCTCGTCGAACGGCAGCGCCCGCCACGCCGGAGCGGCCTTCAGCGCCGCGTCGACGGCCGTACGCACGTCGGCGGCCGAGGCGTCGCCGGTGTGGCCGAGCACGTGGGCGTGGTTGTGCGGCTGCACGACCGCGATCGGGTCGCCGGAGGCCATGCGGCGCTCGCCGCCGATCGTCATCGTCAGGTCGATCGCGCTGCTGGAGAGCTCCTTGACGCGGCTCTCCAGGGCGGACCGCTCGGCGGTGCCGGGGGCGTAGCCGCGCACCGGCTCGTTGGCCGGGGCCGGGACGTTGGTGACGGCATCCATGGAAGACCTCACTGGGAGCGGAGTGAACGCAGGAAGAAGGCGACGTTGGCCGGGCGCTCGGCGAGGCGGCGCATGAAGTAGCCGTACCAGTCGTCGCCGTAGGGCACGTAGACGCGGACCGTCGAACCGGCGCCGGCGAGCGCCTCCTGCTTGGCGGTCCTGATGCCGTAGAGCATCTGGTACTCGAAGCTGTCGCGCCCGCGCCCGGTCTGGTCGGCCAGCAGCTCGGTGATGGAGATGAGCCGGTCGTCGTGGGTGGCCACCATGGGGTACCCCTGCCCCTCCATCAGGATGCGCAGGCATCGCACGTAGGCCTTGTCGACCTCGTGCCTGCGCTGGAAGGCCACGCTCGCCGGTTCGGCGTAGGCGCCCTTGACCAGGCGCACGCGCGAGCCCTCGTGCGACAGGCCGCGCAGGTCGTCCTCGCTGCGCCGCAGGTAGGCCTGGATCGCGACGCCGGTCGCGGGGAAGTCGGCGCGAAGCGCGCGCAGCACGGCCAGCGTGGAGTCGACCGTGGTGTGGTCCTCCATGTCGAGGGTCACGGTCGTGCCGGCGTCGCGCGCGGCGGCGCAGATCTCCCGGGCGTGATCCAGGGCCAGGGCCTCGTCCAGCCGCTGGCCGACGGCCGACAGCTTGACCGAGACCTCCGCGCGCCCGCCCAGGCCGAGGGGGCGCAGCGCGTCGAGCATGGTGACGTAGGCCTTGACGGTCTCGGCCGCGGCCTTGACGTCGGTGGTCTCCTCGCCGAGGTGGTCGAGGGTGACCGTGAGACGGGCGTCGGTGAGGCGCTGGACGGCCGACAGCGCGTCGCCGGCGTCCTCTCCGGCGACGAACCGGTCGACGACGTGCCGGGTCACCGGGAAGGCCGAGACGGCGCGGCGGGCCAACGGGCTGCGCGACACCGCGAGAAGTACCGAACCGAGCATGTCCACCACCCTAAATCCGCAGTTCACGTGGCTTCCATGGACATCCGCCACGGGCGACGACTACCCCGCTCATACAGATGTATGACAATGGGCGGGTGGACCTGCAGGAAGTCGTGGACGAGACCGCCCGCGTGCTGGACGCCTCCGCCACGCTGGAGGACCGCGCCTTCCAGCTCCTGGCCTACGCCGCGCAGAGCGGCGACCTCGACACCGTGCGGCGCGAGTCGATCCTGCGCCGCCGCGCCTCCGACGAGGTGCGCGCCTACTTCGAGGGCTTCGGCATCGCCTCCGCGCGCGGCCCGGTGCGCATCCCCGCCGACGAGGGCCTCGGCGTGCTGGCCCGGGTCTGCGTCCCGCTGCGTCACCGCGAGGTCACCTACGGGTACCTGTGGCTGCTGGACTCCGGGGCGCTGGACGACCGGCGGCTGGCCGAGGCGGCGCCGCTGGTGGAGCGGGCCGCGACCGCGCTCGCCCGCGAGGCGCGCGCCCGGCAGGACCTCGGCTCCGGGCTGCGCGACCTGCTGTCGGCCGACCCGGAGGTCCGCGCCTCGGCCGAGCTCGACGTCGAGGGCCCGGTCGCCGCGATCGCCGTGTGGTCCGCCGGCGGCCGGGTGGTGCCGCTGTGGACGCTGCCGCGCGGCGTGCTCGCCGACGCCGGCGACCCGCTCACCGCCGTGCTGGCCCCCGCCGCGCAGGCGGGGGACGCCGCGGCCAGGGTGCAGGCCATGTACGGCACGCCGACGGGCGTCGGCGCCCCCCGCGACGACCCCGGGGAGGCCTGGCGGAGCTGGCGCGAGGCGACGCTCGCCCTGCGCGTGGCAGAGCGCGTGCCGAGGTTCGCCCCGGTCGCCGTCTGGGCGGCCCTCGGCGTGCACCGCCTGCTGGCACGCCTGCCGGCGGCCGAGCTGGCCGGCCTGGCGGCCGAGGCCGCGCCGCTCGAAGGCGAGCTGGCCCACACCGTCGCCGTCTACCTCGACCGGGGCGGGCGGGCCCGCGAGACCGCCCAGGAGCTGGGCGTGCACCGCCAGACGCTGTACTACCGGCTGGCCAAGGCCGAGCGCCTCACCGGGCTCGACCTCGCCGACGGCGAGAGCCGCCTGACGCTGCACCTCGGCCTGAAGGCGGCCGAGCTGCTCAGGGGGCCCGGAAGATCCTGACCCAGTCGACGTACATCGACACCGTGGCCGGCGTCGTGGAGTCGCGGCACGGCGACCACTGGTTGCAGACGACGTCGTTCTGCAGGGTCAGGTGCATCGGCCCCTCGGGCACCAGCGGCCCGGTGTAGGACCACGTCTGCCTGCCGTCGAGCCAGAACGTCAGCCGCCCGGGCAGCCAGTCGACCGCGACGGTGTGCCACTTGGTGAAGTCGGCCCGCACCTGGCTCTGCGCCTGCGGCGCCTCGCCGCGGTGGACGTAGATGCCGCCGGTGCGCCGGGTGGGGTCGATGACCTCGGAGAAGTCGATCTCGGCGTACTCGCCGCCGCTCGACCACAGCAGCGTCACCAGCGAGTACCCCCGCCCAACCTCGCCGCGGAAACGGACCTCCCAGCGGCCGTGCGTCTGGCTCAGCGTGCTGGCGACGCCGCCGGAGAGATCCTTGCCGCCGTAGAAGCCGCCCTTCATGTGCAGCATGCCGTCGTGCACGGTCGTGGCCTGCCCGGTGCGCGGGTTCACCCGCGCCTCGGGGGAGTGGTAGACCTCCCACCTGCGCCGGTCGAGCGGCCCGGCGAACGACTCCACGAACACCGGCTTGCCCCAGCGCGGATCGGCCCGCTCCAGCCCCCCGGCGGAGGGGACCGGAACCGGCGAGGCGGCGGGCGGCGCCGACCGCGACGGCCGCGCCGTGGCCCCCGCGGGCGGCCCCGGCCGCGACGGCGTCGCGCGGGGCTCGCCCGTCGGGGCGCCGCCGGGCGGCCCGGGCCGCCGGAACACCGGGGGAGGGGGAGTGCCGGGGGTCAGAAGGCGGTCCTCGCGCGAGGGAAGGCGCCACCATCCGTACCGCCGGTCGTACACCGGGGGCGCGTGCGGCGGGTACCGGGGGTCGCCGGCCCCGGCGAGGCTCGCGGCGGAGGCGCCCGCCCGCGCGGCGGGGAACGCGCCCGGGGCGCCGGCGTGGACGGCGGAGGCGTCGCCGGCGGGCCGCGCGCCCGGGCCGGAGTCCCCGGGGGCGGGGCAGAGGGTCAACGTCGTCGCCGCCGCGATCAGGTAAGCGCTACGAATCGACATGCGCCCATGAAACCAAGCGTCATCGTCTGATCACAGGGGTATGGCGATACCGCGTGCGGCCGCGGAACGCACTGCTTCACGTTTCCCACGGTTAGCCGCACACTTGGCGATGTGTACGACTTCGATGTTCTCGTTCTCGGCTCCGGGCCCGGCGGGCAGAAGGCGGCCATCGCGGCGGCGAAGCTGGAGCGCCGGGTGGCCGTCATCGAGCGGCGCAACATGATCGGCGGGGTGTGCATCAACACCGGCACGATCCCCTCCAAGACCATGCGCGAGGCCGTCCTCTATCTCACCGGCCTCAACCAGCGGGAGATGTACGGCCAGAGCTACCGGCTGAAGGAGGACGTCGAGGTCGCCGACCTCACCATGCGCACCTCCCACGTGGTGGGGCGCGAGGTCGACGTGATCAGGAGCCAGCTCGTCCGCAACCGGGTCACCACGCTGATCGGCACCGGGCGGTTCCTCGACCCGCACACGATCGGCGTGGTCGACGATCGCGGCAAGGAGACCAAGGTCACCGCCGACAAGGTCGTCATCGCGACCGGGACGCGACCGGCCCGCCCCGACAGCGTGCAGTTCGACGACCGCACGGTCATCGACTCCGACGGCATGCTCCAGCTCGAGAAGGTGCCCGGGTCGATGGTGATCGTGGGCGCCGGGGTGATCGGCATCGAGTACGCCTCGATGTTCGCCGCCCTCGGCACCAAGGTGACGGTGGTCGAGCAGCGCGAGCGGATGCTGGACTTCTGCGACCTGGAGGTCGTCGAGGCGCTCAAGTACCACCTGCGCGACCTGGCGGTCACCTTCCGGTTCGGCGAGACGGTCGCCTCCGTCGAGCGCCGGGCACGCGGCTCGGTCACCGTCCTGGCCAGCGGAAAGAAGATCCCGGCCGACACCGTCATGTACTCCGCCGGGCGGCACGGCGTGACCGACGGGCTGGAGCTGGAGGCGGCGGGGCTCACCGCCGACGCCCGGGGCCGCATCCAGGTGGACGAGCACTACCGGACGACGGTGTCGCACATCTACGCGGTGGGCGACGTCATCGGCTTCCCCTCGCTCGCCGCGACCTCGATGGAGCAGGGGCGGATCGCCGCGCACCACGCCTGCGACGAGCCGCTGAAGGCGATGTCGGCCGACCTGCAGCCGATCGGGATCTACACCATCCCCGAGATCAGCTTCATCGGGAAGACCGAGGACGAGCTGACCAAGTCGCACATCCCCTTCGAGGTCGGGGTGTCGCGCTACCGCGAGCTGGCCCGCGGGCAGATCATCGGCGACACCTACGGGATGCTGAAGCTGCTGGTGTCGCCGGACGACCACGCGCTGCTCGGCGTGCACGTCTTCGGCACCGGCGCCACCGAGCTGCTGCACATCGGCCAGGCGGTGATGGGCTGCGGCGGCACCGTCGACTACCTGATGAACGCGGTGTTCAACTACCCGACGCTCTCTGAGTCCTACAAGGTCGCGGCCCTGGACGCGATGAACAAGATCAGGAGGATGGCCCGCTACGCCGAATGAGCGGCCCGCGCGGAACGCTCACCGGCCCGTGCGGCCCCCGACCGCCTCGACCCGGTTGAAGCGAGACCGCGCGGCGCGGCCGTCACCCGCGCCGTCCCCGTCCGGACGGCCGGCACCGGCACCGGCACCGCGATCCACCCGGACGCGCGAGAGCCCGTGCCACGGGGGGCGGCACGGGCTCTCGGGGGGTGGCGGGGCGCCGGGGCGCGTCCCGCCGGGGTCGTCAGGCGGCCTCGGCCTCGGCCTCTTCCAGGCCGTCGGCCGACGTGATCTGGGCGCGGCCGGTGACCTGGTCGTACACGCGGCCCAGCTCGCGGGCGATGCGCTCCAGCGCGTACCGGGACCGGGCGCGGTCGGCGCCGGCGAAGCCGAGCGCGGTGCGGCGGGTCAGGTCGCCGAGGAGCTGGCGGGTGCGGCGGGCCAGCCCGTGGGAGTCGCCCGGACGGACCAGCATGCCGGTCACACCCTCCACCACCGAGTCGAGGTGGGCCCCGGTGGCCGTCGCGACGACCGGGACGCCGCAGGCCATGGCCTCCAGCACCACCTTGCCGTTGGGCGCCGAGTTCGGCAGGGACAGCACGACGTCGGCGCTGCGCATCAGCTTCGGCATGGCCGAGTGCGGGACGTGGCCCAGCACGGTGACGCGGTCCTCGACGCCCATCTCCTTGGCCAGCAGGCGCAGGCGCTCCAGGTCGTGCTCGGCGCCCGGGGCGTCCGCGACCGGGCCGCCGGCGATCAGCAGCTCGGCGCCGGGGATCTGGTCGAGGGCGTGGATCGCGACGTCCGCGCCGCCGCCGGGCTGGATGTGGCCGACGTGCAGCAGGCGGGGACGGTCGCCGCGCGCCGTGGCCGGGCCCTGCCGGCGGAACCGCTCGACGTCGACGCCGTGCGGGACGACCGCGACCTTCGAACGCGGCACCCCGAGGACGATCAGGTCGCTCGCCTCGTCGGAGCAGAAGGCGATGACCGCCTCCGCGCGGCGGCCGATCGCCCTCTCCACGCGGATGCGGGCCGCGTGGGTGCGATCGGCCGCCTGCCGGGAGGCCGTCGAGCCGAGCCGGTGGAACGTCTGCACGATCGGCACCTCGACGCCCTCGGCCGCGGCGACCGCCGCCAGGCCGCTCGTCCACGAGTGGGCGTGCACGACGTCGGGGTGATCACGGTTCCAGCGCTCCGCGAGCTGGGCGGCGAACTCGGAGATGTGCGGCAGGCAGTCGTTCTCGGACAGGTCGTGCAGCGGGCCGGCCGTGAGGTACTCGATGTTCACGCCGGACCCCAGCTTGGTGCGCGGCTTGCGCTCCGCCGCGTTGCGGCGGGTGTAAACCGTGACGCGGTGGGCACCACCAAGTTCACGGGCGATGGCCGTCAGATCGGCGGGAAGTTCGTGCAGCGAGACGATGGCAACGTTCATGGCACACCTCAGGAAGGTCGGGCCGCATGAGTCAAAGGGGCCCAGAAGACGTACTGAGTTGTGCCTGCGTCTTAGGCACTGAATCTGTGACTCAGTGTACCGGTGTCCTGAAGCGGGGAAACCCCTCCGGCGGAAAAATCTGAGAAAGACCTGGGGCGGGGTGCCCCTACGGAGCCGCCCCGCCGGTCCCGGTCAGCGGGTGCGCCGCAGGGCGAGGATCGTCGTCTCGTCGAGCACCTGGCCGCCGCCGAACGCCTGGTGGTCCTCCTCGACGGCCTTGACCACGCCGGTGGCGGGCTGGCCGGTGCAGCGCATGAGCACCTCGGTCAGGCGCCCCTCGCCGTAGGCCAGCTCGGCCTGGCCCGATCTGCCGCGCGAGCTGGCCAGCCCGTCGGAGTACAGCACCAGGGTCTCGCCCTGCGTCACGGCGACCTCCTCGACCGGGAAGTCGGCGCTGTTCTCGATGCCCAGCGGCATGCCGCCGCCCGAGGTGTAGCGCACCCCGCCGTCGGGCCTGACCACGGCCGGGGGGTGGTTGCCCGCCGACACCAGCCGCACCCGCCCGCGCCTGCCGGTGCGGACGAAGCCCGCCGCGACCATGACGAACATGCCGCTGTCCTGCGCCACCAGCGCGTCGTTGAGCCTGGCGATCACCGCGCCGGGGTCGTCGTCCCAGATGCTGAGCGTGCGCAGCCCGCCGCGGACCATCGCGGTGACCGAGGCGGCGTCGTCGCCCTGGCCGACCACGCCGCCGACGGCGAAGCCCCAGCCGTCCTTGACGCGGAACACGTCGTAGAACTCCCCGCCGATCGCCCTCGGCCCGGCGCCGGTGTGGTACGCCGCCGCGATCTCGAACCCCGGCACGTCGGGCAGGGTGCGGGGCAGCACGCCGGTCTGCAGCGTGTCGGCCGCCTGCGACCTGCCCTGGAAGATGCGCTGGGCGTGCAGGGCCAGCCCGATGTGGGCCCCGGCGTCCTCCATCACCGCGAGGTCGGCGAGCCCGAACGGGGGCCGCTCGCGCGGCCGCACCAGCGTGATCACGCCGTGGGCGTCGTCCCCGACGCTGATCGGGATGCTCAGCAGCGAACCGGCGCGCATCGCCTGCAGGACCGGCGCGCCGTCGGGCAGGACGCCGAGCAGGGAGTCGTCCTCCACCATCTCGTGCACGACGCCCGTCTGGCCGGCCAGCACGTGCGCGACCAGCGGGGCCGACGCGGGGTCCATGCGCTCCAGCGCCTGCACCAGGCGGCCCACGGGCTGGTTGGTCGGGCCGATGACCAGCGACCGTCGCACCGCGCCGTTGCGTACGACGTCCGCGAAGACCCAGTCGGCGGCGTGCGCGGCGAACAGGCGCCCGGCGCGGATCAGCGCGACCGGCTCGCTCAGGCTCTCCTCGTCCAGCAGCAGCCGGGAGAGCTGGGACAGCATGTCCCGACGCCGCGCGGCGGCGAGCACGGCCGACTGGTCGGGCGCCTGCTCGGCCGTCATGCCGGCGGCCGACTCCGGAAGCGCGACCTCGACGGGGAGCGCCACCGCGGCGATCATGTCCTGCGGCTCGCCGGGCATGTGCAGCTGCGTCAGCACCAGGCGCACGTTGTGCGCGCGGCCCTGGTGCGCCAGCCGCGTGGGGAAGGCGGCCGTCTCGCCCGTGCGCAGCACCGCCGTCAGATGCGACCGGAACGCCGCGCGGCGCGAGCCGTCGACGAGCAGCGGGAAGGCGCGGCCGGTCAGGTAGCCGTCCGGGCTGCCCAGCAGGCGGGACGCCTCGGCGTTCACCCGCCGCACCATGCCCGAGGTGTCCAGGATGATCACCGGGACCGGCATCATGCGGTAGATCGCCCGCAGCAGCTTCAGCTCCCGGTTGGCGCTGCTCTCCTTGGAGTTCGGCTTGCGGCGTGACTTGCCGAGCTCGCCGATCGACGCCCGCAGCAGGTCACGGGCGGTATCGAGCTCGGCGAGCGCCGCGTCCAGCGTCGGACCGGGATCGCCCGGGTACGCCGCTCTGGCGTCGCGCAGCGACGATATGCGGGCCGTGAGGCCGCTCAGCGCCTGTTCGAGCGCCGGAACATCGGTCAGGTCGGTCAATTGACGTCCTTCGTAAGCCAGCGTGGGAGCGTAGGTTCCCCTGCTAGAAGGTACGTCAAGGATGAGGTCCAGTTCGATGAGCATCCGATGGTCGCAACTAATCTGACTCCTGAGAGAAACGGAACTTTTCGAATGGAAACGATGCGGACGTTCAGTCCGGCTCTCGCCCGCGACCTCGCCGCTCTGGGGCGCGTCAACGAGGGCACCTCGATCGAGAGCGTGCTGCGGTCCGTCACCGCCGCCGTCGCGGTCGGCGTGCCCGGGTGCGCGGGCGGCACGGTGGAGCTCCGCCGCGAGGACCGGCTGACGTTGTCGGCGTCCCACAGCGACCTCATCGCGCTGGTCGACCGCGAGCAGGTTCTGGGGGAGGGGCCCTCGGTGGAGGCGCTGGCCACCGGCAGGAACGTCCTGGTGCGCGACGTACTGCTGGACGGCCGCTGGCCGCGCTACGCCGCGACCGCCGTGCGGCACGGGGTGCGCTCGGCGCTGATGCTGCCGATCACGATCGAGGGGTCGACCCTGCTCCTGGGCCTGTACGCGGTGCGGCCGGGCGCCTTCGCCGGCGGCTCGAGCGACGCGCTGGCCTCCCTGCTCGGCGAGCACCTGGCGGTCGCCCTGGCCAACATCTCCGACTACGACGACGTGCTGACCGACGCCGCCCAGATGCAGGAGGCGCTCGCCGGCAGGTCGGTGATCGACCAGGCCAAGGGCATCATCATGCACGCGAGCGGCTGCTCGGCCGAGGCGGCGTTCGACGAGCTGCGCCGCCTGTCGCAGCACCACCAGGTGAAGGTGGCCGACCTGGCGCGCCGGCTGGTCAGCGAGCACCAGGCCAAGCACGGCGGCGCCGTGCCCTCTCCCTGAAAGTTTCCCCCGCCAGGGAGGGCGGGAAGCCGGCGCGGTCGCCCGTCAGGCCTTGAACGAGGCCAGCGCCTCCTCCAGCGTGTCGTACAGCGGCAGCCGCTGGGCCAGGCCGGTGACCCACATCACCCGGGAGTTGGAGTACTTGACCCCCACGAGCGCGAAGTGCCCGTCGGAGGCCATGGTGCGCTGCCAGTGATGCACGATCAAACCCAGCGCCCGCGAGTCCATGAAGGTCACACCGGCCAGGTCGAGCACGAGATCGGCGCCGTGCTCGTCGGCGATCTCCGCGAGCCGGTCGGTGAACTGCTGACGCGTCGTCGCGTCCAGGATGCCGCTCACCCAGACGACGGGCACGCCCTCTTCGACCCTCGATGTCAAGGTCAGGACCTCATCCGCCCTATCCGGAACGGTCACCACGCGCCTCCTCGCCGCTTCCCTGGCGCATGGCGCCAACCCCCTCGGGGGGATCATTCGCAACATTACTGTTGCCTGAGGGGTAGCAATACTCTTGATTTCTGGGGAATACTGGGGCCGAGGTCCAGCAGAGGGCCTCGTCTCGACAGTAGTACGCGAGGCGATGCCTGCTCTGCTTGGGCTGATGCCGGTTCCGCCTCGCTGCAAGGCATAAGAGGGAGCAGCAATGGCTGCTGAGGACCGCACCTACCCCCAGACCGACATCACCGCCGAAGACCTCCTGCGGGAGCTCGTCGAGCCGGAGGCCACCGAGGCCCGCAGGGCCCGGCTGCGCGAGATGATCGTCGAGATGCATCTCCCCATGGCGAGGGAGATCGCCCGCCGGTACCTTCACCGGGGCGAGCCCATGGAAGATCTCCTCCAGGCCGCGTACGTCGGGCTCATGAAGGCGATCAACGGGTTCGACGCCGAGCTGGGACACAGCTTCAGAGGCTATGCCATGGTGACCATGACCGGTGAAGTGAAGCGTCACTTCCGTGACCGCACCTGGGCCGTGCGCGTGCCGCGGCTGTACCAGGAGCGCCGCTCCGAGCTCAACCGGCTCGTCGCGGACTTCACCCAGGAGCTGGGCCGATTCCCGACCGTGGCCGAGCTGGCCCAGAAGATGGGAATCTCCGAGGAGGACATGCTCCTCACGATGGACGCCTCCGCGGCGTACAGCACCCTGTCGCTGGACGCGCCCATGGGCGCGGACGACGACGCCGCCGCGCTCGGGGACGTCATCCCCGACGAGGACGACGAGCTGGCCACGCTGGTGGACCGCGAGGCCATCAAGCCGCTCATCGACGACCTGCCCGAGCGGGAGCGCAACATCCTGCTTCTGCGCTTCTACGGCAACATGACCCAGGCGGAGATCGCGGCGGAGTTCGGCATCTCCCAGATGCACGTCTCCCGCATCCTTCGCAAGGTGCTCGACCAGCTCCGTTCGCAGCTTGTCGCCGCGTAGCGATTAAGCCGCGGTTCCTGGGGCAATCAACGCGAGCAGAGGTTACGCGGAGGGGTACCTAACCTAACGTCCTGGTATCCCGGGGTATCTTCGTCGATGTATTGCGACGCCCCGGGTGCCGGGGACCTTCCATACTGATCGCTTATGGAGGCGGTTATCGGGTGAACGAGGACGAAGTCCCACCTCCCCGATTCCTCATGGACGGGGGCGGTGCCTGGCCGCCCCCGGCCG
This sequence comes from Sphaerisporangium sp. TRM90804, assembly GCF_029846175.1. Lineage (GTDB taxonomy): Bacteria > Actinomycetota > Actinomycetes > Streptosporangiales > Streptosporangiaceae > Sphaerisporangium. The sequence goes on along the minus strand of NZ_JARWAC010000018.1, from coordinate 59,992 downwards.
GCGTGGCGGTCAGGGAGATGTCATTCTCCATAGGAGACCTTCCTGACGTGCGTGACTTCGCCGCTCTCCAGGCGCGACGGGCGGGGATGCCCGAGGAGGAGATCGGCGACTACCTCGTCGCCGTCAACGAGGTCGCGACCAACGCCGTGACGCACGGGGCGGCCAAGGCGCGGCTGCGCGTGTGGTGCGAAGGCCGCGACCTCGTGATCGACATCCACGACGACGGCCACTGGATCCCGGCGTTCCAGCCGGGAATGGTGGCCCCGCACGACTACTCCACCAGCGGCATGGGGCTGTGGGTGGCCCGGCGGCTGGCGAAGGACGTCGTCCTGATCACCGGCCAGACGGGGACCACGCTGATGATGCGCTTCGAGGTGTGACGACGCTTCTGTGGTCGTTGTTGGTGGTACGTCCGTTCTGTAGCCGGACGTACCTTTTTTAATGCCCGGACCGCGCCGGCGGATGCCCGGACCGCCCCGGCGGCCGCCTGCCTCGGGCCGCGACGATCGGTCCGCCCCCGCCGGTCCCCTTCCCTCGTCAGCACCACGACCCAGCCGGCCCCGGGCATGGGAAAGGGCGCCGTCCTTGGGGACGGCGCCCTTTCTCCCCGTGGGACCCGAGGCCCGGGGGGGTCCGCACGGAGTCTGTTCAGCCGTTGGGCGGTGCCGCGCTGATGATCGACAGCGCCGAGGACGGGTCGCGTTCCAGCGCCATGTCACCCAGCGAGACGATCCCGACCGGCCGCCCGTCGTACTCGACGACGGGCACCCGCCGCACGGCCTTCTCCCGCATCAGGCGCACGACCTCGTCGGCGTCCTCGTCGGGCCGTACCGTGAACAGGTCGTTGGTGCACAGGGCACCCAGGGGTGTCGACTCGGGGTCCCTGGCCTCCGCGACGGCGCGCACGACGATGTCCCGGTCGGTGACGACCCCGCACAGCAGGTCGTCCTTGGTGACCAGTACGTCACCGATGGCCTGGTCGCGCATCAGCCGGGCCGCCTTGGAGACCGTCGCGTCGGCCGGCAGGCACACCGGCCGGTGAGTCATGACGTCCCGTACGGTCTGGTTCATCACTCACGACACCCCATCTCGTGGTCGCTCGGTCAGCGGCGGGCGTTGCGCCGGCCGCGGAAGCTGCTCATGCTGGCCGTGCCGACCCCGGCCTGGTGGAGGGCGAGCAGGCACAGCCCGAGCGCGACCAGCGCCGTGATCGAGATGCCGATGCTGGCGTTGAGCAGGTCGAGCAGGAACGCGATGCCGAAGATGATGGCGGCCACGATGGCAAGCATCTGATACCTCGCTTTAGTGTCGAACCGGGGAGGTCGCCCGCCCGGTGTTGGTGGTGGATGAGAGCCCCACGAGCTCCTGGAGCAGGGAGCGATAGTCACGCAGAGCCAGCCGGAGCTGCTCGGTGTCCTTCTCGTCGCCGTTCTTCCAGCGGTCGGCGAGAGCCTGCCGGCGCTTGGCCAGCGCCGCCACGGCCTCCTCGACAAGCTGGTCGGCCTGCCGGACGGCGTCCTGCGGGTCGTCCACGAACCCCGCCTGAACCTCGCGCCAGCGCTGCTGGAAGTCCACGTCCGAGTCCTCGCCGGCGCCGGTGACGGAGGTCTCGGCGTCCGTCGCCGGGTGGTCGTTCGTCACACCCGCCGGGAGGGAGTCCTCGTCCGTCACCGGAGACGGGTGGTCGTTCGTCACGCCCGTCCGGGAGAAGTCGTCGTCCGTCGCCGGGGCCGGGTGGTCGTTGGTCACACCGGTCCGGAATTCGTCGTTCAGCCCCTCGTCGCGGAAGCGGCCGTCGTCGGTCGTCCCGGCGGGGGAGGAGTGGTCGTTGGTCGTCACGACCGGGGACAGGCCGTCACCGGTCGTCCTGGACGCGGAGTCGTGGTCGTCGACATCCGTCACGGGAGCCGCGGGGGCCGAGACGTCGCCCGGGGCCGGGGTGTCGGCCTCGTCCGGGTAGACGATCAGGTCCGCGGGCTTGTCGGGGTCGTTCGCGGTGTCCGTCGCCGGGTCGGTCCCGACCGGCCCGGACCCGTGGCGGTCGCCGTTCCTGTCGGTCTGCCCGGCTCCCCACGTCTCGTCGACCCGTCCCGCGACGAGCCGGTCACCGGTTCCCCCGGCCACCAGCCGGTCGTCGTCGGTCCGGTCGTCCGTGACGCGGGCCTGGGCGTCGTCGGAGCCGTTGCCGCGCCCGTGCGCGGTGTCGTCCCACTGGCTCTCCCCGGGCTCCCTGCCCAGGTCGTCCTTGGCGTCTCGGCGGTACGGTTCCATGCGGTCAGCCTCTCTGGGTGTTGCGGGGTGAGGTGTGCTCGACCGGCCGCGTCCCGGCGCCGGTGTCCCCGTCCGGCTCCTCACGGAGGGGGGTGCGGTCCGTGGCGACCTCCGGGTCCGCCGTGGGGACGCCGTCGCGGCCCTCGCTGCGGGCGGCTCCGGTGGTGTCCTCCAGCAGCTCCTCGAACAGGGCGCGGTAGTGCACCATGGCCTGCCGCAGGTCCTCGGTCGACGCCTCCTCGCGGCCCGCTCGCCGGCTGATGTCCTGAGCCTTGCGGTAACGGTCGAGCGTCGCCCCGTGGGCGACCGACAGATCGGCCACCTGCTGCTCGAACCCCTCGGTCGGGTAGCCGCGCTCCGCCATGACGGCGGTCACCAGGTGATCCGCCTCGGTGACGGCGGCCGTGGGAGCGTCGACGAACCGCTCCTGCACCTCGAGCCACTTCTTGCTGTAAGCCGCCCTGGCCTCCGGGGCCAGCGGCTGGATGTTCAGTTCGGCGTGCCGCTGCTCCCTCTCGAGCAACTCCTGCTCGGCCTCACGACGACTGTCGTGCTCGCGCACCGTCCGCTCGTACTCCGGACCGAACCGCTCCTGCAGCCGCTGCCTGCGCTGCTGCTTCTGCATGACGAAGTAGCCGATGGCCGCAACCGCCACCACCGCGGCTACAACGATGGCCACCCACGTGACGGTCATCTCTGCCTCCGGGATTTTCAGCCTTTGTAATCAGCCGACTGCCCGAGAACCAGCCCACAAAACGGAACTTACGTACGCTTTCCGTCAAGTCCCAGCGCCACCCCACCCCACCCCCCACCTGCTGAACCCCCGATTCCCCCACCCCACCGCCCTTCAACCCACAGGCACCCCAGTGATCGTTCCCTCGCCCCCTCACCGGCTGACCCGCCCTCCCACCGCGATCCTCTCCGCTCCCTCATGCGCCCCCCAGAGCGAGTCGCGAGTTCGACGGCAATCCCTTTGACCCCGCCGTCCCACGCGCGATCCTCTCCGCGTCCCCCGTGCCTCCCCCGAGGCGGGTCGAGAGTTTGGACGGCGATCCTCAGGCGAGCCTCTCCAGCCCTTCGAGCGCGTCCTTCAGCACCTTCTCGACATGCGAGGGAGAGTCGCCTCCCGAGGCGACGGGGATCTCGTAGAACCCCTTCCCCGGCTCGTAGGCGATGTCCGCCCCCCGCTCGACGAGGCCCCGCGCCCACCGGAGCGCCGTGTTGACCTTCACGGCGGGCACCGTGCCCCCCTGAGCGATCACCGACAGGTTCCGCAGGTTGGTGGCCGGCCCCGTCTGGTTGTGCGCACGATCCAGCTTCCAGGGAATGGCCTTCCCGTGATCGAGCATCGGCTTGGCCAGCCCCGCCGCCCGCTTGGCCTGCAGCACCCCCGAAACCGTCACCCCGAAGTGCCCGGCCAGCTCCGCATTGGACCACCCGGCCCCCACGAGCCGCCCCAGTTCCTCCCGATCGATGTCAGCCTTCCGCCCCATGCCCCCACCTCTCCCTCCCAGCCCTCCACCAGATCATCCAACCCACCACCCCACCCCCACGAACCACGACCCCAGTCCCGCTCCCCACGAGGTTCCGCGTACGCACGACCCTTGGATCTGCGCTAGGGTTGTACTCGCTCGCCTAGCCGAGCAACGGGACGTAGCGCAGCTTGGTAGCGCACTTGACTGGGGGTCAAGGGGTCGCAGGTTCAAATCCTGTCGTCCCGACCAGGTTTCAGCTGGTCGGCAAGGGTGTCACCCGAAAGGGAGGCACCCTTTCTTCGTTCTGGGTGACTAAGTGAGTGACTATCGCTATCTTCACGTGAAGATCCGGTCCATCGCCTCCGCCCCGCCGAGCAGGACCGGTCGGATCTGCTTCCGATAGACCGCCTCCGTCACGGGGGTCCCCTTGTGGCCGATGAGTCGCGCGATGTCCTCCAGGGGTACACCGGAGTCGGACAGCAGCGAGACGAAACTGTGCCGCATCTCCCGAGGCGCCCAGTCCTTCGCGGGCAGCCCGGCATCTTTCACGATCTTCCGGAACGCCCGCCGTACGTTGTGGGAGTCCAAGGGAGTGCCGACGAGGGAGGCGAAGACGAGATCGTTCTCCGTCCACCTCGCGCCCGCCGTCTCCCGTTCCCTGGTCTGCTGTGCTCGATGCTCCCGGAGGGCTTCGACGCAGCGACGAGGCAGCGCGAGAGATCTACTCACCCTAGGTCGGCATCAGACGAAGTCTCGCAATGACAAGCTGATCATTGTTCGTTCGCCACGGCGACCAGAAATGGCTTGTCAAGCACGTCTGAGGTGAAGGAGACGCCGGTGATCCTTCTTGCGAGGGCGAAAGCGCAAGCGATCGGGCGGTCAGGTATTGGATCATCGAACGTGCGCCGCCCCAGGCCGACTTCGTCCATTGCGGCTTCCCAGTGTTCGGAGTCGACACCCTCCCGGTATTGGGGTGTCAGTGGGTCGAATCGCAGCATCACGTCACGATCGACGGCGTAGACGAAGCCGTCGTCGGCGTAGTCGTGCCGGTTGATAGACACGACTTCGGTCTCGTTCGAGAGGCGGCCTAACAAGCCGCGCTTGACGGGGACTCGCCACCCCAAGGGCTCGACGAGCACAGCCCATTCGCCGAGCCTCACGGCACCGACGTAGCCGGGGTCGGTGCCACTGGTGGCCGCTGCCTCCTCCATCGCGAGTTCGTTTAACTCGTCGAAGGTCATTTCCTGGACCGTGCTCTCGTCCACCCCGAGGCGGGTGAGCACCTCCAAGCAGGAGAGGCCCCGGACGAAGGACACGCAGAAAATGTCTTCCAACGGTCCGCGACCAGAGAGCCAGTGGAACTCTGGGTGAGGCTCTGTCATCGTCACTCCCTTGATCATATGAGCAGCATGATCGCAGCCGTTACCGACAAGAGAGCTTGATCGCCAAATGCTGGAGTCCTCGGATAACGCAGATGACAAGACTCCCTACGGGAGTACTTTCCTGGGTGACCAACTGAGTGACAACGGCCACGGACGGGGCCGGACGACGGTGGACCATCGTAGACCGTATCCGCAGGTGGGGGCGGGTATCGGCCATGGTCCCGCCCCCTCCCGGTTTGCCTGGGGGTCAAGGGGTCGCAGGTTCAAATCCTGTCGTCCCGACAGACGAGAAGGTCTGTCGATCCGAGGGAAACCTCAGGTCAACAGACCTTTCTTCATGTCGGATAGATCAGCGGTCGTGGTTAGACCGCCCGCGGCCGGGGACCCCTTGGGGACCTGCGCACCGAGAGATGAGCGCTCAAGGCGTCACCGGCATCGGCGGCCTGCAACCTCCTCGGTAGTAAGAGTCGCGCCAGAAGACTTGGTCCAGCAGCTTAGCCATCGACCCTTCCTCCAAGTGCTCGGCGAGGAAGCGGCAAAGGCCACGGAGCGTATGTGAGATGCTGGCGTACTCCCCCTCCGTAATCAGTGATCTCCGCACCATAAGCGCTGCCCCCGCCCCTCGGACCGTATCTCCAGTCCCGTCCTGGGTTCTCCGCTGGACATGGCACCCACCTCTCCAGTCGGTCAGGACTGCCTTGGTGCCTCCGGCGGGGGCGCTCGGGCTCCACCCAGGACAAGCCGAGCAGACCAGGGCCAGGGGGTGACCCTGACACTCATACTTGGCCGCAGGCCCGAAACGTCTTCCCAGAGCCTTGGCGCTGCAATGGGGACTGCAACGGACCACGCGATGGGCTTACGTCCACGAGCGAGATAGAGGTGGGTGCCATTGAGTGAGAGGACGAGAAGACATGGATGTGTACGAAGCCGTGCACGGACGCCGGGCGGTGCGGGCGTTCAGTGATGAGCCGGTCCCCAAAGAGGTGCTCGAACGAGTGCTGGCCGCCGCGATGCGGGCTCCGTCGAGTGGGAACCTCCAGCCATGGCAGGTGTATGTCGTGGCCGGCGAGCCCTTGGCCGAACTGAAGCGGCGGGCGACGGCCAGGGCGCTGGCGGGAGATCCGGGGGATGAACGGGAGTATCCGATGTACCCGGCTGAACTGACCTCGCCGTATCTGGATCGGTTCACCGCCGCGGCCGCTCAGCGGTACAAAGCGCTGGGGATCGAGCGCGACGCCCCCGACAGGCCCAAGAGGATCGCCGCGTTGAACTCGGAGGCGTTCGGGGCGCCTGTCGTACTGTTCTGCTACCTCGACCGGACGATGGGCCCCGGGCAGTGGGGGGACGCGGGGATGTACCTGCAGACGGTCATGCTGTTGCTGAGGGCGGAAGGGGTGCACAGCTGCCCCCAGGTGATGTGGACGATGTATCGCAAGACCGTCAGCCGGATAGTCGGAGCCGGTGACGGGCTTGTCTTGTTCTGCGGTGTCGCCGTGGGCTTCGAGAAGGAGGGTGCACCACAGCCGCGCACCGGGCGGGCGGACATGACGGAGACGGTGAGTTTCATCGGAGTGTGACGCTGGGCGATCCAGACGAGCGCACGATGGGGGCTCTGGCGCGGCGTTGACTACGGCCGTATCCGCGAAGGCAGGCGGGTGGCCGGTCGTTGCATGCGAGACCCCAAGTGGCTGAGGGAGTCCTCAGCGTTCCTCAGCGAGATCAAAGGCGCCGTGAAGCAGGCTTCCAAGGTCTTCTTCTCCAGCCCGCGGAGGCCCTTGTGAGGCGAAATTCCGACGATCACACGGTCGCGTCGTCGATCAGATGGTGGCAGCGGTGGGCGTCGTGGGCGGGGCCAGCCGCGAGTGGAGCGGCCGCCGTGTACGGCTGCGTGCTGCTGGCGGCCGCGCTCATGGGGTACCGGTCGTTCCTCGGCGTCACGGACCTCGGCGTGCCCGACGTCACGTGGCCGGGCGCGATTGTGCTGCTCGTCGGATCCATGGTCGCGGCCGCCACCGTACGCCCGTGGGGCGCGCGAGTGCCGCCCCGTGCCGTGTCGGCCGGCCTGTGGGGTGTGGCGGCGCTGGCTCTGGCGGGGAGCTGCTGGGTGCTGCTCAACCTGATCCAGCTGGTGCTGACCGGTGCCATCACCGACCGTCATGGTGACAGCGATTGGGTGACCTTTGCCGAGCGGTTGTGTCTGACCGTCGTCGGAGCCCTGTTCGTGGCCACCGCACTGGCGCACTCTCGCCGTCGGGCCGGCGTCTGCCCCCGGTGCGGCCGGGCGCATCCGCCGCAGGTGTCGGGTCGGCGGCATCCCATGCCAGCCCCGGCGCCCTCCGCGGTGCGGTGGATCGCCTACACCGGCTGTTGCGCATTCCTTCCCTACCTCCTTCTGCACACCCTCGGCGCGGCCGGCGTCTCCGGAGTCGAGCCCGACGGCTTCCGGCCGACCTGGTCCATGGTGCTGGCGGGGGTCTGCGGCATCGGGCTCGCGGTGTTCCTGCTGCTGGGACTCGTCCGGCCGTGGGGCATGGTGTTTCCCCGCTGGACGTTGTGGCTGGCGGGCCGGCGGGTGCCCCGGTTCCTGCCGTTGACGCCGGTCTGGGTGCTTGCCCCGACCCTCGCGCTGTACGGCACCGGAAGCGGACTCCTCGCAGGTGCCGGCATCCTGGGCGACGACCTGTTCGGCATCGGTGGAGCGGCGTCGTTGGCGTTCGGTGCGTACGGTTGGGCGCTGGCCGTCGCCGCCGTCTCCTACCAGCGCCGGACCCGGCCCTTGTGCCTTCCGACGAAACAGTTGGCTTCCTGCTGAGTGAACTGGGGATTGCCGAGAAATCAGGAAGGCGAGGGGGCTTCGGCTGGTTGTCGCGACATCTGGGTGGTGGAGGTGTAAGCCGAGTTCAAGACCTTGGGCCAAGTGTCGGCGCCCGTCCAAACCGCCCTGGACCGAGCCACCCAGATGGAGAAGAACCTGCCGAAGTCCGCCAGGACAAGCGACGACTCAAGGAACTCGTCGACACCGACGCCGCTGTCATCACCGAACTCACCGACGAGTTCATCCAGGCCCAGCAGCAGCGAGACGAGGCCCTGGCCGAACTCGCCCGGCGGCACCACGACGCCGTCGCGGTCCTCGCCAACCACCGGCCGACCCGCCGCGCCAGCGACACCTTCACCCGCTGACCCCTCTGGGCGCGCCCACCGTCGCGGGTGGGTGTGTTGATACATCCGTGTGTGGTTGATCCCCTTCAGAGAAAAAGACGACACAAGGTGTCAGGTTTTTGGTCGAGCCTGGTTTCACCGGTCGGCGTCAACGGCGGACGCGAACCGGGCCTACGGATAGATGCGGATAGATAAGGACCTCAATGCGCGAAACGCCAGAAGATCTCAAAGAGCTCCAAGGCCTCCTCGACTCCTCCCTCTCCCGCTCCACCTCACACCTCCAGTCGATCATCACCGAACACACCGTGACCGCGGAGCAGCTCACCCAGGTCCTCACCGGCATGTGCACCCTCGCCCTGTCAACTGTGACGGCAAAGGGCGAGCCGCGGATCAGTGGCGTGGACGGGCATTTCCTGCGCGGCAAGTGGCACTTCGGCACGGCGCGTAGCGCCGCCAAGGCCCGCCATCTCGCCGCCCGGCCGGCCGCCAGCGTCGCGCACATGCGCGGAGAGGACTTGGGTGTGTTTACGCATGGCACGGTGGAGATCCTCAATCCCCAAGACGGTGAGTCTGCCGCGGACTGGCCAGACCTGCTGGCCTACTTCAAAGACTTCTACGGCAGCACCGCCTTCGACTGGGACAACGATGTGGTCTTCTACCGAATGCGCCCGCACTGGATGACCGTCTACGCCCCCGACGTCGACAAGCTCACCGCCAAGTGACCCCAGTTCCTGAAACAGGCCTAGTGCCACGTCAGGCAACGTTTGCCCTGTCCGCTACCGGCACCTCGGGGCGCTGTCCCCCGTCGATATGTCCGCGCGTTCGAGGGCACGCCCAGCGCGGCCAACGCGACCCCGAGCCGTCGTTCCGTCGCGCGAGGGAGCGGCCAACGCGCCAGGATAAATCACGTCAAGCCGTAACTCGCGTGGGCCGGTATCGCAGGGCGACCGCCCCCGACCGGAACTCATGGCGGTCCACGGGCTCGAGCTGGATGCGCTCGCGCAGACCGGCGAGCAACGTCGGCCCGTGTCCGGCAAGGACCGGCTGCACAAGGAACTCGTACTCGTCGATCAGTCCCAGATCTGCCAACGCCAGGGGGAGCGTCACGCCACCCACCCACAGGCCCTCGCCTGACTCCTGCTTGAGCCGCTGAACCGCTTGCCCCAAGTCGCCTCGCACCAGCTCGGCATTCCAATCGACCGCGCTCAGCTTGCTCGACACGATGTACTTCTTCGCCCGGTCGATGGCCTCGGCGAACGGGATCTGCCACTCATCCATCCAGTCAGGCCACGTGTCCGTGGTCGGCTTCCGCCACGCCGACTCCATCATCTTGTAGGTCACCCGGCCGAATAGCAGGGCATCGGCTCGCTCCATCTCAGCGGTCCAGTAACGCATCGACTCCTCGTCCGGGGGGAGCCCTGCCTCGTGATGGCAGCAGCCGTCGAGCGTGACGTTGATCGAGTATCGAAGTGGTCTCATCTCGTTGCTCTCCCTGGATGCGCGCAGCGCGTTTTCACCGGACGTCTACTTAGACGACTGTCGGCGCCGTTTCTCATCGGCGCCCGATCCCACCTGGTCATCGTGATGCGAACCAGACCGCAGACCGAGCGGGGCACCTTGCTTATCAGGAGGGCGGCTCGTCGGTGTCGGCGGTGGCGCCGGCCGGCACCCGGGCCGAAGGCCAGGCTCTGGGACTGGGCGCCGTCTGGGTGTCCCAAGGGCTGGCGAACGACTGCGGCGCACCGGCGGAGGTGGAGGCGGGCCGGTGACGCGTTGGGCCTTGGTGACCTGACGGTGGCATTGAACAGCCCGGGCGTGGAAGGTCATCGGTTACCCCCGCGGCGCCGTCGGCGGGCCGGCCCCCGGACATCAGCGGGTCCGTGGTGGCGGTGGTGATCCTGGTAGCAGGAGCGATGGGCGCGGGGTGCTTTGACCATGGGGTGGCCGTTGTAGGCGCTCAGCGACATGACCCCGCCTCCGCGCCGGGGCAATGGTGCGCGGCGGCGGCCTCCAACAGCGCGTGCAGAAGACCCCCACGGCGTGCAGGTGGCTGCCGCAGCGCAGGCCGACCAGCCCCGGGCCGCGGCGTCGGCGACCGGTTGTCATGCGGACCTGGAACTGCGTCGGATCGAACGGCAGCAGCCGGGCGGGTGCGCCGTCGACCAGGACTGAGCAGGATCTCCTCGCTGAGTCCGTGTGGCGGATCGGCAAGGCAGGCTCCAGTCGATGACCCCTTCCTCAGTTTGCCGCCCAGGTGCACCGCGCGGTGGGCGTCGGCGACGATGGTGCGGCCGTTGTCGCACACTTGGAAGATGATCCGCGGGTGATGGCGGCGGCTCCGCAGCCGGTCTCGGAGTCGGTGATCACAAAGCGACCCCACACGACCGGGTTGGCCGCCTCCTCGGCGCCGGTGAACGGGCTTCGATAGCCCTCCAGCAGTCTGGGTGCTAGGACCGCGACGGCGGGGAGTAGATCCGCACGTACATCCGCTGATCGTAGTGAGCAGCCCTGGATCCTGATCGGCACCTGGGCCTGCGCGACGCCGTCCAGCGCGGCGGTCAGCACGTCCAGGTGGTCGACCCGCTTGTAGGAGTCTTACAGCAGCGCCCGCGCCACCCCCGGCACGGTGCCCGATCCGCAGTCCCGCGGACCAGGAACTTGTGGTCACGGTCGTGGCCGGGCATGCTCACGGCGCGGCGTCGAGCGGAACGACGTCGATCAGCTTCTTGTTGACGAACTCCTGGATGCCGAGCCAGGACAACTCCCGCCCGTAACCGGACCGCTTGATGCCACCGAACGGCAACTCGGGCGCGGTCCAGGTGGGATGGTTGATGAAGACCATGCCGCTCTCGATGCGGTGGGCGATCTCCTTGCCGTGCTCGATGTCGGCGGTGAAGACCGCGCCGCCGAGCCCGAAGCCGGTGTCGTTGGCGATGGCGATCGCCTCATCCTCGTCCCGGACGCTGAAGAACATCGCCACTGGCCCGAAGAGCTCCTGGCCGTAGACCGGGTTGTCGCGGCTCACGTCGGTGAGGATCGTCGGCTGGACGAACGCTCCGGTCTCCGGCACCGGGGGGCCGACCTCGGTGGCCCGGGCACCGTGCTCGACCGCCTCGGCCACCTGCGCCTTCAGCTTGTCGGCGGCAGACTGGGACGACATCGGCGGCAGGGTGGTCCGCTCGTCCATCGGGTCCCCGGCGACCAACCCGCTTATGGCCGCGGTGAACTCTTCGAGGAACTTGTCGGCGATCTGCTCGTGGATGAGGAACCGCTTGGTGGCCACGCAGGACTGCCCGCAGTTGTTGAGACGGCCCCACACGGCCCAGTGGACCGTCGGGCCCAGATCGGCGTCGGGCATGGCGATCAGCGGGTCGCTGCCGCCCAGTTCGAGGGTGGTCTTCTTGATCGTCTTGCCGGCGCGCGTCGCGATGACACTGCCCGCCTGCTCGCTGCCGGTCAGGGCCACCCCCATCACGCGCGGATCGTCGATCACCTTCCCGACCTGTTCCTTGGTGACGAAAAGGTTGGTGTAGACGCCGTCCGGCGCACCGGCCTCGCGGTAGAGATCGTCGAAGGCCAGCGCGGACCGGGGAACGCTCGACGCGTGCTTGACCATGACGACGTTGCCCGTCATCACGTTGGGTACCGCGAATCGCGCCAGCTGGTAGTACGGGAAGTTCCACGGCTGCACGCCGAACAGGACACCCAGCGGGCTGCTGACGATGACCGCCTCGCCCTTACGCGTGTCGATCGGGACGGGCTTGAGGAAGTCCTCGGCGTTGTCGGCGTAGTAGTCGAAGATGTCCGCGCTCAGGAGCACCTCTTCGACGCTCTCGCCGATCCGCTTTCCCATCTCCAGGGTCAGCAGGCGGGCGAACTCGTCCCGCCGCTCACGCAGGATTCGGGCCGCGCGTCTGGTGACGGCCGCTCGCTCGTCGAAGCTTCGCCGACGCCATTCCTCGTACGCCGATCGAGCACGTGACAGGGCGTCCTCGAGTTCCGCGTCGGTGATCTCCGCAAACGTGGCTACGACCTCGCCACTGTAAGGATTGACCGATTGATAAGGCATGATTTTCCCCCGAATATGCCTAATTGGATTTCATGCCCGCCTTGCCGACGGCCGAAACGTCAAGAGGGGAGCCCAAGGAGCATGCTGATCTCCTCCTGGACGGTGCCGGGATCGCGGCTCGCGTCGACGACGAAGACCGGAGCCTTGCGCCGGAGCCTGCCATCACCCGCGCTGTGTATCGGGCGCCACACGTCGCCGCAGGCCAGGACCCGTCACGCGGTGAAGGAGCGGGCGGCCGCGAGTTCGTCCAACGTCTGGTACGTCTCCTCGGCCGGCAACGTGGGCAGATCGAAGAGCACCTGATCGACGCCGGCGTCGGCAAGCCGGGCGACGGCCTCACGATCGCCCGGCACGGCGTAGACGGACACGGGGACCCGGCCCCGGCCGGCTTCCGCGGCGCGTCGCTCCAGCTCGGCGATCCTGCGGGCGATCTCCTCGGTCCCCAGGCCGTACGTCGGCATCCAGCCGTCGCCGTACTCCAGCGCGCGGTCGAGCGCCTTCGGCCCGTTGCCGCCCACGAGGATCGGCGGATGCGGGCGCTGTACGGGCTTGGGCCAGCAGAAGATCGGGTCGAAGTTCACGAACGTCTCGTGGTACTCGGCCTGGTCCTTGGTCCAGATCTCCTTCATCGCCTGGACCCGCTCGCGCAGCAGCGTCATCCGGATCTTTGGATCGGTGCCGTGGTTTCGCATTTCCTCCAGGTTCCAGCCGGCCCCGATGCCGACGGCGACCCGGCCGGCGGAGACGTGGTCGAGGCTCGCGATCTCCTTGGCGGTGGTGATGGGATCCCGTTCGACGAGCAGAAGGATGCCGGTGCCGAGCCGGAGCCGCTCGGTCACCACGGCCGCCGCCGTGAGGGTCACGAACGGGTCGAAGGTCCGGTAGTACTTCCGGGGGAGCTCGTCGCCCTCGGGCCATGGCGACTCGCGCCTGACCGGGATGTGGGTGTGTTCGGCGACGAACAACGACTCGAAGCCGCGCTCTTCCAGTGCCTCCCCGAGCCGCGCCGGTGCGATGCCCTCATCGGTCACGAACGTCGCGACTCCGAACTCCATCTGGCCCCCAGTTGTCATCTAGAGCGACTCATTCCGATGCGGGCTCATCGGCAAACGGGGGGTGGCATGGAGCCCGGCTCTTCTCGACGACGGGCGGCGGCCATCACATCACGCGGGCGTCGTCACGGCGCGCCGACCGCCGGCAGGTGCGGAACCGACGCACGGCGTTGTTCCGGGCTGGTCGTGACCCGCCGGCGCGGTTGGTCGCTGTCCAACCGTGCGGGCAGGCTGTCGCGGCGCCCTTCCAGGATGGCCCTGACGCTCATGGTGCCGCAGTTGGGACAGATGATGTCGTCGCCGGTGGGGGGCGGAACCGGAACACCGTCGAGCCGGTAGAAGGCGAACGTCGCGCCCAGGTCGTCGCTGACGTACTGCACGTCGTAGTCCGCCGTCCAGGTGTGCCCGCAGCGCCCGCAGACGAACCTGTAACGTTCCACGGCGATCTCGACCAGCTTCGTCATCGCCGCCACCCCCGGGCGCTTCGTGAGCTTTCCCTTCATCGTTCCCGCCACCGGCTCTCGCGCACGCGCCGGACCGTTTCTTGACGAGCCGTCGGTGGAGGACTCCGTCTCCACCCCGCGCGAGCGCCTCGAGGTGTTCCACAATGTGAAGATCACCGACAGCGCCATCATCGCGTCGATCGTCCTGAGCCATCGCCACATCAGCGACCGCAAGCTGTTGACGTGTGATTTCGTGCCTGGATCCGCTGGTGTCATCGGTTTTGTCAGCGGGTACGGGCGGACAAGCGGGGGCGTCAGCAGGTCGGGGGGTCGCCCGCGGCATGTCCACGTACCACCGGCACCTGTGTTAGGACGCATGATGACCGACAAATTCGCCCGTGCGCTGGGGTGGACCAGCCTCGCGCTGGGCACGGCGCAACTGGTGGCGCCCAGGGCCGTGACCCGCCTGTGCGGCGTCGACGACGCGCCCGGGGCCACGACCGTCGCCAGGCTCGTCGGCGGGCGCGAGCTCCTCCACGCCGCGCTGCTGCTCGGCGCCAAGGACCCCGCCCAGTGGGCGTGGACCAGGGTCGCCGGCGACACGATGGACCTCGGCGTCCTCGGCAGGGCCGCCGCCAACCGCACGGGCACTCGCCGCACCCGCGCACTGTGCGCGCTCGGCGCGGTCGCGGGGATCTCCGCTATCGACGCCGTCTGCGCCCGGCGCGGCACCGCCAAGGCCAAGGGCCCGCTGAAGGTGCACGCCTCCATCACCATCAACAAGCCCCGCGAGGAGGTCTACCGCTTCTGGCGGGAGCTGGAGAACCTGCCCTCCTTCATGGTCCACCTGGACTCGGTGCGCTCCCTCGGCCAGGGTCGCTCCCGCTGGAAGGCCAAGGGCCCGGTGGTCGACCTGGAGTGGGAGGCCGAGATCATCGACGAGCGGGTCGGCGACCTCATCGCCTGGCGGTCCGTGCCCGGCACCGGCGTCTCCACCGCCGGCCTGGTGAGCTTCACCGACGGGCCTGGCGGGCGCGGCACCGTCGTGGACGTCTCGCTGGAGTACGGCATGCACGGGCGCGAGCTCGCCGCCGCCGTCGCCCGGATGTGCGGCGAGCACCCCGAGCAGCAGATCCGCGACGACCTGCGCCGCTTCAAGCAGGTCATGGAGACCGGCGAGGTGGTCCGCTCCGAGGGCAGCCCCGAGGGCCACCGCGCCCTGCGCCAGCTCCGCCAGCGTCCCGCACAACCGATCGGAGGACGGGCATGAAGGCCAACGTGTGGACGGGCCGCAATCACCTGGAGGTCCGCGACGTCCCCGACCCGCAGATCCTCAACGCGCGCGACGCGATCGTCCGCGTCACCTCCACCGCGATCTGCGGCTCCGACCTGCACCTCGTGGACGGGTACATCCCGACCGTCAAGAAGGGCGACGTGCTCGGCCACGAGTTCATGGGCGAGGTCGTCGAGGTCGGCTCCGGCGTGAGGGACCTGCGTCCCGGCGACCGTGTCGTTGTGCCGTTCCCGATCGCCTGCGGCGCCTGCTTCGCCTGTGAGGACGGCCTCTACTCCGTGTGCGAGAACTCCAATCCCAACGCCGGGATGGCCGAGAAGCTGATGGGCCACGCGCCCGCGGGCATCTTCGGTTACTCCCACATGCTGGGCGGCTTCCCCGGCGGGCAGGCCGAGTACGCCCGCGTCCCGTTCGCCGACGTCGGTCCCATCAAGATCGAGGACGACTTGCCGGACGAGAAGGTGCTGTTCCTGTCGGACATCTTCCCGACGGGATTCATGGGCGCGGAGATGTGCGACATCAAGCCGGGCCAGACGATCGCGATCTGGGGCGCGGGACCGGTCGGGCAGCTCGCCGCGGCCAGCGCGTTCCTGCTCGGCGCGGACCGGGTCATCGTCATCGACCGTTTCCCGTACCGGCTCAGGCGGGCCCAGCGGACCGGCGCCGAGATCCTCAACTACGAGGAGGTGAAGGTGCTGGACGCGCTGCGCGATATGACGGGCGGGCGTGGCCCGGACGCCTGCATCGACGCCGTCGGCATGGAGGCCCACCACCCGACCCCGGCCATGTACGCCTACGACCGCGGCAAGCAGGCCGCTCGAATGGAGACCGATCGCCCCTACGTGCTGCGCGAGGCCATCATGGCCTGCCGCAACGGCGGCGTGGTGTCCGTCATCGGCGTCTACGGCGGGTTCGTGGACAAGTTCCCGATGGGCGCCTTCATGAACCGGTCCCTGACCATCCGCACCGGCCAGTGCCATGTGCAGCGCTACACAGGGCCGCTGCTGGACCGGATCCGCGCGGGCGAGATCGACCCGAGCTTCGTAATCTCGCACCGGATGCCGCTCAGCGAGGCGCCGCGCGCGTTCGAGCTGTTCAAGAACAAGCAGGACGAGTGCAACAAGGTGGTCCTCACTCCGTAGCGCCTGTTTTCGCCGCTCAGAGCCAGTTCCACTCGATCCCGCGGTGGCCCGCCGCTCCACCAGGTAGGCGCGCAGGTCAGGGTGGGTGTTGATGCAGGTCCTGCACCTTCCTGAGTTGACTGACAAGCGAGGGTGAACAGTGGGCGGCGTAGCGAACGAACCCCGGCGGCCAGAGCCGCCGGGGTCAGGAGGTCATCGGAGGGGGCGGAAGAACGCTCTGATGACCTCGACGAGCAGGTCGGGTGCCTCCATCGCGGCGAAGTGGCTGCGCGCCCAGCATCCGCGCCTACCCGGCCCTCGCCGCTCCCGCCATCCTCCGCAGCCGCTACATACATGGGCATCCATCGCCGTCGCGCCGTCCTGGATGACCGGCCGGATCTGGTGACGGTAGACGGTCTCCGTGACCACCGTGTTGGAGTGCCCGACCAGGCGTGAGATGTCCTCAAGCGGGATGTCATGGTCGGGGAGCGGAGACACGAAGCTGCGCCGCAGTTCCCTGGGGGGCCGTTCCTTCCCCGTCAGGCCGGCGTCGTCGAGCACCTTCCGGAAGTCGCGGCGTGTGTTGTGCGCCGACAGGGGCATGCCGCTCCCGGTGGAGAACACCAGCTCGCGCTCGTCGTCCTGTGCCGCTTTCAGAATTTTCAGCGCATCCAACCCCGCAGGCGCGGGGCCGACACCACCTCCACGGCGGGCACGGGCGACGCCCCGGGAGCATCCCCGCAGGCGCCCGCGGGCAACTCCGAAATTCACTATCCCAACTTGAAGCGGGTGGACGTCGCCCCGCACCCACGGGGTGATCTTCATGCGGGTGCGTAACGGCGGTACGCGCTGTTTCTGTTGCGGCATGGAGTTTCAGTAGCAGTCCACCTTCACCTGATGAGGCTCATCGAGACTGCTCCGCTGAGTTGGGGACCAGATGGGGACCACACGCCATACACGTTGATGAACGACCCTCAGGTCACGGCACGGCGATCACTGCTCCCTGATGGCCGTTGAACTGTGGAAACGCCTACTCCAACGTCCTGGGGGTCAAGGGGTCGCAGGTTCAAATCCTGTCGTCCCGACAGACGAGAAGGTCTGTTGACCTGCGAGAACCGCAGGTCAACAGATCATTCTTAATGTCGGCAAGATCACCAGCCGGAGTCCGGTGGTGCTGTTGCTCGTCGGCGTCGAGGTCATCGGGATTGCGAAGGAACCAGCCGGCGGCTTGGCGGACGCTGGGGGCGGCGGCGGGTGCGGCAGGTTCACCGTGACCTGAACCCTCCAGGGCTGCAGATACTGGCGCACCGTGGTGCCCTTACCGCGAGCGCGGGGGGGAGGTCCCGTAGGTGGGTGCGGTGCTTGGTGATGGTGCGCTCGACGGCGTCGCCGAGGTTGCGCCACATGTGCCAGCGGTCGGCGACCTGGATCGCCTGCGGCGCACCGCGGGTGGCGCCGTCGGCGTAGCAGCCGGCCCGGTCCCGGCAGACGACCTGGACATCGGGCCGCCCGTTGAGCCAGGTGGCCAGCGCCTCCGATGATCGTTCCGGGAGCATGTCGATCGGTCGGCGGGTGGTGATGTCGATCAGGATCGTGCCGTAAGTGTGGCCGCGGCGCAGGGCGAAGTCATCCACTCCGAGCACCTCGGGGCCAGAGCTTGGTTGGGGGTCGGGCAGGGATCGAATCAGTCTGATCAGCGTCATGCGGTTCACCGCTGCGGCCAGGTGGTGGGTGAGCCGGGCACCGGTCCTGCCGCCCAGCGCCAGGCCGATCATCTGCAGCAGCGTGCGGAGCGGGACGCTGTAGCGTCCGTAGCGGATGGTTAGCCCGGGTACCTGCTCGGCGAAGGTTCGCTTGCCGCAGTCGTCGTTGCCGCACCAAAACCGCTGCACCCGCAGGTGCAGCACTGTCTCCTGGCCGCTGACCGCGGTGTCGCACATGCGCCGCTCATAGCTGCTGTGCACGCGCTGGGAGACCATCCCGCATTGCGGGCAAGCAGCCTGTGACGTCCGGGTCCTGGCCCGGATCCGTACCGATCTCCCCGAGCAGCCCATCTGGTCGATCTGCAGGCACGCCAGATGAGGGAACAGGACCGTCACTAACCCCGAGATCGTCACCCAGCATGTTCAGCAACACCGGCAGCCAACCGCCGGAAGATCACGAAATTAGTGCCAGAGCCAGGATTCAGCCGTCGTCGAGACCCGAGCCTCCGCACTGCGAAGGCCCCTTTCGCAGGATTGCGACAGGGTCTTTCTGCCGCCCGGAATTGAGATGTGTGGTCGGCGCTGCCTGTCGTCGGGTGTTGGGGGCGTCAGTGGCTGACGACCCGTTCCTCCTGATTTCCGCGCCGCACCCGGACGGTCCTCCCTGGCGGGCTTGCCGCGATCGCCAGGGAGGCGGTGTCAGGCCGAGGTGGACGTGGAGGCGGCGGTCATCGCTGTTTCCAGTTGGTTCAGGATTGTGTACGCGTCGTGGGCCAGGGTTCTGGAGTCGGGGCTTTCGATGTAGAAGACCCCGGCGAGATTGAGGGAACCTCGTGGTGGGTCGAAGGACGCCATGGGCGTTCCCGGCGGCAGGCTGGTGAGGTCTGGCACGATCTCGATGTGGCTCCGGGGCGAGACCAGGGAACGCAGGTCGAGGTGGGTGGGCTCGAACGTGGGTGTGCTCCTCCAGGGGACGCCCAGGGAATCGGCCGCGATCATGTTGACCGAGCCGGCGGCCCGGCGGCCGGGGCCGGTGATCATCTGCCTGGGTAGGCCCGGGTTCTTCCCGAGTGAGGCCATCGTCAGGGCTCCCACCAGGTCGACGCCGTGGATCGCCTCAACCTGCCGGGTCAGCAGGTGCCCGCCGAAGCGGGCAGCCGTCTCCAGCAGGCAGACTCGCCGGCCGGGCAGCAGCTTCATCTCGGTGTGGGTGCCGCAGGTGCCGAGCCCGAGCGCGTTCACGGCCTGTACCGACGCCCGCTCGATCTCGCGCTGCAGCGGCTCGGGCAGGACGGACGGCGCGAGGTTGCCCCGCTCGACGAACGGGCGCAGCGTGGGGAGCCGCTCGGTGATGCACACCGGGTGGTAGGTTCCCTCGACGACCAGGCCCTCGACGCTGAGGTAGTCGGCGTAACGTGCGTCGTCGTGCCAGGACGACCGGCTCGACACGATGATCTCCTCGGCGATGAGCTCGCCGGGCTCGGCCACGTAGAGTTCCGCCATGTTCGCCTGCCGCGCCTTCTCGGCGGCGGCGCGGGCCCGGGCGTACGCGGCCGGGATGTCCTCCGGCCGCTCGACGACGACCTGGCCGATGGAGCCCGCGCCCCACGCCGTCTTGAGCAGCACGGGCGAGGCGAGCAGTGTCCAGGCGAGGCGCAGGTCCTCCACCGAGTCGACCGGGTGGAAACCTGGGACCGGCACGCCGGCTTCGGCCCACGTCCGCCGCATGAGCCGTTTGCTGCGCGCCTTGATCACCTCGCCGCCCGGCCCGGGCAGGCCGAGCCGGTCGGCGGCCACGGTGGTGGCGATCAGGGCGAATTCCGAGAAGGTGAGGACGCCCTGGGCGCGGACGGACCGCGCCGCCTCGACGATCCGGCCCGCCAGCGCCTCGCCCGCGAGCCCGTCCCCGGTCGCGTCGAGGACGGAGGCGCAGTGCGCGGCGATGGCCGCCCCGCCCCCGGCCGTGGGCGCGGAGATGGCGAGCAGATGGACCTCCGCGTGCGCGGCGACGCGGGGGAGCACGTCGGAGAGCGGCGGTCCGCCACGCGCGTAGACCAGCAGGATCGGGGGTCTGGTCATCGGCCTACTCCTGGAAGACGAAGTAGCCGTTGGCCGCGAAGTCCCAGCCGGGCCTGCGGTAACGGGCGGGCGGCAGGGGGTAGCCGGCGTCGAGGTACGCCTGGAGGAAGTAGGCCGCCTCGGGCTGGTCGAGGCCTATCTCCCGCAGCAGCTCGCCGTCCAGGCCCGTCTCCTGCCCTCGGGCGAAGTCGATGAGCTGGAACAGCAGGCCGGTGCCCTGCGGCATTCTGATCTTCGGGCGCCAGGCCAGGTAGTCGGGGATCACGCCGCTGATCGCCGCGCGCAGGATCCACTTCTCGATGCCGTCACGGAACTTGTACTCCATCGGGAGCTTCCAGGCGAAGTCCACCACCTCGCGGTCCAGGAAGGGGACGCGCGCCTCGACGGTGTTCATCATGGAGAGCCGGTCGACCCGTTGCAGGTCGGTGCGGTGCAGGTTCATCACGCGGTAGCGGCTCATGGCGACCGGGTCGGGGTGCTCGCGGAACAGCTCGTACCCGGCCAGCGACTCGTCGCTGCCGTCCCCGACCAGCACGACCTTGAGGCCGAGCTCGCGCGCCACCTCGTAGGCCGGGGCCATCACGCAGGAGTCCATGATGTCGATCACCTCGAAGGTCTCGACCTGCTGCACGATCGACTTCATGCTGTCGATGAGCTCGCCGTACTCCAGGTGCCGCGTTATCTGCCGGATGCCGAGGTCCCGGCAGGAGCGCTCGGCGAAGTCCAGGTCAGGTGCGCCCGGGAAGCCGACGCTGATCGCCGTCACGTCGGGGTGGTGGCGGGCCGCCAGCCCGAGGACGGCCGCGCTGTCCACGCCGCCGCTGTAGATCACGCCGATCGGCAGGTCGGTCTGGACACGCTTGCGCACCGCATCGTCCATCAGCCCGCGGAACCCGGCGACGAGCTCGTCCTCGCCGTCTGGCAGGGGGCTGTCGTCCCGCTCGTCGTAGCGGTGCGGGTCCGCGCCGTCCACCATCAGGTGGCCGGGCGGGAACTCCCGGGGAGTCACCTGGATCGGGAGGAAGCACTTGATCTCGGACGCGAACAGTAGGCGGTCGCCGTCCCGGGCCCAGTACAGTGGCTTCACCCCGAACCGGTCCCGCGCGCACAGGAAGCTCCGCCGGGAGGCGTCGTAGACCACGAACGCGAACATGCCGTCGAGGTGGAGGGGCAGGTCGGCTCCCCACTCGCGGTAGCCGTGCACCAGGACCTCGGTGTCGGAGGCGGTCTGGAAGCGGTGGCCGAGCCCGGCCAGCTCGCGGCGCAGCTCGGCGTGGTTGTAGATCTCGCCGTTGAACGTCGCCCACACGTTCCGCGCGGTGTCGGACATGGGCTGGGCGGCCGTCGCGCGGTCCACGATGGCCAGGCGGTTGCAGCCCAGCGCCGCGCCCGGAAGCTCGGCCACACCGCCGAAATGCTCGGCGTCGCCGCGATGACGGATCTCGGAGAGCATCACCTGCACCCGGGTGCCCGGCACGCCGCCGGTCGGCCCGGCTATTTCCGCCGTGATTCCGCACATGGTCTCTCCTCGGTCATTTCTCGCCGACGGCCACAAGGGCCACTCTCGGGATTTCGGCCACCCACTCGGCGCCGTCGCGGTAGACGGCCGGCTCCCGTTTCCATTCGGATCCGGCGTCGTCGGGCGCGTATTTCGCACTGTGCGCGAAGTGGTATCGTGCGAGCTTCCACACCGTCTGCCGGAGGTCGTCCAGCGGGGTCTGCGGAAACGCCAGGCCGGTGAGCCCGTACATGTCGAATAGGTAGTCGGCGAGCAGGTTGCGCGCCTCGGCGGCTGAGCCTCCGCGTACGACCAGCGGGTCGTAGACACGGCGAACCAGGACGGATCCGAGCCCGCTGAGTTTCAGATGACCCGCCATTTCCGCGGCCGTGAAATGGTGATAGGAATGGCCCGCCTTGGAATATCGGTGGACGACCTCCGAGAACCACAGGGCGGCCGGGGCGCCCGCTTCGAAGTCGTGCAGGACGAGCCGTCCGCCGGGCCGCAGCACCCGGGCCGCCTCCTGGCAGACGCCGAGCCGGTCCTCGGGCGCGATGTGGTGCGTGCCGTACGCGAGCAGCGCCGCGTCCACGGACTCGTCCCGCATGAACAGGAACTGTGCCTGCTGGCGGATGGCGGGGAGCCCGGCGTGCAGCGCCGCGGCGACCATGTGACCGGCCATGTCGCTGGTGATCACGGCGTGGCGTGGCCGGGGAGCCATGGTCGCGAAGACCCGGGCCAGCAGTCCGTCCCCGCCGAGGAGGTCGAGCAGGGTCCAGCCGGGCGGAATGGATTCCATGTCCGGCACCCCGGCGGCGAGGGTGAACAGCGTGCGCATGCCGCGCGCCCGGATCATTCGATTGAGCTGCGCCCGGCGATAGGAGTCGCCCCGGCCGTCGTCGTCGTTGGTCTCGAATTCGTTCGTGGTCGCGGACAGCCCGGCCAGCGCCTCGGCGGCGCCTTTTCGGTCGAACCAGAGGACGCGGCCGAAATCAGGGAAACGTTTGCCGATTTGATCGAGATAATCTCCGAGGGGTAGGCCGGGAAGATAAGGCTGTCGCAGTAACGCCTTTATGGTCACACGCTTCCCTGTGTTGTTAGAATCGAATAATGCCATGGGCTTCCTATCAAGAGTCAAGTAGCGTGTCAATGAGCGGTGTTAAGCGACGAGCGGCGGTCCCGGAGCATCGACTCAAGATCCAGGAATGCTGTGAGTGCTGGATGTGCTGCGTATTCTCCGCGTCGAGGCCAGGAGAAGTCGGGCATGGCGGCGGGGGGAAATGGCCGCTTCCGGCCAACGGAAGTCGGCACCCGTTCCGGGCGGGCGGACGCGAAGACGCCGCGTCGCCCGAGGAAGGGGCCCACGCGTGCCGGCTCCGCTGAGCGGGGCCGGAGCCCTGGACACCTGGCGCGCGACGCCGCCCGCCGCCCGGGCACTGCTGGCCGGTACCTTCGTGAACCGCTTGGGCGGTTTCCTCCAGGTCTTCGCCATCCTCTACATGACCGACCGTGGCTTTTCGGACACGCAGGCGGCGTTCGCTCTCGGCGCGTACGGCGCGGGGTCCATCGGCGGCATGCTGGCGGGTGGCTGGCTGGCGGACCTGCTCGGCGGGCGCCGCACGATCGTCGTCTCCATGGCGTGCACGGCGGGGCTGCTCCTCGGCGTCTACTACCTCGGGCCGTACCCCGCGAAGATCGTCCTGATCGCGCTGACCGGCGCGGTCGGCCAGGCGTACCGGCCCGCCTCGGCGAGCATGCTCAGCGACCTGGTGCCGCCGGAGCGGCGGCTGATGGTCTTCGCGATGAACCGGCTCGCGGTCAACCTCGGCGCGACCGCCCTCCCGCTGGCCGGCGTCGCGCTCGCGTCGGTCTCCTACGGCCTCCTGTTCTGGGGTGAGGCCCTGGCCGCGATCTCCTACGCCGTGATCGCGGGCGTCGCCCTGCCCCGTCGCCCCGCCCCGGTCCCGGAGTCCGGCCCCGCCTCGAGCTCGGGAGCCGGGGCGGAAACGTCTCCTGGACTCGCCGCAGCTCCGGCCCTCGGACCGGCCGCGCCGCCCGCCCGAGGACGCACGATGCTCGGTGACCGCCCCTACCTGCTGTTTCTCGCTGCCTTGCTGCTCCACTCCCTCGTCTACGTGCAGTACCTGTCCACGCTCCCGCTGGCGATCCGCGACCACCACATGCCCGTGGTGGTGTACGCCGTGCTGATTTCGGTCAACGGCGTCTTCGTGATCACCTGCGAGCTGCTCGTCACCCGGCTGGTCCAGGGCCGGCCGCCGCGCCTGGCGATCCTCGGCGGGATGGCGCTCACCGGCCTCGGCATGACCCTGTACGCGCCGCCGTGGGGAGTAGCCGGCATGATCGTCGCGACCCTGGTGTGGACGCTCGGCGAGATGGCCGGAGCACCGTCCATGTACTTCGCCTACCCTGCCCAGGCCGGCCGGGGAGGGCACCAGGGCCGGTACCTGGGCGCCGCCAACGCGATGTTCGGTCTCGCCAACTCCCTTGGCCCCATCCTCGGCGTGGCGGCCTGGACCGCCTTCGGGGATGGGGTGTGGCTACTGTGCGGCGTGACGGCCGTGGCGGCCATGACGCTCGCCCGCCACGGCGTCCACGCCGGCGCGGGGGCGGACCGCCTGTATCGGGGCCCGGTGTCGTAAGCGAGCTGTAATCGAGCTGTAAGGGGTCGTTCCTAGTGTCTGCCGCGTAACAGGAACACTAGGAAGGCAATCATGAACATGCTCCGGAGCACTCTCGCCGTTGCTGCGGCGTCCGCCCTTATGGCCCTGAGCAGCGCGTGCGGCGGTGGTGGTGGTGACAAGTCGGCCGTCTGCCAGGAGGCCACCAAGGCGTTCACCGACTACAGCAGCAAGGCAGGCGCCTCCGCCGGGAACCTGGAGGCCGTCAACACGGCCACGGGCGAGCTCGCCTCCACGCTCAAGACCCTCGCGGGCAAGGCCGACGGCGACCTGAAGACGGCGCTGACCGGCATGGGCGACTCCTGGGCCGCCTTCAAGCTTGACGTCTCGGACCCCGCTGCCGCGACGAAGATGACCGAGTTCGCGACGAAGGCCAGCCAGGCCACGCAGGAGCTGGCCGTCGCCTGCTCGTGACGCCTCCCCTGAGAGGACGTCTCGAAGCCGCCGGGCCCGATCGGTCCCGGCGGCTTCGCCGTACAAAGCCGGCATTGAGACTTTGTCCTACGTGGTGCGCCGGGCAAATCGCTTGTGGCGGCACAGGGCAGCAGCGAGGCAAAGAAAGGCCAGGTGGTTGCCGGAGTAGCGCTCGTAGCGGATGGTGAGTCGTCGATGGCCGGTCAGCCAGGACATGGTCCGTTCGATCACCCAGCGATGCCTGCCCAATCGCTGACCGGACTTGATTCCCCGGCGGGCGATACCGACGGCGATGCGCTTGCCGCGCAGCCACCGGCGCAGGTCATCGCGGTCATACGCCTTATCCGCGTGCAGCTTGCCCGGCTTGACGGGATGGCCATGGCGAGGGTCGCGTCTCATTTGGAGCCGGGTCGCCATGGGCTTGAGACCCTGACTGTCGTGGGTGATGCCAGAGGAGACACCAACCACGAGGGGCCGTCCGGACCGGTCGGACAGGACGTGTATCTTCGAACCCGGCTTGCCCCGGTCCGCAGGGCTCGGACCTGTATGGTCGCCCCCTTTTTCCCCCGTACGTGAGCCGAGTCCAGCACAACACGAGACAGATCGAGCAGGTCGGCGGCAGCCGGTTTGTCCAGCACGGCGTGGTGCAGCCTGTTGATGCGCGTCGCTGCCCTCGCGGTAGAAGACGTAGCCCCCGTGGTGCAGTACGTCTCCGTCAAAGGTCCCGTCCGCGCTGAAGCCGGTGTCGTCGACGTACTCGATCCGGGTCCCGGCGACCCGGTAGGCACCCGTGTAGGCGCTGTCCCGCTTTCCGCGGGCCTCGTCGTAGCGGCCGTTCGCCAGGAGCATCTGACGGATGTGCCCGTCGGCCGTCACCCACATCCCGACGTACGGGTGCGGCGACATCTCTCCGCCCTCGGCCGGCGGCGTCCCCGGTGTCCGCCCGGGCGGTGTCTGCGTCGCGGACGACGCGGACACCTCCTGCCTTCGCTGAGCGGCGTCGTCAGGAGACGTGGAGCCCCGGCTGTCCGGCCGCACCGAGAACGCCAGGAGAAGCATCGCGACGACGCCCGCGCCACCGAGCACGGTCCAGGAACGAGCCCTCATGAGACCCCCTCGCGCGAGTCGTCGCCGTGTCGGGGCCGGGTCACCGTCAGCGAGCCGAGCAGGCGCAGCGCGTCCGCGGTCCGGGTGCCCTCCTGAGCGTGTGGTAGACGATCAACTGCTGCCCCGGGGCGGAGCGCACGTCGAAGGTCTCCATGCGAAGGGTGAGCTCGCCGACGTCCGGATGCAGCAGGACCTTCGCCGCGTCGGACTTGCCCCGCGCGTCGCGTCGCCGCCACAGGCCCGCGAACTCGCGGCTGTCCTCCATGGCCGTCCGCAGCACCTCCTGGATCCGCGGATCGTGCGGCCGTGCGCCCTCCAGGAAACGGAATCCCGCGACCACGTTGGCCGCACCCGTCTCCCAGTCGCCGTAGAACGAACGGACCGACGGGTCGAGGAACATCGCCAGCAGCAGGTTCGTGCCGGGCTTGAGGTGACGGAAGACCGCACGCCCCAACGCGTTCACGGCCAGGACGTCGTAGGCCCGCCCCAGGATCATCGCCGGCGTGCGGTCCCACTGCTCGGCCAACGCCAGCAACCGGGGATCGGTACGCTCGACACCGCCCTCGCGGCGCGGCAGCGGACTCATCCCCGCGACTCGGTACAGGTGCAGCCGAGCGTCGTCGTCCAGCAGCAACGCGTCGCTCAGTGCGTCCAGGACCTGCGGCGACGGTCGCCGCTCACGACCCTGCTCCAGCCGCAGGTAGTAGTCGACGCTGATGCGCGCCAAGCTCGCGACCTCTTCGCGACGCAGGCCGGGGACGCCTCGTCTCCCGTCCTCGGGCAGACCGACATCGGGCGGCGTCACCTGCGCGCGCCGACCCCGCAGGTAGTCACCCAGCCTTGAGATCGCCATGTCGAACAGGCTAGATTCCCCACCCGCCGGAAGCCTGGTCCCAGTACTCCCAGCTCTGGGACACGGCCTCCTGCCACACCTCACTCCAGCCGTACCTGCGTTTTCTGGAACTTCCGCAGGTAAGCGGCGTGATCATCGTCGGCGTCAGGGCGGACGGAGAACCGTCGCCTCATCCAAACGGCGGCTGAATCCCGGCGCCGGCGCCAATTTCGTGATCTTCTGGTGAGTGCTGGTTCCCTGGCCTGCGGGCGACTGCTACCTTGCCTTCGCTACCGAGATCACGAATGCCCTTTTCGCGGCAGCACGTTGAAGGCGGGGAGACGCAGTGAACACACCGCAGCAGCCGCGGCCCGGCGTTCCGCTTCGGCCCGGCTTCTATCCCGACCCGGGCGGCCGGCCCTGCCTGCGCTGGTGGGACGGTGGCGACTGGACGCCCACCACGGCTCCGCTGCCACCGCAGGCGCCTCTGCCGGCCGTGCCTCAGCCGTCGAAGGGGGCGGCGCGGAAATGGCTCGCCATCGTCGGAGTCGTTCTCGCCTTGGCGGCCCTGGGGTGGCTGGTTCCGACGGCGGTGGCGTTGCTCGGGGATGCCAACCCGGTGGTGCTGGCCATGCCTACGGGCGAGGAGGTCAAACGGAACGACGTGGCCCAGATCCTGGACGAACTCGCCACGTACGTCGACGTGAAGGCTGGAGCCGCGAACTCCACTGAGCGCTGGACCTTCTGCGACGCGATTCCGGACGCTTTTCTGAAGGCCGGGATACAAGTCCGGTATCCCTCGGGTGAGGGAGCGTTCGTCGGGGCGTGCGTCGACGCCCGCTCCGAATGAGGGTTGAACTCGCGTTGCCCGATCTTGACTGACCGGGCCGTGAGGCGGTCGTGCCGCATCGGGCTCCAGTCGGCGACCTTCGAGGTCAACGCGCCGGCGATCAGCATCTGGACTTACCGTGGGGCTTGTGATCACAGACATCGAAACCTTCGCGGAGACGCTCGCGGCCAGTGGGGTGCCGCCTGTGCTCAGCGGACGGCACGACGGCGGGGAGTTCCGTGCCGCCGTCGTGGCGCGCGACCTGGGGCCTCTCAGGCTGATCGAGCTGGTCACGCCTGAGGGCGAGTGCTTCCGAGACGCTCGGTGCGCCCGCGATGTCGACGAGGAGCTGTGGCAGATCGACCTGGTGACGCGGGGACGGGCGCGCGTCGAGCAGGGTCGCGGCACCGCCGAGCTCTGGCCGACCGACCTGGTTCTCATCGACCCGGCACGGCCGGTCCGGTTCGCCAGCACCGCCTCCACGCACGTGACCATGCTGGTGCCCCGGCGGGAACTGCGGCTTCGGCCAGGCGACGCCGCCCGCCTGGCGGGCGTACGCATCAGAGGACACCAAGGCCCCGGGGCCTTGGTGTCCTCTCTGGCGCGGGACATGGTCCGGTCGCTGACGGGGTTCCGCGCCGGCGAGGCGGACCGGTCGGCGGCCGCGGTGATCGAGCTGATCTCGGTGGCGCTCTCGGCCCAGTTGGGCGACGCACGCCCATGTCCCGACGAGGCGCTGCGCGACCGCGTTCTCGGCTACATCGAGGCGCGGCTGTCGGACCCGGATCTCGTCCCAGCAAAGATCGCCTCGGCACACGGCATCTCTGTACGCCGGCTCCACAAGCTCTTCGAGCGACAGCCGCTGACCGTCGCCGCTCTCATCCGCCGGCGCCGCCTGGAGCGATGCCGCGCCGACCTGGCACAGAGCGACCGGACGATCGCGGCTGTCGCGGCGCGCTGGGGATTCGCTCATCCGGCGCATTTCAGCAGGCTGTTCAAGGCGACGTACGGCTACAACGCGGCGGCGCTGAAATCCAGCAACCGTGCACGGACAGTCATGGCGCCCGGCGCCGAGCCCGGCAAGGATGGTGATGCGCAAATTACAGAAAGGTGATCGCATGGAAGAAGAGTCGATCGAGGCGATCAGCGCCATTCCGTCCCAGATGTATGCGGCCTGGAACCGCGGGGACGTCGCGGGTTTCTTCGCAGGCTTCGCCGAGGACGCCGTGTTCGCGGACCTTGAGGGAACCATCTACCTGAGCCGCGCGGACATGATCGCGGCGCACGAGGTGCTCCTCGGCACGGTGATGAAAGGTTCCCAGTTGGTGGGGGGCGACGTGCCGTTCGCCCGGATCGTCAGCCCGGGCGTCGGCGTGGTCCACAGCCGCGTCGGCATCCTGATGCCGGGGGAGGAGGAGCCGCCGACGCGCATTTCCATGCAGCTTTTCGTCGTGGTGTGGCGTACCGACCGGTGGGTGGTCGTGGCCCTGGAGAACGCGCGCATGCTCTCCCTGGAGAGCATGGCCGCCCTGGAGTCCCTGGCTGCCCGATAACGGGAAGCGGCTTCTACGGGGGAAGTAGAGAACGTCGATCATAGGCGTTGGCATTCGTTAGTGGATTACTCCCGGTTCCTGGTTCGCTGGGAACGTCATCCCGGGCTTGATCAGCAGCATCTCAGCCGTTTCGCCGTGCCGCCTCATCCGCCCTGGCGCTCGGGTTTGTGGAGGGGTTCACCGCCTGGGTGGGCCGGCGGCCGGGAACGGAGAAGCATCGCTCCCCGGCCGGGTGAAGGGGAAGCTCAGAGGCGCTACGCGGGGTCCTTCCAGGCGGGGATCAGGGCCCACGCCTCGTCACGGACCCGCGGGTCGGTCAGCACGAGCGACAGCCGTGCCACCTGGGGCGATGAGCACGCGGTTCTGGCCGGCGGTCGAGCGACCAGCGGCACCCCTGCCGCTCCAGCGGTTCCCAGGGGCCGGTCCCGGTGCGGCAGCTCCTGCTCGACGCGTTCGGTTCCGGCCTGCATCCACAACGGTCGGCGGCGCGGACCCACACGCCGACCGCATCGGTCGTCGTTCCGCACGGGAATTCGACGGCGCGGTCAGCCGAGAAATCCACAAGGGAGACAACGAGAGTGTTCCGAAACGATCAGATGAGCCGACTACGTCGGCACTGGCGATGGGTGCTCGCCGCTGCGGTGGCAGCCACGGTGGCGACACCCGCGGCCGCGGCCGCGGCGCCGGCGGAGCGGCAGCGGTCAACGCAGGGGATCGAGTGGGACGCCTGCACCGACCCGGTCTTCGCCGGCAAGCAGTGCGGCACGATGCGAGTTCCCGTGGACTGGTCGCGGCCTCGGGGCGCTCACCTCACGCTCGCGCTGGTCCGCCAACCCGCGCTCGACCCCGCACACCGCATCGGCACGCTGCTGATCAACAACGGGCGCGGCCTGTCGGCGATCGAGCAGTTCCGGTACGCCCTGGAAGGACTGACACAGATCGGTGGGGCGATGCCCCAGCGATTCGACCTGCTCGCCGTCGACACCCGCGGCGCCGGGCACAGCACGCCCATCCGCTGCGCGGAACCGTTGAAGCCCGCAGGCATCAGCTACTTCCCCGAAAGCAAGGCGGCTTTCGACAAGCTTGTGGCCCATAACCGCACGCTCGGGCGAGACTGCGTGCGCCGCAACGGTTCCCTGGTCGCGCACATGGACCAGGCCGGCACCGCTCGCGACCTCGACGCCGTACGGGTCGCGCTCGGCGAGCGGCAGCTCGACTGGTACGGGATCAAATACAGCGATCTGCTCGGCCGCACCTACGCCAAGCTCTTCCCCGGCCGCTTGCGGACCATGGTCCTCGACACCGCCGTCGACGACACGGTGTCACCCGCGGACCGGGCACTCCAGGAGGCGGGTGCCGCGGAGGACGCCTTCAACCGGTTCGCCGAGCGGTGTTCCACCTCGCAAGACTGCGCGCTGCGAGGGCAGGACGCGGCGGCCAGGTACGACGCGCTCGTCAGCCGTGCGAACCGCCGGCCCATCCCCGCGGGCGCCGTGCGCCACCCCATGACCGGCGAGGACATCCAAGAGGCCACTCAGCCGCTCCTCCCGGTCGTCCAGATCGGCTGGCCGCGGCTCGCCGCGGCGATCCTCCAGGCGGAGGCCGGGGACGCCACCCTGTTCGCCGCCTCCGGTGACAGGACGGCGCTCGCTCCGGTGCACGCGCGGGCGTGCGCGGACGACCCGAGGCGGATCCGCTCCTTCGGTCAACTGTCCCGGGTGCAGCGACGGCTCGTCGAAAGGTCCCCGCATCTGGGGGGAGCGGTCTCCTCCGCCATCGCGTTGTCCGGCTGCATCGGCTGGCCGGTCCCGCCCAAGCCGGTGGATGCCGGCAAGCCGGTATCGGGCGCACCGCCCGCGCTGATCGTGCAGTCCACGCACCAGGTCTTCGCACCGCACGCGGCGGGGTACGCCATGGCGCGCCAACTGCCCGGCAGCGTGGTGCTCAGTCGTGAGGGCGACGACTACAGCATGTTCGCGATCTCGCAGTGCGTCCGGGACACGACCAATCGCTACCTGACCGAACGCGCCCTGCCTGCCCAGAACACCATCTGCACAGACTGATACCCCCACCCATGCCTCCCCACGGCGGCGGCGGCCTCGGCGGCCGTCGCCGGCGTGCCGGAGCGACCGGCCCGTTCAGCCCCGTTCGGCGTCAGGGGCGCAGGGTGGTAGGCGACCGACCGGAGTCCCGTCGTCCCGACAGAGGCCGAAGGCCGCTTCCGATCCCTCGCAGGCGGCCTTTCGCTGTGCCTACAGCAGCGAGGTGCAGCTATCGGGGTCAGTCGTCGAACTCGCCGGTGACGTAGCGGCGAGCGTCCCGCCGGGCCGTGTAGCGCTCCCTGCGGTTGGCCTCCTTGTCCCACTGCTGCCGCTCCTTGACGCAGGCGCGTCTGTAGCAGCCTGAACAGCAGGTGCCGCCGAACAGCATCGAGTAGGGATTCCGCCACCGGCACCGGGTGTCGTCGTCGCCCCACGACGGGGTCGACGGCAGGTCACAGGGGCCGAAACGGTGATCGTGCACCGGCAGGGGGTTGTGCTCGGCGTAGCGCACTCTCAGCGGTTTGGTCTTGTCCGTACGGGACATCTCGTTCCTCACGGAACCGCCGCCCGGGCTCCCGGACCTTCCGGGCGGGCGGCTAGGTTCGCCGCTTCACGGCGACACGCTCCTTTCTTCGGTTCGCGGTCAGGCCCCCGGCAGGGCGCCTCCAGTGGAGTGGAAAGCCTTTCAGGATATCGGCGGGCCCGGACCGGCACAAGATCTCACCGGAGAGTGATCAGGCGGCCCGTCAGACGGCGGACCTTTGACGGGCCGGGTCTTTCAGTGCCGCTGAGCGGACTCGAAGCCGCTCTGGTGACCTCCGCGGCACCTGCGGGTAGATGTTCGACGCGATGCTCATCCGGCTGTGCCGAGGATTGCGCATCGCGGTCCTGCCTCGAAGCGCCGTTCTGGAGTCCGGGGCCGCGTTCGCGCGCCGGCGCTGCGGCTTTTTCGGCCGGTCCGCCCGCGGGCCGGCTCCGCCGTCCGGCCGGATGAGCAGCGCACCCGGCCGGACGGGGCAGTTCAGGTCGTGGGTTCCGGGCGGGGTGCGTAGCCGTTGGAGACGATCACCTGAGCCATCTGCTCGTAGGCGGCCGGGTCGTCCGGGGCGTAGGTCCCCAGTCCGTCGACGTAGCGGTTGTACATGCAGAAGGCGGCGGCGATGAGCACGGTGTCATGGATCTCGATGTCTGTGGCGCCGGCTTCGCGGGCCACGGCCACGTCCTTCTCGGTGACCGCGGTCCCGATCTGCTGGACGTGCCCCGCGATGTTCAGCAGTGCCCTCAGCTTGTCGGAGATCGGGGCGGTGTCCAGGTCGGAGCAGGCGTGCGCGACGAACTCGGCGCCGCCGGGCAACTGCGCGGCGGCGAAGGCCTTGTGTGAGGCCGAGCAGAACCGGCACTGGTTGAGGGTGGACACGTAGGAGGCGATGAGCTCGCGCTCGCCTCTGGGAAGCGAGTTCTCGTCACGCAACAGGACCTCGGCCAGCTCGTTCAGCACCCTGCCGGTCTCCGGCCGGTACTGCATCAGGCCCCTGATCCCGGGAGCGTCGTTCCCCAGCTCGATGTGCGCCATGGAATCCTTCCGAGTCGCCGCCGCGAGGGCGGCCCGGCCTGGCCGATGCCACCGTCCAGGCCGTAACGATCATTTCGCCACCATCTTCACCCGTCCCGCGCGCAGAGAAAAGGGAACGAAACCGGATGGCCACTTCTGACCGGTCAGATCCCCACCAGCCGGCAGTTCGCCGTGAACCTCTTGACGGGTCGCCTGCAAACCGAACACCTGCGCTGCGACGACGCGAGCGCGCCTGTCGGCCCTCAGTAGGGCAGAGTTCCTGCCACTGCCCTAGTAGCAGTTCTCCTTCACGTTGATGGTGACGGGGACGGACTGGGTCTCCGTGTGGTCCGAGGCCGTCAGCAGCGGGGTGTACACCCCGACCGGGAGCGGCGCGATCGAGATCTGGACGAAGCCGTTCACCGTCGTCGCCCCGCTGCTGGGATTGGGGTAGTTGGATCCGGGCGGGATCGGTGTGCCGCCCGCGCTGGTGGCGCCGGGGGGCAGGTTCTGTAGTCCGATCTGGACGGTCGTCGACCAGGTTCCGACAACCGCGGCTATGAAGTACGTGCCGGGGTGGCCGCCGCTCGGCGTGACGCAGATCCGCTGTTCGAAGTCGCGCAGTTCCCACGTCGCCGCCGAGGCAGGTGTCGTGCCGGGCAGCGCGAGCGCCAGCCCGGCCGTCGCGCCGAGTGCCAGCCTGGCGGCACGGTGGATCATGGTCACAGCTGCCTCCTTGGTGCTTGTGCTCCGGACACTTGCTTACGTCGTCAATTATTGACAATTAAAGGATCTATGGCAAGTTTCTGTGTGCATTCGAAACTTTCGCTCTTCGGGAGCACGTCTTCGTCGAAGGTGAAAAGGGCAGCGGCCATCAGGTTTCGGCTGATCGGCTGTTCGGTGCCCGCTGTGATTCGAGGCCGCGCCGAGCGTTCAGGAGGTGGAATGGAGGAATGGGCTTTCTTCCCCGAATTCGCCGTTCTCGACCTGTCGCCTCGGTTGCCCCAGAGGTTCCGCGTCCCGACTCGGATCGCATGCAATTCGCGGTCACCGAGTACACCAGCCTCCGGGCGGAGATCGTCCAGCTCACCACTCTGCAGTCGCAGATCATCTGGCTGACCCTCGTGGCCTTCGGCGCGGTACTGCCGGTCGCGAACCCGCTCCAGAACTCGCACGAAAGACCACCACCCGGTAAGCAGGCTTGCCGGAGCTTCCCGATGATCGCTTACCTGGAGGACACATAAGGCGCAGTCCTTCTGCGGACGTTCTGGCTGGTCAGTTGAACGGCGAGAATGAAATTTTCAGTACGGCGCCTTCCGGGTGGGATGGCGCCGGACCAGTAAGACGGCGGTGGATCCGCGTGGGTCGGATGGATGCCGCTTAAGCGTCCTTGACGAGTCC
Organism: Sphaerisporangium sp. TRM90804; assembly: GCF_029846175.1. Taxonomy (GTDB): domain Bacteria; phylum Actinomycetota; class Actinomycetes; order Streptosporangiales; family Streptosporangiaceae; genus Sphaerisporangium. The sequence continues at coordinate 26,017 of NZ_JARWAC010000018.1, read as the reverse complement.
GCACGTATCGGATTTGCTCCACAGCGTCATCGTCATGCCAGAGAAGGACTCGGAGGATGACAGACCTGCGCCCAAAGAGTGAGCGCTAACAACATTCATTTCCCGGGACGTGCCGCGGAGATCCACGCTGATCATCGTGTGCCCGGCTCGCCACCGGCCGGCCTCGTTCGGTCGGCGGGCCGGGGTGCGTCCCTGACTGTCCGCGCGGCCCTACAGGTTCCTGACCAACTTGGAGGAGCGGAATGACAAGCGGTGGATCAGGTTGGCGGGGGGTCTTCAGAATCGTCACCTGCCTGGTGGCGGCCGTGCTGTGTGCCTCCGCGGCGGTCACGTCGTCCGCGGCGTCGGTCGCGGCGTCGCCCCCGTCGGAGCCCTACCGGTTCAGGAACGTGAAGATCGGCGGCACCGGTTTCGTGACGGGCATCGTCTTCAGCCAGGCGCAGAAAGGCCTGGCCTACACGCGCACCGACGTCGGCGGCATGTACCGCTGGAACGGCGCCACCGAGTCGTGGACGCCTCTGCTGGACTGGGTGAGCTGGGACAAGTGGGGGTACATGGGCGTGGCGAGCGTCGCCGCGAGCCCTGTCAACGCGAACAAGGTGTGGGCCGCCGTCGGCATGTACACCAACGGCGTGGACCCCAACAACGGCGCCGTCCTGCGCTCGTACGACAAGGGTGACACCTGGCGGACCACGGTCCTGCCGTTCCACCTGGGCGGCAACATGTCGGGCCGCACCATGGGCGAGCGGCTTGCGGTGGACCCGAACAACGACAACATCCTGTACCTGGCGGCCCCCAGCGGGAACGGCCTGTGGCGCAGCACCGACGGTGGCGTGACGTGGGCGCGGGTGACCGCCTTCCCCAACTCGGGTGACGACCCGCAGACGCCGGGCGGCGCGGAGGACGCGGGCCTGGTGTGGGTGACGTTCGACAAGTCCACCGGCCGCGCGGGCACCAGAAGCAAGACCGTCTACGTGGGCGTCGCGGACAAGGCCAACCCGGTGTACCGCAGCACCGACGGCGGCGCGACCTGGGCTCCGCTGGCCGGCGCGCCGACCGGGTACCTGCCGCACAAGGGCGTCCTCGACCCGGTCAACCACCTGCTCTACATCGCCACCAGCGACACCACCGGCCCGTTCAGCGGCGGCAAGGGCGACGTGTGGAAGCACCACACCGTCACCGGCGCGTGGACGCGGATCAGCCCCGTCCCCTCCACCAGCGACGACGACTACTTCGGCTACTCCGGCCTGACCGTCGACCGCCGGAACCCCGGCACGATCATGGTAGGCACCCAGGTGTCCTGGTGGCCGGACGGCATCATCTGGCGCAGCACCGACTCCGGGGCCACCTGGAGCCGCATCTGGGACTGGGGCGCCTGGCCCGACCGAACGCTGCGGTACGACTTCGACATCACCGACACACCGTGGGTCACCATGGGCGAGCAGTCCAACCCGCCGATCCTGGTGCCGAAGATCGGCCAGGCGATCTCGTCGATGGAGATCGACCCGTTCGACTCCGACCGCATGCTGTTCAACGGCGGCCCGGGCATCGCCGGCACGAAGAACCTGACCGCATGGGACACCGGTGGCACCGTCGCCATCACTCCCGAGGTCGAGGGCCTGGAGGAGGGCGCGGTTCAGGGCCTGATCAAGCCCCCGGGCGGCGCGCTGCTCAGCGCCATGGGCGACGTGGGCGGCTTCCGCCACGACGACCTGAACGCGTCACCGGCGACGATCTTCACCTCGCCCGTCTTCACCACCACCAGGAGCATCGACTTCGCCGAGCGCAACCCGAGGGTCATCGTGCGGGCCGGTGACTTCAACGACGCCGACCGGCCCGGCGACAGTCACGCGGCGTTCTCCACCGACGGCGGCGCCACCTGGTTCCAGGGCACCGAGCCCAGCGGCGTGAACGTCGGCGGCAGCATCGCCGCCGCGGCCGACGGCGGCCGGTTCGTCTGGGCGCCGGGCGACTCGGGACAACAGGTGGTCCACTCGGTCGGCTACGGCACCTCCTGGACCGCCTCCACCGGGGTGCCCGCCAACGCGATCATCACCTCCGACCGGGTCGATCCCATGAAGTTCTACGCGTTCTCCAACGGCACCTTCTACGTGAGCACCGACGGCGGCGCGAGCTTCACCGCCAGCGCCGCCACCGGGCTGCCGGCCACCAACTGGAACCTGCGCGTCAAGGCGGTGCCCGGGCGCGAGGGCGACATCTGGGTGGCCGGCGGCGCCACCTGGACCACCTACGGGCTGTGGCACTCGACCGACTCGGGGGCCACGTTCACCAGGGTGTCCGGCGTGGAGCAGGCCGACAACATCGGCTTCGGCAAGGCGGCGCCCGGCCGGGCCTACCCGGCGCTGTACACCGGCGCGCTGATCGGCGGGCAGCGCGGCCTCTTCCGCTCCGACGACGCCGGCGCGAGCTGGGTGCGCGTCAACGACGACCGGCACCAGTACGGAGGCACCCCCGAAGCGCTCACCGGCGATCCGGCCGTCTATGGCCGGGTGTACTTCAGCGGCTACGGCCGCGGCATCCTCTACGGCGACCGAGCCGTCACCAGATCCCTTCGGTGACCGCCCGCGTAGGGACGCGCCGGCGTCACGCGTCCCTACGCCGCTCGGTCTCGCGGGTGCCTCGCCGGGGCGGTTGACACCCCGGCGGCCTGAACCAGCCGTCCGCGTGTTTCACGCGGTGCCGAATCGTCTTCGCGGTACGGGTTGTACGTCGAGGCGGGCGAGCCGCCCGGCATGGCTCGCGCGTATGGACTCGTGGAGCTGCGGACGACCGAAATACCGTCACTCTCCGTCGGCGGCGCCGCCATGCTCTACGACGGCAAGGACTACCGCTTCTACTTCCAGAAGCCCTGAACGCCCACCACGCCGCCGCACGGCACCCGGCCCGCGGCTCCGTGAAGATCGTGCGCCCACCGCGAGATCGTCGAGGTGATCGGCCGGCGGGGTGGGAGCCGGGCATTGTCGGCGAAGCCGGCTGACCAGTAGGTTCGTGCCACCGCAGGTGGCGTGACGGGACACAGGTCGTGAGGGGTGGCGGTGGGGGAGCTCGCTGAGGTTCACACGGTGGCGGGCTTCCTCTTCGTCGACGACGAGGCCCCTGACCACCTGAAGGCGGCGGTGGCGGGTGCGAGGGTGACGCTGCCCTCGTCAGGGCCGCCCTACATCCTGGTCAGCCACACACTGGAGCGAGTTCTCCCCACCCGGTGGCCGGGCCGGTTGTTCCGGGCCGAGGTGGTGCCTCCGGCGACGGATGAGGAGCGTGCCGCCATGGCGCGCGCCGCCGGGAACCTGCGGCCCGACGCCGGTTACACCCGCGCCATCGCCGTCGACGTGCTGGAGGAGATCTCCCCGTCGGTGCTCTTCGGCCCGCACGGGGACGCGGTGATCCGCGTCCTGGCCGCCGGGATGGCCCTGGATGGGAGAGGCGCCCGCGGGCTCGCGTCCGCCCGCCATCACGCGGCAGACCGGGAGTACGGCAGGGCGTGGGACCGGTGGCTCGCCGGGCAGCCGAACGGCGGGCCATACCTGGGCCGGGATCACGCGTCGACCCTGTCGATCCCCGGGGCCGGGCCCTTCAGCTCACCGATCGGAGACGGATTCTCCCTGGTCTGGCGCGCGGTCGGCAAGAGCGCTGGACTCCGCGGCGGCGAGGGGGCGTTCGGCGTCGACGACGAGGGCGACAGGGTTCTGCTGAATCCCTGGTGGACGGCCGGAGCAGCGCTGCTCGACGCGGCGATGGCGTTCGGTGCGCCGCGACTCCTGGACGACCACACCGCCACGGTGCTGACCACGGCCTGGAGCGCGGTCTTCGAGGCCGGGGGATCCGGACTCGACGGTGCTGCCCCACCACGGCCTCAGCCTTGACGATGGGATCGCTTCGAAGGGACCGGCGCGATCCGTTCGCAGACGTGTCACCCGTCTGCGAACGGATCGCGCCGTCGCCCCGGAGAGGCGTGCCCGGCCGGCCGTAGTGCGTCAGCCGTCACCGGCTACCGGCGGGGGCCGTCGTCCGGATGCCGCCAAGGTGGGGGTGGCGGGTCGTACCAGGCTGTCAGCTGCCGTCAGGCTCGGGTCCACTTCTGGTTGGAGGCGCCGGTGCAGGTCCAGATGTGCACCTTGGTGCCGTTGGCGGTGCCGAGCCCGGACACGTCCAGGCACTTGTCGGCCCCGAGCGCGGTGATGCTGCCGTCGGTGTTCAGGCGCCATTTCTGGTTGTTCTGGCCGTTGCAGTCCCAGATGAGGACGGCGGTGCCGTCGGCCGTGCCCGCGCCGCTGACGTCCAGGCACTTGTTGCCGTAGACCCGCAGCTCACCCGCGCTGGTGGAGGTCCACCGCTGGTTGGCCTGCCCGTTGCAGTCCCAGATCTGCGCCTGCGCGCCGTTGGCCTGTGAGGCGCCGTTGACGTCCAGGCACCGCCCCGACCCCGTGCCCCTGAGCGCGCTCGTCGCCGGCGGGTTGCCCGTGGGTGTGACCGTGGGGGTGGGCGTCGGAGTGCTGCCTCCGAACTGCGTGAAGAAGCTCCACACCACCGGCCTGGTCCAGGAGTTCTCCCCGGGCTCGAAGTCGCCGGACTTCCCGTCCACGGGGCCGGGGGTGTGACCCGCGTCGTAGGCCGCCCAGGCGACCGGGTACCCGGCCCGGCATCCCGAGTAGTAGGTGACGATGTGCGTCAGGCTGCCCTGCGCCGGCTCCGGCGGGTTCTGGGCCGTGCAGCCGTTGTTCTTGACGAATCTGTCGCGCAGCGACCGGCCCGTCGAGATGTTGAGCACCGGGTCCCTGAGGCCGTGCAGCCCGATGTACGCGATGGGCTCGGTGCCGCCGCTGCACCCGCTGAGCTGTCCGCCGGCGTAGACCGCCACCGCGCGGAAGACGGTCGCCCGGGCACACGCCAGCGCGTAGCTCATGCCGCCGCCGTAGCTGAAGCCCAGGGCGAAGCGCTGGGAGGTGTCGACGCACAGGTCGGACTCGATGCGCCGGATCATGTCGTCGACGAAGGTGGTGTCCTCGCCGCCGGGGTTGGCCCAGCCGTTGTTGGTGCCCTGAGGTGCGACGAAGATGGCGGTGTTGTTCGACAACGCCCGGAGCCCGTAGTAGGACCACGGATACCCGCTGGTGCCGCCCGAGTCGACGTCATTGGCGGTTCCGCCGTTCCAGTGGAACCCGAAGACGAGCCGGTAGGGGGTGGCGTTGTTGTAGTTGTCGGGAATCCTCAGGATGAAGCTGCGATTCCTCCCGTTGGAGGTGATCGACTGCGTTCCGCTTCTCAGCGTCGGAGCCTTCCCGCATCCGGCGGTGGGAGCGAGAGCGCTCTGTCGGGTGGGCGAGGTGGCCGCACTGTCACCCAGCGCCATCTGCGCCGACGTGGCGAGAACGAGCAGGGCCGCGGTCGCGATGGCGGTGAGGAGGGACCGTTTCCTCGACATCACGCAACTTCCTTTGCCGTTGTCAGGGTGGCACACGCGGATGGGGAAGCCATTTCCTCCACCTTTCCGGTGGTGAAAGCTCGTCGGTCGGTCGGACTCTGTCTGTCCGGCTCGACGCATACCGGGTCGACGTCGCGCGCGATGTCCCGCCCGTCGAAATTCGACCCGCCTGCCGGCGCACAAGCCGGTGCGTCGATTTCGGAGTGTTAGCGCTAACTTGACGCCGCGCGATCGACCTCTCGTTTTCTGGGCGACTGGAGGCGGCGGTGCAGGGGAGCAAATCCGACCGTGACGAGACCTGTCAAGGCTTGGCCCTCGCGGCGTCAGGGGCCCTTCATGGGCCGGCCCCTCACTCGCGCATCTGGCCTGCGTGAGCGGCCCGGCCACGCCCGGGCGCCGCCTTTGAAACTTTCAGGCAACCGCCGTCGAATCGATTCGTCCCACGAGGGCACCGTAGGGCGGCCGTGGGCGGGACGACGAGATCCCGGCGGTCTCTCACCGGAGGGCGGTGAGCGTGGGAGTCAGCGGTTGACGGGGTCGGAGGCGGGGTCTTCGATCAGGAAGCCGCCGGACTGGTGGTGCCACAGGCGGGCGTAGGGGCCCTGGGTCTGGAGGAGGTCGTGGTGGGTGCCCTGTTCGACTATGCGGCCCTGGTCGAGGACCACCAGGCGGTCCATGCGGACGACGGTGCTCAGGCGGTGGGCGACCACCAGGGCGGTGCGGTCGCGCATCAGGGTCCACAGGGCTTCCTGGACGAGGATCTCGCTTTCGGAGTCAAGGGCGCTGGTGGCCTCGTCCAGCAGCAGGATCGGCGCGTCGCGCACGATGGCGCGGGCCAGGGCGACGCGCTGGCGCTGGCCGCCGGAGAGTTTGACGCCGCGCTCGCCGACCAGCGTGTCGAAGCCGTTCGGCAGGGCCTCGGCGAACTCCGTGACGTGCGCCGCCTGGGCGGCGCGGTAGACCTCCGCGTCGGTGGCGCCGGGCCGGGCGAAGGCGATGTTGTCGCGCAGCGACCGGTGGAACATGGCGGGCTCCTGGGGGACGTACGCGATCAGGCTGCGCAGGTCGGCCTGGGTGAGCCGGGTGATGTCCTGGCCGCCGATCAGGATGCGGCCGCCGTCGATGTCCATGAGGCGGAGCAGCAGGCGGGTGAGGGTGGTCTTGCCGCCGCCGGACCGGCCGACCAGGCCGATCTTGGTGCCGCTGGGGATGTGCAGGTCGAGGCGGTCGAACAGGAGCGGGCTGCCGGCGTGCGCGAACCTCACGCGCTCGAAGTGGACTGAGGCGTCGGCCGGGCGCAGCGGTTGCGGCTCGTCGGGATCGACCACGCTGGGCGGCGTGAGGAGAAGCTCGGTGAACTGGGCGGACTCGGTGAGCACGCTCTCCATGCGGCGGTAGATCTGGTTGAACTCGAACATGAGGTTGATCGTGTTCGCGTAGTAGGAGAACGTCACCACGACCGCCTCGACTCCCAGTCCACCGCGGAGGGTGACGGCGAGCAGCAGGCCGACGGTGCTGGTGATGATCGACAGCGGCGCCACGACGGTGTCCACCCGGAGGTTGCCGTAGTCCCAGGACCGGAGCGACAGCCTGCGCTGCTCGGCGAGCCGGGCCTGGTGCTCCAGGCCCTCGCGGTCCTCGGCGGCGAACGCGCGGACCGTGTCCATGTTGCCCAGCACGTCGGCGACGTGGCCGGACACCCGCACCTTGGCGGCCTCCCGCCGGTCGACCAGCTTCTGGCGACGGCGGATCAGCGGGGCGACGAGGAAGCCGGTGAGGGTGATCAGGCCCAGCAGGACGAACACCAGCATCGGGTGGTACCGCCACAGCACCACCGAGGCGAACGCCAGCGGCACCACCTTGGCGATGATCGAGAACGTGAGCGTGTCCGTGAAGCCCTCGAACCCGTTGGAGAAGCTCAGCACCCGTTTGGTCAGCGCGCCGGCGAAGTTGTTGTGGAAGAACGCGGCCTCCTTGGCCAGCAGCTTCTCCATGCCCATCGTGCCGAGCCGCTCGATGCCCCGGGCCTCCGTGCGGAACAGGAAGTGCAGGCCCACCCGCCACAGCACCTCGCCCGCGAGCAGGCACCCCGCGAAGCCGAGCACGTACGGCAGGAGCACGCCGAGGGTGCCGTCCCCGCCCTCCGCCAGACGCCCCACGATGCCGCCCACCGCCAGCGGCGCCAGGTAGAACAGGCAGATGTTGCCCAGCGCCGGCGTGATCAGCGCGGGCGCGGCGACCCGCCGCTGTCTCAGCAGCTCCTCGTTGTAATACCGGAGCGCCAGCAGGACGGCCGACCTTCGGGCGGGTGGTTCGTCTCCGGAATCCAATGATCCGCGCACAGCGATCCGCCCCCCAAAGAATGGCCACGGCTACGGCCATGTTGGCTCAGGGCGGGCGGGAGGGGCGAGCGGTTTTCCCCGGCCAGGTCACCCGGAGAACGCTGCCGCGAACCGGGTGACGACGGCCACGCACCGGCCCCGGCCAGCCGCGATCGTCGATATGTGGCGTTCGCGGCGGTGGCCGGGACGCCAACTTCGGGGCTCCAGCTTTTGTCGCCCGAAGGCCGGGACGGGACACGGCTCTCAGCGCGGCACGGCGAGAGACGCGCACTGGTGCCCCGACGGGCCACACCGGCCCCGTCTCGCACACGAGGAGAGGCCGTTTCCCGCGTTCGCGGGAATTGGTGCGCGCGGACGTGAGTCCCCGTCAAGAAAGCGTTGACCATCCGATCGGATGTAAGTAACTTTCAGGCAACGTGATGACCTTGCATGAAATTTACGTACATGCGAGGGGTTGGAGGACGAATGCGTTACCGGCGGTCAGCGGCTCTTGCGGCGGCGGTGGTGGTGCTCTGGGCGGGAGCGGCGCCGGTCGCGCACGCCGACAGGGGGAAGGACCCCTGGATTCTCGGCAAGATCGCGAGCATGAGCCTGGAGGAGAAGGTCGGTCAGCTCTTCGTGGCCGACGTCTACGGGGAGAGCGGGGACACGACCGCCCCGGCCGACGTGGCCGCCAACCAGGCGATGTACGGACCGGACGTCCGCAACGGCGACGACCTCGTCGCCAAGTACAAGCTCGGCGCGATCCTCTACTTCCGGTGGGCGAACAACCTCAACGACCCCGTCAAGGTCGCGGGGCTCTCCAACGACCTCCAGCGGGCGGCGCTGGCGCAGCCGGCGAGGATTCCGCTGCTGCTCGCCACCGACCAGGAACACGGCGCCGTCTACCGGCTGGACGAGCCGTTCACCGCGTTCCCCGGGCAGATGGCGCTCGGGGCGACCCGCAGCGCGGCCCTGGCGCTCGCCGCGGGCACGGTCACCGGCCGCGAGCTGGCCGCGCTCGGCATCAACCAGGACTACGCGCCGGTCGCCGACGTCAACACCAACCCGGGCAACCCGGTCATCGGCGTCCGCTCGTTCGGGGAGGACGCCGGGCTGGTGTCGGACCTGACGCGGGCCTCCGTCCGCGGCCTGCAACTGGGCGGCGTCTCGGCGACCATGAAGCACTTCCCCGGCCACGGCGACACGGTCACCGACAGCCACACCGGCGTGCCGTGGATCTTCCACACCAAGGAGCAGTGGCGCCGGATCGACGCACCGCCGTTCCGGGCCGGCATCGCCGCGGGCGCCGACATGATCATGACCGCGCACGTCGTCATGCCGCACCTGCAGAGCGACTGCGACGTCGAGACCCAGGAGGGCTGCGACCCCGCGACGCTCGACCCGGAGATCATGACCGGGCTGCTGCGCGGCGAGCTCGGCTTCGACGGCGTCGTGGTCACCGACTCGCTGGCCATGCAGGGCGTGCGTGACAAGTACGGCGACGACCGCGTGCCGGTGCTCGCGCTCAAGGCCGGGGTCGACATGGTCATGATCGTGGACGACACGGCCAGCACGATGTCGCTCGACGTCGCCTACAACGCCGTGCTGAACGCCGTCCGCACCGGCGAGCTGACCGAGGAGCGCATCGACGAGTCCGTCTACCGGGTCCTGCGCCTGAAGAAGAAGCGTGGTCTCTTCCGCGGCGACCAGCAGGTGAACGAGGGCCAGGTGCCCGGCCGCGTCGGCACCCCGGCGCACAGGGCGCTCGCCCGCGTGGTCGCCGACCACAGCGTGACGCTCGTGCGGAACGACGCCGGCGCACTGCCGCTGACCGGCACGGGACGGGTGCTGGTGACCGGCTACCGCAACGTCACGCCGCCGTCCGTGAAGATCCCGCCCGCCGAGCGGCTGGCCGCGGCGATCGCCGGCCGGGGCGTCACCACCGAGCTGTTCGAGACGGGGACGGCCCCCACCCCGGCCACCGTCGCCGCCGCGGTGGCCAAGGCGGGCGCCGCCGACGCCGTCGTGGTCGCAACCGTGAACTCCAAGACCTCGGCCGCCCAGCGCGACCTGGTCAACGCGCTGCTCGCCACCGGCAAGCCCGTCGTCATCGTCGCCGCCCGCAACCCCTACGACATCGCGGACTTCCCCGGCGCCCCGGCGTACCTGGCGACGTACTCGTGGGAGAAGCCGGCCATGGAGGCCGCCGCGCGGGTGCTGTTCGGCCAGACCCGCCCCACGGGCAGGCTGCCGGTGACCATCCCGGCCGCCGACGGCTCCGTCCTCTACCCCTACGGACACGGCCTGCGTTACCGACTCTCCCCGGAACGGAGCGACACCTGATGGGCCGACTCTTCTCCCGGCGGGCCGTGCTGTCGACCGCGGCCGCCGCCGTGGCGGGCACGGGCATGGGCATCCCCCCGCGCGACCCCCGTCCACCGTCCCGTGACTTCCAGACCGGCGTCCAGGCCCTGATGTCCGACGACTACGAGCTCGTGCGCGGCCAGAGGACCGGCATCGTCACCAACCCGACCGGCATCCTGCCCGACCTCCGCCACGAGGTCGACGTGATGGCCGCCGGTGACGACATCGACCTCGTCGCGGTGTTCGGCCCCGAGCACGGGTTCCGCGGCACGGCACAGGCCGGCGGCTCGGAGGGGTTCTACGTGGACGAGCAGACCGGGCTGCCGGTCTACGACACGTACCTCAAGACCGGCCAGGCGCTGGCCGACGTCTTTACCAGGTCGGGCGTGGACACCGTCATGTTCGACATCCAGGACGTGGGCGCCCGCTTCTACACCTACATCTGGACGCTGTACGACTCCATGCAGGCCGCGGCGCTGGCCGGCAAGCGGTTCGTCGTCCTGGACCGGCCCAACCCGATCACCGCCCGCCGGGCCTACGGGCCGGTCATGACGCCGGAGTTCTCCACGTTCGTCGGCCGGAGGGAGATCTCGCAGGCGCACGGCATGACCGTCGGCGAGCTGGCGAAGCTGTTCAACGGCGAGTTCCTGGACCAGCCGGCGGACCTCACCGTCGTGAAGATGCGCGGCTGGCGGCGCGACATGGCGTACGAGGACACCGGCCTCCCGTGGGTCATGCCGTCACCGAACATGCCCACCGTGGACACCGCGTTCGCCTACCCGGGCACCTGCATGTTCGAGGGCACCAACCTGTCGGAGGGACGCGGCACGACCCGGCCCTTCGAGCTCGTCGGCGCCCCGTACGGCGACCACCGCTGGGCGGACGCGCTCAACGCGCTGCGCCTGCCCGGCGCCGGGTTCCGCCTGGCCTACTTCACGCCCACGTTCTCCAAGCACCTGAACACCCTGTGCGGCGGCGTGCAGCTGTACGTCACCGACCGGGAGGCGTTCGACCCGGTCAAGACGGGCATCGCGATGCTCGTCACGGTGAGGCGGCTCTACCCGGACCACTTCGCGTGGCGGTTCGACACCTCCGACCCGGCCCGGCCGTACTGGATCGACAAGCTGACCGGCTCGACCCAGGTCCGCACCGACATCGACGCCGGGAAGAGCCCGGACCAGGTCGAGGCCGGCTGGGCCGGCGCGCTCAGGGCGTTCGCCGCGAAGCGCGAGAAGTACCTCCTCTACCGCGGACGGAGCCAGTGGTGAGAGTCCTGCCGGTCCTGGTGACCGCGGTGGCGCTCACCGTGGCGATCCCGCTGTCGGCCGCGGCGGCCGTCGACGGCCCGCCCACCGCCACCGCCGCCGACGTCCGCTTCGCGAACAAGGAGCTGCGGTACGGTCACGCCCTCATGGCGGGCCTGGTCCCCGAGCACGTCGACCGGATCGCGGCCGACGCCGCCAGGTTCATGGAGCCGTCGCCGGCCCGGCCGCTGTACGCGGGCGCGGTCGTGATCGCCGGGCGCGACGGCGTGGTCGCCGTCCACGAGGCGATGGGCAAGGCGGTGCGCTACGCCGACTCCCAGCCCACCGAGCTGCCGCCGGACCAGCAGATCCCGATGCGCGCGGACACCATCTTCGACATGGCGTCGGTGTCCAAGCTGTTCACCTCGATCGTGGCGGTGCAGCGCGTGGAGCGGGGCCTGATCGGGCTCGACGCGCCGGTGACCACGTACATCCCGGAGTTCGCGGCGAACGGCAAGGAGGCGATCACGGTACGGCACCTGCTCACCCACACCTCGGGGCTGCCGGCGTGGATCCCGCTGTACAACCAGCCGACCGTCGAGGAACGGTACGCCGCGGCCTGGAACGTCGCGCCGTCGAACCCGCCCGACACGGTCTACCGCTACTCCGACCTCAACCTGATCACGCTCGGGGTGATCGTGGAGCGGGTGACCGGCAAGCGGCTGGACGAGGTCGTCGCCGAGAGCCTGACCGGGCCGCTCCGGATGCGCGACACCGGCTACAACCCCGACCCGGCGCTCAGGCCGCGGATCGCCGCCACCGAGTACCAGACCACGACGGAGCCCGACCGCCGGATGGTCTGGGGCCAGGTGCACGACGAGAACGCCTGGTCGCTGGGCGGGGTCGCGGGCCACGCGGGGATCTTCTCCACCGCCCGCGACCTGGCGGTCCTGGCCCAGACGCTGCTCAACGGCGGTCACCACGGCCGGGCGCGCGTCCTGTCGGAGGCCTCGGTGCGGCTGCTGCTGACCAACTTCAACACCGCCTTCCCCGCCAACGCGCACGGCCTCGGCTTCGACCTCGACCAGAGGTGGTACATGGACGCCCTGGCCTCACCGGTGACCGGCGGGCACACCGGCTACACCGGGACGTCGTTCGTCATCGACCCGCTGTCCGGCTCGTTCGTCATCCTGCTGACCAACCGCGTTCACCCGAGCCGCGACTGGGGCTCCAACAACCCGGCCCGGGTGGCGGTCGCGCGCGACCTGGCGCTGGCCGTCCCGGTCCGGCCCGCCGAAGGGTGGGACGCGTGGTTCTCCGGGGTCGGGGACGCCCGGACGGCGACGCTCACGCTTCCGGTCGCCGCGCCGCGGGGCGGGCGGCTCTCCTTCGCCCTGTGGTACGACACGGAGGCGGGCTCCGACGTCGCCTCCCTGGAGGCGTCCACCGACGCCGGGGCCACCTGGAGCCCGGTGTCGATGGAGCTGAGCGCGGGCCCGCACCGCTGGTCGTCGGACGGCAGGTTCTCGGGCTTCGAGGGCCGCCGGTGGCTGCGCGCGACGGCCGGCCTGCCGGCCGGGACCACGGGGCTGCGGTGGCGGTACGTGACCGACCCGCTCTACCAGGGCCGCGGCGTCTACGTGGACGGCGTCCGGATCAGCGGGCCGGGCGTCCACTTCGACGACCGGCACCCGCGCGACGCGAACCGGTTCGCCGCCGACGGCTGGACCCGATCGAGGCATTGACGGCACCGCGGAGCCGGGGGCGTACGTGTCGCGCCCGGCTCCGCCCGCGCCCGGCCCGGGGCATCGGGCGACCGGGCCGGGCACCTGACGGCGGGGACCCGGCGCGCCGGACCCCCGCCGTGCCCACGCCGGTGTCAGCGGGTCACCGCTTCGTGAGGCTGCCGATGCTGAGCAGGAAGCTCCCGCCGCTCTCGTCGACACCGGCCATGATGGACGCCTGGTGCCGGCCGTCGCTCGCGACGGCCCAGAACGTGAGCCTGGTGGTGCCCCGCGCCGTGCGGCAGGTCTGTCCGGCCGGCTCCAGCTCGGCCGTGTTGCCGCGTGCGACCAGCGTCCAGTCGCATCCGTTCTCGGTGCGGGCCGTCATGGTCCTCCCGCGGCCGGTCCTGAACGTGATCGGACCCTGCTGCGGCGCCTGGACCACCCGCACCTGCCCGTCGGGGTCGGTGTACCGGGTGGTGAGCAGGTTCACGCGGGACTGCGGGTCGGACGCGTCGTACCGCCACGTCCCCGGGAAGACCTCGCGCGCCTGCGCCCAGGCGTTCCCCGTCACCCTGGTGCGGCCGCCCTTGTCGAGCCGGAAGGTGTAGTCGCCGGTCGGCTGGTGGCTGACGCCCTCGATGGCCTCCCGCTCGCGGTTCCCGGACACGGTGACCGACCACTTCGTGAGGGTGTAGGCCGACCCGATGACCTGGTTGAAGCAGCGCTGGGACGGGGGATCCAGCTCCAGCGAGGCGGAGCGCACCCCGAACGTCCACGTGCATCCCTGGTCGGTGCGCCCCACGATCCCGCCGCCGGCGGCCTCGGAGAACACGATGGTCCCGATCTGCGGGATGTGGAACGGCGGGCCCGGACGGCAGTTCCCGCCGTCCGGGCAGCTGACGACCGCGATGTTCCGCATGCTCTCGCGCACGGGCTGGTCGTAGTTCCACGTCCCCAGGTACCGGTGGTGGTGACGCGGGTCGCCGGTCTGCGTCTGAGCCTGGGCCTGCTGCGGCCCCGCGACGCCGACGGCGAGCCACGCCACCAGGCTCAGGGCCAACGGCACCAGCCGCGACGGCAGGCGCCGGCGCCGGGTCGTGACACGCGTGTCGAGCATGGGACGCCTCCTGTGGCGGGTATGCGGCGAAACGTGGCGAGAGCCACGCGAGGGACGACTCCGGGCGCCGCTCGCGCCCGTTCCAGTCCCAGCAACCAGCACATTAGGGACGAGCCTGGCCCGGCTCATCAGCGCTGCGTCCCGTCTCCCGCTACTCCTCGTGCCGTAGCCCAGCCGGATACGCGTCCCGGCGTCGTACGACCGCGCTGCGACCGGGTCGCCCCGCGCGCCTGGGATAGGCCGCGCATCGGGTTACGCTTGCGAGAGATCATCTCGACCCCTCGGGAAAGGCCCGCCATGACCACCCCCTTTTTCCGCCTCGATCTCCGGGTGAACGTCGAAGGACGCACCCCCGCCGATGTACGGTCCCGGGCGCTGCACGCGGCGACGCAGTTCTTCGGCAAGGACGCGCAGATCGACGTGCTGAGCGCCGACGTCGAAGAGGACCCGGAACTGCAGGGGAACTACCGCGCCAAAGTCGTCTTCCGCCAGGCGCTCAACACGCACAGCACCGAATAGGGCACGACCCGGCACATCGGTCACCGGCTCCGCGCGGGTGCCGTCCGGGGGGTGAACAGCAGGGCGAGCACGGCGGAGACGAGGACGGGGGTGATGAGCTCCGGCGTCCGGTGCGGGAGGGCGCCCAGATCGGGCTCGCCCTCGTTGTCGACCCGGTACCGCAGGGTCTCGGCGACCGCTCCGGCGATGATCGCCGCGGTGACGCGCACCTCGTACGACTCGCGAACGGCGAGCCGGGTCGGCGGGGGTGTCAGACGCCCAGGCGGAAGTCGGTGACGCGGACCGGGGAGGGGGCGGTGCCGCTCGACCGCTGTTGGAACATCACCGACAGCACCTGCTCGGCGGCCACCCGGGGGTAGTCGACGGTGCACTCGCCGAAGGCGTTCAGGCCCGCGCCGTCGAACAGCATCCGCCAGTCCGACCAGCCGCTCTCGGCTGACGCCGCGACGATGCGCGCGAACGGGAGCACCACGTAGGCGTTGTCGGAGGCGTCGAAGACCAGGCGGGAGCGGCCGGTGGAGTTGAGCGCGAACGGGATCTCCGTCTTGCGCCAGGTGCCCGAGGCGTCCCGGCGCACGTGGAAGGCCCTGGCGTACGAGGTGCGCTGGGCGGCGTAGGAGGACACGCACTGGGTGAACCTGCCGGGTACGTAGCTGATGATCACGTGCGGGCGGCCGGCCGAGTCGGCCGCCTGGGCCTCCTGGTTCATGAGGCCGTGGTCCACCGTCATCGGGTCGGCCACCAGGCCCGGCGAGCCGACCGACACCGGGGTGCCGCCGGTGGTCCCGACCTGCGTTCCCGCGCTGTTGCGCCAGGTGCGGCCCTGGTCGTCGCTGTAGACGTAGCCGGTGTCGTGGTTGGCGAGCCCCCCGGCGGCGCACAGCACACCGGAATTGCCCTCCCGCCAGGTGAAGGCGGCGTGCAGCCGGCCGCGGGTGTCGTAGGTGAGGCCGTGCAGGTACATGTTCCGGGTGGTGCTGGTGACGCCGCGGGCGGTGTACGACCCGGTCGCGCCGCTCCAGGCGCCGAGCGCCCGCCACGAGCCGTCGTACTCGGCGAGCCGGTTGACGCCGTTGCCGGAGCCGCCGGTGCGGTAGCTCAGCTGCAGCCGTCCGTTCGGCGCGAGCACGAACTGCGGGTAGGTGATGCTCCCGAGCGACAGGCCGCCGAGGGTGCGCTGCAGGGTCTCGAACCGCCCGGCCGACCAGGCCGCGTCGCCGAGCTGCCCGGCGGCCGACCGGGTGTACCAGATGGTGCTGTTGTGGGTGTCCATGGCGACGTGCAGCCGCCCGTCGGCGGGTGAGACGCCGAGCGAGATCACGTTGTGGGAGTCGTTCGTGCTGAGCTGGTGCGGCAGCGTGAACGACTGCCAGGCCCCGCCGGGCAGCGACCGCCGGGCCAGCACCGCGTGGCGGCTGGAGGTGTACCAGGCCGCGTACTGGCGGGACCCGTGGGTGAGGATGCCGCTGAGCTGGAACGACTCGATGTTCACCAGGCCGTCGTAGGAGAGGAAGTACAGGCCCGACGGGTCGAGCGTCGTGTCGCCGATCCGGGTCACCGCGGGGCCGGCCAGTGCCCCCGCGCGGCGGGCGGAGGCGGCGTGCGACCGCGCGGGGCCGGCGGTGAGGGAGGCGGCGGCGAAGACGCCTCCCGTCGCCAGAAGGCGCCTGCGGGACAACTCGTCGGTCATGGCATCTCCAGTCCGGTCCGGCTCCAGACGCTAGACCGGCCGGTGAGGGTTTCAAACCCCCGCTCGTGGCGGCCCGCCCGGCGGCGGACACGTCTCAGGTCAGCACGGCCGCGGGCGGACGGGCGCGGCGCCGAGGGTGAAAGTTGCATCGCCGCCCGGCTACTGCTCCTCCAGCGGGACGTCGTTCCAGCGGAACCAGGCTCGCTCGCCGTCGATGTGCAGCAGGAACTCGGCGACACGCTCGCCGTCGGGGGTGAGCAGGTCGAGCGCGGCGTTGATGCGGTCGTAGACGCTGGCCCAGGCTTGCAGGGCGTCGTCTCCGGCGGTCTTCACCAGGACCAGTTCGTCGGCGAACAGCTGCTCGAAGCGGGCGAAGGCCGGGCGGCGGATGAATCGGCCCGACAGCCAGGGGAACTCGCCGTCGTTCACGTGGATCGCGCCGACGACCTCCTCGCCGGAACGCAGGATCCAGACACGCTCATCCATTCACGCGACGATAGCGGCTGCGGTGAGAACGGGTAGGGGGTCCGCTCCACCCGGCAGGCTTTCGCGCGCGGCACGGCCGGCACCCGGGCGCGGGCCGGCGGCCGCGGCTGACGGGGCGGGCCACTGAGGCGTTCGAACGGGCGAGGGGCATCGGGGAGCGGAGCGGGCTCCGGCGTCACGCGCCGACGTTCCCGGCGGGCGTGTTCCGTGCGGGCGAACGACCGGTTTTCGCCGGTCTCTTGCCGTGTTTCGGGAATCAGGCGTGTTCATACTCGTATACCCATACGATGCCGGAGGCCCGGTTATACTCTGCGGAAATTGAAATCCAAGTGGTTGAAGATTGGATCGGTGAAACGAGGGCACCACACAATTCCGTGACGGCCTGGACACGCGTCGCATGGTGCGGCGCGCGCACCCGTTCGCCGGTCGGATGCGCCCTCGCGGAAAGATCGCTTACCGGGATGAACGGGTAGGGGTCAGCAAGAAAATTCTGTCCGGATCCGGCCAAATCCTGCCGCTTTCCTACCTTGTTTGCATCGAATGTCCCGCTCGTCGCGATGGCGCGACCAGGGCGGCAGCCGAGTAAGCGCTGGTCAGCCCGACACGTTCGCGTGGCTTGGGCCGTCCCAAATCGGGGTCTTGCCGGACACCCGGCTTCCTGACAAGATCAATCGCGGATGGTCGATTGATGGGGGTTAATGGTGGATGTCGTCTTCTCCACTGGGGTACGCGGCGACCGCATGACTTACTGATCCCCGGCTCGGATCGGCGCTCGTCGCTGATTCCAAAGGAATCATCGTACCCGTTGAGCGAGCCGGCCTCGGGGGTGCGCCGAAGCAGCCGACATCGACGACCTGAATTGTCACGAACGTTTCTCCGCGGGTGGGGCGCTTGAGAAGAGGTGGCATTGATGGGCAGTACGAGCACGCGTCGGATCGCGGTATTCGGAGCCGGCGTGATGGGGGTGGGCATCACCGCCCTGGCCGTCGGAAGCGGCGTGCCGGTGGTCCTGGTGGACGTCGACCCGGCCAAGCTGGCCACCGCCCGTGAACGCGTGCGGACGGAACTCCGGCTCGCGCACATGATGGGCGCGCTGCCGCGTAACGGCCCGGTCGGCGAACTCGTGACGACGGGCTCGGTCGCCGACGCGGCGAGCGCCACCGCCGTGATCGAGGCGATCACCGAGTCCGCCGAGCTGAAGATCAAGCTGCAGAACGAGATCGCCGGCATCGTGGCCGCGGGCACGGTGCGGATCTCCAACACCTCCTCCATCCCGATCGGCGAGATCGCCGCGCAGGTGACCCGCCCGGAGCATCTGGCGGGAATCCACTTCATGAACCCGCCGTACCTGATCAAGACGGTCGAGGTGATCCGCGGCCCGAACACCGGCGAGCAGGCCATGGCCGCCGTCGCGGAGCTGCTGGCCGGGCTGAACCGCCGCCCGATCGTGGTGGGGGACGGCCCCGGGTTCGTCACCAGCCGGGTGCTGCACCGAATGATCAACGAGGCGGCCCGGGTCGTGGAGGAGGGCCGGGCCAGCGCCGAGGACGTCGACGCGCTGATGGAGGGCTGCCTCGGCCACCCGACCGGCCCGCTGAAGACCGCCGACCTGATCGGCATCGACAACCTGGTCGACTCCCTGCGCGTGTTGCACGAACGCACCGGCGACGAGGCGTCCCGGCCATGCGATCTGCTGCTGCGCCTGGTCGACGCCGGCGACCTCGGCCGCAAGAGCGGGCGTGGCTTCTACGAGTACGCCGGAGCCTGATGATGGCGGGCCAGGTTGAACTGAGCGACGGCCTGCTCGACTACGTCCGGGCCGTCTCCCTGCGCGAGGACACGCTGCTGGCCGAGCTGGTCGAGGAGACCTCCGGCATGCCGGCGCTGAACGCGATGGTCACCATGCCCGAGGAAGGGCAGTTGCTGGGCCTGCTGGTGGGGCTGACCAACGCCACCCGCGTCCTGGAGATCGGCACCTTCACCGGCTACAGCACGCTGTGCATGGCCCGCGCGCTGCCGCCCGGCGGCCGGATCGTCACCTGCGACATCAACGAGCGGTGGACCAGGATCGCCCGCCGGTACTGGGAACGGGCCGGCGTCGCCGACCGGATCGAGCTGCGGATCGGCGACGCGAAGGAGACCCTGGCCGCCCTGACCGCCGAGCCCGGGCCCGGCACCTTCGACCTGGTCTTCGTCGACGCCGACAAGGCCGGCTACCCGAGGTACTACGAGGACGCGCTGGTGCTGCTGCGGCCGGGCGGGCTCGTCGTGCTGGACAACACGCTGTTCTTCGGCCGCGTCGTCGACCCGGAGGCGCAGGACGCCGACACGGTCGCGATCCGGGAGCTCAACGCGGCGCTGCGGGAGGACGAGCGGGTGGACCTCGCGATGCTCGTCGTCGCGGACGGCGTCACCCTGGCCCGAAAGAGACACGGCTAGCCGCGCCGGCACCGGCGCGGGAAACGGATGAGGGGGTGCGGCGATGACAGAGCCGGCGTCGGCCGAGCTGACGGTCGAGACGATCGAGGAGAAGCTGCAGAAGTTCCTGGAGTCCAGGACCAAGCAGACGTGGGACCCGGACGCCGACCTGTTCAAGCTGGGTGTGGTGTCCTCGCTGTTCGCGATGGAGCTCGTGGTCTTCGTCGAGAGCACGTTCGGCGTCTTCGTCGAAGGGCCCGACCTCGTGCTGGACAACTTCAGGACGGTGCGCTCGATGAGCGCCCTGGTGATGCGACTGCGGCCGGGTGATCCCGGTGCTTGACGAACTGGCCACCCTGCTGACCGAGACCGCCGCCGACGCGGCCGAGGGGTGGGACCTGGCCGGCGAGATCCCGGTGGACGTCCTTCGCGGCCTGGGCGCCAAGGGCGTGCTCTGCGCCGAGGTGCGGCCGGAGTTCGGCGGGCTCGGCCTGTCCGGCCTGGACAACGGACGGCTGGCCGCGCACGCCAACTCGCTGTGCGGCTCGCTGCGCAGCGTGATGACGTCGCAGGGCATGGCCGCGTGGACCATCCAGCGGTTCGGCACCCGGGCGCTGCGCGAGGAGTACCTGAGCCGGCTCACCGGCGGCGCGCTCGCCGCGGTGGCCTTCAGCGAGGCGGACGCCGGCAGCGACCTCTCCGCGATGACCACCGAGGTCAGGCGGGACGGCGACGACATGATCGTCGACGGCGTCAAGACATGGATCACCGCCGCCGCGTACGCCGACCTGGTCGTCGTGTTCGGCCGCCACGAGGGCGGCGGCGCGGTGGCCGTCGTCCCGGTGACCGCCCCGGGCGTGCGCGTGGAGCCGGTCCCGTCGCCGATGGGCTGCCGCGCGGCCGGGCACTCCACCGTGGTGCTCGACTCGGTGCGGGTGCCCCCGCAGAACGTGCTCGCGGTGCCCGGCCAGTCGCTCACCCTGCTGACCAGCATCGCGCTCACCTACGGCCGGCTGTCGGTGGCCTGGGGATGCGTCGGCATCCTGCGCGCCTGCCTCGCCGCCGCCGCGGGGCACGCCAGGACACGCGAGCAGTTCGGCACGCCGCTGGCCCGGCACCAGCTCGTGGCGCGCCACCTGACCGACCTCTACGCCGCCGAGCGGATCGCCACGCAGATGTGCGAGCACGCCAGCCGCGCCTGGGACGGCCGGTCGCCCGGCCTGGTCATGGACGCGATCCTCGCCAAGTACGTCGCCGCGGGCAACGCCGCGCGCGGTGCGGCGAGCGCCGTACAGGTGCTGGCCTCGGCGGGCGCGCGGGACGGCCACGTCGTCGCGCGCGCGTACCGGGACGCCAAGCTCATGGAGATCATCGAGGGCAGCACCGAGATCTGCCAGCTCACGCTGGCCGAGCACGCGCTGGCGGTGGCCTCGTGACCCAGGCGGAGGAGCGAGCGGCCACTGCGGCCGTGGCGACCGGCGAGCAGCCGCTGATCAAGTGCCTGGTGTGGGACCTCGACAACACGTTGTGGGGCGGCACCCTGCTGGAGGACGAGAACGTCGAGGTGACCGAGGCCGTCCGGCAGGTGATCATCGAACTGGACGCGCGCGGCATCCTGCAGTCGGTGTCCAGCCGCAACGACCACGACCACGCGTGGGCGCGGCTGGAGGCGCTGGGGCTCGCGGAGTACTTCGTGCTGCCGCGCATCGGCTGGGGCCGCAAGTCAGACGCGGTCCGGGCGATCGCCGACGAGCTGAACTTCGCGACGAAGACCATGGCCTTCGTCGACGACCTTCCCAGCGAGCGGGCCGAGGTGGCGCACCACCTGCCCGACGTGCGCTGCTACACGGCCGAGCAGGTGCTCGAGCTGCTGGGTCTGCCGGAGTTCACCCCGGCGGTGGTGACCGTCGACGCCCGGCGGCGCCGGGAGATGTACCAGGCGGGGTTCCGCCGCAAGGCCGAGCGTGAGGAGTGGCAGGGGCCAGACGAGGACTTCCTGCGCACGCTCGACCTGGTGATGCGGATCGGCAGGGCGCGCGAGGAGGAGCTCGTCAGGGTCGAGGAGCTGACCCTGCGCACCAGCCAGATGAACGCCAGCGGCGTGCACTACCCGGTCGACACCCTGCGCTCGCTGCTCTCCACCGAGCGCGACGAGGTGCTGGTCGTCTCGCTGACCGACCGGTTCGGCCCGCACGGCCCGATCGGCGTCATGCTGATCGAGAAGTTCGCCCTGGTATGGCATGTGAAGCTGCTGGCGACGTCCTGCCGCGTGGTCTCGTTCGGGGTGGGCGCGGTGCTGCTCCGGTGGCTCACCGACTCCGCGGCGCGGGCCGGGGTGCACCTGATCGCCGACTTCGTGCGGACGGATCGCAACCGGATGATGGAGGTCGCGTACAGGTTCGCCGGCTTCGGCGACCACGACTGCGCCTGCCGGTCGGCCCTCCCGGCGGCGGACGGCGTCCAGCGCCTGCACCTGACCCCGGCGCGGCAGGAACCGCCGAGCACCATGCGGGTGCTCGCTCCCGAACTGCGTGTGCGCGGGTCGGTGGAAGCCACATGGGCCACCTCGTAGCCGATGAGCGGCGGTCGCCGGGCATGCAGTTCCGGATCCTCGGGCCCTTGGAGGTGGTTCGCGACGGCAGGCAGGTCAGCCTCGGCGGTGCCCGCCAGCGAGCCACCCTGGGGCTGCTGCTGTTACACGCGAATCGGGTCGTGGCCACCAGCGAGCTGCTGAAGGCGTTGTGGTCGGTGCGGGAGAGCACGCCGCCGACCGCCCGGAAGATCGTGCAGAACGCGGTGCGGGGGCTGCGCGCGGTGTTCGCCGACCACGACGGCGACACCGGGTCGTCCGTGCTGCTGACCCGGTCGCCCGGCTACGTGCTGCGGGTCGAGCCCGACCAGGTGGACCTCTTCCAGTTCACCCGCCGGGCCGAGGCGGGCCGCGCGGAGCTGGCGGCCGGCTCGTTCGAGAAGGCCGCGGTGACGTTGCGGGACGCCCTCGGGCTGTGGCGCGGATCCGTGCTGGCGGACCTCGTGGAGAGCGGCGTCACCTGGCCGGAACTGACCGCCGTGCAGAACGCGCGGCTGGACGTGGTCGAGGACTACTTCGCTGCCGAGCTGGCCAACGGGCGCCACCAGGCCGTGCTCGGCGAGCTGGAGATGATGTTCGAGGCCCAGCCGCTGCGCGAGCGGCTCTGCTACCTGCTCATCCTCGCGCTCTACCGGAGCGGGCGGCAGGTCGACGCGCTGGGCGTCTACGCGCGGGCACGCTCGACGCTGGTCGAGCGGCTCGGGCTCGAACCCGGGCGCAGCCTGCAGACGCTGCAGCACTCGATCCTCGTCCACGACCCCGCGCTGGTGTCGCCGGACCTGCCGGGACGGGCCGTGGTTTCCGCCGCCGCCACGGCACCCGGCCAGGCCCAGGGCGACCGGGACGCGCCGCCACCGGAGACGGCCGCTACGGCGGAGCGTACGAATCTCAGCGTCATCATGGTGCGCACCCGCTTCGGCGAGGAGGGCGAGGGCGCCGATCCGGAGGGCATCGACGACACCCTCGACAGCATCGAGGCGACGATCCGCAGCGAAGCCGACCGTTTCGGAGGCACCGTCGTGGCCTCGGTCGGCGCGGAGTCGCTGGTCGTCTTCGGCGCGTCCGGCTGGCACGACGAGGACGCGGCGCAGGCCGTGCGGACCGCCGTGGCGATTCGCGACCGGCTCGACCGCTCGGCGAGGCCGGCGGGCGGGCGCGCCCCGGCGATCCACCTCGCGGCGGCGACGGGGCAGGCGCGCGTGATGCGCCGTGCCGTCGCCGACGACGCTCCGGCGGTCAGGGGCGCGCTGCTCGTCCAGTGCCAGGCCCTGCTGTCGCAGGCCTCGCCGGGCGAGATCCTGGTGTGCCCGACCACCCGGCGATCGTCGCGAGTGGAGATCGACTACGAGCGGACCCCGGCACGTGGATGGCGGGTGCTGAGCACCCGTGACGACCGTGCCGGCTGGCCCGTCGCGCCGGTCGTGGAACGCGAGCTGAAGGTGCTCGACGGTCTGCTGGACTACGTCCGGCACCGGGCCAGACCGCACCTCGTCACCGTGCTCGGGGCGCCGGGCCTGGAGATGACCCACTTCATGGCCGGATTCGAGCACCGCGTCGCCTGCTACCAGGACGAGGTCCGCTTCGTGCGGGTGCAGGGCCCCCGGTTCTCCGGGGACAGCTCCCGGGAACTGCAGGGCGAGGTGCTGGCGGCCTGCTGCGAGATAGCCGCCACCGACGCCGAGGGCACCGCGCGGCGCAAGTTCGCCGTGACGATCCGGCGGCTGGCCGGCTCCGGCGTCGGCGTCGACGCCGACTGGCTGATCTCCAAGCTGAGCCCGCTGATCGGCGAGTACTGCGACCGCCGGTCGCTCGGCGGCCGCCCGCCGAGCGGCTCGCGCCTGCCCCTGGAAGGCGAGGCGCTGGCCGCCTGGCGGCGCTTTCTGCAGCGGACCGCGCTCGAACGCCCGCTGGTGCTCGCCATCAACGACCTGCACCGCGCCGACAACGGCCTGCTGGACTTCGTCGAGGACCTGACCGAGTACGCGGGGGCCGTGCCGCTGTTCGTGGTGGCCACCGCGTGGCCCGAGCTGCTGGATCGCCGGCCCGAATGGGGCGGCGGCAAACACCACGCCACCACGATGAGCCTCGACTCCCTCCACGAGTTCAAGGAAGAGCTCCATCCCTGACCTCGGAGCGACGACGGCCGGCCGGTCCGCGGTGTCACCGGCGGTCCTGCGCGCATGTGGTCGGTCGACCCCAAGGTGACGACGGCCGGGGGAGGCCGATCGTGACCGGCTCGCGGTCTCACCGGCGGCCCTCCGCGCATGTGGTCGACGGCGCCTGCCCGGCGGCCGGGAAGCCTTTCGGACGGCCCCGGACCTCTTGGTCTGGGCCACCAGATTCCCGGGCCGGTTTTGGGACCGGGACGCCATGGATCGTGTGGCCGGACGTGTTTGGCTGACGACGTGTCGGAGTGTGCGAAGCCGGGGGACTTCCCTTTCCAGATCGGCGATCGATGGTCGCCGCGGACGTGAGGGACCGCCCGTCCGCGCGCGGAATCCCTGACCGGACGAGCGGTTCCGCGCGAGCTCTTCGAATCGGACGCCGATACGACGACCTGTCGGGCGTCGCCATGCGATGGAGGTAGACGACGATGGGGAACGAGGCCGAGCTCCGCGGCTACCTCAAGCGAGCCGTCGCCGACCTGCAGGAGGCCCGGCAACGCCTGCACGAGATGGAGCGGGCCGCCGGCGACCCGATCGCGGTCGTGGGAATGGCGTGCCGCTTCCCGGGCGGAGTCTCCTCGCCCGAGGACCTGTGGCGGCTCGTCGCCGACGGCGGTGACGCGATCGCGGCGTTCCCCGGCGACCGCGGCTGGGACGTCGACGGCCTCTACGACGCGCAGGCGGACCGGCCGGGCACGTTCTACGCGCGTGGCGGCGGGTTCCTGTATGACGCGGCGGAGTTCGACGCGGGGTTCTTCGGCATCTCGCCGCGTGAGGCGCTGGCGATGGATCCGCAGCAGCGGTTGCTGCTGGAGACCTCGTGGGAGGCGATCGAGCGGGCGGGCATCGACCCGCACACGCTGCGCGGCAGCAGGACCGGCGTGCTGTTCGGGCTCACCGTCCACGGTTACGGCACGGGCGAGGAGTTCGCGCGCGGCGCCGACGGCTACCAGCTGACCGGCACCGCTGCGAGCATCGCCTCGGGCCGGGTCTCCTACGCGCTGGGCCTGGAGGGGCCGGCGGTCACCGTGGACACCGCGTGCTCGTCGTCGCTGGTCGCGATGCACCTGGCCGGACAGGCGCTGCGGTCGGGCGAGTGCGACCTGGCGCTGGCCGGCGGCGCGGCCGTGATGGCGACCCTCGGGGTGTTCGTGGAGTTCTCCCGGCAGCGCGGGCTGGCGCCGGACGGGCGGTGCAAGTCGTTCGCCGCGGCGGCGGACGGCACCGGGTGGTCAGAGGGCGCGGGCGTGCTGGTGCTGGAGCGGCTGTCGGACGCGCGGCGGCTCGGGCACCCGGTGCTGGCGGTGATCCGGGGCTCTGCGGTGAACCAGGACGGCGCGTCCAACGGCCTGACCGCGCCCAACGGCCCCTCGCAGCAGCGGGTGATCCGGCAGGCGCTGGCCGACGCGCGCCTGTCCCCGGCAGAGGTCGACCTGGTCGAGGCGCACGGCACCGGGACGCGGCTGGGCGACCCGATCGAGGCCCAGGCCCTGCTCGCCACCTACGGCCAGGAGCGCGCCGGGGGCGAGCCGTTGTGGCTGGGGTCGCTGAAGTCGAACCTCGGCCACGCCCAGGCGGCGGCCGGGGTGGCCGGGGTCATCAAGACCGTGATGGCGATGCGGGCCGGGATGATGCCCAAGACGCTGCACGTGGACGAGCCGTCGCCCGAGGTGGACTGGTCGTCCGGCGCGGTCGAGCTGCTGACGGAGGCACGCCCCTGGCCGGCTACGGGGAGACCCCGGCGGGCCGCCGTGTCGGCGTTCGCCCTCAGCGGTACGAACGCGCACGTCGTCGTGGAGCAGGCTCCGGAGTTCGAGACCGCCGACTCCGCCGGGGCCGGGCCGAGGCCTGGAGAGCCCGAGGCGATCGAGCCGGTGGGGGCCGGGTTGGTGGGGGCCGTGCCTGGTGGGGTGGTGCCGTGGGTGCTGTC
>NZ_JARWAC010000017.1 GCF_029846175.1 Sphaerisporangium sp. TRM90804 | reverse complement strand
CCCCCACGCAACAACGTCGCCCCCGCCGCCTTGGCCATCCGCGCCGCCGCCAGCGTCTGGTCATGCGTCTCCACCGCACACGGCCCGGCCACCAGCGTCACCGTCTCCGGACCGATCGGCACCCCGCCCACCCGCACCGTCGACCTCTCTGGGTGGTGCTCGCGGCTGACGAGCTTGTACTTCACCGTGATGCGGGTGACCTGGCTGACTCCGCGCATGCCGCCGAGGTTCAGCGACGCGAACTCGTCGATGTCGCCGACCAGGCCGATGATGATGCGGCTGACTCCCCGGCTGACGAAAGCCTCGCCGCCCACGAGCTGCACGAGTTCCACTACCGCCTGAATATCGGCCTGCGTGGCGTCCGCGGCCATCACGATTACCATGTCGATCGCTGCCTTTCTATTCCTGATGTCGATGAAGTCGTTCTCTCACCTACGACTGTGCGCCCTCCACGGCGGCGAAATCAGGAAAACTAAAGTCAGCAAGTTGTCCGGGTGTAACAGGTTCCTGCCAACGCGCCGAACAGGTCTCCGTGTTTTCGGGTGCGCCGGTGAAAGGGCGTCCCGCGCCCGCGTCCGGCCCCCGCCGCCGTGCGGATCGGGGCTGGGCGACGGCATGGGAACGACCCCACCGGCGCGACGGGCCGGTGGGGTCGTGAGGCTTCAAGGAGGGGTTCCGAAGTCCCGGGCGGCCTAGACCGCGACGGGCGCGAACTGGCCGGGCGCCCGTCCCGCTCCCGCGGGGCCGCGGTAGCACTGGGCGATGTCCATCCAGTGGTCGGCCTCGTCCCCCGTGGCGGTGAGCGCGAGGTCGTCGCGGTGGCGACGGCGGGTGGCGAGCAGGCAGAAGTCCACGGCGGGGCCGGAGATCCGCTGCTCGGAGTCCTCAGGGCCGAACGCCCACAGCTCGCCCGACGGGGAGGTCAGCTCGAAGCGGAACTCGGTGGCCGGCGGCGTGAGGTCGCGGGCCAGGTAGCCGAAGTCCCTGGTCAGGACGGCGAAGACGACCAGGTGCGCGAGGCGGTCGGTGCGCTCCAGCTCGGCGCCGACGGCGTCGGCGATGTCCTGCCCGTGGGCGAACTGCTCCATGATGCCCGCGCACGCCAGAATGATCGGCGGCAGCGGGTTGACCAGCCAGGGCACCACCTGCCCGGCGGGCACGGCGGCGAGTGCCTGCACCACGGCGGCGCGCTCGGCGCGCCAGCGGCCGAGCAGCACCTCGGGCGAGTCGTCGGCGTAGCTTCCGAGAGCGGCGTTGACCGCGCCCTCGAAGTCCTCCTCGGCGCCGGTGGCCAGCGCCTTGAACTTCTCGGGGTCGGAGGCGGCCGCGCCGGCCAGGCGGAAGATGAAGGAAAGGTGGGCGATCTGGTCGTGGATCGTCCAGCCCGGGGCCGGGGTGGGCAGCCGCCACTGCTCGGGGTCCAGACTCGACACAAGGCGGTCCAGCTCGTCGCCCTCGGCGGTCAGGTCCCTGAGCACGTCATCCAGTTCGGACACGCTTCTCTCCTGTCACTCGGAATTCAATGGGTCGAGGCGTCTGAATCACTCGCTCTGCGTGCCGGTTCGACGCTGCGAAACGCGGGAACAGAAGGTTTCCGGCTCGTGGACGACGTCATCGGGGATGATGTCGTGGCCGCCCACTCAAGCATCCTCCCGGCCCGTTCCCATGTCTTCTCCGCGCGTGCTTTCCGTTCCGCCCCCGGTGAATGCGGCGGAATGCGCCGGATATCGCGCGGGCGCGGTCCGCGGCGTCGCCGGGACGGCTTCGGCGGGCGCGGGGCGGGCGCGGCGGGTGATGAAGACGGCGAGCACCGCGCCGGCGAGCACGACCGCGGCGGCGCCGGTCAGCGCGGGGCGGGCCGCGAGCATGAACGCCTCGGCGAAGGCGTCGTGGGCCAGCCGGGCGAAGCGCTCCGCCACGTCCGGGGCGAGCCCGGCGGGCGGGGCGACGCCGCCGCTCTGGCCGCCGCCCATGCCGAGGCCGCGCGCCGCCGCGTCGGCGAAGCCGGTCACGTACGGCTCGCGGGCCTCCGGCGGGAGGGACGGCGCGCGCTCGCGCGCCTCGTGGAACAGGGCCTCGACGAGCCTGTTCTGCAGCACGGCTCCGATCACGGCGGCGCCGAGCGCGGCGCCGACCTGGCGGGCGGTGTTCAGCACGCCCGAGGCGGCCCCGACCTGCGCGGGGACGATGTCGCGCATGGCCTCGGTCGTCGCGGGCGCGAAGGCGAGGCCGAGCCCGACGCCGACCACGAGCAGCGGCGCGACGTAGGTCAGGGCGGTGGAGGAGGTGGTCGGTACGAACGCCACGGCGAGCAGGCCGGCCCCGTACAGGGTCAGCCCGGCCACCAGCGGGATCCGGCCGCCGATGCGGTCGGCCAGGCGTCCGGCCACCGGGGCGAGCGCCGACAGCGCGACGGTGAGCGGCAGCCCGGCGACGCCGGACATCAGCGGGCTCATGCCGAGCACGGTCTGCGTCTCGATGACGAGCACGAGCATCAGCCCGTACAGCGCGAACGACACGATCAGCGTGATCAGCGTCGCGATGGTGTAGTTACGGTTGCGGAACAGCGCCAGCGGCAGCAGCGGCTCGGGGTGGCGCCGCTCCCACAGGACGAACAGCACGCCCAGCACGACCGCCGTCACGAAGATCCCCGGGATGGTCACCGGGCCGGCCACCGTGCCCCAGCCGTGACGCTGCCCCTCCACCAGGGCGTAGACCAGCGCCGACAGGGCGCCCGTCGCGAGCAGCACGCCGGGGACGTCGAAACGGTGCGGCGCCCGGGGCCGCAGCGCCGGGACGAAGCGGAAGGCCAGCGCCGCGCCGGCCAGCGCGACCGGCACGTTCAGCCAGAAGATCGACTGCCAGCCCAGGTGGGTGACGAGCAGCCCGCCGAGCGTCGGCCCGCTCACCGAGGCCACCCCGGCCACGGCGGCGAAGATGCCGAAGGCGGCGCCGCGCCGCTCGGCCGGGAAGATCGCCGAGATGAGCGTGATGGCCTGCGGCAGCAGCGCCGCCGCCCCCACCCCCTGGAGCACCCGGGCGGCGATCAGCAGCTCGGGCGTCTGCGACAGCCCGCACAGCGCCGAGGCCACCGTGAACACCCCGAGCCCGGCGACGAACACCGCGCGCGGCCCGAACACGTCGCCCAGCCGCCCGAACAGGATCAGCAGCGAGGCGAACGCCAGCAGGTAGCCGTTGAGCACCCACAGCACCTCGTCGATGCCCGCGTCGAGCGTGGTCATCATGTCGGGCGCGGCGATGTTGACGATGGTGCTGTCCAGCAGGATCAGGAAGTTGGCCACGCACAGCACGAGCAGCGCCAGCCACGGGTTGACGCGGCGCTCCCGGCCCGCGCGGGGGCTCATCGCCACCCCGCCGGGGCACGGCTCGTCCGGGCGCGCCGGAGCCGGATGGTGGGGGGCGTCGGAATCACCTTCTCCTGGTGCCGAGAGCGGGACACGGCCCGGAGGAACAAGCCCGTCAGCCGGGCGCCGGGCCGGGGGCCGATGCCGGGGCCACCCACCCCCAGCATCTCCCGCCGCAGATCAGGAGTCTTCTCCCCACGTGCTTGCCCGCGACGGGCCGAGCCGGCCGGGCACGGACCTACGACTCAGCCGGTTCGGGCGCGCCGTGGCCGCTCAGGTCGGGGAGATGCCGTGGCGCCGGACGATGTCCTCGTATTCCTCACGGGGGAACTTCCGGATGTCGCGGATGTCGCCGTAGGTGGCGCGGATCTCCGTAACGATGGCGTCGACGTCGTAGTCCTCGACACGGTCGCCGAGGCTGTGGAAGACCTGGCGGGCGAGGTCGTACCTGCTCATGGGGCGCTCCACGAGGATGCGATCGATGGTCGTGCGGGCGATGCCGGTCAGGGTGTGGATGCGGTGCTTGCTGACGCCCGCGGCGTTGGCCGCACGCACGAGGTCGTCCCGGCGGGCGACGTTGGCGGCCCATTCGGAGAGCACCCGTTCGGCATCTTCAGCACTCATGTAGCGAACGCTACATGTAGCGAACGCTACAAATCAAGGTCTCGCGCACCCCTGGCGGTTACGTCATGTCACCCCGCCTGCACCGACGAGCCACGCTCGGGCCGCCGGGCACACATACGCAAGAAACCCGGCCTGAAGAGTCAACGACTTTCTCCTCGCCCCACCTCAGACTCGAGAACGTACCGGCGAGTCGTTCACGTCAGAGAGGACCGCATCGGAAACTGAAACCGATCGAAGGTGACACCCCCGAACAAGGACGTCATCCTTCCGAACCATTCCGCTCCTCGATACCCCTTCATCACCCGGGGAACTCTCCTGTGTTCACGAAAGGATATCCATGACAGTCTTCAGTCGTCTTCTTCTCATCGGGGTCGGCGCGGCCTTGACGAGTGCCGTCTTCGTAACGGGCGCCAACGCGGCCGTCGCCGAGCCCGAGTCCGGATCGGTCTCGCACAGCTCGTCAGCCGACTCGCCGGTCACGACCTTCGCGACCGAGTACGTGGGCGGCGGCACCTGGACCTACGGCGTCAACGCCGCCGACGTATGGTCGGACTACTTCCACGACACCAAGTGTCACGGTTCGTCGGCACAGGGGGCGTATTACCAGCGAGACTGGTTGATCGCGGCCGGATACTGGTCCGAGGTGAACATTCCGAAGGCGTCCTTCGGCAACAAATCCTACTGGCGGAACACCTGCTGATCCGCACGGCGACACTCCGACGATTCCGGTCGGGGTCCGGACTGCCGGGAGTAGGTGGCGATGAACGACCGCCTACTCCCGGCGGTTCACACAATTCACGCCGTCATATGACCCAACGACGCGTTACCGAGTGACGGGAACCGGCTGATCGATGCTGCATCGCGGGATGAAGTACGCCCACGCGACACTTCTCGTGTTCGCCGGCGTGCTTTCCTTTTTCGGAGTGAAGAGCGCCGAGGAGTGGGGGCTGAGCGGTCAGTCGGCCACCGTCTGGGTGACGGACGCCGCGAACGTGCCGGCTCCTCAGGTCGTCGAGACGGTGACGACGGTCGCTCGCGCGCACGGAGCCACCGTGGCGCGCATGATCCCGGACCTCCGGCATCCCGATTCCCGCCGCCATCTGTATCTCGTCGTGGGCGACCCGGAATCGTCGTCCGCGGCATGGCCGACGGAGGGATTTCCCGCTTTCAGCAGGGACATGCGGACGGTCGTTCACCGGATCGGCGAGATCACCGGCCGGGATCCACGGGGTTTCTACCAGGTCTTCGGCCCGCCAGAGGCGGGACAGGCGCTCCATGGCGCCTTCGTGCGTCTCGGCCTCACGAGTGAGATCACCCCGGAGCCTGGGCTCGCTGGACTGATCGCATACGTCGGCGCCGGTGCGCTGTCACTGATTTTCCTCACCGTCGGGCTGTCGGTCATGGTCACGGTCGGCTCCTGTGTCCTGCTGAACTCCAAGGCGTATGGGGTGCTGCGCCTGTGTGGAATGTCTTTCAGCGAGATATTGGCGCGCGACATGCGGCAGCTCGCGACGTTCTGGCTCTCCACTTTCGGGGTGGTGACGGCGGCTTCGCTTATTTTTCTCGGCTTCTACAATGGGTTGGACCGGTTTACCCTGTTCGCCCTCACGGCCGCCGGGGTCTGGAGCACGCTCGGCCTGCTGGCGATCGCCACACACGCGGTGGCGATCGGCCTGACATTCCAGACCGCCATCCTTCGGACCCTCAAAGGAGAGTTGGCGGCCCGGTCGACGATGGTCTGCGCCTACCTTGTCAGAGGGCCGGCGATTCTTCTGGCGTTCGTCGTCGGCCTGAGTTGTGTCCACGCGGGGCAGGAGGTCCTGGATCGTCAGGACGGCCGGGAGGCGTACGCCGAGGTCGGCGACGCCAGCACCATCCGGCTCGGCGGGAGTTTCACGCGCGAGGCGGAAGAGGAGGTCGTCGCGAAAGTAGGACGGTGGATCCGGCAGGCCGACAGGGACGGAAAGATCATCCTTCTGCATCCCTCCCTCGCCCCCCAGAAGGTGCCCCAGGTCCCCAACGTGCTGATCGTCAATCAGACCTTCCTCGCAGAACAGCCCGTCCTGGACCCCGCGGGACGTCCTCATGGACCGTGGCCACGCAACGAGGAAAGGCTGCGCTTCATCGTGCCAGCGCCTCTGGCGCCTTACGCCCCCTCGATCAGAGCGGCGGTCCTGGAGGAGCTGAGCCCCGGAGACGAGGCGACGGCGCGAATCGCGATCGACACGCTGCCAGCGAGACCGGGGCAGGCGGTGTTCACCTACGGCGCGTTCGAGCGCCTCGGGCGGAAGCACTCAGTGCTGGCGGACCCCGTCCTGGTGGTCATCCCCAATGGCTCGGCCATCGTGTCCGACGACGCCTACACCGCGTCGGCCAGCCATGACGAGGTCGTCTTCAAGGACTCCCAGCACGTGCGCGAAGCCTTGCGCGACCCCGAGCTGGGCGGGATGGTGGTGGCGCTGACCTCGGTCGCCGAGCAGTTCGCCGACGAGTACCGCAAGGCGGTCCACGAGTTCCGTCTCAGCGTGGCCGCTCTCGTCGTGGCACTGATTGTGCTTCTCGTCGCCGGCATAGGAGTCAGCATCGTCTACGCCCGCAAGAACGCCCAGGCCGTGTTCGTCAAGCACATCAGCGGGTGGAGGTTCGCCGCCACCTACCGCGCGCTCCTCGGCGCCGAGTCGCTGCTGCTGATGCTTCCCCTCGCATGGACCGCCTGGCAGGCCTGGGATGTCAGGCGGGAGATGGCCATGTACACGGCGGCGGGACTTCCCGCCCCACCCCGCCTCCAACCGCCCGAAGCATGGGAGACGATCCTCGCCGGAGGGATGACCGGGCTCGGGGTGCTCATGGTTCTGGGCGTGTTGACGGCCTTCCATCGACGAATCGTCCGGGAGGGGACGGCCGCGGCCTAGATCGATGTCACCCACCAATGAGGCACCGCAACAGAAGGAGAACCCGATGCCCGATCATGTCGTGGCGCACGACGGTCACAGGGTCGAGGACGGGCGGCCGGAGGTCTTGATCCAGGTGAGGGGGGTCGCGAAGTCCTTCGGCACGCGCACGTTGTGGCGCGACCTCTCCTTCACCGTCGAACGTGGCCGGATGCTCGCGCTGACGGGGCCCAGCGGCGCCGGCAAGTCCACGCTTCTCAACTGCCTGGGGCTGTTGGAGTCCGTGGACGACGGGGAGATTCTGGTCGACGGGGTGGACGTCACCGAGTTCAGATCCGGGGCGGCCCGCCGGTTCCGGCGCGACACCCTCGGCTACCTGTTCCAGAACTACGCGCTCATCGAGAACGCCACGGTCCGCGCCAACCTGGAGGTGGTTGTGCGTCCCCGGCCTGGCCGAGCAGCACGCGGCACCCTTGAGACCGCTCTGGAACGAGTCGGCCTCGAAGGGCGGGCCGCGGAGAAGGTGTACCGCCTCAGCGGCGGCGAGCAGCAACGGGTCGCGCTCGCCCGACTCCTGGTGAAGCGGCCGGTGATCGTAGTGGCGGACGAGCCCACCGGAGCGCTCGACGCCCGGAACACCGACATGGTGGTCGATGTACTCCGCGGCATGGCCGCTGGCGGCTCGGCCGTCGTCGTCGCGACCCATGACCCCACCGTCGAGGGTGCGTGCGACAAGGTGCTGCCCCTCTGACTCGATCTTCGGCGGCCCCTGCGGCGAAGGCTGGTCTTCCAGCCTGGATAGCTCGGGGCGCTTCTCCACCAGTTCCCGCCTCGACGCCCGCCCCGCCCGTGAGCACTCCGGGCTGAGCCCTGGTCTCGGGACGGCCGTGCCGTCCCCCCGCATCGTTGAGCGTGAAGTCCACCGCGAATCCGCCGCACGAACGACTCGGCTCGAGAAACTACCACAACTACCCAAACGGTTACTCGTTGCAGCAGCCCTGCAGTCAACCTCGATTTTCAGTACCGCATAAGCGCTTAAAACGGTATGCGCTGCCACCGTGCGATTAGACCGACAAAGCACGCAAACTTCACAAGAGGGCGTACACGTCGCGGACGCAGATCAAGGATGGCGACTTCTCGCCATCCTTCTGACTTCCAATAAAAATTATCTCCTCATAACTCGCACCAGCCGATATTCTTGACACAAGATCCTCTAAGGCGTGCCGAGACCCCGCATCCAGTCGTTTAAGGAAAGGCGAGTAGACCGACCGGCGGGAAGAAAGGACACCATTGAGATTCACCTCACAGCTGACGGTGAACCGTCTGAACAGGAAGACAGGCAGGCTCTCATAGAAACAGGCAGGCTCCCGTTGCCAGACATGATCTTCAACACCGGCGCCCTTCCCGTGCGCGAGCGGTTTGCCGGCTGGTGTGAGCTGACCGCCACGTCGCTCATCCCGACCACGATGGAGTCCGAGCACCGAGAAGACTTCCACGCGTCGATGCGACTGCGCGCGCATGGGCCGGTGCAGGTCAGCATGGTCACCTGTTCGGCCCTGACCGCTAAGCGATCTTCTGAGCTCATCCGCCGCGGCGATCCCGAGCTGTACTTCCTGGCACTCGTACAACGAGGAGAACTGGGGCTGGCCCACGCAGGCAGGGAAGTGGGGGTGAGCGCGGGAGACCTGGTCATCTACGACTCCTCGAATCCTTTCAGCGCCCACATGATCCCACCGACGCTCTGGGCCCAGAAGGTGCTGGTCGCGATCCCGAAGACGCATGTCCCGCTTCCGCCGAAGAAGATCGAACCGCTTCTGGGCACCAACATCGGCGACGGCGACGGCCTCGGCGACGTCCTCTCCTGTCTGATAACCCGGGCGACACTTCCCCCGGGCCCGGAGGCTCCGGGCCACAACCGGCTCAGCGGTGCGCTGGTCGACCTGCTGTCCGTCCTTCTGGGACACATGGCGGGCGATGTGCCGATCCCCCCTGAGACGCGCCATCACGGGTTACTTCTGCGGATCCGCGCGTTCATCGCCGGCAACCTCGGCGACTCGCGTCTGACGCCGCAGATGATCGCGGAGGCGCACGGCATCTCCCTCCGCCAGCTCAACCGGCTGTTCCAGCTCGAGGATCTGCCCGTGGCCGCCTGGATACGGCAACGCCGCCTCGCCCGCTGTCACCGCGACCTGGCCGACCCGGCTCTGCGCTCCCAGGCGGTGTACGTCATCGCACGCCGCTGGGGGTTCACCGACGCACCCTCCTTCACCCGGGCATTCCGCGCCAGCTACGACGTGTCGCCCACCCAACACCGAGAGGCCGCGCTCCTTGCCGCCGAGCACGCGAACACCAGAAGTCCGGCCTGAATGATCGACCTCCTCCTCCCTGACATCGCCTTGGGCCGGTGCCGTTCGGCGTGTCCATGGAGGTGCTGTCAGACGTCCTCCTGTGGGGAGCCGACCGGAGCGGTGTGACCTGGCTCCTGCCGAGTCGTGGCGCCCGTATCGCCCAGCGTGACGTGGAGTCCTTCCTCGGCCGCCAGCACCTCACCGCCGAACTCCTCGCGGGCGGCGGCCATGGAGGCGGCACGGTCGTTGCCCGGCCAGAAGTGGGTGAGCATCAGCCGGCGGGCGCCCGCGCGGCGGGCCCAGTGACCGGCCTCCGCGGAGGTCAGCAGGTTGCGGGTGGGGCGGTCGGTCTCGCCGTCGCGGTCGGTGGCCTCGACGATGAACAGGTCGGCGTCGCGGCCGAGTTCGGCCAGCGCGGGGGTGGGGCCGGTGTCGCCGGTGTAGGCCAGGGCGACCCCGCCGGCCTCCAGGTGCTCGTGGGTGACGACGACGGCGTCCACCGCGCCGTCCGGCCAATGTGCGAGCAGCCGCGGCAGCGTGGCGTAACCCAGGTCGAGCAGCAACCGGTATCCATCCCAGTCCACCGCGAACCCACTACAGGCCCGCCCCGGCTCCGGAAAGGCCCCACAACTGCCCAGAACGGTTACTCGTCGCATCCGCACAGGATGCCACCGCCGGGCCCGTCAGGAGCGGTCGAACAGGCCGCGCTCGAAGGCCGTCGCGACGGCGGCGGCGCGGTCTTTGACGCCGAGTTTGGCGTAGATGTGCAGCAGGTGGCTCTTCACGGTGGCCTCGCTGATGAACAGGCGGGAGGCGGCCTCGCGGTTGGTGGAGCCTCGGGCGATGAGGGCGAGGACCTCCAGTTCCCTGGCGCTCAGCGGGGAGGACGGGGCGCGCACCTGACCGATCAGGCGGGTGGCGACCGAGGGGGACAGCACCGCCTCGCCTCGGGCGGCGGCCCGCACGGCGCGGATCAGCTCCTCGGGCAGGGCGTCCTTCAGCAGGTAGCCGGTGGCGCCCGCCTCGATGGCCGGCAGCACGTCGCTGTCGGTGTCGTAGGTGGTCAGCACGAGGATCCTCGCCGTGTTGCCGCGCTCGGCCAGCAGCCGGATCGCGGTGACGCCGTCGGTGCCCGGCATGCGCAGGTCCATCAGGATCACGTCGGGCCGCAGCTCCTCGGCGAGGCCGACGGCCCGCGCGCCGTCACCTGCCACGCCGACCACCTCGAACCCCGGCTCGCCGGCGAACATGCCGCACAGGCCGTCGCGGACGATGGGATGGTCGTCGACGACGATCAGCCGCAGCGTGGTCTCGGTCACTTCGCCTCCCCCGCAGGGATCGTGGCGGAGACGGCGGTCCCCACCGGGATCGTGGCGGAGACGGCGGCGCCGCCGCCGGGCTCCGACTCCACCTCGAAGGTGCCCGCCAGCCTGGTCACGCGTTGCCGCATGGACGTCATGCCGAACCCCCCGCTGTCGGCGCCCGGGACGAACCCGGCACCGTCGTCGCGTACGTCCAGTGTGACGACGTCGTCCATGTACGACACGGTGACGCCGACCCTGGCTGCCCCGGCGTGCTTGCCCACGTTGGCGAGGGCCTCCTGCGCCACGCGCAGCAGGGTGACCTCCACCTCCGGGTGCAGCGGCCGGGCGTCGCCGGTCGTGGCGAACTCGACGCGGACGCCGTGGATGCCCTCCCACCGCTTGGTCACCTCCGCCAGCGCCTCCGGCAGGCGGGCGGACTCCAGCTCCCCCGGGCCCACGGCGTGCACCGACCGGCGCGCCTCGGCCAGGCTGTCCCTGGCCAGGCGGGCCGCGTTGTCGAGGTGGCGCTGCCACTCCGCCGGGTCGTGCTTGGCCTTGGCCGCGGCCTGGACCTGGGTGATGATCCCGGCCAGCCCCTGCGCCAGGGTGTCGTGGATCTCGCGTGCCATGCGCTGGCGTTCGTCGGTGACGCCCGCCTCGCGGGCCTGCAGCAGCAGTTGCGCCTGGAGCCCGGAGTTCTCGCGCATCGTCTCCTCCAGCCGGGCGTTGGCCTCGGCGAGCTGCTCCACCATCTTCCGGCTGCGGGCGCCCTGGTCGGCGGTGATGTCACCGAAGAGGCTGACCAGGACGACCAGCACCGTGATGGCGACGATGAACAGCAGGTAGGAGGAGATGACGGCCGGGTCGGGGCCGGGCAGCCCGCCGAAGTAGCCGGTGACGGCGGCCGCCGCCGTCCCGGCCACGCCCACTACGCGCCATCGGCCGCGCAGCAGGGCCCAGGAGTGGACGTAGCCGGTGAAGGCGTAGAAGCCGGCGAACCAGGGGCTGAGCAGGCCCAGTGCGGCGATGAACCCCACCAGCCCGGCGACGTAGAGGCCCGCCGCCTTCGGGTTCGCCATCCAGGCGGGGTGCAGGGTGACCATCCACAGCGTCCAGCCGGCGGCGAGCGCCGTCAGCCCCAGGATGGCGAGCCGGCCGGCCGGCGTGGTGTCCTCGATGAGCAGGGTGAGCCCGGCCGAGACGGCCAGCACCAGGTACGGGAGGGCGGCCATCCCGCTGGCCAGCTGCCCGTCCGCGACGTGACGGGCGTCGTCGGGCGTCATCGCCGACTCACTCCCAACGGAAGAACCGAGCCGCGACCAAACCGACAACAAGCGCATAAGCCGCCATTGTTGCAAGAAGTATGGGTTGTGTCGCCGCGCCGCTCCAGGCGTCGTGGATGGCCTGCCGGAACAGGCCGAGCGGGGTGAACTCGCCGATCGTGGCCAGCAGCTCGGGCATGGCCTCCTTGGGCTGCATGAGGCCGCCGAGGAAGGCCAGCGGGAAGTAGAGCAGCACGCCGACGCCGTTGGCGGCGCGCCCGCTCGTGGCGATCGAGGCGATGAGCAGGCCGATCGCGAAGACGGCCGTGGTGCCGAGCAGGAAGGTGGCCGTCATCGCGACGAGGCGGGCGGGCTGGGCCGCCTGGAAGATCAGCACCGAGACCGCGACGAGCAGCGCCGAGGCGAGCGCCGCGTAGAGGAGCTGGAGGACGAGCTGCACGCTCAGCAGCGCGCCCGGGCTGACCGGCGTGGTGGACATCCTGCGCAGGATGCCCCGTTCCCGGTAGGTGGCCAGGGCGGTGGGCACCATGTAGAGCCCCACCAGTCCGACCCCGATCGTCATCGCCATCGAGGGCAGCACCGTGTCCCCCCGGCTGGCGCCGCTTCCGAAGACGACCAGGATGAAGAGCGGGATGATCATGCTGAAGAGGGCGCCCGGGTCGCGGAGCAGCAGCTTCGCCTCGACCCTGGTGAGGCGGGAGAAACCGGTCATCAGGACTCCTGGGTGTCGAGGTTGCGGCCGGTCAGGGCGACGAACGCGTCGTCGAGCGTGTGCCGCTCGACTCGCAGCTCGGCCACGGGGATGTGGTCACGGGCCAGGGCGGAGGTCACCGCGCCGGCGAAGTCGCCCCGGCCGGTGACGATCACGCGGTCGCCGGTGCGGGTCACCGACACCACCCCCGGCACCCGGGCCAGCGTGGCGTCGTCGACCGGCGCCAGCGGACGGAACCGGAGCTGCTGGTCGGCGTCCACGGCCGAGATCAGGCCCGAGGGGGTGTCCATCGCGACGATCCTCCCCCGGTCGAACACCGCGACCCGGTCGCACAGCTCCTCCACCTCGTCCATGAAGTGGCTGACCAGGACGACGGTCACGCCCGCAGCCCGGACGCGCTTGATCAGCTCCCAGGTGACCCGGCGTGCGGCGGGATCCAGCCCCGTGGTCAGCTCGTCCAGGAAGGCCACCTTGGGGTCGCCCACCAGCGCCAGGGCGATGAACAGCCGCTGCTTCTGGCCGCCCGACAGCTTGCTGAACCTGGCGTCGCGCTTGTCCGCCAGCCCCCATTCGTCCAGCAGCGCCCGCCAGTCCTTGGGCGCGCGGTAGAAGGAGGCGTACAGGTCGAGCGCCTCCCAGACCTTGATGTTCTCCGGCAGCAGCGACTCCTGTAGCTGCACGCCGACCCGGTGACTCAGCTCGCGCCGGTCCTTGACCGGGTCGAGCCCGAGCACCCTGATCGACCCGGAGTCGGGCCGCCGCAACCCCTCGGCGCACTCCACCGTGGTCGTCTTGCCCGCCCCGTTGGGCCCCAGAATGCCGAAGATCTCGCCCTCCTCCACCGAGAAGGACACCCCGTCGACCACCTGGACCCCGCCGTACCTCTTGGAGAGGTCTCGTACCTCGATAACCGCCATGCCCCAAGCTTGGGCCGCCCACCCCCCGCCCCGAATCGCCCGCCCGGCCATGATCACCGCCTGATACGGCTGACCGAAAAACCCACCGATCGGTTGATGCGCTCCCCTGGGCTCACCGGGCAAGGACCACCGAGCCGACCCGCGTCACGGGCCGGCCCGGCGCCCCGCTCAGACGCTCAGATCTCCGGTGCGCACACCGTTCAGGAAGACGCTCCACTCCCCCGGAGCGACGACCAGCACGGGCCCGGAGGGGTTCTTACTGTCGCGGACCGCTCGGACATCAGGGAGGTTCGAGGCGACCTCGACGCAGTCGTCACCCTCATCTCCGCTGAAGCTGCTCTTGCGCCAGTGCGCGCCATGAAATTCATGAGCCACTGTCGTTCACCACTTTCTCTATGAGCCTGAGTGACTGCCTGAACGGTACGGCCTCCGCCCTGATCGCGTCATATCTGCGGATGAGCCGGGCAATCGTGGATCGATCGTCTACGGTGCGGCCATAAGGCTGCCCGCCTACATGAGCCGCGTAAGCCGAGCCGCTGCGTTCAGCGATGATGAAGCCGCCGACGAGCCCACAGTGGACGGCTGTCTCGGCCGGAACGATTTGGATGGTTACCTGAGGGTGCTCGGCGATCTCACGCAAGAACCTGAGTTGCTCCCCCATGACCGCCGTACCGCCCACGGCTCGACGTAGTACGGCCTCATCCATGATGAAGTGGACGGCCGGGGGCCTGTCACGGTTGAGGATCCCGCGCCTTTGCATGCGGCCCGCGAGCCGTTCGTCCACCTCCTCGCCGGTGATGCCCGGTGACGCCATGAAGATCTCGCGTGCGTAGGCCTCCGTCTGGAGGAGGCCCGGGACGATGGTGGGTTCCCAGCTTCGCAGGGCGGTGGCCTCCTGCTCCTCTTCCAACCACGGACGGAAGTGCTCCGGCGCCTGTTTCCAGGTCGTCGCGGTGTGCAGCCGGGCCATGGTGCCGTCGAGATCGAGGGCCCGGTCGCAGAGCTCCGCGAAGTGCTGCGAAGGCGGCCTCTTGGCCAGCTCCACGAGGTGGACCATCGAGTCGGAGAATCCGATGCGCGCGCCGAGCTGCTTCTGCGTGAGGTTCGCGGCCTGCCGATGGCGGCGCAGCTCGTAGGCGAAGATCGCGCGCGGGGATTCGTGGGGGTCTATTTCTTTGCTGGGGGACAATTCGCACCTACCTGTTCGGGGAGGGCAATTCATCCGCCGACCGACCAATCGACAGAAACTGTAGTCGAGCCGTCGGCGGAATCTACTACCGAGCGTAACCCCCCGACGCCATTCTGGTGACGCGAAGTCCTCAAAAGGGTGCGGAGTTTTCACGAGAAAAGGCGAACGGCATGCGCACAGGGAATCTGTTGGGCGTCATCGACCTTCTAGGCGTTCCCGAGTCGGTCGGGCTCGCGCGCGAATACGTCCGCGAGAAGCTGGGGCACGACCATCCGGTTCTCGACGACGTGACGCTGTTGGTCTCCGAAGTCGTGACGAATGCCGTCATCCATTCCAACTCAAGAAACGGCGGAAAGGTCACGCTCGCGATCGTCGACTGCCACGACCTCATTCACGTCGACGTCGTGGACGCCGGGAGCAGCAAGGCCCCGGCCGTTCGCGGCGACATCTACGCCGAGAACGGCCGGGGCCTCATGCTCGTGGAAACCCTCGCCCACCGCTGGCACGTCTACGACGACCCCGCCGGCCGGACCGTCTGGTTCCAGGTGAAGTACCGCCATCGGCTCGCTCAGCGGTTGTAGGTCCAGATCACACCGTCGCGGCCGGAAGGCGCCCCGCCGACCGCCCAGGTGGGCCCCCCGCTCTCCGGCTGGAAGGCCAGGTCACGGACGGTCGCACGCCGGTTCGGCGGAGCCGGGAAGGCGCCCGGCTCGACGCTCTCGGGGCCGATGTGCAGGTAC
This sequence comes from Sphaerisporangium sp. TRM90804, assembly GCF_029846175.1. Taxonomy (GTDB): domain Bacteria; phylum Actinomycetota; class Actinomycetes; order Streptosporangiales; family Streptosporangiaceae; genus Sphaerisporangium. Next base: position 343,332 of record NZ_JARWAC010000017.1, on the reverse strand, counting down.
TCGCTGCCGCCGCCCTTGGCGTAGACGACCCAGGCCCCGCCTCTGCCGTCGGGCTCCGCCTGGGCGCGCGGCTGGATGCCCGGTTCGCTGCGGACCTCGAAGCTCAGGTCGCCCAGGTAGCCGGTCAGCAGCAACGTCTCACCCCGGAAGGAGGACTTCGCGTCGCCGCACGGCCAGGCGACCCAGCCGACGGCCATCACGCGGCCGGTCTCACCGTCGACCGCGACATCCGTCAGCTCCGAGATCTGGCCCGGGTGCGCGGACGGGATCGCCGGAAGCTCGACCGCTTGCCAGGCCGTGCCGGTCCAGCGGGCCAGAGCCGCCGTGCCCCGCGCCGAGCCCGCCGCCCACCTGCCGTCGAGCCCTTTGACCACGATCGGCGTGGGGACCTTGCGCCACACCGACCCGGCCAGCCGCCGCAGCGTGGACCGCGCCTTCCACCCGGCCTTACCGGCCGACGGGAACGTGTTGGCGTTCTCGATGACCCACAGGTTCTCGCCGATGGACTCCGCCCGGTCGACCCGGCCGTGGGGCCATCGCTTGACCAGCCAGCGCTTGCCGTCCCACCGGGCGTATCGCGACGCGCCGAACGCCCAGACCTTGGTGTCCGACGCCGACGCCAGCCGCCTCACCCGGAAGCCCGGCCCGGCGACCCGCTTGAAGGCGGACTGTCCGCGCTTCAACAGGAGCGGCTCGGCGCCGGTCGACCCGCTACCCGCGCGCCTGGTCCCCGCGACCCAGACCGCCCCGCCCGGCGTCACCGTCACCGAGTCGTAGGAGTCGCGGCGGTCGTCATGGACGACACTCCACTGACCGGCCGGCGCCACAGCCCGGGCGGCGGCCGACGGCACGGCGTGGGCGGTGGCCGGACTAGCGGTGAGGAAAAGAGCGAGGGCTGCGGCGGTGCCGCGAAATAAGAGTCCCATAAGGATAAGACGCGCCTTTCACCGGAAAAGTTGGCATGCGGACGGGGGCGGGCCGGTGAGATCAGGACCTATCGCGCGCGATCGATCGCCATGCCAGGGCTCACCGAGATCCCGGCGGAACGGGCAACCTGCGAAGTGGCCGACATCGGCCCGGACAGCGGGACGGCTCCCGGCGAGATTCCATGAAAGATCATAAAGCGGCCGGATGTGGACAACGGCGGCAATCGTGGCGCGACGCGATGGGGGTACACAGGGGATCACCGATTCCAGCGAAAGGGGCATCGTGCTTCCGTCGATGAGACGCCTCGCCACCGCCGCCTCGATAATCGTCCTGTCAGTGACCTCACTGCCTGCTCCGGCCGCGCACGCCGAGGGTTACTACACCTGTGCCACCGGAACCTACCAGTATTTCTCCTCCACACTGGGATATCGGGTTTGGGGCGAGGGATGCACGGGCTCGGGGTCTGGAGACGGATGGATGAACGTCACGATCACCGGTGGGTGGTACGCCGGCGATTACTACTGCGAATACCACCAGGCGTATCCCGAGCTGGGTACGGTGAACGGCTTGCTCTGCTCGTGATCACCCTTTCGCACGACGTGGTGACCGCGCACCGGCGGGGCCGTTGGTGACGACGTACGCGCGGCCGTCGTCCAGGCGACTGCCCGTCCCGGCGTCGACCACGACCACTCCGGTCTCCTCTACGGTCGCTGCGGGGTGTAGCGGGCACGCATGGTCGCACCGGCGGCCGGGCCGGCGGTGAAGACGTACGCACGGCTGTCGTCCAGACGGCGGCCGGTCTTGGCGTCGATCATGACCGGCTCGACCTCCTCACCGGTGGCCGCGTCGACCAGGATCATGCTGCGCTCCTCGGCCGGCAGGCGGGCGTTGCCCCAGGCGGCCATCGCGACGATGACCGGCCGCAGCGAACGGCCCAGCTCGGTCAGCACGTACTCGTGGCGCACCGGATTCGTCTGGTAGGGGCGGCGCTCCAGCAGACCGTCGGCGACCAGGGCCTTGAGCCGGCTGGTGAGCATGCTGGAGGAGATGCGCAGGTTCTCCTGGAACTGGTCGAACCTGGTGTAGCCGTCGAAGGCGTCGTGCAGCAGCAACAGCGTCCACCACTCGCCGACGTGCTCGATAGTGGCGGACAGCGGGCACTCGCGGTCTTCTTGCCTGGTCCGGAGCGGCATGGACGAACCTCCCGCAGTCACTGCTATTGTCGAAGTGAGTCACTTTCATTCTAGCAGTCAGTAGCACACCCGCACGACCTCACCATCGACACGCGAGGGACAAGCCATGAACCCAACCCAGACCGTCGCCTTGGACGCCCTGCCCGCCGCCATCACCGCCTACCTGGCCGCCCACCGCCACGACGACATCCCGGCCCAGCTCAGCCTGTTCGCCGCCGACGCCACGGTCGTCGACGACGGCCACACCCATACCGGCCTCACCGCCATCGCCGCATGGGCGGACCATTCCGCCGGCGCCTACACGTACACGATCACCCCGATCGCCGCCGAGCGGCCCGCCGAGAGCGACGGCGACTACACGGTCACCCAGCACCTGGCCGGCGACTTCCCGGGGGGCACCGTGGACCTCCGTTTCCGCTTCACCCTCCTCGACGGGCTCATCCGGCGCCTCGTCATCGAGCCGTGAGAAAACCCGGTTCGTCACCGGAGGCACACCTTGTATGTTTGCCCGGGTCGCCCCGCTTGGAGAGTGCGGCAGCGTCTGAGTGAGAGGGCCGGGCGACGATGCAGGCGTCAGAGTTCTCGCGCGCGGTGGCCGCGGCCGAGTCGACCGCCTCATCACTCGGCCTGACAGCCGACGACGCGGTCGTTCTGCAGAATTCGAGCAAGCTCACCCTGCGCCTGCTGCCCTGTGACGTCCTGGCGCGGGTGGCACCTGTGGCGCGACAGGTCGCGCGGTTCGAGATCGAGCTCGCTCGACGGCTCGCCGAATCCGAGAGCCCTGTGGCCGCTCTGGATCCTCGGGTGGAGCCGCGCGTCTATGAGCGTGACGGCTTCGTCGTCACGCTGTGGACCTACTACGAACCCGTGACACATCGCGAGGTCCCGCCGGCCGACTACGCCGACGCGCTCGACCGGTTGCACGCCGGCATGCGCAAGCTCGACGTCCCGGCGCCGCACTTCACCGATCGGGTCGAGCAGGCTCAGCGGCTCGTGGCGAGCCGCGACCGTACTCCGCGACTCACCGACGCGGACCGGGAGCTGCTCGGCGGCACGCTGCGAGGCCTGCGACGCGTGGTCGGCGAGCACGGCGGCGCCGAGCAGCTCCTGCACGGTGAGCCACACCCGGGCAACGTGCTCACCACGAAGAACGGGCTGCTCTTCATCGACCTGGAGACGTGTTGCCACGGGCCTGTCGAGTTCGACCTCGCTCACGCGCCCGAAGGCGTCGGCGAGCTGTACCCGGGCGTCGACCAAGCCCTGCTGCGCGCGTGCCGCGTCCTCGTGCTGGCCATGATCACGGCATGGCGCTGGGACCGAGACGACCAGCTCCCGGACGGCCGCCGCCTCGGCACCGAGTGGCTCAGCCGGCTCCGGGCGGCGGCTGCGCCGTGGCTGATCTAGGGGATGTCGCCGACGCGGGTGCGCCACAGGTCGTCCTGGGTGCCTGTCTTGTGCCAGAGGCGAGCGAGGCCGCTCTCGCCCAGGTCGTCGAGCGGGACGAGGAAGTCCGTGGAGAGCGTTCTGGCGAACTCGTCCAGATCTCCGATGGTCCGGGACGTCCTGCCGCCGGCGCCCAACCGGCGCAGCGTGCGTGACAGCAGCACCAGCGTGGAGCCGCCGGCCGGCCGGGCGGCCATGAGGGTGGTGACGTACGTCGACTCGGCGGAGGTGGACAGTTCCCGCGAGCGGGCGGCGAAGTCGGCGATGTCACGCGGTGACAGCCGGAAGTCGTAGGAGGCGATCGTCCCGCCGGGATGGTGGTGGAAGCGCCAGGTGCCCGGGTCGAGCCGCTCCAGCCGGTAGGTCAGGCCCTCCTGGATGTGCGGCCCCTCGCGCAGCGGCAGCGGCTCGACGAAGCCGTCCCCGATGCCGGCGTCGGCCAGCCAGCGCCGGCCGTCGAGATCGACCAGCAGCGCGTTGTGGTTGCCCCACATCGCCTCACCCCGGGCCGCGCGCAGGACGCCGGCCTCCACCATCGTCACCTCGAAGCCCGCCAGGCGTAACAGCATGGCCAGGCCCGCGTTCTGCTCGTAGCAGTAGCCGCCGCGCCGGCGCCGCACGAGTTTGTCGAACAGCGCGTCCGGTTCGAGGGAGATCGGCCTGCCGAGCTGAATGTCGAGATTCTCGTACGGCACGGCCCGCCGCCAGGCCCGGTGCAGAGCGGACAACGTCTCCGGGCCGGCGTCCACGGGCCCGTGGTGCCCGATCCGGTGGAGCATCGGGTCGATGGTCATCTCCGCGGTCATCTCCGCCTCCTAAGTGAAAGAAGATTCCCCACTTATACACTGCAAGTGATAGAGATTCATCCGTATACTGGCGGAGTGACGAACGAGAGCCCCGGCCGCAGGCTGCGAGCCGACGCCAGGCTCAACCGGGAACAGATCATCGAGGCCGCCCGCGCGCTCATCGCCGAGCGTGGCCCCGAGGTGCCGATGGAGGAGGTGGCCCGCCGCGCCGGCGTCGGGAACGCCACCCTCTACCGCCGCTTTCCCGACCGCGAGGCGCTGGTGCGCGGGGTCGCGCTGGACGGCTTCCACCGCGTGGTCGCCATCGCGCGTGACGCCGAGGACGAGGAGCCGGACGCCTGGCGGGCGCTGTCGCGCTTCGTCCGCCGGGCCGCCGCCGAACTGCGGCTGGCCACCTGGCTGTCGATCTGGTTCACCAGCACCTGGGAGCAGCTCCACGCCGACCCCGAGGAACGGCGGCTGCGCCAGACCCTGCTGAGGATCCTCGACCGCCTCGTCCGCCGCGCCCAAGCCGACGGCGACCTGCGCCACGACGTGGACGCCGGCGACCTGACGCTGATGATGGCCCTGCTCCTGCGGCCACTCCCCGGCCTGCGTGCCGAACTCACCCAGCGCAGCGTGGACCGCTATCTGACGCTCATGCTCGACGGCCTGCGCGCCCACCCGGACATCCAGCGACTGCCCGACGGCGATATCGGCCTGGCCGACCTGGGCGGCGACTGACGGCGTCCACAGACAGCCGGGTCGGGCCGCCCGGCGTACTCCCCGAAGACGTGGGGACCTACCGGAGCATGCGGTCGACCAACTCCTCGGTCGAGGGCACCGCGTGGGCGAGGAATCGGTAGTTGACGATCGCCGCCTCGTAGCCGTCGCCCCAGTCGGGGTGCCGGGGGCCGGCGGTCGCGTCCCTGACGACCGCCACCTCGAAGCCCTGCTCCAGGAACTCCCGCAGGTGTGATTCGACGCACAGGTTCGCCAGCATGCCGCCGAGAACGATCCTGCTGATCCCCCGCTTGCGCAGCTGCAGGACCAGATCGTTGGTCTGCGGGCCGAACACCTTGTGCGGGTCGGCGACGACGGTCCTGCCGTCTTCGATGTAGGGCTTGAATCGATCCAGCCAGTCCGCGCCGGAGTCGCGGAAACCGGTCAGATCCAGCGGGCCGCTTCGCGCGAAGGTGCCGGTCCGGAACTCCTCGGCCTCCAGCGGGCCGTTGAACCTCCAGCCGTCGTCGGAGGGATAGAAGTAGTGGGGCGATATGAAGACGTCATAGTCCCGCTCCTTGGCGGCCTTGAAGATGCGCTCCATGTTCTCGACCGTGCCGTTCTCGGTGACACTCGCGCCGACCACGGCCCAGCTCGTTCCGTTCTCGCTCAGCACGTCGTTCTGCGGGTCGATGAACACCACCGCGGTGTCGGACTGCTGGATTTCCATTGCCCGGGCCCCCTGTATCGTTTCCCGGCTCGCCGACGGCGAGACCGGCCCCGGCCGCACGGTCAGACTGCGGGGGCACACCCTTTCCGGCCGGCCGACAACCGTCATGTACCCATCGTGACCAGGGCGATCGCCTCGGACCGCTCGTCCGCGAGTCTCGGCCGCTTCCCGGCGGGACGAGAGCGGTGACCGGGGCGGCGCGGTGAGCGAAAAGCCGGCCGCGCCCGCCTGGCAGGCGAGCGCGGCCGGCGGTCAGGACTCATCGCCGTTGCGGCCGGCGGCCAGGGCACAGCGCCGTGGTGGCCGCCGCCCGGATCTGCGGGCGGCGGGCTACGGGCGCCGGGCCACCAGGAGCAGGCGGGGGCTGCCGAAGCGGAACGGGGCGCCGTCGGCGTCGCCGTACAGCTCGACGGCGGCGAACCCGGCCTCGGTGACCAGCCGGACGACCTCCGCCGTGGTGTAGACGTGCTGCACGGAGGTGCCGCGGTGCTCCCGCGTGCCCCGGCGGAAGGTGAACGAGGTGAGCCAGCGGCTGTTCACCACGTCGTACTCGTTGACCGAGACGGCCTCGACCCCGCCGATCGTCATCGGCGGCTCCTCCAGGGCCAGGTTCGGCAGCAGCGACTCGGCCACGAACGCGTAGTCCAGGATGAGGGCGCCTCCCGGCACGACGAGCCCGGCGAGGCCCGCGAGGAACCTCCGGGTGCCGTCATGCTCCAGGTAGCCGAAGGCGTTGCCCATGCACATCGCCACATCGCCCCGGACGTCGGCGGGAAGCTCCCGCATGTCGCCCTGGCGCAGGTCGAGGTCGAGCCGCTCGGCCGCGGCGGCGGCGCGGGCGTACTCGATGGCCTCGGCCGAGACGTCGAGGCCGGTGACCCGGCAGCCGCGCCGGGCCAGCCCGAGGGCGTGCCGGCCGCTTCCGCAGGCCACGTCCAGCACCCGGGAGCCGGGCGCCAGCCCGGCCACCCGGGCGACGAAGCCGACCTCGGCGGCGGTCGTCCGCTCGGGTACGGCCGCCCGCCAGAAGGCGTTGGGCAGCTCGGTGAAGAAGTCCGCATACCACGCGGACAGGGAGTCGTGCGACATTTCGTGTGTGCTCCACATCAGGTGCGCGGCAACCGGCGCCGCGCGAACGAGAAGTTCTCCGCGAGACCAGGGCACGACGAACAGGCGCGTTCCCAACGCACCGCGGCCGCGGGAGCAGCCGTTCTCGTCATCCGCCCCGGAGTGACCGGGCGGTGACCATGGCATCGCCTTCTCGTGATCGGCCGGGCCTCGGACCCGGCGGGAGCAACCACAGCCAGCGTACGACCCGCCGCACGACTCCTCAACGGATTACCGTCCTCTCAGCACGGCACCCCGCCCGGCCGTCAGCGGCTCACGACTCGCGGCCGATTCACCGTGAGAGCCCGACCTCGCGTGATCAGGCGTTGTAGCCGCCGTGCGCGTCGAGCACGGCGCCCGTGACGTACGACGCGGCGGGGCTCGCCAGGAAGGCGATCGCCGCGGCGATCTCGTCGGGATGGCCCATGCGTTGCAGGGACAGCGAGCCGACCAGGGCCTTGAGGGTCTCGGGGTCCGGCGGCTGCATTCCGCTTTCCATCAGTCCGGCCTCCACGACGTTGGCCGTGATGCCCCGGGGCCCGAGGTCTCGCGCGGCGCCCATGGTGTACCTCTCGATCCCCGACTTGGTCGCCGAGTAGTCGGCGAAGCCTGGAAGGCCTACCCGTGAGCCCAGCCCGGAACTCACCGTGATGATGCGGCCGTCCGCGCGCAGCACCCGAGAGGCGGCCCGGATGACGGCGATCACGCCGAGGTAGTTGGTGGCGTGCATCCGGTCGAGTGCGGTGGTGTCGGCCTCCGGGTCGTCCACCGTGCCGCTCACGGAGATCGCGGCGTTGTTGACGAGGATGTCCAGGCCGCCGAAGTGCGAGACCACATCGTCGATCAGCGCCGGCGCCCCGCTCATGTCCGCCTGGTCGGACCTGAAAGCGACGGCCTCGCCTCCCTTGCCGCGCACCTCGCCGACGACGGCCTGCGCCCGCTCCTCGGAGCTGACATAGGTGAACGCGACGTCGGCCCCCTGCTCGGCCAGCAGCCGTACGGTCGCGGCCCCCAGCCCGCGGGACCCTCCGGTGACCAGGGCGACCTTGCCCGTGAGCGGCTTGTTCATCGTTCCCACCTCTCTGATCGATCTTTCGACTGTCGTAACAGTAATGGTTACGACAGCCGGTCGCAACATATGTTGTTACGACCACGACGTTGTAACATAGAGCGTTACACCGGGAGGGGAGGACTCGTGAGCGCCAACAGCAGGCTGACCATCGCCGCCCACGCGCTGGCCTGGATCAGCCTCTACCAGCGCCGGGGCCATGGGGTCGCCACTTCCGAGCAGATCGCGTCCAGTGCGAACACCAATCCCGTGGTGATCAGACGGCTGCTCGGCGAGCTACGCGGAGCGGGGCTCGTGGAGTCCCGGCGGGGCGCGGGCGCGGGCTGGTCGCTGACGCGCGAGCTGGGGTCGATGACCCTGCTCGACGTGTACGAGGCGGTGGAACCCGGCCCGCTGTTCGCGATGCACCGCGCCACCCCCGACCAGGAGTGCGTGGTGGGGTACGGCATCCAGCCGGCGATGCAGGGCATCTACGAGGGCATCGAGCAGACCCTGAGGCGCGAACTGGCCGGCGTCACGCTGGAGGACGTCCTCCGGGACGTCCTGGCGGCACCTCGCTGACGGCCGGCTTCCCCGGGCGCCGCCGAGGTGTGCGGGTCACACGAGGCCGCGGCGGGTGGCCTGGGCGCCGGCTTGGAAGCGGGTTTCGGCGTTCAGGTCGTCCAGGAGTTCGCGGAGGCGGCGGCGCAGGCTACGGGGGCTGGTGCCCAGCTGGCGGGCTATGGCGTCGTCCTTGAGGCCGGCCGCGAGGAGGGCCAGGAGGCGGCGGTGGTCTGGGGACAGGTCGGCCCACTGCTCCTGTCGTTCGGCCCGCTCCTGTTGTCCGGCCCGCTCCTGTTGTCCGGGCCACTTCTGTTGTTCGGGCCGTTCCTGCAGGTCGGTGCGGGCAGGGCCGGTGGGCGGCTGGGGCGCGGGGGCGGGCAGGGCGGAGTGGGGGCGCATCGGGAGTGCCTCGCGCCACAGGCGCTCGAACAGCTCCACCAGGGCGACCACCATGGTGGAGCCCCTGATCAGCACGCCGTGGGTGAGCGGGGGGCCCATGTGCAGCGGCAGGACGGCCTGGCGACGGTCGACGACGGCCATCTTGAACGGCAGCTCGGGCAGTACCCGGGCCTCCTCGCCCGCGACGACCAGGTTGCCCACCTCGTCGAGCGCCCCGGCGTGCTCGAACGCCTCCGGCACGTAGATGGTGCGGTAACGGACGCCGCTGCGCAGCAGGCCGGTCTGCAGCGGGTTGTGGTAGTCGAGCACGTAGGGGGGCATGTCGAAGGTCAGCACCTCCTCCTTGGCCTCCTGCTGCAGGCGGACGTACCCCCGGGCCTGCTCCTCGGGGCCGGCCAGCACCTCGAAATGGCCGCCCTCGGACTCCTGACCGGCGGTGCGGAAGGCGGCCTCCAACTGGTCGGCCGTGTCGGTGAGCCGGTCGAGGTTGCTCTGCATGCCGCGCACCAGCGAGCGGATGGCGGACCCCGGGTTCGTCGCCGACCAGCGGGGCGAGCGTCCCCACAGGCGGCTGATCAGGCCCTTGGCGCGGAGCCTGCTCAGCGACGTCTGGATGCGCCCCGAGCTCTCACCGCTCCTCATGACGAGCTCCCGCACCGTGATGCCAGGGCAGGCGAGCACCTCGTGGTAGATGCGCTCGTCGAACGCGCTGATCCCCACGACCCCCAGCGCCGGACCGTCCTCAAGCATGCCTCCGATCTTGGCCACTTCCGGCAGTTGCCGCAATAGGCCACACAGACCTCCTTGTCACCAAAATTCCCAAACAGTTAGACATCGGGATGTGCCTCAGAAAACCGCCCTTATCGGCATTGTGGTAGCGGCCCTGGCAGCCACCGCCACGCCGGCCCAGGCGACACCCACCCCCCCGGCCCCGACCTTCCCCCTGGCGGGGCAGGCCACCGCGGAGGCCGGACCGCCCAAGACGATCACCCTCATCACCGGGGACAAGGTCACCCTTCAAACGCTCCCCACCAAGCAGACCCGGCTCGACGTCGAGCCCGGCCCCGGCAGGGAGAAGATCAACTTCATTCACCGCCGCGCCGAGGAGGGGCTCAGCATCGTCCCGGCGGACGCCATGCCGCTCCTGGCCGCGGGCACGCTGGACCCCCGGCTGTTCAACGTCACCCAGCTCGCCGCGCTCGGCTACGACGACGCCGCCAGCCCGGCGCTGCCGCTGATCGTGACCTACCCCGGCCAGACGGACGCCGCCACGCTGCGCGCCGCCGGCGGGCGCCCCCTGCCCGCGATCAACGGCGTCGCCCGCAGCGAGCCCCGCGCCGCCGCCGGAACACTCTGGAAGTCCCTGTCCGGGCAGGCCAGGACGGCGACCGTCACCGAGAAGATCTGGCTGGACGGCCGGGCCAGGCTCAACCTCGACGTCAGCGTCCCGCACATCGGCGCGCCCCAGGCCTGGGCGGCCGGCCACACGGGCGAGGACGTCACCGTCGCCGTCCTCGACAGCGGCTACGACCCCACGCACCCCGACCTGCAGGGCCTGGTCACCAAGGCCGAGAACTTCACCTCCGAGCCCGACGTCCGCGACCTCAACGGCCACGGCACCCACGTCGCCGCGACCATCGCCGGATCCGGCGCCGCCTCCGGCGGCAAGTACAAGGGCGTGGCCCCCGGCGCGAAGCTGCTGGTCGGCAAGGTCTGCGAGCAGAGCGGCTACTGCCCCGACTCCGGCATCATCGAGGCCATGACCTGGGCGGCGGAGAACGGCGCCCGCGTCGCGAACCTCAGCCTCGGCGGCCCCGACATCCCCGGGGACGACCCGCTGGAGCTGGCCGTCGACACGCTGTCGGAGCGGTACGGCACGCTGTTCGTCGCGGCGTCCGGCAACGACGGCCCGCAGACCCTCGGCTCGCCGAGCAGCGCCGACAGCGCGCTGTCGGTCGGCGCGTCCTACCGCGACGCCGACACCGTCGCCCAGTTCAGCAGCACCGGCCCGCGCGCCGGCGACGCCGCGGTCAAGCCCGACCTCATCGCGCCCGGCGTGGGCATCGTCGCCGCCAGGGCGGCGGGCACGTCCGCCGGCTTCCCGGTGGACGACTCGCACACCGAGATGAGCGGCACGTCCATGGCCACCCCGCACGTGTCGGGGGCGGCGGCGATCGTCGCCGGACAGCATCCCGACTGGAAGGCCGCCCAGATCAAGGCGGCGCTGATGGCCTCCACGGCGCCCGGTGACGAGCTCGGCGCATACGTCCAGGGCTCCGGCCGCGTGGACGTCGCCCGCGCCGTCACCCAGCAGGTCACCGCCGAGCCCGCCTCGCTGAGCATGGGAGACATCGAGCTGCCCAGCCCCTCCCCGGAGCCGCGGACGCTCACCTACCGCAACGACGGCGACGCCGCCGTTCGGCTGGAGCTGAGCGTGGTCGCCAAGGACGGCCGGGGTGAGACGGTGACGCCGTTCAAGCTCGGCGCCACCTCGGTGGAGGTCCCCGCGCACGGCACCGCGCGGGTCGAGGTGACCCCCGAGCCCGGCGCCATGGGCATGTACAGCGGCACGGTCATCGCGACCGGCGACGGGGTCTCCGTGCGCACCGGCATCGGCATGCGCGTCGAGCCGGAGAAGCGCGGGCTCAAGCTGGCCTTCACCGGCACGGACGGGCAGCCCGTTCAGAACGCCTTCGCCGGGGTCATCGACCTCGACACCGACGAGCAGGTCAACTACGACATCTCCGGCGGCACCCTGGAGCTCCGGTTGCAGCGGGGGCATCGCTTCACGGTCGTGTCCCTCATGGCCGACCAGGACGGCACGCTGGTGATGGCGGCCGAGCCGGAGTTCACCCTGGACGCCGACCGCACCGTCACCTTCGACGCCCGCAAGGCCAAGCCGGTCGACGTCCGGCCGGAGGAGCCGACCGCGCGGCTGGCCATCGGCATGCTGGGCATGCTCCAGCTCTCCGACCGCGTCCAGACCATGGGCGTGGACGTCGAGCTGGCCGCCATGTGGGGCGCCGACCGCGTCGAAGGCATCAAGGCCATCCCCACGTCCCGCACGGCGAGCAAGAAGTTCGCCTTCTACCGCTGGACGCAGTGGGCCAAGCCGAAGGGCGACGGCAGTTACGACGACAGCCCGTACTTCTACCACCTGATGAAGGCCGAGCCGCGCATCCCCGCCGACCCCGGCTACCGCCCGCGGGGCCGTGACCTCGCCAAGGTCACCTCCACGTACGCCACCCAGCAGGACGCCAAGCTGGGTGAGCACTTCGCCCTGCCCGTGCTGTACGGGACGGAGCTGGCCTGGATGCCGTACGGCGAGGTGTCCAAGTTCCCGCTGCCGTTCCACCGGACCGAGTACTACACGCCCGGCGACACCGGCTGGTATCCGTCCTTCATCCAGTACAAGCAGCAGGACGCCTGGGACAACGTCGACCAGTTCTTCTTCGGCCAGACCATCGTCTACCGCGCCGGGCAGAAGATCTCCGACCGCTGGAACACCGGCGTCTTCGCGGCCGGGCTCGACCCCGGCGGGGACTACTCCTGGCGCGAGGAGAACCTGCTGCAGTTCGCCACTGGGCTGTTCGAGGACGGCGTGCCCGAGCGCATCTCCTTCGGCGACTACCGCGCCCCGAGGACCAAGCTCTACCGCGACGGCAAGGAGATCTACACCGACGAGTACCTGCCCGGCAACGTCGAGGTGCCCGCCGACGGGAAGGCGGCCGAGTACCGGCTCACCATGACCGCCGACCGCGACCCGGCCATGACCAAGGTGTCCACGAGGGTCAGCGCCGAGTGGCGGTTCAGGTCGAAGACTCCCCGGCCCGGCAAGCGTGAGGTGCTGCCGCTGATGACCGTCAGGATCACCCCCGACCTCGACGACCGCAACCGCGCCGCCACGGGCCACATGCGCCTCCCGCTGCGGGTCCAGCGCCAGCAGGGCTCACCCGACCTGAGGATGACCACGCTCGCCGTGGACATCTCCTACGACGACGGCCGCACCTGGTTCCCCACTCTGGTGCACCCCTCGGGCAAGGGCGCCTGGTCCGCCGAGACCTGGCATCCCTCCATCACACGCGGCAAGTTCGCCTCGCTGCGCGTCAAGGCCGCCGACACCGGCGGCAACACCTTCACCGAGACCGTCACCCGGGCCTACCAGATCAAGTGACCGAGAAACCCCGCCGCGTCCCGGACGCGGCGGGGTTTCCGTATGCACACCGGGGGGACGCCGGCCATCGCCACCATGGCGGCACCCCGGCCGGAGACCGGTGAGGCGTAAGCCCGGCCGATCCCCTACTCGGTCAGGGTTCCGCAGGTGAAGCCCTTCTCGCGGTCGGGGGACCACATCTGGACCTCGCTGAGGATCGTGCTCTCGGAGAACTTGCGGAACGTCTGACCCTTGTCGCAGTCGTAGATGGCGTACCCGCCCTCGTGCTCGCCGAGGACCATCATCCAGCGGCTGTCGTAGAGGGGCTTGCCGCCGCTGTCCTGGAGCTTGGCCCACTGCGTCTGGAAGCCGACGGCGTCCATCAGCGCGGTGGACTCGCCCTTCTCCAGCACCGAGATCGCTCCGTAGATCATCTGGATCATGAGGACGTAGCCGAGCCCGATGCCGGTGAGCGCGCCGACCATGATCTTCAGGCCCGCCCGGCCGATCGACCGGCGCCGGAGCAGCCGGAACGGCACGACATAGGCCAGAACGCCCAGCCCCGCCGCGAGCAGCACATCGCCGGCCTCGACCGTCACCCTCGCGGTGGGGTCGGCGGCGTCCAGGGCGGTCACGAAGTACATCCACCCCAGATAGGACGCTCCCGCCCATGCCGCCGCGATCGCGGCGACGATCCACGGCTGCCGCCTGATCCCCTGCGCCAGCCGGCCCAGCCGGCCGCGCGTGACCACGTTCAGCAGCCAGCCCGCGCTCAGGAGCAGCCCGACGACGACCGCGCCGAGGATCAGCAGCGGCAGGATCGTCCCCAGCAGCCGTCCGAGCAGCACGGACTGGTCGATGCCCGCCTGCTCCGGCGTGATGCCGAAGACCGCGTACATCCCCTGGTAGCCCATATAGAGCAGCGCGTACAACGTCACGCCCAGCGGGACGACCACGGCCCCGGCCTTCTCCAGCAGGTCGAGTACGCCCGCCTTGTCGTCGTCGTCCTCCTGATGCGGCCCCTGGTCTACGGGCTGCTCCGCTACAGGCGCCGGTGGTTCGGACGTCTCTCGAATCGGAGATTCCGCCGCATAGTGCTGAAAAGTCACGAGCGGGAGCATAGGGGGATCGTCCGGACTGTGGCATCCCGGGGGCCCGCACCGGCGCTCAGGGCGCGCCGGTGTGGGCCCTCAGCCGCGGCCGGAGGCGCTCACACGCCCGGAGTCCAGACGACCAGACCCAGGCACATCTCGTCGCTCGTGCCCTCGCCCCAGACGACGTAACGCGGGGGCTGGGTCTTCAGGGCGGGCAGCATCTTGCGCAGGCCGGCGTCGTGGGTGCAGGTGACCCGCAGGTGGTCGCCCTTCTTGACCGCGACGGGCTTGGCCAGCGGCCGGATGGCCTGCTCGTCGAAGTTGTACCGCGGGATGTCGAGCAGGGTTCGTTCGCCGGGGCGGCCGGGGTTGAGCTCGACCTTGATCGAACGGCCCAGCAGGTGCATGTGCCCGGCGAGGGCGTAGATCGTGCCGCCGGTGGGCAGCGGCCGGTCGCAGCGCTGAGTGCTTCCCGCGGCCGGCGGCTTGCCGTCGTTGCACGCCTGACCGAGCCACCCAGGGGTCTCCCCGGCTTGGGCGCCGAAGCGGCCGGCCAGGTCCTTGACGGCGGCGTCACGGTCGCACAGCGGGCCCGACTCCTCCTTGGCGCAGGGCAGCTCGATGGGGGCGGCCACCTGGCTGGTCTCCAGCGGGGTGAGCTCGGCGGCTCCGTCGGCGAACCGGAGCCGGATGCCGGACTGGTCGCTGCCCGCCGGCTTGCCCTCGCTGGCGAGCAGGTTGTAGTGGATCTGCAGGACGAGCCGGCTGCCGGCGGCCACCGGGTGGCCGACCTTCTGGGTGAGCAGCGTCTCGTCGGCGCCCGGCGCCCAGTGACCGATCCACTTGCCCTTTTCGATTCCGGCGTCGCCGAAGCAGGTCCATCCCTCGCCGGGGGTGCTCGCGTCGAGGGTGCGAGCCTTCTCCGCCGCACCCTGGTCAACGGCGTAGACGATCGCGTGGTGCACGAGGGAGGTGTTCTGCGCCAGGAACTGGTTGCCGGTGAGGAACGCCGGAGCGGTCAGCCCCGGGTCGAGCAGGAAGCACCGGTACTCGTCGCTCGCCTTCGGCGGCGCGGCCGGGGTGTAGGGCTTGGGCAGCTTGAGGTTGACGAAGCGCTCCCCGCTCCGCAGCGGCGCGGCCGGGGGCGGCGGCGCCGCCTCCATCCCGTGCCCCGAGTGCGTGGCCGCACCCGGCGACCCCGAGGACGCGACGGGCTGACGCGCGGTGCTCGCGCCCGGACCACATGCCCCCACCACCAAAGCCCCCGCCACCGCCAGGGAAGCCACACTCAACCACCGTGTCGTCTTCATGGGTCCAGCGTCCCCGCCCGCGCCGGTTTGTTCATCAACCTGAGAGGTCGTCCACCTCATCCTCAAGGGGGACATGTCGCGGAGGGCTCGTAATACCTTCGACGTGGGAGAGCCGCCCGGCGGGGACGGGCGAGGCGAAGGTCAGCAGCCCAGGCCGCTCACCGTGCCCAGGCTGCTCGCCTGGTGGCTGGCACAGCCGTAAGAGCCCGCGTACGCCCCGCCGGTGATCGTGATGGCCGCGGGCCCCGACCCCGACCCCGACCCGGTGCACCCGCTCGCGAAGATCCAGTACCCCACGATGTCCCCCATGTACGTGCGGGTCCCGCTGGTGCAGGTGTAGGAGCCCCCGGCATACGCCGCCGAGGCGGGCAGCGACACCCCGAACAGCAGGACCAGCGCGGCCGTGGCGGCGAGACGTTTCACCGATGAGGTCATGGCGCCCTCTTTCGTGGGGAATAGAACGGCTCATTACTTACCCCCACTCGGCCGTAATACAAATGCCGCCGATGTCCACATCCGGACTTATTTCGAATAGTCCATATATGGAACTGGGAGGTGACCTCATGGGAGACGCGGCGGCGGACACGCAGGTGTTTCGCGTGACGGCGGGAGCCGCGCTCACGTATTTCTTTGCGGCTTATAAAGATCGTTTCGGCCTCGCCTCGGGCAGGCCGTGATCGCGCGGCACGAAGATCGGCCGCGCGCGGTCACGCGCCCGGCGGCGCGGGGACCGGCCGGGCCGGCGGGAGCGCCGGCGCGCCTCCGGCCGACGGCGCACCCGAGTCGGCCCGCACGAAAGGAAGCCCATGGCGACACGAGGCCTCACCGGCGCCGTCCGCAGGCTCACCCCACCATCCCGGCGGGCACGCACCCTGGCTCTGACCTGCGCGGCCGGCGTCCTGATCGGAATGGCCGGGCCCGTGAGCGCGAGCGCGGCCACACCGCCCGTTCCCCTGGGCACCGCCGCCGGGTTCGCGGTTCTCGCCGGCTCGACGGTGACCAACACCGGCCCCACCACGGTCAACGGCGATCTCGGGCTGAGCCCGGGCACCTCGGTGACCGGCTTCCCCCCGGGGGAGGTCAGCGGGGCCCAGCACGTGGCCGACGCCGTCGCGGCGCAGGCCAAGACCGACCTCGCCACCGCCTACACCGACGCCGAGGCGCGCCCGTCCACCGCCACCGTCCCCGTGGAGCTCGGCGGCACCACCAAGACCCCCGGCGTGTACGAGTCCCCGGCGGGCACCTTCGAGATCACCGGAACGCTATCCCTGGACGCCCAGGGCGACCCCAACGCCGTCTTCATCTTCAAGGCCGCGTCGACGCTCGTCACGGCGTCCGCGAGCAACGTGGAGCTCGTCAACGGCGCCCAGGCCTGCAACGTGTTCTGGCTGGTCGGCAGCTCCGCGACCCTCGGCACCAACTCCACGCTGCGAGGGAACGTCCTGGCACAGGCCTCGATCACCACCACGACGGGCGTGATCGTGGAGGGCCGGCTGCTGGCACGCGGCGCCGCGGTCACGCTCGACACCAACACGATCAACGTCCCGGTCTGCGGCCAGTCGGCCACCAGCACCGCCACCACGCTGACGTCCTCGGCCAACCCCTCACCGGTGGGCCAGCGCGTCCGCTTCGTCGCCACGGTGAAGGCCGGCACCGGTGCGGCCGTCCCGACGGGCCAGGTGGTGTTCGCCGAAGGCCGGTCGGCCATCCTCGGCACCGGCACCCTCGACAGCACAGGGCGCGCGGTGTTGAGCACCTCCGCGCTGCCCGCCCGGATCCATCGGATCAGAGCCGTCTACATCGGCACGACCGCGTTCGCCGCCAGCACCTCACCGCGGATCGTGCAGTACGTCCTGCCTTGACCCACCCACACCGCCGACCACCCGAAGACCCCGCCGGGACCTCCCGGCGGGGTCTTCGCCTTCCTAGCGGCTCCCTGCCGGGTGCTCACCGGACTTGACCCGAATCGGCCGCGCCCGGCTGTATTGACTACGAGCGTCGTCGGGAGACGGACCTGATCGACACGCGGACCTCCGGCGCGGTGGAGGTGCGACCCGACTGGAGGACGGACATGGCGAGCAGAGCACTGGTGCTGGGCAGCGGCGGGGTCGTCGGCATCGCGTGGCAGACCGGCGTCCTGGCCGGCCTCGCCGAGCAGGGCGTGGACCTCGGCGAGGCCGATCTGCTGATCGGCACCTCCGCCGGAGCCGTGGTGGGCGCCCAGCTCGCCGCCGGCGTCGACCCCGAGCGGCTGTACGCCGGGCAGCTCGTTCCACCGGATGGCGAACCCGCCCCCAGGACGCCGATGTCCGGCCTGGTGCGCCTGGTGTGGAACATCAGCAGATCGAAGACCACGGCCGAGTTCGGCGCCCGCATGGGCAGGATCGCGCTGAGTGCCGCGACCGTTCCGGAGGCCGAACGCCGGGCGGAGATCGCCCGCTGGCTCGGAGACGTACGCCAGTGGCCCGCCCGCCCGTTGGTGATCACCGCCGTGGACGCCGAGACCGGCGAGCGGGTCACGTTCGACGCCGCGAGCGGGGCCGGGCTGGTGGACTGCGTCGCGGCCAGCGCCGCCGGGCCGGGTATCCGCCCGCCGGCCACGATCGGCGGCCGGCGCTACATCGACGGCGGCATGTCCTCACCCGGCAACGTCGACCTGGCGGCCGGCTATGACCGCGTCGTCGTGCTCGCCCCCGTGACCCGCGGCGGCGGCGTCATGAAAGGCGTCGCCGAGCAGATCGCCGAGCTGAGCCCACGGTCGCGGACAGCCCTGATCGAGCCCGGGCCCGAAGCCTGGAAGCAGGTCGTGGGCCGGAGCCTCGGCGGCATGATGAACCCCGCCCACCGCCCCGCCGCCGCCCGAGCCGGCCACGCCCAGGCCTTACGGGAGGCCCCCCGCATAGCCGAACTCTGGCGCCCTTGATCGAAGGCCGTCGGACGAGGTTCTGACGTGAGGTGGCGGGGTCAGCAGCCGCCGCCACCACCGCCGCCACCGCCACCGTCGCAGGAGCCGCCGCCGTCCCAGCCGCCGTGGGCCGGGCCGTGGCTGATTCCGGTGCCGGTCGGGGGGCTCATGGGGCCCAGGGGGCCGAGCGAGGAGCGCCATCTGCGCGATGGGCTCCTGCCGGTCTCGGTGCGCTCCTGGAGCGCGAAGGTGTTGCGCAGGCGCTGGTCGGCGATGCCCGCGACGCCGGCGAACGCGACGTCTCGCGGGCTGCCGGTGTCGCGGGCTTCGGCCGCCAGGGCGCGCAGCGTCTGGCGGCCCCGCAGGGACGCCGTGCGCCTGCGGCGGGTCACCAGGCCGAGGTCCCGCAGGGATTCGGCGATCGCCTCGACGGCCGGGGAGTCGGCCACGGCCGTGACCGCGTTGCCGAAGTGCCGGCCCGCCTCGGGGACGGCGGCGAGCACGGCGGCCTCGACCGGGTCGCCGGCCTCTCGGTGCACGATCGTCACCCGGTGCGCTTCCGGGTGGATCTCGGCGCGCCCGTCGTCGCAGAGCGCGACGACGGCCACCATCGCGACACGACGCGCCCCCCCGCACAGGTAGGCGGTCTCGTACAGGTCGAGCTCGGTTCGGGTGTCCATCCGTCCCCCTCATCCCGGAGTGATGGGCCGAGTATGCGCCGTGGTCGCGCGCGTGTCAGTCACGCATACGCAACAGGTAGTACGCGTCGCCCTCGCGGGTCCGGTCGGCCCCGACCTCGCCGGGTGAGTGGGCCACCCTTCGTGCGACCTTGTTTCCGCAGGTCAGACGGCATGTGTCTACGATGGGACTGTCCTGCGGTGTGTCGCACGTCACCTCCGTGAACGCAACCGGGCAGGTGACTCGGCCGAACGTAGGCGTGAGAAGGGGGACGGGGCGATGGCTGAACCGGCCCGCGCAGCCAGAGCCGATCGACCGAAGGGGACTGGAGATGGCCGGACCCGACTACGCCGCGGTCTTCCAAGCGGCACCGGCGGCGTTGTCGCTGTTGTCGCCGGAGTTGGTCTACTCCGCGGCCAACCAGGCCTTCGAGCGGCTGACGAGCCGTTCGCGCCAGGAGATCAGCGGCCGTTACCTGCTGGATGTCTTTCCCGGCGGCCCGTCGACCTCCCAGGGGGAGGCGCTGCGGCTTTCGATGCAACGGGTTTTGAGCACGGCCGCGGTCGACATCATGCCGTTGCAGCGCTATGACATGGAGGTTCCCGGCAGGCCGGGAGATGTGCAGGAGCGGTACTGGAACATCACCAACGCTCCGTTGCTGGACGGGCAGGGGCAGGCGTGCGGCGTGGTCAACCTGCCCCAGGAGGTGACCGCCTTCGTCCAGCAGATGAGCAGGAGGGGACTGCCGGTCACGGCCGACGCGGCCCTGGCGCACATGGCGGCGATCGAGGCCCAACTGTTCGCACAGGCGGACCAGCTGCACGAGGTCAACCAGCGGCTGCGCCGCGGCGAGGCGAGGGAACGCCGCACGGTGCGGGAACTGCGCATGGCGATGCGACATCAGCAACAGGCCCTCGCCGACACCTCCCACGACCTGCGCGGCCCGATCACCGGGCTGCAGACCCGCCTGCAGGTCGCCCTCGCCGACCCCGCGGCCGACGCCCGCCAGAGCCTGCTGGCCGCCCTTGACGACGCCGAGCGCCTGGGGGACATCGTCGGCGACCTGCTGGAGCTGGCCCGGCTGGAGGCCTGCGCGCCCGCCGACGCCGAGCCGGTCGACCTGGCCCGCCTGGTGAGAAGGGAACTGCACCACCGACAGGCGACGATCACCTCGATCACCACCGCCACGTGCCTGGACGCCGGCGTTCTGGTCCAGGGCTCGGCGGTCCAGCTCGGCCGCCTGGTGGGCAACCTGCTGGCCAACGCCGAACGCCACGCCCGCTCTCGCCTGGAGGTGACGGTGCGCGCCCACGGCGATCAGGCGGTCGTGGAGGTGACCGACGACGGGCCCGGCATCCCCCACGCCGACAGGGAGGCGGTCTTCCGCCGATTCTTCCGCCGCTCCGACGCCCGCCGCAGCGACCCCGGCGGCACGGGTCTGGGGTTGCCCATCGCCCGTCAGATCGCGCAGGCGCACGGCGGCACGCTGGAGGCCGTCGATCCCGCGGGCTCCTCCCATGGAGCGCGGTTGCTGTTGCGCCTGCCCCTGCTGCGCAGCTGATCCCGGTCCGGCCGCCTTTGAACGAGCGAGCTGACCAGCTCGGCGGCGGCCGGGACCGGGCGCGGAGCCCGTGGGGGGTCGGGCGCGGTCGTCAGGCGGGCAGGCGCAGGGGGAGCAGTGCCTGGCTGACGCGCTTGAGCTCGTCGAGCATGGCCTTGGCCGACGACAGCATGACGTCGTTCGGGGAGAGGGTGCCGTCCTCGCCCACGAGCTGGGTGACGAAGGGGATGGAGACCGCGTCGGTGAGCGGGGTCATCTTGAGCGTGGTGACGACCTGCTTGATCATCTGCGCGGCCCTGGTGCCGGCGGCGACGGCGCCGTAGCTGACGAGCCCGACCGGCTTGTAGCACCACTCCTGGTGCAGGAAGTCGATGGCGTTCTTCAGCGGGGCGCTGTACCCGTGGTTGTACTCCGGCATGACGAACAGGAAGGCGTCCGCCCCGTCGACCGTGGCGCTCCAGTCCAGCGTGTGCTGGTGGACGTACTGCCGCAGCCGGGGGTGGTTCGGCTCGTCCATGAACGGCAGGTTCCGCTCGGCGAGGTCGACCAGCTCGACCTCCTCGAACCCGCCGTGCTCCCTGGCGAGCGCGTCGATCCACAGCGCCACGGGCAGCCCGACGCGGCCCGGCCTGGTGCTCGCCAGGATGATCACCAGTTTGCTCATATCGATCTCCTCGCCTCGGCGGCGGTCAGGGGTGCGTGGCGAGACGGGTGTCCGCCGGCGGGGTGGCGACCGGGATCCAGGTCGCTATGCGGCGGGCGGCGGACATCGCCGACCAGGAGGTCAGTTCGATCAGCTCGCGGTCGCCCGGGGTGTCGGCGCGGAAGGCGTCGACGACGGCCGCGTCGGCCTGGTAGGAGGCCATCGCGGTGAGCAGGGCCAGGCGGGCGGCCGGGCGGTGGTAGGTCGGCAGCCCGGCCACCGCGTCGGCGGCCCACGCGCGGCTCGGCCCGCGCGGGGTGCCGTCCCAGGCGGCCAGCTCGGCGGTGACCAGCTCACGCACGGGCGCGGGGATCGAGCGCGCGCCGGCGGCGTCGACGGCGGCGGCCGCGCGGGTGAACGCGCCGTGCACGTGCGGCGCGGCCTCGGCCCAGGCCAGGTCGGCCGGGGCGGGGACGGCCGGCAGCAGGGTCAGCGACGCGCCGGGGGTGCCCGCCTTGCGGGCCGCCGGGCGCATGACCAGGCCGAACACCCGCAGCAGGAGCGCGCGTGCCCGGTTGGGCACCTCCGGCGGCAGCGGCGAGTCCCCCAGGAACACGTTGACCATGCGGTTCAGGTAGTGGAAGGTCGCCGCCACCCCGACCAGCTCCGAGGCCAGCCCGGGTGACATCGGCGGCGCGTGCCGCGCGGCGTCCCCGCGCACGCCGCTCGCCTGCGCCCAGGCCGCGATCTCGCGGGTGGCCGGAGAGGCGGCGTCCAGGGCGTCGCCTCCCCGCACCAGGCCGTCGAGGGTGGCCTTGTGCACGTCGACGCAGTACGGGCAGGCGTTGCCCAGGGAGACGGAGGAGGCCACCGTCTCCTTGAGCGCCCGGCCGGCGTGCCCGCCGGCCAGGAGGGTCTCCCGCAGCGTCGTCCAGGAGGCCGCGAGCACCTCCGGGGCGGGCGAGTGCAGGAGCACGGGCGGTGCCAGCATGCCGAAGTCCCGCTCGACCTGGGCGTACACCCGTGTCACCAGCTCGCCCGCCGCGCTCGGGCGCACGGCGGTGACGTGGCGCACCTGGCCGATCGTGCCCGGCAACGTCATCCGTGCGAGAAGCCTGCCCATCGCCCGCTCCCCTAGCCGCGCGTCAGGGTCGGCAGCAGGTCCTGAACGCCGCGCCGCCCGCTGGTGGATCCGTCCGGCGCCGGGGCGCCGTACTTGACGTCCACGCCCCGCTCCTGCGCGGCGCGCACGATGCCGGGAATGGCGCGCTCGGCGAGCGCGGAGATCGTCATGGCCGGGTTGACGGTCAGGGCGCCCGGCACGGAGGAGCCGTCGGTGACGAAGATGCCGGGGTGGCCGCGCAGCTCGTTGCCGTCGGTCAGCGCGGACGTCTCCGGGTCGTCGCCGATGCGGCAGGACGCCAGCGGGTGCACGGTGTAGGCGCCCACCACGTCGTTGGTCCAGGCCGCCACCTCGGCGATCCCGTCGCGTTCGAGGATGTCCTTGACCTCGGCGTCCGCCTCGGCCCAGCCGCGCAGGGTGTTGGGGGTGGGGTCGTACTTCAGCGGCCCGAGGCCGAGCATCTGCTGGGAGAGCCGGTCGGCGTTGCCCTTGGCGGGGGGCGGGCCGAACACGCCCTCGTTGTCGTCCTCGGTCATCTGGAAGATGATCAGCCAGGAGCGCCAGCGCTTGAGGATCTCCTTCTTGTCCTTGCCGAACCAGCTGATGCCGTCCATGCCGGGGACCTGCGCCAGGATGGTGCCGAGGCCGGGCGGGAAGTAGAGCTGCTCCAGGGAGAAGCGGGAGTACTCCGGCAGCGAGCCGTCCAGGCGGTCCCAGCTCGCCACGACCGGGCCCTTGCCGATCTGGTTGGCCTCGTAGGCCAGGCCGTCGCCGCGGGTCAGGCCGAGCACGTCGCGCACCTTGTCCTCGTTGAGGATGGCGGTGTTGAGCCGCTCGCCGTTGCCGGAGAAGTACCGGCCCACCGCGCGCGGCATCTTGCCGAGGGTGTCCTCGCTGCGCTGCAGGATGACCGGCGTGGCGCCGGCGCCGGCGGCCACGATGATGATCTTGGCCTCGATCGACCCGCTCTCGCCGCGGATGCGGTAGTCCTCGCCGTCGATGTGGTCGTAGTCGACGCGGTAGCCGCCGTCGGAGGTCCGGTGGATCTTCTGCACCTCGTGCAGCGGGCGGATCTCCGCGCCGTGCGCGACCGCCGCCGGCAGGTACGTGAAGAGCAGCGACTTCTTGGCGTCGAAGCGGCAGCCCGCCATCATCCAGTTGCAGTTCACGCACTTGCTGAGGTCGATCGCCGCCGGGACGGGGTTGGCGGTGCGGCCGGCGTGGTTGCACGCCGCCGCCCACAGCCCGCCCGCGTAGGGGACGTCGCTCCAGGTCTGCTGGCTGATCGGGATCGACTCGGCCACCCGGTCGTACCAGGGGTCGAGGGTGTCGCGGTTGATGGCCGCCGGCCACATCCTGCGCCCGATGCTGCCGTGGCGCTCGAAGACGAAGCGCGGGGCGCGGGGCATCGCCGCGAAGTAGACGACGCTGCCGCCGCCCACGCAGTTGCCGCCCAGGATGCTCATGCCGTCGCCGACGGTGAAGTCGAACGCCCGGGTGTAGGACGAGCCGAGCTTGAAGTCGTGGTCGAAGTCCTTGCCGGTCAGCCACGGCCCGCGCTCCAGGATCACGACCTTGGCGCCGCCGGCGGCCAGGTGGTAGGCCGCGATCGCGCCGCCGAAGCCGCTTCCGATGACCAGGACGTCCGTGCGCTCGATGCCGGTCATGCGGGGCTCCCTGTGGAGGTCGTGTCCGGGTGCAGGTTGGCCAGCTTGCGGCCGTAGGAGAACTCCGGGAACCGCCACAGGCCGTCGGGGTCGGGCCGCTCGATGCCCATCGCGATCAGCCCCGGGTGCCCGGCGGCCAGCGCGTCCGCGGTGTGCATGTGCGCGGCCGAGTCGTAGGCCATGTTGCTGAACAGCGCGAGGCTGACCCACAGGGGCTTCTCGGGATGGCCGGGCAGGGTGAGCTTCTGCACCAGGGCGGTGCGGTGCTCGAAGCCGAGCGCGACGAACGGGGGGACCGTCTCGTCGGGGGCGAGGCCGTGCTCGGTCGCGTAGGCGCGCGCGTGGTCGTTCAGCGCGCTCGCGAACCAGTCCAGCCCATCGTGGACCCCGGTGGCGTCCCACTCCAGCAGCTCGATGGCGCCCGCCGCCACCGCGCCGCCCCCGTGGGAGGCGCCCGCGACGGCCCTGTCGTCCGGTGACCGCTTCTCACCCGGGACGATCGTGTCCGCGAAAGCCTCCAGCGTCATCGTCCTGGCCTGCAGCTCTTCGTCTGGAGTTGGCGACGGCATAGGCGTATTCCTCACGCGTCAAGGTCGGCTGCTGTCGCCTCTCATCGTCGGCGCGCCCGCCGTCCCGCCGCATCTTCTGCGTTGCCCTCCGAATGGACCGGGGTATGCGCGGGGTCCTTTGAGCGGGATTGGCCTTGACGATTCACGGGGCGCCCGAATGCGGATATCCGCAGGCAGGGGGCCGATAGGGGTTGTCGCAGGACGCGCGAGAGCTAATTCTGATGGCATCGGCCCCGTGCTGCCGATGTGGCGTCGGGCGTTTCCCGAATTTCACACCTTGGGCGGGCGGGATTAATTGATTTCCATGGAGTGTGCACAGATGGCGAAGGCTCGCGATGACGAGCTCTCGCGCGGGGGACGTGCAGTGGCCCTTTCATTCGTGAGGCGAATGCGAGCTTTGAGCACGTTGCTCGACATTCCTACGCCTTGCTGATCTCGGGCTGATGCGGACCCCCCTCCGAAGCGCGGGAGGAGCAATGGAGAAGGAACTCGAGCAAGCGGTCATGCGTGTGGTCATGAGCATGCACGAGAACCTCAGCGAGCAGATCACGATCAACGACATGGCACGCACGGCGATGTTCAGCAAATTCCATTTCTCCCGCGTCTTCCAGCGGGTGACCGGCCTGTCACCCGGCCGGTTCCTGTCGGCGGTGCGGCTCCAGGAGGCCAAGCGCCTGCTGGCCTCGACCTCCCTGACCGTCACCGACATCAGCCACCGTGTGGGCTATTCCAGCGTCGGCACCTTCAGCTCGCGTTTCACCAGCAGCGTCGGCCTGTCGCCGACCAAGTACCGGCAGCTCGAGAGCATCGCGCCGCAGATGCCGCTCAACGGTTCCATGAACGGCTTCCGCGACGGCTCCTCGTTCACGGTCCACGGCGACATCTCCTCTCCCCTGGAGGACCGGCCCGTCTTCGCCGGCCTTTTCCCCGACCGAATTCTCGAAGGCCGGCCCGTGCGGTACACGGTCCTGGACCGGCCCGGCCCCTACGTCCTTGAGGACGTACCCCAGGGCGAGTGGCACCTCATCGCCCAGTCGGTCGCCGCCGGCCGGGAGGACGCGATGAACCACGCCCCGGGCGGCGACGAGGCGGTGTGCGTCGGGCGCCACGGGCCGATCAGCATCAAGCAGGGCTACGGCACCCGGCTGGCCGACGTGCAACTGCGGCCGATGCGCCCGCTCGACCCGCCGGTGCTTTTGGCCCTGCGGGACGTGCTGGCCAGGGCGTCCGTCCAGCCCGTCCACTGACGTCGTCTCCAGAAGGCCCCCCGGCCACCGCCGGGGGGCCTTCCGGCGTGCCCGGCCCGAGGGGCCGGGGCCGCGCGGGCCTCATGGCCTCCTGACGCCGACGGGCAGGCGCCGCCGAGGCGCCTGCCCGTCACTGACATGGGAGCTCCGGGGTCACCCCGAGGCGGCGCCCGTGGCGGCCCGGCTCCGCACCCTGGGGCTGACGGCCGGGTGCACGGTCATCGGAAGCCCGCCGCGGATGCGCAGCGAGAGCATGGGCTCCGCCACCACCCGGTGGCCCGGCACCGTGACCAGTCGCAGGTCACGCGCGATCATGGCGATCACGAACGTGGCCTCCATCATGCCGAGGTGGTTGCCGACGCAGAACCGGGGCCCGGCGCCGAACGGGATGTGCGCGTACCTCGGCCGGGTCCTCGGCAGGTCCGGGTCGAACCTGTCGGGGTCGAACCGCTCGGGCCGGTCCCAGAACTCCGGGTGCCGGTGCAGCGTGTACGGGCTGATGAGCACGTCGGAGCCCTTGGGCACGTGGTAGCCGCCGACCTCGTCGTCGGCCTGCGCCTCGCGCGGCAGCATCCACACCGGCGGATACAGCCGCATGACCTCCTCCACGACCATCGAGGTGTACCGCAGCCGGTGCAGGTCCTCGAAGACCGGAAGCCGGTCCCCCAGCACCTCGACCGCCTCGGCGTGCAGCCGCTCGCGCACCTCGGGGTGCTTGTCGACCAGCGAGAACGTCCACGCCAGCGTGCTGGCCGTCGTCTCGTGGCCGGCGAGCAGCAGCGTGACCAGCTCGTCGCGCATCCGCTTGCGGCCGACGCGCGGGTCGGCCTCCTGGCGGGTGGACACGATGAGCCGGGACACCACGTCGTCACCGTCCGCGGCGCCCTGCGTGCGGCCCGCCTCCAGGTGGTCGACGATCCGCTGCAGCTCGGCGCGGGCCTGGCGGAAGCGGAGCTGCTTGGGCAGCGGCACCCACATCGGCACCATGCTCAGCGACACCATCTCGAACATGGCCTGGTCCTGCACGGCCTCGAACGAGTGCCCGATCTGGTCGAAGGCGCCGAGGTCGGCGTCCAGCAGGGTTCGCCCGAGCACGCCGAGGCTGAGCCCGGTCATCTCCTGGACGATGTCCACCGGACCGCCGCCGCGGTGCGCCCGCAGCCGGTCGACCAGCCCCGCCGCCTCGTCGGCGACGATGCCGGCCATCTGCGAGATGCGCTTGTTCTGGAACACCGGCTGGATCATCCGGCGCTGCTTGCGCCACAGCTCGCCCTCGCTGGTGAGCAGGCCGTCGCCGATCGCACGACGCGCCTGCACCAGCCCGACGCCCTTGTGGTAGTTCGAGGCGTTGTCCGCGAGGACGTACTTGGCGGTGTCGGGGTGGTTGAAGAAGTACATCTTCTTCGGGCCGATGGACAGCCGGGCCGCGTCGCCGTACGTCGCGGCCAGGCTCATCAGGCCGAGCCGGTCGGAGACCAGCTTCCTGAACAGGGCCGGGCCCGCCCAGAAGGGCGGTCCCGGCGGCGTCCGGCGGGGGCCGGGGGCGGCGGATCCCGCCGCCCCGGCCTTGGAGCGCCGTCCCGTGACGGTCATGCGCTCACCTCGGTCCAGTCGGGACTGATCTCACGGAACCGTCCCTTGAAGACCAGCAGGGCATCCCTGTCGGTCTGCTGGTGCAGGGACACGATCCTCCCGATGAAGATGGTGTGGTCGCCGCCGTCGTAGGTGCGCCACAGTTCGCACTCGAAGCTGGCCAGCGTGCCGTCGAGCATCGGCACGCCGGTCGTCCGGCCGGGCGTCCAGTCGACCTCGTCGAACTGGGCCGCCCCCAGGGTCCGCCAGCGATTGGCGAAGTGCATCGCCACGCCCTCCTGGTGCGATGCCAGAACCGACACCCCGAAGTAGCCGTTCGAGGTGAGGTGCTCGTGCATCAGCGCGCCGCGGTCGACGCAGATCAGCACGAGCGGCGGCTCCAACGAGACCGAGGTGAAGGAGTTGGCGGTCATGGCGTGCGGCACCGGGCCGCCGGTCGTCACGACGGTGACCCCGGTGGCGAACGATCCGAACGCCCGCCGCAACATCTTCGGATCCTCGTGGCGAGGTTCTGGGTTCTCGACTGTCACGCTGCCCTCCTCACGTTCTGCGCCGTCGCCTACGCGGTGTACGGCTCGAGGGCCCTGATCAGGGCATCGGGCACCCTGGCGGGGACGGTGCGGGTGTTGGGGCCGCGCATGCAGGCGACACGCTGCCGCCCGCGGGCGATCAGCGTCTCCCGGTCGTCCGGGTCGAGCCGGACGTAGTCGAAGCCGAACTCGACCTGGGTCTGCGCGAGGTCGATGAGACGCATCCGGATGGACAGCTCGTCGAAGGCGGTGATCTCGGCGAAGAACTCGCAGTCGACCTTGAGCGTGAACAGCTTCAGGTCGTCCTGGAGGTCGGCGAGCACCTCGGGGGCGCGCTGCTTGAGGAACATCTCCCGGCAGCGGCCCTGCCAGCGCAGGTAGTTGACGTAGTAGACGTTGCCGACGATGTTGGTCTCTTCGAAGCCGACCGTGTGCTGGTACTCGTAGTACTTGCTCATGGGGCTACGGCCTCCCTTCCGTGAGGACGGCGAACACGACCGGCCCCGGGGCGTCCCGCAGGGTCGTGACCAGCGTCGCGATGCGCAGACGGCCCGAGGTGAAGACCGTCCAGGCGTCCCGCTGCGCCGGGGTGAGCGTGAGGGGGGCGGTGGGCAGCAGGCCGGCTCCGCGCAGGCACTGCACGGCGGCCAGCACGCGCGTCGCCGCGGTGTCCGGCCCCTCGCCGGTCTGCGCGCCGACCTGCTCGGCCAGCGGCGCGTGCGCCCCGAGCGCTCCCTTGATGGCGGACGCCTCGCCCACCGGGCGGACGTCGCAGCCGACCGTTCCGGGCGCCACGGTGACCAGGGTGACCCCGGCTCCGTGGGACGCCGAGACGGCCCGGCCTCCGTCGATCTCCAGCCGCCCGTCCGGCAGGTGTCGGATGTCGACCGGGTGACCGACGGCGCGCCCCGCGGTCACGTCCGTGCGGGCCTTCCGCTCGGCCTCGCCGTCGGCGCCGTCCAGATGCGGCTCCACGGCGACCGCCACGCGGGTGCCGACCAGGTCCTCCAGCGTCCGCTCAAGGTAGGAGCCGAGCAGCGGGGTGACCCACGGCCCTCGCCCGTCCTTCTTGCGCACCGCCTGGAGGCGCAGGCCCTCCCAGCGCTCCACGATCTCGCCGGCGCTGGTGCGCACCGCGATGTCGTAGATGTAGGTGTCGCCGTCGCGGCTGCGCTCGGTGGCGCAGTAGCGCACCTCGCCCGCCTCGGCCAGCTTGGCCCCGCCCGGGTAGATCCGCTCGATCCCGACCGGGAGCAGCGTGGCGTCGGGCACGCAGACCTGGTTGCCGTGCATGAGCGCGTCGCGCATGCCCGGGTCGCCCAGGAGCAGCTCGCCGGACAGGAACCCGGCGAACCAGTCGCGGGCGTCCAGCGCCGCCACGTCGGCGTCGACGTGGCGTGCCGCGCCGCGGTGGTAGCGGCGCAGGCGGTGGAACCGGCCGCCCTGGAACAGCACGTCTCCGTACAGCTCCGCGTCCGGGTCCAGCGGCACCGGGGGCAGGCCCTCGCCCGTCTGGTTGGGCGGGCCCTCCGGGATGCTCTCGCCGTCGACCCGGAGCCGCGCGCGGAAGTGCTCCACGTCGAAGCCCGTCTCGGCGCTCCGGATGGTCACCTCCACCACGTCGTCGTCGGTGACGGTGGCGGCGATCCGGATCGTGGTGCTGCCGTCCGGCGGGACGATGATCGGCCGCATGAACTCGGCCTCCTCGATCACCGGGACGGTGTCCTTCCCGGTGACCGCGGAGACGACCTGGGCCATGGCCTCCATGCCGAAGACGGCGGGGAAGAGCAGGTTGCCGTCCAGGAGGTGGTCGGCCAGGTACAGATCGGTGCCGGCGTTCATCTCGACCTCGGTGACGAGCTCGACGCCGTGGTAGCGCACCAGCGGCTTCTCGATGAACCGGCGCAGCGGCAGGTCCGGCAGGTCGTACCGGACGGTGTCGATGCCCTCGGTGCGACCGCTGATCACCACGACGGTGGGCGCGTCGGGGTCGGCGACCAGGCGCCGCATGATCTGCACGCCCTGCTCGGGCGAGATGGGGCTGATGCCCTTGCGCGCGAGGCCGTCGACCACCGACAGCCGCTCGCCCATGCCGACGTCGGACCAGACCGACCACTCCATGCAGATGCTGCGGCACTGCGGGTGGGTCTCGGCGACGTCGCGGGTGAGCTCGGCCAGCCAGTCGTTCGCCGTCGAGTAGTGCGCCTCGCCG
This sequence comes from Sphaerisporangium sp. TRM90804, assembly GCF_029846175.1. GTDB lineage: Bacteria > Actinomycetota > Actinomycetes > Streptosporangiales > Streptosporangiaceae > Sphaerisporangium. The sequence goes on along the minus strand of NZ_JARWAC010000017.1, from coordinate 313,128 downwards.
TGCAGGCCGGCCCGGCCGATGATGCTGCCGAACGTGACCAGCAGGCGCAGCCGGTCCTGCTGGACGGCGTCCAGCACGTTGCGCAGACCGTCGATCTTCGGGGCGAAGGTGCGGCGGAAGGCGCTCATGTCGAGCGTGGACAGGCCGGCGGGCTCGTTGCGGCCGGCGCCGTGCAGCACTCCGGTGACCGGCCCGAGGGCCGCCTCCACCTCGGCGACCGCGCGGCGGATCTGCTCGGCGTCGGTGACGTCGGCACGGGCGTAGTGCACCGTGATGCCGGCGTCGGCCATGCGCCGCAGGTTGTCCGACAGCTCCTGGTCGTCGGCCGGAGCCGACCGGCCGAGCACCGCGAGCTTGGTGCCGGTGTCGATCGCCACGGCCAGGGCGCACTCGGCGGTGATGCCCTTGCCGCCGCCGGTGACCAGCAGCACGTCGGACTCGTCCAGCGGCTGCCGGGTGTGGACCTGCTTGACGGGCATCGCCCGCATCGTGGGGATCCGCCGCACGCCTTCGGCGTCGTAGACGACCTCGGCGTACTCGGCGGTCGCGGCCACCTCGGCCACGACGCGGCCGACCGCTTCGGGCGTCGCCGGCACGTGCACGATGGTGACGCGCAGGTGCGGCGCCTCCAGTTGCAGCGTCTTGGCGAGCCCGGCCGCGCCGCGGCCGTGCTGCACCAGGACGAAGCGGCTGCCCGGCGCGCCGCCGATGGCGGTCTTCGCGCCGATCAGCGCCTGCTCCAGGTGCTCCTCCAGGCAGTCATCGGGCAGGCACACCAGCACGCCGGAACCGACGCGCTCCTGCTCCAGGGCCCGCCGCAGCGGCTCGGCGATCGCGGACTCTCCGGGCGCGAACACCTGCCAGTGGCCGCTCTCGGCCGGCGCGGCCCGCGCGGGAAGCGGGGTCGCGTCGTAGTCGAGGGCGAACGCGCGGGCCCAGGGCGCCGCCCCGGCCACCAGGGACGCCGACGACTTGCCGCCGCCCTGGTTGTCGCGGGCGATGGCGTCGAGCGCGTCGGCCAGCTCGCGAAGGCTCGCGGTGGCGAGGTTGGTCGGCGCCTGCGCCGCGGAGATGCCCAGCCGCTGGGTGGCCTGGTCGATGATGTGCATGACCGTGACCGAGCTGAGGTGCAGCTCGTCCAGTGGCCTGCTGTCCTCGCGGACCATCTCCAGCGGCAGCTCCGCACGCTCGGCGGCCAGCCGGCGCAGCAGCTCCACACTCGACCCGATCGGCTCCTCGGAGCCGCCGCCGGCGTCGCCGCCGGTCCGCGCGGGCTCCTCGGTCCTGCGGGCGCCGCCCTTGATCCGGACGGCCGGGGCCGACTCGGTGGGGCTGGCGAAGAAGGTGAACTCCTGGCCGACCCGCAGCGGGCGGATGAGCCGCCCGTGCAGCAGCTCGTCCAGCAGCACCGGGACGCCGTTGACGTAGGCGGCCGCGGCGACCCGCAGCAGCCCGGTCAGCGACTCGTCGTCGGTGTCCAGCGCGACCGCGGGCACCGAGGTGACCCCGGAGGCGAGCTGGCTGAGCACGCGGCCCGGGCCGACCTCGATGAACAGGTCGATGTCCTTGGCCGCGAGCTGCACGGCCTGGGTGAACAGCACCGGGTCGGTGATCTGGCGGCGCAGCAGCGCCGAGATGTCGGTGTCCGGCCGGAGCACCTGGCCGGTGACCGTGGAGACCACCCGCCGCTCGATCGGCCCGAACTCCTCGCCCGAGAGGTGCTCGCCGAGCGCCTCGGCCGCCGGGGCGACCAGCGGGGAGTGGAAGGCGTGGGACACCGGCAGCCGCGTGACGGTCACGCCGACCCCGGCGGCCTTGGCCGCCACGGCCTCGATCGCGTCGACCGGGCCGGCGATGACCGTCTGCTCCGGGCCGTTGTATCCCGCGATCACCACGGGAAGGCCGGTGAGCAGCTCGGCGACCGCCTCAGGCGCGGCGCGGACGCCGGCCATGGTGCCCGACTCGCTGTGCTCGGTCATGGCCTGGCCGCGGTAACCCGCGACGCGCAGCAGCCCCTGCTCGTCCATCGCGCCGGACCACTGCAGGGCCGAAAGCTCGCCCAGGCTGTGGCCGAGCGCGACGTCCGCCTCGACTCCCAGCAGGGAGAGCGCGCGCATGCCGGCCAGCGAGCCGGTGACGATGCGGGGCTGGGCGACCGCCGTCGCGACCATGTCGCCGCTGGTGGGCAGCGCGGCCTGGACGTAGATCTCCTCGACGTCGGCGAAGCGCCGGCGCAGCGCGCCGCCGCTGGTGCCGCGCCCGGACCCCTGGCCGGGGAACAGGTAGCCGACGCGCCCGGGGCCGTCGACGTGGCCGAGGAAGGCGCGGCCGTCCGGCGAGGACAGCGTGCTCTCTCCGGCTTCCAGCGTCTCCAGCACCTTGCGGAGCTGCCGCTCGGCGTCCTCCGGAGAGGTCACCACGACCGCGGCCCGGTAGGGCAGGTCGCGCAGCTCCGACTGCAGCGTCGCCGCCAGGTCGCCGAGCTGGCCGTAGGAGACCTGCGCCACGAACTCGGCGAGCTGGGTGATCCGCTCCTGGAGCGCCTCGGTCGTCGCCGCGTCGGCGACGAGCAGTTCGGCGTCCTGGATCGACTGGACGATCATCTTGGTGCGGGTGGAGAGCGGCGTGCGGCGGGCGCCGCCGCTCTTCTCCAGCACGACGTGGGTGTTGATGCCGCCGAAGCCCATGGCCGTGACGCCGGCGCGCACCGGCGCGCCCGCGGGCCAGGGCTCGGCCTTGCGCAGCGCGCGCAGGGCCTCGGGCTGCTCGGTGAGCACCTCGTGCGGGTCGACGCAGCCGATGGTCGGCGGCAGCACCTGCTCGTGCACCGCCATGGCGGCCTTGATGAGGCCGGCCACGCCGGCCGCGGCCTTGGCGTGCCCGATCATCCCCTTGATGGAGGTGACGACCGCGGGACGCTCGCCGAGCCCGGCCTCGGTCCTCGACTTGGCCAGCGCGGTCAGCTCGGTCATGTCGCCGACCGCCGTGCCGGTGCCGTGGCCCTCGAACAGCTCGACGGTCTCGATGCCGAACCCGGCGCGGTCGTAGGCGCGGCGCAGCGCGAGCTGGTAGCCGCTGACCTCGGGCCGGGTCATGCCGCCCTTGCCGTCGGAGGAGATGCCCCAGCCGGGGATGCTCGCGTAGACGCGCCGCCGGGCCTCGATGGCGTCCGGCTCGCGCATCAGCACGATCATTCCGCAGCCCTCGCCCGGCCAGAAGCCGTTGGAGTGGCGGTCGTACAGCCGCATCTCGCCCTTGGCGAGCGCGCCGGTCTTGGCGAAGCCGATGATCTCGAACGGGTCGATCGACAGGTCGACGCCGCCGGCGATCGCCACGTCCACGTCGCCGTCGATGAGCGCCTTGCAGGCGGTGGTCACCGAGAGCAGGGACGAGGAGCAGGCGCCGTCGACGGTGTAGCCGCCGCCGTTGAGGTCGAAGTGGTTGCAGATCCGGCCCGCGATGGTGTTGGACAGGCCGCCGGCCAGGGTGTCCTCGTCGATGGAGGGGAACGGGCTCTTGTAGCCCGCCTCCAGGTCGTCGAGGAAGGTGGCCAGACGGTCCTCGTCCCAGCCCTCCTCCAGGAGGGCGGCCGCGACCGTGCGCCGGACGTACGGCCAGCGCAGCCGCATGACGTTGGCGCGGGTGAACTCACCGGTCAGGGTGTTGCCGACGACCACTCCGGTGCGCTCCCGGTTGAGGCCCTCGGCCCCGGGGAAGCCCGCGTCCGCCAGCGCCTGGCCCGCCATGTCGAGCGCGAGCCAGTGCGTCAGGTCGGTGGAGCGGTAGGTGCTGCCGGCGATCTTGTAACCGATGCGGTCGAACTCGTAGCCCTCGATGACCGCCGCTGTGCGGGCGTAGAACCGGTCGGGCGCGGCGGGGTCGGGATCGTAGTAATCCTCGGCCCGCATACGCACGTCGGGAAGCCTGCGGAAGGCGCGGCGACCGGCGAGAGCGTTCTCCCACAGCTCTCTCGGCGAGGTGGCGTCCGGGTACCGGCACGCCATGCCGACGATCGCGATCCTGGTCATACCGAAGCGACCTCTTTCCCGGTGGCCGGGACCTTCTCTACCGGGACCTTGGCCAGCGCCTCGGCCTCACGCTGCGCGCGCGCCTTGTCGACGAAGTGCAGGCCCCAGAAGAAGCCGCCGCGGATGGCGCACACGATGGCGGTGGCGAAGAAGATCGCGTAGGAGATGTGGACGGCCGTCATCAGGCCGTAGACCAGGGCGACGCCGCCGCCGAACAGGAACTGCGACGCCGGCTTGGACGGGCTGGTGCCCGGGTCGGTGATCATGTAGTTGCTGAAGAGCACGAACGCGACGCCGGTCATCATGGCGAGCGCGCCCGGGATCGAGGTGTCGAAGAAGATGCCCCGGACGATCGACTGGAGGGCGAAGATGCTCACCCAGCCGAAGATGAGCGGCATGCGGTTGGTCAGCTTGCCGTTCAGCATGGTGCCGCCGAGGATGATGATGCCCGGGATCAACCAGTCAATCCAGGTGTCGACATGCTCGGTGAAGTGGTACGGCGGGGCGATGCTGGCCCAGGGGAAGACCAGCAGGATGGCGGCGATGCCGAAGTTCGACGGGTTCATGTAGTGCCGCATGCGGCCCTTGACCGGCGCGCGCAGCACCCACTTGGCGCCGACCGCGACGACGATGCCGAAGATCAGGACCAGGATCTGGTCGTTGACGTAGATCAGCATGTTCATCGCGAGGCTGGTGATGTGCGCTGGGTAGAGGAACTGCATCAGGCCCTTGGCCCCGCCGCCCTTGTAGCGCGGCGCGCGCTTCTCGGCCCTGGCGCCGATGGCCTCCAGGACGATCTCCGTGGTGTATCCGGTCGCGAGGGCGACGAAGGGCCACAGCCACGGCTGCTCGAAACCGAGCACGGTGTAACCGAGGATGTTGAAGACCGTGATCGACATCGCGAAGTTGCGCAGCGCCGTGATGACCTTCGGGTCATGACGCGGGCCGGCACTCGGCTTTGTGTCCGTCATGTAGTCACTTCTCCTTGGCCTGCTGGCCGAGCGTGAGCGTGTGCCGGCCCGGGGTGAGCTGGAGGGTCTCGTCGTGGATCTTGCCGGTGCGGTCGCGCCAGCAGATGCGTACCTGAACCGGGCCGGTCACCTTGTCCCCGAGCCCGATGTGGACCTCGGAGCTGCGCCTGCCGGAGTGGCCGCTGCTGCCGTCGACGCGGTTGATGAACTTGCGCCCGTCGGGCGTCGTCACCGTGACCTGGGCGCCCGTGACCGGCGAGCCGGCGGCGGGGAGCGTGCCCGCGGTCTCGCCGTCGCGGATCAGCTTCAGGTTCAGGAAGGATCCGGTGGCCGGGCTGGTGTTCTGGTAGAAGACCGGCTCGTCCCACTGGCGGGCCATGGCGAAGTCCAGCCGGCCGTCGCCGTCGGCGTCGCCGGTGGCGATGCCGCGGGTCGGCACGGGGATGGCGATGCCGAGCTCGTGGGCGATGTCGACGTAGCGGCCCTCGGGGCCCTTGACGAAGAACTTCATCGTCTGGTGCCCGCCGATGTCGTCACCGGCGGTGGCGTTCGGCCACCAGAAGGGGTTCTGCAGCATGCCGTCGTTCGCGGTGGCCAGCTCCTGCAGGTTCGGCCAGCGGTCGATCTGGCCCTTCACGAAGCCGGTGGCCTGCGCGATGGCGAGCTCACCGCTGTTGTTGAAGTCCTCGATCTTGATGTCCCAGCCCCAGCCGGACCAGGCCGTGCCCGCGGGCGCGCTCTCGTCCTTCCACGGCCCCACGCCCTCGCGCAGCTTGGCCCGCAGCTCCTCCTGGGTCTTCACCGTCGACATGAACTGGAAGTTGCTCTCGACGATGCCCCACGAGGTGGTGATGTTGCTGACGAACATGTCGTAGATGCCGTCGTGGTTCAGGTCGCCGAAGTCGACGCCCATGCCCTTGAAGGAGTCCTTGCCGACGACCTTCGACTTGGGGATCAGCGGCGAGCTGACGCCCTCGACCGGCGAGAGCTTGATGTTGCCGGGAGTGGACCGGTTGTAGAACATGCGGTCCGCGCCGAAGTCGTTGGCGAGGTACAGCTCGGGCAGCAGGTCGCCGTCCAGGTCGTTGGCGCCGGCGCCCAGCTCCCAGCCCTTGGAGGCGTACTTGGGCAGTACGTTCTCGAAACACTTGTAGGTGACCGTCGGCTGGTCGCCCGCGGTCGCCCCGGTGAAGCGGAAGAAGTAGTTCTCGCCGCCGTTCTGCGCGGCGGACATGGAGTGGTTCATGTGGACGCCGCCGGCGATGTTCGGGTCGAGCACCGGGCCGTCGGCGAAGTAGTTGCCGATGAAGATGTCGTCGTGACCGTCACCGTCGAAGTCGGCGACCGTGGCGACGTTGCTGTTCCACTGCGGACCGGTGTACTTGCCGTTGGTCGAGTTCGCGCCGGGGACCAGCTCGACGGCCTGGTAGGAGTCGGCGGTCAGCTTCGTCGCGCCCGTCTTGGCGAGGTAGACGATCGGCGTGCGGCCCCACAGGTAGACCAGCAGATCCAGCCGGCCGTCCTCGTTGAAGTCGCCGGGGACGCAGCCCATCGGAGCCATGGCGCTGTTCATCGGCAGCGCGCCCGGGTTCAGGGCGAACGGCGCGTACCGCGTCGCGCCCACGCCCGGGGTGGGCGTGACCACGGCCTGGTCGATCCGCGTGTCCACGATGCACAGGTCGTTGGAGAGCCCGTCACCGTCGAGGTCGTTCATCGCGATCGCCGCGCCGACCGAGGAGATCCAGGCGTCGATGTGCTTGTACCACTGGTTCACCTCGCGGATCGTCTGCTGCTTGTAACCGCTGGGCAGCGAGACCGACAGGGGCTGGAACGAGTACTTGCTCGCGACGCCTGCCGTCTCGGCCTCGGAGTAGGTAGGCAGGCGGGCGATCAGGAAGACGCTCGTGACCAGCACGAGGGCGACGATTCCCGCCAGCTGCCTGCGCAGCCAGCCAAGGGTCGCAGTCACGGGCTAACACCTCCAAGAGAAACGATTCGGTCGGCGATGCGCTGTCGCCACAGTTCGTAGGCGGGCACACCGCCCTGGTCCGGCTGGTCGGGACGGGCCTCGGCGCTGATGCCGGCCGCCTCCTCGGGGGTCACGCCGCAGAACACGCGGGTGGCCGTCAGCGTGTGCGGAACCACCAGCCCGGCCCTGACCCGGGCTTCGGCCGCGAAGACCGAGCCCTGGGCGAGGTTGGGGCGGTACACACCCGCGTCGTCCCGGAAGGACACCAGCTCCTCCTCCGGGGCGCCGCAGGCGTAGCTGGCGGCCAGACCGGTCCCGGCGTACAGGTCGGCGTGCCGGGACTCGGGGAACTTCCTGATCAACGCGGTGACGCGGTCGGGGTCGGTGCCGCCGATGAACCACAGGGCGCGTCCGATCCCCTGGTCGATGGCGTGGTTGGGGTACCACCCGGGGGCGTCCTTCGGCCACGGGAAGTCGGGGTCCTGGTACTGCCCGTCCACGTACTTGGCGGTGTGGAAGTAGGCCTGGTGGAAGCCGTAGCCGTCCAGGGCCAGCCACCGCAGCAGCGGGTCGGGGGCGTACATCTTGGACCAGAGGAACTTCGGCAGCCGCGCCATCGCCCAGCCGACGCCGACGTACACCATGTAGATGTGCTCGCCGCCGCGGCCGGCGAGGCAGTCGCGCACGTTGCGCCCGCTGGAGAACGGCAGGGCGTCCATGACGGCGAAGCCCATGCCCGCGCCCTCGTAGGCGAACCCGCGGAACTGCGTGGGAACCTGCTCCAGCCGCTCCTCGGCCTCCTCGATCGTCCGTGCCTCGACCGCGTAGGCGTAGCCGGCGAGGAATGTCTCGCCGACGGTCTCCAGCAGTTCCCGTGCCTCGGCGTTCTTCTCGTAGAAACCACGAACCGAAAGCTTGGTCTCGGAGGTGTCGGGTGTCAGAATACGGCGCCGTAAAGCCCGCAGAGCACTGGCCAAGTGAGTCTCCTCCCCCTGGGGGTCGCCCCTTCTCCATGGGGTAATCTTTATATACATGTACACATATGACCGAACTGCTGAGCCACTTCAAACGTGCGCACTCGGCGATGTCAAGCGGCTGTTTCCGGGCATGGTCAGCTGAACTCACGAGCACCGACGTTTTCGCCCGAGCGTTAATCGAGGGCCGCCTTTCGGCGGCCCTCTCGAACCCCTAGGAAACCGGGGTGGAAACGAAATACCCGCGTATGTTCGCGCGCCACTCCTCGTACGCGGGAACCGGCGCGGGCCCGGTGTGCTCCACGGCCGTCGCGTCGGCGAGGGCCACGGCGTCCCCCACCGACAGGTCGGTGAGCGTGCGGGTGGCCACCTCGGTGTGCGGCGGGACGAAGCCGGCGAACGTGCGGGCCTTGGCCGCGAACACGACGCCCTGCGACAGCTCGGCCCGGTACTCCCCGGCCTCGCGCCGCAACTGCTCCAGCCCCGCGGCCTCGCAGCCGCCGGCGAACGTCGCGGCCAGGCCGACGCCGCTCCACAGGTCGGCCTGCCGGTGGCTCGCGAAGCGGGCGACGGCCGAGGCGACGCCGGGGACGTTCGCGCCGTTGATGAACCACAGCGCGCGGCCTATGCCCTGGTCGACGGCGCGGGAGAAGTACTCCGGCGAGCCCTCCCAGGGGTAGGGCGCCAGCACCTTCTGCTCGTCGACGTAGCGCTTGGTGTCGAAGTAGGCACGGTCGAACCCGTAGCCGTCGACGGCCAGCCAGCTCATCGTCGGGTAGTACGCCGACCCGGTCAGGTCGGGCATGACCTTCTTCCACAGCGGCCTCGGCAGCCTCGCCATGGCGAAGCCGATGCCGATGTAGGTCAGGAAGATGTGCGGCTGACCCGGGCCCATCAACAGGTCACGCGTGTGGGTCCCACGGCCGCCCTTCATCGCGTCCAAGATCGTGAAAGCCATCGTGGCGCCCTCGTAGGCGAAGCCCCGGAACTCCGGGTCCACCAGGGCCAGGCGCCTCTCGACCTCCCACTGGTCACGCGCGTCGATTCCCCACTCGAATCCGCAGATCACCGACTGCGGAATCGACTCGAGTTTGCGCGTGGCGTCTGATGGGACGACGGGAAATCCCCGGACGCTGAAAGTCACTTCCGCCAGCGACGGTGCCATCATGAGCCTGCGCAGTGAACCGAACAGGGTTGGCATTAATGCCCTCCTCAGCTTCGACCGCAGCCGGGCAGCGGAGGCTCACCCGCGACTGGTCCATTTCATGGTCATATGTCGACTCCTGGAGTTACATCTCCCGTGTTGCGGTGTCACGACGGAATCACGTAACGACCGGTGAAGGGGCCGAAAACAGGGGAAGCCCCCGCAGGGGCGGGGGCTTTCGGGAAGGGGTGAAAGCGGGCCGGCGGGGCCGCGGCGGAAAGACCGGGGCCGGGACAGGGGGCCGCCGGGACAGGGGCCCCGGGGCGTCAGGCCGACCAGCCGCTGGAGCGCCAGGCGCGGGGCGGGAGCGGCCTGCGTACGATGAGCCCGCTGTCGGACCAGGCGGCGGGGGACGCCGGCGCCGGGGTGTCGGCGGGCTCGGCGGCACGCGCGGCGAGGACCGCGATCAGCGCCGCGAGCTCTTCGGCGGTCGGGTTACCGCGCACCACCTTCAGGAAGGGGATCTCGGCCACGTCCGTGCCTCCTCGTCCGGTCACTCGGTACGAGGGTCACCTCCGGCGTGGGGACGGCACAACAGCCGGGAGAGCCGGATCTTCGGAATAGGGGCGCGCTAAGGGGTGAGCGGGCCGCGGGTGGACGCGGCCCGCCTCCGTCAGCCGAGCGGCCGGGGAACGCGTCCCTCGCGGGACACGCGGAGTTCGATGGGAAGGACGGCCACCGTGGGCGGGGCCATGGAGCGCGCGCGGGTCCCCGTGTGCGGGCGGCCCTGGGCGTAGACCGGCACCGGCCGGGAGGTCTTGGAGACGCTCTCGCGCAGCCGTGCCGTCCGCGGGAGTTCGTCCCGCATCAGGACGGGGTCGTGGGTGAGGATCGCCCGTTCGTACTGGCGGAGGGCCGGGGAAGGCTCGATGCCGAGGTTCTCGGCGAGCCGGTGGCGGAACTGGCGGTAGGTGTTGAGCGCGTCGATCTGCCGTCCCGAACGGTACAGGGCGACCAGCAGGAGCATGCAGAACTGCTCCTGCAGCGGATTCTGCGCGAACAGCTCGGTCAGCTCGGGCAGCACCTTCGCGTGCCCGCCGCCGTTCAGTTCCAGTTCGTAGAGCAGGGCGAGCGCGGCGTTGCGCGACTCGCGGTACTTGCCGGCGGCCGTCTGGCACAGCGGGCCGCCGACCAGCCCGCCGTACACCGGGCCGCGCCACAGGTCGAGCGCCTTGCGCAGGTCGGCGATCTCGCGGTGCACGTCGGCGACCGTGCCGGTCTCCATCCGCGCGCGGATCATGTTCAGGGTGTGCAGGAAGGCCCACGCGTCGAGCTCGGTGCGGTCGACGGTGAAGAGGTAGCCGGAGATGCTGGTGGTGAGCCGGGATTCGGGCCGGTCGGGCTCCAGTCGGGAGAGGCTGCGCCTGAGCCTGCTGATCTGGGCCTGAAGGGCGTTCTCCACCTTCGCTGGTGGCGTGGTCCCCCATAACTCCTCCATGAGGGAGTCCACGGTGACGAGCGTGCCGCCCGACACCAGGAGGGTGGCGAGCAACGTCTGCTGCATCGTGCCGCCGAGCCGGATCACGTGATCGTTCTGGCGGATCTCTATGGCGCCAAGGATGGAAAAGGTAAGCATGACCGCTCCCCGCATGAGTCAAGTCATCGATTAGTGCATTACTAGTGACCGATAGAAGCCGTCTCCCCTTTCGTGACCATTGCGAATTTTCGGAGCCGGGCCCCCGGCTCAGCACATCTCCGTCTAATCCCGCAGCCACCCGGAACTGGAAATGTACACAAGTCACGCCATAGTAGGATTAAGATCGATTACGCGGTAAACCTAGCATAGGGTTCTGCGACTGTCTACAGCGTTAGTACCGTGTGCCAGAACCGCGCCGAAAACAGTCGGGCGACGGGGTGACGTCGGATATATTCCCAGGTCACAGGCACGGACTCGGCGTCGCCGCGCTCCACGCCACCGCGTATGCCCCGGCCAGGGGATTCGCCGGAGAGGCCATTACTCGGTCGTTGACCACACACATATAGTGACGGTCCAGATAGCGCGGACCTAGCACGACGCTTACCACTGTGGACGATTACTTTCTCAGCCGTGAATCCGGCGGCCTTATAAGACGTATACCGGCGGCCCCGGCGGCCTATGGGGGCCCGGGGACGGCGGCGATTCCGGCCGTCATGGCCGGCCCCGCTGCCACCGTCCCTCGACCTGGCCCTACGCCCCGCACGGCCGGGCCACACCGGGTGCCCGACGACGGGCGGGGACCGTCGCCGGGCACGTCTGCGGTGGGTCGTCTGCCCGCCGCCCAGCGGTCAGGCGGAACGTCGGCTGTACCGCGCGATCCCTCCAGCGGCCAGCAGGGTGATCGCCACGGTGATGGCGGTCACGGTCCACAGGCCGGCGCGGTATCCGCCGAGCCCTGCGTCGGCGTTGAGGCCGAGCAGCGTGGCGGTGAGGGCGATGACGACGCCGGTACCGATCTGGGAGGAGGCGTTGAACAGGCCGGACGCCAACCCCTGCTCGTCCTCCTTTGCGCTTCCCACCGCGGCGATGTTCAGCGCCGGGTAGGCGGCCGCGAAGCCGATGCCGCCCAGGAGCTGCTGCGCGACGAGGATCACGAGCGGGTTGACGTGGCCGATCAGCAGGACCCAGCCGAGGTAGCCCACGGCCAGCATGAGCAGCCCGGCCGTGGCCACCGGCCAGGCTCCGTACTTGGTGACCGCGGCCGCGCCGTAACGCGCGGTGGCCGCGGTGAGCACGCCGCCGAGCAGGAACGCCAGACCCGCCTGGAACGGCGACCAGCCGAGCACGTTCTGGTAGTACAGCGTGAGCACGAACTGGAAGGCGACGTACGCGCCGAACATCAGCATGCAGACGTTCGCCCGCGAGAGCTGCGGCCGCGAGAAGATCGACAAAGGAACGAGCGGAGTGGGGTGCACCCGCTCGACCATGACGAACGCCAGCAGCAGCACCACCGCGGCTCCGAGCGAGCCCAGCGTGAGCGAGTCGCCCCAGCCGGACACCGACGCCCGGCTCACGGCGTACACCAGCGCGATGGCGCCCGCGGTCACCGTGATGGAGCCGAGGATGTCGACACGCGGGCGTCCGCCCTCGCGGGGACGGTCGGCGGGCACGGCCACCATCGCCATGACGGCCACGATGATGCCGACCACGGCCGGCAGGAAGAGCACCAGCCGCCACGAGATGCCCGACAGGAGGCCGCCGAGCACCAGGCCCAGCGAGTAGCCCGCGGACACGATGGCGAGGAACGTGCCGAGCGCCTTGTTGCGCGACTGGGGGTCGCGGAAGGCGTCGAGCAGGATGGCCATGGCCACCGGGGCGGTGAATCCGGCGCTGATGCCCTTGGCCAGGCGTGCGAGCACCAGGACGAAGCCACCGTCGGTCAGGCCGCCGATGAAGCTGGCGACCACGAAGACCGCGAGCCAGCCGATCAGCAGCTTCTTGCGTCCGAAGATGTCGGCCAGACGGCCTCCCAGCAGCAGGAAACCGCCGAAGCCCAGCGCGTAGGCGCTGACCACCCACTGCAGGGTGTCGGGCGACATGCCGAGCTCCTGCTGCACCAGCGGGAGGGCCGGGCCCATGCTCGCGATGTCCATGGCGTCCAGGAACTGCACCGCGCAGACGACGGCCAGCAGCAGTGACGCATTCCTGATGCGCCCCACGTTCGTCGGTGGGCTGACGCGCCCTTGGACGTCCGTGGCCCGTGCCGACGACGAAGACGTCTCTGTCATGATCACGCTCCGATCGGTCAGAAGTTTTTGGTGGACCAATCGGTCCGGGACTGTTCGGTCCATTTGTAACGTAGACTGATGGGCGTGTCAATCAAGTACTGCGCGCAATCGAAAGCGCGGTGGAGAGGAGCCCGTGGTGGCACGTAGACCGGCCCCGGACACCAGGGAGCGCATCATGGCGGTGGCATCTCGCCTGTTCCGCGAGTACGGCGTGCGAGCCGTCGGCATGCAGCAGGTCGTGGACGAGACGGGGCTGGGCAAGAGCCTGCTGTACCGCGAGTTCGCCAGCAAGGACGACCTGGTCGCGGCGTGGTTGAAAGAGAGCGACATCGAGTGGTGGAAGATGGTCGACACCGCGCTGCGGAAGCACGACGGCGACCCCGCCGCGCAGCTCCTCAGGCTCGTGGAGATGACCTACGAGAGCGCCAAGTCACCCAACTTCCACGGCTGCATCTTCTACAACACCTCCACCGAGTTCCGTGACAGCGAGCATCCCGGCCGGCGTCAGGCGCTGGTGCACCTGCAGCGCATGCGCGAACGGCTGGGCCACCTCGCCGAGACGGCGAAGGCCACCGACCCCGACAAGCTCGCCGACGCGCTCATGCTCGTCATCGGCGGCCTCTACGTGAACGGCGCGGCCCTCGGCCCCGAAGGCCCCGTCGTCGTCTCCATCCCCACGGCCAGGACCCTCATCAACCGCTACTGCCCCACCCCCGTCGGCGACCCCCACTGACCCACCCACCGGCAACCCCACCGGCGAACACACGAAGGAGCCACGTCACCCAGACCCGCCAGACCCCTCCGTCAAGACCGCACGGCGAGGCCCCCCGGGCGCGGGGCCCGGGGCACACACCCGCCGCGCGACGACCACTCCCCGGCCGGAGGACTCTCCCCTCCGACGCCCGGACCACCGGCCCTCCCCCTGGACACAGAGCGGTCCCCTGTCGACGGTGAGACACCCGCCCCCGACCCGGACCATCGAGCCCCGGCACGGCGAATCCCCACCCCACGCCAGGCCCCCACAAGCCGACTCCCCGTCAACGGTGAACTCCCCGCCCCCCGCCACCGCCCAGCCAGCCAGCCAGCCACGGTGCGGCACGGCACGGCACGGCACGGCACGGCACGGCGAAGCCGACCCCCCGCACGACAGACAGCCCAGGCGGGTCCCCATCCAACGACGAGAGAGCTTGATCACGGCGCCGGATCGACGAGACACGCTGCGGCGAAGACGGCGCCGGCGTACGGCGGGCGCCCCAGGACGCGGTTACCTTCCAACGGTGACATGCCCGACCCCGCCGCCGTACGACAGGTGCCCAAGGGGCGGTTCCCTTCAAGCGGTGAGAGATGCTTGACCTTGGCACCGAGCCGGCGAAACGCGGTGCGGCGAAGACGGCGCCCACGTACGGCGGGCGGCCCAGCGGGCGGTTACCTTCCAACCAGGAGATGCCCGACCCGGCGACGGGTCGGCGAAGCGCGGTGCGGCGAAGACGGCGCCGGCGTACGGCGGGCGCCCCAAGAGGCGGCTTGCTTCCAACGGTGACATACCCGACCCCGGCGCCGGGTCGGCGAGGTGTGGTGCGGCGAAGACGGCGCCGGGTGCGGCGGGCGGCCCGGGGGGTTCTGCGTCCTCGGCTCGGCTGGGGAGACCTCGCTAAGGGCGTACGGGGGTCGGGCGGGCGGGGCGGGTGGCTCTGCCGTGCTCCTCGTAGCCGTCGTTGTAGGCGAACGACGACGGCAGCCTGTCGTGGAACTGGTAGTCCGTCCGGATGCGCCCGTCCTCGTCGAGCACGACCACGTCCTGGCCCGCCATCTCCATCTCCCCCGTCGCGGCCCGCACCATCACCCAGTTCAGCCGGACGACGCCGTGGTGGCCGATGGCGTTGTGCGAGGAGCGGAACGCGTACCCCATCGGGCCGTACAGCTCCTTGGTGTAGGTGATCTGGCTGAGGATGGCCTCGTGGCCGTGCACGGGGTCGCGGCGGTAGAAGACGTACGTCGCGTCCGGGGCGTAGAGCTCCACCACGCCGAGGCGCCGGCGTTCGGCGTCCGGCTCGTTCCACAACGCGACGAACCGGTCGGCGAGCTGGTTCGGAGTGAGCGTCATCATGTCCTCCCGTGCGGCTGTCGCGGCGCCGCGTACCGGCGCAGCAGCGCGACCAGGTCCGCCGTGACGGCGGGCTCCTGGCCGCGGATGAAGAAGTGGTTTCCCGGGAACGTCCGCGTCCCCAGGTAGTGCGGCGTGCGGCTCGCCCACGAGCCCATCGCCTCGGGCGCGACCAGCGGGTCGTGGCGGCCGGCGTAGGCCACCACGGGGCAGCCGACGGCCGCGCCGTCGTCACGATGGCTCGCGCAGGCCGCCGAGTCGGCCCGCATCGTGCGCACCGCCTGCGCCAGCGACTCCGCGTCTCGGAGGATCTCCGGCGGCAGCGCGCCGAGGCGGCGCATCATCTCGGCCACCTCCGGGTCGCTCATGCGCGCGAGCATCTGGCGCGCGGGCATGGTGAAGCCGGCCGGCGCCCACCCCGACGCCGCGACCAACACCGGCCCCCGCCACCCGCCGCGTTCCAGCGCGAGCGCCACCCGGTAGGCCAGCAGGGCGCCCATCGAGTGGCCGAACAGCGCGTACGGCCGCCCGTCCAGCTCACTCCCGATGACCGCCGCCAGCACCTCCGCCAGCGGCTCAAGCCGGTCGTACGGGGCCTCGTGGCGCCGGTCCTGCCGCCCGGGCAGCTGCACACACTGCACGGCCACGTCGCTGGGCAGCAGCCCCGGCCACTCCCGGTAGGCGGCGGCAGAGCCGCCGCTGTGGTGGAACAGGAACAGCCGGGCCACCGCGTCCGGGTCGACATCCCCCGGCCGCAGCCACAGACCGGCCTGACGCGAGCCGGTCACCGCGAAGTCGTCTGTTCTGGAGTATCCGCCCGTCATGGCCCGCCTACCGGGACAGGGCGGGGGGACGGCGGCCGGGCCGTGCCCGCGTGCTCGTCGCGGAGCACGCGGCGGAGCACCTTGCCGGTGGGGTTGCGCGGCAGGGCGTCCACGATCACGTACCCGGTCGGGATCTTGAAGTCGGCGATCCGCCCGCGCAGGAAACGCATCAGCTCGCGCGGTGTGGCCTGCGTGCCGGGTTCGAGCACCACGGCGGCGCGGACGGCCTCGCCCCAGCGCGCGTCCGGCACGCCGAACACGGCCACCTCGGCCACGGCGGGGTGGGCCCGCAGGGCGTTCTCCACCTCGACGGGGTAGATGTTCTGCCCGGCCACGATGATGGTGTCGTTGACCCGGTCGAGCAGGTAGAGGTAGCCGTCCTGGTCCAGGTAGCCGGTGTCGCCCATGTACAGCCAGTCGTCGACGAGCGCCTTCGCGGTGTCCTCGGGCCGGCCCCAGTACTCCAGGAAGTGGCCGGGGCTGCGGACGACCACCCGCCCGATCTCCCCGGCGGGCAACGGCGTGCCGTCCGTCCGCACGATCTTGATGTCGTTGCCGGGGCAGACACGCCCGGCGGACCCCAGCACCGAGCTGTCCGGCCGGTGGTCGCCAGGGGCCAGGCAGGTGACGAAGCTGCCCGCCTCGGCCGAGGAGTACCCCTGCGCCAGCTCGCAGCCGAGCATGTCGATGCAGGTCAGCAGCAGCTCCTTGTCGATCGGCGAGCCGCTGTAGACCACCTTGCGCAGGGACGCGAACGTCTCCCGGGTCACGCCGCGTTCGGTGAGCAGCATGCGGAGCATGGCCGGCGCGGCCCACATCGTCGTGATCTTGTGGTGTTCGATGAGGCGGGCCGCCTCGTCGGCGACGAACATGCGCATCATGACGGTGGTGGCGCCGACGTTGAACGCGTGCATGAACCAGCCGAACCCGGCGGTGTGCAGCCCCGGGAAGCAGCACAGCCCCCGGTCGCCGGGCCGCCAGTCGATCCAGTCCACGCCGTGCTCGGTCATGTCGCGGATGAAGGTGAAGAAGGTGCGGTGCGGCAGCACGACGCCCTTGGGCAGCCCGGTCGTGCCGCTGGTGTAGAGCTGCGCCACCGGGTCGCCGGTGCCGGTCCCCGGGTCGAGGTCGTCCTCGGGCAGGCCGGCCTTCCACGCGAGGAGGCCCCCGGCCACGTGCTCGTCGGTGTCCAGCTCCACCACGACCCGCAGCCCCGGCAGGTCGCCGCGCAGCCGCTCGATGACGCCGAGGTACCGGCGCTCCACGAACAGCGCCTCCGCCCCCGAGTCGCGCAGGATGTGGTCGATCTCCCCCGGCGTGAGCCGCCAGTTGATGGGCACGAGCACGGCGCCGGCCTTGGCGCACCCGAGCGCGATGTCGTAGTAGTACTCCGACTCCCGCCCCAGGTACCCGACCCGCGCCCCCCGGCCCAGCCCCGCTTGCAGCAACGCGTGCCCGGTCCGGTTGCTCTCCCGGTGCAGCTCCCCGTACGTCACCTCCCGCCCCTCGCAGACCACCGCCACATGCTCCGGCCGCTCCCGCGCGTGCAACGCCGCCCGCGCGCCCAACGTGTGCTCACGAAGCTCGTCCATATCTCCCTGTCTCCGGCCCGACACCCGCGGGCCTACTCGATTGACCACCAACCCCCGCCCTCAGCAGCGGCGGACCCGACTCCACCGACAGACCCGACCCACCCACCGCCCGCCCGCCCCTGCTCCCACCCAGCCCCCCAGTGCCCGGCCCAACCACCCGGCCAAGCCCGGGCACAACCACCCGGCGCCCGGCGCAGCCACCCGACCACCCGCCCAGTCCGCCCAGTCCGCCCAGTCCGCCCAGTCCAGCCACCCACCACGGCGCCGGTACGGCGGGCGTTCCGTGCGGCGAAGACGGCGCCGCCTATGGCGACCGACGCGAGGAGGCCGGCCCCGGTCGCCGACCTCCGACCCCGCACCACCGCTGCACCACCCCACCCGCCGCCGATACGGCGGAGACTTGGGCGGCGAACACGGCACCGCGTACGGCGACCGACGTGAGCAGGCCGGCCCCGGTCGCCGACCTCCGACCCCGCACCACCGCTGCACCACCCCACCCGCCGCCGATACGGCGGGCGTTCCGTGCGGCGAAGACGGCGCCGCCTATGGCGACCGACGCGAGGAGGCCCGCGCCGGTCGCCGACCTCCGACCGCACCACCCACCCGGCGCCGGTGCGGCGGGGGCTTTGTGCGGCGAAGGCGGCGCCGTGTGCGGCGGGCCGCGGGGGTCCGGGGTCATCGGGTCACGCGTTGGCCGGGACGGCGGCCGGTTCGGGGGTGAGGTGGTGGTCGAGGAACTCGGCCAGTTGGTTCGGGGACGGGTGGTCGAAGACGACCGATGACGCGAGTCGCATGCCCAGAGCGGTCTCAAGGACGTTTCTGAGCTGCACCGCCACGAGGGAGTCGACGCCCAGTTCCAGGAACGTCGCGTGGGAGTCGACGGCGGTGGCGTCCTGGATGGACAGGAGCCGGGCCACGGCGTCGCGGACGAGGTCGCGCACGGCGGCGCGGCGGGCCGGGGGCGGGGCTGCGGCGAGGGCGGTCAGGTCGAGCTTCTGCGGCTGGAGGGAACGGGCCCCGCTTCCGCAGGCCCTGCGGACCCGGGCCGCGGTGCCTTCGGCCGGGCGTCGCGCCAGCCGTTTGAACCCCATGCCGACCAGCTCCATGATGGGCTCGCCGCCCTCCATCAACAGCGCGTCGACGGTGAACGCGACGTCCTCCGCAGCCGCGGGGGCCGCGCCGCCGGTCGAGTCCGCCACATCCGCCGCCGGGGCCGGGGCCGTGCCGGGTTCGGGATGGGCCCAGGTGAGGCGCATGACGGTGTTCAGGCGGGCCGCCCGGGGCTTCCTGAAGACGCGGACGCGGGCGATCCGCGTGGCGACGTAGTCGTGGCCGTCGTCGACGAGCGCGGCGAGGCCGTGGGTGGCGCCGTCCATGAGGGGGGGCGGCAGGTGCTCGGCGGCCAGGACGTCGCCGCCGCGCATGCGGCCCACGGTGAGGTCGGCGCCGTGGCGGGCCACCGTCTCCATCCGGCTGAACTGCGGGCCGTAGTCGAGTCCCGCCCGCGCGTAGGCCGAGTACACGTCGGCGGCGCCGAGGACCTGGTCGGGCGCGCCGGCCTCGGCCGCCAGGCGGAGCACCTCCCGGCCCGGGCCGGTCAGCGCGGCGCCGGAGCCGTCGCGCGCGCCGAGCACGGCGGTGAGGTGCGGGCGGTCGGCCACGCCGTCCGGGCCGGGGACCCGGCTCACGATCTCCACCGCGAGGCGTCCGCCCGCGGCCGGCCGGGCCCGGGTGCGCAGCTCGACCGGTTCGGTGGTGAGGAAGAGCGCCTCGTGCAGCCGCACGTCCTCGATCGGCCGCGTCGTCTCCCCGTGGACGGCGTCCGCCAGCTCCAGCAGCATCTCGACGTAGGCCGCCGCCGGGACGAACACCCGCCCGTTCAGCGTGTGGTCGGCCAGGTAGCCGGGGTCGGCGGCGCTGATCCGGCTGCTGAACTCCCGGCCGGCCGCGTTCGCCTCCGCGCCGCCGTCCCACCGGGCCGCCGCACGGCCGTCGTCCGCACCGGCGGCCGAGTGGCCGTTCCCGGCCGCGGACGTCACGGGGCCGCCGTTGAGCACCGGACCACCTGCCGAACCGCCGTCCCCCTCCCGGCCTCCGACGACCACGTCCGGAACCGGGCGGGGTTCGGAGGCCAGCTCGCGGCCCAGGAGGCGGTGGCCGGTGGCGGCGCCGGAGCGGGTCGAGGCGGCGGTCGTGGTGTCGCGCCAGGGGAGGCGGTAGGAGGTCCGGTCGAAGGCGTACGCCGGCAGCGGGACGGGGCGCCCCGGGCGGCCCGCGTAGACGGCGGGCCAGGAGACGGCGAGCCCGGCGGTGTAGACGCCGGCCAGGGCGCGGTTCAGGTTGGCGCCCGCCGGGTCGTCGGGGTGCAGGCAGCTCAGCCACCGGTGCCGGTCGCCCGGCAGGCAGCGCCGCGCCAGCGAGGTCAGCGCCGCCGACGGCCCCACCTCCAGGAACACGTGCCGGCCCCGCTCGTCGACGGCGCGGACGCCGGCCGCGAAGTCCACCGGTTCGTTGAGGTGGCGCACCCAGTAGTCGGCGGTGGCCATCTCGCGCGGCGAGGCGACGGCGCCGGTCAGGTTGGACACGATGCTGATCGTGGGCTCGCCGAACCGGACCTTCGCCAGCGCGGCCCGCAGATCCTCGGAGATCCCCGCCATCAGCGGCGAGTGGAAGCCCGCCGACACCTGGAGCGGCGTGACGTCCATGCCGCGCTCCCGCAGCGCGGCCACGGCCTCGGCCAGAGAGCCCGCGCCGCCCGACACCACGCACTGCCCGGGCGAGTTGACCGCCGCGATCGCGAGGTCGGCCCACGGCGCGAGCAGCGGCGCGACGTCGGCGGCGGGGGCCGACACCGCCGCCATGCCGCCGGGCAGCGGCACCGACTGGATCAGCCGGGCGCGCTCGGCGAGGAACATGACCCCGTCGGGCAGGGAGAACAGACCGGCGACGGTGGCCGCGGCCACCTCCCCCACGCTGTGCCCGATCAGCACGCCGGGCCGGACGCCCCACGACAGCCACAGTTTCGCCAGGGCGTACTCCAGCGTGAACAGCGCCGCGTGCGTGTGCACGGTCTGGGCGAGCGCCGCCTCGGCGTCGGGGGCGCGGCCGAACATGATGTCGGCGATCGAGCGGCCCAGGTGCGCCGTGAACAGCCGGTCGCACGCGTCGACGTGCTCGCGGAACACCGGGAACCGCCGGTACAGCGCGTGCCCCATGCCGACGTACTGCGAGCCGGAGCCGGTGAACAGCATCGCCACCTTGCGGAACACGTCCTCGCCCGTGCCGCCCGGCCGCTCCAGGGCCTGGTCGAGCAGCGCGGCCAGCTCCTCCCGGTCGCGGACGACCCCGGCGACCCGGTGCCGGAAGTGCGACCGCCCGACGGCGCGCGTGTGACAGATGTCGGCGAGCGCGACGTCCGGATGCCCGTCCAGGTACGACCGGAACCGCTCGACCTGCAGTCGCAGCGCCGCCGCGCTCTTCGCCGACAACGTGAACACCTGTCCCCCGCCCTCGGCCTGCGGGCCGGGTGCGGCGGGGGCCGGGAGGGACGGCGGCTGCTCCAGGACGGCGACGCCTATGGCGCCCGCGACGCCGAAGCCGTTGACGGTGGCGCGGCGCGGCGCGGCGTTCCACGGGCGCGGCTCCGTCGGCACGGTGACGGGGTAGGCGTCCCAGGGGATGCGGCCCGAAGGCGTGTCCATGAGGTGCGGGAAGAACTCGCCGGCCCGCATCTGCAGCAGGACCTTGATGATCGCGCCGACCCCGGCCGCGGGCTCCATGTGCCCGAGGTTGGCCTTCAGCGAGCCGATCGTGAGCGGGTCGCCGGCCTGGCGCGAGGGGCCGAAGACGCCGTTGACCGAACCCATCTCGATCGGGTCGCCCAGCGGCGTGCCGGTGCCGTGCGCCTCGACGTACTGGATGTCGGCGGGCTCCAGCCGGGCGTTGGCGAGGGCGGCGCGCATCACGCCCTCCTGCGCCGTCCCGTTGGGCGCGGTGAGCCCGGCGCTCTCGCCGTCCTGGCCGATGGCGGTGCCGCGCACCAGGGCGAGGACGGTGTCCCCCGCGCGCCGGGCGTCGGTAAGCCGCTTGAGCACCAGGACGCCGCAGCCCTCGGCGCGGGCGTAGCCGTCGGCCGCCTCGTCGAAGGTCTTGCAGTGGCCGTCCGGCGCGAGCATCTGCCCCTGGGACAGGATGGCGAAGGTGCGCGGGTGGTGCAGGGCGTTGACGGCGCCGCACAGCGCGATGTCGGTCTCCCCGCGCCGCAGCGCCCCGACCGCCAGGTGCAGCGCGGTCAGCGAGGACGCGCACGCGGTGTCGGTGGTGAGGCTCGGGCCGCGCCAGCCGAGGAAGTAGGACAGCCGGCCCGAGAGCGAGTAGGCGCCCATGCCGGTGGCGAGGTTGCCGTCGAGGTCCTCGTCGGCCAGCGCGGCCAGCTCCAGCACGAAGTCCACCGGGGAGGCCCCGATGTAGACGGCGCCGTTGCCGTGCCGCAGCGCGGACGGGTCCACGTTGGCGTTCTCCAGCGCCTCCCACGCGGTCTCCAGCAGCAGCCGCTGCTGGGGGTCGACGTAGGGCGCCTGCTTGGGGGAGATCGCGAAGAACTGCGCGTCGAACTCGTCGATCCGGTCGAGGAAACCGCCACCCTCGGTGCGGATCGCGCCGGGGGCGGACGGGTCGCCGGAGGTGAACGCGTCGACGTCCCAGCGGTCGCGCGGCAGCGGCCCGATGCCGGACCGCCCGGCGCGCAGGAACTCGGTGAAGCCGTCGAGCGTGGTGTTGCCGCCGGGGAACCGCAGGCCGGCGCCGATGATCGCCACCGGTTCGTGCTTCTCCAGCAGGAAGCGGCCGAGGGCCTGCTGCTGCCGCCGGATGGTCTCCCGCGCCGCCGCGAGCTCGTCTTCCACCGTCGCGGTGGGGTCGATGGCCGGATCCGGCATGCGCCGCGCCTCCTCGTTGACAGCCGGTGGTGCCGGCGCGTCCTTCAGGTCTGGTAGAGCGACCGCATGACGTCGTCCCAGAGCGCGTCCTGCTCGGCCGGCGCGGCGGACACGGCCGCCTCGGGCCGGCTCTCGAAGAGCTCGGGCATGACCTCCGCGGTCAGGTGGTCCAGGAGCTGTTCCACGGTGGGACTGTTGAAAAGGACGGTGCTGCTGATGCCCTTGCCGATCAGCGACTCCAGCCGCTGTTTCACGTCGGTCAGTCCCAGCGACGTCAAACCGAGCTCGAAATAACTCTCCGCGAGCGGGAGTTCCTCGTCGGCGGACATCAGCAGGGTCTCCTTGAACTCGGCGACGACCATTGATTCCAGCACCACCGCGCGTTCGGACACGGGCAGGGCTTGGAGCCGTTCGACAATCGACGCCATGGGATTCCCCCTTCTCACCGGCATGCATCAGTTAAACACCGTGTGCTTGACGACCTGCTGACGAGAGGCTGACCAGCCGGATTATCCGGCGCCACGCTCCGGGGTAAAGTCCGGCGGCTTTTTACCCGGTCCGGACATGTCAGTTCGGCATCAGTGAACGTGTGCGATCGTTGCATGAAGCATTTCCATGGAAATGCCGATTATGTGGCCGGAGGATGTAATGCTGCTGACCGAGATCCGCGAAGACCTGCGGGCGCAGGGGTACTCCTTGGTACGGGCCGCCGACCTGCCGATCGACCCGGCGCTGCGCCGGCACGCGACGGCGCTCGCGGGCGAGTGGGACCACCTGGAGACCGACAAGTACCTCAAGGACGGCGCCCGGTTCAGGGAACGCCGCTACGACCGCTTCTACTACCTGCCGAAGGACGGGACGATCCGGCTGCGGCCGCACCGGCCCTACTTCCAGTCGATGACCGCGAACGAGTACGCGGGCGGCATCGCACGCTCGGTGGCCCAGCTCACCGAGTCGACGCTGGCCAACCCGCTGCTGCCGGCGCTGCTGGAGTTCGACTTCGCCCAGTTCCCGGTGACCCTGGAACAGCTGGAGCATCCGTGGGACGTGCAGTGCCACCAGTTCCGCATCATCTCCACCCCTGAGGAGCTGGGCGACCCCACGCCGGAGGGCCCGCACCGTGACGAGGTCGACTTCGGGGCGATCCACCTCATGTCGCGCACGAACGCGGCCGGCGGCCTGTCGCAGGTGTACACCAACGGCAAGGAGCTGGTGACCGAGTTCGCGCTGGACGACCTGATGGACACGATGTTCTGGTCCGACCAGCAGGTGCTGCACGCGGTCACCCCGATCGTCGCCGAGAACCCCGCCCTGCGGGCCGTGCGCGACGTGCTGATCCTCGGCTACAAGTGCACGCCGGGGCTGCGCGAGACCGACTGACCTCCCTCCGACGACGCGGCCGCCGTCCACTCGCCCCCCGGACGCCGGCCGCGTCGTCATGTCCGGCCGCGTCTTCACGTCGGGACGCGTCTTCACGTCCGGCCGCTTCGTCACTCACGGCCGCTTCGTCACTCACGGCCGAGTCGTCGTTCACGGCGGCGGTCGTCGTTCACGGGAGCGTCGTCGCTCACGGACGCGTCGTCGTCACGGGAGCGTCGTCACTCGCGGACGCGTCGTCACTCGCGGACGCGTCGTCACTCGCGGACGCGTCGTCACTCGCGGACGCGTCGTCGTTCACGGGAGCGATGCCATGCGTGAGCCGTTCCGGCACGCGGGAGCCGGGTCGCCGTGCCGGGGCGGCGGTCGGCGTGTCCGCCAGGCCGCGCGGGCGGAACTAGCCGGCCGGTGCGAGGGGGACCGCGGCGTCGGCGCGGGCCAGGACGAGGGCCGCCAGCTCCGGGGCGTCGCCCAGGGGGGCGGACGCGGCGACCGCGCCCGCGGCGCGCGCGGAGGCGAGCGCGCGGTCGTGCAGCAGGCCCGGCGCGAGGAAGTAGGAGGCGACGGCCACCCTGCGCGCTCCCCGCGCGCGCAGTCCGGCGACCGCCGCGCCCGGGCCGGGCGCCGCCGCGGAGGCGTACGCGGGAACGCAGGGCATGCCCAGACGCTCGCCGAGCGCCGTCGCCACTGCCGCCACGCAGGAGCGCGCGGACGCGTCGCGCGTGCCTGCCGCGGCGAGCACCAGGGCGTCGTAGGGCTTGCCGGTCTCGGCGAGGCGAAGGCACAGGGCCGCTACCAGCGCCGGGTCGGCCGTCCCGCCCGGCGCAGGGCCGAGCACCGGCGCCCGGCGGGCCGCGAGCGGCACCCCGCCGGCGCGCAGCCGGTCGAGCACCGAGGGGATGTCCACGGTGTGGTGGTAGGCCGCCGTCAGCAGCAGCGGCACGACGGCCGCCGCCCGGTGACCGCCGGCCGACACGGCCCCGAGCGCCGTGTCGAGCGACGGGGCGGTGTGCTCCAGGTAGGCGGCGCGCACGTCGAGCCCGGGACGCGCCGCGGCGACCGACCGCGCCAGCGCGCGGGTCGCCGCCGCCGCCCGGGCGTCCCGGCTGCCGTGCGCCACCAGCACCACCGCCGGAGCCTCACCCCGGCCGGCGCGTCCAGCGAGCGCCGGGGCCCCGGGCCCGCCCGCGAACGAGAGGGCGGTGCCGGCTCCTCCCGGCCATTCCGCCGGGGGGCCGCCCGAGGGGCCGCGACCGGCCTGGGCCGGGGGCGCCGCGGGCGCGCGGGCGCCGTCCGACCGGCCGGGCGCGAGGACGTGGGATGCCGGGACGGGGGTCATGGCGCGCCGTGCAGGCCGCACTCGGTCTTGTCGAACAGCGCCCACCGGCCCCCGCGCGCGTCCTCGCCCGGCGCGACCGCGCGGGTGCACGGGCGGCAGCCGACCGACGCGTAGCCCCGGCGGGTCAGGTCGTTGACCGGCACGTCGTGCCGCGCCACGTACGCGTCGACCTCCGCCTGGGTCCACCGGGCGAGCGGGTTGACCTTCACCTTGCCCCGCGCCTGCTCGAAGTGCACGACCGGCGTGCGGGCCCGGCTCGGCGACTCCTCGCGGCGCAGCCCGGCCGCCCAGGCGTCGTAGCCTTCGAGCGCGCGCTCCAGCGGCGCGACCTTGCGCATGGCGCAGCACCGGTCGGGGTCGACGGCGTACAGCTTGGGACCGTACGCGCGGTCCTGCTGCGGCATGGTCAGCCCGGCGCGCATCGACAGCACCCGCACCGGCATGGTCGCCGCGACGCGGTCGCGGACCGCGAGCGTCTCGGGGAAGTGCAGCTCGGTGTCCAGGAACACCACGTCCACGCCGGGCACCACCCGGGAGGCCAGGTGCACCAGCACCGCGTCCGCGAAGGAGCTGGTCACGCAGAACCTCGGGCCGAACGTGCTCGCGGCCCACGCGACGATCTCCTCGGCGGGCGCGTGCTCCAGCTCGCGCCCGGCGTCGGCGGCCAGCGACATCAGGTCGTCGGGCGTCAGCGTGCTCATCGGTCCTCCCTCCCGACGAGCAGGCCCACGAACCGCACCTGGAAGGCTCGCGCGCACTGGCGGCACTCCCACGAGGCGTGCGCCTCCGCGGATGGGCGCAGGTCCTCCTCACCGCAGTACGGGCAGTGCATGACCGGGACTCGTGCCGGCGTCATCGCAGCTCCTCCTCATCGGCTCGCGCGACCCACTGCGCGAAGCTCTCGGCACCGTCGCGCCGGCCGCCCAGGTAGCGCCGCGCCAGCCGCTCGACGTAGTCCGGAAGGTCGGCCGCGGTGGTCTTCAGCCCGCGCAGCTTGCGGCCGAAGCCGCCGTCCTGGCCCTCGGCCATGGTCAGCCCGCCGCCAAGGTGGACCTGGAAGCCCTCGACCTGGCCGCCGTCGGCGTCGGTGAGCAGCTGGCCCTTGAGGCCGATGTCGGCCACCTGCGTGCGGGCGCACGCGTTCGGGCAGCCGTTGACGTTGACGCTCACCTCGGCGGGCGTGCCCGCGAGCCGCTTCTCCAGCTCTGCCACCAGCTCGGCGGCGCGGCCCTTGGTCTCGACGATCGCGAGCTTGCAGTACTCGATGCCGGTGCAGGCCATCGTGTTGCGCCGCCACGGCGACGGCTCGGCCTCCAGGCCGATGCCGCGCAGGTCCTCGACCAGCGGCGCCGGGTCGGCGACGTCCAGCACCAGCAGCTTCTGGTACGGCGTCAGCCGGACGCGCCCCGACCCGTGCGCCTCGGCGATGTCGGCGAGCGCGGTCAGCGTGGCGCCCGACACCCGGCCCACCACCGGCGCGGCCCCGACGTAGTACCGCCCGTCGCGCTGGCGGTGGACGCCGATGTGGTCGAGCGGGGCGGCCGGCAGCACGGGCGGCGGCCCGTCCAGCAGCGGGCGGCGCAGGTACTCCTCCTCCAGCACCGCGCGGAACCGCTCCACGCCCCAGTCGGCGACCAGGAACTTCAGCCGCGCGCGGTGGCGCAGCCGCCGGTAGCCGTAGTCGCGGAACAGGTAGCTGACACCGGCCCACACGTCCGGCACGTCGGCGAGCGGCACCCACACGCCGAGCCGCTGGGCGAGCATGGGCGAGGTGGACAGCCCGCCGCCGACCCACACGTCGAAGCCGGGGCCGTGCTCGGGGTGCGTCACGCCGAGGAAGGCGATGTCGTTGGCCTCGTAGGGGACGTCCGCCAGCCAGGAGATCGTGGACTTGAACTTGCGCGGCAGGTTGGACAGCGACGGGTCGCCGACGTACCGGGCGGTGATCTCGCGGATCGCCGGGGTCGCGTCCAGCACCTCGTCGGCCGAGACGCCCGCCACCGGGCTGCCGAGGACCACCCGGGGGCAGTCGCCGCAGGCCTCGGTCGTCGACAGGCCCACCTCCTCCAGCCGCCGCCAGATCTCGGGCATGTCCTCGACGCGGATCCAGTGGAACTGGATGTTCTGCCGGTCGGTGACGTCGGCGGTGTCACGGGCGTACCGGGTGGAGATGTCGGCGATGGTGCGGAGCTGGGCGAGGTCGAGCTGGCCGCCGTCGACGCGGACGCGCAGCATGAAGTACTCGTCGTCGAGCTCCTCGGGCGCGAGGATCGCCGTCTTGCCGCCGTCGATGCCCGGTTTGCGCTGGGTGTACAGCCCCCACCACCGGAACCTGTTGCGCAGGTCGACCGGGTCGATCGAGGCGAAGCCGCCCCGCGCGTACACCTGCTCGATGCGGCCGCGGACCAGCAACGGGTCCTCCGCCGTCTTCGCCTGCTCGTTGGCGTTGAGGGGTTCGCGGTCGCCCAGCGCCCACTGCCCCTGCCCGCGCGCGGCCGCGGCCGGCGCTGTGACTGCTGTTCTGGCCATCTTCCGCGGCCCTTCCTGGTGACTTCCTACGACGGGAGCGGGACGCCCTGGCGGGCGCTGTGCTGTGTGGCGGCGGCGACGGCGGCCCTGACGACCTCGACCGAGCGGTCGACGTCCTCCTCGGTGGTCTGCCACGAGACCACCGAGACGCGCATGGCCGCGCGCCCGTACCAGGTGGTCCCGCCGAACCAGCAGACGCCGCTGCCCTGGATGCGGGCGATGACGTCGCGGGTGAGGGCGTCGTCGTCGCCGAACCGCACCATCACCTGGTTCAGCACGACGTCGTTGAGCGCCTCGACGCCGGGCACGGTCGCCAGCTGCTCGGCGAACCTGCGGGTCAGCGCGCAACACCGTTCGACGAGGTCGGCCACGCCCGACTTGCCGAGGGTGCGCAGCGCCGCCCAGACCGGCAGGCTGCGGGCGCGGCGCGAGAAGTCCGGCACCCATTCGATGGCGTCGCGCTCGCCGGGCGTGCCCGGCGGCAGGTAGCCGGCCCGCTCGTTCAACATCGCGCCCCGGTGCGCCTCGGGGTGGGCGATCATGACGATGCCGCAGTCGTAGGGGACGTTGAGCCACTTGTGCGCGTCGCACGCCCACGAGTCGGCCTTCTCGACCCCGGCCACCAACGGGCGCAGCTCGGGGCTGGCGGCGGCCCACAGGCCGAACGCGCCGTCCACGTGCACCCAGGCGTCGTACCGGTGCGCGATGTCGGAGATCTCGCCGACCGGGTCGATCGCGCCGGAGTTCACGTCGCCGACCTGCGCGCAGACGATGATCGGCCCCTCGCGCCCGGCGAGGGTCTCGGCCAGCGCGTCGGGGCGCATGCGGCCCCGCTCGTCGACGGGGACGACCAGCACGCGCCCGGAGCCGAAGCCCAGGTAGCGCAGCGCGAGGTCGATCGTCATGTGCCGCTGCGCACCGCCCACGATGGTGACCTCGGGGGCGCCCGGCAGCCCGTACCGCTCCACGTCCCAGCCGGCCTTGGCCAGCAGGTGATGCCGGGCCGCGGCCAGCGCGGTCAGGTGGGCCATGGTGCAGCCGGTGGGGAACCCCACCGATGTGCCCTCGGGCAGTCCGAACAGGTCGACGATCCACTCGGCCGCGACGTGCTCGGCGACGGAGATGGCCGGCGCCAGGTTGTACAGGCTGGCGGTCTGGTCCCAGGCCGCGACCAGCCAGTCGGCGGCGATCGCGACGGGCAGCGTGCCGCCGGTGACGTACCCGAAGAACCTCGGCCCCGAGGCGGCCGGCACCCCGCCTTCGGCGACGGCGCGCCCGAGCAGCTCGACGGTGTCGACCGCCGGAGCCGGGCCGGCCGGCATCGGGCCGCCGAACAGTTCCAGAAGCCGGCCGAGGTCGGCGGTGGCGCCCACGGGTCTTTCCCGCAGGCCGCCTAGATAATCAATCGCATGACGATAGGCGAGGTCCAGCGGAGCTCTGTCGTCGTTGGTCATGGTTAAAACGTTAAGGTTCATGTGCTGACACTCCACTGACCGTCGCGCGTTCCCTGATATCGCGGGGATTGCGTCACCGGTGCGTTCATATCTACTGTGGGCGTGAGCCGGTCGGCGTATGCTCCGGCACGTACTCACCGCCCGATTCGAGGCGCGGCGTAATATCCCGGCCGTTTTGGGGCCCCCATCGGCCGGACCCGTAATCAGACGTTCCGGAAAGGTGGTAGTCCGCCATGTCGGACGAAAAAACGCTCGCGGTGATGAACCAGTTCAACGACGCGTTTCTCAAGCACGACCCCAGCCTCCTGGAGGAGCTTCTGGCCGACGACTGCGTCCTGGAGAACTCCGGGCCGGCGCCGAACGGCTCCCGGCACGTCGGCAAGGCGGCGTGCCTGGAATTCTGGTCGGGCATCGCGAGCTCGGAGCAGTCGAAGTTCGAGCCCGAGGAGATCTGGGCCTGCGGCGACCGCGCCACCATCCGGTGGCGGCTGCGGTGGGGGCCGGGGGACGCCGACTCGGTGCGCGGCGTCAACCTGATGAGGCTGCGCGACGGTCTGATCGTCGAGGGCATGGGCTACGTGAAGGGCTGAGCACCCCGGGGGCCCCGGGCACCGGCGGTTCGCCGGGGCCCGGGGCTCAGGTGTTCACCGGCCGGCCCTCGCGGCCCCGGCGGGGCCGCGCTCTCCCGGGGCCGGCCGGTGAACCGGCCGGCCCTCGCGGGCCGGCCGGGCTCGTGCGCTCCGGGGTGGCCCCGGCGGCACCCGGCACTAGCGGTCGTCCAGCGGTCCCGCCACCGGCAGCACCATCCCGTTCGGCAGCCAGGCCGCGGGCTGGTGGTGGTGCCGTTGCGGCCCCCCGCTGCCCGGCTTGTAGAACACCGCCGAGGCGAACAGGCGGGCCGCGGCGCGCGCGTCCGCGCCGCGCGCCGCCCGCCAGGCCTCGTACCCGGCCGAGGTGGGCGGCTCGCCGGGGAACCGCGCGGCCAGAGCCGCCAGGTACTCCATCGGCGCCGGGTCGTTGGGCGCGTAGCGCAGCGGGATGAGCTGACCGGCGCTCGGGCTCAGCAGCGGCGCCGACAGCAGCCAGGGCGCCAGGTAGGTGCCCTGCGCCACCAGCTCCTCCGACCCGACGGCCTCCACCAGCTCGCCCGCCCGCGCCCAGCCGGAGACGACGACCAGCGGGTGCCGGCCCGTCCCCGGTTCGGTCACCGAGATCCGCGCGCGCGCCGCGGCGGCGCGCACCTCGTCGGCGGCGGCGCGGCCGCGTGGGGAGGCGTCGGCGGCCAGCGCGACCGTCCGCTCCCCCCGGCCCGCCAGGAACCGGACCATCGACCGCAGCGCGGCGGCGTCCGCCGCCGACAGGCGGTCGGACGGGCACGACGCGAGCGGCTCGGCGGCGCCGGCCACCAGCGCGCCGAGCGCGGCGCTCGCGCATTCGGGGCCGTCGTCGCCGCGCAGCGCCGGCGGCTGGGTGCCGCCGGCCCTCCCGGTGTCGACGTCCAGCGTCCCGGTGGCGCCCCCGGCCGCGACGCGCAGCCGGCTCTCGCCGGCGGGCAGGTCGACGCCGATCCACGCCTCGACGCCGCCCGCCGGCTTCCCGGCCGCGACCAGCCGGCCCTCGTCCGGACCGGCGGACGCCTGCTCGGCCCCGACGCGCACCAGGTTGTACCCCGGCCGGTTCGGCACCACCAGCACCGGCACCCGCTCACCGGCCAGCGCCACCGTGCCGAGCAGCGGGACGCCCGGCTCCGGGGGCGCGGGCAGCCGGGCGGCGGCGGCCACCGGGGCCACCAGCACGGCGGCGGCCAGCGCCGCGGCGGCGACCCAGACCGTGGAGCGGCGGCGCAACAGGCCGTGGCGGCGCAGCAGGCCGCCGACGGCGACGACGACCAGGGCGACGCCGAAGGCGAGGAGCAGTGCCCCCGCCACGGCGCCGCCCGGCCGTGAAGACAGTTCACCCAGCCGCTCGTGGTGGGGGGTCTCCCCCGCCACCACGAGCGCCTGGAGCGTGATCGAGTCGGTCATCGCAGGACGCTGTCGCTCACCGCGAACATCACGCCGTGCGGCTGGCTGTCGCCGAAGTCGCCGTGCGGCCAGGACGCCCGGTTGAAGCTGACGCACGGCCTCCCGGTGTTCTCGTCCCGGAAGGAGTTGTCCGTCGTGACGCGGCCTCCCTTGCCGAGGTCGAACATGCACACCCGGTGGTCGCCGCCGCCGCCGAAGGAGCCGTTGACGAAGTAGTTGGCGGCCGCGATGCGCTTGACCTGGTCGGTCTCGCGGTAGATGCCGTTCCTGTCCCGGTCGAAGATGTCCATCGTCCCCCAGTGGGGGCCGCCGGGTGAGGTGTCCCTGATGGGCACGACGCCCACCAGCTCGGGACAGTCGTGCTCGGAGCCGCCCCGGTAGACCTCGTGGAGCTGGTCGACCGAGCACTTCGGCCGGTTGCCCGAGGCGAGCAGCTTGCGGATGTCGAGCACGTAGAGCATGCCGCTGGTGACGTCGAGCGGCGCGCCGTACGGGATCGACTGGCCCATGACGGTGTGGAACAGGTAGCGGTCGTCCGGGCTGACGGCCAGCCAGCTGGAGTTGTCGCCGCCGCCGGTGAGCGTGCTGCGCGGGTCCATCTTGCGGTAGGCGGCGGTGTCGTCCAGCACCTCACGCCACTTGGGGGTGGCCGCGGTGACGTCGGGCGTGTAGAACACCGCGCCGCCGGCCATCGAGGAGACGAAGGCGCCCTTGTGCCCGGGCTTGTTGGTGGTGGCGACCTCCATCACCACCCGTGACTCGCGGAAGAACGCCTCCTTCTCCTGCGGGCCCCGGGGGCCGTCGCTCACCTTCGTGACCGACTTCAGCACCGGGTCGTTCCTGTCGGTGATGTCGAAGACGCGCACCGTCTGCCGTGCCAGGTTGGCCTGGAGCGGGGCGTCGGGGGTCAGGAAGTTGCGCGCCTCGGCGAAGTCGCTGACGACCATGATGTTCAGGTCCTCGCGCACCGCCAGGCCGTGCGGGTTGGCGCAGCTCGCGGCCGGCAGGGCCGGGATGTTGCCGCACTGCTCGGGGTCCTCGCCCTCGGCGGTCGCCGCGGGGATCTCGGCCAGCGTCCGGCCGTCGGGGGCGATGCGGACGATCTCACCGGGCGATCCGGCGGCGCCGTTGCCGACGCGCACCTCGCCGTTGGTGTAGGTGCAGGGCCCGGTGACGTCCGGCCCGCCCATGTAGGTGCCGTAGGCGGTGCCGTCCTTGAGCACGTGGTAGGCGTCGGGCAGCGTCCCGCACGGCGTGTCCGTCGGCACGTTGACCCCGACCAGGCGCAGCGAGGGCAGCGCCTTGGTGTCGAAGACGAACGTCGTGTCGGAGATGATGCCGCCGGCGTAGATGTGGTCGCCCTTGTGCCAGACGTACTGCAGGTGGTGCGGCTCGTTGCCCATGTTGGGGCCGACCGTCACGGTGTTGACGACCTTGCCGTAGGAGGACGAGCCGGGGGTGGCGTCGATGACCGCGAGGAAGTCGGGGGCAGGCTGCGCCGCGGGCCCGGCCCAGGCGAGCAGCCACTGCCGCCCGCGGCCGTACGCCGCGGAGACGAGGTGGTTGGTGGCGGTGTAGACGGTTCCGTTGGACCCCCGGAACTCGGAGGACCAGACGACCTTCGCGTCGGCGGCCGCGCCGACGCCGGTGAGGACGCCCGCGATCATCGCGACGGCCATGAGGCGCGCGACCGATCTGCGGGCGAGCCTGGGAAGTCTCATTTCTTTTATGACCTCTCCGGAAGCTTCCGATCAGCCGGAGCCGTCGAGCTCGCGCGCGACGGCCCAGCGGCCGAAGATCAGTCGAGCTGCGAAACCACCATGACGCAGTCTTCGAGCGCCCTGGTCGAATGGCCCTTGCCCTGGGTGTCCTCGACAAGCATCGTGTTGCCCGGAGAGAACCGGCGCGTCGAGCCGTCGCTGGAGCTGGACTCCAGCGACCCGCTCATCAGCGTCATGATCTGGCGGCGCGGGGCCGGGTGGAAGTCGCCCTCGTAGCCCTTGGGCAGGAAGAGGTAGACGACCTGCTTGGCGGGCACGCCCGCGGACACGTAGATGGGCGGGGCCGGCGGCGCGAAGTTGGCCGCGACGACCTCCATCGTCTCGTCGATGAAATGCGACTCGCCGAGCTCGTCGTTGTACAGCCTCGCCACGTCAATCTTCTGAGTTTCCCCGCTCATTTTCGCTCCTTGTCCTTTTCGGGCCGTGAATGTTTCGGCCGCGGTTTTTCTAATATCACTGAGCTGTACTATGGCAGACGGCGCTGACGGAGCGCTGATCAGCTGCTTACCGTCCGCTGACACGCCCTTCGAATGCCGTTTCACGGCGGGCCGACTTATCGGTCAGCGGAGCGTCAGCACCTTATACGCGGCCACTGTTACCCTGGGCCTACCGCCCGCCCTCAGGTATGCGGATAAGCGTCGCCGGCACGAATGCGTACTTCAATAACTGAAATGGCAGGTGAGCCGCTTGGACTCCGTAACATTACCGATGACCCGGCTATTGCATCTCGACGCGCTGGAGGCTGAGGGCGTGTTCCTCATGCGCGAGGTGGCCGCCGAATTCGAGCGTCCGGTCCTGCTTTTCTCCGCCGGCAAGGATTCGGTCGTCATGCTGCGGCTGGCCCAGAAGGCGTTCGCCCCCGCGCGCATTCCCTTCCCCGTCCTGCACGTGGACACCGGGCACAACTTCCCCGAGGTGATCGCGTTCCGGGACAAGCGGGTCGCCGAGCTCGGGGTCACGCTGGAGGTGGCGAGCGTTCCGGACGCCCTCGCCTCCGGCCGGGTGCGTGAGCCGGCGGACGGCTCGCGCAACCGCATCCAGACCCCGGTGCTGCTGGCCGCGGTCGAGAAGCACCGCTTCGACGCGCTGTTCGGCGGCGCGCGGCGCGACGAGGAGAAGGCCCGCGCCAAGGAGCGCATCTTCAGCTTCCGCGACGAGTTCGGCCAGTGGGACCCGCGCAACCAGCGCCCCGAGGTGTGGGCGCTGTACAACGCGCGCATCCACCCCGGCCAGTCGATCCGGGTGTTCCCGCTGTCCAACTGGACCGAGCTGGACATCTGGCAGTACATCGCGCGCGAGCGGCTGGAGCTGCCCGACATCTACTACGCGCACGAGCGCGAGGTGGTCGACCGCGACGGGCTGCTCTTCGCGGTCAACGAGTTCCTGCCCCTGCGTCCCGGCGAGCGGCCGTTCACCACCAAGGTGCGCTACCGCACGGTGGGCGACGCCTCGTGCACGGCGGCGGTGCGCTCGGAGGCGGACACCGTCGAGAGGGTGATCGAGGAGATCTCGGCCACCCGCGTCACCGAGCGGGGCGCGACCCGGGGCGACGACCGGGTGAGCGAGACGGCCATGGAGGACCGCAAGCGAGAGGGGTACTTCTGAGATGTCCAGCGGCGTTCTCGATCCGTTGCGCATGACCGACCAGTCGCCGCCGACCGAACTGCTGCGGTTCGCCACGGCGGGCAGCGTGGACGACGGCAAGTCCACCCTGCTCGGCAGGCTGCTCTACGACAGCAAGTCGCTGTTCGAGGACCAGATCGCGGCCGTCGAGGCGCTCAGCGCCTCACGCGGCCACGAGTGGGCCGACCTCTCCCTCTTCACCGACGGCCTGCGGGCCGAGCGGGAGCAGGGCATCACCATCGACGTCGCCTACCGCTACTTCGCCACCCCGCGCCGGCGGTTCATCATCGCCGACACCCCGGGCCACCTGCAGTACACCCGCAACATGGTGACCGGCGCGTCGACGGCCGACGTGGCGCTGATCCTGGTGGACGCGCGCAAGCGCCTGGTGGAGCAGTCGCGCCGGCACGCCTTCCTGTGCTCACTGCTGCGCGTGCCGCGCCTGGTGCTGTGCGTGAACAAGATGGACCTGGTCGGCTGGTCGGGCTCGGTCTTCCACCACATCAGGGAGGAGTTCTCGGCGTTCGCGGCCCAGCTGGGCGTGCCCGAGCCGGCGGCCATCCCGATCTCGGCGCTGCACGGGGACAACATCGTCTCCCGGTCGGCGAACATGCCGTGGTACGACGGCCCCTCGCTGCTGGACCACCTGGAGGGGGTGCACGTCGCCTCCTACCGCAACCTGGTGGACGCGCGGTTCCCGGTGCAGTACGTGATCCGGCCGCAGTCGTCCGGTCACCCGGACTACCGCGGGTACGCCGGCCAGATCGCCTCGGGCACGCTGCGCCCCGGTGACGAGGTCGTCGTGCTGCCGTCCGGCCTCACCAGCGTGATCTCCTCCATCGAGACCGCCGACGGGCCGGTGCCGGAGGCGTTCCCGCCGATGTCGGTGACGATCCGGCTCGCCGGCGACCTGGACGTGGCGCGCGGCGACATGATCTGCGTGCCGCACCACCCGGCCGCCGTCACTCGCGAGGTGGAGGCGATGGTCTGCTGGATGGACGACACCCGGCCGCTCACCCCGGGCGGCCGCTACACCGTCAAGCACACCACGCGCTCGGTGCGCGCGGTGGTCTCCGAGCTGAGCTACCGCCTGGACGTCAACTCGCTCGGGCGGGACACCGCGGCGACCTCGCTCTCGCTCAACGAGATCGGGCTGGTGCGGCTGCGCACCATGACGCCCCTGCTGTGCGACGAGTACCCGCGCAACAGGGTCACCGGCAGCCTGATCATCATCGACGAGACCACCAACGCGACCGTCGCCGCCGGAATGATCACCCGCACCCGCTGACCGGGCGCCCCCTCGGGGGCGCCCGAACGCACGTGCCCCCATGACGGCGGCCCTGAGACCGCCGTCATGGGGGCACGGTCGTGCCTAGTGCCGCGCGAGCAGCGCCGCGGCGAGGTTGCGGTAGAACACCTGGACGCCGGGCTCCTTGGGGCTGAGGTGGCCGCGCTCGGCGTGCCGGGAGCCGAGCACCGCCTGGACGGCCTCCAGCGCCTGCTTGTCGTCGGCGTTGACGATGTCCGGGGTGAGCAGCGCGTTCCTGCGCAGCGCCTCGCGGTCGGCGCCCGCGACCAGCTCCGCCGGGAGCAGGACGCCGCCGCGCACCTCGGTCCTGTCGACGGCGGTCGGGATGACGCTGAGCCAGATGATCGCGTCGGCGAACGCCTGCAGGCTGCCGTAGGGGAAGACGGCCCAGTGGTACATGTACCGCTTGACGTCCTCGGGCAGGTCCACCGCCGAGGCCTCCAGCGGCGCGTTGAGCGGGGTGCGCAGGCAGGTCACCCACGGGGAGTCGACCCGGACGTCGGTGTCGGCGCCGGGCGGCGTGATCTGCGCGATGGTGTTCCCGTGCAGGCCCGTGACGTGGTAGTTCTCGTAGACGTTCTGCGCGGCGAGCTTCCAGTTCACCCCCCACTGG
Source organism: Sphaerisporangium sp. TRM90804 (assembly GCF_029846175.1). GTDB lineage: Bacteria > Actinomycetota > Actinomycetes > Streptosporangiales > Streptosporangiaceae > Sphaerisporangium. The sequence continues at coordinate 276,771 of NZ_JARWAC010000017.1, read as the reverse complement.
TGCACCCAGGTGGCCACCTGCACCATCTGCCCGAGCGGGTAGCACTCCAGGTCGCGGCCGGCCTGCCGCATGTGGGGGGCGAGCGGCGCGGCCACCGGGTCGAGGTTCACGAAGACGAAGCCGTTCCACTCCTCCACCGAGAAGGCCGGCAGCCGGCAGGACGCCGGGTCGAAGGCCGGGTTGCCGTCCATGTAGGCCGCCTCGACGAGCGCGCCGTCCAGGCCGTACCGCCACAGGTGGTACGGGCAGGTGAAGGCGTCGGTGGTCCCCGAACCGGGGGCCACCACCGGCATGAGACGGTGCCGGCACACCGGCGACAGGCCGCGCAGCACGCCGTCGGAGCCCCGGACCACCACCACCGGCTCCTCGGCGACGGTCAGCGCCAGGTAGTCGCCGGGCTTGGACACGTCGTCCACGTGCGCGACCAGCACCCAGGAGCGCCCGAACACCCGACGGCGCTCCAGCTCGTACAGCTCCGGCGACAGGAAGGCCCTCGGCGGCAGGGAGAGCGCGGGAGGGTCGTCCTCCAGGTAGCGCGCCATCTCGGCGAGCAGGCCCGCCAGCTCGGGCGAGGGCACGCCGTCGGGGAACGCGCCGCTCGCGGTCCCCGGGGCGGCGGGCACGGGGGCCGGGGCCATCCCGTTGGGCACCACGGCGGTCACGGCGCGCTCACCCCGTTGAGACCGCGGCGGGCCGGCGTCTCGGTGGCGAGCAGCATGTCCTCCAGGATGCGCAGCGCCTCGTCGGCGGCGCGCGCGACCTCCAGGTCGTCGGGCGCGGCCCCGCAGGCCCCGAACAGCTCGACGACCTTGTGGCCCTGGGCTTCTATCGGCTCGGACATCTCGTCCCCTTCCCAAAGGTGCCCCGCCGGCGTCGCGGAGGGGCGTGGTCAGATGGCGTTGCAGGCGCGGAAGATGTGCACGAGCGCCGGCAGGCTGGCGCCGTGCTGGAAGGCGATGTACTCCGGCAGCACCAGGGTCGGCGCCCACTTCTCCTTGTAGGCGAGCTGGGTGCGGGCCGGGTAGATGTGCGCTCCGTGCTCCCACAGGTAGGTCATGAACCAGTGGAAGGCGCGGCTGTACCCGGGGAACTTCGGGGCGTCCAGGGAGGTGAAGGGCGTGAACCCGAAGTGCAGCCACCGCACCTTCTCCTCGCGGAACAGGTCGACGGCCGCCTTGTTGACCGCCTCCATCACCCCGGGCGGCGAGTCGGGCTGGCGGCGGCTGAGGTCGTGCATCCAGCCCGGCCGCGAGCCGTAGACCGGCGAGTACGACACGTATCCGATGAGCCGGCCCTCGCGCTCGGCGACGAACAGCCGGCGCAGGTGCTGGTGCCTGCCACCGGTCTGGCCGACCAGGAACTCCAGCTCCTTCACGCCCTCGCCCTTGGTGCCCAGCCACGCGGCGTCCAGCTCGTCGATGCGCTCGCGCCAGTCGTCGTAGGACACCTCGCTGATCTGGATGCCGGTGCGCAGCGCGCGGGAGATCTTGTTGCGCAGCTGCATGAACCTGGTGCCCGCCAGCGTGAACGTCTCGAGGTCGACGGCGTAGGAGGCGCCCATCTGGTTCACGGTGAAGCCCTGTTCCAGGTAGGGCGGGGCGTCGGCGCCCTGAAGCTGCACCGCCACGATCTCGCGGCCCTCCCCGGCGGCGAACTCCACGAAACCGCGCAGCAGCCGCGAACGCGACCCGGCCGGCGCGAAAGGCCCGCCGAACTGCACCAGATAACGCCCGACGGGACGGTACACGATCAATCCCGGCTCGCCGGGGAGCCGGTAATAGCTGTTGCCCTCGCTGAAAGCGAAATAGGCGCTCGGATTGTCCGCGTCCGAATATCGGCGTATCGCGTCCAACGCGATATCGGACTCCATCAGCATCCCGGTCATCGCGACATCCTTCTCCTTCGGCGTCGGCCCTCGTGCCGCCCACCCGAGTTATCACACGCCGGGCGCGGTCACCGCAAGGCCCGGAACGCGGCCGGTCAGGCGGCCGTCAGCAGCGGGTCAGAATCGCCGGGACGCCTTATTACCCGAGACCGTCAGACCGATATCAGGTGACGGTCAGCACCACTTGCGATACTGAATTCGCAAATACCCGGGGCACAGCATATCCATCTGCATTCGGGCACCGCCGCCTCATCCCATCTTTCTGAGGAGAACCGCCGATGCGTTCCCTGAAGATCGCGCGCGAGGCCTGCGAGCGTTTCCATCCCGGCCTGCTCGCCGCGCTAGAGCGAATGCCGCTGGCCGAGCGTGAGGCCGCCGGCAGCCCCGTCGTCGAGATCTACCGCAAATACGGGGGGCCGGGCCTGCTGGTCCCCGAGGAGCACGGCGGCGCCGAGGCCGGGCCGTTGGAGGCGGTGCGGGTCCAGCGGGCCCTGGGCTCGGTGTCGCCGTCCCTCGGCGTCGCGACGGTCATGCACCACTTCACCGTCGCGATGCTGTTCAGCCTGGCCCGCTCGGCGGAGCGGCTGACCCCCTCCCAGCTGAAGACGCTGTCGGCGGTGGCCGGCGACGGGCTGCTGCTCGCCTCGGGCTGGGCCGAGGGGCGGACCGACCAGAACATCCTGGTGCCGTCGGTGGTGGCCGAGCGCACCGCGACGGGGTACCGGGTGAACGGCACCAAGAAGCCGTGCAGCATGTCCCGCTCGATGGACGTGCTCACCGCCAGCGTCGCGATCACCGACGACGACGGCCGGTCGGGCCTGGCCCTGCTGCTCATCCCGGCCGACTCCCCCGGCATCACCGTGAAGCCGTTCTGGAGCAGCACCATACTGGCGGCGGCCCAGAGCGACGAGGTGCGGCTCACCGACGTGGACGTGCCCGAGGACCTGGTCATCCGCAGCACGCCGGAGAACCACCGCCGGCTCGACGACCTGCAGACGGCCGGGTTCACCTGGTTCGAGCTGCTGACCACCGCGTCGTACACGGGCGCTGCCTCCGCCCTGGTGGCCCAGGTGCTCGACGGCGGGCGCGGTACCCCCGGCGACCGCGCGAGCCTGGCGATCGGGCTCGCCGCCGCCGTGGACCTCGTCGAGGGCGCCGCGCGCGCCATCGAGGGCGGGCTCACCGGCGACGAGGCCGTCGCGGCCGTCCTCGTCGCCCGGTACGCCGCCCAGGACCTGCTCGCCCGCACCGTCGACGCCGCGGTCGAGACGCTCGGCGGCATGGCGTTCATCCGATCCGCCGACGTCGCCTACCTGGCCTCGGCCGTGCGCGCCCTGGCCTTCCATCCCCCCTCGCGCGGCAGCGTCGCCGCGGAGCTCGCCGGCTACTTCGCGGGCGAGCCCCTGCGGCTGTCCTGACCGAACCCGATCCGAAGGCAGACCATGGACATCAAGAACCCGTACGACTCGCCCACCACGTTCACGCTGCACCGCGCCGAGTACCTCGTCGCCTTCGCGGTGTCGATCGTGCTGATCCTCACGCACCTCGGCGAGATCCGCTGGATCCCGTTCTTCGCGCTGTTCGCCTACATCGACCTGATCGGCTACATCCCCGGCGCCATCGCCTACCGGCGCAGCAAGGACGGCCGCATCCCGAAGTTCTACTACGTGCTCTACAACTCCATGCACAGCCTGATCACCTGCATGGTCGTGGTGGGCCTGTGGCTGTACTTCATCGGCCCGGAGTGGGCGCTGCTCGCCGTCGCCTTCCACGTCTTCGGCGACCGCGGCGTGTTCGGCAACTTCCTCAAGCCGTTCGGCCTGCCGTTCGAGCCGGTCGCCGACCCGCTGTACGCCAAGCTCGCCACCGCGCTTCGCAGCCGCTCGGCGTCGGTGGACCGCGTGCCCGCCCCGATGGCCGACGAGGCCGCCGTGCCCGTCGGCGGGGCCGGCCGGTGAGCGCCACCACCGCGGGCGGGCTCGGCACGGTCGCGCCGCCGCCCGGCGGCGACACCGCGCGCCAGGCGCTGCGGCAGGTCACCTCGGGCGTCACCGTGCTGACCGTCATCGGCTCGGGGCTGCGGCACGGCACCACCGTCAGCGCCCTGATCACCATGTCGCGCGACCCGCTGATCGTCGGGGTGTGCCTGCGCCCGACGTCCACGTTCGCCTCGATGATCCGCCGGGTGGGGCTGTTCTCGGTCAACGTGCTCGCCAACGAGCAGGCGACGGTGGCCCGGCGGTTCGCCGACCCCGCGCGCATCGCGGGCGACGCGCAGTTCGCCGGCCTGGAATGGACCACCGACGAGCTCACCGGCGCCCCGCTGATCTCCGGGTGCCTGGCCCACATGGCGTGCCAGATGAACGGCTGGCACCAGGTGGGCGACCACGACCTGCTGCTCGCCGAGGTCATCGGCGGGACGCCGGGCCCCGGCCTGCCGCTGGTGAACTTCGCGGGCCGCCTGCACCGGGGCATGCCGGACCTGATCGACACCCCTATCGCGAGTGAGGCCTCATGACCATCGAAGTGCCGCTGGAGGCGGACTGGGACCGCGCTCCCAACCTGCTCGACGGCGCCCAGGAACTCACCATGACCGCCGAGCAGTGCGGCATCGCGTACTGGCTGAGCGCGGTGGCCCAGGGGACGCTGCGCGGCCGCGCCGAGCGCGGGCACGCGACCGTCACCCCCGGGTACATGCGCGAGCCCGGGCCGCTGCGCGAGGCGCTGGTGCTGGAGCTGGGCAACCGCTCCATCGCCGAGGCACGGGCGGTGCGCGTGCTCTCCCACTACGTGGCCGCCGCGCCCGGCATCGCCGAGCTGGAGTTCTTCACCACGCAGGTCGTCGACGAGGCCCGGCACTCGGTGATCTTCCGCGACCACCTGGTCGAGCTGGGCGTGCCGGCCGAGGGGCTGCTGGGGTTCATCGACGCGCAGGGCGCCGACTACACCGAGCGGGTGCTGAACCCGATCGCCGAGTTCGCCACGAGCGTGGTCACCGACGAGGGCGACTTCGTCGGCGCGGTGGCCGTGTTCACCATCGTCATCGAGGGCGTCCTGGCGCCGGCCGCCGAGCTGAGCGAGCGCAAGTGGACGCTGCTCGACCCGGCCGCCGCCGAGATCGCCCGGGGCGCCTCGATCGACGAGATCCGCCACCTGGCCGTGGGCAGCTCCATCGTCCGCGAGCACCTGGCGCGCCACCCCGAGTACCGGCCACGCCTGATCGAGCTGGTGCGGCGCGGGCGCAAGCTGTGGGACGAGCTGCCGGTCGAGGAGTTCGTCCTGCACCGCGAGGAGCTGTTCCAGGACGGCATGGGCGCCCACGCCCGGCTCCTGGCCGACTACGAGGTGTTCCCCGGCCGCAGGCTGCTGGAGACCACCCCCAAGGAGCGGTACGACCTGGCGGAGCGCTGGACCGACGACATGGCCGAGGTCCGCCTGCCGTACATGGGCATCCCCGAGGCCGTCGAGCTGCTCCGCACGACCCGGTGAAGGAGGGGTGATCCGGATGCGCGCGCCATCGGACGCCGGAGCGCCGCTGCGGCGCTCGCTCAGCACGCCGAAGATCGTGTTCCTGGTCGTCGCCGCGGCGGCGCCCATGGCCGGGATGGTCGGGTCGGTGCCGCTCGCGTTCGTGCTCGGCAACGGCGCCGGCGTCCCGGCCGCGTTCGTGCTGGCGGGCCTCACGCTGCTGTGCTTCTCGGTCGGCTACGCGGCGATGAGCCGCCGCGTCGTCAGCACCGGCGGCTTCTACGCCTACGTCGCCCGCGGCCTGGGCCGGCCGGCCGCCGTGGCGGGCGGCCTGGTCGCGGTCATCGCGTACAACTCCGCGGTGATCGGGGTGGCGGGCGCGTTCGGCTACTTCGCCGAGCTGGTCGCCGCCTCGCACGGGCTGCGCGTGTCCTGGATGCTCTGGGCGGCGCTCGGCCTCGCGGTCATGGGCTACATGGGCTACCGGCGGATCGACCTCAGCGCGCGGGTGCTCGCCGTCCTGATGATCGCCGAGGTGGCCATCCTGGTGCTGGTCGCCGGGGCGATCGTGGCCGACCGCGGCGCGGACGCCTTCCCGGCCGCCGCGCTCAGCCCCGCGACGGTGCTCGCGCCCGGCCTGGGCGTCGCGCTGATGTTCGCGCTGATCTCCTACGTCGGCTTCGAAGCCGCCGCGCTCTACGGCGAGGAGACGCCGAACCCGCGGCGCAGCGTGCCGCTGGCCACCTACACCTCTGTCGTGCTCATCACGGCCTTCTTCGCGCTGGTGAGCTGGGTCGCCGTGGGCGGCATCGGGGTGAACCGCCTGGCGGCGGCGGCCGAGGCCGAGCTGGGCGACCTGTTCTTCAATTTGGCCGGCCGCTACCTCGGCGGCACCGTCACCACCGTGATGCAGGTGCTTCTGTGCACCAGCCTGTTCGGCGCGATGCTCGGGCTGCACACCGCCGCCAACCGCTACCTGTACGTGCTCGGGCGCGAGCGGGTGCTGCCGTCGTGGCTGGGCGCGGTGCACCCGCGCCACGGCGGGCCGCACCGGGCGAGCCTCGCGCAGACGGCGGTCACCGTCGTCGTGTGCGCGGTGTTCGCGCTGGCCGGGCTGCACCCGTACGTGAACCTGGCGCCCACGATGCTCGGCCTGGGCACGGTCGGCATCGTCGCCCTGCAGGGCGCGGTCACCGTGGCGGTCATCGGCTTCTTCCGGGGCCGCCCCGACCGGCACTGGTGGCGGACGGCCGTCGCGCCGCTCCTGGCGCTCGCCGGCCTCGGCGCCGCGCTGGCCCTGCTGCTGTCGAACTTCGCCATCGTGACCGGCACCGAGTCCCCGCTGGTCAACCGACTGCCCTGGCTGCTGGTGGCCGCCGCCGCCGGCGGCTTCCTGTACGCCTGGTGGATGCGGGCGCACCGGCCGCTCCGGTACGCGTCGCTCGCGCCGGACGTCCCCGCGGCCCGTCCCACCCTGATCCCCGCCGCCGAGCCGGTGCACGCCGGCGACGCCTGACCTCGCGCCCGGGCCCGCACGGGCCCGGCGGCACCCTCGCACCGGCCGCGCCGCCATGGCCGGCCGGTGCTTCTCGGCGTTCTAAGGAGCCATCGTGCACGATCCGCGTTCACTACTCGAAGCCGAGGCGTCCGCCCGGCTGGCCCGGCGCGGCTACGCCCTCGACGAGCCGGCCCTGCGCGCCCTGGTGGCCGACCGGACCGGCCTGGTCAAAGAGCGGGACGGCCTGCGGACCGAGCTCAACCGCTCGGCGCGCGCCGCCGACGCCGCCGCCCAGCGCGAGCAGGCGCGGGCGGGCAAGGAGCGGCTGCGCAAGTTGGAGGACGAGCTGCGGGCCTGTGAGGCGGCGCTGAGCGGCCTGCTGCTCACCGTCCCCAACCTGCCCGCCGACGAGGCGCCGGACGGCGGGCCGCAGGACCCGCCGGTCGTGGTCGGCTCGTGGGGCACGCGGCCGGAGTTCGACTTCCCGGCCCGCGACCACATGGACCTGGGCACGGCGCTGGGCGTGCTCGACCCCGTGCGGGCCGCCAAGCTGTCGGGGTCGCGGTTCGCGGTCACCCGGGGCGCCGCGGCGCGCCTGGAGCGGGCGCTGGCCATGTTCCTGCTCGACCTGCACACCGGCGAGCACGGCTACGTCGAGCACGGCGTCCCCCACCTGGTCAGCGCCGAGACCATGACCGGCACCGGGCAGCTCCCGAAGTTCGCCGACGACCTGTTCCACACGCGTGTGGCCGATCGCGACCTGCTGCTGATCCCCACCGCCGAGGTGCCGCTGGTGAACCTGTACCGGGGCGAGCAGCTCGACCCGGCCGCGCTTCCGGTGGCGCTCGTCGCCCACACGCCCTGCTACCGCGGCGAGGCGGGCTCGTACGGGCGCGACACGCGCGGTCTGGTGCGCCTGCACCAGTTCGACAAGGTGGAGCTGGTGCGGCTGTGCCACCCCGACGAGGCCGGCCGGGAGCTGGCCCTGCTGCTCGGGCACGCCGAGGCCTGCCTGCGGCGGCTCGGCCTGCACTACCGGGTCGTCGAGCTGCGCTCCGGCGACCTGGGCTTCGCCGCGCGCCGGACGTTCGACATCGAGGTGTGGCTGCCGGGGCAGGACGCCTACCGCGAGATCTCGTCCTGCTCCGACTGCGGCGAGTTCCAGGCCCGCCGGGCCGGCATCAAGGTCAGGGAGCGCGGCGGCCGCAAGACGTACGCCGCCACGCTGAACGGCTCGGGCCTGCCGATCGGGCGCACGCTGGTGGCGATCCTGGAGCAGTACCAGCGCGCGGACGGCTCGGTGGGCGTGCCGCCCGCGCTGGTTCCCTACACCGGGTTCTCGGCGATCGACCCGACCGGCACCCCGGTCGCCTGACCCGGCGGCACGGCGACCGCCTGCCGCACCGGCAGCGCGGTCGCCTCCCGCGCCTGCGCCGCGACCGGCTGGGCGACCGCCACGCCGGACGCCTGGCCGGCGGGCACCGCCACCGGCTGACCCACCGCCCCGGACGCCTGGCCCGTGGGAACCGCGACCGGGCGGCCCGGCGCGGCCCCGCCCGGCGGGCCGGCCGGCACCGTGATCGGCCGCGTGAGCGCGGGCGCGGCGGCGCCGGTGGTCCATCGGGTCAGGGCGGCGACCAGGACGTCCTGGCTCCCGAGCCCGACGGCGCCGGCCACCGGCTCGGCGACCCGGCAGGCCGCCACGCGCCGGTCGGCCAGCAGCGCCTGGCCCGGCCGCAGCACGCCGGCCCACAGCGGCGCCACCTCGCCCGTACCGTGGAGCAGCGTGCGCCCCCCGGTGACACCCGAGCCGCGCAGGACCGCGACCAGCACGAACTCCCACCCGTCCGCGCCGGGCGTGTAGACCTCCATCCCCTGGGCCGCGCCGGCCGTGACGACCGTGCGGCTCTGCTCGACGTCGATGAGCCAGTCGGTGGACACGTCCAGCCACAGGCCGTCCAGCCCGCGCCGCAGCAGCGGGACGAGGTCGGCGCCGGGCTCGGGCGCGGGCAGGCACGTGCCCAGCCGGCCGCGTGCGAGCCGGCCCCGGCACAGGGGGCCGTGCACGCGGCAGCGCGGGCCGGGCGACGGGTGCGCGCCGTCGCGCGGACCCGAGGGGTCCGCGCACGGCGCCACATACCAGTCGTCGTCGGCCGTCCACGACATCCGGAACCTGACCGAGCGCCGGTAGCGGAGCACGCCGCCCCCGCGCTCGACGACCGGCCGGTCCCGGTAGCCGTTCAGGATCGCCGGTGGGACCGGCGACAGCTCGGTGAACGCGAATCCCCGCTCGACGCTCGACACGGCACCGACTTCCCGCTCACTCCGCCGCGACCGGCTGGGCCGCCTGCGCGGCGACCCACGTGTTGGCGAGCCGCTCGTCCAGGTGGCGCGCCGAGGAGTTCACCCGCCACAGCGTGCCACGGGCGATGCCCCGCCGCATGTACTCCGAGCTCGCCGCGGGCAGCACGATGTTGTGGAACCATCCCGCCGCGTGCTGGGAGTCGATCGTGATGTGCAGGCGGTGGTAGGTGATCCCGACGTCGGGCAGCCCGAGCCGTTCCCACGCCCGCAGGACGTTGCGGAACCGGTCGGGGACCAGCCACTCGGTCATCCCCAGGAAGCCCACCGCCTCGGGGTAGAGCTGGCGGTACCTGCACAGCAGCACCGCCAGGTTCCCCGACAGCAGGTCGCTGGCGGTCATGGCGGCCTCCAGGTCCTGCTCGCGGATGTCGAAGACCTCGTAGATGAGGTTGAACAGCCGCGTGTGCACCTGGGAGGGGTCGCCGTTGCCCATCTCGTCCCAGAAGTTGTTGGCGACCTCCATCTTGGCCGGTCCCGCGGTGCCCACCTGCATCATGGCCAGGAAGTCGTCGAAGCGGCCGTCGACCACCGACTCCTGGATGACGTAGGTGCGCAGGTCCTCGTAGCGGGCGCTGCGGTTGATGAACTCGGTGTAGTACGGGTGCTTGAACGCGCGGTGACCGCGCACCAGGTCCTTGAGCCAGGACAGGTACTGCCTGCCCTCCACGGGCGCCGACTCCAGGGTGCCGGGCTGGATGCGCCGGTCCTCCGCGGTGATGGTGGCCCTCTCCAGCAGGCGGGTCACCTCGTGCACCAGCACCGACCCCTCGGCGGTCGGCTCCTCGGGGATCCGCATGACGGTCTGGTAGATGCGGGAGAGTAGGAGCTGCTGCAGGTAGAAGGCGTCCGGGTCGCCGGCTAGCGCGTCCGTGTTCATCTGGCGGACCGCCGTCGCGACGCGCTCGCGGTCGTGACGGAACTTGCGGTCGACCTCGTCGGCGGGGATCGCCAGCCACGACGAGACCTCGTCGACTACCGTCGCGTGGTCGGGGCTGGTGAGCACGGTGGACCTGTCGGTGGTGGGCACGGTTTCTCCAATTCCATTGTGAAATTGGCGCCGCATTACGTTTTCCACGCCGCGGCACCGCTTCTCATCAAGCGTCCAGCGCGGCTGGTCTAACGCATTTCCGCCGTTTATGGTCGACCCTGCTCGCCGCACACTGGACCTTTTAGTCCATAACTATGGCAGACAGCGCTGACGCCTCCCTGATCGGAAACTTACCGACGGGAACGGCATATTGTATTCGCCCTCGGCGGGGTTCTCCGCGGTCGCCGGCGCCCGAGGGTCCGGAGACGGCGAAAAGGCACGGGCACCCGATCGGATCGGGTGCCCGTGCCTCGTCAGCAGGAGCGGAGAGGGTAGGATTCGAACCTACGCAGGCATTGCCCGACCGGCGGATACCGGGCCCCGTTCGGCCACTTTGGGTACCTCTCCTTGTGTTTTCTCGTGTTGTTCTGCTTCCTAGTATGCACCCCTATTCTGACGCCATGCTGACACGCCGCTGAGGCCTTCGAAAGGGAGGGGACGCCCCCCTTCACCCCCCTACGCGATAAACGGCGGAATACCGCCCCACCTGGGGGGTCAGCAACCGGTCAGGCGGGTCGAACTACCGTCGGAGGCGCCGGGCCGGCCGGCCGCGCCCACAGTCGGGTGTACGCGGCGACACCTGGCCTGCCGTCCAACGACGTGTGGATGAGGGGATGCAGATGGAACCCGCCGCGCCCGGCGCCACCCTTACCTCTACCGGCCCGCCCGAGCCCGCGGGGCCGCACCCGGCCGCAACGTCTCCCCCGCGCGGGGAGAACGCGCTCGCGCGCGTCCACCTGATGGCCGACGCCGGCTCCTTCGAGGAGTTCGGCGGCCAGGCCCGGCACCGCGCGACCGCCTTCGGCATGGCCGCCAGGCGCCCGGCCGGCGACGGCGTCGTCACCGGCGCCGCGCGCGTCGACGGCCGCCCGGTCGGCCTGTACGCGCAGGACCCCTCGGTCATGGGCGGCTCCCTGGGCGAGACGCACGCGAGCAAGATCGCACGGGTGCTCGACTACGCCGAACGGGTGCGCGCCCCCGCGATCGGCCTGCTCGACTCCGGCGGCGCGCGCATCCAGGAGGGCGTCGCGGCGCTCGACGGCTACGGGGAGATCTTCCGCAGGAACGTCCGGCTGTCGGGGCGGGTGCCGCAGATCAGCGTGGTGCTCGGCTCCTGCGCCGGAGGCGCGGTCTACTCCCCCGCGCTGACCGACATCGTGATCATGACGGAGAACGCCCACATGTTCCTCACCGGCCCGCGCGTGCTGCTGGCGGTGACCCACGAGGACGTCACGCCCGGCGAGCTGGGCGGCGCGGCCGTGCACGGCGAGGTCTCCGGCGTCGCCCACCTCGTCGCCGGCTCGACGCGCCACGCGCTGGAGCTGGCCAGGCGGGTGCTCTCCTACCTGCCCGGCTCCTGCTGGGAGCCGCCGCCGATCGCGCCGCCCGCCGCCGCCGACCCGATGCCGGACGTCCCCGCCAACCCCCGCCTGGCCTTCGACGTGCGCCCGGTGGTGCGCGGCGTGCTCGACTCCGGCAGCTTCCTGGAGCTGCAGCCCCGGTTCGCCAGGAACATCGTCGTCGGCTTCGGCCGGATCGAGGGCCGGGCCGTGGGCGTCGTGGCCAACCAGCCGCTGCACCGCGCCGGGACGCTGGACATCGCCGCGTCCGAGAAGGCCGCCCGCTTCGTCCGGCTGTGCGACGCCTTCGGGCTCCCGCTGGTCACCCTGGTCGACACGCCCGGGTTCCTGCCCGGGACGGCGCAGGAGCGGGGCGGCGTCATACGCAAGGGCGCGAAGCTGCTCTACGCCTTCGCCGAGGCCACCGTGCCGCGGATCACGGTGGTGCTGCGCAAGGCGTTCGGCGGCGCGTACATCGTCATGAACTCGCGGTCGCTGGGCGCCGACGCGGTGTTCTGCTGGCCGGGGGCCGAGCTGGCCGTCATGGGGGCCGAGGGCGCCGTCGACGTCATCCACCGGCGGGAGCTGGAGCGCGAGCCGGGGCGGCGCGAGGAGCTGATCGGCCGCTACCGGGCCGAGGCCATGGCGCCGCACGTCGCGGCCGAGCGGCTCTCGGTGGACGAGGTCATCGTCCCGCACCAGACCCGCGAGACGGTGGCGTCGGCCCTGCGCCTGCTGGCCGGGGCGGCCCGCACCGGGTTCCGCCACGACAACCTTCCGCAGTGACGCGACGCGGCCCGCGCCCCCGGGGGCGCGGGCCGCGCGCGGGTCAGCGGCTGATCCGGACGGCGTCGGCGATGACGTAGCCGGTTCCGGAGGTCCACCGGCTCACCCCGACCACGTTGTAGGTGCCCGCGTTGAGGGTGAACGTGCCGATCGTGCGCCACGCGCCGCCTCCGGCGCGCTGGTCGACGTACACCGTCTGGTTGCCGCTCGCGGTGGCGACGATGTACGGCGCCGAGCTGTTGTAGCCGGGGTCGGCCGGGTACCAGACCTCGACCCGGTAGCTGCCCGCGCTGGGGACGTTCGTGCTGTACCAGGCGGGGTCGCTGGAGGCGACCGGGCCGGCGTACCGGTAGTCGGCGCCGTGGCGCTGGGCGGAGTAGGCCGAGGTGCCCCAGTTGCCGCTGGCGCTGAACGCGCCCGCCGTGGAGTTGTCGACGGTGGCCGTCCACGCAGGCGGGATGCTGCCGCCGGTCACGTACTGCATGTACCGGTTCCAGTCCCAGTACTGGCCGGGGTCGGTGTGGGTGGCGCCGGGCACCTGGTTGTGGCCGATGATGTGGGTGCGGTCCTTGGGGATGCCGTACTTGTCGCACATGGCGCGGGTCAGCGCGGCCGACGAGCGGTACATCGCGTCGGTGAACCACGATGGCTCGCTGACGAAGCCCTCGTGCTCGATGCCGATCGACCGGGTGTTGTAGCCCCAGTTGCCGGCGTGGTAGGCCACGTCCTTGTCGCGGACCATCTGGGTGACGGCGCCGTCGGAGGAGCGGACGACGTAGTGCGCCGAGACGTTGGAGGCGGCGTTCTGGAACCACGAGATGGTGCCCGCGTACGAGCCCTGGGTGACGTGGATGATCACCCGGTCGATGGCGTAGGTCGACTCGCGGCTGGAGACGGTGTAGTTGCCGGAGTTGGCCGGCACCCAGGCGGCGGGCCCGTAGTCGGGGCTGAGCGCCCGCTGCGCGTTGAGGTCACGGGTCATGGCGTAGGGCCCGCGGTCGGCGGTGACCTCCTGCGCGGAGACCTTCACCCCGGCCGCCTTGACGCCGAGACCGAGCAGCTCGTACACGGCGTCGGCGTAGAGCCGGGCCAGTTCGGGGGTGGAGGCGTTGCCGTACTTGGCCACGACCGCGTACCAGCGGCCCGGGTCCTTCCTGGCCGTCTCGTCCAGGCCGAGCTGGTCGGCGTACGAGCGCAGCACGGCGGCGCCGCCGAGCACGTTGGCCACGTCGTCGGCGCGCAGCGTCGCCGCCGGAAGCCCGGTCAGCTCCGCCGCCTTCTCCAGGGTGCGCGTGGTGGGGTTGCTGACCAGGTGCATGACGCCGTAGCCGCCGCTCGCGCTCGGCGCGCCGCCGTGGCCGTCCAGGTGGGTCTCGGCGTAGGCGAGCGCGACGAGCAGGTCGCGCGGCACGTCGTGCGCGGCGGCGGCGCGCGCGAACGCCTCGTTCAGCGGGACGTCTCGCGCGGCCCCGGCGGGGGCCGCCGCCAGGGTGAACAGCGCGGCGAGTGCGCAGGCGACGACGGCTGACAATCGGCTGAGGGTGGAGGTCATGATCACTCCTCGATGGGGGGTGCCCTCGACTGTAAGGAGACTTCATGACAAATGTCGATAATTGACATTACTCACGGGTTAAAGGAAGATTTTCGCCCGCGCCTCGCCGTGCCGTCCTCCGCGCCGCCCGTGCCGCCGGGTCAGCACCCCCCGGCGGCGAGCACCCAGTAGGCCGGCCCGGTCTGCCGCAGCGAGCGGACGGTGAAGGTGTTCCACAGGCCGAGCGCGTCGCCGGATCCGGTGGCGTAGGCCATGCCGCCGGACTGGTAGGCCCGCCCCGCGGTGGTGTGGGCGTAGTTGCTGGCCGTCACGCAGGCGCCGGGCGTCGGGGTCGGCGTGGGGGTGGCCGTCGGCGTCGGGGTGGGGGTCGGCTGCGGGCCCGTGCCGCCGGCCAGGCCGAAGAACTGGGCGTCGTGGTGGGCCGAGCAGATCGTGTCGAGGAAGTAGGCCGCCGCCGTGCCGCACTGGTCGGCCGCGCCGCCCGGGTCGACGGGCAGCCCGTGCCCCATGCCGGTGATCTCGTAGAGGCGCACGTCGTCGTCGCCGTAGACCTTCAGGGACGTGCCGCCGGTCAGGGAGCGCGTGGCGGTCGGGGTCTGGGAGACGCCGCGCACGTTTGTCCACTGGTCGCGCAGCTGCGTGCCGTTCGCCGGCACGACGGTGTAGTCCGAAAGGCCCTGCCAGACGGCGACGCGCGGGTAGCGCCCCGCGTAGCCGGGATACGCGCCGCGCACCAGGTCGCCCCACTGCTGCGGGGTCTTGCTCGTGGCCTGGTACTGACAGCCGGAGGCCTGGACGAGGCTGCTCGCGCAGCGGTAGGCCAGGCCGGCCCCGATGGAGCCGGCGGCGAAGACGTCCGGGTAGGTGGCGAGCATGACGGCGGTCATGGCGCCGCCGGCCGACAGCCCGCTCACGAAGACCCGGGCCGGGTCGGCGCCGTAGTTCCGGACGGCGTGGTCGACCATCGACCTGATCGAGGCGGCCTCGCCCTGGCCGCGGCCGGTGTCGCCGGTCTGGAACCAGTTGAAGCAGCTGGAGGAGTTGTTGGCGCTGCTCGTCTGCGGCAGCACCAGGGTGAAGCCCTGCTGGTCGGCGTACTTGCGCCAGCCGGAGTTGGCGAAGTAGCCGGACGCGTTCTGCGTGCAGCCGTGCAGCAGCACGACCAGGGGGCGCCCGGCGGGCAGCCCGTCGGGGCGGTAGGCGTACATCGCCAGGTTGCCGGGGTTCGACCCGAAGGAGGTGACCTGCGTCAGCGACGCGGCCCGCGCCGGGGCGACGAGCGCGGCGGCCGCGAGCAACCCGATCAGGACGAGGGACGCGAGACGCGCGAGACGCCGCGCGGGACGGGGTACGGCCATGGGCTGCTCCTTTGTGACCTGGCTCACCATGCCTTTCGCCGCACGTTAGGCCCGGCGTAACCCGCCGGAAATATTCATGGGCCACATAATCGGCGTCGGCGCGGTGGGCGGGATGGGGAGCGGGCGCGGCCAGGGGCACACAAGGAGCGCTGAAGACTATTGCAATTCTTTGAGAACGGGTGAAAATTTCTTCCGTGACCCCCCACCGAGCGGGCCGCCCCCCGCGCCCACCCGTCACCCCGGGCCGTGTCGCCGTCGCCGTGCTCGCCCTCCTGCTCACCGTCCTGGCCCCCGCCCCCGCGGCGGGCGCGTCCGCCGCGCCGAGCCCGGCCGGCGTGACCGCGGCCGCCTCGGCGTCCGCCGCCTGCGCCACCGACCCCGCCACCCCGAAGCGGCAGCTGCGCGCCATGTGGATCGCCAGCGTGGCCAACGTCGACTGGCCGAGCCGCACCGGCCTGAGCGCGGCGGCCCAGCAGGCCGAGTTCCGCTCCTGGCTCGATCTGGCCGTCCAGAAGAGGATGAACGCCGTGATCGTGCAGGTGCGGCCGACCGCGGACGCGTTCTGGCCCTCGCCGTACGAGCCGTGGTCGCACTGGCTCACCGGCACCCAGGGGACGAGCCCGGGCTACGACCCGATGGCGTTCATGGTCGCCGAGGCGCACGCCCGGAACCTGGAGCTGCACGCGTGGTTCAACCCGTACCGGGTGGCCAACCACGCCGACCCCGACCAGCTCGTGGCGAGCCATCCGGCCCGCCGCAACCCCGGCTGGCGGTTCGCCTACGGCGGCAAGCTCTACTACAACCCGGGCATCCCGGCGGTCCGCGCCTTCATCCAGGACGCCATCATGGACGCGGTCACCCGGTACGACGTCGACGGCGTGCACATGGACGACTACTTCTACCCCTATCCCGTCAGCGGCGAGACCATCCCGGACGCCGCCGCCCACGCGCAGTACGGGTCGGGTTTCCCCAGCGTGCACGACTGGCGGCGCGACAACGTCAACCGGCTCGTCCGCGAGCTGGACCAGCGCGTCCACGCGGCCAAGCCGTGGGTCCGCTTCGGCGTCAGCCCGTTCGGCATCTGGCGCAACGCCGCCACCGACCCGCTCGGCTCGCAGACCTCCGGCCTGCAGTCCTACGACGCCATCTACGCCGACACCCGCCTGTGGGTCAAGCAGGGCTGGGTCGACTACATCGCGCCGCAGATCTACTGGCACATCGGGTTCGCGACCGCCGACTACCAGGTGCTCACCGCCTGGTGGGCCGGCACGGTCGCCAACACCGGGGTCCAACTGCTCGTCGGACAGGCCGCCTACCGGGCCGGGGCGTCCGGGCAGGACGCGGCGTGGCAGCGCACCGCGGAGCTGTCGGACCACCTGACCTACAACCGGCGGCACCCCGAGGTGGCCGGAGACGTCTTCTTCAGCGCCAAGGACGTGCGCGCCGACCGCATCGGCGCCATGACCAGGACGGTGACCGACCACTACTCCAGGCCCGCCCTCGTGCCGGCGTACGGCACCGGCACCGCGCCGTCCGCGCCGGCGATCACCTCGGCCACCCGCGGCTCCGGCGGCGTCACGCTGTCGTGGCAGCGCGGCGGCTCCGGCAGCAGCGTCTCCTACGCGCTCTACCGCGTGGACGGCACGCCGGCGAGCGACCCCTGCTTCTTCGCCGACGCGCGCAACCTGGTCACCACCACCCGCGGCACCACCTTCACCGACTCCACCGCCGCGGCCGGCCGCGCCTACACCTACTACACGACCGCGCTGGACCGGGCGCAGAACGAGAGCGCGCCCAGCGCGGGCCGGGCGGTCGCGGCGGGCACGGGCGGGTTCAGCGTCGTCGTCGACAACCGCGACCCCGGCTTCACCGCCGGGTCGGCGTGGGGCACCTCCAGCTTCTCGGCCCAGCGCCACGGCACCGACTACCGGTTCGCGAGCCCGGTCGCGGCCAGCGACCCGGCCTGGTTCCGGGCCACCCTGCCGAGCGCGGGCAGCTACCGCGTCGAGGTCTGGTACCCGGCCGACCCCGGCTACAACAGCGCGACGCCGTTCCTCGTGGCGGCGACCGGCGGCAACCAGTCGGTCGCCGTCGACCAGCGCACCGGCGGCGGACAATGGCGCACGCTGGGCACCTTCACCCTCCCGGCGGGCACCGTGAACGTGGTCGGGGTGAGCCGCTGGACCTCCGCCGCCGGCTACGTCGTCGCCGACGCCGCGCGGATCACCCGGGTCTGAGACGTTCCCGGGCCGCCCCCCGCACGGGGCGGCCCGGGACGGTCCCACGGGTTGACTCAGAATCGGCGCAACTGCCGTAACAACCCGTATATCCTCGGGCAACGCGCCTCCTGTTACCGTTCGAGGCGGTGCGCCGCGCGATCCAGGCGGCGGGTCTTGTCCGTCTGCACACACGGGGGCAGTGAAGGTGCGGCTATACGCGGGGTCCGCGGCGCCATGAGGAAGGCCATGCGCGCGTCGGCCCTGCTCGACCGCTTCCAGCACCCCGCCCAGGTGCTCGCCACCGCGTTCGGCGCCGTGGTGCTGGCCGGCACCGCCCTGCTGGCCTCGCCGCTGGCCACCACCACCGGTCAGCCGGCCGACTGGCTCACCGCCCTGTTCACCGCCACCTCCGCGGTCTGCGTGACCGGGCTGATCGTCGTCGACACCGCCTCGTACTGGTCGGGCTTCGGCGAGGTGGTGATCATCATGCTCGTCCAGGTGGGCGGGCTGGGCATCATGACGCTGGCGTCGCTGTTCACCGTGTTCATCTCCGGCCGCCTCGGCTTTCGCGCCCGGCTGTTCGCGCAGGCCGAGTCGAAGCTGCTCAGCGTGGCCGACCTGCGGCGGCTGACCCGCAACGTCGCGGTGTTCAGCCTGGTCTCCGAGGTGATCACGGCGGCGATCCTCACGCCCCGTTTCATGCTGGAGTACGGCGAGTCCTTCGGGCGCGCCCTCTACCTGGGGGTCTTCCACTCGATTTCGGCGTTCAACAACGCCGGGTTCGCGCTGTGGCCCGACAGCCTGATCCGTTTCGCGAGCGACCCGTGGATCTGCGTCACCATCACGCTCGCCGTCGTCCTGGGCGGGCTGGGCTTCCCGGTGGTGTTCGAGCTGCTGCGCTCCTGGCGCCGGCCGAGCCGCTGGTCGCTGCTGACCCGGCTCACGCTCACCGTCACCGCCGTCCTGGTCACCTCCGGCACCATCCTGCTGACCGCCACCGAATGGACCAACCCGGGGACGTTCGGGCCGCTGGACGACGGCTCGAAGATCATGGCCGGCGTCTTCGCCGCCGTCATGCCGGGCAGCGGGGGCTTCAACACCGTGGACGTCGCGCAGATGTACCCGTCGAGCTGGCTGGTCACCGACCTGCTGATGTTCATCGGCGGCGGCAGCGCCGGCACCGCGGGCGGCATCAAGGTCACGACCGCCGGGCTGCTGGTGTTCATCGTCTGGACCGAGGTGCGCGGGGAGCGGCAGGTCAACATCGGCCGCCGGCGCCTCGCGGAGTCGACGCAGCGGCAGGTGGTGGCGCTGGTCGTGATGAGCGCGACCCTGATCAGCCTGGCCACCTACACGCTGCTGGTCCTCAGCCCGCACAGCCTCGACCAGGTGCTCTTCGAGGTCATCTCGGCCTACGGCACCTCCGGGCTGTCCACCGGCATCACCGCCGAGGCCACGATGGCCGGTACCCTCCTGCTCACCCTGCTCATGTTCGTCGGGCGTATCGGCCCCCTCACCGTCGGGTCGGCGCTCGCGCTCAAGGACCGCCCCCGGCACTACGAACTTCCCGAGGAGCGCATCACCGTTGGCTGACAAGAAGAGCGACCCGGTCGTGGTGATCGGGCTCGGCCGTTTCGGCACCTCCCTCGCCCAGGAGCTCATGCGCCGCGGCACCGACGTGCTGGCGATCGACCGCCGGCACCGGGTCGTGCAGAGCCTGGCCGGCGAGTTCACCCACATCGCCACCGCCGACTCCACCGACACCGAGGCGCTCAAGCAGCTCGGGGTGCCCGACTTCTACCGGGCGGTGGTCGCCATCGGCGGCGACCTGGAGGCGAGCATCCTCACCGCGTCGCTGCTGGTCGAGCTGGAGATCAACGACATCTGGGCCAAGGCGATCAGCCGACAGCACGGCCGGATCCTCACCCGCATCGGCGTCCAGCACGTGGTGTTCCCCGAGCACGACATGGGCGAGCGCGTGGCCCACCTGGTGAGCGGGCGGCTGCTCGACTACATGGAGGTGGACGAGAACTTCGCGCTGGTCAAGACCCGGCCGCCCAAGGAGTACGTCGGCGTGCCGCTGGGCCAGTCGAACCTGCGGCGCAAGTACGGCGTCACGGTCGTGGCGGTCAAGAGCCCGGGCGAGGAGTTCACCTACGCCACCGCCGAGACCGAGCTGACCTACGGCGACGTGATCATCGTCTCGGGCCGCACCGAGCAGGTCGAACGCTTCGCCGAACTCCCCTGACCCACGCCTCCCGCCCCGCCCCGGTCCCCGTCGCCGCCCCGGACAGGACCCACGTTCCCCCGCCCGGGCCCCCGTCGCCGCGCCGAGCACGGCCCCGCCTTCGGTACCCCGGACAGGACTTCCCACGTTCGGCCGCCCGGGTCCCCGTCGCCGCGCCGAGCACGGCCCCGCCTTCGCCGCTCCGGCCTACGGCCGCGCCCCGTCCGGTCAGACCCTTACGGGGGGCTCCGGCAGGGGGACGGGGGCGGCGCCGTCGTCCTCGGGCATGCCGTGCCGCCGCCACCAGCGGGCCAGCGGGGCCGGCGCCCACCAGGCCCGGTGGCCGAGCAGCCGCATGGTCGCCGGCACCAGCAGGCCGCGCACGATCGTCACGTCGACCAGGAGTGCGATCACCACGCCGACGCCGATCATCTTCAGCACGGTGACGCCGGTGACGGCGAACGCCCCCACCACCACCCCGAGCAGCAGCGCCGCGGCGGTGATGATCCGGGCGGTGTGCCGGACGCCGAAGGCCACCGACTCCACCGGGTCGCCCGAGCGCAGGTAGTGCTCGCGGATCCTGGCCAGCATGAAGACCTCGTAGTCCATGGCCAGGCCGAAGCTGATCGCCGCGATCATGACGGGCATGTTCGCGTCCAGGAACCCCGGGGCCTGGAAGCCGAGCGGCCCGGAGAGCACGCCGTCCTGGAAGATCAGCACCATGGCGCCGAAGGCGGCCGACAGCGACAGCAGGTTCATGACCACCGTCTTGATCGGCAGCGTCACCGACCCGAAGGCCAGGAACAGCACCACGAACGTCACGACCGAGACGATCAGCAGCATCCACGGCAGCCCGTCACCGATCATGGTGAGCATGTCGGCGATGGCGGCGGGCCGGTTGGCGAACATCGCGGTGGCCCCGGCGGGCGGCGGCTCCGCGCGCAGCTTCGCGACCACGTCGCGGGCCTCCTGACCGTACGGGCTCATCGAGTAGCCGAGGCTGATGCGCGCCAGGTCGCCCCGGGTTCCGGTCACCTCCGCGCGGTCGACGCCCGCCACGCGCCCGAGGCGCCCGGCGAACTCCTCCAGGGCGGCCCGGGCCCGCGGCGTTCCGGCCTCGCCCGGCATGCGGACGACGACGCTGATCACCTTGGTGGGGTCGAGCGGGAACTCCTCGGCGAGCTGCCGGGTGACCACCACGCTGTCGGTGTCCGCGGGCAGCGCCCACTCCGCCGGCCGCGACCAGACGGCGCCGAGCAGCGGCAGCCCGAGCGCGACCAGCAGGGCCGTGATCCCCAGGGCCGCGGTGACCGGGCGGCGCATGACGGCGTGCGCGGTGCGGTACCAGCCGTCCCCCTCCGCGGCGCCCCGGCGGCGCGGGCGGGGCAGCGCGATCCGCAGGGAGTCGACGCGGCGGCCGGTCACCCGCAGCAGCGCGGGGAGCAGGGTCAGCGCGCTCACCACCGCGAACAGCACCACGCTGACGCCCGCGTAGGCCAGCGAGGTGAGGAACCGGGAGGGGAACACCAGCAGGCCGCCGAGCGTGACGGCGACGGTCACGCCGGAGATCGCCACCGTGCGGCCGGCGGTGGCGGTGGCCCGCACCACGGCGTCCTCGACGTCGCGGCCCGCCGCCAGCTCCTCGCGGAACCTGTTGACGATGAGCAGCGCGTAGTCGGTGGCCAGGCCCAGGCCGAGGATGACCACGACGTTGATCGCGGCCGTGGACAGGTCGACCAGCCCGCCCACCACCCGCAGCACGCTGAGCGAGCCGACCGCGACCACGACGGCGACCGCGAGCGGCAGCGCCGCCGCGACGACGCCGCGGAACACCAGCAGCAGCAGGATGATCAGCAGCGGGAACGAGAGCAGCTCGGCGCGGGCGAGGTCGCGGTTGCTGATCTCGTTGAACTGCTGCCCGACGGCCGCGAGGCCGCCGAACCGCTCGGTGAGGCCCGGCGCGTCGAGCGGGCCCCTGATCCGCTCGTACACGGCGGCCTGTTCCTCCTCGGTCGTGCCCGGGAGCTGGAGGGAGACGTAGGTTTTGCGCCGGTCGGCGGAGACGTGGTCGGCCGAGCCGGTGGACCAGTAGGTCCGCATCCAGGTGTAGGCGTCCTCGGGAACCCGGGCCGCGGCCTGCTCGACCTGCCGCCGGAAGCTCGGGTCGTCCACGGTGAGCCCCGCGCCCTCGTACACGACGACCACGTCGGCGACATGCCGCCCGAGCGTGCCGGCCAGCAGCCGGTTGGCCTCGGCCGACTCGCCGTGCGGATTGTCCAGGCCCGCGCCGCCGCCGAGCACTCCCCCGGCCCCCGACCCCCACACCCCGCCGAGCACGACGAACAAGACGGCGCCGGCGAACACCCACAGCCGCCGCCTGACCATGAACCGACCGATCGTGGTGAACACCGCTGCCCTTTCGCCGGAGTGACGTGCGACTGATAGTAGAACTCTCCACTATCCATATTCAAGGGATCGCGGGTGAACGCGAGAGGATGGACGGGCGGGCACACCCGGCCCGGCGGCAGGACGGTCCGGCGCCTTCCCGGGCGGGCGGCCTCGCCGGCGGGCGCGAACGACCTTGGCGGGCACGCCCGGCCAGGCGGCAAGATGAACGGGACCACCGGGCGCGGTTCCGGGCCGGCGGACGGCCTCGTCACCGGCCGCGAGAGGACCTTGAGGAGACGCATTGCGGATCGCCGAGCTGAGCCGGCGTGCGGACATGCCCGTGCCGACGATCAAGTACTACCTGCGCGAGGGCCTGCTGTCCCCCGGCGAGCGCACCAGCCACAACCAGGCGCGGTACGCCGAGGCGCACGTCCGCCGCCTGAAGCTGGTCAAGGCCCTCATCGAGGTCGGCGGCCTCAGCGTCGCGGCCACCCGCGAGGTGCTCGCCAAGATGGACGAGCCCGGCATGAGCACCCTGGACTCCGCCGGCAAGGCCCAGTTCGCCATGACCCCCGCCCGCCCCGCGGTCGAGGACGACGCCTGGCGGGCCGCCGCCCGGGAGACCGAGGCCCTGATCGACCGGCAGGGCTGGCGGGTCAGAGCCACCAACCCCGCCCGCCGAACCCTCACCTCCGCCCTGGCCACCCTCTACCGCCTCGACCAGACCACCCAGCTCCAGCTCCTGGACTCCTACGCCGAAGCCGCCCACCGTCTGGCCCAGGCCGACCTCACCCTCCTGGTCCGCGAGCCCGACCCCGACGCCCTCCTGGAGACCTCCGTGATCTGGACGGCCCTCGGCGACCTGGTCTTCAGCGCCCTCCGCCGCCTAGCCCACGAACACATCGCCAACGACCAACCGAAGACCTAGGCGCGTTGCACCTCCCCCGGTCGGCGGGGTCGGTGACGAGTGCCTTTCGTCAACCGAAGGCGACCGCCTGCGCGACGGCGAGAGGCGGCCGGGTGAGGGCCGCCTTGAGAAGGGCGCGCCGAAGGCGCCATTCCAGGGGACGGCGGCCGGTTCGTGTCAGGGCTGGAGGAGGACGAGGCTCGCGATGCGTTCCACGGTCTGGAACTCGCCGGACGAGGCGCGGTTCTTGGTGATGCCGACGCTGTAGCCGGTGGCGGTGTCGGCGAAGGCGGCGGTGCCGCCGCTGCCGACCATGCCGAAGACCGTGGGGGCGGCGACCGCCTCCGTCAGGCCGATCGTGTAGCCGAGACCGAAGGTCCCGGTGGTGCCGGTGACCTCGTCCACGCCGGTCACCTGCGGCGACGACAGTTCGCGCAGCCGCTCGGGTGAGACGAGCGCGCCGTTCAGCAGCGCGTCGTACATGCGGGCCACGGCGCGGGCGGTCAGGGTGGCGCCGGCGGGGATGTCGGAGGTCAGCACGTCGGGGCGGTTGCTGAACGCCGCGTCCGGCAGCGCCGCGAGGGGCGCGGCGGTGTAGCCGTCGACGACCCGGAAGAACGGGATCGCGGCCAGCATCTCGGCGGGCAGCTCCATCGGCGGCCCGGCGTCCTCGATCGTGGCGAGCCGGCCGAGCTCCGGCGCGGGGACGCCGAAAAACATCTCGTCGGCCACGCCGAGCGGCCCGGCCACGTCCTCGCGCAGCACCTGCGAGACGCGCCGGCCCGTGACCCGGCGCACGACCTCGCCGAGGATGTAGCCCCAGGTCTGCGGGTGGTAGCCGAACCGCGTCCCCGGCTCCCACCAGGGCGCCGCGGCGGCGATCGCGGCGCACATGCCGTCCCAGTCGCACAGGTCCTCAGGCGTGGTGCCGACCGGCACCCCGGGCACTCCGGTCTGGTGCGTCAGGGCGTGCCGCAGCGTCGCCTTGCCCTTGCCGTGCGCGGCGAACTCCGGCCACACGTCCGCGATCGGGGTGTCGTAGTCGAGCACGCCCCGCTCGGCCAGCACGTGAACGACGGTCGCGGTCACGCCCTTGCCCGTCGAGGTGCTGTACACCGGGGTGGCGGAGGTGAACGGGCGGCCGGTGGCCGGGTCGGCGAGCCCCGCGACCGCGTCGACGACCTGCTCGCCGTGCCGGTAGACGGCCACCTGCACGCCGCGCTCGGCCCCCGACTCCACCAGCTCGTCGACGACGGCCTGCACGTCCTTCTGAAGATCAGCCATGGTGTTCCCTCTCTCTCAGCGGCTCTCCCTCATAAGACGAGAGCCGCGCGGAAAAGGAATCGGTACGACCTCAGGCCATGTGTCCGCGGGTCAGAGCGACTCGGGCAGGCCGAACTCGCGGAAGACGCCGTCCCCGTACGTGGTGATCTGCGTCACAAGCCCGCCCTCGACGCTCAGCACCGCCAGCCAGGAGGGCCGGAAGCCGGTCTCGCCGGGCTTGCGCAGGTACGCGGCCGCCGCCGGCTGGCGGTTGGCCCGGGTGGGGACGACCCGCCAGTCGCCCCATGCCTCCGGCCCCACCATGGCGGGCGTCCACGCCGAGATGAACGCGTCGCGTCCCTGCAGCCAGATCGGCTGCGGCGGCATCGCCTGCCACACGTCGGCACGCAGCACTGTGACCAGGATGCCCGGATCGGCCCGCTCGATGGCGTCGATGTAGCGCTGCAGGACGGCCCGCTCCTGCGCCGTCGGCTCCGAGGACGCCGCCCAGTCGAGCCGCCGCGCGGGGAGATGCCGCCTCACCGTGGGCCTGGCCCGCTGCAGCGCGCTCTTCACTGCGGCGACGGTCAGCTCCAGCGACTCGGCGGTCTCCTGGGCCGACCAGCCGAGCACGTCGCGCAGGATCAGCACCGCGCGCTGGCGGGGCGGCAGGTGCTGGATGGCGACGAGGAAGGCCAGCTCGATCGTCTCGCGGTCGATCACCGCGTCGGCGGCGTCCAGCGACGCGTCGGGGTACGGCTGGACCCACGGCACCACGTCCGAGAGCGGCGGGTCGAGCCCCGGGTCGGCCACGACCGGCGCCGTGCGCGGCAACGGCTGCCGGGGGTGCGCCCTGAGGTGGTCCAGGCACGCGTTGGTGGCGATGCGGTACAGCCACGGACGCAGGCCGTCCTCGCCGCGCAGGGTGTCGCGACGGCGCCAGGCCCGCAGGAACGTCTCCTGCACCAGGTCCTCGGCCTCGTCGAAGGAGCCGAGCATGCGATAGCAGTGCACGTGCAGCGCCCGCCGGTGCTGCTCGACGAGCCGCCCGAACCCCTCCACGGCCACCGCCGGCCCCGGAGCCGCCTCGCCCGATCGGCCGATGTCCGCCATGCCGGGAATCCTAGCGATCCGGCGGGCGGGCGGAGGCGGCCGCGCGGTGGCGGCGTACGGCGTCGCGGTTGGCGCAGCGCGGGGAGCAGTATCGCTGCCGGCCGTTGCGGGAGACGTCGGCGTAGATCAGGTCGCACCCGTCGGCGGCGCAGCGCCCGAGCCTGCGCATCCCACGCCCCACCAGGTGCAGGGCCGTCCCCACGCAGATCACCGAGGTGAGCACCCCGGCCAGCGACTGCCGGTCGTCGCGGTAGTGCAGGTGCCAGCCGTCCCCCGCGTGGTCGGTGAGCCGCGGGAACGCCGAGGCCGACGCCAGCATGCGGTTCAGCAGCTCGGCGCGCTCGGCGTCGTCGCCGGAGTCGACCAGCTCCCGCCAGTCGCGCAGCACCGCCAGCGTGCGGGCGAGGTCCTCCTCCCGGACGGGGAAGTCGACGAGCAGCCCCGCCTCGACGGACCTGCGGGTGAGCTCCTCGACACCGGCCGGCGGCCGGTTCGCCAGATCGGCGGCGAACACCACCGCGTCCTCGCCGTAAGGGTTGAGGTGCACAATGCCATTACAGCACGCTGGATCCATGACTCGCGAACATCCCCACGTCTGGACGGAACTCTCCCGGCACCGCACCTCGCAGGGCGTGGTCGTCTACCGCCACTGCCACTGCCGCACCTGGCAGGTGGTCATCGAGCAGGGCCACCGGCAGCCGGAGGTGGCGCGCGTTCCGCCAGGCACTCCTGCGATCTAGCGCCCGGGGCGGCCGGCGAGCCAGCGGGCTCCCGATTCGTCGCGGCGGCCCGATTCGTCGCGGCGGCCGGTTCTGTCGGCGGCGGTGAGTAGGCTTCCGCGAAACCTCGACGTGGATGGCGGGTGAAGACCTCGATGAGAAAAGTCGTGTTGATGATGTCGGTGTCCCTCGACGGCTTCTTCGAGGGGCCCGACCGCCGCATCGACTGGCACCTGGTCGACGAGGAGCTGCACAGCCACTTCAACGAGCGGCTGAAGGCGATGGGCGCGTTCCTGGACGGGCGCGTCAGCCACGAGCTCATGGCCGAGTACTGGCCGACCGCCGACGAAGACCCCGCCAACGCCGGCCCGGTGGCGGAGTTCGCCCGCATCTGGCGCGACATGCCGAAGATCGTGTTCTCCCGCACGCTGGAGCACGCCGACTGGAACACCACGATCAGACGGGAGGTCGTCGTCGAGGAGATCCTGGAGCTCAAGGCACGGCCCGGCGGTGACCTGGCGCTCGGTGGCGCCGATCTCGCCGCGACGTTCATGCGCCACGACCTCGTCGACGACTACTACCTCTACGTCCACCCGGTGGTCGTCGGCGGGGGCAGGCGCCTGTTCCCGGCCTCGGAGTCGGAGGTCCGGTTCCGGCTCGCCGAGACCCGCACCTTCGGAAACGGCGTCGTCCTTCTTCACTACGAGCGCCCCGAGGCGGCCTCACCGAGGTGACGACGCGAAGCCGGCGGCGCCGTTGTGGCGCCGCCGGCGGGGGTCGTGCGAGATCGGGATCAGGTGAAGTTCACGTCACTGCAGATGTAGTACGCCTGGTCCATGTGCGAGGCCTGCCAGATGGTGTACACGATGTGGCGGCCGCTGCGCCCGGGGGCGCTGGCGTTGATCGAGATGTTCTGGGCCGGGGCGTAGCGGCCGGTGGTCTGGACGAGCTCCAGGTTGCTCCAGGTGAGCGGCTGGGTGAGTGCGTTGAAGCCCTGGCGGGTGACGTAGACGCGGAAGTAGTCGGCTCCGTGGCTCGCCTGGTCGTACAGCCGCAGCGTGAAGTTGCTGCTGATGTTGGTCGTCTTCCACGCGCCCACGGCGTCCATGGCGTTGTAACGGCCGCCTTCTGCGCGCCCGCCGCTGCACAGCTGCCCGTTGGGCACCTGGCCCTGGTGGTTGCCGCCGACGCCGTTGCGGTAGAGGCCGTTCCAGTTCCACATGGCGTTGGCGTTGGCGCGCCACGCCTGCCAGCACATCGGGTCCTGCTGCTCCATGGCCGGGTTCAGGTGGTCGTTGCCCCACCGCTGGTGGCAGCCGTAGACGCGCGACGCCGGGTCGATGATCGACCCGTGGGCGGAGGCGACGTCGACCCAGGGGACCATGACGAGCACGGCCGCGGACATCATGACGAGCAGTGTGCGTACCACCCCATGGGGGGTCTTGGCGCGATCGATGAGCTGCATCTGCGATCTCCGTCTTGAGGGCTGAGGGGGGTTTCCGACAATTGGGAGCGCTCCCATGTTGCGGCGATGTTACCTGACACGATTCGGTGGCGAAACCTTACGCAAGAAAGTTGAAACTTTCATCCCGTCGTGCCACGGAAAGCGCCCCGCACCCGAATGGCGCTATGTAATCGCAGGTCAGAATGGGTGAACGTGCCGCGGACGCCCCCGGAGCGGCGCGAGGGACTCACCTTACGGGCCTTGTCAGAGGCACGCGGCGCCGCGCTCGCGACGCCCTGAAAGCGCCGGGCGGTCCGAAAGTTTCCAGCGCCGGCGCCGCGTCACCGGTGCGCCGGTGGACGCGGCCCGCTCCCCCACCTGGCCCGCGACGGCGCCCGGCGCGCATCGTCCGGCGGACCGGAGCGGCCGAGCCTCCATAATGACGGCCATGGCATCTCTCGTACGACATGTAACGGTCGACTGCGCGGACGCGTATCGGCTCGCCACCTTCTGGGCCGGCGTGCTGGACGCCTCCCTCGCCGACGACGACAACCCGGGCGACCCCGAGGCGCTGGTCGAGACGTCGAGCGTCAAGCTGCTGTTCGTCACCGTCCCGGAGCCCAAGACGGTCAAGAACCGCGTCCACCTCGACCTGCAGCCCCGCGACCGCACCAGGGACGAGGAGGTCAAGCGGCTTCTCGCGCTGGGCGCCACGCTCGTGGCCGACCACCGGCGCCCCGACGGCCGGGGATGGGTGACGCTCGCCGACATCGAGGGCAACGAGTTCTGCGTCGAGTTGAGCGAGGCCGAGCGGTCGGGCTGACCCCTCGCGCCCCGGCCGAGGCCTCCCGTACCCCGTGACGACGGGGTACGGGAACCCCCGGCCGAAGCGCGGACGCGGCGCTAGTGCGAGCCCTCCAGCCCGCTGGCGATAAACATCGCGGCGAGCATGGCGAACAGGAACGCCTGCAGGAACTGGATGAACATCTCGAACGCGGTCATCAGGATCGTCATCAGCACGCCGACGACGCCGACGCCCAGGCCGAGCGGGCTGAGTCTCTCGAACACGAACCAGAAGCCGACCGAGCTGAAGAAGGCCAGGATGAGGTGGCCGGCGAACATGTTCGCGAACAGCCGGACGAAGTGCGTGAACAGCGAGTTGATGAAGACCTCGGCGAGGATCAGCGGGGCGTAGAGCGCGTAGGCCCAGCCCGGCAGCCCGGGCAGGTGCACGATGCCCTTCAGGTAGCCGACCACACCGTGGTGCCTGACCCCCAGATACAGCTTCAGGACGTACACGCTGATCGCCAGCACGAGCGGAAAGGAGATGCGCGCGGCGACGGGGAACTGGATGACCGGGATGACGCCCATCAGGTTCCAGACCAGCACGATCAGGAAGACGCTGAAGAGGAATCCCATCCACCGGTCGGCGTCCTTGCCGAGCGTCGGCCTGGCGACCTGCTCGCGGACGAAGACGTAGGCGAGTTCGCCGACGCCCTGCCACCCGCGTGGCACGAGCTTCGGCCTGGCGAACGCGGCCCACACCAGGCCGATGACGATGACCGAGCCGAGCAGGGCGATCAGCACGGGTTTGGTGAGCCATTGGGGCCCACCGGGAAAGATCGGCGCGACATCGAAGAGTTCGAGTCCCGGCGCCTGGAACGTGTCGGGAGAGGTGATCAGGATCGTCGTCCTCACGGCGGTCCCTTCTGGGTAACGATCTACGCTGGAAAATCACCCTAACTGGCTATATCGGACAGCCTTTATGCGGGTTTTATCCGCCGAACAGCTCGCCGGAGCACGCGGGCGCTCTACGCTTCGCGGTGGAAGGACATGCCGTCAGGACGGATCCGCTGTATGCGTGACTGGCTCATCGCGGCGGGCGTGGCCGCCGTCTGCGTCCTGGCGAGCTGGGCCGTGCTCGTGCTGCTCGCCCGCCGCCTGCCGCCCGGCGTCCTGCGCGATCTGGCGGCGTTCATCCCCGACTGCGTGACCACCGTGCGCCGGCTGCGCGGGGACGACCGGGTGCCGCGGGCGGCGAAGATCGCCATCGTGCTCGCCGGGCTGTGGGTGCTCAGCCCCGTCGACCTGATCCCGGAGTTCATGCCGGTGATCGGCCCGCTCGACGACGTCGTCGTCGTCGCGCTGGCCCTGCGCTACGCCGCCCGGCGGGTGCCGCGCGCCGTGCTGCTGGAGGCGTGGCCCGGCGAGACCCGCGTCTTGGAGCGGCTGCTCGGCCCGGCGCCCCGGCCGTAGCGGCGGCCCCGGTCAGATCCAGCCGCGCCGGGTCGCCTCCATCGCGATCTGAAACCGGGTGCGCGCCCCGACGCGCCGCATGAGCTTGGTGACGTGGCGCTGAACGGTGCGCTCGCTCCAGCCGAGTGCGCGGCCGGCCGCCTTGTCGGTGGCGCCCGCCGCCAGCAGCGTCAGCAGCCTCGTCTCCTCCTCCGAGAGC
This sequence comes from Sphaerisporangium sp. TRM90804, assembly GCF_029846175.1. Taxonomy (GTDB): domain Bacteria; phylum Actinomycetota; class Actinomycetes; order Streptosporangiales; family Streptosporangiaceae; genus Sphaerisporangium. The sequence continues at coordinate 246,698 of NZ_JARWAC010000017.1, read as the reverse complement.
GCCTCCGCGTCGGGCGAGGTGAGCTGGACCGGGACGCTGCGCGCCCAGACCGCTTCGAACAGGGCGACCAGCGCGTCCAGCAGCGGCGAGGGGTGGATCAGGTAGGACGCCGTGACGACGTCGTCGCCGGGCCGCAGCAACGGGATGATGGCCAGCCGATCGTCGGAGATCGCCAGCTTCATCGGCAGGTCGGGGGCGATCCTCGCCTGCTCCCCCTGCCGCATGCCGACCGTGACGTCGTCCAGCCAGCCGGGAAGCTCCAGCGCGGTCCTGTCGTAGATCACCCGATACTTCACGCCCCGCTTCAACAGCGCCAGCTCGACGTGGTTGGACTCGGTGTGCCCCTGCCGGGCGGCGTAGGGCGGCAGGTCGAACCCGCGCATCTGGGCGTGGGTGTTCTGCTGCATCTGCACCCAGCGGTGGTTCACCTCGTCGCGCCCGGAGACCACCTCGATCAGCTCGCCCGGATGGGCGAACCGGGTGCCGGCGCGGTACATCTTCATCAGCGTGCGCACGTGCAGGCGCACGTCGCGCAGCCCGGCCTCGCGTTCGCGCAGGACGGCCTCCAGCCCGCTGTCCGGCGCCACGGCGACGTAGCGGACGGGGCGCCCGGTCGAGCGGGTGGCCAGGCCCAGTTCGACCAGCGAGCGCAACGTCCTTCGCGCGGCCGACGCCGGGAGGTGGCAGTCGTGGACGAGCTCGGTGAGCGTCGCCTGCGTCCTGCGCACCAGGGCGTCGTACACCGCCTCGTCCTGCTGGCTCAGCCCGATCGCCTCAAGCAAGCCTGTCCTCCTCGCGGGCACGGTGACCGTCCGTGACCGGACGATGCTTTCCGGCTGTCGTATTCACGTCACCTGACATGAACTCGCCGTCGGCTCAGCTTGTCAGCCGACGACGGCTGATGCCAGCGTTCAAGAGCACAACAGCCTGATCGAAGGAGCCCCTCCCATGTCGACGTCCGCCCCGCGCCCACGCGGGCAACGCCGGTTGATCGCAACGCTGGCCGCCTTCGGAATGCTGACCGTGATGCTGCAGGCGAGCCCCGCGACGGCGGAGCGCCCGGCCGCGGAACCGGCCCCGCCCGGCAAGATCGCCCCGGAGCTGGCCGACCGTCTGAAGAACGCGCGAGCGGGCGCCGACGCGCGGTTCGAGGCCGTCGTCGTGCTCGGCCCCGGCCTCAGCTCTCCGGCGGCCCGCTCCGGCGAGGTGAGGACGGCCCTGGCCGAGGGCGCCAGGACAGCGCAGGCCCCCGTCGTCGAACTGGTCGAGTCGCACGGCGACCAGGTGCTCAACACCTTCTGGATCAAGAACATGGTCCTGGTCCGGGCCAAGCCCGCCACCCTTGAGGCGCTGGCGGCGCTCGCCCTGGTCGACCGGGTCATCCCCAACTTCACGCTCACGGCCCCGCCCGCGCCGCCCGCGAAGCCGGGCCCGGCCGCGACGGCCGGCGATTCGGCGTGGGGCGTCGCGAAGATCGGCGCCGACCGGGTGCTCAGCGAGCGCGGGCTGACCGGTGACGGCGTGCGCGTGGCGGTTCTCGACACCGGCGTCGACATCGCCCACCCCGACCTCGCCGGGAAGCTGGCCACCGACGACGCGTCGGACCCGGCCCACCCCGGCGGCTGGATCGAGTTCGGCGCGGACGGCAGGCCGGTGGCCTCCGTGCCGCACGACAGCAGCTACCACGGCACGCACGTGGCCGGCACGATCGCCGGCGGGGACGCGTCCGGCACGCGCATCGGCGTCGCGCCCGGCGTCGACCTGATGGCCGGCCTGGTCATCCCGGGCGGCGACGGGACGTTCGCCCAGGTGGTCGCCGGCATGCAGTGGGCGATCGCGCCGTACGCCGCCGACGGCGCCCCGGCCGGGCGGCCCGCCGACGTCGTCAGCATGTCGCTGGGCTCGGAGGGCTACTCCGACGAGATGATCGAACCGGCCAGGAACATCTACCTGGCCGGCTCCTTCCCGTCGTTCGCCATCGGCAACGAGTGCCTCGAAGGCGGCTCGGGCAGCCCCGGGAACGTCTACGAGGCCGTGGCCGTCGGCGCCACCGACCTCGACGACGACGTGCCGGACTTCTCCTGCGGCGGCGTGGTCAAGCGGGCCGACTGGGTCGACGCGCCCGGCGACTGGCCCGACTCCTACGTTGTCCCCGACGTCTCGGCGCCCGGCGTGGACGTGGTCTCGGCCCTGCCCGGCGGCGAGTACGGCGCGCTGAGCGGCACCTCGATGGCCACCCCGCACGTCTCCGGCACGGTCGCGCTGATGCTGCAGGCCCGCCCCGGTCTCGGCGTCGACGAGACGCTGGACATCCTGGCCGGCACGTCCTTCTCCGACGACCGCTACGGGCAGCGCCCGAACACGCGCTTCGGCGCGGGACGGATCGACGCGTACGCCGCCGTGGCCGAGGCGGCCCTCGCCAGTGGCGTCCGGGGCACCGTCACCGACGCCCGGACCCGCGAGCCGCTCGCCGGGGTGACGGTCGTCCGCACCGGCGGACGCACCGTGCGGACCGACGGGCAGGGCCGCTTCGAGATGCGGCTCGCCCCCGGCGCCCACGACCTGACGCTGTCCCGGTTCGGCTACCGGCAGCAGCCGGTCCGCATGCGCGTCGTGGCCGACCGCTTCTCCGACGTCCGCGTCCCGATGGAGCGGACCCGGTGGGGCACGATCTCCGGGCGGGTGGTCTACGGCCCGACCGGCTCGACGGTGCCGGGCGCGACGGTCACGGTGCTCGACGTCCCCGACCGCCTGACGGCGACGACCGGCCTCGACGGCCGGTACACCATCCGCGACGTGCCCGAGGGCGACCACCGCATCGCCGCGAACGCCCCCGGCGTGTCGAGGTCGGCCCCCAAGCAGGTCAGCGTGCGCGCGACGAAGTGGCACGGTCAGGGCGACCTCACCCTGCCCCGGCCGCCGGCCACCCAGCGCGTCTCGCTGACGTCCGCCGGCAGGCAGGCCACCGGCGACGCCTGGTGGCCCAGGCTCAGCGGCGACGCCGGCGTCGTGACGTTCGCCAGCATGGCGTCCGACTTCGTCGACGACGACACCAACGGCGAGCTCGACATCTTCGTGACCGACCTGAACACCCGCTCGACCGAGCGCGTCTCGGTGAGCTCCGACGGCGCCCAGGCCGACAGCTTCTCGCTGACGCCGACCCTCAGCGCCGACGGGCGCCACGTCGGCTTCAGCAGCGGGGCCACCAACCTGGTGCCCGGCGACACCAACGCCCAGACCGACGCCTTCGCGCACGACCGCCAGACCGGGAAGACCGAGCGGCTCTCGGTGGCCTCCGACGGCACCCAGGCGGACGGCCTCACCTCACAACCCTCTTTCAGCGCCGACGGCGGCCTCGCCGTCTTCAACAGCGACGCCGCCAACCTGGTGCCCGGGGACACCAACGGCCGCACCGACGTCTTCGTCCGCGACCGCGGCACAGGGCGGACCGAGCGCGTCTCGGTCGGGGCGGACGGCGCGCAGGGCGAAGGCAACTCGCGCGAGCAGTCGATCAGCGCCGACGGCCGTTACGTCGCCTTCCAGAGCGACGCCCCCAACCTCGTGGCGGCAGACGCCAACGGGCACGTCGACGTCTTCGTGCGCGACCGACAGACCGGGAGCACCGAGCTGATCCCGGCGCCGGCCGACACCGAGGCGAGTGGGCCGGTGATCAGCGCCGACGGGCAGACGGTGGCCTTCACCACCAGTGGCGTCACCGGCTTCCAGATCTACGTCCACGACCGGCGGACCGGCGTTAGCACGCTGGCCTCGGCGGCCGCGGACGGAAGCCGGGCGAACGACATGTCCTTCGCCCCCTCCCTCAGCGCCGACGGGCGGACGGTGGCGTTCTACAGCTACGCCACCAACCTCGCCGGCCCCGACACCAACGGGCGGACCGACGCGTTCGTCCGCGACCTGGAGACCGGCACCACCACCCGCGTCTCGGCGGGCCCGGAGTCCGCCGAGGGCGACGGCTCGACCGAGCTGCCCTCCCTCAGCGCCGACGGCCGCTTCGTCGCCTTCCAGAGCACCTCGGCAAACCTGGCGCTCGACGACACCAACCGCAGGTCGGACATCTTCCTGCACGACCGCGCCCCCACCGCCGAGCCCCGCTTCGCCCTGTCCGGCCTCGAAGTGACCCCGGCGAAGGCCCGCCCGGGCCGCCCCGTCCGGATCACCGCGTGGCTGAAGAACGTGGGCGAGAAGGCCGGCGAGCACGACGCCGTCCTGCGGGTGGACGGGGGGGTCGAGACCCGGCGTACCGTGCGGGTCCGCGCTGGCGGGACGGCGCGCCTGTCCTTCGAGGTGCGCCGGAACGAGGCGGGCACGTACACCGTCGGCCTCGGGCACCTGACCGGAGGCTTCACGGTCGCCAAGCGGTGACCAGAATCCGGCCGTGAGCACGGCGAAGAGGGGCGGAGTCGTCTCCGCCCCTCTTGGTGTCCACGCCGCCGGACGTGGTGGCGTCCGGCGGATGGATGCTCAGCTGAAGACGACGTCGCTGCAGAAGTAGTACACCTGGTCCGCGTGCGAGGCCTTCCAGATCGTGTAGACGACGTGGCGGCCGGTGCGGCTCCCCTTGGAGAGACCGTTGATCATGTAGTTGTTGGCGGGCGCGTACCTGCCGGTCTCGCGCACCAGCTCCAGGTGGTTCCAGCCCAGGGCGGTGGTGGTCGCGTTGTAGCCCTGGCGGCTGATGTAGACCTTGATGTAGTCGGCGCCGTGGTAGGCCTGGTCGTTCAGCCGGATGTTGAAGGTGCTCGCGAGGCTCGTCGTCTTCCACGCGCCCGGCGTGTCCATGGACCGGTAGCGCCCGCTCTCGGTGCGTCCGGCGCTGCACAACTGGCCGTCGGGGATGAACGCCTGGTGGTTGCCGCCGACGTTCTCCCGGTAGAGCCCGTTCCAGTTCCACATGGCGTTCGTGTTGTCCTGCCACGCCTGCCAGCACATGGGGTCCTGCTGCTGCATGGAGGGGTTCTGGAAGTCGTTGCCCCAGCGCGCCCAGCAGCCGTAGTTGCGCGACGCGGGGTCGACGACCGACCCGTGCGCGGAGGCGGTGCCGGTGAGCGGGACGACGCAGATCACGGCGACGCACAGCGTGGCCAGGGTGCGAAGGGCCCAGCGAAGGGATCGGACGTGGTGGTGAGGCATCGTGCGGTCTCCGTGTTCCGGTCGGGGGATCCGAAGTGGGAGCGCTCCCGCTTGCGGTGAAGCTATCCGACCCCACACAAGCGCACAAACACCTCGACCGGGCCAACGCGCCGATGACCAGCGCTCATGGGCAAATTAGTTTGACGACCAGCCCAAAGACCGCCGGAACGCGGCGCCGGATCCATTGAAAATTTCACATCTCCGCGACCCCGGCCGTGGCCGTGCGTGATTTCGCCGGCGCGGGTTTCGGCGTCGAGGACGGCTCCTTCGAGTGGGGCTCTCGAAAGCCCCGCCGGCCGGGTTTCTGTTCGACGCCTACGCCCGACTACGCCACCGGCGGCCGCAGGACGGACAGGGCGAGCGGCCAGGGGTAGGCCTCGACGGCCTCGTCGCCGGCGCTGGGCGGGTGCGGTTCGAACCCACCGGGGCCGATGAGGACGTGCACGCCCTCGGCGCGCAACTCCTCCACACTGCGCCGGAAGACCGCCCGCCCGGCGAGCGCGGTGCTCACGAACGGCAGGACGACGACGGGGATGCCGAGGCCGGGGGCCTCGGCGAGCACGCCCAGTGCGTAGGTGTCGGCGGCGCCGTGCGCGAACTTGTTGACGGTGTTGTAGGTGGCGGGGGCCACGACGACGGCGTCCGCCCTGGGCGGCTTCGGCTCCTGCGGCGTGCGGTACCGGCTGCGGACCGGGCGGCCGGTCTGCTCCTCCAGGGCGGCCACGTCGACGAACCCGAGCGCCGCCGGGGTGGCGACGATCTGCACGACCCATCCGGCGTCCTGGGCCAGCGCGACCAGCGTGCCGACCCTCGCCGCCGGCCCGGCGGCGCACACGATGACGTAGAGAACCCTGCTCATGCCGTCCACTCCCGATCAGCGCGACGGTTGGCAGCGTACTCGCCGGACGCGTCCGCGGCGCGCGGCCCGACCGGCGCCCGCCACGCCCTAGACGGGCAGGGGGCCGTCGTTCACCACGTGCTTCATGATGAGCGTCGAGTTCAGCCGCTGGACGCCGGGCAGCGCCGCCAGCACGTCGTCCTCCAGGCGCTGGTAGGCGGACAGGTCGGCGGTGACGATGCGCAGCAGGTAGTCGGGGTCGCCGAACAACCGCTGGGCCTGCACGACCTCGGGAACGCGCGCGACCGCCTCCTCGAAGCCCAGCAGCGTGTCGCGGTCCTCCTGCCGCATGGTGACGAAGACCAGCGCCTGGAACCGCAGGCCGAGCGCGTCGGCGTCCACGACGGCGCGATAGCCGCGGATCGTGCCGCCGCGCTCCAGTTCCCGCAGTCGGCGGTGGCAGGGCGAGACGCTCAGCCCGACCCGCGCCGCCAACTCGGTGATGGTGAGACGGCCGTCCCGTTGGAGCAGCGCAAGAATCTTACGGTCGATGCCGTCCATGGAGAAGATTCTTCCACAGAAACGCCTCTACCCGGTGAAACTTGGAAGCACTTTTCGGCGGTACAGCGATATTCTTCCCATTGAAGCGGCGGGGCCGGGCCGGGGTCCATCTCCGATTCCTCCACGGGGAGATCTCATCGATGGCCGCAGGTTCCCTATTCGCCTTCTGGGCGGTCTCGCTGCTGCTGATCGTCGTCCCGGGCGCCGACTGGGCGTTCACCATCAGCGCCGGGCTGCGGCGGTCGGTGCTCCCGGCGGTGGCCGGCCTGGTCGCCGGGTACGCCGCCGTCACGCTCGTCGTCGCGGCCGGCGTCGGGGCCCTGGTCGCCGGCTCGCCGGCGATCCTGACCGCCCTGACCCTCGCCGGGGGCGCCTATCTGATGTGGCACGGAGCCACGACCCTCGCCCACCCCGCAACGCCCGCCGGCGCGGCGGACACCCCGCCCGGCACCGGCTGGACCGTCTTCCTGCAAGGCGTCGGCGTCAGCGGCCTCAACCCCAAAGGCCTGCTGATCTTCCTGGCCCTGCTCCCCCAGTTCACCGACCCGCGGGGAACCTGGCCCGTGGCCGCCCAGATCGCCGTCCTGGGCCTGGCCTTCATGACCACCTGCGCCCTGTTCTACCTGTGCGTCGGCGCCCTCACCCGCACCGTCCTGCACGCCCGCCCGGCCGCCGCCCGCCTCACCAGCCGCCTCTCCGGCGCCGCCATGATCGCCATCGGCGCCGCCCTCGTCCTCGACCACCTCCTGGCCTGAGGCGGCGCGGACCGCACGGACGCCGGTGTGGCGGACGACGGGCGATCACGGTGGTGGCATCGTAGGGAGGGTTCGCGCGTGTCCCGCCTGAGCCGAAAGAGATTCGATGATCTTCATTACCGCGAAGTTCCGAGTGCTGCCGGAGTACGCCGACCGGTGGCCGGAGATCAGCGCCGAGTTCACGCGGGCGACCCGGGCCGAGCCGGGGTGCCTGTGGTTCGACTGGTCGCGCAGTGTCGACGATCCCGAGGAGTACGTGCTGGTGGAGGCGTTCCGGGACGGCGACGCCGGGGCGGCTCACGTCGGGTCGGAGCACTTCCGCGCCGCGCGGGAGACCCTTCCGCGGCACCTCGCCGAGACGCCTCGGATCGTCAACGCCACGGTTCCGCAGGACGACTGGTCCGCGCTCGGCGAGATGGCCGTGCCCGAGCGCGGGTGAGCCCTCCGCCGGTTCCGGCTCGTCGCGGACGCCGGGGCCGGCCTGGGCTGATCATCGCCTGCCGGGCGGTCGGGTCGCCGGGGTCCCCATCTGGCGCGGCGCCTCGAAGCACGCGAGCCAGGTGGTGAGGAGCGCTTCCAGCCGCGCGGCCTCTTCGGGCGTCAGGTGGTCGAGGAGGCGGCGCTCGTTGCGCATGTGCTCGGTGAACACCTGGTCGATCAGCTCCCTGCCGGCGCCGGTGAGCGCGACGACACGCGCGCGGCCGTCGACCGCGCTGGGACGGCGCGTGACCAGCCCGCCGCGTTCGAGCCGGTCGATGCGCTTGGTCATCGCCCCCGTGGTGACCATGGTGTACGCGGCGAGCTCCCCCGGCGCGCGCTCGAAGGGCGCGCCGGCGCGCCGCAGGGTGGCCAGGACGTCGAACTCGCCCTCGCTGAGCCCGAAGCGCCGGTAGACGACGCAGAGCTGCTCGGTGAGGTGGCCGGCGACGCGGTGGAGGCGCCCGATGACCCCCAGGGGGCTCACGTCGACGTCGGGTCGCTCACGGGCCCACGCCTGCTGCACCTGGGCCACTCGGTCGAGGTACTCGCTCACGCTCGCAACTATAACTTCCACGGAAGCTATAGTTGCTTCCGTGGAAGCTAAATTCCGATGGGTACCCGTCACCGCGATCGCGCCCGTGGCGTGGGGCACCACCTATCTCATCACCCATCGGTACCTGCCCGCCGACTACCCGCTGCACGGGGCGGTGATCCGGGCGCTGCCCGCCGGCCTGCTGCTCCTCCTGGCGCGCAGGAGGCTTCCCCGGGGGTCGTGGTGGTGGAAGTCGCTGGTCCTCGGCACCCTGAACATGGGCGCGTTCTTCGCCCTGGTCTATCTGGCCGCGCAGACGCTCCCGACCAGCATCGCCTCGACGATCATGGCGACCTCGCCCATCGTCATGATGCTGTTCGCCTGGGCGGCGGTCTCCGAGCGCCCGCAGGCCATGCACGTGATCGGGGCCGGAATCGGAATCGCGGGCGTCTGCCTCATGCTGCTGGACGGCGCGAGCCCCGTGCGGCTCTCCGGCGTGCTCGCCTCCGCGACGGCCATGCTGATGTCGTCGCTCGGCTTCGTGCTGGCCAAGAAGTGGAGCGCGGACGTCGACGTCTTCTCGCTGACCTCATGGCAGCTCATCGCCGGAGGAGCCGTCCTGCTGCCCGTGGCGCTGCTGGTCGAGGGATCACCGCCCGCGCTGGACGGGCAGGCGGTGATCGCCTTCGCCTACATCACGGTCGTCGCGACCGCCATCGCCTTCGCCGCCTGGTTCACCGGGCTGCGGCACCTGAGCGCCGGAACGGTGGGGCTCATCGGGCTGCTCAATCCGATGACCGGGGTCCTGCTCGGCCTGGCGGTCGCCGGCGAGACGCTCGCCGCGCACCAGGTGTTCGGGCTGGTGCTGGTCTTCCTCGGGATCCTGCTCGGCCAGCCCTTCGCGGCCCGCCTCAGCCGGAGGCGGAGGAGGGCCGCCGACTCGTTCACACCAGGTTCGCAGCCTCTTCCCTACCGTCGGCCGCATGAAGAGATCTCTCGCGGTGCTGGCCACGGCCGCTCTGGTGGCGGCGTGTAGCGCGGGCCCCGGCGACCCGGAGGCCCGGCCGGCCGCCACCAAGGCCGCCGCGCGGTGCGACCCCGGGCTCGACGCAGCGCTCCGCGGATGGGAGAAGGCCGGTTTCAGCGGTTCCGTCGCCATCTCGACCCGGGGCGAGTTCGTCTGCCTGGCGGGCTACGGAGCCGCCGACCGAGCCCGCGGCGTCCCGGTGACGCCCGCCACGGTGTTCAGCATCGGGTCGGTGACCAAGGCGTTCACCGCCGCGTCGATCTTCGCGCTCGCCGACGCCGGGAAGCTGTCGACGGACGACCGCGCGGGCGAGCTGCTGCCCGGCCTGAAAGGCCCGGCGGCGAAGGTGACGGTCGGGCAGCTGCTGCTGCACACCAGCGGCCTGAACGGGTCGCACGGCGCCGACTACCGGCCACTCGACCGCGACTCCGCCGTGGCGGCCATCGGCAGGCTGAAGCCGGCGTTCCGCCCGGGCACCGGGTACGTCTACTCGAACGCCGGGTACACGCTGCTGGCGCTCATCGTCGACCGGGTGTCGGGCACCGGCTACCGGCGCTACACGGCGTCCAGGACACTGCGGCTTCCCGGCGGCGCCGTCGCCGGCGGCTTCTGGAACGGCGAGCCCGCCGCCCCGGGCCCCCGGGCCGTCGGCTACCTCGCGGACGGCACGACCGGCCAGGCGGGCGACTTCGCGGGCCCGCACTGGGCGCTCGACGGCAACGGCGGCCTCGCCATGACCGCCCGCGACCTGGCGGCGTGGACGTACGCGCTGTTCTCCGGCCGGCTGGTGTCGCCCGAATCGACCAAGGCCATCGGCACCCCCGGCCACGACCTCGGGGACGACATGTCCGAGACGCCGGGATGGGTGGCCTACGGCAAGCCGATCTACGGCACGCCGGTGCTCACCAGCTCGGGCGGCGGCGGCGACGTCGGCCACAACGCCGTCGTGGCCTGGCTTCCCGAGCGCGGGCAGGTGATCGCGATCGCGTCGAACGGGCCCAAGGTGTCCGCAGGAGAGCTCCTGCGGGCGGTGGGCCCGGCCATGGCGGCCGGCGAGCCGTTGCCGCCGCCCGGCGCGCCGGCCGGGGACACCAAGCCGACCGGCGACGCCGCTATCGTCGGCCGGTACGAACTGGACACGGGAGGCTCGTTCGACGTGACCGCGACCGACGGGCGCACCACGATCTCCGCGCGCGGCGCCGACGCCGTCGCGGCGCTGTTCCCGCCCCGCGGCGACGTCCCGGCGGGCGACCTGCGCGACCACGAGCGACGCGTGCTGGCGCTGCTCGGCGGGACGACCCGGGAAGGACGCGCGGAGCGCGCGGGCGTCGAGGGCGCGCTCGGCCCGATCACCGGGATCACGCTCGGGGGGACCACCGCCGTCGACGGCGAACCGCGCACCTACGTCACCGTCACGTCCGCGAAGCGGTCGCTCACCGGGTGGTACTCGGTCAACGAGGAGGGCGGCGTCCAGGCCGCGCAGATCCCGGCCGGGCCCCCGGCGCTCACGCTCGTCCCGGCCGGCGGCGGGAGCTACCGCCCGGACGACCCGGCCGGCACCGGGCCCGAGGTGACCCTGGAGTTCGGCCGGGGACGCGTCACCGTCTCCGGGCCGGCCGGGGACACCGGCGCCCGCCGGCCGGGCGGGTGATCGCGCCGTGCGCGTCCTGCTGGTCGAAGACGACGCCGACCTGGCGGAAATCGTCGCCCTCGGCCTGCGCAACGAGTCCTACGCCGTCGACGTCGCCGCAACCCGAGCGGGCGCCGAGGAGCTCCTGCGCACCACCAGGTACGACGTCGCCTGCTTCGACCTGGGCCTGCCCGACGGCGACGGGCTCGACCTCCTCCGCGGCCTGGCCGGCGACCCCGGCCTGCACCGGCCCCGGCGGTCGCTGGTGCTGACCGCCCGCGACGCCGTCGCCGACCGGGTGGCCGGGCTCGACGCCGGGGCCGACGACTACCTCGTCAAGCCCTTCCACTTCGCGGAGCTGGTCGCCCGGCTCCGCGCCCTGGCCCGGCGCGACGGCGAGCACGGCTCGATCCTGCGCGTCGGCGAGCTGACGCTCGACCTCGCCGCCCACCGGGCCTGGCGGTCCGGCGTCCCGCTCGATCTCACCGCACGGGAGTTCTCGATGCTGCGCCACTTCATGCACCACCCCGGCCAGGTGGTCTCGGCCGAGGACCTGCTCGAACACGTGTGGGACGCGCACGCCAACCCCTTCACGACCTCGGTCCGGGTGATCCTCAGCCGGCTGCGCAGGAAGATCGGCGACCCCCCGCTCATCCTCACGATCACCAACGCCGGCTACCGCCTGACGGCCCCGTAGTGAACGCCCCCCGGCGATCACCGGCCCGGCCCGCCGATACCCCCGTAGTGAACGCCCCGGCGACCGCCGCGTCACCGGCCGCCGGCGGTCTCGCCGCTAACGCCGTCTGGCGGTCGCTCCGCGTGCGGCTGGCCGCGCTCGGGTTTCTGGCGATCTACGTGCCGGCCCTGCTGCTCTTCGGCGTGATCCTCGCCACCGACACCGAGGCGACCGCGCACGCGGTCGCCGGCATGCCGGAGACACGGAGCACCCACGCGCACCGGTCGGCGTGGGCCACCCGGACGATCCTCGCGCTCGGCCCCGCCGCCGCCGGTCTGGCCTGGTGGTGGGCCGGGCGGGCGGTGCGCCCGATCGGCCGGGTGCACAGGGTCGCCGAGGACGTCCAGGGCACCGACCTCGGCCTGCGCATCGGGCTCGACCGCGGCCCGGCCGAGGTGGTGGCGCTCGCGGCGAGCTTCGACGCGATGCTCGACCGCCTGGAGGCCGCCGCCGAGACCCAGCGGCGGCTCATCGAGGAGACCAGCCACGAACTGCGCACCCCGCTGTCGGTGCTGGTGGCGAACACCGAGGTCCTGCTCGCCCACCCCGACCCCACCGTCGAGGTCTACCGGCAGGGCCTGGAGCGCTCACGCCGGGCGGCCGACCGGCTCCAGACGACGCTCGACGACCTGCTCGTCGAGGCCCGCGGGCGGGCCCGCACGATCGACCGCCGGCAGGCGGACCTGATGGACATCGTCCGGGCCGTCCTGCACGACGCCCGGCCGCCGGCCGGGGACGTCGAGCTGTCGCTCACCGGGCCCCGGTCCGCCACGTGCCCGGTCGACGAGCCCACCGTGCGGCGCGCGGTCGCCAACCTGGTGCACAACGCCGTGAAGTACGCCCCGGCCGGCTCCGTCGTCGAGGTGGCGGTCGCGACGACCGCGTCCGAGGCGAGCGTCACCGTAACCGACCACGGCCCCGGCATCCCGCCCGACCAGCAGCACCACGTCTTCCAGCGCTTCTGGCGCGGCCGCCCCGACACCCCCGGCACCGGCCTAGGACTGCCCATCGCCGCCCAGATCGCCGCCGCCCACGGCGGCACGCTCACCCTCGCCTCTCCCGGCCCCACCGGCGACGGCTGCGCCTTCCGCCTCACCCTGCGCCGCTGACCGGCAGGACCCCCACCGCGACCCCCGCACCGCCATGCGCAGCCGCGCGGGAGTTCGGGGGCCGCGAGACCACCGGCCCTACTTCATCCGCGTGCGACACGGGCCGGTCAGAACCGGCCGCCGCACGACGTATCGGGGCGAGGAGCACGTCTCGGGCCCCGTCATCACCAAAGGGGCGGGGTCCGGCTGTCGTCAGCCCATCGTGCAGGGGACGCCGTTCACGCTGATCCGCACCGGGACGGGCGGGGTGCCGGTGTAGGAGGCGGCGTAGCCGATCTGGATGGAGCCGCCGGGCGGGATGATGCGGTTCCAGGGGGTGTTGGTGGCCCTGATCTGGCTGCCGGACTGGGTGAAGGTGGCGGACCAGCCCTGCGTGAGACGAATGCCGGAGGAGGCGTACTCGATGACCACGGTCCAGCCGTCGAGGGGCACCGTGCCGGTGTTGCGGATGGTGACCGTGGCGGTCAGGCCGTTGTGCCAGACGGTCGTGCTGTAGGTGGCGTGGCAGGAGATCGCGGGTGCGGTGGGGGTCGCGCTCTGGGTCGGGCGGGGGAGACCTTCGCGGGCCGGCGCGCCCAGGGGGGCCGAGGGGGTGCTGAGGTTGCCGGCGGCGTCGCGGGCGACCACGACGTAGGTGTAGCGGTTGCCGGTGACGAGGCCCGACTCCGTGAAGTGCACCAGTGCCCCGAGGATGGTGACGGTGCCGGCCCGCAGCCACCCCGTGGCGGTCTCGCGGTAGACGTCGTACGCGGTGACGCCGACGTCGTCGGTGGACGGCTGCCAGCAGAACGACACGCCGGGGAAGTCGGCGAGGCAGGGTTCCCGGAAGCCGGCGGGTTGAGAGGGCGGGCTGACGTCACCCGGCGTGGGGGTGGGGGAGGCGGTCGGCACGACGCCGGTGCTCGCGGTGACGGTGATCAGGCTGGACGGCGGGCTGGTGTTCCCCGCGGCGTCCCTGGCCACCACGTACATGGTGTACCGGCGGCCGTACACCCCGGAGAAGCCACCCATGGTGCCGGTCGTGGAGGTCGCCTTGGCGAAGCCGCCCGGTTCCAGCCGGTAGATGTCGTACCCCGTGACGCCGACGTCGTCGGTGGACGCGGTCCAGCAGATCGAGGCGTACCCCAGGGTCGGTCCCGGCCCCGACCCCGGCCCCGGCGGGGGAGCCGGCGGCGGGCACGGGATCGGGTTGGTGGGCCTGGTGGGCGGCGAGGTGTCCGCGGCCTGGGCCGCCAAGGCGGCGGGGACGATCGCGAGGCCCGAGACGAGCAGCGCCGCGGTGAGCACGGACCTCCGTAACGATGACACGCCGATTCTCATGAGGGACCTACCTTGTGATCCGTGCCGGCACGTGACTCCTGCGCCGATCGTGAATGGATCCTGGAGCAGGAGTAAAGCGCCGGGCCGTGCCGCACGGAGTCAACGCTGGTCGGCTCTGAACGGTTCAGGCGCGCCTGCTGCGGCTCAAGGCGCCCCCGCGCGGGGCGGGCGTCGCCCGGACAGTGGCCACCCGGCTCACCGGTTCTCCTGCCCAGGGGCCGCGTGTTCGACCGGCTTCCTGGCCGCGAAGCGCTCGATGACGCCGAGCTTGAAGCGATCGTGGCGTTCGACGGTGAATCCCATCGCGCGTACCAGGCTCACCGGACGGCGGCGGAAGTGCTCCCCGGCCAGCGGGACGGTGACCGCGTCCAGCAGACCCTGCAGCGCGCGGACCGGCCAGGACGACGACGCCACGTGGTCGGCCAGGAGCAGCAGGCCGCCCGGGCGCAGCACCCGCGCCATCTCGGCGAGCACCACCCGCTCGTCGGACATCGCGCACAGCGAGAACGTGCACACGACCGTGTCGAAGCGCCCGTCGGCGAAGCGCAGCGCCCGCGCGTCGCCCCGCCGCAGGTCGACCGCCCGGCCGAGGTCGTCGGCGCGGCGCTGGGCCACGGCCAGCAGCGAGTCGCTCCACTCCACGCCGGTGAGCCGCACGTCGCCCGGGTAGTGGGCGAGGTTCAGGCCGGTGCCGATCGCCACCTCCAGCGTGTCCCCGACCGCCTGCCCGCACAGCCAGGAACGGGTGTCGCCGAAGAAGCGCCGCTCCGCCACCGCCATCTGCCGGTCGTAGGAGCCGGCCTGCCGGTCCCAGTACCGCCGCAACCGCTTGTCCCGAGGGGAGAAGTCCGACACCTGATCACCATAGCTCTCCACTCCGGTTCACGGAGGGCCGCCGCCCAGGGCGCCGGGCGACTGGACGCCGACCCGGACCCCGCCGAGGAGGCGACGATCGTGTTCGCCTTCGCCTTCGCAATGACGCACCCGGCCCTGATCGGTCACTACTCCCCGAAGCCGTGGTGGCGGCGGTCGACCACCATCTCGACCGGCTACGCGCACGCCCGTGGGCCGCCGTTCGTTCGCACCATCCGCCATGCACACTCGTGATTTTTCGGTACATGTACGGATGCCACTACGTATGTACTGAGCCTTCCGGTGGCCCTACCGTCACGCACATGCGGGATTCGCCATCACGACGCGGTCAGGAGCCTCATACCATGCCGTACCCGTCCTGACGGTATAACGCCACTCCCGGGCCCGGGAGTCATGATGGTGCCGGATGAGTCCCGGCCGCCTTGGCCACCGGCCGGCCTATCCGGCATGTGAGCATTCATTTCTCCACACCCCCCGGTCCCACGTCATCGCGCCGTCCGCTGCGACGGCGCGATGCGGCGCTGCCCGCCTACAAGGCGGAAGCGCGGCGGTGGGACGCCGAGAAAGGAACACGCACATGAGGCGCACAGCCGTCCTCACCGCGACCGTCGCCATGGCCCTGATGGGCCTGGTCGCGTCCACGACCCCCGCGACCGCGCAGGCGCCACCGGGGAGCACCCGGGACAAGGCGTCCCTCGGCGCGCCCCCGAGCACCACCGTGCTGGCGCCGCCCGACATCAGCCTGACCAACATCAAGGCCCACCTGAACCAGTTCCAGAGCATCGCCAACGCCAACGGCGGCAACCGCAGGTCGACCACCTCCGGCTACACCGCGTCGGTCTCCTACGTCGAGCAGAGGCTGCAGGCGGCCGGCTACACCACCCGGCGCGTGGCCTGCACGCCCGGTTGCACCAGCGGCGCCGGGCCCAACCTGATCGCCGACTGGCCGGGCGGGGACGAGACCCAGGTCATCATGGCCGGCGCCCACCTGGACGGCGTCTCGGCGGGTCCCGGAATCAACGACAACGCCTCGGGGTCGTCGATGTTGCTGGAGGTCGCGCTCACCCTGGCCGCGCAGCGTCCGACGATGAGCAAGCACGTGCGGTTCGGCTGGTGGAGCGACGAGGAGCAGGGGCTTCTCGGCTCGCGCGCCTACGTGAACTCGCTGAGCTCGACCGATCGCTCCAGGATCAGGCAGTACCTCAACTTCGACATGGTCGGCTCCATCAACGGCGGCTACTTCATCAACAACATCACCACCACGGCCGCCGCCGACCTGCGCGCGTACTACACCAACCTGGGCCTGCAGCCGGAGGAGAACACCGAGGGCGCCAACCGCTCCGACGACGCCTCCTTCCGCAACGCGGGCATCGCCACCTCCGGCGTCGCGGCCGGCGCGAGCGCCACCAAGACCTCGGCGCAGGCCGCCAAGTGGGGCGGCACGGCGGGACGGGCCTACGACCCCTGCTACCACCGGGCGTGCGACACCACGAGCAACATCGGCGACACCGTCCTCGACCGGTCGGGCGACGCCCTGGCCTACGCGATCTGGACCCAGGCCGTGGGCACCCCCACCGGCAGGGACTTCTCGATCAGCGCCAGCCCCGCGTCAGGCTCCGTGCAGGCGGGCCAGACGGCCACCACCACGGTCAGCACCGCGACGACGTCGGGCACCGCGCAGACGGTGGCCCTCACGACGGCGTCCGGGCTGCCGACCGGCGCCACGGCGAGCTACAACCCGGCCTCGGTGACCTCGGGCGGCTCCTCGACGCTCACGCTCGCCACCTCGGCCTCGACGCCGACCGGCACCTACACCATCACCATCAGGGGCACCGGCGAGACGGCGACCCGCACGACGACCTGGACGCTGACGGTCACCGGCACCGGCGGGAACCGGACGTTCACCAACGGCACCGACTACGCGATCAACGACCTGTCGACGATCAACAGCCCGGTCACCTCGACCGCGACCGGCAGCGCGGTGTCGCCGGTCCGGGTGAGCGTCACGATCTCGCACACCTGCGCCGAGGACCTGCAGATCCGGCTGCGCGGCCCGAGCGGCACGTACTACACCATCGACAGCAGCGGCGGCTCGTCCTGCACCTCCTACGGCACCCGCACCTACTCGGTGCCGGTGTCCCAGCAGGCCTCGGGAACCTGGACGCTGCAGGTCACCGACAACTACCGCCTCGACACCGGCTACCTCGACACCTGGAGCGTCACCGTCTGAGCCGGCGCCGCCAGACGAAGCGCACGGCCCCTGGCCGACCCACCCCGTGGTGGTCGGCCAGGGGCCGCACCGCCTCGTTCCCGCCGCGGCGAGGGCGCCGGCCCGTGAAGGTATCTACATTCGAGGACATGGACGACCGTTCCCCCCTGGGCGACTACCTTCAGACGCACATCGACCGTCACCACCGCGGATCGAGAACCGCGTTCACCAACCTGGCCCTCGACCCGGAGACCGGGAACCGGCTGGTGGCGCAGTGGGTGATCGACCTGATCAGAGGAAGAGTGTCCCGCACTCCTGAGCAGTGGCGTCTCCGGGCCCTGGCGAAGGCGATGGGATCCAGCGGAGACGTCGGCGAGGAGACCGAACGGTACCGGCACCACCTCACGGCGATCCGCCGGCTGGTCGCGGCCCACTGGCTGGGCCTGGAACACCCGCCGGCGAGAACAGACGCCTCGGTCGCCGAGTTCGCCGTGCCGCCTCACCTTCCGGAGGCCGAGCGCCGGCTGGTCATCCGCTGGGCGGAGATGATGGCACGCGACCTCGACCGGTCCTGACCGCCCCGGCTCACGTACCGGCGGGGAGGGCCTGCGCTTTACCTCACATTGACCAGCCGAACATCTCCAGGGAAGATGACCCGAGACAGTGGAGGGGAGTACTCCTTCGCGGCCGCGTCGTCATCACGGACCACCAGGTCCCGGTGCGGTCGGCCCGCAGTGGCGCGGGCGGAGAAGACCTCCGACAGACGTATCAACGCCCCGTCGGAGGATCAACCATGCCACCACCCATGTCCGTGCCCGGATGGGTCTGGGCCGTTTCCATCGCCGCGCTGCTCGCGCTCATCCTGCTCGACCTCGTCGTGGTCGACCGCAAGCCACACAAGATCAGTGTCGGCGAGGCGGCGAAGTGGGTCGCGTTCTACGTCGGCTGCGCCGTGGCGTTCGGAGTCGGCGTCTGGATCTTCGGCGGCAGCGAACAGGCGGCCGGCTTCGCCACCGGTTACATCACCGAGTACTCGCTGAGCGTCGACAACCTCTTCATCTTCATGATCATCATGGCGAACTTCGCCGTGCCCGCGATCCACCAGCACCGGGTGCTGCTCATCGGCATCATGATGGCGCTGGTCATGCGCGGCGTCTTCATCGGCGTGGGCGCGCAGGCCGTGCAACGCTTCAGCTGGATCTTCTGGCTGTTCGGCGCGATCCTCATCTACACCGCCGTCAAGCTGGTCTCCGACAAGAACGGCAGCGGGGAGTACGACCCCAACGGCGGCCTCGTGCGCCTGGTCCGCAGGCTGTTCCCGGTGACGGACGAATACCACGACGGCCGTCTCGTCATCAAGCGCGACGGGCGCCGGTGGCTGACCCCGATGTTCATCGTCATCGTGGCCATCGGCGGGGCCGACCTCGTCTTCGCCGTCGACTCCATCCCGGCGATCTTCGGCATCACGCAGGACGCGTACCTGGTCTTCGCGGCCAACGCGTTCGCCCTGATGGGGCTCAGGCAGCTGTACTTCCTGCTCGGCGGCCTGGTGGAGAAGCTCGTCTACCTCTCCTACGGTCTGGCGGTCATCCTCGGCTTCATCGGCGCGAAGCTGGTGCTGCACGCCCTGCACGAGAACGAGCTGCCGTTCATCAACGGCGGCGAGCACGTGACCTGGGTGCCGGAGATCAGCAACTGGCTGTCCCTCGGCGTCATCGTGACGGTGCTCGCCGTCACCACCCTGCTCAGCATCCTCAAGAACCGGCGAACCCCGCCCGCGGCGGCCACCCCCGGCCCCGACACGGAGCTGCCCGCGCCGGAGACCGCCGGCAACCCGCAGCACTGAGCCGCCCCACCACCCCCGGCCGGCGCGGGCCACCTCCGCACCGGCCGCTCTCTACGCGGCGCGCCGGCCGCCGCGCCGAGCCTCTGGGCGCTGTGACCCGCAGGTCGTCGAGGGTCGCGGCGCCCCCACCGGCGCGACCACGGGGGTGCTCGCCCGCTGGCGAGGCATCGCTCAGACCCAGCCGTGCTTGGGTGCGATGCAGGCCGCACCCCGAATGGTCCGACCGGCGAACGCCATCGAGCAGATCACGAACGTACGGTAAGGGCATGCGAAAGATCATCCAGATCCTCGGCCTCGTCTTAGGCGCTTACCTGATCGTCCGCGCCCTCGCGGAACCGTTCGTCATCGACATGTCCGACCCGGCCACGTACGAGAACGACTGGGGTGGCCCCACCCTCGCCGGAGTACTCGCCGTGCACTGCGGCCCCGGCCTGATATCGGCCGCCCTGATGGCATGGGCACTGCTCCGCCGCCGCTCACGACCCCGCAGCCCAGGCCCCTGAACTCTTGGCGAGCCCGAGGGCGTTGCACGAGATCTCACCCGTCCCGGCGTGGCCGTCAACCCCCAGGGAACGCCCGAAGTCCCCCGGCGCGGGCTTCGAGGAGCATGACACCGGTTCTACAGCCACCTCTCGGCAGAGGAGCGATCCCCGGTCTGGAGCGTGGCGACGGTGTGGAGGTATTCGGCATGTAGCGTGCGAACCATCGTACGGATGAGGCATCGCCCCTACCGTCGCAAAGTATGCAGACAGTGGATGTACTGGTCGTGGGTGCGGGCCTGGCCGGCCTGCACACAGCCCGCCTGCTCGCGCGACGGGAACTGAACGTGATGGTGGTCGACCGTCGCAGGTCGCTGTCGACGGGCATCCGCACGACAGGGATCTTCGTGCGCCGAACCCTCGACGACTTCGACGTGCCGGATCACCTGCTCGGGCCGGGTATCCGGGACGTCCTGCTGTACCCGCCGTCGCGGCGGGCACCCGTCCGGCTCACCAGCGACCGGGACGAGTACCGCGTGGCCGACATGGCGGCCGTCTACGAGCACGCGCGCCGCGCGGCGGAGTCGGCCGGCGCACGGGTGCTCCTGGGCGTGCGGTACGTCAACGCGTCGAGGGGTCTCGTGCGGTTCGAGGGCGCGGAACCGGTGACGGCCCGGTTCATCGTCGGCGCCGACGGCGCCCGCTCCCGGGTGGCCCGTGATCTCGGCCTCGACGTCAACCGGCGCTTCCTCGTCGGTGCCGAGATCATCCACCCGATCGCGCCGGGCACGACCACCCCGGCGTTCCACTGCGTGCTGGACCCCCGGATCGCTCCGGGATACCTGGGCTGGGTCATCGACGACGGCCGGTACGCGCATGTCGGCGTCGCGGGATATCCGAAAGCGATGCGCACCGGCGTCCGCCACCTGCTGGACGCCTTCGCCGCGGACGCGCCCGGCAGCACACCGCCGACCGGGCCGGTCGAACGCCGGGGCGGTCCGATCCCGGTCGGCGGCGTGCTGCGACGGTTGGCGTGCCCCGACGGGCTGCTCCTCGGAGACGCGGCGGGCGCGGTGTCGCCGCTGACGGCAGGCGGGCTAGACCCCTGCCTGCGCATGTCCGAGCTGGCCGCGGCGGTCGTCAACGGGTACCTGCGCACCGGCGACCCGCGCGTGCTGAGCCGATACGACGGAAACGCGTTGCGGAACCGCTTCCGAGGCCGCCTGTTGCTGCGCCGCGCGTTCGCCGGCATCCGATCCCCCGCCGCGGCGGAGGCGGCGGTAACCGCCCTCCGCGGCCGTGCCGGCCGTGCCCTGGCGGCACGCATCCTCTTCGGCGACGGCTCGTTCCCCGAAGTCAACCCAAGGCTCGCCGACCTGGCGATCGACCACCCCCACCGGTAACGCCGCCCGGCTCACCCGTGCCACGGCGGGCTCTCACCCGGAGCACCGCGCTACCCGACCGCGGCGTGCGCGTCCGGCACACGTTCCAACAGGATGCGCAGCCCGGTCCGGCGAAGAGGATCCGACGAACCCAGCTCGGCAACCGCTGGTCGTCCGTGGCCATGACGCGGCTGATCGAGGAGATCTCGCGCCCGGTGGGGCACTCCAACACAGCGGTCACCGGAACCGTCTACCCCCACCAGATCCGACCCGTGACCCAGGAAGACGCGACGGCGATGGACGGCATCCTCCCGCTCGCGACCGAACCGCCCGCATCCGTCGCCACCGTGGGCGGCGTGCCGCGCACCTCAGAGGGCCGAGCACCGGCAGGGCACACTGACGAGGGTGCCGGCCTGTCGGTCGATGCGGGTCACGGCGCCGGCGCCCAGGCAGTACCGGCAGGGGATGGCGGCGGCCACGGCGGGGTCCTGCCACACGCGGTGCTCCCATGCCGGCGGCGGCGCGGCGGGCGGCGGAGGTGTCTCGGCCGACTCGTGCTCGCCGCCGACTTTGCCCAGCCCGCCGCAGAACTGGCAGGCGAGGAACATCGAGCCGAACGCCTGGACTCGGGAGCCGCGGCATTCGGGGCAGAGGATGGGGTCTGTCATGTCCGGCCGATTCCCGCGCAGGCCGTGCGGGAGACCCAGACGGACTCGCGGGGCGAGGTGGCGTTCTGGTCGATCCGCTCGCCGCCCGCGCCCATGCGGGTGCCACACGTAGGGTGTGCGTCCTCGTCGTCGTTGGCCACGCCTTCGACCGTAACCTGTAGCGGTCAGGCCGTCACGCTGATTGCTCTCGCCCCTGCCCCGGCCCGGCGCCCCGCCGCGCGCCTTCGCCCTTTGGGGCGCTGCGCTCGCGCAGCAGAATCCAGGAGGCGGCGTCGCCGAGCCGGTACATGTACGGCTTCCCCGTGTGAGCCTGTCGCCCCTTGAGAAGTCGGCGCACCTGGCTGGATCCCAGGTGCACCCTCTGCAGGTACTGCGCCAGCTCGGCCGCCGTCACCAGGGTGTCTGCGGGGCGCTGCTCGGCGCTCTGCGAAGGCGCGTCCTGCGGCTGCGACGCCGTCGCCTGCTGCGCCTGGCGCGCCTGCTGGATGCGGAGCCATTGGCCGATCCGGCGGTCGATCCGGCCGTCGATCTCATTGGCGACGCGGGCTTTCAGCCGGTCGTCGAGATGCTCTTGGAATCGGCCGTCGAAGTGCTCGTCGAGTCGGGCCTTCAGCTTCTGATCCGCCCAGGTGTCCGCCCACGTGAAGAACCGAAGGTCGAATTTCTCCTCGACGAAGGAATCGGCCCGGGTGCCGAAGTCCCTTTCGAGTACGTCCTTCAGCTGGCCGGCCGACCACTCCCGCAGCCGCTCGCCGACGCGGGCGTCGAGGTCGCCGAGGTTGGCGTCCGCCCATGCCTGGACGTGGGCATCCACGCGCTCGCCCAGGTGACGCGCCGCCCACTCTTCGATCCATTCCCCGAACCATCGTTCGATCTGCGATTTGAGCCCCACGTTTGCCCCTCGCCAGGAGAATAAGTGCGACAAGGGGCACCATATGAGGGGGCATCGACTCCGCATAGGCGACGTTCAGGCAGGGTTCCGTCCCCTCAAGGAGTCTTTTTCATCCTGGTTCGAGGACTGGCTGATCACACATGATCGCGGGTTGAGCGTCTGCCTCAGACGTAGCGAAGCCCCTGGTAGACGAGTCGAACGACCACGAACAACCGTCCCCCCAAGGCTTCAGACGCTTTCTCCCGTACCGCGCTCGCTCTGTCGCCTTCAACCCTGAACCACTTCGCCGGGATGCTCCGCCTGCACCGCAAAAGCATCGGGTCGACCTCGGGACCACAGCACGCCCGGCTCCACACGGCTTTGCCGGAGCTGCGGAGGTTCCGCGCCGGGCGCAGTGTTCCATGGAGGTCCCGTAGTCGGCGCCGGGCGAATGTTCTTCCCCTGACCGAGCGTCCTTCGTCAGCGCCCTACGGCCCGTCGAGGGCTTCGGTGTAGCGGCGGGCGAGGGTGCGAATGTGGGTCACCAGTTCGGGGGGGCCGTCTACGCGGAAGTCCATCATGAGCATGCTGAGGTAGATGGCGATGGTCTCCAGGGCGTCGGCGCCGGTGACGAGGACGCTGGTGTGGGAGTCGACGGCTTCGACGACGCCCACGGCCGGGTTGATGCGGGCGATCACGGTCTCCGCGGGGGCCAGGACGGTGACGCGGGCGTGGACCTTCCAGCCGGTCCGCGCGACCTCGCGCAGGACGAAGGCGACGAGGTCGTCGTCGGGCAGGGGTCGGGCGGCGAAGCGGCGGGACGCGGACCGGACGTCGGCGAGGGCGGCGACGGGGAGCGCCCGCCAGGTGTGCGCGGCGAGGTCGTAGGCGACCAGGAACCAGCGGCGGCGCCAGCTGATCAGACGGTAGGGCTCCACCTCGGTCTCCTCGCCGTCGCGGCTCGCCAGCAGGGTCGCGCCGTCGCGGATCGCGCCGGCGAGGACGCTGAGGGTGGCGGCGGGCACCGGGGCGTCCGGCTCGCGGGAGCCGACCGTGGCGGGGCCGACCGCGGTGGCCGACCGCAGCGCGGTCACCTTGCGCTGCAGGCGCTTGGGGAGGATGCGCTGGAGCTTGGCGAGCGCTCGGGTGAGGCTGGCGTCGATGTCCGCGATGCCGGTGGAGCCGTCCTCGGCCAGGCCTACGGCCAGCGCCACGGCCACCGCCTCGTCGTCGTCGAGCAGCAGCGGCGGCATCGTCGCGCCCTGCCCGAGCCGGTACCCGCCCACCGCGCCGCGAGCGGCGTGCACCGGATAGCCGAGTTCGCGCAGACGCTGGATGTCATGCCGGAGTGTGCGCTCGGTGACGCCGAGGCGCTCGGCGAGCTCGCGGCCGGTGTGCGACCGGTCCTGCAGCAGGGACAGCAGGCGCAGCACCCGGGTCGTCGTCGGAGCCATCGAAATCTCACCTCCCTCTTTCTATTAGGAGCGAAAATAGCCTAATAGGCCCCTAGATTGGTGTCACAGGCAAGGAAGAACTCGAAAGGCAGGGCCCATGAACACCACCGACACCGACACCGTCACCTCCCTCCGTCCGGTCTGGCGCGAGGTGCTGGCCACCTCGTTCCGGGCGCTGGAGGACAGCGTCGCGGGTGTGCGGGACGACCAGTGGGACCACGCCACCCCGTGCTCGTTGTGGACGGTCACCCAGGTGGCTCAGCACGCCGCGGGCGACCAGCTCGCCTACGCGAAGATGCTCGGCATCGGGAACGGCCCGGCCTACGACCCCTTCTCGCCTTCCGGATCCGTCGACGGCACGGTGGCGGCGCTGGTGCAGGACGCCATCGAGCAGACCGCCGCGGCGTGGGCGACGGTGTCCGACGACACCGAGACCGTTCCGACCCCGCTGCCGCACGGTGACCTGCCCACCCCGGTCGCCGCGGTGATGGGCGCGCTCGACGCCGCCGTGCACGCTTGGGACATCGCGATCGCCACGGGCCGGCCGTCCCCGCTCGACGACGAGCTCGCGGGCCACCTTCTCGCCGCCGCGCGGGGAATCGTCGAACCGCTGCGCCAGTGGGGCGCCTACGCCCCCGTGGTCGAGGCCGGCGGCGGCGCTTCCGCCACCCCGGTCGTCGACGAGCTGCTCCGCTACCTCGGCCGCGACCCGCGCTGACGATCGACGCGCTCGTGACCGCGGTGGTCGGGACGATCCACCGGCGTCGCCGAGCTTCGAACCCCGGCTCACTGTCGGTGGCGAAGGCTACGGTGGCGGGACAGGAGGCGATCACCAGTGGAGCTCACCCCCCGGCAGGCGCTCGGCCTGCGGATGTCCAGCCTGTTGCTTCGAGCGTCGCCCGGGGGTTCCGGGCGGGCGACGGGTGTGGCCGAGGTGGTGACCTGGCTCGGGGCGATGCAGGCGCAAGACCTGGCCAGCGGTCTTTGGTCGTTCGGCGCGCGGTTGCCCGGATCCACCGCCGCCGACGTCACGGCCGCGCTGGAGCGGCGTGAGGCGCTGCGCACATGGCCGATGCGGGGCACCATCCATTTCGTCCCGTCCCGGGACGCCCGCTGGATGCTCGAACTGATGAGCGTCCGGGTGCTGAACGGCGCGGCGCGGCGGCGCGAGCAGCTCGGCCTCTCCGAGCGGACCACCGACGAGGCCATGGAGGTGCTGGGCGCGGCACTGGCGGGAGGCGGGCGGCTGAGCCGGTCGCAGTGCCTGGCCGTGCTCGCCGACAAGGGCATCGACCCCAGCGGCCAGCGCGGCTACCACCTGCTGGGTTACGCCAGTCAGCGTGGCCTGCTGTGCATCGCACCCAACATCGGCAACGAGCAGAGCTTCGTGCTGCTCGACGAGTGGGTCCCCGACCCGCACCGGCCGGAGCGCGACGAGGCGCTGGGCGTCATCGCCCTGCGGTACTTCCGCGGCCGCGGCCCGACCACCCGGCACGACTTCGCGGGCTGGACGGGCCTGACCGCCGCCGACGCCAAACGCGGCATCGCCGTGGCCGGCGACGCTCTGGCTCGCGTGACCGTCGACGGGTCCGAGACGTACCTCGACGCCGCGCTCCTGTACACCGCCCCTCCCCCGGCCGACGACGACGAGATACTCGTACTGCCGGGGTTCGACGAGTACCTCCTGGGCTACAAGGACCGCTCGCTCATGGTCGCCGACGAGCACAAGGCGGCCATCATCCCCGGCGGCAACGGCGTCTTCCAGTCCACCGTGGTACGCGCCGGCCGAGTCGTGGCCACCTGGAGACGCACCCTCACGAAGAGCCGCGTGCTGATCACCGTCCAGCCGCTCGTCCCACTCCACGCAGGCGACCGGGCGAAGATCGAGCAGGCGTTCGAGCCGTACGCCCGGTTCATAGAACGCACCTTGGAGGCGCGCTGGCCTTGATCGGGCCCGCCGGGGCGCCATATGTCCGTACCATCACGCCTGGTGCGGCACTCCACCACGGCGTTCACCGAAACCGTCCACCGCCACCGGTTCCGACCCGTGATCCGTAGAGGGCGCGACGGCGATGGACGGCATCTTCCCACTGCCCTGAAACGATAGTCACCCACACCCGTTTGACCTTGGAGACGGGGTGTTATGGCTGGTGGGCGCTACTGGGTTCGAATCAGTGACCCCTCGCCTGCAAGGCGATCCGAGCGGGGCGCGACCAGGGCCGATACCGGCCCTGACCTGGGCGCACGATCCATGACCGTCCACCGTTGTCCGCCCCCGTCCGGGGTCGTTGTCACCCAGTTGGTCACCCAGAACTCACACTCTCTACGCGTCCTGCCATCAGCGCTGATCTCGGTGGCCGCCACAGCACCTCGACAGCGAGCGGGGTTCCTGCGCGCCGGGTGACCGATGTCCGTCGATCAGGCCACGTCTGGCTCGAACCACACCGAGCCCAGATCATGACCGGAGGTGAGAGGAACGTCGACGTTCGGCGGGCGGCCAAATGCCGCAGCAAGGCGAGCGACGATTGAGCCGTCGTCTAACGCGTCGATCATCCTGGCAGGGTGTCGTGAACGGCTTCGCATGGGCTGAGCAGAGTGGCGAGCTGGTCTCGGCACAGTCGGCGATAGTCCGCGGAGCCGGGGGCGACGCCTAGAACGCTCTGCACCAGCTGCGGCATGGCAACCGGGGCGAAGGCAGCCATGTGCGCGAGCAGCACGATGAACTCGGCGCTGACCGAGTCGGTGAGCTCGCCCGCGCGCTGACGGTCACGGATGCGGCGCACACCGTCTTCGATGCGCTGCCCCTGTGCGTGATTGGACTCCTCGGCACCTTGACCGGGATCGTCGCCGAGGGCCTGCCACACGACCAGGCGTGCCCAGTCCAGGTGATCGAGAGTCACGTCGAGATATGCCTGTAGCGACTCGGCGAAGGTGGCCTCCGGGGGCACCAGTGTCTCCTGGCGGGCGGACCAGCGCCGTCTGAGCTCATCGAGCAGGCCTTGCTTCCCGCCGAAGTAGTAAGCGATCAATTGCTGATTGACACCGGCCCGGGCCGCGATGCCTGCGGTCCGGGCGCCGGAGTAACCCTTGGCCCCGAACTCGACCATAG
This sequence comes from Sphaerisporangium sp. TRM90804, assembly GCF_029846175.1. Classification (GTDB taxonomy): domain Bacteria; phylum Actinomycetota; class Actinomycetes; order Streptosporangiales; family Streptosporangiaceae; genus Sphaerisporangium. Next base: position 219,668 of record NZ_JARWAC010000017.1, on the reverse strand, counting down.
CCGCGTCGAGGATTTTCTGCCGTGTTCGCTCGGCCATCCGGTCACGCTCTCCTGGAGTGCGGTGCCGACGAGGCGCGCGCGGCTGTTCGTTGACTCCTTCTTGCGCGGTCACCGCTCCAGTACAGCAGTTAATCATTTGATTGACAACCGTCAATCAAATGATTGATACTTCCTGGACGACCTGGGCTGCATGAAGGGGTAGGACATGGCGAGAATCGTGGCGTTCGCCGAGTACGGCGAACCGGAGGTGCTGCAGGTGGTCGAAACGGACGATCCGTACCCTGCGGAAGGGGAGATCCGAGTCCGGGTGAAGGCAGCCGGCGTACAGCCATTCGACGCCGGCTACCGACGTGGCGCTTTCGCCCGGTACAACCCCGCCGTGTTCCCCGCGCGCCTCGGAAACGAGGTGGCGGGTGTCGTCGACATGGTCGGCGCCGGTGTCACCGAGTTCACGGCAGGCGAGACGATCATCGCCTTCGTCGACGGTGTCGGCTACGCCGACACCGTCGTGGCACCGGCGACCAGCGCCGTGCGCAAGCCGTCCGCCATGCCGTGGCCGGAGGCCGGAGTCCTGTCAGCCAGCGGACAGACGGCCGACACCGCGCTCGACGCACTGAACGTCACCGCCGGCGACCGCCTGCTGATACACGCGGCGGCCGGTGGCGTCGGCTCGTTCGCGACACAGCTCGCGATCGCACGCGGGGCTACCGTGATCGGCACTGCGAGTCAGCGCAATCACGCCTACTTGAAGAGCTTCGGCGCCCTGCCGGTGACGTACGGACCGGGACTCGCCGATCGGGTCCGGCAGCTGGCGCCGGACGGCATCACCGCGGCGCTGGACTGCGTCGGCGGCGAGGCCAACGACATCTCCGTGCAGCTGCTCGGTGCGGCCGAGCGTGCCATCACCCTGGCCGACTGGCAGGCCGAACAACGACTTGGGGTACGCAGGGTCGGGACCGACCGCTCAGCCGCCCGGCTCGCCGGTCTTGTCGCTCGCTACGAGAAAGGCGACCTGACGGTGCCGATATGGAAGCGATTCAGCCTGGAGGAAGCGCCCCTCGCGCATCGCGAGATCGAGACCGGTCATGCCCGCGGAAAAATCGTGCTGGTGACGGCATGAGTCGAATCGACACCACCGTCTTCACCGAAGGTGAGATCGCCTACCTTTCCGCCCAGCGACTCGGCCGTCTGGCCACGATCGCGCCGGATGACGGTCCGCAGGTCAATCCGGTGTCCTGCTACTACAATCCGGTGACCAACACGATCGACATCGGCGGTCACAACATGGCCGCTAGCCGTAAGTACCGTAATGTGCGGGCGAGGCCACGGGCCGCCGTCGTCGTCGATGACATGTCGGGCGGCATGGACAGCATCCGATGCCTGGAGATCCGCGGCACCGCGGAAGCCATCGACACCCCCTCCGACAGCGCCGCCCGGACGTCCGGCGCGATCATCCGCATCCATCCGCGACGCGTCATCAGCTGGGGCATCGACTCGCCGCACCAAGCCCGCGGCGCCCGATCCGTCCCGCAGCGTTGAGGTCAAGTGGATCAACGGAGCGGGCCGCGAACGTTCCGTCGGACAGGCGGCAGCAGCCCATCGGCAACCCCCGCGTAATCCATCTGAAGAAGGCGGGCGATCACCGCGCGATGAAGCCCTGACACACGTCCGAAAGCACAAGAGGCTCTAACCCATTAACTCAGACCAGAACCTCGTGGTGGGCGCTACTGGGTTCGAACCAGTGACCCCTCGCTTGTAAGGCGAGTGCTCTACCGCTGAGCTAAGCGCCCTTGGCTCCTGGGGAGCGCGGACAACACATTACGGTACCGGGGCGGGCCTGAGCACATCGAGTTTCCATGTGGCGCCTGGGTCGGGGAAGCCGGCTGCCTGGAGGCCCAGGAGGGCGGCGCCCAGCATGCCGGCGCTGGTGCCGAGGGCCGCGGGGCGGAGTGGGGGGGCCGTGCGCCAGGTGAGCTTTTCCTGGAGGCGTTCTGCCAGGGGGTCGAAGAGGGCGGGGCCGGCTTCGGACAGGCCGCCGCCGAGGACGATGGACGACGGGTCGAGGAGCAGGGTGTAGGAGGCCAGGGCCAGTGAGAGGGCTTCCAGGGCCTCGTCCCATACGGCGGCGGCGTCGCGGTCGCCGGTCATCGCCAGGGAGACGACGTCTTCGGCCGTGGCCGGAGTGACCTCCCGGGAGGCCGGGGGGCGGGTGGAGGCGGTGCGGCTGGTCCTCTCGGCGTAGCGGCGGGCCACCGAGGCCGCTGAGGCGTACGTCTCCAGACAGCCGATCTGGCCGCAGGCGCAGCGCTCGCCCTCGGGCAGGACGGGGATGTGGCCGATCTCGCCGCCCCAGCCGGCCGAGCCTCCGTAGGGCGTGCCGCCGACGATTATGGCTCCGGCTATGCCGGTGCCGATCGACAGGAAGAGGAAGTCGCGCTCGGATCGGCCCGCGCCGACCACACTCTCGGCCAGGCCGCCGGTGCGTACGTCGTGGCCGAGCCTGACGGGGACGTCCAGGGTGGTGAACTCGGCGGCGGGCACGTCCTTCCAGCCGATGTTGGCCGCGTACAGGGCCGCGTCGGCGGTGACGAGGCCGGGAACCGCCACTCCGACGCCGGCGGGCGGGCCGTCGCCGGCCGCGGCGAGGTCGTCGATGAACTCCCGGATGGCCTCGACGACACGTGCCGGGCCCTCGGAGCGGGGGGTCGCGCGCCGGTCGGAGAGCAGGACCTCACCCGAGGAGGTCACCAGGCCGCCCTTCATGGCGGTGCCGCCGACGTCGAGCGCCACGACGTAGGTCTTCATTCGCATGCCCCCGCATCGGTGGACGGATTCGCGCGGCCGGGCCGGTAGTGGCCGTCGGTGGACGATACCGGCCGATTCACGGATTCCTTCCCTCTTTCACGATCTTCTAGACCAGCCGGTCGATCTCGCCCTTTCAGGAGGGTCCGGGCGGCCGATCCCTCCTCGTAGCGTAGCCAGACCTGACGGACTCCCCCACAACGGGACGGGATGGCCCGAGGGCGATCGCTCGCGCGGCGGTGGGAGGGTGCTGGGTAGGGGCGCCCTGAGAAGGCTGCGCCGAAGGCGCCGTTCGGGGCGGCGGACGGGGGCCGGGGGTCTCAGGGGGTGGGGTGGCGGCCCAGGACTCGGGTCAGGGCGGCGGCCACCTCTTCGGAGAGGCCGGGGGCGCCCGCGGAGACCAGGGTGGCGGGGTCGGTGGGGCGGTCGGTCCGGGCGGAGCGGACCGCGCCGCAGGAGCGGCACTCGACCTCGCCCAGGCGGCAGATGAGCGTGGTGGAGCCGCAGGACTCGCAGTGGTCGAGGTCGAGGTCGTGCTCGCGCTGGCATGTGGGGCAGATGAGCACCTGGGTCTCACGACGGACGCCGCGCCGCCACGGGCTCGCGCCGCGCACCGGGTCCGTCTGCCGGACGCCGCACCGATAGCAGGGCATCGTCGCCACCGCCTTCGTCTCGCTCGCCAGGCATGCCTGGCGTCATCGCTAGGAGATGTCCTGGAGCACCTGGTGGTACTCGGAGATGTCGCGCGGCGAGGTGATCGCGTTCACGGCCTTCCACCGGATCACGCCCTCGCCGTCGATGACGAAGGTGCCTCGCACGGCGAAGCCCCTGTGCTCATCGAAGACACCGTATGCCTCCGCCACCGCGCCGTGCGGCCAGAAGTCGGAGAGCAGCGGAAAGGTGAACTTCTCCTGGTCGGCCCAGGCCCGGTGGCTGAACATGGAGTCCACCGACACGGTCAGAACCTGGACGTCCTTGGGAGCGGCCAGAAGGAACTCGTCACGGATTGCGCACAGCTCACCGTGGCAGCCGCCGCTGAAGGCCAGGGGGTAGAAAATGAGCACGACACGCTTCCCCCGGAAGTCGGCCAGCCTCACCGGCGCGCCGTGCTGGTCTCTCAGCTCGAAGTCAGGGGCCTTGTCGCCCACTTCGACCGCCATGCCACAACTCTCCCCACGCGAGATGAACGATTGACCGCCCGGGCGCATCGTCCTGCCGTACGGCTCGTGTCAGCCGTACGGCAGGGGAAGAAGCAGACGAAAAGCTCTAGCGGCGTCCCTTCGGAGTGACGAGCCGTGTGCCCGACCAGTCGCGGGCCGCACTGACGCTGCTGGTCTGCGAGAGGCCCGCGGTCGTGGCGTCCTCCCCGATGTCGCTCGGCTCGACGTGACCCTCACGGCCCACCTTGGGCGTCAGCAGCCAGATCTGGCCGCCGTCGGCCAGGCTCGCCATCGCGTCGCTCAAAGCGTCGAAGAGATCCCCGTCCCCGTCGCGCCACCACAGCAGCACGACGTCCACGACTTCCTCGGCGTCCTCATCGACCAGTTCGTTGCCGGTCAGCTCCTCGATCGACTGCCGAAGCTCGTCATCGGCGTCCTCGTCCCAGCCGATCTCCTGCACCACCTGACCCGGCTTCAGACCGAGTCGCTCGGCCAGGCCGCGCTCGCCCTGCGCCTGACCCGCGGTCGCGCTCACGTTTATCCCTCCTGCTTGAATGGCCCCGCTCTACGGCGGCTTACCGGCCTTCGCGAGGCCGCTTCGGCACAGTCCACACGCTGTGACCCATCGTCGTCAACGGTCGCCACGACCGTGACCCGCACCGTTATCTGTTAGTCCGACAAAAAAGACAGACGGACACGTCGTTCCGTGTTGTCGACGTTGAGATCGACCACCGCGATCGACTGCCACGTCCCCAGCGCAAGACGGCCGTCCAGCACCGGGACCGTGGCGTAGGGCGGGACGAGCGCCGGCATCACGTGCGACCTGCCGTGGCCGCGCGAGCCGTGGGCGTGGCGCCAACGGTCGTCGGCCGGAAGCAGATCGCCCAGCAGGCTCAGAAGGTCGTCGTCACTGCCGGAGCCGAGCTCCAGCAGTGCCACCCCCGCCGTCGCGTGCGGGACGAAGACGTGCAGAAGCCCGTCCCCCCCGCACGACCGCGCGAACTCCTCGCACTGCCGGGTGATGTCGTGCACTCGTTCCCTGGTCCCCGTGTTCACCTCGAACGTCTGAGATCTCACTCAACGGATCTTATGATCCCCGCTGAACTGGGACGACAATCGCATCGGGCCCGGGAAACACCAAGCCGGTGTGTCCGTCGTCGAAACGAACGACGTACGGAGGGCAACCGTCGATCCCCCGCACTTCGATGATCATGCCTGGCCGATCCCTCTCGCCCACCGAAGTGCCGTGGACGAGGAGCCGGTCGCCTACGGTCGCGTACACGTCGACCTCCTTCTTCGGATCCCTTCCAGCCTCGTACGGGCGGCGCCGGACGAAAAGAGGTGGACGGCCTCCCCCGAAGGACAGAGGGGAAATCAACACCGAAACGTTACCCTCCGAGCACGCGGTGCTCCGGCCCGGGGACGCCCATCACCCTCCCTTGGCCGCCGTCTCCGGGGAGGGGTTGACCGCGCGTGCCGGGCCGGGCCGCGGTGAGCGGCGTCACCGCCCCCCTGCCCGCGATGGCGTCCGGCCCTTGTGAGGAGGCGCGTCCGGCCTCGGAGATCGGTCGCGCGGGTCGCGCGGCCCCTCGGGATGGGCCGACCGCCCGGGGCCGTATAGTCGAGGGTCGCGTCTCGCGCGTGCCCGCACGTCGTGCCGCGACGCGGTTGAGAGTCCCCCGCCAGGGGGAGGCAGAAGTACGGCGAGACCCCGATGGCACCCTTACCCCAAAAGATCGACGAGCCTCCCGTTTTGTGCAATTTGCTGCTTACTGGGAGAATCGTCCTACCATCGGTGGTCTAGGCCACGGTCGGCGCCTCGCCTGCGGGGACGTCTTGGTTACCGGAGGGTAGAGATGCACTTTCCGGAGTAACCGGCCAGGATGGAAGACGACCTAGACAACGAATAAAGGCTTACCAGTCCATCCACGGAAGGCGAGACCCAGTGGCTTCCGGACGCCAGCGTTTTTCGATCATCAGCGACGGCCTACCCAGCCAGCTGCCTGATGTCGATCCCAGCGAGACCCAGGAGTGGCTCGAGTCGCTTGACACCGTCGTCAAGACAGAGGGGCGCACGCGGGCCCGCTACTTGATGCTGCGCCTTCTCGAGCGAGCGCGCGAGCATCAGGTGGGGGTGCCCGGTTTGCGGAGCACCGACTACATCAACACCATCCCACCGGAACGCGAGCCCTGGTTCCCTGGTGACGAGTACGTCGAGCGGCGCATCCGCGCCTACACGCGGTGGAACGCCGCGGTCATGGTGACGCGCGCCAACGCCCGCACCAACGTCGGCGGCCACATCGCCACCTACGCCTCCGCGGCGTCGCTCTACGAGGTGGGCTTCAACCACTTCTTCCGCGGCAAGGACCACGGCGAGTCCGGCGACCAGGTGTTCATCCAGGGCCACGCCGCGCCGGGCATCTACGCCCGCGCCTTCCTGGAGGGCCGGCTCAACGAGTCGCAGCTCGACGCCTTCCGCCAGGAGCTCTCGCAGGGCTTCAAGGGCCTGCCGTCGTACCCGCACCCGCGGCTCATGCCCGACTTCTGGGAGTTCCCCACGGTGTCGATGGGCCTGGGGGCGATCGGCGCGATCTACCAGGCGCGGTTCAACCGCTACCTGCTGAACCGCAAGATCAAGGACACCAGCCGCAGCCACGTGTGGTGCTTCCTGGGCGACGGCGAGATGGACGAGCCCGAGTCGCTCGGCGCCATCGGCGTCGCCTCCCGCGAGGAGCTCGACAACCTGACGTTCATCGTGAACTGCAACCTGCAGCGGCTCGACGGCCCGGTGCGCGGCAACGGCAAGATCATCCAGGAGCTGGAGTCGTACTTCCGCGGCGCCGGGTGGAACGTCATCAAGGTCGTCTGGGGCCGCGAGTGGGACCAGCTCCTGGCGGCCGACGTCGACGGCGTGCTGGTCAACAAGATGAACACCACGCCCGACGGCCAGTTCCAGACCTACTCCGTCGAGTCCGGCGCGTACATCCGCGAGCACTTCTTCGGTGACGACCCCCGCCTGCGCAAGATGGTCGAGCACCTGTCCGACGACGACATCCGCAAGCTGTCGCGCGGCGGCCACGACTACCGCAAGGTGTACGCGGCGTTCAAGGCGGCCCGCGAGCACGTCGGCCAGCCCACGGTCATCCTCGCCCAGACCATCAAGGGATGGACGCTCGGCAAGGACTTCGAGGCGCGCAACGCGACGCACCAGATGAAGAAGATGACCAAGGCCGAGCTGAAGGAGTTCCGCGACCGGCTCTACCTCCCGATCCCCGACAAGGATCTCGAGGGCGACCTGCCGCCGTACTTCCACCCGGGCGAGAAAGACGAGGAGATCGCCTACATGCGCGAGCGCCGCGCGGCGCTCGGCGGGTTCCTCCCCAAGCGGGTCACCCGGGCCAAGGCGCTCAAGCTGCCCGGCGACGCGATGTACAAGGACCTGAAGAAGGGGTCCGGCAAGCAGAACGTGGCCACGACTATGGCCTTCGTCCGCCTGCTGAAAGACCTGATGAAGGACAAGGAGATCGGCGCCAGGTTCGTGCCGATCATTCCCGACGAGGCCCGCACCTTCGGCCTCGACGCCATGTTCCCCACCGCCAAGATCTACTCGCCGCACGGGCAGACCTACGACGCCGTCGACCGCAACCTGCTGCTGTCGTACAAGGAGGCCGTCGAGGGCCAGATCCTGCACGAGGGCATCAGCGAGGCCGGCTCCATGGGCTCGATGATCGCGGCCGGCTCGGCGTACGCCACGCACGGCGAGCACATGATCCCGATCTACATCTTCTACTCGATGTTCGGGTTCCAGCGCACCGGCGACCAGATGTGGGCGCTCGGCGACCAGATGGGCCGCGGCTTCCTGCTCGGCGCGACGGCGGGGCGCACCACGCTGAACGGCGAGGGCCTCCAGCACGAGGACGGCCACTCGCCGCTGATCGCCTCCACCAACCCGGCGGCGGTGTCGTACGACCCGGCGTGGGCCTTCGAGGTGGCGCACATCGTCCAGGACGGCCTGCGCCGCATGTACGGCGAGGCCCAGGAGGACGTGTACTACTACCTCACGGTCTACAACGAGCCCTACCAGCAGCCCGCGGAGCCGGAGAACCTCGACGTCCAGGGCCTGCTCAAGGGGCTCTACCGGTTCGCCACGGCCCCCGAGGCCGAGGGCCCCAAGGCCAACATCCTGTCGTCGGGCGTGGCCGGCCGCTGGGCCCTGGAGGCGCAGCGCATGCTCGCCGAAGACTGGGGCGTGGCCGCGGAGCTGTGGTCGGCGCCGTCGTGGTCGGAGCTGCGGCGCGACGCGCTCGACTGCGACGAGCACAACCTGCTCAACCCCGAGTCCGAGCAGCGGGTGCCGTACATCACCCAGGCGCTCACCGACGTGCCGGGCCCGTTCGTCGGCGTCACCGACTACATGCGCGCGGTGCCCGACCAGATCGCCCGCTGGGTGCCGGGTGACTGGTCGTCGCTGGGCACCGACGGCTTCGGCCTGTCGGACACCCGCTCGGCGCTGCGCCGCCACTTCCACGTGGACGCCGCGTCGATCACCCTGGCGGTGCTGACGGCGCTGGTCAAGCGGGGCGAGCTCAAGCAGGAGGTCCTGCGCGAGGCCATCGCGCGCTACCACCTGAAGAACGGCGTCACCGAGGTCGCGGCCCAGCCGACCCCGGAGAGCAACGAGACGCAGTCGATGGGAGTCTGACCCTCCCGTCTGGTTCGGAAGGCCCTCGCGTGAGACGCGGGGGCCTTCCGGCTGTCAGCCGGGCGGCTGGTCGCCGGTGATCAGGCCCGGGATGGCGGGCGCGAACTCCTCCAGGCTGCGCCGGGGGCCGGCCGTCTCGCCGGTGAGCCGGGCGCCGGTGATGCGGTCGAGCCGGAACACCCGGACGTCCTCCCGCAGCCTGCACCAGGCCACGAGGTACCAGAAGCCGCCGCGCCCGCCGATGAACACGCCCGGCTCGACGTCGCGCTCGGTGAGGTTGCCCAGGCGGTCGTCGTACGACATGCGCAGCACCCGCCGCAGCAGCAGGGCGTCCTCGATGACGCGGGCCACCGCGGCGCGCACCTCCAGGGCGCCGGAGGCGGCGTCCACCGAGGGGTCGCCCGTGGCGCCGGCCGGCCGACCCGCGGGCGGCGGCATGGCGGCGGCCAGCTTGCGCAGCGCGCTGTGGGCGTGGACGGCCGCGGAGGACCGCCCGCGGCTGCCGCTCAGCGCCACCGCGACGGCCACGGCCTCGGCCGGCGTGAGATCGAGCGGGGAGACCGGCGGCCCGCCGCCGATGGAGTACGCGCCGCGCCTGCCGGGCTCGGCGTAGACGGGCACGCCCGCCTTCCGGAGAGCCGAGATGTCGCGTTCGACGGTGCGCACGCTCACCCCGAGCCGGACGCTCAGCTCCCGCGCGGACCGGCACCGGGGGGAGATCGCGCGCAGCTCCTCGACCAGAGCGCTGAGCCGATCGGTACGGTTCACACCACGAAGCTACGTCCGCGCACCGACATTCGGCCCGATGCGTCCGGTACCGGAAACCCCTGTGCCCGTTGACCCGGGGTGCGCTAGGAGGTGGTCCAGGCCAGCAGATCGTCCAGCGGCCAGGTGCCGATCACCCGCTCGGGCTCGACGCCGCACCGGGCGGCGCGCGCGCAGCCGAAGTGCTGCCAGTCGAGCTGGCCGGGCGCGTGGGCGTCGGAGTCGATCGAGAACAGGCAGCCCATCTCGTAGGCCAGCCGCATCAGCCGTTTGGGCGGGTCGAGCCGGTCGGGCCGGGAGTTGATCTCGACGGCGACGCCGAACCGCCTGCACGCCTCGAACACGATCTCGGCGTCGAACTCCGACTCCGGCCGCAGGCCGCCGCGCCGGCCCCCGGCCCGGACGATGCGCCCCGTGCAGTGGCCCAGCACGTCCACACGCGGGTTGGAGATCGCGGTGATCATCCGCCGGGTCATCGCGTCGGCGCCCATCTTGAGCTGGGAGTGCACGCTGGCGACGACGACGTCGAGGCGGTCGAGCAGCTCGGGCTCCTGGTCGAGGGAGCCGTCGGGCAGGATGTCCACCTCGATGCCGGTGAGCAGGCGGAACGGCGCCAGCTCCTCGTTCAGGGCGGCGATGACGTCGAGCTGGGCGCGCAGCCGGTCGGCGGACAGGCCGTTGGCGACGGTGAGGCGCGGCGAGTGGTCGGTCATGGCGAGGTAGTCGTGCCCGAGCCCGGCGGCGGCGGCGGCCATCTCCCTGATCGGCGAGCCGCCGTCCGACCAGTCGGAGTGGCTGTGCAGGTCGCCGCGCAGCGCGGCCCGCAGGGCGGCGGCCGTCTCGTCGAGGTCGAGGCCCTCGGTGTCCTCCAGGCGGCGCAGGTAGGTGGGCACCTCGCCCCCCAGCGCCTCGCTGATCGCCAGGGCGGTCACCTTGCCGACGCCCTGGAGGCCGGTGAGGCCGCCCGAGCGCGCGAGCCGCGTCAGCTCCTCGCGCGAGAGCCGCTCGACGGTGGCCGCGGCGCCGCGGAAGGCGCGGACCCGGTAGGTGGGCTCGCCCGCCCTCTCAAGGAGGTACGCGATCCGCTTGAGCGCCTCGACCGGTTCCACACCTCGGGACTTTACCCAGTCCGCCGGTGCCGTCGCCGTGCCGGCCGGGCAGAATCCTCGGTGGGGCGCGGGATGCCGCCCGATGATGAGCGGGGAGAAACTTCCTCGCCGGGCTGTCCGTTGACCGATTGAACGGATGTTTTGCCCCGATAGTGAAGAAACGGACGCAGATGGCCACTTCCGGACCGGACCCTGACCCACGACCGACGGCCTTTCCACACGGCGGCAAGGGCGGGGGCGGCGGTGCCGGACGGGGCGGCGGCATCGGTCCTGGTGGTGGTCCGGGAGGCGGTCCGGGCAAGAGGAAGCGGCTGTCGTCCCGCGCGGTCAAGCTGGGGACGGTGGGCGTGGTGGCGACCCTGGTGGTCGGGGCCGCGATCGCCAGCGCGAACACCGACGACGTCACCGCCGACTGCGTCGCGGTGGCCGATCGCGACGCCGACGGCTACCTGGTCGTGGACGACGACCGCTGCGAGGAGGGCTACCGCGGCCCGCACGGGGCCTACATCTGGTACTTCGGCGGCGCGCTGCGCGCCTCGCGCGTCTTCGGCGGCACGACGGTCCGCCCGTCGAACGCGAACATCTCCACCAGGTCGGGCGCCGTCATCCAGCGCGGCGGCTTCGGCGGCCGCGGCGGAAGCGGGGGGAGCTGAGTGCGCAGGCAGACGTCGGCCCCCCGGCCGGGCTGGGAGAAGACCATCGAGTCGCAGGGCCTGGCCTACCACCGCTCGGCGCACCCCGCGGACCTGCCGCGGCCCTACTGGGACGAGGCGGTGCACTACGTCTTCACCATGGACGAGGTGCTCGCCCTGGAGAGCCAGGTCGAGGAGCTGCACGCCATGTGCCTCGCGGCCGTGGCCCACGTCGTCGCCCAGGGCCGCTACCGCGACTTCGCCATCCCCGAGTGGGCCGCGCCCGCCGTCGAGGAGTCCTGGCGGCGGCGCGACCCGCACCTGTACGGCCGCTTCGACCTGCGGTACGACGGCGAGGGCCCGGCCAAGCTGCTCGAGTACAACGCCGACACCCCGACCAGCCTGGTCGAGAGCTCCTCCGTCCAGTGGTTCTGGCTGCAGGACGTCCACCCCGGCGACGACCAGTGGAACTCCCTGCACGAGCGCCTCGTCGACCGCTGGCGGGAGCTCCCCCTGCAGAGCGGCCCCGCCCACTTCGCCTGGACCGCCATGGACGAGTCCGGCGAGGAGGCCATGACGGTCGGCTACCTGCAGGAGACGGCCGCGCAGGCGGGCCTGGCCACGGTCTCGGTCGCCATGGAGGACATCGGCTGGGACCAGCGCAACCTGCGCTTCGTCGACATGGAGCAGCGGGTCGTCCGCACGCTGTGCAAGCTCTACCCGTGGGAGTGGGTCGTCGCCGACCCGTTCGGCCGCCAGGCCGTCGCCGGCCAGGTCTCCATGACGTGGATCGAGCCGCTGTGGAAGATGCTGCTGTCGAACAAGGCCCTGCTCGCCGTGCTGTGGGAGCTCTACCCCGGCCACCCGAACCTGCTGCCCGCCTACCTGGACGGCCCGCGCGACCTGTCCTCCTTCATCGAGAAGCCGCTGCTGGGCAGGGAGGGCGCGGGCATGCGCGTCGTCGCCCCGGAGGGCTCACAGCGCACCCCGGGCGACTACGGTGCGGAAGGGTACGTCTACCAGGAGTTCCGCGCGCTGCCCGGCTTCGACGGGTGGCGTCCGGTGCTCGGCGCCTGGATGGTGGGGGACGAGGCCGCCGGGCTAGGCATCCGCGAGACCTCCGGCCTGATCACCGACGACTCCTCGTCGTTCGTCCCGCACCGCATCCACTCGTGACCCCGCCCGGCGCCACCCGCACAAGGAGACACAGATGACCGTCGCGCTCGCCGCCCCGCTGGGTGAGGCCCTCGGACGCGGAGCCCTGGCCATCGTCGCCTACGCGATCGTGGGCGTCCTGCTGCTGGTCGTGGGGTTCTACATGACCGACCTCGCCGTCCCCGGACGCCTCAGCAAGGTGATCCGGGTCGAGCGCAACCCCAACGCCACGCTGCTCACGGCGTCCAGCCTCGTGGCGATCGCCCTGATCGTCTCGGCCTCGATCTGGTCCTCCGGGGGCCTGCTGCAGGAAGGGCTGCTGGCCACCCTGGTGTTCGGCCTCGTCGGCATCGCCATGCAGACCCTGGGGACGATGGCGTTCGACCGGGTCGCCGGCATCTCGGTGCGCGAGCTGGTGCACGAGGCGACGCTGCAACCGGCCGCGGTCCTGCTCGGCGTCACCCACCTGAGCATCGGCCTGATCACCGCCGCGGCGGTCATCTGAGGGCGCCCCCGAGACGCCGACGGCCGTCACACTCCCGTTGACCTGGCACCCTAGGGATGTGAACGACCGGGTACGCGAGGACACCGCACAGCGGCTGGAAAGGGCGATGGGCACCCTCGGGACCGCCGCCATGGCCCGCATGGACGACCGGCTGCCGTGGTACCGCGCGCTGTCGGCCGAGGACCGCTCCTGGGTGGGGCTGGTGGCCCAGGCCGGCATCGCCGCCTTCGTCGACTGGTTCCAGCACGCCGACGAGGGCAGGCCCGTCCCCAGCGTCGAGATCTTCGGCACGGCCCCGCGCGAGCTGAAGCGCTCGGTCTCCCTGCAGCAGACCGTCGACCTGGTGCGCGTCGTCGTCGAGGTGGTCGAGGCGGAGGTGCAGGAGCTCGCCGCCCCCGGCGGCGAGGAGCAGCTCCGGCACGCCATGCTGCGCTACACCCGCGACGTGGCGTTCGCCGCCGCGGACGTCTACGCCCGCGAGGCCGAGGTGCGCGGCGCGTGGGACGCCCGCCTGGAGGCCCTCATCGTGGACGCCCTGGTGCGCGGCGAGGTGGACGACGGGCTGCACTCCTGGGCCGCCGCCCTCGGCTGGACGTCCTCCCCCGTGGTCGTGCTCGCGGGCCACGCCCCCGACACCGACCCGCAGATGGTCATCGACGGCATGCGTGACAAGGGCCGGCGCCTGGGCCAGGACCTGCTGGCCGGCGTGCAGGGCGACCGGCTGATCGTCATCGTGGGCGGCGCCGACAGCATCAAGGACGCCGCCAGGCACGTGGTGCCGCGCTTCGGGCCCGGGCCGATCGTCATCGGCCCGGAGGTGCCCGACCTGCAGGCGGCGGCGAACTCCGCCCGCGCCGCCACGGCGGGGCTGCGCGCGGCGTCGGGATGGCCGGACGCGCCGCGTCCCGTGCTCGCCGAGGACCTGCTCGCCGAGCGGGCGATCGACGGCGACGAGGACGCGCGGGCGCAGCTCATCGAGAACGTCTACGCGCCCTTGGAAGGAACGCCCCTTCTGGACACACTTGCGACTTACCTGGAGCAGGGCACCTCTTTGGAAGCCACGGCGCGTCTGCTCTTCGTCCATCCGAACACGGTGCGTTACCGTCTGAAGAAGATCACGGAGCTGACGGGGTACCAGCCCACGGAGGGACGGTCCGCCTTCACGCTACAGGTCGGACTGATCCTCGGGCGGCTGTCGCGCACAACCGTAACCTGATCGGGGTTCTGCAACAGGCCGGAAACCTTCACTAGAGGTTTCCTACAAGAACCCAGTGACAAAGTTCGTACGGATCATTAGCACTGTGGTGAACTCCTACAGGGCATGGTGGATTTTGTGCTCGTCATCGTCGCTCCCGGCCAAGGCGCCCAGACTCCCGGCTTCCTGTCTCCATGGCTTGAGACGCCCGGTCTGAGGGCCCGGCTGTCCGCGTGGTCGGAGATCGCCGGCCTCGACCTGATCGCTTACGGCACCACCGCGGAGGCCGACGAGATCCGCGACACCGCGGTCGCGCAGCCACTGTTGGTAGCCGCCGGGCTCGCCGTCGCGGAGATCCTCTTCGGCGCCGACTCCCCCGGCGGGTCGCCCGGCGTGGTCGCCGGGCACAGCGTCGGCGAGTTCACCGCCGCGGCCCTGGCGGGCGTGCTGACGCCCGAACAGGCCCTCACCCTCGTCCGCGAGCGCGGCCAGGCGATGGCCAAGGCCGCCGCGGTCACCAGCACCGGCATGACCGCCGTGCTCGGCGGCGCCGAGGACGACGTCCTGGCGTCGATCGAGCGCCACGGCCTCACTCCGGCGAACGTCAACGGCGCCGGCCAGATCGTCGCCGCCGGCACCCTCGACCAGCTCGCCGCCTTCGCGGCCGAACCGCCCGCGCGGGCCCGGCTGCGGTCCCTGTCGGTGGCCGGGGCCTTCCACACCGAGCACATGGCCACCGCCGTCGACCACCTGCGCACCGCCGCCGCGGGCCTCACCCCGGCCGATCCGCGCGTCACCCTGCTGTCCAACGCCGACGGCCAGGCCGTCGCGAGCGGGGCCGCGTTCGTCGAGCGGCTCGTCGACCAGGTCGCGCGCCCCGTCCGGTGGGACCTTTGCATGGCCACCATGGCCGGCATGGGCGTGACCGCCGTGATCGAGCTGCTGCCCGGGGGCACGCTGACCGGACTCGCCAAGCGGGCGCTGCCCGGCGTGGCCACGGTCGCCCTGAAGACCCCCGACGACCTCGCGGCCGCCCGCGACGTGATCGACAAGGAGACCGCCCAGTGAGGATCATGCGTGGCGCCCCGGGTGCGAAGGTTCTGGCTTTCGGCGGCTACCAGCCGGCGGGGGTCGTCACCAACGACGACCTGGCCAAGACCATCGACACCGACGACGCGTGGATCCAGAACCGCGTGGGCATCAAGGAGCGGCGCATCGCCGGCCCCGAGGAGTCCGAGATCGACCTCGCCGTGCAGGCGGGCGGCAAGGCGCTGGCCGCGAGCGGCCTGTCGGCCGCCGACATCGACCTCGTCGTCGTGGCCACCTGCACGCTGGAGGCGCAGATCCCCAACGCCGCCGCCCGCGTGGCCCACCGGCTGGGCGTCCAGGCGCCCGGCGCGTTCGACGTCAACGCCGCCTGCGCCGGTTTCTGCTACGCCCTGTCCGCGGCGGCCGACGCCATCCGAGGCGGCTCGGCCACGAACGTGCTGGTCGTCGGCACCGAGAAGCTCTCCCAGTGGATCGACTGGAACGACCGCGCCACCGCGGTGATCTTCGCCGACGGCGCGGGCGCGGCCGTGGTGGGCCCCGCCGAGACGCCGGGCATCGGCCCGGTCGTGTGGGGCAGCGCGGGCGACAAGCACGACGCGATCATCGTCAGAGACCGCGAGTCCTTCCTGCACCAGGAGGGCCAGACGGTGTTCCGCTGGGCCACCACGGCGCTGCACCCCGTGGCGAAGGAGGCGTGCGAGCGCGCGGGCGTCGACCCCGCGGAGCTCGCGGCCTTCGTGCCCCACCAGGCCAACCTGCGCATCATCGACACCATCGCGCGCAAGCTCGGCGCCGACAAGGCCGTCATCGCCAAGGACATCGTCCTGGCGGGCAACACCTCCGCCGCGTCCATCCCGCTGGCGATGAGCCGCATGATCGAGCGCGGCGAGGTGCAGTCGGGCGACCTCGCCCTGCTGCTGGGCTTCGGCGCCGGCCTCACCTACGCCGGCCAAGTGGTAGAGATTCCCTGAGCTTGCGCGGAGGGCCCGTGCGGCCGCCGTGCAGACCAAGAGAAGTCCCAACAAAGGAGATATCAGGAAATGGCAGCGACCGAGCAGGACATCCTCGCGGGCCTCGGCAAGATCATCAACGAGATCACCGGCATCCCGGCCACCGAGGTCACCCCCGAGAAGAACTTCGTCGACGACCTCGACATCGACTCCCTGTCCATGGTCGAGATCGCGGTCGCCGCCCAGGACGAGTTCGGCGTGGAGATCCCCGACGACCAGCTCAAGCACCTCAAGACCGTCAAAGACGTCATCAGCTTCATCCAGAACTAGCCGACGCGGGCGCCCGGCGCCCTGCCCCGGCGCCAGGCGGAATCGGCCCGCCGCGTCCGGCCGCTCCGGCACCGGCGCGGCCGGCGGCCACCCCCACGCCGCGACCCGGCCCGGCCGCACGGCGGCCGGTGGCCGCCCCGTGCGCCGATCATGCTTCCCGTCGATTCTTAGGAGCACGTCAAGTGAGTACAGACCGGGTACGTGTCGTCGTCACCGGGCTCGGCGCGACGACGCCCCTCGGTGGAGACGTCGACTCGACCTGGTCGGCCCTCCTCGCCGGGCGGTCGGGCATCGCACCCCTCACCGAGGACTGGGTCGACTCCGTCCCGGTGAAGTTCGCCGGGAGGGTCGCCGTCGAGCCGGGTGAGGTCCTGCCCAGGCCCGAGGCGCGCCGTCTCGACCGCGCCGAGCAGTTCGGGCTGATCGCGGCCCGGCAGGCGTGGAAGGACGCGGGCAGCCCCAAGGTCGCCTCCGACCGGCTCGGCGTCGTGGTCGGCAGCGGCATCGGCGGCATCACCACCATCCTGGACGCCTACGACACCTTCAAGGAGAAGGGCTGGCAGCGGCTGTCGCCCTTCACCGTCCCGATGCTGATGCCCAACGGCTCGGCCGGGTGGATCGGCATCGACATCGGCGCCACGGCCGGCGTCCACGCGACCGTCAGCGCCTGCGCCACCGGCGCGGAGTCCATCGGCTACGCCATCGAGATGATCCGCACCGGGCGTGCCGACGTCGTCGTGGCGGGCGGCACCGAGGCCGCCATCCACCCCCTCAACATCGGCTCCTTCGCCGCGATGCGCGCCATGTCGACGCGCAACGACGAGCCGCTGCGCGCCTCCCGCCCCTGGGACCGCGAGCGCGACGGCTTCGTGCTCGGCGAGGGCGCGGGCATCATCGTCCTGGAGTCCGAGGAGCACGCCCTGGCTCGCGGCGCCCGCGTCTACGCCGAGGCCGCCGGCGTGGGTTACTCCGCCGACGCCCACCACATCGCCCAGCCCGACCCCACCGGCACCGGCATCATGAGCGCCACACGCAAGCTGCTGGAGAACGCCCGCCTGACCGGCCAGGACATCAAGCACGTCAACGCGCACGCGACCTCCACCCCGGCGGGTGACGTCGTGGAGGCGCAGGCGATCGCGGAGATCATCGGTGACCACCCGGCCGTCACCGCCACCAAGTCGATGACCGGCCACCTCCTCGGCGGGGCCGGCGGCATCGAGTCCATCTTCACGATCCTGGCGTTGCGCGACCGCATCGTCCCGCCCACGGTGAACGTGGACGACCTCGACGACGGCGTCGAGGTGGACATCGTCCGGGGCGAGCCGCGCAAGCTCCCCGGCGGCCAGATCGCCGCGATCAACAACTCGTTCGGGTTCGGCGGCCACAACGTCGCCGTCGCCTTCGTCAGCGTCTGATTTGGGAGCGACCGTGACCGTGCTCGGCAACGAGGTGGTGACCGCTGCCTCCGAACAGGAGGCACCTGATCCCCGCGCGCCTCTCACCCGCCTGACCGCCCTGTTCGACGAGGGCTCGGCCCACCTGCTGTCCCCCGAGGACCGCAGCGGAGTCCTCGCCGCCCTCGGCCGCGTCGAGGGGGTGCCCGTGGTGGCGTTCTCCAGCGACGCGCGCGTCCAGGGCGGCGCCATGGGAAGCGAGGGCTGCGAGCACATCGTGCAGGCGTACGACGTCGCGGTGCGCGAGCGGGTGCCCATCGTGGGCCTGTGGCACTCCGGCGGCGCCCGTCTGGCCGAGGGCGTGGAGTCCCTGCACGCCGTCGGCCGCGTGTTCGCCGCGATGACCCGGGCCTCCGGCGTGGTGCCGCAGATCTCCGTGGTCCTCGGCCCGGCGGCCGGCGGAGCCGCGTACGGGCCGGCGCTGACCGACCTGGTCATCCTGTCCGACCAGGGCCGCATCTTCGTCACCGGCCCCGACGTCGTCCGCAGCGTCACCGGCGAGAAGATCGACATGGCCGGTCTCGGCGGGCCCGAGCCGCACAGCAGGCGCAGCGGCGTCGTGCACGTGGTGGCCAAGGACGACACCGACGCCCTGCTCAACGCGCGGCGCCTGGCCGTCCTGCTCGGCCACCAGGGCCGCGTCCGGCTCTCCTCGGTGGAGGAGGCCGACTTCTCCGGGCTGCTGCCCGAGGAGCCACGCAGGGCCTACGACGTTCACCCGCTGGTCAACGGCCTGCTCGACGAGCGCGGTGTGGAGCTGCACCCCAAGTGGGCGCCGAACATCGTGACCACGCTCGGCCGCATGGGCGGTCGCACGGTCGGCGTCATCGCCAACAACCCGATGCGCCTGGCCGGCTGCCTCGACTCCACCTCCGCCGAGAAGGCCGCCCGCTTCGTGCGCATGTGCGACTCCTTCGGAGTGCCGCTGGTCGTCCTGGTCGACGTCCCGGGTTACCTGCCAGGCGTCGGGCAGGAGCACGACGGCGTCGTGCGGCGCGGCGCCAAGCTGCTGCACGCGTTCGCCGAGGCCACCGTCCCGCGCGTCACGCTGGTGACCCGCAAGGCGTACGGCGGCGCGTACATCGCGATGAACTCCCGCTCGCTGGGCGCCACCAAGGTCTTCGCCTGGCCGACCGCCGAGATCGCCGTGATGGGCGCGGTCGCCGCCATCCGCGTCCTGAAGCGCCGCGAGCTGGCGGCCGTCCCCGAGGAGGACCGCCCGGCCCTGGAGGCCCGCCTGGCCGAGGAGCACGAGAAGGTCGCCGGCGGCCTCGACCGCGCCATCCAGCTCGGCGTCGTCGACGAGGTCATCAAGCCCGCCGAGACCCGGGGCGCCATCGCCAAGATCCTCTCCCAGGCCACCCCCGCCCGAGGAGCCCACGGCAACATCCCCCTCTGACCCCGACCACCGAGGCCCCGCACCCAGGTGCGGGGCCTCGCCGCGTCCACGGCCCGCCCCACGTCCGTTCCGTGAACGTGTCGCGACCTCCGCCCTCGCCGGCCGGCAGAAGGCGTCTGTCGAACGGACCCGGCGGGCCTCCGTGCCGCCGCGTCCCACCTCCGTTGTACGGGGACCGCCGTGAACGTGTCTCCAGCGCGCGTGCGGGGACGCCGGCGCGCACCACCGCGCGCCCGCGCTCCTGTACAGCCGAGCGCGGGTGGACGGAGCATGAGTGGCGTGACCGAGAAGCAGACGCTGAAGCAGCAGCTCCCGTCCCCCTACGACCAGGACCTGTCACAGGTGCTCCGGCGACTCGACCGGCGCACGCCCGCGAGCCGTGACAGGCTCGCCAACGATCCCGTCACCGCCGCCTACCTCATGGCGGCCATGCGCCTGATCGAGCGCCACCTCGGCCCGGGTGCCGAGCGCACCCAAAGCGACCCGGAGGACGAGAGCTCCATCGGGCGCCCCCTCCTGAGCTTCCTGTCGCAGCGCGCGGTGGCCGCGGAGGTGGCGAACAACCCCCATCCGTTCCCCGTCGTGGGCAGCGTCCCGACGTTGAGGAGCACCTGGCGGTCCCACTCCCACTTCATCGCCGACCTGCTGCGGTTCGGCCTGTGGTCGCGGTACCAGCCGACCCACTGCGACGTCACCGAGGCCGCTCACATCATCGGTGACCTGCTGGAAGGGCCGCGTTTCGTACCCGCCGTCCAGGAACTCGGCTACTGCGACCTCGTGAGCCTGATCGACAGGCCCAAGTTCCGGCTGGAACTGCTGGCCATCGCCGCCGCCGAGGGCGACGAGGCCATCCGGGAGGCGCTGGCCGAGAACTACCACGGGCTGGTGGAACCGTGGCGGGAGGTGTGCGCGGAGATACTGAAGGCCCGTAGCCTGCGGCTGCGCTCAGGGGTGGAGCTGGACGACCTCGTCGGGCTGCTGACCGCCGCCACGGAGGGCATCGCCCTGCGCGCGCTCATCGACCCCGGGGCCGGCGTCCTCGATCACGCGAACCGGCGTTCCCTGCTGGGCACGGCGATCCTGGCGCTGATCCTCGGCTGCACGGAGCGCGTGGAGGACCCGCCGGGACTGCCCATCGAGCGGGCCGTCGGCGCGCTCGTCGGCTCGGCGCCGGGGCTCTGAGGCCTCCGGGTGGGGCGGCGGGTGGTCACACGGCGGCGTGCAGCCAGCGGACGGGGGCGCCGTCGCCGGCGTAGCGGAACGGTTCGAGCTCCTCGTCCCACTGCTTGCCGAGGAGCCGGTCGAGCTCCTCCTCCAGGACGACGCGGCCCTGGGCGGCCATGAGCATCACGTTGCGCAGGCGGTCCTCGGGCACCAGGATGTCGCCGGACACGCCGATGACAGCGGTGAACGCCCCCAGGGTCGGGGTGTAGGCATGCCGCGAGCCGTCGACACCCGGAGAGGCGTCCTCGGACGTCTCGAAGCGGATGCGCTGCCAGCCCATGAGCGACGACGTGATCGCCGCCGCCGTTCCTGGACGGCCCTCCCACTCGGCCTGAGTACGCACCGTGCCAGGCTGAGCTGGCTGGGGAGTCCACGATAGGTCAACGGGTATGCCAAGGACACCCGCGACCGCCCATTCAATGTGCGGGCACAGCGCGGGCTGAGCCGAGTGGACGTACAGCACGCCACGAGCAGACACCGGACCTCCCGTTTCGTACGAGGTGCGCCTTCCCCAACGTCCTCATACTGGGATGATCACAAGTGACTGAGGGAGAGACTACCGTCCGTCGTGGCAAGGCACCAGAGCCGGGTCATACCTAATCACGCTTGGCAACGCTCCGCATAGGGAAGAACACGCACCGCGTTTACCCCTCGCTGAAGGAGCACGTGCGTGGAAGTCCAGACAGTCGAGCACACCCCCGGCATGAGCGCCGTCATCCGCCCCGGCGTGCTGCTCGCCCGCTCCCCCGACGTGGCCGGGCGCTGGGCCCAGGCGGTCGAGCACATGGACGGGTGGTTCACCGTCAGGCTGGCGCCGGGGGCCGACCCCTGCGAGATCGCCGCCGAGCTCACCGGGCGGGGCCACGAGGTCGCCCCCAACCACGTCGTGACCGGGCAGCCGCTCTACTTCGGCGGCCCCACCGGCGCGCCCCTGCCCGCGCCCGCCCCGGCGTACGAGCCGGGAGAGCCGTCCCGGGTGACGGTGGGGCTGCTCGACACCGGCGTGCTGCCCCATCCGTGGTTCACCGGGTGCGACTGGTTCCGCGACCAGCCCGGCGAGGTCCTGGACGCCGACGGCGACGGGCGGCTCGACGGCCAGGCGGGGCACGGCACGTTCATCGCCGGCCTGCTGCTGCGTCAGGCGCCCGGCGTGCGGCTGCGCGTGGTGCGGGTGCTGAACAGCGAGGGCGCGGGAGACGAGGCCGGGGTCCTTCGGGCGCTCAACCGGCTGCGGGCGGGGCGGGTGGACGTCCTGGTGCTCTCGTTCGGCTGCCACACCTACGACGACCGGCCGTCGCCGCTGGTCGAGCGGGCGCTGGCGGCGTTCACCGGCACCGTGGTGGTCGCCTGCGCGGGCAACACCGGCTCCTCGCGACCGTTCTGGCCCGCCGCCCTGCCCCGGGTGGTGGCCGTCGGCGCCCTGGACGCCACCGGGACGAACCGGGCGAGATTCTCCGCGTTCGGCCCGTGGGTCGACGCCTGCGCGTGCGGGGAGTCGTTGGTGAGCAGTTTCGCGAACTTTGATCATTTCCAGAGCTACGCGGTCTGGAGCGGCACGTCGTTCTCGGCGGCCGTGGTGGCCGGGGCCATCGCGGCCGCGGCCCGTGACATGTCCCCGGCCGAGGCGGCGGCCCACGTGCTCGACCCCGGGCGCGGCAGGCGATTCCCCGAACTCGGTGTCGCGGTTCCCGCCCCCCGCTAGGGTGGTGACGGTACGCATTCCCTCCATCACGTGAAGTCGCCACATGCCTTACGATCACGGCTTTCCCGATGAGATCGCCTGGCGCGGGCTGGTCGAGCGCTTCGGCTACCGCATGTGGGCCGTGGCGCGGGCCTACGGCCTGTCGCCCTCCGACGCCGCCGACGCCGTGCAGGCGGCCTGGCTGCGGCTGGTCGAGAACTACCACTCCGTCCGCGATCTCGACCGCCTCGGGGCGTGGCTGGTCACCACCACCCGCCACGAGGCCATCCGCATCGGCAAGAAGAGGGGCGACCAGCTCCCCGGCCTGCCGGACGACCTGCCCGCCTCCGACGGCGACCCCGTGGCCGTGATGCTCACCGAGGACGAGGGGCGGCGCCTGTGGGCGGCCGTCGACACACTCCGGGAGCCCTGCCGTTCGCTGCTCCGGCTGCTCGTGACGGCGCCGGAGGCCGGATACGCCCAGATCTCCCGGCGGCTCGACATGCCGATCGGAAGCATCGGCCCCACCCGCGGCCGCTGTCTCAAGCGGCTGCGGTCGATCATGGAGGAGCAGCAGCGATGAGCGACGACTATCTGCTGGCGGCCCTGAGGGTCGCCGCCGGCACCGACCCGATGCCCGCCCGCGTGGCCGCCGACGCCCGTGGCGCGTTCGGCCTGCACCTGCCCGGAGCCGTCACCGCCACCCCGGTCGCGGTACCGCCGGCGCCCGCCGGCGGCTACGGCACCCGCTCGGGCACGCGCGCCGACCGCCGTTCCTACCAGGACCTCCCCACCCGCATCTGGTCAGACGGCTGCCCGCTGGACGGCGAGTCGCGCCTGCTCCGCTTCGCCGTCGACGGGCTGACCATCGACGTGGAGGTCGCGATCTGCGACTCGCACTTCGACCTGGCCGGCCAGGTCCACCCCGCCCCCGGCGAGGGCACCCGCGTCGAGATCAGGACCCCGTACGTCAGCAAGGTGCGCTACCCCTCCGAAGCCGGGGAGTTCGCCACCACCGGCCTCCCCCACGGCTGGCTCAGCGTGGTCTGCCACCGCCCCGCCCACCCTCCCGTGGCCACCCGCTGGCACCGAGTCCGCCCATGACCCCCCGCCCCACCCCCGCCGCCGCGGCCGAGTTGCTCGCGCCCGAAGAACCACCATCGGACGCCGCCGCGCCGGGCCTGGCGGAGGCCGCGCCCGGTGCCGTGGGGAGGCTGGTGGCGAGGGCGGAGGAGGCGGTGCTGGTGTCCGGGGCCGATCCGGCGCGGGCGCGAGGGCTTGGGCAGGCCGTGCTCGCGGAGGCACGGGTGACGGGGTGTGCCGAGGCCGTCTCCGTGGCGCACCGTGCGATCGCGCTCGCGGCCCGCGAGCTCGGCGACCTGGCGCTCGCCGCCGGCCATCTCGGCCGGGCCGTCGAGGCCGCACGGCATCTGCCCGCGCGGGCCGCCCAGGCCCGGCTGTCGCTGGTGCCGATCCACGCCGACCTGGGTGACCCCGAGGGCGCCCTCCGCCTGGCCGACCTGGCCGCGGGGCACCTCACCGGCCTCGACACCGCCCGGCTCAGCGTGCAGCGCGCGGTGGCGCTGGGCCGTCTGGGCAGGAACGAGGAGGCCGTGGCCCACTGCGACACGGCGATCACCCGCCTCACCGGGGCCGGCGACCCGCGCTTCCTGGCCGGGGCCCTGCTCAACCGGGGCATCGCGCACGCGTACCTGGAGCGGTACGACGCCGCGTCCCGCGACCTGTCCGAATGCCTGGCCGTCGCGCGGCAGGCGGGCCTCGACCACATCGCTCTGCTCGCCGAGGCCAACGTGCCGTTCGTCGCCACGCGGCGCGGCGACATCCCGGCGGCCTTCGCCGGGTACCGGTCGGCCGAGCAGGCGCTCACCGGTTACCCCGAACGGCTCGCCGCCATGCGCGCCGACTTCGCCGGCGCGCTGCTGGCCGCGTACCTGCCGGGCGAGGCCCGGGCTCTGCTCGAACGGGCCGTGCCCGAGCTGGCAGCCGCCGGCGCCCCGGTCGCGCTCGCCGAGTCGCGCCTGGTGCTGGCGCAGGTCGAACTGCTGGTCGGCAACCCCCACCAGGCCCGGATGACCGCCGAACTCGCCTGCGCCGAGCTGGCCGCCCAGGGCCGCCACGCCTGGGTCCCGCTCGCCGAGGAGGTGGCCCTGCGAGCCCGCCTCGCGATGGCCCCCTCGTCCGCAGCACCTTCCCAGGCCGGCCCGCCGCGCACGGCGCCGCCCGTGGGCCCTACCGCTCCCGGTGCATCCCTCGCGATACGCGAGGCCAGGGAACGGCCCGAGGCCGGGTGTGGGGTGAGGGCGTTGCTCGCCGAGGCCCGGTCGCTGGCGGGGAGGCTGGACGAGTGCGGGTGGACGGTTCCCGCTGCGGGGCTTCGGCTGACCGCGGCCGAACTGGCCGTCGCGCTGTCCGACCACGCGGCGGCCGGCGCCGAGCTTCGCCTGATCACCGGTCACGCGGCGGACGACCTCACCTCCGTGCCGGATCCCGCTGACAGCCCGTCAGGGGGAACCGGCGTGGAGGGGCCACCTGACGGTCGCGTCCGCGCACCCGCCGGGCGGACGCACCGGGTGGTTCGCCACCACGCCGTCGCGCTGCGGCGGAGCCTGCGGGGCGACCTGCCGGGCGCCTTCGCGGCCCTGCGGGCGGGCTTGCGGGACGCCACCGCCGGGAGCGACCGCCTGGACGACCCGGGGGTGCGGGCGCACGCGGTGCGGGCCGGCGAGCGGCTTGCCGACTTCGGGCTCGCGCTGGCCATGGACGACGGCGGGGCCGAGACGGTGCTGGGCTGGGCCGAGCACTGGCGCGCGGTGGCACGCGGACGCCCGCCCGTCCTGGTCACGCCCGAGCGCCTGCGGGCGGCCCTCGACGGCGCGGCGCTGGTCGAGCTGGTGAGGCACGGCGACGGGCTCGGCGCCGTCGTCGTCACCGAAGAGCGCTGCGAGCTGCGGCGCCTCGGCTCCTACACGGCCGCGACCGAGGCCACCACCAGGCTCCGGTACGGCCTGCGCCGCGCGAGCCTGCGTGACACCGGCACCGGCACCGGCACGGCCGAGGAGGCGGAGCGGCTCGCTCGCCTGCTGCTCGGGCCCCTGGCCGGGGACGTCGCCGACCGTCCACTGATCATCGTGCCGACGGGAGCGCTGCACACCCTGCCGTGGCCGGTCCTGCCTCCCCTGAGAGGCCGCGCCGTCTGCGTCGCCTCCAGCGCCGAAGCGTGGCGGGCGGCCGCCCTGCTCCAGCCTCCCCGCCTCCCCCTCCTGCCAAGGCCGGTCGACACGCCCTCATCCGGCACGTCCCCGAGCGGGCCGCTCCTGCACGAAGAAGCGCCGAGTCCCGGCGCGCCGGTGGTGGCGTTGATGGAGGCGTCGAGGTCCGGCACGCCGATGGCGGCCATCGAGGCACGGGCTCCCGGTGGCGCGATAATCACCGCCGTGGCGGGGCCGGGGCTGGAGCACGCTCACGCGGAGGCGTCCACGATCGTCCGCGCCTACCGGGGACGCCTGTGCCCCCTCCCGGGGGACCGTCTACCCGCCGCGCAGGTCGCCCCTCACCGGGCGGACGTCACGAGAGCGCTCGAAAAGGCCGACATCGCGCACATCGCCGCGCACGGCACCTTCTGCGCCGGCAGCCCCCTGCTCTCCAGCCTCGCCCTGGACGACGGCCCGCTCATGGCCTACGACCTGCTCAAGCTCTCCCGGACGCCGTGGCTCGTGGCCCTGTCCGCCTGCGACGCGGGCATGGCCCACGCCCCCGTCGACGGCGCCCCGCTGGGCCTGGCCGGCGCCTTCCTTGAGCAGGGAACCGCCTGCGTCGTCGCGGGCCTGGTCCCCGTCCGCGACGCCGAGGCCCTGGCCCTCATGACGGAGTTCCACACCCTCCTCCTCGCGGGCCGCACCCCCGCCGAAGCCCTGGCCGAGGCCGGCCAGAAGACGGCCGTCCCCGGCTTCACCTGCTTCGGCTCCCTGGGCCACCCCCTCGGCACCCGATCGCACCCCAGCCCCGCACCTCACCGCTGACGGCGCCGCCCCCACCGCCCACCGCCCCGCCGCGCCGGCGCCGACGGAGGGACCCGGGGCGGCACGGGAGCCACTTCAGGCCGCGCCCGACCACCCGGCCCAGGAGTGAACCGCCCACCACCCCGCCATCCGGCACCGGCGAAAGGCCGCCCGATGGAGCCGAACGGTTGGTAGACGCCCCGCAGGAACCTTCCGGGGCAGGGCATCCGACCTCGACGCGCCGACCACCACCCCGCCACCGAGCATCCAAGCTCCGCCGCCGCAGGTCAGGTGGCTATCGGTGGCCGGGGTCAGGGTGCTGTCGATGCTGGGTCAGGTGGTGGCTATGGGGCGGGTGGGGTCGGTGATCCAGTCGGACCAGGAGCCGACGTAGAGGGCCGCGGGGACGCCGGCTATCTGCAGGGAGAGGACCTCGTGGGCCGCCGTCACGCCGGAGCCGCAGTAGGCGCCCACGGGGACCTCGGGGAGGGCGCCGAGGGTGATGAAGCGTTCGCGGAGGAACTCCGGGGGGTGGAACCGGCCGGAGGGTTCGACGTTCTCGCCGGTGGGGGCGTTGAGGGCGCCGGGGATGTGGCCGGCCACCGGGTCGACGGGCTCGACCTCGCCTCGGTAGCGCTCGGCGGCTCGGGCGTCGAGCAGGACGCCCTCCTGGGCCAGTGCGCTCGCCTGGGCGGCGTCCAGGACGGGCATGCCGCCGGGGCGGGCGGTGAAGTCGCCCGGCTCGGGAGAGGGGACCTCCTTGGTGGTGGGCAGGCCCTCGTCGACCCACCTGCGGTAGCCGCCGTCCAGGACGCGGACGTCGGGGTGGCCGAAGTAGCGCAGCGTCCACCACGCACGGGCGGCGGCCGTCGAGTCGGCCTCGTCGTAGACCACCACGGGGCGGGAGCCGGACACGCCGAGCCGGCGCATCGACTCCTGGAAGGCGTCGGCGGAGGGCAGCGGATGCCGGCCGCCCCGGGGGCCGCGCGGGGCGGCGAGGTCGTGATCCAGGTCGCAGAACACGGCGCCGGGCAGGTGGCCCTCCTGGTAGGACTCGATGCCGGGCGGCCCGGCCAGTCGCCATCTGACGTCCAGGACGGTGGCGTCGCCGAGCTCGGCGGGGTTGATCAACGGGTTCATCGGGATTCCGGGACGCCCCTCAGCCGTCGATCGCCCGTTTCGTGGTCGTACGGGCGGCGCGGGCGGTCCCTTTCCTCCTTCGTGATGTCGGTGATGGGCTGTCGTTCACCTGGAGGCCGGCGGGCGTGCCCCGCCCCACCCGGGGCGGGGCCTGTCTCCGGTCGTGCTCGGGAGCCTCAAGCGGATGGACGGAGGATAAACCGCCGGCGGCCGGATCCGGTCCCCCCTGCACCCCTAACCCGCGTGTCCCTCGGGAACGGCTCAGCCCACGTGCCCGCCGCCCCGGGGCGCCCCGTGAATTCCCGTGGCGCCCCGTACTCCCCCGCGGCGAACGCTCGTCAGCCGGTCGAATCCACCGCCTCGCGGTGAAATGCCCTCGGCCCAGCTCCCGGCCGACCTCTCGCGGCCCCGTGGCCGTGGCACCCCTCGCCCCGGACGGCCCTCACTCCGGACGGCCCTCGGACGCCTCACTCCGGGCGGCCCCTGACCGCGGGCGCCCTCACTCAGGACTGTCACCGACCTCGGACGGTCCTCGCCCGGGACCCGGCCTAGTGGCCTCCCGGCGGGAGGCCACGCGAGGGCGGGAGGGCGAGGGGTCGTCGAGGCGGGCGTCAGCCGGCGGCGCGGGCGGTGGCTTCGGAGAGGGCCTTGGCGAAGGCCAGGACGTTGCTCACGGCGTCGGGGCCGTCGGCGGCCTCGCTGACGCGCAGGGAGAGGTCGTCGGCGGTGACGGCCCCCGTGTAGCCGTGGTCGGCCTCGCAGTTCTCGTCGCCGCACGTGGCGGGTTCCAGGTCGACATGGGAGATGGCGCCCCAGCCGATGGTGAGGGTCACCTCCGACGGCGTGACGCCGGGGACGTAGGAGGCGGGGTCGGGCACGACCCGGGTGACCGCCACGGACTGGATGCGGCTCAGGCGCACGGCCTCGGTCGTCGTGGAGGCGTGCGAGGTGGTGACGCCCTCGGCGGGCGGGTGCTCGTCGGTGTGGCACACCAGGAGCCGGGTGGGTGAGAGGACCACTACGGTGACGTGCCTGCGCACCTCCATCGCCGGGTCGAAGGTGGCCTCATGGTGGACGACATACGCCGTCACCGCCTCCTTGCCCAGCGCGGATTCCGCCGCGTCGGCCACGAGATCGGGGTAGTAGCCGCTGCGTTCGATGGCCTCGCGCAGTCCAGCGGCCGAGACTCGGGTTTCCCTCATGGGTCCATCCTGCCCTGTCTCGGCATGGTGTTTCACCTCACCGCCGTCCGCCTTGATGGCCTCCGGTCAAGACGGCATCCCCATGAGGGCCGGGCTTTCACGCGGCCGGGGCCCCTCCGGCCACTTCTTCCCCATGACTGTCATAGGTCTCGAAAGCCGCGAAAGTTACAAACCTTTGCTTACGCCGTGATCCACCCCAGAACCCCGGCGGGTGATCAGCGCAGGCGCCGGGGGCCCCGGTCAGGGCGCGGGCCGACGGGGTCGCGGATCACGGCGCGGGCGCCCAGCACGCTCACGCCCGCCTCCCCCACCAGGACGGGATCGAGGTCCAGGCGTGCGACCCCGGGCAGCTCGTCGGCCAGCCGTCCCACCCGGACCAGCAGGTCCTCCAGCGCGCCGACCGCGACGGGCGGGTAGCCGTGCCGGCCGAACAGCAGGGGCGCCGCCCGGATCGACCGCACGAGCGACGCGGCGTCCTCGCCGGTGAGGGGCGCCAGCCGGAAAGCCTCGTCGCCGAGCAGCCGCGCGGTCACCTCGCCGAGCCCGAACGAGACCACGGGCCCGAAGTCGGGGTCGTCCACCATGCGCACCACTGTCGGGACCGAGGGCTGCGGGGCCATGCGCTGCACCGCCAGCGCGACGCCCTCGCCCAGCCGAGCCACGAGGTCCTCGTACGCCCCCCGCACGGCCGCCGGATCGGCCAGGCCGAGCCGGACCGTGCCCGCCCGGTGGGTGAGCCCGGGATCGGCCGACCGCACGACCACGGGCAGGCCGAGCCGCCCCGCCGCCGCCACGGCCTCCTCCGGCGAGGTCACCGTCTCGGCCGGCCACACGTCCAGGCCGTACCTGGCGAGCAGTTCGGCGGCGTCCACCGCGCCGGAGTGGCCGCCGGCGTGGATCCCCGCCAGCACGGCCTGGGCGCCCGCGGTGTCGACGTCCCGCAGCTCGGGGAAGACGCCGTGCGGGCGCTCGCGCCAGCGGGCGTAGCGCACCACGTGCGCCAGGGCCCGCACGGCCTCCTCGGGCGCCGGGTAGGACGGGATCGCGCCCTTGGCGGGGTCGCCGTCGCCGCCGGGGACGCGCAGCTCGCCGGGCATGCCCATGCGGCCCTCGAAGGTGGCGAGCACCGGCACGCCCGACTCGCGCGCGGCCCGCACCAGCTCGGCCCCGACCTCGACGGCGTCGCCGGGAACGGGCGGCATGTAGATCGCGACGATGGCGTCCACCTCGCAGGTCAGCGACGCCAGGGCCCGTCGGTACTCCGCGGCGCCCGCCCGGGCTCCCAGGTTGGCGGGCGCGCACGGCTCCAGCCCGGCCGCCACGCACGCGTCCACCGCCAGCAGCGCGAGCGCGTCGGAGTTGCTGACCACGCCGACCCGGTTGCCCGCGGGCAGCGGCTGGTAGGCGAGCAGCTCGGCCACGTCGAAGAGCTGGGTGAGGTCGTCGACCCGGATGACCCCCGCCTGCTCGAACAGCGCGCTGAGGGCCTGGTCGGGCAGCCCCAGCACCGGCGCGGCGTGCCCGACCGGAACGCCCTGGGTGGTGCCGCCGCTCTTGACCACGACGATCGGCTTCCTGCGGGACGTGCGGCGCGCGAGCCTGGCGAACTTCCGCGGGTTGCCCAGCGACTCCAGGTAGAGCAGGACGACGTCGGTGGCCGGGTCCTCCTCCCAGTACTGCAGCAGGTCGTTGCCGGAGACGTCCGCCCGGTTGCCCGCGGACACGAACGTCGAGATGCCCATGCCGCGCTGGGCGACCCGCTGCAGCAGCGCGGTGCCGAGCGCGCCCGACTGGCTGAAGAAGCCCACGCGTCCCCTGCCGGGAAGGGTGGCGGCCAGGGTGGCGTTCAGGCGCACCGCCGGGTCGGTGTTGGCGATGCCCAGGCAGTTGGGCCCGACCACCCGAAGCCCGTACGCGCGGGCGATGCGCACCAGGTCGTCCTGGCGGGCCCGGCCCTCCGGCCCGGTCTCCCCGAAGCCGGAGGAGACGACGACCAGGCCCTTGACCCCCTTCTCCGCGCACTCCTCCACCACGTCCAGTACGGACTCGGCCGGCACCGCGACCACGGCGAGGTCCACGTCGCCGTCGATCGCCGACACGCTCTTGTACGCGCGCACGCCGGCCACGGCGCGCACCTCGCGGTGCACGGGGTAGACCGGGCCGTTGAAGTCGGCCCCCAGCAGGTTGCGCAGCACCGTCTGCCCGATGCCGCCCGCCTCGCGCCCGGCGCCGACCACCACGACCGAGCCGGGCGTGAGCAGCCGCTTGATGGACCGCGCCTCGGCGCGGTGCTCGCGGGCCGTGGTGACCTCGCGCGCGGTCTCGGTCGCCGCCAGGTCGAGGATCATGCGGACGACGCCGTCCTCGAACTGGCTCTGCGCGGTGTAGCCCGCCTGGCGGAAGAAGGCCGCCATCCGCGAGTTGGAGGGCAGCACGTCGGCAACGAACGTGCTGATCCCGCGCTCCTTGGCCGCCGCCCTCAGGTGCTCCATCAGGACGCCCGCCACGCCCCTGCCCTGGTGGGCGTCCTCGACGAGGAACGCCACCTCGGCACTGTTCTCCGTGCCGATCCGATCGAACCGGACGACGGCCACCATGTCCGCACCTATCGTTGCGATAAGCGCGACCCGGTCGACGTAGTCCACGGTCGTGAACCACGTCACCTCCCGGTCGGAGAGGCGCGGCCGCGGCCCGAAGAACCTGAAATAGATGGACTGGTCGGACAGACGGGAGTAGAACGCGCGCAGCAGGTCGGCATCGGCCGGCCGGATCGGCCGGAGGTGAGCGGTGCCTCCATCAGCCAGGACGACGTCGGCCTCCCAATGAGCGGGGTAGTGAGGTTCCACATTGATGAGGGTAAATGGCGCGGTGTCTGGATCGTTGGGCAACGCTTGTGCATCGACTGTGCCCGGGTGTCCGCTCTATGCCCCACGCCCTGGCTTGAAGCTGTTAGGTTTTCTGTCAGCAGCCTCCTGTAGTGCCAACAAGGTGGTGACATCATGACGCGGGTTGTCGTGGTGGGCGATCTCATGACCGACGCGGTCGCGCGCGCCCGCTACCCTCTCGCCAGGGCGAGCGACACTCCGGCCGTCGTCACCATGCACGGTGGCGGATCCGGAGCCAACATCGCCTCCTGGCTCGCGGTAGAGGGTGCCGAGGTGGCCTTCGTCGGGCGCCGCGGCGCCGACATCACAGGCCGTAACCGTGACATGGAGCTCATGGGGTACGGCGTCGACGCCCGCCTGGTCATGGATCCCGACCGGCCGACCGGCACCTGTGTCGTGCTGGTGACCCACAAGGGCGAGCGCACGCTGCTCTCCGATCCAGGCGCGAACGCCGCCCTCTCCCCCGAAGACCTGCCGCGCGACCTGTTCATGCAGGGCGGTCACCTGCACGTCTCCGGTTACACCCTGCTCAACGAGGGCTCGCGGGACGCCGGCATGGCCGCGCTCGACCACGCGCGCCGCGCGGGCATGTCGATCTCGGTCGACTGCGCCTCGGCGGCGCCGCTGGAGCGCAACGGCGCCGAGCCGTTCCTGGAGTGGACGCACAGCGCCAAGCTGCTGCTGGCCAACGAGTCCCAGGCGAAGGTCCTCACCGGGCGCGACGATCCCGCCTCCGCCGCCAAGGTGCTGACCGCCTGGTTCCCCCAGGTCGTGATCAAGATGGGTGCCGAAGGCTCCCTCTGGTACACCAACAACCGGCCCGAGCCCGTGCGCGCCCCGGCCGACCACATCGAGCGCATCGTCGACGGCACCGGCGCCGGCGACGCCTTCACGGCCGGGTTCCTGCAGCCATGGCTGGAGGGCAAGCAGCCCGCCGACGCGCTGGCCGCCGGCAACGCCCTCGCCGCCAAGGCCATCGGCAACCTCGGCGCCCGCCCCCGCCTGTAACCGCCTGGTCACGGGACGTCTCCGCGTGCGGAGACGTCTTCCGGCGTTCCCGCACCCGTGATCCCCCGCCGATACTCCGGCCAGAAAGTCGGGCCTTCCGCCCCTATTGCTCCATTTCTATTCATGTGTAGCAAATCGGACAAACGGGGTAAGACACGTATCGAGGTTTCTCGCTAAGGAGGCCACGTCGGCACGCCCGCCCAAGGGCGCGCATCGGAAGACACGCCATGCCTACATCACCACACCGGAACCGCTTTCGCCCACCCGCGTCCGGCGGGTATTCAGCGGAGCGGGCGGTGATCCCATCCGTGTAAGCCCGGGCGATCCGCCGGGCTGGCAGGAGCACACGTGGTGGATGTCGACGGTCGATCAGATGACGTTCGCACGTTTGACGACGACCAACATCCGACGGGAGTTTACGATGGGCATTCATCGACACGGGCGGAAATCGATCGGCATCGCGCTCATGAGCGGGCTCGGCATCGCGCTCACCGGCGCCGCCGTGACGCCCGCGACCAGCGGCGCGACGCCCGCCGTCACGGGCGCGGCGCACAACGAGTCCGATCTCGCCGCTTTCACCAAGATGCGGCAGCACCAGGAAGCCGCCTGGGCGCGGGGGGACGGCAAGGCGTACGCCTCGATCTACTCTCCGGACGCCGACCTGGTGAACATCCTGGGCGAGCACCTGCACGGTCGCGCGACCATCGCCACCAAGCTCCAGCAGTACTTCAACACCCAGCTCAAGAACACCCGCCTTCTCGAAATGGACGACAAGGTGCGGTTCATCACGCCGACGATGGCGGTCATCGTCCGCAAGAGCTGCGTGCTCTACAACCAGGAGAAGGCCTGCCGGCCGGACGCCCTCTCGATCAACACCAACGTCGCCGTCAAGCAGGCCGGCCAGTGGATGATCACCTCGTTCCAGAACACCCTCATCCGCCCACGAGGCTGAGGAGCCGCACGGGGTAGCGCCGGGCGTGCCGCCGGTCCCGGAGAACCGTCTGGGATCGGTGCCCGCCGGCGGTCAGGTGGTGGTGGCGAGGGCCAGCGGCAGGACGGCGGGGACCCCGGCCTCGCGCAGCACGGCGGCGCCCATGGTCATGGTCCAGCCGGTGTCCACGCGGTCGTCGACCAGGAGCACCGGGCCGGCCGCGAGGTCGGCGGCGTCGGCCGGAGGGGGGCCGAGCGTGGCGTGCAGGGCGCGCACCCGCTGGGCGCTGTTGTGCTGGCGGCCGGGCGGGCCGAGGCGGTAGGCCAGCGAGCCGAGGTACCGCAGCCTGCCGACGGCGGCCAGCCGCTCGCCCAGCGAGGCGACCAGCAGCGGACGGGTGGCGGACGGCATCGTCACGACGGCGCCCGGGCGTCGCTCCCAGCCCCAGGAGCTGAGCACGGCCACCACGGCGGCGAACACCTCGTCGGGCACCGGCCCGTCGGGAGCGCTCTCGGCCAGCAGGCGGCGCAGCGTGTTGCCCCAGCCGATGTCGGTCAGCCGCCCGAGCGCTCGGCCCGGCTCGGCCGCCACCTTGGCCGCGATGCGACCGGACAGGCCGAGCTCCTTGAGCCCGGTGGGCCACTGCCGCCGGGGCTCCACCTCGACGCCGGGACGGCGCAACCGCTCCCTGGCCCCCTCGACGGCGGCCCGCGCGACCTCCGCCGTGCGGTGCACGCCCGTGCAGTTGTCGCAGCGCCCGCAGGGGCGCGCGGTGGTGTCGTCGAGGTGGCGGCGCAGGAACTCCTCGCGGCACTCGGTGGTGGCGATGTAGCCGAGCATCGCCCGCTGCTCGGCCGCCCGTTCGGCGGCCACCCTGGCGTACCGCTCGGAGTCGTACGCCCAGGGCTGCCCGGTGGCCTGCCAGCCGCCCTTGACCCGCTTCACGGCGCCGTCGACGTCGAGCACCTTGAGCATCGACTCCAGGCGGGTGCGGCTGAGGTCGACGCGGGTCTCCAGCGCGGCGGTGGACATCGTGCCCCGCTCGCCGAGCGCCTGGAGCGTGGCGCGCACGACCGCCTCGGGCGGGAAGGCCAGCGAGGCGAAGTAGGCCCAGATGTCGCGATCCTCCTGGCCGGGCAGCAGGACGACCTCCGCCCGCTCGACGCCGCGCCCGGCCCGGCCCACCTGCTGGTAGTAGGCCACCGGCGAGGCCGGGGCGCCGACGTGGATGACGAACCCGAGGTCGGGCTTGTCGAAGCCCATGCCCAGCGCCGAGGTGGCCACCAGGGCCTTCAGCCGGTTGCCCAGCAGCGCCTGCTCGGCGGCGAGGCGGTCGGCCGGATCGGTCTGGCCGGAGTAGGCGGCGACCTCGTGGCCCTGCTCGCGGAGGTAGGCGGCGATCTCCTGCGTGGCGGCGACCGTGAGCGTGTAGACGATGCCGGACCCCGGAAGCTCGCGCATCGCCTGGGCCAGCCACGCGAGCCGCTGCTCGGCCGTGGCCGGGCGCACGACGCTCAGGTGCAGGCTGTCGCGCTCCAGCGGCCCGCGCAGCACCAGGGTCTCGGCGGTCTCGGGCTCCCGGCCGCCGCCGGTGCCGAGCTGCTCGGCGACGTCGCGGGTGACGCGGGCGTTGGCCGTGGCCGTGGTCGCCAGCACCGGCACGCCGGGGGGCAGGCCGGCGAGCAGCGTGCGGAGCCGCCGGTAGTCGGGACGGAAGTCGTGGCCCCAGTCGGAGATGCAGTGGGCCTCGTCGACGACGACGAGACCCGCGCCGGCCGCGAGCTTGGGCAGCACGAGGTCGCGGAAGTCGGGGTTGTTGAGCCGCTCGGGGCTGACCAGCAGGACGTCGGTCTCGCCCCGCTCCACCTGGGCGTGCACGAGCTCCCACTCGTCGACGTTGGCGGAGTTGATCGTCGCGGCGCGGACCCCGGCGCGCTCGGCGGCGGCGATCTGGTTGCGCATCAGCGCCAGCAGCGGGGAGACGATGACCGTGGGGCCGGCCCCGCGTGCGCGCAGCAGCGAGGTGGCCACGAAGTAGACCGCCGACTTGCCCCAGCCGGTGCGCTGCACCACCAGGGCCCGCCGCCGCTCGACCACCAGGGCGCGGATGGCCACCCACTGGTCCTCCCGGAGCCGGGCGTCCTGCCCCGCCAGCGCCCGCAGCCGCCGCTCGGCCTCCTCCCTGAGCGACGCCTCGCTCTCGCCGGCCGCCGGCCCTCCGGCGGCGGTCGGGGATGGCATCGCGGCCCGCGGTTCGCTCTCGTCGCCCATGGAGTCCTTCGTACCAGCTCGGTGGGACACTTTCGGCCCTCGCGGCCCGACGGCCCCGTGGTACGGGCGGATATGGGGCGCCGCGAGCAGGTCGAGGGCGGGGGAAACGCCGCCGAGTCGCGGAGGGGTTCGCTCCTTCGGCACAATGTTCGATATGGCCCGACGGACTACCACACCCCCGCTGGACGAGGACTTCGAGGAGCGCATCGTCGACATCGACGTCTCGATGGAGATGCGCACCAGCTTCCTGGAGTACGCCTATTCGGTGATCTACCAGCGCGCGCTCCCCGACGCCCGCGACGGGCTCAAGCCCGTGCAGCGCCGCATCCTCTACTCGATGAGCGAGATGGGCCTGCGGCCCGACCGGGGGCACGTGAAGTCCTCACGCGTCGTCGGCGACGTGATGGGCAAGCTGCACCCCCACGGCGACACCGCCATCTACGACGCGCTGGTACGCATGGCGCAGCCGTTCTCGATGCGGCTCCCGCTGGTCGACGGCCACGGCAACTTCGGCTCCCCCGACGACCTCCCGGCCGCCATGCGGTACACCGAGGCGCGCCTGGCGCCCGCCGCGATGCTGATGGTGCAGTCGATCGACGAGGAGACCGTCGACTTCAAGCCCAACTACGACGGCCAGGAGACCGAGCCCACGGTCCTGCCGAGCGCGTTCCCCAACCTCCTGGTGAACGGCGCGGCGGGCATCGCGGTCGGCATGGCGACCAACATGGCGCCGCACAACCTGGTCGAGGTGATCGCCGCGGCCCGGCACCTGGTCGCGCACCCGGAGGCCACGCTCGACGAGCTCATGCGGTTCGTCCCCGGCCCCGACCTGCCGACCGGCGGCACCGTCATCGGCCTGGCCGGCATCAGGGACGCCTACGAGACCGGCCGCGGCACGTTCCGCATGCGGGCCAAGGCCACGATCGAGCAGGTCACGCCGCGCCGCAAGGGCATCGTCGTCACCGAGCTGCCCTTCAACGTCGGCCCCGAGCGGGTGGTCACCAAGATCAAGGAGCTGGTGACCTCCAAGAGGATCTCCGGCATCTCCGACCTGAAGGACCTCACCGACCGGCACAAGGGCCTGCGCCTGGTCATCGAGATCAAGAACGGCTACCACCCCGAGGCCGTGCTCGCCGAGCTGTACCGCCTGACGCCGATGGAGGAGACCTTCGGCATCAACAACGTGGCGCTGGTCGACGGCCAGCCGCGCACGCTCGGTCTGCGCGAGCTCCTGCGCGTGTACGTCGACCACCGCCTCGAAGTGGTGCGCCGGCGCTCGTCCTACCGCCGCCGCCGGCGCGAGGAGCGCCTGCACCTGGTGGACGGCCTGATCGTCGCGCTGCTCAACATCGACGAAGTGATCCAGGTCATCCGCTCCTCCGACGACACCGCCCAGGCGCGCGCCCGTCTCATGGAGGTCTTCGACCTGTCGGAGATCCAGGCCACCTACATCCTGGACACCCCCCTGCGCCGCCTCACGCGCTTCGACCGCCTCGAACTCGAACGCGAGCGCGAGACCCTCCAGCGCGAGATCGACGAGCTCACCGCCATCCTGTCCTCCGACGACCGGCTGCGCCGGGTGGTGTCCGGAGAGCTGCAGGAGATCGCCAAGACCTACGGCACGCCCCGCCGCACCGTCCTGCTGGAGGCCGGCACGCCGGCCTCCGAGGCCATCCCGCTGGAGGTCGCCGACGACCCCTGCCTGGTGCTGCTCTCCTCGACCGGCCTGCTGGCCCGCACGTCCGGCGTCTCCCCGCTCGGTTCGGGCGAGGAGCGCTCCTCCCACGACGTGCTGGTCTCGGTCGTGCGCTCGACGGTGCGCGGCGAGGTCGGCGTGGTGACGTCGGCCGGGCGCCTGGTGCGGGTCTCCGTGCTCGACCTGCCCGCGCTCCCGCCGTCGGCCTCGCCTCCCTCGGTGTCGGGCGGCCACCCGGTGAGCGAGTACGTCGAGCTCAGCCCGGGCGAGCGGGTCGTGGGCCTGGGCTCGCTCGACCCGCAGGGCCTCGGCCTGGCGCTGGGCACCGCCCAGGGCATGGTCAAACGGGTGGTCCCCGACTACCCGGTGAACCGCGACGAGTTCGAGGTCATCGGCCTCAAGCCGGACGACTCCGTCATCGGCGCGGTCGAGCTGACCTCCGAGGAGCACGATCTGGTGTTCATCGCCTCCGACGCGCAGCTCCTGCGCTACCCCGCCTCGGCGGTGCGGCCCCAGGGGCGGCCGGCCGGCGGCATGGCCGGCATCCGGCTCGACGGAGGCGCCAGGGCGGTCTGGTTCGGCGTGGTCGACCCCGGGCGCGAGTCGCGGGTCGTGACCATCGCGGGCTCGGCCACGGCGCTTCCCGGCACCGACGCCGGGGGCGCCAAGGTGTCCGACTACGCCGAGTTCCCGCCCAAGGGCCGGGCGACGGGCGGCGTCCGCGCGCAGCGCTTCCTCAAGGGCGAGGATCTCCTCATCATGGCCTGGGCCGGGCCCGTCCCGGTCAAGGCCGTGTCCTCCACCGGCAAGCCGGTCGATCTTCCGGCCGAGCTGGGCCGCCGCGACGGCTCGGGCGTCCGGCTCGCCCAGGGCGTCGCCGCCATCGGCGGGGCCCTGGGCACCGATCTGGCCGCTTCGCCGACCCCCGCCTCGGCCGCGGCGGTCGCCCTGGACACCGAGGTCTAGCGCGGACGAAGGGCCCGCCGCCGCTGCGGTGCGGGCCCTCGCCGGATGCCGAAGGGCCCGCCCCCGGTCACGGGGGCGGGCCCTTCGGCTCGCTCGCGGCCGGGCTCGGCACCCGCCGCCGCGTGAGCCGTCAGGCGTCGCAGAGGCAGAACGGGTGGCCGGCCGGGTCCAGGTAGACCGTGAAGCCCTCGTCCTTCTCACCCGGCTGGTGCGGGTGCTTCACCGCGCCCAGGGCGACGACCTCCGCGCCCGCCTTCTCCCGGTCGGTCACGGTCAGGTCGAGGTGGAACTGCTGGGGCTTCTCGGGCGACGGCCAGTCGGGCGCCCGGTAGTCGTCCGCGCGCTGGAACGAGAGCTTGAAGCTCCCGGTCTCGTCGGCCAGGCTCACCCAGTCGTCGCTCTCGTACGCCGGCTTCCACCCGACCACGGCGGAGTAGAACTCGCTCAGGGCCTTGGGGTCGGGGCAGTCCAGCACGACCGCCCGCATCGCCGCGATTCCGCTCATCGCCACTCCCGTGTGCTCATGACCGACACCGGCGTTGAACTTACACCGGTGTCGGTTTCGATTGAAACCGGTTATCCGGGTTCCGGACCGTCCGCTTTGGCCGGGGCCCGCACCTCCCGCTTCCCCCGTGACGCCACCCAAACCAGGCGGCGGCACCACGGAGCGGGGCACCGGCCGGGCCCGTCACCCCATGACGGACAATGGCGGCATGGCTGTGACCTCGCTCATGGTTCCGCTGGGAACCCCCGCGCCCGACTTCGACCTGCCCTCGATCGACGGCGGCCGGGTCGCGCTGTCCGATCTGAAGAGCACCCCGGCCACGCTGGTCGTCTTCCTGTCCAACCACTGCCCGTACGTGCGGCGCATCGAGCAGGGCATCGGCGCCCTGGCCTCCGACTACCACGACCGGCTCACCACCCTCGCGATCTGCAGCAACGACGTCGTCAGGTACCCGGACGACGACAGGCCCGCCCTCGTGGCCCAGGCCGAGCGGGCGGGGTTCGCCTTCCCGTACCTCGTGGACGAGACGCAGCGGGTGGCAAAGGAGTACAAGGCGGCCTGCACGCCGGACTTCTTCCTCTACGACGCCGACCGGCGCCTGGCCTACCGCGGCGAGTTCGACGACGCGCGCCCGTCGAACCGGGTGCCGGTGACCGGGGCGTCGCTGCGCGCGGCGATCGACGCGGTGCTGGCCGGGCAGCCGGTTCCCGGGCCACAGAACCCCAGCCTGGGCTGCAGCATCAAGTGGAAGCCCGGCAACGAGTGACGGGGACGTGCGCGGGGCCGCCCGTGAGAGGCCGCCCAAGGGCCCCGAGGCACCGCCCCGGCGGTCAGCGGCGCGCGGGCACGGGCTCCCCCCGGGAGACCGGGGGGAGGGCGGTCAGCAGCTCCCAGGGCTCGCCCTCGTGCCAGAAGTCGATGAACCTCGCCACGGCCTCGCCGGGCTCGAACTCGCCGCCCCCGTGGGCGCCGAAGCACCCGGCCTCCTCCAGCGCGAGCACCAGGGGATCGTCCTCCGGGAGCACTTCGACATAGGCGGCGGCGTCCAGCAGCGCCAGGGCGCAGCGCGCGTTCCAGCCGGCGTCCTTGTGCTGGACGCGGTCGAGCCGCCACCTGGCCCGGGCGCGCAGGTAGCCGGACAGCGATTCGGTCATCCCCACCAGAGGCCCTCTCCACGATCTTCCACCTTCAGCGACCTCATCATCACCCAGGGTGACGGATGATCGTGGGATCTTTGCGAAGGCCATTCCGGGTGCCCCGGCGCTGTTGCGGAATGTGGCATCCGGGAATATTGGCGCCATGATGGGAGCCTTCGACGACCTGCTGTCCGCCAACGAGGAGTTCGCCCGCGCGTTCAAGAACTCGACGCTCACCGGCCGCGCCCTGCGCGGTCTCGCCGTAGTGACCTGCATGGACTCGCGCATCGACCCCCTCGGCCTCCTCGGCCTCCAAGCCGGGGACGCCAAGATCCTGCGCAACGCCGGCGCGCGCGTCACCGACGACGTGCTCCGCACACTGGTGCTGGGGGTCTACCTACTGGGTGTCGAACGGGTGCTGGTGATGCCGCACACCGACTGCCGGATGGCCAAGTCGACCGACGAGGACGTCCACGAGCTGATCAGCCGGGAGTACGGCATGGACACGCGCAGCCTGGAGTTCCACACCGTGGCCGACCAGGACGCCGCGCTCCGCCGTGACCTGGTGCGCGTGCGGACCTACCCCTACCTTCCCGAGCGCGTCGCCGTCGGCGGCGCCGTGTACGACGTCCACACCGGCAAACTGATGCCCGTGGAGCTGTGAGGACGCGGCCGGGCCCGCCGGGCCCGGCCGGTTCAGGCGTCGATGCTGTCGCGGTCGACC
This sequence comes from Sphaerisporangium sp. TRM90804, assembly GCF_029846175.1. GTDB lineage: Bacteria > Actinomycetota > Actinomycetes > Streptosporangiales > Streptosporangiaceae > Sphaerisporangium. The sequence goes on along the minus strand of NZ_JARWAC010000017.1, from coordinate 179,072 downwards.
TCGGCCGCGTTGGTGACGATGAACTCGCGCCGCGGGGCGACGTCGCTGCCCATGAGCAGGCTGAAGATGTTCTCGGCCGCCTCGGCGTCCTCGATGCGCACCCGGCGCAGCGTGCGGTGGCGGGGCTCCATGGTGGTCTCGGCGAGCTGGTCGGCGTCCATCTCACCCAGGCCCTTGTACCGCTGGATGGGGTCCTTCCAGCGCCTGCCCTTGCGCTCGAGGTCGCGCAGCACCTTCTGCAGCTCGGCGTCGCTGTAGGTGTAGATGTACTTCTGCTTGTCGCGCCCGGGGTTGGTGACCTCGATGCGGTGCAGCGGCGGCACGGCGGCGAACACGCGCCCGGCCTCGACCATGGGGCGCATGTAGCGGTGGAACAGCGTGAGCAGCAGGCAGCGGATGTGCGCGCCGTCGACGTCGGCGTCGGCCATGAGGATCACCCTGCCGTAGCGGGCCGCCTCGATGTCGAAGCCGCGGCCGGAGCCTGCGCCGATGACCTGGATGATCGCCGCGCACTCGGCGTTCTTCAGCATGTCGGCGACCGAGGCCTTCTGCACGTTCAGGATCTTGCCGCGGATGGGCAGCAGCGCCTGGAACTCCGAGTCGCGCGCCGCGCGGGCGGTGCCGAGCGCGGAGTCGCCCTCGACGATGAACAGCTCGCTGCGGTCGATGGCGTCGCTGCGGCAGTCGACCAGCTTGGCCGGGAGTGCGGAGTTCTCCAGGGCGCTCTTGCGCCGCTGGTTGTCGCGGTGCTCCCTGGCCGCGATGCGCGCCTTGGCGGCCGAGACGATCTTCTCGAGGACCGCGCGGAGCTGGAGCTTGTGCGCCCGCTTGGTGCTGGCGAAGAGCTGCTTGAACTCCCTGGACACCACGTGGGAGACGATGCGGGTGGCCGCCGAGGTGCCGAGGACCTCCTTGGTCTGCCCCTCGAACTGCGGCTCGGGCACCCGGATCGTGACGACCGCGGTGAGGCCCTCCAGGATGTCCTCCTTGGTGACCGGGTCGTCGCCGTTCTTCAGCAGGCGGGTCTCCCTGAGCTGCTCGTTCACCGTGCGGACCAGGGCGCGCTCGAAACCGCTGATGTGGGTGCCGCCCTTGGGCGTGGCGATCACGTTGACGAACGAGCGGACGGTGGTCTCGTAGCCCTTGCCCCAGCGGACCGCGACGTCGACGGTGAGCTCGCGCTCGACCTCGGTGGAGGTCATGTGGCCCTGCTCGTCGAGCACCGGGACGGTCTCGTGGAAGTGGCCGACGCCCTGCAGCCGCATGACGTCGCAGACGGCCTCGTCGCGCGAGAGGAACTCGGTGAACTCGGAGATGCCGCCGTCGAAGCGGAACTCCTCCTCGACCGGCTCCTCCCCCCGGCTGTCGCGCACCGAGATGGTGAGGCCGGGGACCAGGAAGGCCGTCTGGCGGGCGCGGACGCTGATCTCGTCGAGCGCGACCTCGGCCTCGGGCAGGAAGATCTGCCGGTCGACCCACCAGCGCACGCGGGTGCCGGTGGTCTTCTTCGGCACGGACCCGCCGTCGCGCAGGCCGGACTTCTTCTTGAACTTGGCCGTCGGGCCGTCGCCGTCGAAGACGCCGGGCACGCCGCGGCGGAAGCTGATCTCGTGGACGCGGCCGTCGCGGTCGACCTCGACGTCGAGGCGCGCGGACAGCGCGTTCACCACGGAGGCGCCGACGCCGTGCAGACCGCCGGAGGCGCTGTAGGAGCCGCCGCCGAACTTCCCGCCGGCGTGCAGCTTGGTGTAGACGAGCTCGACGCCGGGCAGGCCGCTCTTGGGCTCGACGTCGACGGGGATGCCCCGGCCGTCGTCGCGGACCTCGATGGAGCCGTCGGGGAACAGCTCGACCTCGATGCGGTCGCAGAAGCCCGCCAGGGCCTCGTCGACGGCGTTGTCCACGATCTCCCAGAGGCAGTGCATCAGACCGCGGCTGTCAGTGGACCCGATGTACATTCCGGGGCGCTTGCGGACGGCCTCCAGGCCCTCCAGCACCGACAGATGACGGGCCGTGTAGCCCGTCTCCGTGCTGACTGCGGTCACTCCCACTCCCACCGAGCATCGAACATGTGTGCGTAGCCTACCGTTTCTTGATTTCTCGTGCGCCTCAGCGTGCCATCAGCGTGCCACCAACCGGGAGCCCCGCGTTCGACACGATCGGATTCCCGCCATGTGAGGGCCCATTCTGCTCTCGGCGTATCCGGACCATGATTGGGAACGTACGCATCCGGTTAGATGTTGAGCCAAGTGACTGACGCCAAATCCCACGTCAGTGGGGTGACCCGAAAGGCGATACGTGACTGGAGCTCTCGCCCCCACAAAGCCGCTGACCGCCGTGGACCGATGCGACCGCTGCGGCGCCCAGGCGTACATCCGTGCGTGCCTCCCCTTGGGCGGGGAGCTGCTGTTCTGCGCCCACCACGGGCGTCGGCACGTCGCGGCTCTGCGCGACAAGGGTGCCGAAATCCAGGACGAGTCGGCGCGCCTCAGCGAAACCCCCTCAACAGCCACCAGTGAGCGGTGAGCATCCGCCCCCCGCTCTGACTGATAGTTCTGATCCGATACCTCAACATACGCGGCGATCTCGGACGACGTCCCCCCGGACGTCCTCCGGGCTCGCCGCGTCCATCTCTCAGGCCGGCCGATGCCCTCGGACGGCGGAGGGCTACGATCTGGCCTCGTGCCGATCCTGCTGCCGCCGTCCGAGGGCAAGGCCGTCCGGGGGGACGGGCCGCCGCTCGACCTTGGCGGCCTGAGCTTCCCGGCCCTCACCTCCGCACGCGAGAAGGCCCTCGACGCCCTGGTCACCCTGGCCGAGGGCCCCGGCGACGCCGCGCTCGCCGTGCTCGGCCTGTCACCCGGCCTGGCGGGCGCGCTGGCCGCCAACCGGGCGCTGCGCACCGCCCCCACGCTGGCCGCCGCGCGCCTGTACACCGGCGTGCTGTACGACAACCTCGGCCTGCAGACGCTCGGCGCCGCCGCCCGCGCCCGCGCCGACCGCTCGGTGATCGTGTTCTCGGGGCTGTGGGGCGCCCTGCGCCTGCGCGACCGCGTTCCCCCCTACCGGCTCTCGATGGGCGTCACGCTGCCCCCGCTGGGCGGCCTGGCGGCCCACTGGCGCCCCTGCCTGGCGGAGGTCCTCGGCCCCGAGGACGGCCTGGTGGTCGATCTGCGCTCCTCCACCTACGCGCAGGCGTGGCGTCCGGGCTCGCGGGCGGTCACCGTGCGCGTGCTCAGGCAGACCGCCGACGGCTCCCGCTCGGTGGTCAGCCACATGGCCAAGGCCACCCGCGGCGCCGTCGCCCGCTCCCTGCTGGAGGCGGGCGCCGAGCCGGCGACCCCGCGCGACCTGGCCGACCTGCTGGTCTCGCTCGGCCACGCCGCCGAGCTCGGCCCCCCGCCGGGAAAGGGCCGGCCCTGGAACGTGGACGTCGTCATCCGGGCGTGACGACGTTCAGCCGCCCGCACGCCCGGCGGAACTCCTTGCCGGGGTCGCCGAGGTGGGACCACGGCAGCACGCTGAACCGCCCCGCCGTGCGCGTCAGATGGCCCCTGGCCGGCCGGCGCATGTCGGCCAGGTAGAACGCCGCCCCGAACGCGTTGTGCGCCTCCACGGCCCTCGGGTGCGGCTGCGCGGCGCGGCTGCCGTTCCACCGGCCGGCCGCCAGGGTGAGCTCGCGCTGCACCTCGTAGGAGTACCACAGGCGCGTCCGTCCCGCCCCCTCCCCCGCGATGTGCTCGAAGTAGGCCAGCGGCAGCAGGGCGGCGATCGGGTCGCCGGAGGGCGCCCACGAGAGCGTCGCGCGGGCGAAGTCGAACATCTCGTGGCTGGTGCCGCCCCACCCCGGGGACAGCGTGACCAGCCTGGCCGCGTGGGCGGCGTACAGCCCGCGGTGGCGGCCGGACGCCTCCTCCCAGAGGGAGTCCTTCTCCTGCCGCGACGCCTCCAGCCCCAGGGCCAGCCACATCAGGCAGACCCACGGCGCGGGGTCGTACGGCATCACGCGCGCCGCCGTCAGCAGCGGCCCGCGCGCGGACTCCATCGCCTGGTGGAACAGCCGGATCCGGCCGGCCTGGACCGCCCGCGCCCGGACGTCGGGCTTGAGCGTCCACGCCTCCTCGACACGGGCGCGGCCCAGCCACAGGCACAGCTCCGGATTGGCGGGATCTCGCGCGAGAAGGGCCTCGATGCCCTCGGTCAGGCCCACGGCCGCCCTGCCCAGCGCCTCCACCCGCAGAGCGCGCAGCTCCGGGTCGGCGCGCGAGCCGACGAGCGCGGGAAGCGCGGGTTCGAGGTACCCGTGCGCCAGCGCCTTCACCGCCTCGTCGAGGACGGGGTCGATCCATGGCCGGCTTGCGATCAGTCGTGGCCCCCGAGCACGAGCCCGATCCACTTCGATCACACCCATGAGGGGTGAGCGTAGAAGCGGCCGTGACTCGTGAGGCTACTGTGACGTTACGGGTGGGTTAACCCCGTGTCGTCTCCCCCGTGGGAGGGCGCCCCCGCGCCGACGGACGCCGCCACGGCCCACGGCACGGAGAGTGACACCGCCGCCCTCGTGACCCGGCCGTTACGGGTGGCCCCTATCTGCCGCGAAGGCCCCCGCACACGCCAACGGCTCCCACCCTTCGAGGGCGGGAGCCGTGGCGGCGAAGATCAGTCGAGGTAGTCGCGCAGGACCTGCGAGCGCGACGGGTGACGGAGCTTCGACATGGTCTTGGACTCGATCTGCCGGATGCGCTCACGCGTCACGCCGTAGACCTTGCCGATCTCGTCGAGGGTCTTGGGCTGGCCGTCGGTGAGGCCGAACCGCATGGAGACCACCCCGGCCTCACGCTCGGACAGGGTGTCCAGAACGGAGTGGAGCTGCTCCTGCAGCAGGGTGAAGCTCACGGCGTCGGCCGGGACGATGGCCTCGGAGTCCTCGATGAGGTCGCCGAACTCGCTGTCGCCCTCCTCACCGAGGGGCGTGTGCAGGGAGATCGGCTCGCGGCCGTACTTCTGCACCTCGACGACCTTCTCGGGGGTCATGTCGAGCTCGCGGGCCAGCTCCTCGGGGGTGGGCTCGCGCCCGAGATCCTGCAGCATCTGCCGCTGCACCCGGGCCAGCTTGTTGATCACTTCGACCATGTGGACCGGGATGCGGATGGTGCGCGCCTGGTCGGCCATGGCCCGGGTGATCGCCTGGCGGATCCACCACGTGGCGTACGTGGAGAACTTGTAGCCCTTGGTGTAGTCGAACTTCTCGACCGCCCTGATCAGGCCGAGGTTGCCCTCCTGGATCAGATCGAGGAACAGCATGCCGCGGCCGGTGTAGCGCTTGGCCAGCGAGACCACCAGGCGGAGGTTGGCCTCCAGCAGGTGGTTCTTGGCGCGGCGGCCGTCCTCGGCGATCCACTCGAGCTCGGCGCGGACGTCGACCGGCAGCCGCTCGCCGTCGTTGGCGAGCTGCTCCTCGGCGAACAGGCCGGCCTCGATGCGCTTGGCCAGCTCGACCTCCTGCTCGGCGTTGAGCAGGGGGACCTTGCCGATCTGCTTGAGGTAGTCCTTCACCGGGTCGGCGGTGGCCCCGGCGGCGGCGACCTGCGCCACCGGCGCGTCGTCGTCGTCGTCGGAGAGGATCAGGACCTCGTCGTCGCTCTGGACCTCGACGTCGGGCTTGGGCTCCTCTTCGGCCTCCACCTCGACCTCGGCGACCTCGGCGTCCGGCTCGGCCTCGGCGACCTCGGCGTCGGGCTCGGCCTCGACCTCGGCGACCTCGGCGTCCACCTCGACGTCGATGTCGAAGTCCTCCAGCTCGAGATCACCCTCGATGTCGATCTCCTCGTCGTCTTCCGAGGCGACCTTGGGCTTGGTTTCGATCTTTGGCGATGGCGACGCGGGCACGGCGACCTCCGGCTTGGCCTTCTTGGCGAGGGCGGCAGGGGTGGCGACCTTGGCGGGAGCGGCGGGGACCGGCGTGGGCTTCTTCGCCGGCGCGGCCTTCTTCGCCGCGGGCTTCCCGGCGGGCGGCTTGTCAGCCGGCGCCGCGGCATCGCCCCCGGCGCCACTCACCACGGCCGTGACGGTATCGGGCTGCTCCTTGGCCGCCGCGGTGGCGGACTTGGTCTTCTTGACGGGGGCGGCGGTGCGACGCTTGGCCGGGCCACGAGACCTCTTGGGCGCCGCCGAGTCCGCGGCGGTCACCACGACGGTCACACCCTCTTTGCTGAGGTTCCGAAGGAACCCAGCGGCGTGCGACATCGGGATGTCCGCCTCCTCGAAGGCCTTGCGGACATCCTCAGACTCGAGGAAACCCTGCGAGCGGCCACGCTCGATGAGCCGCTGAATGACGGGCTCGTTCAGCTCAGACGGCTTCGAGCGAGTCGAACTTGCAGGCGACACGAACACCTCTCGAACGAACGCATGGTGAGAATGGACCCAGGTGCCCGCTAGGGGCGCTTGCTTCTTTCGGTGGTGGGCCGTGCGAACCGCGACGTACCTGCCCAGCATTCTGGCATGACCCCGCACTCCGTACGCCCGCCTCACGGCGGTTGCCTCTCCACCCTAGGCCGACCGAAACAGTAGTGCGTACGGAAGCGGGTCACCGATACCCGAAAGCAACCGTTATGACTGTTTCATTCAGTCACTCTTTGTGGCGGCCGGCACGTGGACGGCGAGCACCGTGACGTCATCGTCCTGCTCATACCCCGCCAGCATGCGGTCCACCAGGAAGTCAAGCAACATATGAGGATTTCCTACGACTTCCGGGGGTGCCTCGCCGACGACCGAACAAAGTTCCGCCAGCCCGGCGTCCAGACCGCGCTTGCGGTTCTCGACCAGGCCGTCGGAGTACAGCACCGCCGTGTAGCCCGGCGGCACGCAGAACCTGAACTGCTTGCGGATGGTCGGCCAGCCCAGCGGCGTGCCCGGCTCCCCCTCCGACAGCACTCCGGTGCCCGTGGGGGACACCAGCAGGGGCGGCGGATGGCCCGCCAGCGCCAAGGTGCCCTCGCCGGTGCCCGGCTCGACCACCATGTACGCCAAGGTGGTCACCTGCTCCTCCTCCTCGGTCGCGTCGAAGACGCGGTCGAGGCCGGTGAGCACCGCCGCGGGCGGCGGGTTGGTGAGCGCCAGGGCGCGCATCGCGTTGCGGATTCGGCCCATGCCGGCCGCCGCCTTCACGCCCTTGCCCATGACGTCGCCGACGACGGCCGCCACCCGGCCGTCCTGGATCACGAAGGCGTCGTACCAGTCGCCGCCGACCTGGACGTGCCTGCTGCCCGAGCGGAACCGCTGGGCGAGCACCAGGCCCGGGATGTGCGGCAGGCGGTCGGGAAGCAGGCTCCGCTGGAGGGTCTCGGCGGTGCGGTGCTCGCGCTCGAACAGCGTGGCCCGCTCCACGGCGAGCGCGCACTGCCCGGCCAGCGCCTCCAGGAAGACGCCGTCCTCCTGGGAGATCTTCTGCGGGCGGGTGAAGGCGAACCGCAGCGCGCCGAGCGCGCGCCCGGCGGCCAGCAGCGGCAGGCCCACCCAGGCCCGCTCGTCGCTGTGGGCGAGGAACCCCGAGATCACGGCCTCGTCGCCGCCGGCGTCCACCAGCTGGGCGCGCAGGCTCTCGGGCGACTCGGCGAAGACCGGCCTGCGGCTGTTGACCGCCATGGTCATCACGCTGGACTGGGCGAGCGGGATCTCCTCGCCCGGCGCGCCGGGAACGTCGGGAAGGCCGCCGCTGTTGATGAGCTTCAGCGCGGCGCGGTCGGTGTCGAGCAGGGCCACGGCCGACCTGTCGGCGGCCAGCGCGGTGCGGCCGACGTCGATGATCACCTGGACGACCTGCTCCACGGTGAGCGCCTCGGCCAGGATCGCGGTGGCGCCCTGGAGCCGGGCCGTGCGCAGCGCGGCGGCGCCCAGCTGGTCGGTCAGGCGGCCCCGCATCTCCTCGGCCTCGCGCTGCGGGGTGACGTCGCTGTTGGCGCCGACCCACTCGACGACCCGGCCGTGGCGGATGATCGGGACGGCCCGCACCTCGAAGTGCCGGTAACCGCTTGCCCGCGTGCGGACGCGGTAGCTCCACTCGAACATCGTGCGCCCGCGCAGGGCGTCGCGCCAGGCCTCCTCGGCGGCCGGGCGGTCGTCGGGGTGGACGGCCTCCAGCCAGCCGTAGGAGAAGTACTCCTCAAGGCTCTGGCCGGTGATGGCGCGCCACTGCGGAGCGTCCTCGATCACCGCGCCGGTGGGCGCGGTGATCCACACCAGTTGCTGCTGGGACTCCACCAACCGACCGGTAACGTTCCTCGCTGCGGCGCAGCTCCTCCTCGGTGAGCTGGCGCTCGGTGACGTCCACGCCGAACAGGGCGACACCGGCGAGCGACCCCTTCTCGCCGTGAATGGGGTAGAACGACAGGCTCCAGTGCCGCTGCTCCCCCGAGGGCGACATGGTGCGGAAGCGCTGGTCGTGGTTGGCGACCGCGCGGTGCTCCTCGACGACCCTGCGGAAAGCGGGCTCGACCAGGGCGGCGAGATCGGCCGGCAGGGCCTCGGAGACCGCACGGCCCTCGTGCTCGTCGGCGGCCAGGCCGCTGACGTCGGCGAAACTCTGGTTGACCCGCGTGAACCTACCGGCCGTGTCGAGGAACGCGAAGGCGAACGGCGCCTCTGCGAGCAGGCCCTGGAACAGGGCGGGGTCTGAGATGTCCACACCCGACTCCCGGGGACGGGGCACGGAGGTTTCGGCGCTCATGGTCGGCACCTCCGTCGCGTGCCAGGGTCTCCCACGAGGCACATCTCCATAACTGTGATTGGTAGCGCGGAATCTGCACTACATCATCGGCGATGGGCACGCGCGGACGGAAGCCCCGGCCGCGATGCGGTCAACGCATCCTGTCAAAAACGCGCAGCGGTGTGCAGCAAGATCGGACGACTTCTTCGGCGCCCGCTCGATCGGCCCGCTCATCGCAAGCACGGCCAAGCCTTCCCTCCGCCATCTCGGACCCCCTAAGGGCCTTGTCGCCGTCAGGCACGGCCCGCCGTGCGAAACCGGCGTGCCAGGGACAGCTTCCCACAGGAAAGGCGATCCGGTGCCGGATGCCCCTAAGCCTTACGGGGCAAGGGGTTGACACCGCGATTAGACAGGATGGAATGGGTACGCACGGTCCTTAGAGCACTGTCCGGGGGCCAACCCCCGCCGCACCGGAGGATCGGGAGACAGCTATGCCTGCTCTAGCGACGCGTTTCAACGGGGGTACCGCCGAGCCGCCGGCGAGCGGCCAGGCGCCACCCCACCAGGTCATCGGGGCCCGCCTCTCAGGCGAGTTCCTCAGCGTGCCCGTGGAGACCGTCCACCGGTGCGTCGAAGACGTCCGGGCCTGCGCCGCCCACCTCGGCGTGGACGTCCCGGCGGACGCCGTGGAGCGGATCGCCCGCGAGCGCCTGCTCGCGGTGGCCACCTCGGCCCCTCTGCTCACGCCCTCGCCGCACGCCGCCCCAGGGCACGGCCGTCCCTGACACCGGAGGGGCGTCGCCGCGTCTCCCCGGCCCCGCCGGGGTGTGCACGGTAACAGCGGGATCACCAGGCGGCGTTCCGTGCACCGTTCGCCCCCGGAATGCGAGAAGGTTAGGGGCGTGAGCCGCCGACGACGCCGAGACCCCAGGGGGACCCAGCCGCCGGACGACGTGTTCGCCGAGATGCTCCTGGCGGCCCGGGAGCTGCTCGCCGTGCGTTCTCCGCTGGATGCCGAGCTGATGGTGTCCGACATGCTGGGCGCGTGGTGGGGCCGTCAGCTGCGCCGCGGCGACGTCGAGGAGTTCCTCGGCGAGGGCCTGGTCGGCTTCGCGGCCAAGGCCGGCACCCCCGCCGCGCTCACCCTGCTGATCGCCGTCGCCTACCTCGGCACGCCCAGGCAGGCGGCCAAGGCCGAGGGGGCGGCGCTCGCGCTGATGGAGTCCGACGTGGCCAGGCCCCGCTGGGCCGAGCGCGTCGGAGCGGTCAAACCGCGCGGCTGCTACGTCTCGCGGGACGCCTACGGCGACCAGGACACGGTGGTGTGCACCTTCGCCTACCGCGACCTCGTGCGCGAGGCCGACCCGGCGGCCGCGCCGCCGGCCGAGCCGCCGCGGCCCGAGCCCGACGACTCCCACGCCCTGGTGGTGATCGTCGACTACAACATGCGCGGCATGGCGCGCGACGCGTGGGTCTCCTCGCACGTGGAGCAGCTGCTGGAGAAGGCGTCCGCGGAGGCCTCGGGCAACCCGATGCTGCGCTTCGAGGAGCTTGAGGCCACGCAGGCCAGGGCGCTGCTGGAGTTCGCGATGAAGGCGACGACGGCCTCTTTGGGCCGCAAGTCGCCGAAGCTCGTCAGCGACGGCTACAGCGCCTTCCACGCCTTCGCCAGAGCGCGCATCAAGGCGCTGCCGCCCGGCCGCAAGCGGCCCGCGCCGCTGTTCAGCGAGGCGCCCTACAGCAGAGACCGCCGCGCGATGCTGGCGGCGGAGTTCCTGGCCTCCGACGCCGCCGAGCACCTGTCCGACCCCTCGGCGGCCTCCCGGTGCGCCGACCACATCATCGACTACGGCTGCGACCAGGATTTCAACCGTCCCCTGCGGGTGAGCCCGACCAAGTGCCAGACCTTCCTGCTCGACTGGCTGCCGCGCAAGGTGCTGCTCAGCGAGGCCGAGCAGGAGGCCATGCCGCACGTCCTGCTGTCGTGGGTGCGCTTCGCCGCGCCGAAGACGGGCCTGCCCGAGCCCGGCCTGCGGGCGACCCTGGACGCCGTCTGGGAGGCCGCCGGGCAGTTCACCGAGGCCTACCGCGACCCCACGACCTTCGGCCTGGACCGCTCCCTGGTGGAGCGCCTGCTGCCCGACGGCGACCTGTCGGCGCTGGCCCGCCGGGCCTTCGCCTTCCCCCACCTCCAGGGCATGCACGGCGACGTCGACCTTGAGGCGCTCGACCCCGCGGTGGACGCCGACCGGCGCATCCTGCTGGAGATCGACCACGCCGACGAGCGCGACCGCCCCGACTTCGCCGAGCACCTGGCCTGGCACGAGGAGATCGCCAAGCGCCTGTGGGACGGCGACCCCGAGGAGCTGTGGGAGGCCGCCCAGCGCCTTCTGGACCTCGGCCACGAACGGCACGACGTGCTCCACGTGCTCATGGAGATCGCCGAGCGCATCGGCGACCACCCGCACGAGCTCGCCGCCGCCCTCGACGACATCGCCGACATCCCCGACGAGCCGCCGCCCGTCTAGCTAGGCGGTGAAGCCGATGTCGGCGTAGCGCAGGGTGTGGAAGCCCGGTGCCCCGATGTTGGCGAGGGTGGACTTCACGCCCCAGTTCTGCGGGCGCTGGTAGAGCGGGAGCACGCCGGCCTGGGCCCACACCAGCTTGTCGGCCTCGTTGGCCGCCTTGCGGGCCCTGGCCGGGTTGAGGTCGGAGGACGCGCGCTTCATGGCGGTGTCGATCTCGGGGCTGCCCGTCCTGCCGAAGTTGGCGTTCCACTGGAACCTGCCGTCCGAACCCTTCACCTTGTCGGCGTAGGTGCCGTAGGCGCTGGAGATCGGGAAGGGGGTGCCGATGTAGGAGAACGGCGCGATGTCGAAGTTGCCGGGAATGATGTATCTGCTGAAGAAGTCGTCGCTCGGCACCGCCTGGACCGTCACCTTCACCCCGATGCGCTGGAGCATGGCCCGCACCAGCTCCCCCTCCGACTTGCTGAGCTGGAGGCCCGAGGGCACCACGAACCGCAGCTCCAGCCGCCGGCCCGCCTTGTACCGGTTGGGGCTGTGCCGGTGCCAGCCGGCGGCGTCCAGCAGCCGCTCGGCCGCGGCGGGGTCGTACGTCGCGCTCCCGCCGGAGTTGTCCTGGTAGCCCTCCTGGGTGTTCATGAAGAAGTGGTTGCCGAGCAGCACGCTGTCCCAGCCGAGCCCCTGCAGGTCGGAGCGGGTGATGGCGTCGCGGTCGAGGCCCATCGTGATCGCGCGGCGCACGCGGACGTCCGACAGCGCCGGGCTCTCGCCGTTGAAGGTGAAGTGGCGGAAGTCGGGACCGGCGGCCTGCCTGATCACCGCGCCCTTGGCGCCGCGGGCGCGGGAGTAGTCGGCCGCGGACGGGCCGACGTCGAACACGTCGACCTCGCCGTTGGTGAACGCGCCCACCAGCGCCTCGCCGTCCAGCGACCTGAATATGATCTTGTCGAGCTTGGCCCGGTCGCCCCACCAGGCGTCGTCGCGCACGAGGGTGATCGTCTTGGCCGTCTGGTCGAACGAGCCGAACCTGAACGGCCCGGCCGTCGCCGGCACGCGGTTCAGCCACCCGGTGTTGAACGAGGCCGGCGTGGCGTTGGTGGAGCGCGGGTACAGCGGCCAGAACAGCGACTGCCACTCGGAGAACGGGTGCTGGAAGGTCACCACCACCTCGTAGTCGTCCTCGCCCCGTGCCACGCCGGCGATGTCCTGGTAGCCGGTCGTGGCGGCCACGTGGAAGTCGGGGTCGGCGCCGCTCAGCGCCTTCCACTGGGCCTCGTAGTCGTGCCAGGTGATCGGCCTGCCGTCCGACCACCGCGCCTTGCGGTTGAGGGTGTAGGTCACCACCTGGCGGGGGCTGGTGGCGCTCACCCGCGCGTCGGTGACGTAGTCGGCGTTCGGCGACGGCGTGCCCTTCTCGTCGGAGCGGAAGGCGGAGGGCATCAGGGCGTCGACGACCTTCTTGACCTCGGCGAGGTTGCCGTCGACGTGGTTGAGGTTCCACTGCGTGGGCGACTCGGTGAGCCCCCAGTGCAGGGTGCCGCCGTCCCTGACGCGGTCGCGGGACACCGGGTTGACGTCGGACGCCTTCATCGCCGCCGGCGACGCGCCGGACACGCCGCCGGGCCCGGCTTCTCGGCCGGCGCCGCACGCGGCCGCCGCGAACGTCGCGCTGACGGCGAGGGCGGCGGCGAGCGCGCGTGGCCGCCGCCCGCCCCTCCCGGGTGCTGTCACGGTTCCTCCAGGTTCCTCGCTGTGGTCGGCGCCGTGCTCTGGACGACGCCCGGCTTCTCGGCGTAGTGGCAGGCCGCTCCGTGGTCGTCCTCCAGCGGGCGCACCTCGGGCTCTTCGGTGAGGCAGCGCGCCCGCAGAGCGTCCGCGAGGGCCTTGAACTTCGGGCACCGGGTGCGGAACCGGCAACCGGAGGGGGGATCGGCGGGGCTCGGGACGTCCCCCTCCAGCAGGACGCGGCGGCGCCGCCGCTCGCGCGCGGGGTCGGGGATCGGCACCGCCGCCAGCAGCGCCTGCGTGTACGGGTGCGCCGGCGCGCCGTACACCCGGCCCGCCCGGCCGATCTCGGCGATCCTGCCGAGGTGCATCACCGCCACGCGGTCGGCGATGTGCCGCACCACGGCGAGGTCGTGCGCGACGAGCAGGTAGGACAGGCCGAGGCGGTCCCTCAGGTCCTCCAGCAGGTTGATCACGCCCGCCTGGACGGACACGTCGAGCGCCGACACCGGCTCGTCCAGCACGACCAGCCGGGGTTCGAGGGCCAGCGCCCGGGCGATGGCGACGCGCTGGCGCTGGCCGCCGGAGAAGTGCCGGGGGTGGCGCGCGGCGTCGGCGGCGTCGAGGCCGACCATTCGCAGCAGCCGACGCACCCGGGGGGCGGCGTCGCCGCGCCGGTGCGTGACCAGGGGCTCGGCGACGATGTCGTGGACGGTCATCCGGGGGTCCAGCGAGGCCAGCGGGTCCTGGAAGACCACCTGGACGCGCCCGCGCAGGGCCAGGCGCTCGCGGGAGGTGAGCGTCGCGGTGTCGCGGCCCATCACGCTCACCCGGCCGGCCTGCACGCGGGTGAGCTCCAGGATCTGCATGAGCGTGGTGGTCTTCCCGCAGCCGGACTCCCCGACCAGGCCGAGCGTCTCGCCCTCGCGGATGTCGAGGTCGACGCCGTCGACGGCCCTGACCGTGCCGACCCGGCGCCGGAGGAGGGCTCCGCGCGTCAGCGCGTAGTGCTTCACCAGCCCCTGGACCTCAAGGACGACCGGCGTCGCCGGGCGCGGCGGCCCGTCGCCGGCGAGCGGTACCGCCGCCCCGCGAGCCTCGGGGCGGGGCGCGCGGCCCGGCTCGCGGGCGCGCAGGCAGGCGGCCCGGTGGCCGGGGAACACCTCCAGCGGCGCCGGCTCGGCCGCGCGGCACTCGGGGATCGACAGCGCGCAGCGCGGCTCGAACGGGCACCCGGGCGGCAGCTCGGCCGGCGAGGGCGGCCGGCCCCCGATCGGCACCAGCGGCAGCTCGGCGCCGGCGTCCAGGCGCGGCACCGAGGCGAGCAGGCCCGCGGTGTACGGCATGCGGGGCCGCGCGTAGACCTCGTGGACCGTGCCGAGCTCCACCTCGCGCCCGGCGTACATGACCAGCACGCGGTCGGCGAAGCCGGCGACCACGCCGAGGTCGTGCGTGATGAGCAGGACCGCCGCGCCGGTCTCGCGCTGCGCCTTCCTGAGCACCTCCATGACCTGGGCCTGGACGGTGACGTCGAGCGCCGTGGTGGGCTCGTCGCAGATGATCACGTCGGGGTCGTTGGCGACGGCCATGGCGATCATCGCGCGCTGCCGCATGCCGCCGGAGAACTCGTGCGGGAACGCGCGGGCCCGCCGGCGCGGGTCGGGGATGCCGACCAGGTCGAGCAGCTCGACGGCCCGCTCGGCGGCGGCCCGCCGGGTGACCTCGCCGTGGACGCGCACCGCCTCGGCGATCTGGTCGCCGACGCGGTATACCGGGGTCATCGCCGACAGCGGGTCCTGGAAGACCATCGAGATGCCGCTGCCGCGCAGGGCGGCCAGCCTCTTCTCGGGGGCGCCGATCAGCTCGGCGCCGTGCAGGCGCGCCGAGCCGGTGACCCGCGCGCGGCGCGGCAGCAGCCCCATCACCGCCAGCGCGGCGACCGACTTGCCCGCGCCGGACTCCCCCACCACGCCCAGCACCTCGCCCGCCGCCAGGGAGTAGCCCACCCCCCGCACGGCGTGGACCTCCCCGAAGCGCACCGACAGGTCGCTGACCTCCAGCACCGGCCCGCCGGCTCCGGGGCGTCCGGGAGCCGGCGCACGCCCGGCGAGCGGGCGCTCCCCCGTGACGCCGGTCACCCGGCCCTCCCGGCGTCCGGGTCGAACGCGTCGCGCAGCGCGTCGCCGGCCAGGTTGACCGCCAGGATCATGACGATCAGCACGCCGGCGGCGAACCAGAACGTCCACGGGGCGTAGAGCGCGGTGGCCGAGCCGTCGGCGATCAGGCCGCCCAGCGAGACGTCGGGCGGCTGGATGCCGAACCCGAAGTACGACAGGCTCGTCTCGGTGAGGATGGCGGCGCTGACGTTCAGCGTCGCGTCCACCACCAGCAGGGACGCGAGGTTCGGCAGGACGTGGCGGAAGATGATCGTCGGCGGCGCGACCCCCATGAAGCGCGCCGCCTGGATGTACTCGCGCTCCCTGATCGAGCGGGTCATGCCCCGGACGATCTTGGAGGTGACCATCCACAGGAACGCCGCGAGCATCGCCACGAACAGCAGCCAGCGGCCCGCCGTGAACAGCGGCGACATCACGGCCAGGATCAGGAAGGCCGGCAGCACGAGCAGCAGGTCGGTAACCCACATGAGGGTGCGGTCGGTCCAGCCGAGGAAGTAGCCGGCGAACGAACCGGCCACCGCGGCGAAGGCGGTGGACAGGACGGCCACGAGCAGGCCGACGAGCAGCGATCGCCGCGCGCCGCTCATGGTGACGGCGAACACGTCGGTGCCGGTCTGCAGCGTGCCGAACCAGTGCGACGCCGACGGCGGCTGCAGGAAGGCGGTGAAGTCCAGGTCGGTGGCCGACCAGGGGGCGGCGCGCGGCCCGAGGAACGCGAGCAGGAACAGCGACGCCAGCAGCGCGAAGCCCACCCGGCCCTGCCCGGTGCGCAGGAAGCGGCGGGCCACCAGCCGCGACCTGGACGGCACCCTGGTGTGCCGGGCGCCCGCCATCGTCTCGGCGAGCTCCTCCCGCGGGGGCGCGGCCATCAGCCCACCCGCACCCTCGGGTCGAGGACGGCGTGCAGCACGTCGGAGGCGAGGGAGGCGAGCATGACGGCCAAGGCGGCGAAGCAGCTGATCGCCGCGACCGTGTTGACGTCGTTGGAGCGGATCGAGGCGATGAGCTTCTCGCCCATGCCGTGCCAGCCGAACACCGACTCGGTGATCGTGGCTCCCACCAGCAGCGAGCCGAAGGTGAACGCGAAGTAGGTGACGGCCGGGATGAGCGAGGTGCGCAGCGCGTGCCTGACCAGCGCGGTGCGCCTGCGCAGCCCCTTGGCCATCGCCGTGCGGACGAAGTCGGCGTCCAGCACGTCGAGCATCATGTTGCGCTGGTAGCGGCTGTAGACGGCGATCTGGCCGAGCGCCAGCGAGATCGTGGGCAGCACGAGGTGCTTGGCGCGGTCGAGCAGCCCGGCGCCGACGCCGTCCGCCAGCCCGGGCGTGGCCTCGCCGCTGACCAGGAAGACCTGGACGCCCAGCAGGTCGTTGAGCCAGACCGCGCCGATGACGAGCATGTGCGCCAGCACGACGGTGGGGATGGCCAGCACCAGGAACGCGCAGGCCGTCGAGAGCCGGTCGAACCAGCCGTACTGCCCGACGGCGGCGGCCGCGCCGGCCAGGACCCCGGCCACGCTGCCGAGCACCACGCCGAGCAGCACGAGTCGCAGCGTGACCCCCGCGCGCCGGGCGAGGTCGGCGCCGACGCGGTCGCCGTTCCAGGTGCGGCCGAAGTCGCCGCGCAGCACGCCGCCGGCCCAGGTGAGGTAGCGCTCGGACAGCGGGGCGCGGTCGTTGAGGTTGAGCCGCGAGAGCTGGGCCTCCACCACGGCGGCCGGGGGGCGCGGGTTGCGCCCCTCGTAGTTCGACCGGGGATCCAGCGCGGTGGCGGCCAGCAGGTACGCCAGGCTGGTCGCGACGGTGATCAGCAGGATGCAGTTGGCCGTCCGGCGGAGCAGGAACCCTGCCATCGCCCCCCTTCCGCCCGCTGCCGAGTCGCGCCGGATCGCGCACACCGAGAGCCCGCCCGGTGACTCTCGGTGTCCATCCTGCTACACGCGGCGACCAGACGGTGACAGGATTGTCGTCATCTCGCTCAGGTGTCTGCCGGTGAGGGCGCCGGACCGGCCGGCGGGCCGGCGTTGATCAGCGGTCGGCGAGCTCGTCGACGGCGGCGCGGACGTCCTCGCTGGTGATCGTGGTCAGCTCCGCGGCGCTGGCCGTGCCGCCGCGCCCCGCCAGGCGCACGTCGCGTCCGAGCGCGGCCCGCTCGAACAGCGACCGGGCGAACCGGCCGTTGCCGAGACCGTCGATCAGGCCCTCGGCGCAGACCCAGGTGAAGACGTCGGCCAGGTCGCGCAGGGCCGAGTCGTCGAAGCGGTCGCCCGACCGCTTCGCCAGCAGGCCTGCGATCTCGGTCAGCTCGGCGGGGGTGTAGGAGGGGAAGGAGACACGCTGGTTGAAGCGGCTGGCCAGGCCGGGGTTGGTGGACAGCAGCCGCTCCATCTCGGCGGCGTAGCCGGCCAGGATGATCACGAGCCGGTCGCGGTCGTCCTCGGCGCGCTTGAGCAGGGTCTGCACGGCCTCGGCGCCGAAGGCGTCGCCGCCGTGGTAGCCGCTGTTGACCAGGCTGTACGCCTCGTCGATGAACAGCACGCCGCCGAGCGCCCGGTCGACGAGCTCGTTGGTCTTGATCGCGGTGGCGCCGAGGTGCTGGCCGACCAGGTCGGCCCGGGACGCTTCGACCACGTCGGGGCGCGACAGCAGGCCGAGGGCGGCGAAGACGCGGCCGAGCACGCGCGCCACGGTGGTCTTGCCGGTGCCGGGCGGGCCGACGAACACGAAGTGCCGCATCTGGGGCGGGGCGGGCAGCCCCTGCTCCTCGCGCATGCGGGCGACGCGGAGCTGCGCCGTGATGGCCCGCACCTGCCGCTTGACGGGCTCCAGGCCGGCCATGCCGTCGAGGTCGGCGAGCGCCTCCTCGATGCTGGGGGTGGCCTGGTAGCCGCGGAACCGGGCGGTGATGTCGTTGAAGGCCTTGGTGAGGTCGGCGGCGGTGGTGGTGACCAGGTCGACGTGGCTGGGGGAGCCTCCCGCGCCGACCACCCGCACGTCGCGGGCCTGGGCCGCGCCCTCGACAAGGCTGCGTGCGAACCGCGCGTTGCCCAGCTCGTCGACCAGGCCGCGCCGCTGGACGTCCTCGAACAGGGAGAGCAGGGCGGGGCCGGCGTCGGCCGACAGCCGCTCGCCGCGCCGCGCCCGCAGCACCTCGCAGATGCGCAGCAGCTCGGCCGCCGAGTAGGAGGGGAACTTGACGCGGGTGGAGAAGCGGGACGACAGCCCCGGGTTGGACCCGAGGAAGGCGGCCATCTCCTTGTCGTAGCCGGCCAGGATGATGATCAGGCGGTCGCGGTCGTCCTCGGCGCGCTTCAGCAGGGTCTGCACGGCCTCGGCGCCGAAGCGGTCGGGCTGGCCCTCGGCGGAGTTCACCAGGCTGTAGGCCTCATCGATGAACAGCACGCCGCCGAGCGCCCGGTCGATCAGCTCGTTGGTCTTGATCGCGGTGGCGCCGAGGTACTCCCCGACCAGGTCGGCCCGCTGCGCCTCGACGACGTACGGGGTATCCAGCAGGCCGAAGGCGTAGAAGATCTTGGCGACGGTGCGCGCCACGGAGGTCTTGCCGGTGCCGGGCGGGCCGGCGAAGACGAAGTGGCGCATGGGCGGCTCGGTGGAGTAGCCCGCCTCGGCCCGCAGGCGGGACGCCTCGATGGAGGCGGCGATCGAGCGCACCTGCTCCTTCACCGGCTCCAGGCCGATCATGCCCTCCAGCTCGCCGAGCGCCTCCTCGACCGAGATCGGCGGGGGCGCGCCGCGCTCGGCGGGGCCGTCGCGCTCGGCGGCGCCGTCGCGCACCCGCTGCCCGACCTGGACGGCGGTCGCGGGCGCCGCGGCGGCGAACCGGCGGCGGACCTGCCTGGCCTGCACCAGGCGGTAGGCCAGCACGGCGGCCACGACGCCGTACGCCGCCCACACAGCGAGGGCCGGCGAGGACAGCGCCACGGCGAACGCGACCAGGGCGGCGGCGCCGAGCGCGGC
This sequence comes from Sphaerisporangium sp. TRM90804, assembly GCF_029846175.1. GTDB lineage: Bacteria > Actinomycetota > Actinomycetes > Streptosporangiales > Streptosporangiaceae > Sphaerisporangium. The sequence goes on along the minus strand of NZ_JARWAC010000017.1, from coordinate 159,964 downwards.
CAGCGTGGTGATCCACGGCGTGACCCAGCGGATCAGGTGGGCGGCCGCGCCGGTGACCATGCCGAGCAGGATGTACAGGGTGGGCAGCGGGAAGTTCGGCTGAAGGAAGCTGCCCATCACCACCATGAGGGACGACCAGGCCACCACGACCAGCACGGTCGCGGCTGCGCGGGGAAACCGAAGGGTGAGCTCGGCGAATCCGAGGAGTAACAGCATCGTCACGAATGTGGTGAACGGCGACCCGCCGAGAGGGATGGAGACCGCGACGGCGCCGATGACGGCCGTGCCGAAGATGATCCGCCTCGTGGTCCGGGAAAGCCGGAAATAACGGAGTCGGACCTGCTCGAACGCATCACGGGCCGCGGCGCGCCCCGCCGGCCGGGCCCTGTCGGAGTCCCGCATTTTGCCTCCCCGGTCGCCTCCCGGTTATACCGCACCGAGGCTGGAAGCGCGCGTCCCGACGCCGTGCCTTCCGCACGCGCCGGATCAGGGACGGCGCGCGGAGGGGCGGGCCTCGTGGCGACCGGGGTACTCGCCGACGAGCACGTGCTTCGGCGTCACCCGCAGCACGTCCTCCACCGGGTCGGCCAGGGCGATCCCCCGTACCTCGGCCCAGAACTTGCGCTCCACCGGATCGGCGACGAAGACGGCCACCCGCGGGTCGCGCGCCGCGGCCGACCACGCCTCCTCCGCGACGATCAGGCGCAGCTCCCCCGAGCCGCTGACCGAGGTCACCGCGCCGACGGCCAGCGTGCGGGGCCCGTCGGCGCCCACGTAGGCCAGCACGACGTTGCGCGAGTAGGTGAACGCGCGGCGCAGGTCGGCGCCCAGCGCCACCGAGGGGGTGACCTCGCCGGGCAGGCGGGGCCCGCAGCCCTCGCAGAGGATCAGCGACCCGCGCCACGGCCCCGCGGACCCGCGCCACCAGGCGCGCGCGGCGCGAAGCAGGAACGCCGCGGCGAACAGCAGCAGCGCGCCCGCGACCGTCCACCACGCCCGCTCCGCCGCCCACACCGGCCCACCGAGCGCGCGCACCGCGCCCGCCGTCACCAGGGCTGCGGAGGCGAGCAGCAGGGACGCGACCGCGACCGCCAGCCACAGGTCCCTGCGCAGCAGGGTGCCCACCCGCCCCCGAAGCCCGCCGCGTGCGCGCACGTACGCCATCGCGGCCGGGACGCACACCCCGGCGAGCGCGGCGCGGCGCTCACCCGCCACGAGCGGCGCCACGCCGATGAGGGCCACCAGGAACCACAGGCGGGCGGCGACGATCCACAGCGTGACGCCGGTGTCGCGCAGCCCGACCCGCTCGGGCGGGGCGGCGGCGAACTCGGCGAGGGCCTTCACCGGGCGGCCCTGCCACGCCTCGGCGAAGCCGCGCAGGGCCAGCACGGCGACGCCGTTGAACACGACGAGGCCGAACAGGCCGGCCCAGAACCCGCCCAGGACGTCCTCCCACTCGACCGCCGCCGAGGCGGCGGAGACCAGCGGGACCGCGGCGTCGGCGAGCGACCAGTCGGGGATGGTCGCCAGCGCCACCGCGTATGCGGCCATCACCAGGAGGGCTACCGACACGCTCACGCTCAGCCACAGGTCGCGGGCGAGCATCCCGGGCACGTACTTCCACACCGCGATCGCCCGGGCCTGCGCGGCCGTGAGGGCCAGAAGCAGGAGGAGCACGGCCGCGCCGCCGACGCGGGCCTCCTCGCGCAGCTCGTACCAGAAGGTGAGGACGCTGACCACGGCCAGGGAGGCGGCCGACAGGACGCGGACCCGCCGTGACCAGAGCTCCAGGGTGCGCCGCGCGTGGCCGGTCTCACGGGCGTCGACGCTCCAGGTGGGGTCGTGGTGGCCGTGCGGGCGTTCCCAGCGCAGGTGGGTGAGGCCGAGGTTGATCCGGGCGCCGGGGTGGCCGTCGTCCCTGCGCAGGGCGTTCCGGTAGGCGGAGGCGGCCTGCCCGTGGTCGCCGCGCAGCAGGGCGAGGTCGCCGATGAGCACGTGCGGGTCGGCCTCCTCGGGGGCGAAGCGGACGGCCTGCTGGGCCTGCGCCCAGGCGTCCCGCCAGCGGCCGGGCACCCGGCGCATGACCGAGCCGAGGCGTAGCCGCGCGGCCCAGGAGCCGGGTGCGAGCCGGACGGCGTCCTGAGCCGCGACGACCGCCTCGGAGTCGCGGCCGAGGCGTTCATGGGCGAGACTCGCCAGCCGGTGGCCCCATTCGCCCTCGGGGTCGCGGTCGACCGCCTCGCCGGCGGCCTCCAGCGCTCCCTCCGGCTGGTCGCGTGCCAGCCGCGCGACGGCGACCACGCACCACGCCCGGGGGTCGGCCCGGTCTCGCGGGGACGGCACCGGCGATGGATCGGGCTCGCTGGCGTTCCCCACGCTGTCATGGTGTGCGGCGAACCGCAGATTGCCTAGATGTCGGACATATAGCTATGGCTCTCTAGAGAGGCCGGGGTCGTCCCACGGGAAGCACCGGTCCCGCGACCCTCTCCCGGCGCAGGCGAGGCCCGTCCGGGCCATTGCGGCAACTCCCTGAACGATCACCCGGGATGGCCTTAGGCTGCCACGCATGTTCAGCGGGCTGGCTTACTTTGGGGTGAAATGACCCTTCTGGGGACGCGGTCCGGCCCACGTGGCGAGGCGGCGGCCACCGGCCACCGGCAACGGTGGGCGGTCCTCGCACTGCTCTGCGCCAGCCTCCTGCTGATCGCCGTCGACGCCACGGTCCTGCACATCGCGGTTCCGGCGCTGACCTCCGCCCTGGAGCCGTCCGCCGTCGAGCTGCTATGGATCATCGACGTCTACTCGCTCGTCGTCGCGCCGCTGCTGCTCACCTTCGGCACTCTCGGCGACCGTTACGGCCGGCGGCGCTTCGTGCTCGCGGGCTACCTGGTGTTCGGCGTCGCGTCCCTGTCGGCCGCGTTCGCCGCGACCCCGGCGGCGCTCATCATGTCGCGGGCGCTGCTGGGCGTGGGCGGCGCGATGATCATGCCGGCCACCCTGTCGATCATCCGTCAGGTCTTCACCGACCGGCGGGAGCGCGCCATCGCCCTCGGCGTCTGGAGCGCCGTGGCGGCTGGCGGCGCCGCCGTCGGCCCGCTGCTCGGCGGCGTGCTGGTGGAGCACCTGTGGTGGGGCGCGGTCTTCCTGATCAACGTGCCGCTGCTGGTCGCGGCGTTCCCGCTGGCCGTCCGTCTGCTGCCCGACTCCCCCGGCCGCCCCGGCCACCGGTGGGACGTGCCGAGCGCCGTGCTGTCGACGCTGGGCGTGCTGTTCCTGGCGTTCGGGCTCAAGGAGGCCGGGCACGGCGCTGTGACGGGCCCGGGCCCCGCGGTCGCGGTGCTGCTGACCGGCGTGGGGCTGCTCGCGTGGTTCACCGCCCGGCAGCGCGGGCTGGCGCATCCCTTCCTGGACATCGGCCTGTTCGCCCAGCGCGCGTTCGCGGTGGGTGTGCTGTGCGTGCTGCTCGCGGTCTTCGCGCTCGTGGGGCTGCAGCTCATGCTCGCGCAGTACCTGCAGCTCGTGCTCGGCGACAGCCCGCTGCGGGCCGGGCTGCGCATGCTGCCGCTCATGGTGGCGGCGGTCGCGGGCGGCCTCAGCGCGGCGAGCCTGCTGCGGCGCTTCGGGCTGCGCGCCACCATGGCGGGCGGTCTCGCCCTCGCAGGGGCGTCCCTGGCGCCCACGCTCGCCTGGGGCACCGAGCAGCACCCGTGGATGCTGGGCGCCTGCTTCGCCGGCATCGGCTTCGGCGTCCAGGTCTCGCTGCTCGCCGCCTCCGACACGATCATGGCCTCGGCGCCCGAGTCGCGCGCGGGCGGCGCCGCGGCCATCGAGGAGACGGCGTACGAGCTGGGCGCCGGCCTCGGCGTGGCCGTTCTGGGCACGATCACCACGGTCGTCTACGCTCCCGCGCTCGGCCAGGTGCCCGGGGTGGGCGCGACGGCGCTCGCCCAGGCGCGCGAGTCGCTCGCCTCGGCCGCGCACGTCGCGACGCAGCTGGGCGGCGCGGCCGGCGCGACCCTCATGGACGGCGCGCGCACCGCCTTCGTCACGGCGCTGCACTCCACCGTGCTGGTGAGCGTGGGGTTGCTGGCCCTCACCGCGCTCACCGCGCTGGCTCTGGTGCCGCGTCATCCGCCGTCCGCCGACGAAGGCAACCCCGAAGACGCCCCGTCACCGACGTCCCGCGACCGCGAGGGCGAAATACGCGGGCATGACAGACGCGATTCAGGGCATTTGTCGGTGTAACGCGGACCGACCCGAGAGAATGGCTACCGTGAGACGAACCTTGACCGACCTGGCCGCGCTGGCCGCCCGGTTGGGCGTCGGCGGGATCTTCTTCGCCAACGGCTGGCACAAGCTGGAATTCGGACTCACCGCGACCAGCGACCAGTTCACCAAGATGGACGCGCCCCTGCCCGGCGCCTGGGCCGCCACGACCATGCTCATCGAGCTGATCGGCGGGGCCCTGCTGGTCGCGGGCCTCGCCGTGCCGGCCTGCGGCCTCATACTCTTCGTGGAGGCCCTGGCCGTCTTCCTGCTGGTCAGCGGGGACACCGGCCTGCCGCTCACCGGCGGCGACATCAACCTCGTCGTCGCGCTCGGGGCGGCGTCGGTGCTGCTGGCCGTCGTCGGCGCCGGGCGGCTGTCGGTCGACCACCTGGTGGTGATCCGGCGGCGCGAGAACGAGGCGGCGAGCGAGATGGCCGCCGACGACGAGGCCGACTCGGTGATCTCCTCGTGGCGGGAGACCACCGACCGCGCCCCCTCGGCGTCCGCGGATCACCCCGCCGCGAAGCCGGCCGAGCCCGCGACCGGCGCGAAGGGCCCGGTGACCTTCCCCAAGGAGCCGGCGGACACCCGCGACACCGCCGAACTGACCCGCCCACGCAAGTCGCCACGCCCACCGGCGAGCGCCACGGACGACGCAGCGGCCCCGGACCCATCTTCGGCCACCGACCAGCAGGACCGTCTCGTGGCCGGCGGCCGGAAGACAAAGCCCGCCGACTCCGACTGACCGGACCCGGCTGACCGGACCCGGCTGACCGGACCCGGCTTACCGACCGCTCCCGCCCGGACCCGGCTGACCGGCCCCGGCTTACCGACCGCTCCCGCCCGGACCCGGCTGACGACTCACCGGACCCGACCGCCCGGACCCGGCCAGACCCGAGCGACGGCTGACCGGACCAGGCGACCGGATCAGACCGACCGGACTCGACTGACAGCGGGCCGGATCCGACCGCCCTAAGCCGATCGGATCCAACTGACCGACCGCTGCCCCCGTATCACGACCGGCAGAGTCCGCCGAGTCGGAGCCACGTCGCAGCCACGTCGGAATCGCGTCGGAGCCGCGTCGACAGAACACCCGTTTCGGTATGCGATGCCGTGTTTCGGCTGCGTGCTGCCCGCAGATCAGGGGCGCTGATCTCGTGCGGCCGGTTTGAGACCGGTCACGAGAATCCATATATGAATTGCCCGAGCAGATCACAAGGAGATCACATGCGAAAGGTAATCGTGTCGCTGTTCGCGACGCTCGACGGATTCGCCACCGGCCCTAATGGTGATATGGGATGGGTCACCGACCGATTCCGTGAAGATACCGAGAAATACGCGCATCACCAGCTTTTCGGCGCTGACCAGCTCGTCGTGGGCCGGGTCACCTACGAGATCATGGCCGGTTCGTGGCCCTCGATGACCGACGACTCCGGTTCGGCCGACCGCATGAACAGCCTGCCCAAGCTCGTCTTCTCCCGCACGCTCGAAGAGCCCCTCTCCTGGAACAACGCCACCCTCGCCAAAGGCGACCTCGCCGAGGAGGTCACCCGGCTCAAGCACGAGCCCGGCGACGACATCCTGGTGTACGGAAGCGTCAGCATCTCGCGCCAACTGATGAAGCTGGGCCTGGTCGACCGCTTCCGCCTCTGGGTCCACCCCGTGGCCCTCGGCGGGTCGGGCGCCGACCCGATCTTCGCCGACTACGACACCACCGAGCTCGCGCTGGTCGACACCACGATCCTGTCCTCCGGCGTCGTCATCCTCGACTACGAACGCCCCGGCGGCACCACCCGCTGAGCCGCTCCCGGCGCGTCCCCCTGGCACGCGGCCCAGGGGGACGCCATGAAGGGCGACAAGGCCCCCGGTTCACGCCCCCCGCTCCCGGGACCCGGCCCTCAGCGGTGACGGCGAGCGGCGGGGGCGGCAGACGTCCAGCCGATGGAGGCGTCGAGGGTCACGCCCGCGAGGGTGAGGGCCTGCTCGCGGGTCAGCGTGGCGCCGCGTTCGTAGGCCGTGGCGAAGGCCGAGGCGCCGACCAACTCCCTCGACCGGGCCGCCACCGCCAGCATGTCGGGGTCGTGCCGCTGGGCTCCGCGCAGGACGGTGCACGCGCCGAGCAGCAGCGCGGCCCGCTCGCCGTCCTGGTTCAGCATCGCCGCGGCGGCCATGCCCTCGACCACGCCGGCCACACCGGAGAGATCGCGAAGCTCCAGTGCGACGGAGACCGCCTGCTCGAACCTGGCGTCCGCCCCGGCGGCGTCGCCCTCCGCCGCCTCGATGCGCCCGAGCGCGACGAGCACCCTCGCCCACGTGCTCGTCGCGCTCACCCACTCGGATCCGCACGCGGCCAGCGCCTGCTCGACGTGACGCCGTGCCTCGGCGAGGTCGCCGCGCAGGCGGGCCAGCTCGCCGAGCCCGAGGGACGCCGCCGCCCGCGCCCCCAGCGCGCCGCTCGTACGCGCGAGCTCGTCCCCCCGCCGGTACGTCGCCCGGGCCTCCTCCAGCCGCCCGGCCCGGACCAGCGCGTCGGCGCGCCGGCACAGCAGCTCCGCCGTGTCCTGCGTCGCCCCCAGCAGCCCGGCCAGCTCCAGCGCCTCGTCCAGCATCACCAGCGACCTGTCCCGCTCTCCCCGGCGCTCGGCGACGTCGGCCAGCGCGTCGAGCGCCTGCATCGTGCCCCAGCGATCGCCGACCTGCCGGAACCGGTCGCGGGAGGCGGCAAGCAGTTCGTCGGCGTCCGACAGGTTCCCGTAGAAGAGCTCGATGTACCCGTCGCCGAGGCGGCCGAGCGCCTGAAGCCAGGGGTCGGTCCAGCCCTCGTGGTCCCAGGTGTAGCCGTCGGCGCCCGCGGGGCCGGTGGCCAGCGCCCACAGCACCAGGGTGAACGGCTGGCGGGTGGACCGGCCGAGCGCGGACACGATCATCCGCGCGCGTTCGCGCGGCGCGCGCAGCCCTTCGTCGCGGGCTTGCTCGGCACCGGCCAGCACGACACACGCGACGTACTCGTCCTCCAGGCCGGCGGGCGGCTCGGCGCCCAGCGCGAGCACCAGCTCCCTGGCAGCGGACGCCGCCTCGCTGACCAGGCCCCGCAGCCACCAGTAGACCGACAGGTCGGCCAGCAGCCGCATGGCCACCGTGTGGTCGGCCCCGAGGGCCCAGCGAAGGGCGGCGTGGATGTCACCGTGCTCGGCCGACAGCATGCTCAGCCAGTCGAGCTGCTCCTCGCGGCGCAGATGCGGCTCGGCGACGCGGGCGAGCGCGCAGTAGTAGCCCGCGTGCGCGGCGCGCGTCGCCTCCAGCTCCCCGGCCTCCAGCAGTCGCTCGGCGCAGAACTCCCGGATGGTCTCCAGCATCCGGTATCGGCCGGACGACGCCTCCACGAGGGATTTGTCGACCAGCCCGGCCAGGATCTCGGCGACCTCCTCGGGTGGGAACCCGCACACCCGCTCCACCGCCGCGAGCGTGGCGCCGCCGCGGAACACGGTGAGCCGCCGCGCCAGCACCCGCTCCTCCGGCTCCAGCAGGTTCCAGCTCCACTCGACCACTGCACGCAGCGTCTGGTGCCGCGGCGCGGCGGTGCGATCGCCACGCGACAGCAGCCGGAACCGGTCGTGCGCAACCGCCTCACCGCCCGAGGAGGCGGTCGGACCGGCCGGCGCGCCCGAGAACCCGGGGCGGACCCCCCGCAGGCGGGAGGCGATCTCGGCGAGCGGCAGCGACCTCAGCCGGGCGGCGGCCAGCTCGATGGCGAGCGGCAGGCCGTCGAGGGCGGCGCAGACGTCCACCACGGCGTCGACGTTCCCCGGGCCCAGCGCGAAATCGGGCGACACCGCGGCGACGCGGTCGGCGAACAGCCGTACCACCGGATACTCCATGGCCTCTCGCACCGAGACCCCGCCGGACGGCAGCGCGAGCGGCGGCACCGGGCACAGGGCCTCCCCGGTGATGCCGAGCGCCTCGCGGCTGGTGGTGAGCACCCGCACCCGGGGGCAGCCGCCCAGCAGCCGTCGGGTCAGGACGGCGGTCGCGGCGACCACGTGCTCGCAGTTGTCGAGGATCAGCAACAGCCGTCGTTCCGACAGCACCGCCACCAGCCGCGCCGCGACGCCGGACGGCGCCGGATCGGGCGGGGGCGCCTGGGCGAGCGCCGACACGCCCTTCTCGCGCAGGCCGAGCGCGCCCATCACCGCCTGCGGCACCTCGGCGCCGTCGCCGACGGCGGCGAGGTCGACGAAGCAGACCTCGCCCGGCTCCCGCTCCGCGGCCTCGACGGCCAGCCGCGTCTTGCCCGCGCCCCCCGGGCCGGTGAGCGTCACCAGCCGCGACGAACCCAACAGCTCACCGACCCGCCGAAGCTCCTCCTCACGCCCCACGAAGCTCGTCAATTGCGCCGGAACCCGCCGCCACGCCCCCGGAGAACCAGCCTCGCCCCCCGCGAACGGCTCCCCCACCGACGGCGCCCCGGAACCGGGCGACCACCAGGAAGCGGGGTCCGTCCCGAGCGCGGGGTCCGTCCCAGACACAGGGCTCGGCCCGTCCGGGGGTAGCGGCCCAGGCACGTGCGCCCATCCAAGCGCAGGCCTCGATCCGGGCGCGGATCCCGGCGCGGGCGCGGGTGGCCAACCGGACGCGGGGCTGGATCCAGGCGCGGAGCCCGGTACGGACGCGGATCCCGATGCGGGCGCGGAGCCCGATGCGGGCGCGGAGCCCGATGCGGGCGCGGAGCCCGATGCGGGCGCGGGTGGCCAACCGGACGCGGGGCTGGAGCCCGGCGCGGGCGCGGAGCCCGGTACGGGCGCGGAGCCCGGTACGGGCGCGGGTGGCCGGCCGGGCGTGGGGCTGGATTCAGGGGCGGGGCTCGGTGTGGGGGCGGGGTGGCCGGAGGGTGGGGTGGCGCGGAGGAGGGTCAGGTGGACGGCGGTCAGCTCGGGGGACGGGTCGGCGCCCAGCTCCTCGGCCAGCAGGCGGCGGCCCTCGTGGAAGACGGCGAGCGCCTCAGCCTGGCGCCCCGCGCCGTGCAGGGCCCGCATGAGCTGCGCCCGGGGCCGTTCACGCAGGGGGTGCGCGGCCACCAGCTCGGTGAGCTCGGCCACGGCCTGCCGGTGGCCGCCCAGGGCCAGCTCGGCTTCCAGGCGGTCCTCGGTGACGGCCAGGCGCAGCTCCTCCAGCCCGGCCGCCCGGGCCGCGGCGTGGGGCACGTCGGCCAGCGCCGGGCCCCGCCACAGCCGCAGCGCGTCGCGCAGCACCGTGACGGCACGCGGCCGGTCTCCGGCGGCCAGGGCCGCGCGCCCCTCCCCGGCCAGCCGCCCGAAGCGGTGCGCGTCGACCGCCTCGGGCGCGACCGCGAGGCGGTACCCCGCCGTGTGCAGCTCCACCAGGCCGCCGCCCTCGGGCCCGAGCCCCCGCCGCAGGCGTGAGACCTGCGACTGCAGGGCGTTGGCCGCGTCCCCGGGCGGTCTCTCGCCGTACAGGCCGTCGATCAGCCGCTGCGTGCCGACCACCTGGCCGGCGTCCAGCAGGAGCAGGCCGAGCAGCGACCGCACCCGTGGCCCGCCGACGGCGACCGGCTCGCCGCCGTCGAGCCACACCTCCGTCGCACCCAGGATGCCGAAGAACACGCCCTGATTCTTCCTCATCCCCACCCGAGCAGCGCGCACGTGTCCTCACGGCCCCCATCCCCCGGCCCCCCTCATCCATGACCCCCAAGGCACACGCCGACGCGACGACCGGCTGGTCGGAGGTGAGCCGGGCACGGAACCCAGCCGTGGCGAAGAGCGCCGCGGTACGCGACCTCCCTCACCGGATAGCAGGGCGGGACAGGACGACCGGCCCTACCGGAAGACAAGGCCACGACACGGCGACCAGCCCTACCGGAAGACAAGGCGGAGGTAGGGCGAGTGAGCGGCCGTACCCGGAGGCAAGCCGGGTACGGCGACCAGCCGTACTGGAAGGCAGAGCGCGGCGACCGGCCCCCGGAGGGCGTGGTCGGCGGCGAGTGGGCGGGGTGTGCCGGAGGCGGGGCGGTGGCCGGCGTACCGGAGGGCGGGGGCGGGTGCGGAGACCGGCGGCCGGGGGTGGGTGGGGCGGGGTGGGGAAAATCCGTACCGTTTCGGGGGGAAGGGGGCAAGGATGGGCGGGTGCGTTTGCCCTCCTGGTTCTCCGAGCGCGCCGAGCCGATCCCCTCCGGGCGGGAACTGCGCGTCTCCACGCTTGAACTCTTCTTCGACCTCGTCTTCGTCTTCACGCTGACCCAGCTCACGGCCCTGCTCGTCGCGGGGTTCGGCGAGGACGCCCCCGCGGGCCACGCGGCCACCTCGCCCGTCGTGGGCGGTCTGCGAGCGCTGCTGGTCTTCGGCGTCATGTGGTGGATGTACTCCGGCTACGCGTGGCTGACCAACACCGTCCCGCCCGAGCGGCCCGCGCGGCGGGTGCTGGTGCTCATGGGCATGGGCGGGTTCCTGGTGATGGCGCTGGCGATCCCCACGGCCTTCGAGGGCGGGGGGTGGGCGTTCGCGCTGGGCTACCTGATCGTCGTGCTGGTGCACGCCGGGCTGTACCTCCAGGCGACCGCCTCCTTCGTCCGCGTGGTGCCGTTCAACCTGGGGGCCACGGCGCTGCTGTTCGCCGCCGGGTTCCAGTCCGGGACGGCGGCCCACCTGCTGTGGGCGGCGGCGCTCGTGCTGGTGTGGACCAGCCCGTACTTCATCGGCCAGAAGGGGTTCACGCTGCACGCCGGGCACATCGTGGAGCGGCACGGCCTGCTGGTGATCGTGGCGCTCGGGGAGTCGGTGGTGGCCATCGGCATCGGCGCCCACGGGCTGGTGAGCCCCGGGCTGCTGGTCGCCGCCTCGCTGGGCCTGGTGCTCGCGGCGTGCCTGTGGTGGAGCTACTTCGCCGAGGGCGACGAGGAGGCGGCCGAGCACGCCCTGACGGGCGCGGAGCCCGTACGCCGCACCCGGATGATCCTCGGCGCGTACTTCTATGCGCACATGCCGATGCTGCTCGGCGTCGTGGCGGTCGCCGCCGGGGTCAAGAAGGCGCTCGGCCACCCGATCGACCCGCTGTACGCGGGCCCGGCCATCGCGCTGTCGGCCGGGGTGGTGCTCTACCTCGCGGGCGACGCGATGTACCGCAGGGTCCTGCTGCTGCCCGCGCGCCCGGTGCGCCTGGCGGCGGCGGGGCTCGCCGCGGCGGCGACCCCGCTCGGGCTGTGGTCGGCGCTGGCCCAGCTCGCCGCCCTGGCGGCCCTGCTCGTCGCCGTCATGGTCACCGAGCACACGACGTCCCGCACCCCCGGCACGGTCGAGCCGCAGAAGGCTCACTGAGCAGCCGAGCACCCACTTCGGCGGGCGCCCACGGGTTGCGCCGGGGCACGCTCGTAAGCCCCCGGAAACGCTCTCCAGAGGGCCGGGCGGGGCTCAGCCCCGGGGCGGGTGGCGGCGCGCGGCGGATGGGCGGGCCGGGCTCGGGGAGCGTTCAGTCGGGGGCGGTCGCGCGAGCGTCGCCTCTCGCGGCCGGGCGGAGGTCAGGCGGGGGGTGGCGCCGGGGCGGTGCTGCGGCGGGTGGTCAGGCGGGGCTCCAGGAGGGTGGAGTGGGGGACGGTCGCGCCTTCCAGCTTGTCCATCAGGAGGCAGACGGCGCGGTGGCCGACGTCGGCGGCGGGGATCTGCACCGACGTCAGCGGGGGGCTGGCGCGCTCGGCGACGTCGTCGGGGCAGATCGCCACCACCGACACGTCCTCGGGCACGCGCCTGCCCAGCATGCGCAGCGCGCCCAGTGCGTGCCCGGTCGCCGCCTCGTTGTGCACGACCACGCCCGACAGGCCGGGGTGGCGTTCCAGCAGGGCGGTCACCGTGGCGGAGACCTGGTCGAACCCCTCGTCGCAGGGCGAGGCGTGCGCCGTCAGCCCGTGCCCGGCCGCGGCCTCGGCGAACCCCTCCATGGTGCGCTCGGCGTAGCCGGTGCCGCGCTTGTACACCACGTGCGGGGCGCCGAGCAGGGCGATCTCGCGGTGGCCGAGGGAGGCCAGGTGCTCGGCGCACAGGGCGCCGGCCCGGGCGAAGTCGAGGTCCACGCAGGTCAGGCCGGAGGCGTCGGCCGGGAAGCCGATCAGCACGCTCGGCTGGCCCAGCTCGCGCAGCAGCGGGACGCGCGGGTCGTGGAGCTCCACGTCCATGAGCACGAGCCCGTCCACCAGCGCGCTGGCGGCGACGCGCCGGAGCCCGTCGGGCCCCTCGTCGGCGGTCATGAGCAGCACGTCGTGGTCGTACTGGCGCGCGGTGGTCACCACGGCGGTGGCGAACTGCATCAGGACCGGCAGATGCATGCCCGCGCGCAGCGGCAGCACCAGCGCGATCACATTGGTGCGCTTGCTGGCCAGGGCGCGGGCTCCCGCGTTGGGGTGGTAGCCGAGGGCGCGCACGCTGCGCATGACCCGCTGGCTGGTGGTGGCGGAGATGGCCCGCTTGCCGCTCAGCACGTACGACACCGTGCTCACCGCCACCCCGGCGTGCCTGGCGACGTCGGCGATGGTGACCGTCCTCACCCGGCGCCCTCCGCGTCCGCGGCCGTGAAGGTGAGATCACGCACGGTCACGCCCTCGCTCTCGAACACGACATAAAGATCGTGCACTCCGGCGGCCCCGGCAAGCGGGCAGCGCGCTTGGGAGAAGGCGTACCTGTCGCCGCCCGGCGCCACCGACACCGCGCCGACGGCCTCGCCGCCGAGCGGGTCGCCGAGGCGCAGCGTGAGCACGCCGCCCTCGGTGCTCGTGACGGCCAGCGAGCAGGACGCCGCGCCGCCGGCGAAGTCGACCTCGCGGAAGACGATCCAGGCCCCGGGCTCGGTCGCGCGGACCGCGTCGCCGGACGTGCGGTCGGCGTCGCACAACAGGACGCCGTCGTACTCGTCGTTGTCGGCGGCCCGCACGGGGCGGGCGTACGGGTCGCGGGGCGGGATCCGCTCCCCCGCGACCGCGAGCCGGGCGCAGAGCCGGATGTCGCGTGCGGAGCGGCCCACCAGCACCGTGTGCGACGCCTCCTCGACCACGAACCGGCCGCGCGTGACGTCCCAGAACGCGAGCTCGGCGACGTCGACGGCCATCATGACGGTGCGGCTCTCGCCGGGGGCCAGCCGTATCCGCTCGAAGCCGCGGAGCCGGCGCAGCGGCTGCTTCACCCGGGAGCGCCGCTGGCGGGTGTAGAGCTGGACGACCTCCACCCCCGGCCGCCTGCCGGTGTTGGTGACGGTGACCCGCACCTCCAGCACGTCGTCCGGCCCCACCTCCTCGGCCGACAGCCGCAGGCCGGAGTAGGCGAAGTCCGTGTAGCCGCCGCCGTGGCCGAACGGGTAGAGCGGCGTGCCCCGGTAGTACTGGTAGGTGGAGTCGGTGGCGATGATGTCGTAGTCGAGCAGGTCGGGCAGCTCGCGCGCCGAGCGGTACCACGTCTGGGTGAGCCGGCCCCCGGGGTCCTGGTCGCCGAACAGCACGTCGGCCAGCGCGTGGCCGTACTCCTGGCCGCCGTGCGCGGACCACACGACGGCGGGCACGTTGTCCTGCGCCCAGGTCAGCGCGAACGGGTAGCCGCTGCTGACGACCAGCACGGTGGCGGGGTTGGCCGCGTGGACGGCCCGCAGCAGCGCGTCCTGGGCACCCGGCAGCGACAGGTCGGCCCTGTCCTCGGTCTCCCTGCCGTTGACCAGCGGGTGGTCGCCGAGGACGACGATCGCGACGTCGGCCCGCGCGGCCAGCTCGGCGGCGGCCTGGGCTCCGCTGCTCACCGGTTCCAGGGTGAGCACGGCGGCGGCCTCCGGGTCGTCGGCCAGGCGCAGCACGCCGTCCGGGGACAGTTCGACGTGGCGGCCCGTGGAGATGTGGCGCAGCGCCAGCGCGCCCCGGGGCCGCTCGTCCAGGCGGAACGTCTGCCGCACCTCCCAGCCGCCGGGCCCGGGCTGGTCGTTGACGAGCACGCCGTCGTCGCCGGCGGTGACGTACCTGCCGTTGGCGACGGCACGCAGGGCGTACGCACCGCCGCCCCAGTCGAACAGGTCGAACCAGGTGGCGGTGGGGCCGGCCGCCTGGCCGACCGTCAGGGGCGCGCCGGCGAAGTGCTCGGCGGCGGTGACGTAGCCGCCCGGGGTGTGCAGGGCGATCCGGTCGACGCCCTCGCAGAACTCCACCGCGCACCGCTCGGCCAGGCCGGCGCGGGCCGTCACGGCGTAGGGCAGGGTGCCGCTGTACCAGTCCTCCATGAGGGTGTCCGCGAGCGGCCCGACCACCGCGACGCCGACCGGTGCGGCCAGCGGCAGCAGGCCTTCGTTCTTGAGCAGGACGATCGACTCGGTGGCGGCCCGCCGCGCCAGCGCCTGGTGCTCCGGGCTGTTCACCACCTCCTGTGTGAGGTGGTCGTAGGGCGTGGCGGGGTCGAACTCCCCGAGCCGGAACCTCAGCGCCAGCGCGCGCCCGGCGGCGGTGTCGACGTCGGCCTCGGCCAGCAGTCCCCGGCGCAGCGCCTCGGCGATGTGGCCGAGCGTGGCGGCGGGCTGGTTGTCGTCCTGCGTGAAGCTGTCGAGCCCCGCCCTGATCGCCGACGCGTACGCCTCGGGCAGGTCGGCGTGGTAGGCCTGGAGGGTCACCAGGTTGGCGGGGGCGTAGGCGTCGCTGACCACGAACAGGCCGTCCGCCGCCCAGGCGCGCAGGGTGTCGCCGATCAGCGGGCTGAGCAGCGCGGGGCGGCCGTTGACCAGGTTGTAGGACGGCATCAGCGACACCGCCGCGCCCGCCTGGAGGGGCGCGCGGAACGCCTTCAGCTCGTACTCGTGCAGCACCCTGGGCGGCAGGCCGCTGGAGGTGGAGCAGCGGTCGCTCTCGTTGTTGTACCCGAGGAAGTGCTTGAGCGTGGGAGCCGTCTTGAGCGTGGGATGGTCGCCCCGCAGCCCTCGGGCGTAGGCGGTGCCCATCACCCCGGTCAGCCAGGGGTCCTCCGAGTAGCCCTCCTCGTTGCGCCCCCAGCGCGGGTCGCGCAGCGGGTTGACGACCGGCGCCCAGACGTTCAGCCCGGCGCCGGCGGGGTCCTTGTGGTGGAAGGCCACCACCTCGTCGCCGGTCGCCGCGCCCACCTCGCGCACCAGGTCGGGGTCCCAGGTGCTGGCCAGGCCGATCGCCTGCGGGAACACGGTCGCCGGCCCGAGCCACGCGAGCCCGTGCAGGGCCTCGGTCCCGGTGCGGAAGGCGCCGACGCCGAGCCTGGGGACGGCCGCCTGGTACTGGTGCAGGAGGCCGATCTTCTCCCGGAGCGTGAGCCGCCCGAGCAGGTCGGCGACGCGCTCGTCCACGGGACGGCCGGGATCACGGAAGGCGCCTGACAAGGAGGGGGTGCTCATCGGGATCTTCCTTCGTCGGCCGGGGACTGTCGAAACGCTTCGAAAGGTGCGGGGCGGGCGGGAGTCGAAGCGTTTCGACGACGGGCCGCTTCGCGGCCTGTTGAAGCGTTTCGACGGGATATGTGAAGTTTCAGGGGTGTTACAGAGGGTTCTTCTGAAGCGTGCCGCTTCGCGCGCTATCGGTCAAGGGGCGCGGTCAGGCGTGCGCGGGGAGCCGGCCGGAGTCGATGGAGTCCAGCAGCCGGGCGGCGGCGCCCAGCGCCGCCGCGCCGTACCCGAGCGTGGAGACCTCCAGCCGGGTGCCGCCCACCTCCGGCGCGCAGCTGCGCAGCCCGAGCTCCTGCCTCGCGGGCGGCAGCACCCACGGCGACAGGGGGACGTAGTAACCGCCGAGTACGACGACCTCGGGGTTGAGCACGTCGGCGAGCACGGCCGCGCCCTTGCCGAGATCACGGCCGACGGCGCCGAGCAGGGCCAGGACGTCGCGGTCGCCCGCGGTCGCCCGCCGCACCACCTCGTCGATCTCGGGTTCGAGCTCGGCGGGCGTCGCGTCGGGGGCGGTGTGCCGCAGCACGGCGCCGACGCCGGCCATCGCCTCAAGGCAGCCGCGGCGCCCGCAGCGGCAGACGGGGCCCGCCGGATCGATCTCGATGTGGCCGATCTCCCCGGCGAACCCCCGGCCGCCGCGGCGCGACCGGCCGTCCATGATGAGGCCGGCGCCCACACCGACGTCGCCGGTGACATAGACGAGGTTGGCCGCGCCCCCGTGCGGGCCGAACCGGTGCTCGGCGAGCACCGCGAGGTTGGCGTCGTTGTCCACGAGCACCGGGAAGCCGGGGTCGCGCAGCGCCTTGGCGAGGTCGCCCGGCAGGTCGACGTCGCGCCAGCCGAGGGTGGGCGCGAAGCGCACCGTGCCGTTCAGGTCGACGAGGCCGGGGATCGCGACGGTGAGGCCGAGCACCTGGCGGGCCTCCTTGCCCACGCGGCTGAGCACGCGGCGGGCGAGGGCGGCGACCGCGGCGACGGCCTGGTTGGGGGTCGCGGTGGCGCCGGGGAAGGAGCGACGCCACGACAGCAGCTCGGTGCCCGCGAGGTCGACGGCCACCGCGGTCAGGTAGTCGACGTTGACGCCCACGCCGATGGCGGCGTACGGGGAGCCGTCGAGCACCAGCATGGTCGCGGGGCGGCCGACGCGGTTCTCGGTGAGACCGGTCTCGCGCAGCAGGCGGCGGTCGATGAGGTCGGCGACCAGGCTGGAGACCGTGGCCTTGTTGAGGCCGGTGGACGCCGCGATGTCGGCCCGGGAGCAGGGAGCGTTCTGCCGGACGAAGCGCAGCACGACCGCCAGGTTGGTGGCCCTGACATCGGCGAAGTCCGCCGGCTGGGGGGCGGTGTGCGCGTTGATCAAATTCAGCCCCGTTCCGCTGAGCCACGGTGGGCCCATCATGCCGCATCGTCCGGCGGACGACCGCACGCCGCGGCGCCGGGTGACCGCCGGAGAGAGGGGCCGGCCCGTGGGGGACGGCGGAGAGGGAGGCGGGGAGCGCCCCTTCCGGCTCTCGTCACCTTGGCCTACTTTGTTTAGGCTCCAGACGAACTGATGATAGCGCGAGCGAACGGGAACCGCGAGCCCGAAGTCGGCGCGCGGAACGGGCGGCACGCCGAGGGCCCGGGGGCGGTCAGGAGCCGCGGAGAGCGCGGGGTGGCGCGACGGGGCGGTGGACGAGCGAGGAGCGGGCGGCCTTCGGCCGGACGGGAGACGGCGGAGCGAGGGGGCTGCGCCGGTCCCGGCGCGTGACCTGACCTCACTGCCGGGACCGACTCCTCTAACAATGTCCGTACCAGCACCAAAGTCGCAAGTCAGGACGCGACCGGCCGTACCCCGCACGGCCTCTCCGCGCTGGCGGGATCAGCCGGAGGCCGCCCCCACATGGTCCACGATCGCCGAGACGCCCTTCTCCCGAGCGCAGTGGGCACAGCAGTACCAGTGACCGTCCGCGGACACCCCGTGACCCACGATGCGGCACCCGCAGTGTTCGCAGATCGGCGCCATGCCGTGGATCGCACACTCGAAGCTGTCATAGGTGTGCACACCACCCTTGGCGTGTATTTCAAAGCTCATATCATAGTCATTGCCGCATACTTCGCATTTGGCCATGATCTTCCTCCCTAGCTCTCCTGTACCGAGTTACCCAGGAAAAGCGCGATAGGACTCCCGGCCAGCGGTTTCCATCCGCATAATTGATGATCCACGGACGGACTCTTTAAGGAGACCCCGACATGCCGGAGGTTCTACCTCTGCGATCGGACGATCCATCCGAACTAGGCACATATCACATAGTCGGACGGATCGGTGAGGGTGGCCGGAGCATCGTCTACCTGGGTAAAGGCCCGGGAAGTGAACACGTCGCGATCAAGATCCTGCACGCCGACCTGTCCGGTTCCGACCGGTTCCTGGACAAGGTCGAGGAGCTTCGCCAGGTGTCCGCCTTCTGCACGGCCCAGGTGATCGAGACCGGCCTGGCCGGCGACCGGCCGTACGTCGTCAGCGAGTACATCGACGGGCCCACCCTGGAGCGGGCCGTGCAGGAGGACGGGCCGCTGCGCGGGCCGGCGCTGCACCGCCTGGCGATCGGCACCATGACCGCCCTGGTCGCCATCCACCAGGCCGGCATCGTGCACCGGGAGTTCAGCCCCGGCAACGTGCTGCTCGGCCCCGACGGGCCGCGGGTCATCGACTTCGGCATCGCCCAGGCGCTGGACGCCGGCGTGGAGAGCACCACCCGCTCGGTCGGCACGCCCGCCTACCTGACGCCCGAGCAGCTCGAAGGCGCCGCCGTCGGGCCCGCCGCCGACATGTTCGCCTGGGGTTCGACCGTGCTCTACGCCGCGTCCGGGCGCGCCCCGTTCGAGGCGGGCTCCATGTCGGCCACGATCAACCGCGTCCTGCGCGACGAGCCCGACCTCAGCGTGCTCAACGACGACCTGCTCAGCCTGGTCGCCCAGTGCCTGGCCAAGGATCCCGCGCGCCGCCCGACGGCCAGCGACGCCCTGCTGCGGCTCGTCGGCCACTCGCAGATCCTGGCGACCATGGAGCCCGCCCAGGAGGGCGCCGGCCCGCCGGCCGCGCCGGCTCCCGGCTTCGCCGTGGCCACCCCGCCGCAGGACGTGCGCATGGCGCCGCCGCCCGACCCCGGCACCCGCGTCGAACTGCCGCCCCCGCCCGGCCGCGGCCGCGCGCGGCGGCGCCTGCTGCCCCTGGTCGCCGCCGCCGTCGCCATCGCGCTCGTCTCCGGGGGCACCGTCTACGCGCTCACCTCCCGCACCGACCGGCCGCCGGCGCAGCCCCAGGCGGCCCCGACGCCGCTGCCCGCGCCGTCGGCCGCCCTCATCCAGGCCTCGCCGACCCCGCCCCCGAAGGCCAGCGAGAAGTTCACCGCGCCCGGCACCAAGCTCACGGTGCACGAGAACCCGGCCGACCCGGTCAGGCTCGCGTCCTACTTCATCCAGGACATCGACGGGAAGAAGCTGGAGACCTACGCCCGCTACCCGGGGGCCGACGAGTTCAAGAAGATCGCCGACGGCGCCGGGTTCGGCGACGCGACCGTCTCGCCGGACGGCAAGTGGGCCGCGGTCAACCCGTTCATCAAGTTCTCCGCCTCCAGTACCGACTACGTCACCTTCGTCAACCTCGCCACGGGCGAGAAGTTCAATGTGGACACGCTCAAACAGCCGCTGCGCGGCCTGTCGGGCACCTGGAGCCGCGACAGCAAGCGCCTGCTGCTGACCGTCTACGAGATCGACAAGGACAGCGAGACCCAGTACCCCGAAGGCTTCGTCGTCGTCGACGTGACGACCCGCAAGGCCACCGTCGTGCTCACCGACGACAAGCGCGACGGGTACGGAAACTTCGACTGGACCCCCGACGGCGCGTACGTCGTCGGCGCGTACGAGAAGGACAAGCCCCGGTTCGGGATCCGCTTCCGCGACATGAGCGGCAAGGTCGTGCGCACGATTCCCTGGGTGGGCATGATGTCCGGCCCCGGGTTGTACTCCCCTTCCGGCGAGTCCTTCTTCACGTACTGCCCGGAGGACAGCGGCAAGCGGTCGAACATCTGCGTGTGGAACGCGCGCAGCGGGAACCGGACGGCCACCATCAAGCTGTGGGAGGGCAGCGCCACCGCCTACGACTGGTGGGACGAGCACCACATCATCGTCTTCGACCCGCGCAAGGACCCCAGGAAGTACGTGGTCCTGGACTTCCACGGCAAGGCGGTGCGCACGCTGGCCGAGCACCCCAAGGGCGACGAGACCACCCACCAGCTCAGATACCTCGGGAGTTAGCGCCTCCATGGCTGACATCGCTCCCCTGCGCACCGGCGACCCGCCGCGCGTGGGCGACTACGAGATCGCGGGCCGTGTCGGCGAGGGCGGCCAGGGATCGGTCTTCCTCGGCACGTCGCCCACGGGCGAGCAGGTGGCCATCAAGCTGCTGCGCCACGGTCTCGGGCAGGCGGGCTCCGGGCCGCCGACCTTCGCGCCGAGCGCGCCGCCGACCGACGGCACCTTCGCGCCGGAGCGGTTCCTTCGCGAGACGCAGATCCTGCGCCGGGTGGCCCCCTTCTGCACCGCCCAGGTCATCGGCACCGGCACGATGGACGGCCGTCCTTACATCGTCAGCGAGTACATCGCCGGCCCCACCCTGCAGCAGGTGGTCGACGAGGAGGGGCCGCTTCACGGCGCCCGGCTGCGGCGGCTGGCCGTGGGGACGATGACCGCGCTCACCGCCATCCACCGGGCCGGGGTGGTGCACCGCGACTTCAAGCCGAGCAACGTCCTGCTGGGCAGGGACGGCCCGCGGGTGATCGACTTCGGCATCGCCCGCGCGCTCGACGCGTCCGCGACCGGCTCCGGCGTGATCGGCACGCCGCCGTACATGGCCCCCGAGCAGATCGAGGGGGCCCAGGTCGAGCCGCCCGCCGACCTGTTCGCCTGGGGGTCGACGATGGCGTTCGCGGCCACCGGGCGGCCGCCGTTCGGCATGGACTCGCTCCCGGCCGTGGTCAACCGCATCCTGCACAAGGAGCCCGAGCTGGGCGACCTCGACGGCGACCTGCGCGACCTGATCACCGACTGCCTGTCCAAGGAGCCGGCGCTGCGCCCCACCGCGCGCGACGCGCTGCTGCGCCTGCTCGGCGCGACCAGGGAACAGGCCCCCGCGGGGGAGCTGCTGTCGGCGGGCACGGCCGTGGCCGCGGGAAGCCCGGCGACCACACGTCCGCCGCTCCCCCCGAGCCCGCCGGACGCCGCCACGTCCCCCTCGCCGGCACCGCGGCGGCGACGCGTGGCGACGCAGGTGGCCGCCGGCGCCGTGGTCGTGGGGCTGGTCTCGGGCGGGCTCGTCTACCTGCTGGCGCGCCTCGGCCCGCCGGCCACCGTCGCCGGGCGCTCCGCCACCGCGGCCCCCTCGCCGATCCGGGAGGTGACCGCCGCGCCCTCACCGGTGGCCACGACCTTCCTGCTCCCCTCGACGAAGGTGAAGGTGCACGACGCCCCCAGCGACCCGGTGCGCCTGACGTCGTTCATGCACAACGCCGACGGACAGTCGCTGACCTACGCGCGCGACCCGAAGACCGGCCGATTCGAGGAGATGGGCCCCTTCCAGGAGCCCGTGGTCTCCCCCGACGGCCGGTGGGTGGCGATCCTGCCGTGGCTGAAGTCCATGACGCCACAGAGCTACGACTTCGTCAGGCTGCTCGAGCGCTCGACCGGCCGGGAGTTCAACGTGCGGCTGGCGGACAAGCCGCTGGAGAACTTCAACCCGTTCTGGTCGTCCGACAGCAAGCGGTTGCTGCTTACCACCCTCGAAACGGTGGGGAGCGCCAAGAGACCGATCGGCTTCGCCGTGGTCGACGTCGCCACCGCCACCGCGAAGCTGGTGCCGGTTCCGAACGCCGCCGGGGGCAGGAGGACCTACTTCGTGTGGGGGCCGGGCGAGACCGGCGTCGCGATCAGCCACTTCGACGGGGACGAGACCGGCCTGCGGTTCCTGGACCTCCAGGGCAAGATCGTGCGCACCTTCACCGACGTGGGCGACATCACCGCGGCGGAGAGCAGCGTCTCCCCCGCCGGCCGGCTGTTCGCCACCCGCTGCGCCGACGCGATCAACAGGATGTGCGTCTGGGACAGCTCCACCGGGCGGCGGACGACCTCGCTGCCCGTGCCCTACCCCGGCTCCTTCGTCGGCTGGTTCAACGACGCGCACCTCATCGTCACCGACAACCGGGGGACGACTCGCACGATCAAGCTCGTCGACCTGAAGGGCAAGGTGCTCCGGACGCTCGCCGAGGTGCCGCTCTCGGAGACGAACGGAAAGGACGGAAGGCTGCTGTACCGCTACACCAGGGGCTGACCGCGACCGGCCGCCGGGACGCGCCGGAAGGCGTCCCGCTTGACCCCGCCGAGGAAGGCCGCCCACGCGCCGGGCGGGAAGACCAGCGGTGCGCCGTCGAGGTGCTTGGAGTCGCGGACGGTGACCATGCCGGGCAGGTTGGTGGCCACCTCGACACACTCGCCGCCGTCGCTGCCCGACCGGCTGGACTTCCGCCACCGCGCACGGCTCAGGTCCACTTCTGCTTCACCACTTCCTCGATCAACCGGCAGGTCAGGTGTTGCGGGTGGGCGTCCGCCCGGATGGCGTCATAGGCGTTGACGAGATCGGCGATGGTGCTCCGGTCGGAGACGGTGCGCCCCCGGGGCTGGGATTCCACCCGAACGGTATACGGATTCCCTCGCATCTCGGCGATGGTGAAGGCCCCATTCAGCCCCGACAGCGCCTCGGCGCTATAAGGGACGATCTGGATGGTGACTTTCGGATGGCGGGCCATCTCCAGAAGATGTTCGAGTTGCTCGCGCACCACCGCCGCGCCGCCGATGGGGCGGTGCAGGACGCCTTCGTCGATGAGCGCCGTGACCGCCGGCGGATTGTCGCGGCGCAGAACGACTTTCCGTTGCATTCGACCGGCCAGCGCCTGCTCCAGTTGCCCGGCGGTGGTTCCGGGCAGGCGCGACAGGACCTGCCGGGCGTAGTTCTCGGTCTGCAACAGGCCGGGGACGAGCATCGGGGCCCAGAAGCGCAGGGCGGTGGCCCGCTGCTCCTCCACCGCCCAGTCGCGGAAGTGCTCGGGCACGGGGGGCGGCGGCGGCCAGGCCTCGGCGTAGAGGGCGGCGATGACGCCGTCCAGGCCGAACGCCTCGTCGCACAGCTCGGCGAAGCGTTCGGACGGGCGGAACTTGGAGGTCTCGACCATCGCGACCGCGCTGGTGGAGAAGCCGATGCGGCGGGCGAGCTGCTTCTGGGTGAGCTTGGCCGCGAGGCGGCGCCGGCGCAGCTCGAACGCGAAACGCGTGCGCGGCGACTCCTCGGGGTCGATGTCGATCATCTTGGTCATGGGGGTCCCCTCGCGACGCTCAGACCTGAGTCATTGACATCAGGACAACGTTGCAGTCATTCCGTAGTCAATTCACTACCAAGCGTAATGCGTGGCAGCCGCGCTTGGGGCCGGAAATCACGACCCGATCGGGTCATCGGGAAAGCCCCGTCCACCGCAGACGATTACCGGCCGCGTGATGTTTTCCTGACCGCTCCGGCGAGTATTCACCTCCATGTCGGGGCGAGGCTTATGGGCCGCGGGGAGAAGGCTTCGGCGATACCCCGGGCGGCGTCCATGAGCCGCCGGCGACCCATGGACGGTCCGCCCGACCGGCCGCGCCCGGGTGCGCGGCCGTCGTCTCAGGGCGCGGGCGACCCCCGGTGGCCGGGGGCCCGGACGGGGCCGACGGGGACGCCGCCGCGGTGGGTGGAGGTCGCGACCAGGGCGACCGGGGCCAGGGCGGCGCCGGTGGTGGAGATCACCGCGAGGGCCAGCGTGTTCTCGCCGCGGTGCCGCAGGATGCCCTCGGGCAGGGCGAAATCGGTCTGCGGGCCGACGTCGCCGCCGAACTGGCCGAGGTTCCAGCCGTTGAGGAACATCAGGACGCGGTAGCCGCGAGGCGGCTGCGCGCCCGGCCGGCCGAAGCGCAGCGCCATCGAGGTGTCCTGCCCCTCGGGCAGGTCCAGCTCGAACGTCGTGCGCAGCCAGGTCACGCCTGGGCCGAACTCGGGGCGCGCGGGCGCCGGGCGCCAGGAGCGGTCGGGGTGGCCGGGCAGGTGCCAGCCGGCGCGCTCCCCGTACAGGCCGCCGGTGTTGAGCGGGCCGCGTGCCGGGTCGGGCAGATCCTCCCCGCCGCGCGCGCCCTGGATCCGCCACGCGATGGGCGCCCGCGTGCCGGTCAGCGAGACGCCGAAGAGGCCGCGCGGCTGCTTGAAGCGGTTGTCGTCGGCGATCCAGTCGTCGTTGTGCCCCATGTTCTCCACCAGGACCGACAGCACCGCCTTCTCCCCCGCCTTCAGCAGGCCGGGCGGGACGGCGAAGTCACCCGGGCCCGGACGGGGGTTGGCGGTGTCGCTGTCGGCCTGGGTGCCGCCGGCCGCCGATCCCAGGTAGCGGCCGTTCAGCCACACCAGGTAGACGCCGCGCCTGCCGGTGATCGCGCTCGCCGACACGGCCGTCTCGGTGCCCGTCGCGGTGAAGCGGCCCCGGTACCAGACGTTCCCGTGGTCGTAGCCGTACTCCTCGGCGAACAGCACGGGCGCGGCCCCCGACTGGTCGGCGGGCGGGGTGTACGGGATCGCCGTGGTGGTGCGGTCGGCGCGGGTCCAGCCGGAGTCGTCGAAGCCGGGAAGGGCTTCGGGCGCCTCGGTCGCGGCACGCCACCCGGTCAGCGCGGGCGGGGTCGCGGGCGAGGGGCCGGGCAGGGAGCCGCTGCGCGTCCGGGCGGCGGGCACCGGCCTGCCGTTGACCGACAGGCGGCGCGCGGAGCCGAACACCTCGACCTCCCCGGGCGCCGCGGTGTCGGCGCGCAGGGAGACCGCGTCGCCGCGCGCCTCGGCCGACCGGACGAGCGAGGTGCCGCGCACCAGCACCGGCCCCCGGCCGGTGTCCACGCGCCAGAAGGACGCGGCCGAGGCGTCGGTGCCGAGCAGGAGCAGCAGCGGGCGGCGGCCTCCCCCGCTGACCAGCACGCGGGCCAGCCCGGTGTGGGTGTAGTCGAGCCGGAGGTCCCCGGCGGTGTAGGAGGAGGCCACCGAGCCGTCGAGCACCGTCACCGACGGGGCCGACGGGTAGCGCAGGACGGTGGTCCCCCGCTCTCCGTCGCGCCCGTACAGCAGGGCGATGTCCCGGCCGTCCGCGGTGACGTGGGTCATCAGCTCCGAGCTGGACACCGCCAGGCGCTGGCCGCCCATGTCGTACCCGCCGAGCAGCACCTTGGCGTCGCGGCCGTCGACCCGGACGGGCAGCGGGTAGCGGCCGTCGGGAGCCTGCCAGTCGAGGGTCGCGGACTCGTCGGTCGCCGACGCGCGGTCGGTGTGGCGCACGAGCACGAACTGGGTGCCCGAACGGGGGTCGGCGCGGGCGAGCGTCGCCAGGGCGGGGTTGGAGGACGGCGGGGCGGCCGCGGCGTCGGTGGTGGTGAGCGGGGCGACGGTGGTCAGGAAGTGGCTCTGCAGCTTGAACTCGTCGTACTTGGCGGTGTGCCGCCGCGCCTCGGTGATCGCCGCGCCGTAGTCGTAGGAGGTGTAGGTGTCGTTGGGCTGGGGCAGCCATCCCCACGAGGTGCCGCCGTAGCCCATGTAGTAGCCGAACATGGTGGCGCCGCTGACGACGAGGTTCGACTTGAAGAAGAACTTCATGTAGTCGGTGCCGGTCAGCTCGCGGCACCTGTCGTAGCCGGCGTCGCCGAGGTCGATGGCCCCGGCCTGGTACTCGGCCGCGTAGACCGGGGCGTCGTCGCGCAGCCGCTCGGTGACGCCCTCGCCCCAGGGGCCCCACGTGGCGCCGGCGTTCGCGCAGTCGAAGGACTGCGGGTAGTCGTCCACGCCGGGAATCTGCACCGCGCCCTCGCCCGAGGCCCAGGTGGAGACCCAGTCGGCGGCGTCGCAGCAGACGTTGGTGGTGATGGGCACGTCGATGCCGTCGGCCCTTGCCCGGGCCTGGATGTCGGCCATGTACCGGGCGTCGGTGGCGACGGCGTACTCGTTCTCGGCGTTGTAGAGGATGACCGGGCCGCCCCGGGTCACCTGGTGCGGCGCGATGATCGCGTTGACGCGGCGCAGCCAGTCGCGGTACGCCTCGGTGTAGCCGGGCGCGCTGCTGCGCGCGCGGCCGGGCACCCTCTTCAGCCAGGCGGGGAAGCCGCCGCCGCTGGTCTCGGCGTTGATGTACGGCCCGGGGCGCCCGACCACGTACAGGCCGGCGCGCTCGGCGGCGCGCAGGAACGCGTCCACGTCGCGCACCCCGGTGAAGTCGTACACTCCGGGCTTGGGCGAGTGGAAGGCCCAGTTGAAGTAGGTGGAGACGGCGTTGAAGCCCGCGGCCTTGATCCTCTCCAGCACGTCGCGCCACAGGCCGGGGCTGGGCAGCCGCCAGTAGTGGAACTCGGCCGCCTGCAACGTCAGCCGTCGCCCCCCGACCATCAGCGAGTACCTGTCGTAGGTGACCGTCGCCCTGTCCCCGGGGACGGGGGCGGGGCCGGTTTCCGCGCCCGGGACGACGGGGCCGGTCGGCGCGGCCGGGGCGGCGACGGGAGCGGGCGCCGCGCGGGCCGCCGAGGCGGGCGCGGCCGGGGGCGTGAGCGTCACCAGCGACGCCAGCAGGGCGGTGACGGCCGCGACGATCGGGGCGGCGGCGCGCCGCGAGGCCGGGGGGCGGGGACGGCGGTTCATTCGCTGGTCCTCCGGATCGGACGGTGACGCCGGGCACCCCGGCGGCGGGGTGCCCGGCGATGGCCTGAAGGCCGGGGACTACCTGGTCAGGGAGAAGTCCTTGATCCGCAGATCACCGGTGAACACCAGGTACACGTCGTGGACGCCCGGCGCCCGCGCCAGCGGCGCCGTGACCGTGCGGTAGGAGTAGACGCCGCCCGTGGCCGGCACGTCGGCGGCGCCGAGCAGCCGTCCGGTGGGCGAGCCCAGCCGGACCTCGACGCGCCCGGGGGCGGTGGCGGCGACCCCGGCCGACAGACGGGTCGCGCCCGCCCCGAGGTCGGCGCCGGCGAAGGAGATCCAGTCGCCGGTGGCGGTGCCGCCCACGGCGTCGCCCGCCGCCTTGGTCTCGTCGACCAGCTCGACGCCGCGGTAGTCGTCGAAGTCGGCCGCCCGGGTCACCTTGGACAGGTCGCGGTGCGGGATGGTCTCGCCCATCACCTCCAGCGTCGCGCGGCGCCGGATGTCGGCCGAGGACGCGCCGGCCATCACGTCGTGGAGGGACTTCTCGACCACCCAGCGGTTGCGGGTGACGTCCCAGAAGGCCAGGTCGGCGACCTTGAACGACAGCGTGACCCTCTTGGTCTCCCCCGCCCGCAGGTACACCCGCTTGAAGGCGCGAAGCTGCTTGACCGGCTGCTTCACCCGCGAGGTGCGCTGGTGGGTGTAGAGCTGGACGACCTCCGCGCCGTCGAGCCTGCCGGTGTTGGTCACCTCGACCTCGGCCCTGACCGTGCCGCCGGGCCGCACCGAGCGTGCGTCCAGCTTCAGGCCCCGGTAGTCGAAGGTGGTGTAGCTGAGCCCGTGGCCGAACGCGTACAGCGGCCGGTCGGTGGAGTACAGGTAGGTGGCCTCGGTCTTGATGATGTCGTAGTCGAGGATGTCGGGGAGGTCGGCGGCCGACCGGTACCAGGTCTGGGGCAGGCGGCCCGCCGGGTTCACGTCGCCGAACAGCACGTCGGCCAGGGCGTTGCCGGTCTCGGCGCCCGCGTGGGTGGTCCACAGGATCGCCGGGACGTGCTCCTGCTCCCAGTTGATCGTGGTCGGGTAGCTGTTCTCCAGTACGACCACGGTCTTGGGGTTGGCCGCGGTCACGGCCTTGACGAGCGCCTCCTGGCCTTCGGCGAGACTCATGTCGGTGCGGTCGTGGTCCTCGCGGCCGTTGATGAACGGCATGCTGCCGACGACGACCACCGCGACGTCGGCTGCCTTGGCGGCGGCCACGGCCGCCTCGACTCCGCTGGTGACGGTCTCCCTGGCGAACCGGGCGGCCTGGTCGGCGGTGGTCAGCACGAGGGTGCCGTCGGCGTTCGGCGCCAGGTACTTGTTCGGCCCGAACCAGTCGTACGCCGTCTCGTAGCCGGCGTACCGGAGCAGGAAGGTGCCGTCGTCCTGCGGTTCCAGTTTGAACTGCTGCTGGACGTACCAGCCGTTGGGCTGTTCCTGGTCGTTGACGAAGTTCGTCCAGTTGTAGCCCACGTACCTGCCGTTGGCCGCGCTCCGCAGCGTCAGCACGCCCTGGCCCCAGTCGAAGACGTCGAACTGCTCGGTGGCCCCGGCCGTGGTCGCGCCCTCCTTGAGCACCGCCCCGGTCTGGCCGGCGCCGGCGGTGACGTACCTGCCGGTGGTGACGTTCCTGAGCGCGATGCGGTCGACGCCTTCGGTGCCGGTCACCGTGCCGCCGGGCCCGAGCTTGCGCTCGATGCCGTCCAGCGGGGTGACGCGGTACGGCAGGGCGCCGGAGTACCAGTCGGTGTAGAGCGTGTCGGCCAGCGGGCCGACCACGGCGACCTTCTTGGCGGTGGCGGTGCTCAGCGGGAGGGTCCTGCGGGCGTTCTTCAGCAGCACCGTCGCCGACGCGGCCGTCGTCCTGGCCAGGCGCCGGTGCTCGGGGCTGTCGACGACGTCCTTGCCGATCGAGCCGTAACGCCCGCCGCCGGGGTCGAACTCCCCCAGCCGGAAGCGGATCGACAGGATGTGCCGGATGGCCGTGTCGACGTCCGCCTCGGTGATCAGGCCCTGGGCGAGCGCGTCGTCGATGGACGTGACGGTCGGGGTGGCGTTGGTGTTGTCGGTGGTGAAGCTGTCGAGGCCCGCCTTCAGGGTGGCGGCGTTGGCGTGCGCGAGGTCGGGGAAGTACGCCTGCGAGCCGACGAGGTTGTTGGGGGCGTGCGCGTCGGTGACGTTGAGCAGGTCGCGCTCGGTCCACGACCGCACGACCGCGTTCAGATCGGGGTTGACCGTGGCCGGGCGGCCGTTGACCAGGTTGTAGGACGCCATGACGCCGGTGGCGGCGTCGGCCGCGATGGCCGGCTTGAACGCCGCCTGGTCGTACTCCTGCTCCACGCGCGGGCGCAGGCTGGAGGAGGTGGTGTCGCGGCGCACCTCGTTGTTGTTGGCCAGGTAGTGCTTGAGCGTGGGGGCCGTCTTCAGGTGGTCGGGGTCCTCGCCCTGCATGCCCGACCCGTACGCGATCGACAGCGCGCCGGTGAGCGTCGGGTCCTCGGAGTAGCCCTCCTCGTTGCGCCCCCATCGCGGGTCGCGCAGCAGGTTGACCACCGGAGCCCACAGGTTGAGGCTCCACACGCGGGGGCTTTCGGCGTGGTACCCGCGGGCCTCGTCGCCGACGGCCGAGCCGACCCGCTTGAGCAGCGCCGGGTCCCAGGTGCTGGCCAGGCCGACGGCCTGCGGGAACACGGTGCCCCTGGCCGTCACGACGGCGCCGTTGTCGTCGACGTTCGTCGTCCAGCCCACGCCGTGCAGGGCCTCGGTGCCGGTCTTGAACGCGCCGATGCCCAGACGCGGGATCGCGGGCTGGTACTGGTGCAGCATCGAGACCTTCTCGGCGAGCGTGAGCCGCCCGAGGAGGTCGTCGATCCGCTGGGCCATGGGAAGGGACGGGTCGCGGAAGGGCGGGTCGTCGGCCGCCCTGGCGGGGGCCGTGAGCAGCGTCATGAGCAGGCCGAGAAGGGCCGCCAGCCATAACGGTCGCCGAAGAAGGGACATGGTGTGCGCCTCCAGGTCAGGTGGGTGACGCGAGAGATCGGACGGGGGTCACTTGACGGCGCCGACGGTGACGCCGCGGGTCAGCGTGCGCTGGAAGATGAGGAAGAACACGACCGCCGGGATGATGCCGAGCAGCGCCGACGCGCTGGACATGGTGACGTCCATCATCTTGTCGCCCTGCAGCACGCCGAGGGCCACCGGCACGGTCTGGTTGTCGTTGGAGATCAGGAAGACCAGTGGCAGGAAGAACTCGTTCCACGTCCAGATGAAGAAGAAGATCGCCAGAACGGTCAGGGTCGGGCGGCTGACGGGCACCACGATCCGCCACAGGATGCGCCACCGGCCGGCCCCGTCCATGGCCGCGGCCTCGATGATCTCCCGAGGGAAGTCGCCGAGCACCGCCGCGAGCAGGTAGGTGCCGAAGGCGCCCTGCACCACGGTGAAGATGAGGATCACCGCCATCCGGCTGTCGTACAGCCCCACCTCCTTGGCGATGTAGTACAGCGGGTAGACCAGCGCCTCCTGCGGCAGCGTGTTGGCCATCAGGAACAGCACGAGGATCCACAGCCGGCCCCGTACCCGCCCGATGCCGAGCGCGTAGGCGTTCAGCACCGCGAGCGTGACGGCCAGCACCGCCACCGACGCGCTGATGAGGAAGCTGTTGAGCAGCTTGCGGCCGAAGTCGACGCGGTTCCAGAACTCGACGAGCCCGTCCAGGTAGATGCCGCCGGGCAGGGCGAGCGGGCCGTTGGCCGCGTACTCCGCCGGGGTCTTCAGCGCGTTGAGGGTGACGATGGCGAACGGCACGAGCATCACCACCGCGAGCACCACGAGCGCGGCGAGCACGGCCCACCGGCCGGGGCCCGCCCCGGCGGCGGGGGCGCGACGGCGGGCCGCCCGCACCTGGGCGGTCTCGCGCCGCAGGGACAGGGAGGTCATGGCTTGCGCTCCTGGACGCGCAGGAAGAGGAACGTCACGACGACGATGATCAGCGCGAGGACGGTCGCGATGGCCGAGCCGTACCCGACGTTGGCCTTCTGGAAGAAGTTCTGGTAGCTGAAGTAGGCGGGCACGTTCGTCGCCTGGCCCGGCCCGCCGCGGGTCAGCACGAAGATCGGCCCGAAGACCTTGAGCGCCGCGATGGTGCAGGTCAGCAGCACCACGAAGATCTCCGGCCTGATCTGCGGCACCGTGACGTGCCAGAAGCGCCGCCACCAGGAGGCGCCGTCGATCTCCGCGGCCTCCGACAGCGCCGGGTCGGCCCGCTGGAGCCCGGCCATGAAGATGACCACCGGGTAGCCGAGCTGGAACCACACCATGACGGCCATCACGGTCGCCAGGGCGAGGTCGGGGTCGCCGAGCCAGTTGCGCGCGAGCGAGCCCAGCCCGGCGGCCCCGAGGATCTCGTTCAGCGCGCCGTACGACGGGTGCAGCATCCAGCCCCACACGACGCCGGCCACCGCGACCGGCAGCACCTGCGGCAGGTAGTAGGCGGCGCGCAGCGCGCTCGCCGTCCGGGAGCCGAACCGCCTGCCGATGTAGTCGAACAGGGCCGCGGCCAGGATCAGGCCGGCGATGGTCGGGATCACCGCCATCGCGAGGATCAGCGCCACGTTGTGCTGGAAGGAGACCCAGAAGATCTCGTCCCCCAGCAGCTTCCGGTAGTTGTCCAGGCCGATCCACTTCGGGACGCCGAAGCCGCTCCACCGGGTGAAGCTGATCGCGATGTTCATCAGGAAAGGCACGATGACCACCGCGAGGAACAGCACCGCGCTGGGCACCAGGTAGACCCAGTACCCCCCGCCCCGGCGCGTTCGCCGGGGCGGTTCTGACGCGGCGCCGGGCGACGCCGGCCGCGTCACCGGGGCGTGCACCGCCACCTCAGCCGCCGATGTCGGCGAGGTTGTCGTTGTACGGCGCCGCGAAGTCGTCCAGCACCGCGTCCGGCGCCTTGGTGCCGTTGATCAGCTCCTGCACGCCGGCCACCATGACGTCGTAGTAGCCGGGCGCCGGCCAGTCGGGGTAGAACGCCAGCCCGTCCTGCGCCGCCAGCTTGTTGTAGTTCTCGATGAGCTCCTTGTTCTTCTCACCGGTGATCGCCGACACGTCGGCCGCGACCGGGATGCCGCCCGCGTTGCCCAGCCGGTTCTGGATGTCCTTGCTCATCGTGATGTCGATGAAGTCGTACGCCAGGTCCTTGTTCGCGGACTTCTCCGGCACGACCCATATGTTGCCGCTGGACCCGGCGCTCATCTGGTTGCCCGGCCACAGGAACGTGCCCCACTCGAAGTCCTTGATCTCGGTGGCCATCCGCCCGTACCACCAGCTGCCGGAGATCATGATGGGGAACTTGCCGGAGGTGAAGGCGACGCCCATGTCCTCGGCCTTCAGCCCGGCGGACTCCTTGCCGATGTAGCCCTTCTTCACCCAGTCGGCGAAGGTGGTCGCCCCGTAGGTGAACTCCGGGCCGTGGAAGTCGGTCTTGCCCTGGTAGCGCTGGAAGGCGTCCACCCAGGGGCGCTGCGCCTTGCTCAGCGCGAGCTGGTACATGATCTGCTGGGCCGGGTACTCGGCGCCGGCGACCGTGATGGGGGTGACGCCGGCCTTGGCGAAGGCGTCGAGGACGCCGGTGAACTCCTCGAACGTGGTGGGCACCTTCACGCCCTGCTTCTCGAAGGCGTCCTTGTTGTAATAGACCATGACGTACTCGGCGTAGTTCGGGACGCCGAACCAACGGCCCGAGCCCATCACCCCGCGCTCGTCGTAGCGGGCGGTGGCCTGCAGGCTCGGGCTCAGCAGCTTGTCCCAGCCGCGCTTGGCCGCCTCCTCGCTCAGGTCGGCGAGCAGCCCCTGCTTCGACAGCAGGCCCGCCGTGGCGTTGCCCTTGTTGTACTCCATGACGTCGGGCGCCTGGTCGGAGCCGAGCACCATGCCCGCGGTCTTCTGGATCTGCTCGAAGCCCTTCTCCTCGAACTTCACCTTGACGCCGGGGTGGGTGGCCTCGAAGCGCTTGACCGCTTCGGACCACGCGACGCCCATGGCGCTGGTGGCGTTCTCGTAGTGCCAGAGCTTCAGCGTCCTCGCCTCGCCCGCACCGCCCCCGCCGGCGTCATCCGATGAGCCGCAGGCGGCCAGTGCCAGCGCCGCCGCGACCACCGCGGCGACGATCCCTATCTTGGACATGGTGTTTCTCCAGGGGGTTGCTATGCGACGGCGGCCGTGGCAGGGGCGCCTTCGAGAGGGGCTATCTCGGCGTCGGTGATCCGCGCGGGGCCGGAGACGGTGACGCGGAGCACGTCGCCGTCCCTGGTGGCGGTGACCGTCGTGTCACCGTCGACGTCTCTGACGGTGGTCCGGCTCTCGCCGGTCTCGCCGGCGCCGTAGGCGACCACGGTGACGCCGGCGAACGGCTCGTCGCCGACCGTGTCGCGCACCTCGGTCACCGGCAGCAGCGCGCCGTGCCGGACGAACAGGGGGATCCGGCCGAGCGGCTTGGTCACCTCGACGTACCGCCCGCCCGTGTGCACCTCGTGGGTCCAGTAGTCGACCCATCGGCCCGCCGGGAGGTAGACCTGCCGGGTGCCCTCGGGCGCGGTCATCGGCGCGACGAGCAGGTCGGGCCCGAGCAGGTACTCCAGGTCTGCCTGCCAGGCCACCGGGTCGTCCGGGTGGTCGACGCACAGGGCGCGCATCATCGGCGCCCCGGTGCGGGCCGCCTCCACCGCCGCCGAGTAGATGTACGGCATGAGGCGGTACCGCAGGGTCAGCGCCTCGACGGCCAGGTGCTCGACCTCCGGGAACTCCCAGGGCTCGCGGGTGGTGGTGCCGTGGAACCGCACGAGCGACGACAGCGCGCCGAACTGCGCCCACCGGACGTACAGGTCGTCGGACGGCCTGCCGGTGAAGCCGCCCACGTCGTGGCTCCAGTACGGGATGCCCGACAGGCCGTGTGACAGCCCGCCGCGGATCGTGCTGCCCATCGCCGCGTAGGAGGTGTAGGTGTCGCCGCTCCACTGGGCCGCGTGCCGCTGGCCGCCGAGGAAGGAGGAGCGGGCCCAGACCAGGGCGTGCCCGTTCACCTCCCGGGTGACCTCGGCCACCACGTCGTTGAACAGCAGCGCGTAGACGTTGTGCAGCTCGGTGCCGGTCATGCCGTTGAAGGACGTTGCGTCGGCGGGCACGCCCTCGGCGAAGTCGGTCTTGAAGCACGCGACGCCCTGCCGCAGCAGCGGGCGCAGCAGGCCCTTGAACCACTCGACGGCCGCCGGGTTGGTGAAGTCGACGACGCCGCACGCCGGGTACGACCCGTGCCAGGCGTCGGCGACGTACACCTCGCCGTCGCGGTTCTTCAGGAAGTACCCCTCGGCCGCCGCCTCGGCATAGGCGGGGCTGAGGTGGGAGACATAGGGATTCATCCACAGGCAGACGCGGAAGCCCTGCGCGGCCAGCGCGGCCAGCATGCCCTCGGGGTCGGGGAAGCTCTCGGCGTCCCACCGCATGTCCGACCAGTGGCCCTTCACCTGCCAGAAGCAGTCCAGGTGCAGGACGTCGCAGGGGATGCCGCGCTCGCGGATCCTCCCGGCCCGCTCCAGCACCCGCTCCTGGGAGTCCTTGAAGAAGCCCGAGGAGATCCAGCTCCCGAACGCCCACTTGGGCGGCAGCTCCGGGGCGCAGGTCAGGCGGTCGAACCGGGCGAGCACCTCCGGCACGGTCGGGCCGGCGACGACGTAGTAGTCGATCAGGTCGTCCGGCACGACGATCTCCACGCAGCTGTGGGTGGCGCGGCAGACGTCGAACTCCACCGGCATGCCGCTGTCGACGACCAGGCCGTAGCCGCGGCTGGAGACGTAGAAGGGGACGTTCTTGTATGAGCGGTCGGACTCCGCGCCGAAGGCGTCGAAGTTCCACATCAGCGGGCGCTGCCCCCGCTTGTCGAGCGGCGTGAACTTCTCCCCGAAGCCGCCGAAGTGCTCGTCGGGACGGGCGACGAGGCTCTCCTGGTAGGCCACCGTGGCGCCGTCCACCCGGGAGCGCCCGAAGGGCAGCGTGCGCAGCCGGCCGCTGATGTCCACGTGCCCGCGGTCCTGCTCGGTGAGCACGCGGCCGCCGGCGTCGGTGAACCGCAGGTGCCAGGGGTCCAGGGTGATCTCCGCGCGCACCGTGCCGGCGTCCACCACCGTGCGGTTCTCGCCGGTCTCGATCCGCGCCCCCGCGTACGTGCCCGGGCGCACCATCTCGGTCGCCCGCGCCGACCGCGTTCGGGCCGCGACGTCCTCGCCTAGCCGTACGCGGATCACGCCCTCGCCCGCGACCGAGACCTGGACGAGCAGCACCTCCTCCGCCGTGGTGGACGCCTTGAAGGTCACGCCCCGGTCGTCCGCCGCCATGGGCTCGGCGCGCGTGAGCGCCGACAAGCCCTGCTCTCCCCGGGCCCGCACCGGGAGCTCCGGCGGGTCAGCGCTGAAGTACTCGTGCGCGATCAGAGGGGGACGGTACGGCATCGGCGCTCCTGGCGATCCGGGACAGGCTGGCCGTTAGTTTGCCTACTAAACGAACAAACGTCAACGACGGCGATCCCGCGCCGCGCCGCCCGCCGAAGCCGCCGCGCCCTACCGCCCCTCGCCCGGCGAGAGGGAGAAGTCGCTGATCCGCAGGTCTCCGGTGAACACCAGGTACACGTCGTGGACGCCCGGCGCCGGGACGAGCGGCGCGGTGACCGAGCGGTAGGAGTAGACGCCGCCCGTCGCCGGCACCTCGGCCGTGCCGGCGAGCGTGCCGCCGGGCGAGCCGAGGCGGACCTCGATCGCCCCGGCGGCCGTCGCCGCCACCCGGGCGGTGAGTCCAGTGGCGCCCGCCCGTAGGTCGGCGCCCGCGAAACAGATCCAGTCGCCGGCGCCGGTGCCGCCGACGGCGTCCCCGCCGGCCTTGGTCTCGTCGACGAGCACCACCCCCCGGTAGTCGTCGAAGTCGGCGGCCCGGGTCACCCTGGACAGGTCGCGCGGCGGGATCGTCTCCCCCGCCACCTCCAGCGCCGCCGTGCGGCGGATGTCGGCCGACGACGCGCCCGCCATGACGTCGTGCACGGCGCTCTCCACCACCCATCGGCCGCGGGTGACGTCCCAGAAGGCCAGCTCGGCGGCGGGGAACGCCAGCGTGACGGTCGCCCGCTCGCCCGCGCGCAGGTGGACGCGGCGGAACGCGCGTAGCCGCCTGAGAGGCTGCTCCACGCGGGAGGACCGCTGGCGGGTGTAGAGCTGGACGACCTCGTCGCCGTCCACGGCCCCGGTGTTGGCGACCGTCACCCGGGCCTCGACCACGCCCCCCGGCCCCACCGAGCCGGCGGCGAGCTCAAGGCCCTCGTAGGCGAACGTGGTGTAGCCGAGCCCGTGGCCGAAGGGGTACAGCGGCTCGGCGGTGGAGTACATGTACGTGGCGCGAGCCTTGATGACGTCGTAGTCGAGGATGTCGGGGAGGTCGTCCGCCGACCTGGGCCACGTCTGCGTCAGCCGCCCGGCCGGGCTGACGTCGCCGAACAGCACGTCGGCCAGGGCGTTGCCGGTCTCGGCGCCCGCGTGGGTGGTCCACAGGATCGCCGGGACGTGCTCCTGCTCCCAGTTGATCGTGGTCGGGTAGCTGTTCTGCAGCACCAGCACGGTGTCCGGGTTGGCCCCGGCCACGGCCCTGACCAGCTCGTGCTGGCCCTCGGCGAGGTTCAGGTCGGTGCGGTCGTGCTCCTCGCGGCCGTTGATGAACGGCATGCTGCCGACGACGACCACCGCGACGTCGGCTGCCTTGGCGGCGGCCACGGCCGCCTCGACTCCGCTGGTGACGGTCTCCCTGGCGAACCGGGCTGCCTGGTCGGCGGTGGTCAGCACGAGGGTGCCGTCGTCGTCCGGCGCCAGGCAGGTCTTGGGGCCGAACCACGGCCGCCCCGCCTCGTAGCCGGCGTACCGGAGCAGGAAGGTGCCGTCGTCCTGCGGTTCCAGTTTGAACTGCTGCTGGACGAACCAGCCGTTGGGCTGCTCCTGGTCGTTGACGAAGTTCGTCCAGTCGTAGCCCACGTACCTGCCGTTGGCCACGCTCCGCAGCGTCAGCACGCCCTGGCCCCAGTCGAAGACGTCGAACAGCTCGGCGTCGCCGGCCGCGGCCGGGCCCTCCTTCAGCGCGGCCCCGTCCGGGCCGCCGCCCGCGGTCACGTATCTCCCGGTGGCCACGTTCCGCAGGGCGACGCGGTCGGCGCCCTCGGCCGCGACCACCGCGCCGTCGCCGAGCCGCTCCCGGATGCCGTCGACCGGCGTGACGCGGTACGGCAGGCCGCCGGAGTACCAGTCGGTGTAGATCGTGCCGGCCAGCGGGCCGACCACGGCGACCTTCCGGGTGGTCGCGGCGCTCAACGGCAGCGCGCCGTGCGCGTTCTTGAGCAGCACCATCGCGGCGGAGGCCGCCCGCCTGGCCAGGCGCCGGTGCTCGGGGCCGTCGACGACGTCCTTGCCGATCGAGCCGTAGCGCCCGCCGCCGGGGTCGAACTCCCCCAGCCGGAAGCGGATCGACAGGATGTGCCGGACGGCGGTGTCGACGTCCGCCTCGGTGATCAGGCCCTGGGCGAGCGCGTCGTCGATGGCCGCGACGGTCGGGCCGGCGTCTGTGTCCTCGGTGGTGAAGACGTCGACGCCCGCCTTGAGCGCGGCGGCGTACGCGTGCGGGAGGTCGGGAAGGTAGGCCTGCGGTCCGGCGAGCATGGACGGCGCCGAGGAGTCGGTGACGTTGAGCAGGTCGCGGCCGGTCCAGGAGCGCACGACGGTGTTCAGGCCCGGGTTGACGGTCGCGGGGCGGCCGTTGACCAGGTTGTAGGAGGCCATGACCCCGGTGGCGGCGTCGGCCGCGACGGCCGCCTCGAACGCGGGCCGCTCGTACTCGTGCTCCACCCGGGGGCGCAGGCCGGCGGAGGTGGTGTCGCGGCGCACCTCGTTGTTGTTGGCCAGGTAGTGCTTGAGCGTGGGGGCCGTCTTCAGGTGGTCGGGGTCCTCGCCCCTCAACCCGGTGGCGTACGCGACCGCCATCGCGGCGGTGAGCGTCGGATCCTCGGAGTAGCCCTCCTCGTTGCGCCCCCACCGGGGGTCGCGCAGCGGGTTCACCACCGGAGCCCACACGTTCAGGCCCCACACCCGCGGGTTCTCGGCGTGGTACCCGCGGACCTCGTCGCCGACGACCGAGCCCACCCGCTCCAGCAGCGCGGGGTCCCAGGTGCTCGCCAGGCCCACCGCCTGCGGGAACACCGTGCCGCGTGCCGTCACCGTGGCGCCCTTGGCGTCCACGTCCATGGACCAGGCGACGCCGTGCAGCGCCTCGGTGCCGGTCTTGAAGGACGCGACGCCCAGGCGCGCGATCGCGGGCTGGTACTGGTGCAGCAGCGAGATCCTCTCCCGCGGCGTCAGCCGCCCGAGAAGGTCGTCCACGCGCCGGTCGAGCGGGACGGAGGGATCGCGGAAGGGCAGCTTTCCGGCGGTTCGCACGGGGTCCCGCACGATCGCGAACAGGCCGAGGGCCGCGCCGAGCCGCAACAGGGATCGAAGAGCCATGGCAGACGCCTCCAGGTCAGCCGGGGGGAGGGCGGCGTCCGCGAGCGTACGACCGGCGGTTGGAGGACGGCTGGAGCATGCAACCGGGGCGGCGGTCGCCGACGAAAACAAGAGGACGTGGGGCACCGCGCGCAATAGTCTGCTCGAAAGGTCGGCGACCGGAGGGAGACGGCGATGAAGCGCATCAGGAGCACCCGCAAACGCACGGGCCGCCGCGTCGGAGACCGGCTCGCCCTGGATCTGCGGTCCCCTTCCGGCCATCCCCTGCCGTACTAGAGATCTTTACAATAGTCTTACGACTGGATCTGTAGACATCTCAATAACAGAAGCATCACGTCCGGGGGGACACGATGAGAAGGCTTGCGGCGGTGCCCGCATACGCTCCACGGCACAAGGTCCGCGACATCCGGTCGGCGCACGACCGGAGACCCTCCCACGACACCAAGGTCGTCCACCTCCAGGCCTACACCGGCCGCAACGTCATCCGCTTCCCCCGCCCCGGAGGCTCCACCCCGGCCGCCTGACCGGCCGACACCGCGGGGCCCGACACACGGCGCCCGACACGTGGCACCCGGCACCCGACACGCGGTACCCGCTACCAAAGAGACGGCCGCCGCGTCGTTCGGACGATGTGACGGCGACGCCGGTGCCGCAGGGTGCGGAGCATGTCAGGAACAGACACCGCCGCCCGATCGGGCGGCACGTTCAGCACCCCGGCCCTCCTCTGCCGGAACCCGTGGTTCCCCGGCCGGATCATCGGGGGGACGGCGCTCGTCCTCGGGCCCGTCGTGTGGTTCGCGGGCCTGCTGCTGCGGCACCTCGGGGTCCGCTCGGCGGCGTTCACGCCCGCCCAGGCCGAGGCGTTCGCCGCGCAGCCGTTCGCCGCGCCGGAGCAGCTCGCCGCGTACCTGGCGCACCCCGCGCTGGTCACGGCCGGATACGCCTGCTTCGCCGCGGGCGCCCTGCTGCTGTGGCCCGCGTTCGCCACGCTGGCGCGGATCATCGCGGCCCGCTCGCCGGGCCTGGCCTTCTGGGGCGGCACGCTGGCTGTGCTGGGCCTGTTCGGGCGCCTGTACTTCGCCGGCGTCGACCAGACGGCCTTCCAGCTCGCCGAGGCGCAGGGCCTCGGCCCGGCGACCACCGCGGTGATGTCCACGTACGTGGACATCTCGTACGGGCCGTGGCGGGTGCCGGTCATCGCGTCCGCCTGCCAGTACCTCGGGGTGCTGCTGCTGGCCGCGGGGGCGTTCCGGTCGGGCACGTTCGGCCTGGGACGCTCGCTGGTCCTGCTCTGGTGGGGCACCTTGTGGGGGGGCGTGCTCAAGGCGAGCGAGCCGCTCGACGCCCTCTCCGGCGCCGTCGCGTGCCTGGTGCTCGTGCCGCTCGGCATCCGTGTGCTCCGCGACGCCGTCCCCGAGCTCGCCACCGCCACCGCCCCCGACCCCGACCGCAGGCGCCTGCGGACGCTGAGCTGGTGACCACCCTCTCCGGGCCGAGCCCCGCGCGGATCCGCCGCCCCCATCTCCACCCCCGACCGCGGACCTCCGCCGGCGCTGAGCCGCTGGACGCGGTCTCTAGGCTGGGCCTGTGAGGGTCCACGGGCCCAGCCACCGGCCGGCCTCCTGTCTGCTGCCCGCCGCCGCCTTCTGCGGCGCGTTCATTCCGGCGGGCCTGCCCGGCGCGGCGCCGAGCGCGCTGCTCGGGCCCGTCCCGGTGTCCCCGTACGCCCTGGCCGCTGCGGTGGGAGCGCTGGCCGCAACCGCGGCCTGGCCGGCGCGGCGCCGGTGGTGGCCGCTGGCGCTGGTCGCCGTCGTGGACGCCGTGCTGCGCTCACCCGGTTTCCTGCTGTCGGTGGCGGTGTATGTGGCGGCGATCAGCCACCGGCGGCCGCTCCACCTGGGGGTCTACGCGGCCGCGGCGACCCTGGCGGCGGTGGTGCCGCGCCCCGCCGTCGACGTGCTGGTCTCGCTCGGCAGCGCGCCGCTGTTCGTCTGGCTTCCGCTGACGATCGGGTTGTGGACGCGGGCCCGCCGCCAGGTCGTGGCGGGCCTGCGCGACCGTGCCCAGCGTCTGGAGCGCGAGCAGGCCGCCCGCGTCGGGCAGGCCCGCGCGCAGGAACGCGCCCGCATAGCGCGGGACATGCACGACGTGGTGGCGCACCGGGTCTCCCTGATGGTCCTGCGCGCCGGCGCCCTGGAGGTCAACGCCCCGGACGAGGCGACCGCGGCCGAGGCGGAGCTCATCCGCACCACGGGCGGAGAGGCTCTCGCCCAGCTCAGGGCCGTCCTCGGCATCCTCAGCCGCCCTGACGGCGCGCCCCACGCGCATGACGGCCCGGCGGGCGGAGAGCCGTTCCCGCCGCAGCCGACGCTGGACGATCTCGACGGGCTGCTCGACCAGTCCCGGTCGGCCGGCGTGCCCGTGGAACGGCACGACGAGGGGACGGCGGGCGAGCTGCCCGTCGTCGTGCAGCACACCGCCTACCGCGTCGTGCGGGAAGCCCTCACCAACATCCACAAGCACGCCGGCGCCGCCGCCACACGAGTGGTGGTGCGCCGCCTCCCGGCCGGGCTGGAGATCACCGTCGCCAACGCCGCGCCTCGCGGGCGCCGGCCGGCGATGCCCGGCGGCGGGCTCGGCCTGGTCGGCCTGCGGGAGGGTGTCGAGCTGCTGGGCGGCGAGTTCACCGCCGGGCCGCGTGCCGACGGCGGCTTCGTGGTGTCCGCGAGGCTTCCGGCGTGATCCGGGTCCTGATCGTCGACGACGAGGCCCTGGTGCGCGCCGGTCTGCGCATGATCCTGGACTCCGCCGAGGACATCGAGGTGGTCGGCGAGGCCGCCGACGGCACCGAGGCGGTGACCGCCGTCGCGCGGCACTGGCCGCACGTCGTGCTGATGGACGTGCGGATGCCGCGCATGGACGGCGTGGCCGCGCTCAGGGAGATCAACCGGTCGCCCGAACCGCCCAAGGTCGTCATGCTGACGACCTTCGACCTCGACGAGTACGTCCACGGCGCCCTGCGCGCCAGGGCCGCCGGGTTCCTGCTCAAGGACACCGCGCCCCGCGACCTGATCGCCGCCGTCCGCACCGTGGCCGACGGCAGCGCCATCCTCGCTCCCACGGTCACCAGACGACTGATCGACACCTTCGCCGGCCACGGCTCCGCCGACACGCACGCCGCACGACGGCGCCTGGCCCTGCTCAGCGGCCGCGAACGCGACGTCGCCTCCGCTGTGGCCCGAGGGCTGTCCA
Source organism: Sphaerisporangium sp. TRM90804 (assembly GCF_029846175.1). Lineage (GTDB taxonomy): Bacteria > Actinomycetota > Actinomycetes > Streptosporangiales > Streptosporangiaceae > Sphaerisporangium. The sequence goes on along the minus strand of NZ_JARWAC010000017.1, from coordinate 118,609 downwards.
ACGCCGAGATCGCCCGTGAGCTGGACATGAGCGAGACCACGGTGAAAGCCCACGTCAGCCGCTCGCTGGCCAAGCTCGGCCTGGCCAACCGCGTCCAGATAGCCCTGCTGGTCCGCGACGCCGACTGACGGCCCGGCCGACGGCGAGCCTCCCCGGTGCCGGCCCGCGACCTGAGAGCCCCTGGCCGGGCTGACCCGACGCTCACCGCGCGGATGCGAGTGAGCGCTTCCCGGCGGTGCGTGCCCCTGCGGCGTGGCCGCTTCGCTCAGACAGGGACCGGCGGGCGGTTCCGCGCGGTCATGATGAGCGCCTCCCGGCGGTGCCACACCCCGCGATGTCGCCGCTCGGGTCAGACAGGGGTTACCGGGCGGTTCAGCGCGGTCATGGTGAAGTCCTCCGGGTACGGGGAGCGGGCGAGGGCCTCGGCGGCCGTCGTCTCGCCACGGGCGACCGAGCGGCACAGCTCCGCGACCTCGGCCAGCTCCGCGCGCTGGCGGGTGAGGAAGGCGGCGTCCACGGGGTCGCCGTGGCCGGGGACCACGGTGGTCGCGCCGAAGGCCAGCAGCCGGTCGACCGCACCCGGCCAGGCCGACGGGTAGGCGTCGTCGAACGACGGCGGCGCCCCCTGTTCGACCAGGTCTCCGGCGAACAGCACGCCCGCGTCGGGCACGTGCGCCACCAGGTCGTGGCCGGTGTGCCCGGGGCCGGGATGCGCCAGCCGCACCAGCCGTCCGCCGAGGTCGAGCTCCGCCGAGGTCGCCACGAGCCGCCCGGGCAGGACGACGCGGGTGGTCTCCAGGCGCGCGGCCACCTCGGGCCTGCCCGCCTTCCGGTAATGCTCGGACCACGCCGCCCGCTGCGCCTCGGCGGTCGCGGCCAGGTCGTCCCGGCAGCCGGGGTGCGCCCACACGGGCCGGTCGCCGAACGCCGCGACGCCGAAGGCGTGGTCGAAGTGGGCGTGCGTGAGCACCACCTCCCACGGCAGCCCGGTCAGCTCCCGGACGGCCGAGGCGAACTCCGTCCCCTGGCCTTCGTCGCCCCCGGTGTCGACCACCAGGCAGGCCCGCTCCCCCGCGATCAGCCCGAGGGAGAGGTCCAGCTCGTCATGCCGCCGCACCCAGACACGGTCGCCGACCTCGACCCACCGGCCCACCGCCACCTCCCCCCGCCGCCGACGACCGCCCAGTGTAGTGACGCGCCTCGGCCGCCACCGGTCACCGCCCAGCCTGCGGGCCGGCCGCCCGCTGAGCGCCGTCCCACAGCTCCGGGAGGGACCCGCCCGGCCACCCCGTCACTCCGCGGCGGGCGGGTCCGGGAGCCTGCTGAGGACCGTCTTCTGGACACGCTGGAAGATCATGGACGTGCGCCAGCTGACGATCTCCTTGCGCTTGCTCAGCCGGTCGAGCAGGAAGGAGTGCAGGTGGTCAAGGTCCTGGGCGGTCACGTGCAGCAGGAAGTCGTCCCCGCCCGAGAGCACGAAGACGCTGAGCACCTCGGGAAGCGCGCTCACCGAGTCCTTGAACGTGGTGATCACCGTGCGGCTGAGCGGGCGCACCTGGACGGCGACCATCGCCTGTACGCCGCGGTTGAGGGCGTTCATGTCGATGTCGGCGTGGTAGCCGCGGATCACGCCGCGCCGGCCGAGGGCACGCACACGTTCCAGACAGGTCGAGGGCGCCACGCCGAGCTGCCGCGCCAGCTCCCGGTTGGACAGCCGAGCGTCTGTCTGGAGAAGCCGGATGATCTCCGAATCAAGTTCGTCCATGCCGGGGATTCTCGCACCTGTTTGAGCCGAACGTTCGATTGAAGGCGGTTACAGCCGTACGCCTGACTAGCGTCTTCCTCGATTCACCGACTGGGGGAATGGGGGGGACATGATTCTGGCGATCAGACGGTCACCGACGGGTGGGCAGGCCAAGGGGAAGGCGCACCGGATCGGCGCGAGCCAGGGGACGGCGCTGCTGACCGGGGGCGTGCTCGGGCCGGGCGTGCTGGCCCTGCCGGGCCTGGCGGCGCAGGCGGCGGGCCCGGCGGCCGTCGTCGCATGGGCGGGGCTGCTGGCGCTGAGCGTGCCGGTCGCGCTCACCTTCGCCGTTCTGGGCGCCCGCTTCCCCGGCGGCGGCGGGGTGGCGGCGTTCGCCTCCCGCGCGTTCGGCCCCCGCGTCTCGGCGCTCGCGGGCTGGTGGTTCTACCTGTCGATCCCCTGCGGCGTGTTCGCGGGCGCGCTCATCGGCGGCGAGTACGTGGCCGCCGAGCTGGGGCTCGGCCGGGCGGGCGCCTTCGCGACGGCCGTGGCGCTCCTGGCCGTCGCGTTCGCGGCCAACTTCGCCGGCCTGCGCCTGTCGGGACGCCTGCAGCTCCTGCTGACCGGCCTGCTCGTGCTGCTGCTGGTCACCGCCGTGCTCGCCGCCGCCCCGCACGTGCGGGCCGCCGACTTCGTCCCCTTCGCCCCGCACGGGTGGACAGGCGTCGTGCACGCGGCGGGGGTGCTGTTCTTCGCGTTCGTGGGCTGGGAGGCGGCGAGCCACCTGTCGGGCGACTTCGCCGACCCCCGGCGCGACCTGTACCGGGCGACCGTCCTCACGCTGGTCATCGCGGGCGTGCTCTACGTCGGCCTCGCCGTGGCGAGCGCCGGTGTGCTCCGCGGCCCGGCCGGCGAGTCGCCCGTCGCGCTGACCGCGCTGCTCGAACTCGGCATCGGCGGCGCCGCGCGCCCGGTCACGGCCGTGGCCGCCCTCGTGCTCAGCTTCGGCGCCCTCAACACCTACATCGCGGGCATCGCCCGGCTGGGCCCGGCCCTCGCCCGCGAGGGCGCCCTCCCCCGGCCCGTCGCCACCGCCGCCATGGCCGGCCGCGGCCTCGCCGCCCCCGCCGCCCTGACGACGCTCGCCGCCGCGTCCGCCGCCGTCCTCTCGCTCGACCTGGACGCCCTCATGCGGTCGACCTCGGCCTGCCTGGCCGCCGTAACCGCCATCGGCTGCGCCGCCGCCGCCCGCCTCCTGACCGGCCGCCCCCGCCGCCTCGCCCAGGTGGCGACCGCCTTCACCCTGCTCGTCCTGGCCTCCTGCGGCGCCTACCTGCTCATCCCCACCGCCATCGCCCTGGCCGTCCTCCTGGGAACCGGCACCACGAGAACCTCACCGGCAACCCCCTGGCGCCCTCAGCCAGGCGCCCCGCGATGAACCCGTCAAACGTGGATGACGACGACGCGCCGGTCCTCACCCGCCGGGGAGGCGGGCGGAAGCCGAGAGACGTGCGGGGCGGCTGCCCGGGTGGTGACCCGGGCAGCCCGCATGTCACTTCTCGTCGGAAGGCGTCTGCGACAGGGCGCTGGCCGCGGCGGACTTCTCCGTCTTGGTCGCGTCCTTGCTCCCCAGCGTCTCGCCGGCGTCCGAGGCGGCCTTCTCACCGGTCTGGCCGGTGCTCTCGGGTGCCTGCGACAGCGCGCTCGCCGCGGCGGACTTCTCCGCGTCGGTCGCGTTCTGGCCCGCCAGCGTCTTGCCGGCATCCGAGGCGGCCTTGTCACCGGTCTGACGAGGATTCTCTGAAATGATCAACACCTCCGTCATACGTGCGCGTCGACATCGTTCGGTCGCGACGAACGCCTGACCCTGGAAGACCGGGCGTCTGCCGTCTCGGCCGCCCAGCGGGGGCGCCGAGAGGCACCTGTTGCCCCCTGGCTCCAGATCGAAACCAGGGGGCGATCACGTATGCCAGACCCCCGTACAACGGGCGTTCAACCCGTCGCCTCAGCGGCGACCCGCCCCCGCTGTCAGCTGCAGCCGCTGGTGCTGCCGCAGCCCTCGCAGACGTAGCAGCTGCCCGCCGGGCGCATCTTGGTGCCGCAGGTCATGCACAGGGGGGCGTCGGCGGTGCGGCCCTGGTGGCTTTCGAGAGCGTGGGCGGAGCCGTTCGCCTTCGGGGTGGGGGGCGTGGGCCTGGGGGCCGGGGCGGGCAGGTCGGCGGCGGGCTCGGCCGGGTGCTCCTCGATGGGGGCGGACTGGGCCAGGGCCGCGGTGTCGATGATGACCTCCGCCGCGGCGCCCTGGTGCTCGGCGCGCTGCTGGGCGGCGCGCTCGGCGGCCGAGAAGACGCCGAGAGCGGCGCGCTCGTCGTACGGGAGGTGATCCAGCGCGAGCCTGCGGAAGATGTAGTCGACCACCGAGGCCGCCATGCGGACGTCGGGGTCGTCGGTCATGCCGGCGGGCTCGAACCGCATGTTGACGAACTTGCTGACGAACGTCTCCAGCGGGACGCCGTGCTGGAGCCCGACGGAGATGGCGACGGAGAAGGCGTCCATGACGCCGGCCAGGGTGGACCCCTGCTTGGACATCTTCAGGAAGACCTCGCCGAGCCCGTCGTCGGGGTAGGAGGAGGCCGTCATGTACCCCTTGGCCCCGCCCACGGTGAAGCGCGTCGTGGTGCTCGGGCGCTGGTTGGGCAGGCGGCGGCGGGTGGGCCTGGCCACCTCGACCACCTGGACGACCGGCTCGGCGGCCTTCTCCTCGGCCCTCTTGGACACCGACAGCGGCTGGCCGACCTTGCAGTTGTCGCGGTAGACGGCCAGGGCCTTCAGGCCGAGCTTCCAGCCTTCGAGGTAGACCTGCTCGATGTCCTCGATGGTGGCGCCCTCGGGCAGGTTGACCGTCTTGGAGATGGCGCCCGACAGGAACGGCTGGGTGGCCGCCATCATGCGGACGTGGCCCATGGGGGCGATCGCCCGCTCGCCCATGGCGCAGTCGAACACGTCGTAGTGCTCGAGCTTGAGCCCGGGGGCGTCCATGACGTGCCCGTTCACGGCGATGTACTCGACGATGGCCTCGACCTGCTCGGGCTGGTAGCCGAGCCGGCGCAGGGCCCGCGGGATGGTCTGGTTGACGATCTGCATCGACCCGCCGCCGACGAGCTTCTTGAACTTCACCAGCGCCAGGTCGGGCTCGATGCCGGTGGTGTCGCAGTCCATCATCAGGCCGATGGTGCCGGTCGGCGCGAGCAGCGAGGCCTGCGCGTTGCGGTAGCCGTTCTTCTCGCCCAGGCGCAGGCACTCCTGCCACTGCCGGGTGGCCTCGGCGAGCACCGGACGGTCGAGGGCGTCGCGGCCGCGCAGCTCGTCGTTGGCGGCGGCGTGCTTGCGCATGACCCGCTTGTGCGGCTCGGCGTTGCGCTTGTAGCCGTCGTAGGGCCCGACGATCGCGGCCAGCTCGGCGCTGCGGCGGTAGGAGACGCCGGTCATCAGGCTGGTGATGGCCGCTGCGACCGACCGGCCGCCGTCGGAGTCGTAGGCGTGGCCGGTGGCCATGAGCAGCGCGCCGAGGTTGGCGTAGCCGATGCCGAGCTGGCGGTAGGCGCGGGTGGTCTCGGCGATCTTCTTGGTCGGGAAGTCGGCGAAGGTGATGGAGATGTCCATCGCCGTGATGATCAGCTCGGTGGTCTTGACGAAGCCCTCGACGTCGAAGGCGTCGTCGTCGCGCAGGAACTTCAGCAGGTTGACGCTCGCCAGGTTGCACGAGGAGTTGTCCAGGTGGACGTACTCCGAGCACGGGTTGGAGGCGGTGATCCTGCCGGTCTCCGGGCAGGTGTGCCAGTCGTTGATCGTGTCGTCGTACTGAACGCCGGGGTCGGCGCACTCCCAGGCGGCCTTGGCCATCTTGCGGAACAGCGACCGGGCGCCGACCTCCTCGATGACCTCGCCGGAAAGCCGCGACCTGAGCCCGAACCGGCCGTCGGCCTCCACGGTGCGCATGAACTCGTCGGAGACCCGGACGGAGTTGTTGGCGTTCTGGTACTGGACGGAGACGATGTCCTTGCCGCCGAGGTCCATGTCGAAGCCGGCGTCGCGCAGGGCGCGGATCTTGTCCTCTTCGCGCGCCTTGGTCTCGATGAACTCCTCGATGTCGGGGTGGTCGACGTCGAGCACGACCATCTTGGCGGCGCGGCGGGTGGCCCCGCCCGACTTGATGGTGCCCGCGGAGGCGTCGGCGCCGCGCATGAACGACACCGGGCCGCTGGCCGTGCCGCCGCTGGACAGCAGCTCCTTGCTGGAGCGGATGCGCGAGAGGTTGACCCCGGAGCCGGAGCCGCCCTTGAAGATGACGCCCTCCTCCTTGTACCACTCGAGGATCGACTCCATCTCGTCGTCGACGGCGAGGATGAAGCAGGCGCTCACCTGCTGCGGCGAGGCGGTGCCCACGTTGAACCAGACCGGGGAGTTGAAGCTGAAGATCTGGTGGATCAACGCGTGCTTCAGCTCGTGGTCGAAGATCTCGGCGTCCTCCTCGGAGGCGAAGTAGCCGTTCTCACGCCCCGTGCGGGTGTAGACGCCGACCACGCGGTCGACGAGCTGCCGCAGGCTGACCTCGCGCTGCGGGGTGCCGACCGCGCCGCGGAAGTACTTGGTGGTCACGATGTTGGCGGCGTTGACCGACCAGAAGTCGGGGAACTCCACCCCGCGCTGCTCGAAGTTCACCGAGCCGTCGCGCCAGTTCGTCATCACGACGTCACGGTGCTCCCAGTTCACCTGGTCGTACGGGTGCACCCCGGGCGTGGTGTTGATACGCCGGATCTTGAGCCCTCGGCCGGCACGCTTCCCCCCGCGTCCCACCGAACCGCTCACCGTCTCCGTCATGGTCTCCCCCTTCCAGGGCCCCGCTGAGCCCGCGTCTCCGCACACTTGGTCACGCCGAACCGCTCCCCCGGCGCCGGGGCCCCACTTCGTCTAACGTCGGCGGACCTCACATCAGATCCGCTCGATCCGCTCCTGCTCGCCCGCCTCGGCCTCGGCGGCCTCGTCGCCCGCCCGGGCGGCCCGCGCCGCCCGGAGCTGCTCGATCTCGGCCTCGAAGTCGTCGAGTGTCTCAAAGCTCCGGTAGACCGAGGCGAACCGCAGATAGGCCACCTCGTCGAGCTGGCGCAGGGGCCCCAGGATCGCCAGGCCCACCTGGTGGGCCGGGATCTCCGCGGCGCCGGTGGCCCGGATGCTCTCCTCGACCCGCTGGCCGAGCTGGGCCAGTGAGTCCTCGCCGACCGGACGGCCCTGGCAGGCGCGGCGCACGCCGGCGATCACCTTCTCGCGGGAGAACGCCTCGGTCACCCCGCTGCGCTTGCTCACCATCAGCAGCACGGTCTCCTGCGTGGTGAACCGGCGCCCGCACTCCGGACAGGTGCGCCTGCGGCGGATCGCCGCGCCGTCCTCCGTCGAGCGGCTGTCGATGACCCGCGTGTCCGGATGACGACAGAATGGACAATGCATGTGCCGCCTCCATTTCCTCGCCGTCCTCATCGGTTACGCCGGCCGCCCCGAATCACGAGGCTCCCGAGAAGCCACCTCAGGAAAAACCGTCATATGTCGTCGCTTTCACCACTGCGGTGCCCCGTTTAACCACTGTCACGGAAACAGGCTCACGCACACACCGCGAAATCCGCAGTGCGTCAGAGGAAACACAACTTGTGGTGAACCACATCGATGTAACTACTAGATGTTGTGGTCCAACCGTAGGAGTGCCGCACCATGAACGCAAGTCGGCGGGGCCTGTCCGCCGGAAGTGGCCGCCGATCAGGGCGAACGGCCCCCGGCACGGCGTGTCGCGAGCCGGGCGGAGCCGGGCGGGCCGGGACGGCTCCGGGAGTCGTTCGCGGGCGCCGCCGCCGAACCCGCCGGAGATCCCCGCGCGTGATCGACTTTGCCGCCGAGGCGGCCTAAGATCGGGAGTCGAACACGATATCGATCGAACTCCCGTACGATGTCGTCGACCACGGCATCGATGATTCCAGGCATAATCGAACACCAGTTTGAAGAAGATCTTGAATGGAGTTATTGTCGCTGTGTGCGACATCGGCGACACGGACGGGCAGCCAGGCGGGCGGGGCACGGCGTGACCGGGCGTCTCGGAGGCGCCCTGCGAGGAGGACCTTATGAGCGAACAGGATGAGATCGGCACGGTCGTCAGCGACCTTGCCGTGCGCAGGCGCGACTCCCTCGGCCTCACCCCGAGGCAGCGCAAGATCCTTGAGGTGATCCGCGACTCCGTGCAGCAGCGCGGCTACCCGCCCTCGATGCGCGAGATCGGCGAGGCGGTGAAGCTCACCAGCACGTCGAGCGTGTCGCACCAGTTGACCGCCCTGCAGCGCAAGGGCTACCTGCGCCGCGACCCGCACCGGCCCCGGGCGCTTGAGGTCCGCCTGCCCGGCGAGCCCGCCCTCTGGGTCGACCCCGTCGGCCCCGGCGGCGAGGAGCCTTTGATCAGCCGGCCCACGGCGGCGTTCGTGCCGCTGGTCGGCCGCATCGCGGCCGGCGGCCCGATCCTCGCCGAGGAGCGCGTGGAGGACGTCTTCGCGCTTCCCAAGCAGCTCGTGGGCGAGGGCACGCTGTTCCTGCTCCAGGTCAGCGGCGACTCGATGATCGACGCCGCCATCGCCGACGGCGACTGGGTCGTGGTGCGCCAGCAGCCGGTGGCCGACAACGGCGACATCGTCGCCGCCATGATCGACGGCGAGGCCACCGTGAAGACCTTCAAGCGCAAGGACGGCCACGTCTGGCTGGTGCCGCACAACACCAGCTACGACCCCATCCCGGGCGACGAGGCCACCGTGCTCGGCAAGGTCGTGGCGGTCCTGCGCAAGCTCTGACCCGCGCCGGAGCCCCGCCCGTCACCCGCACCGGGCGAAGCGGCCCCGCGCGCGCCCGCCAGACGCGCCGTCCGTCCCAGCGAGATCGAGAGAGCCGCCCACCGTCAGGTGGGCGGCTCTTTTCGCTTCAGCGGCCCCTACGGGACGATGTTCACCAGCTTGGGGGCCCGCACGATGACCTTCCTGGGCGTGCCGCCCAGGAAGGCGCGCACCTTCTCGGACGCCAGCGCCAGCTCCTCCAGCTCGGCGTCGGAGATCGACGGGGAGACCTCCAGGCGGTCGCGCACCTTGCCCGCGACCTGCACGACGCAGACGACGGTCTCCTGCACCAGCAGCGCCGGGTCGGCGACCGGCCAGCCGCCGTGGCTGACCGTGGGGCCGTGCCCCAGCAGCTCCCAGCCCTCCTCGGCGACGTACGGCGTCACCAGCGACAGCATGATCGCCAGTGTCTCGGCGGCTTCCCGAACGGCGGGGTCGGCGGCGCCGGGCCCGGAGTCGATGGCCTTGCGCGCCGCGGAGGTCAGCTCCATCATGCGGGCGACGGCCACGTTGAACCGGTAGGAGTCGACCAGCCGGGTGACCTCGTCGATGGTGTGGTGGGTGACCTTGCGCAGGGCGACGTCGCCGGTGGTGAAGTCCACGCCCGGGGCCGAGGCCGCACCGGCCTCCGCCATCACCCGGAACGCCCGCGCCAGGAACCGCTGCGAGGCGGCGGGCGACAGGTCGGCCCAGTCGATGTCGTCCTCCGGCGGGCCGGCGAACACCATCGTCAGCCGCACGGCGTCGACGCCGAACGCGTCGATCTGCTCACCCAGGTCGACGCCGTTGCCCAGCGACTTGGACATCGCCTTGCCGCGGTTGATCACCTGCCCCTGGTTCAGCAGGCGCAGGAAGGGCTCGGTGAAGTCGAGCATGCCCATGTCGTGCAGCACCTTGGTGAAGAACCGCGAGTACAGCAGGTGCAGCACGGCGTGCTCGACGCCGCCGACGTACTGGTCGATCGGGCCCCAGCGCCTGACCTGCTCGACGTCGAACGGCCCGTCCTCGTACCCCGGCGAGCAGTAGCGCAGGAAGTACCACGAGGAGTCGACGAAGGTGTCCATCGTGTCGGTGTCGCGGCGCGCCGGGCCGTCGCACTTGGGGCAGGCGACGTTGACCCAGTCGGTCGCGCTCGCCAGGGGCGAGACCCCCTTGGGGGCCAGCGCCTCGCCGCGCAGGTCGGGCAGCCTGACCGGCAGCTGGTCGTCCGGGACGGGCACCTCGCCGCAGTCGGGGCAGTGGATGATCGGGATCGGGGTGCCCCAGAACCGCTGGCGGGACAGCAGCCAGTCGCGCAGGCGGTAGTTGACGGCGGCCGCGCCGGTGCCGCGCTCCTGCAGCACCTCGGTGATCCGCGCGATCGCCTCGGCCTTGGACAGGCCGTCCAGCGGGCCGGAGTTGACCAGCGTGCCCTCGCCGGGCGTGGCGACGCCGGTCTCCCCCGGGTCGGGCAGGCCGGTGTGCACGACGACCTGCACGGGCAGCCCGAACCTGCGCGCGAAGTCGAGGTCGCGCTGGTCGTGCGCGGGCACCGCCATGATGGCGCCGTGGCCGTAGTCGGACAGCACGTAGTCGGCCGCCCACACCGGGATGCGCTCGCCGTTGACCGGGTTGACGGCGTACCGGCCCAGGAAGACGCCGGTCTTGTCCTTGTCGGTGGACAGCCGCTCGATGTCGGTCAGCTTGGCGACCTCCGCGCGGTAGGCCTCCAGCTCGGGCAGTTTCTCGGGGGCGCAGATCTCCTCGGCCAGCGCGGCGTCGGCGGCCACCACGAAGAACGTCGCGCCGTACAGGGTGTCGGGGCGGGTGGTGTAGACGGTGACGGGCTCGTCGCGGCCCTCGATCGTGAACCGGACGTCGGCGCCCTCGGAGCGGCCGATCCAGTTGCGCTGCATGGCCAGCACGCGCTCGGGCCAGCCGCCCTCCAGGCCGGCCATGTCGTCCAGCAGGCGGTCGGCGTAGTCAGTGATCTTGAAGTACCACTGGGTCAGCTCGCGCCGGACGACCTCGGTGCCGCACCGCTCGCACTTGCCGGCGACCACCTGCTCGTTGGCCAGCACGGTCTGGTCCTTCGGGCACCAGTTGACCAGGCCGCCCTTGCGGTAGGCCAGGCCGCGCTCGAAGAAGCGGTTGAACAGCCACTGGTTCCAGCGGTAGTACTCGGGGTCGCTGGTGTGCAGTCGGCGCGACCAGTCGAACGAGATGCCGTACCTCTTGAACGAGGTGGCCTGGGTCTCGATGTTGGCGTACGTCCACTCGGCGGGGTGGGCGTCGCGCCTGATCGCGGCGTTCTCGGCCGGCAGCCCGAAGGAGTCCCACCCGATGGGGTGCAGCACGTCGTAGCCGCGCTGGAACCAGTACCGCGCGACGACGTCCGCGATCGCGAAGACCTCGCCGTGACCCATGTGGAGGTCGCCGGACGGGTAGGGGAACATGTCGCACATGTACCTGCGCGGACGCTCGTCACCGTCCCCGCCCGCCTGGTAGGGCTCCAGTTCCTCCCACCGCCGCTGCCACTTCGGCTGCAGCGTCTGCGGATCGTACTGCTCGTCACTCACGGCCCATGTCCCTCGGTTCGCTCAAAGCGGTGGCTCGACCAACAAAAAACCCCTCGTGTCCACGAGGGGCAGCCGCGTCGGCCGGCGTCAGCTCGGTCGACGCGGCCGGCCAAGAAGCAGGGTCCCGCCACGCACAGCTCAAGCGTAGCGCAGCGTGCAATCGGAGTTCATATCGTTCCCGGGCCCCCACTGGTGGAGCGGGGGAAATCGCCGGTGGACGCCCTATGGTGATAGATCCGTTGTGACCTCGTATGTCCCTTTAGATTACTCTTTTCGCTGTGGCGAACTCGTTTCAGCCCGGACAGGGCCCGGAATTCGCGCGGGACGACCTGCCGATGCAGGACCCGCCGACCGATCCGAACGGCCTGCGGCTCCACGGGGCATTCTTCGAATCTCCTGCGGACCCCCCCGCTCCACATGAGATCATGCCGAGCACCCCCAATCCGGGCATGATGTCGGGAGGTTCGCCAGCGATGGCACCTGAGCCCACCAGCCAGTCCACGCGCACCCCGGCATGGCCGGAGAACCCTCCCGCCTGGCCGGAGAACCCCCCAGCGTGGCCTGAGACGCCCCCGGCTCCCTCCTCGTCCGCCTCGGTCTTCGAGCCGTCCGCGAACGGCTCGCGCGCACGCGCGGAGCAGCGCCGCGGCGACGCCGCCGCCTACCCGCAGCAGCCGCCCTCGGCCCCCTTCGCCGCCGACCCCGCCCGCCCCGGGCAGCACGCGGCCCCGCCGGCCGGCCACCAGCGCCACCCCGAGCCCGAGGTCCAGCGCTACGCCGATCCGGGTCCGGACTCCCACCAGAGCGCGGCCCGCACCACCGGCCCGCAGCAGTACATGCCCTCGGCGACCGGCCCGCAGCGCTACACCCCGGCCGACAGCGCGCCCCAGCGGTACACCCCCGCCGACAGCGGCCCCCAGCGGTACACCCCCGCCGACAGCGCGCCGCAGCGCTACGGCCCGGCCGACAGCGGCCCTCAGCGGTACACGCCCTCCGGCGCCGGCCCCCAGAGGCAGAGCGCCGAGCCCGCCGGCCCGCGCCGGTACACCCCGGCCGACAGCGGGCCCCAGCGGTACGACGCCGACGGCGGCCCGCAGGCGTACGCCCCCTCCGGCCCCGGCTCCCAGCAGCACACCGCCTCGGCCGCCGCGCCGCCGCACGCTCCCACGGGCCCGCAGCACACCTCCGCGCCCGGGCAGCAGACCCCGGCGGATGCCGGCCCGGCGTCCGCGCGCGACCCCCGGCAGCGGCAGCCGCACGACCCCTACAAGCCGTTCGTCACGGCCGGGCAGATCAGCGGGCCCAAGACCCCGCCGCCCGAGCGCCAGCAGCAGTTGTGGAACACCGTCTTCGGCGACAACTACGAGGCCATCGGCGAGGAGGCCGACGCCGAAGCCGCCGGCGGCAGGCGGGCATGGCTGCTCGCCCTGGTGGCCTCGATGGTGGTCGCGCTGATCGCCGCCCTGCTGTGGGCGTTCCTCGCCGGCCCGCTGAGGCCGTCGCCGGGCGAGGGCGAGACGAGCGCGAACGCCGGCCCCACCGCGCCGGCCGCCTCCCGCAAGCCGCCCGCGACCACCAAGCCGCAGTCGGTCGGCCGGCTGCCGAAGTACCCCGGCCAGGCCTCCCCCCGCACGGGCACCCTCACCGACGAGGCCGCCTCCGTCAGCGTCGCGCGCCTCGGCGGGCCGTGGCGGCTCGACCTGCGCTCCCAGCTCGTGAAGGCGGAGTACGGCTTCGCCACCCGCCAGTACGTCCCCGCGGGGCAGGACTCGGCGGGCAACCCGCAGTTCGCCCAGGTGATGACGGGGCCGCTCTCGGAGGGGCTCGCCGAGAAGTACTCCGCCTCCGAGCCCGAGAAGCTCGCCCCGGTGATCAGCGCGGTGGCGTTCGCCGCCCGCAACAAGTTCTTCCCCGAGGGCAACAAGGTCGCCAAGATCGCCGAGCAGCGGGTGTCGGTCGGCGGCCGTCCGGCGCGGCTGGCCGCCTACCAGGTCACGGCGGGCGACGCCAAGACGACGATGGTGGTGGCGGCCGTCAGCACCGGCGGCGACGTCCCGGCGATCGTCTACATGTCGGTGCCCGAGCGCAGCAAGCGGCTGCTGCCGGACGTCAACACGGTCTTCACCTCGATCCGGTCCACCGGGTCCTGACTCCGCTACGTCGATACCGGGCGCCTCCCATCGAGGGGGGCGCCCCGTATGCGGTCTCGCGCCGTCAGAAGTCGCAGGGCAGGTGCTTGACGCCGTTGATGAAGCTGGAGAAGAGCCTTCTCGGCCGGCCCGCCTCGATCTGCGGGACCCGCCGCAGCAGCTCGCGGAAGATCACGGTGATCTCGCGCCTGGCCAGGTGGGCGCCGAGGCAGAAGTGCGGCCCCGGCCCGCCGAAGCCCAGGTGGGGGTTGGGGTCGCGCGTGATGTCGAAGCGGTACGGGTCGGCGAACACGTCGCGGTCGCGGTTGGCCGACCAGTAGTACAGGACGGTCTTGTCGCCCTCCTTGTACAGGGTGCCGTTCAGCTCGAAGTCGCGGGTGACCTTGCGGCGCATGTAGTTGACCGGTGAGGCCAGCCGGACGATCTCCTCGACCGCCTTGGGCGCGTGGCCGTCGAGGTCGGTGAGCCACCGGGCCTTCTCCCCGGGGTTGGCGGTGAGCAGCAGCAGGCCCTGGGAGATGGCGTTGCGGGTGGTCTCGTTGCCGGCCACGACGAGCAGGATGAAGAACGAGCCGAGCTCCTGGGCGGTGAGCCGCTCGCCGTCGATGTTGGCGCTGACCAGCGCGGAGATCAGGTCGCCCGTGGGGTTCGCCGCCCGGTGCGCGGCGAGGTCCTGGACGAGCTGCTGGAGCTCCATGCCGGCGTTGAGCACGGCCGCCACGACGCTGTCGGCGTCGCCCTCGGGGACGTACTCGGGGTCGCCGCCGCCGAGGATGATGTTCGACCGGTCGAAGATGTAGCGGTAGTCCTTCTCCGGGATGCCCATCATGTCGCAGATGATCTTCAGTGGCAGCCGGGCCGCGACCTCGGTGACGAAGTCGCACCCGGGCCCGGTCTCCAGCAGGTCGTCCACGATGCGCACGGCCGCGACCTGCACGTCCTGCTCGAACTTCTGGATCATCTTCGGGGTGAACGCGCGGGAGACGATCCTGCGCAGCCGCGCGTGCCGTGGGTCGTCCATGTTGATCATGGAGCCGAAGTACTCGGCGAACTCCGGCGGCATGTCGGCGATGTTGGTGGCGCCGCCCGCCCCGGAGCAGAAGACCTCCGGGTTGCGGCTGATCTCGACGATGTCGGCGTACCGCACGATGGCGTGGTAGCCCTTGCCGGGCGGGGCCATGGAGACCTCGGGCTCGGCGAAGAACCGGGGAGCGTCCTGGTCGCGCAGCAGCTCGAAGGCATGCTCGCGCTCGCGCATGGGACGGGCCCAGAAATCCCAGTCGGACAAATCTATCTGTTCGCACGACGTGATCGGCTCACGTTCCGGGCGGGTCTGCACGGCCATGCGTCCATGATTTAGAACAACGCTCGGTTTCGTCAACCGAGGCCGTGGCCGGCGATCACTCCAGGCGGTAGCCCATGTGCTTGATGCCGTTGACGAAGTTGGACAGCAGGCGGTCGGGCTCGCCGGTCGAGCGGATCTGAGGCAGGCGGGTGAACAGCTCGCGGAACATGACGGTGATCTCGCGCCTGGCCAGATGGGCGCCTAGGCAGTAGTGCGGCCCCGGGCCGCCGAAGCCCACGTGCGGGTTGGGGTCGCGGGTGATGTCGAACGTGTCGGGGTCGGTGAACACCGCCTCGTCCCGGTTCGCGGAGTTGTAGAACAGCAGGACCTTGTCGCCCTTCCTGTACTGCTGACCGTTCATCTCGTGGTCGCGGGTGAGGGTACGCCGGAACTGGATCACCGGCGTGGAGTACCGGACGATCTCCTCGACGGCCCCGGGGATGCGGGCCTCGAAGTCGTCCAGCAGCAGCTCGCGCTGCCCGGGGTTGTCGGTGAAGAGCTTGAGCCCGTGGGCGACGGCGTTGCGCGTGGTCTCGCTGCCGGCGACCACCAGCAGGATGAAGAACGACCCGAGCTCCTGCGGGGTGAGGTGCTCCTCGCCGTTGACCAGGATGCTGGTGAGGTCGCCGGTGGGCTCGCGGCGGCGTTCGCGCCCGAGCCCGCGGGCCAGGACGCTGAGGTGGCGGCCGGCGTTCAGCAGCCTCAGCAGGCCCTTGGCGACGTTCCAGCGGCTCATGTCGGGCCGCAGGCCGGAGTACTCGGGGTCGGCGTTGCCCAGGATGATGTTGGTGCGCCTGAGCACCAGGTCGTGGTGGCTCGGCGGGATGCCCATCATGTCGCAGATCACCCGCACGGGCAGCCGGGCGGCGATCTGGGTGACGAAGTCGCCGGGGCCCTCGGCGACCGCCCGGTCGACGATCTCGCGCGCCGCCCTGGCGAGGTCCTCCTCCATCTTGGCGAGCACCTTGGGGGTGAAGGCGCGCGAGACGATCCTCCTGAGCCTGGCGTGCCGGGGGTCGTCCATGTTGATCATCGAGCCGAAGTAGACGGCGAGCCATCTCGGCATGTCGGGGACGCTGTTGGCCGTCGGCTCGCTGCTGAACACGCCGGCGTTGCGGCTGGCCTCGCTGACGTCGGCGTGCCGGACGAGCGCGTAGTAGCCCGGCCCGCCGCCCACGAACGGGATGTGGTTCTCGCGCATGTGGACCGGCCGGTCGAGCCGTCGCAGCCGCCGGAAGGCCTCCTCGCGCCGGTTCGGCGGCTGCAGCCAGAACGGGATGTCGGACAGGTCGATGTCAGCGGCGCTCGTCGTCACGATCGGCCACCTCCGGCTTCCATCGTTCGGCGGGGCCGCCGCCCGCGTCAAGGGCCGGAGATGAGGTCGGCCGCCCTCTCCGCGATCATGACGACCGGGGCGTGGGTGTGCCCGCGGTTGAGCGCCGGCATCACCGAGGCGTCCACGACCCGCAGCCCCGGCACGCCGAGGACGCGCAGCGAGGGGTCCACGACGGCGTCCTCGCCCAGGCCCATCCGGCAGGTGCCCGCCGGGTGGTAGAGCGTCTCGGCGGCGTCCCGCACGTACGCGGCCAGCCCCGCGTCGCTCTCGGCGCCCGTGTACGGCTCGACCGGCTTGCCGGTGTACGGCCGCAGCGCCGGGGCGGCGAACACCTCCTGGGCCCTCTTCAGCCCCGCCACCAGCCGCCGCACGTCCGCAGCCTCGGTGAGGTAGCGCGGGTCGATGACCACGCCGCCCTCGCCGTCCAGCGTGATCACGCCCCGGCTCTCCGGCCGCAGCAGGATCACGCCGATCGTGACGGCGTGGCAGGGCGGCGGCGTCAGCCCGTGGTTGATGAAGGGCCCGGGGCCGAAGATCAGCTCGATGTCGGGGGCGGGCTCCTCGGGGGTGGTCCGCACGAAGGCCACCGCCTCGCCGACGTTGGAGGTCAGCATCCCGGTGTGGCCGAGCAGGTAACGCATGAGGTTGCCCGCCGACTCGGCCCCGGCGAGCGTGACCGGCTGGGGGCACTCCAGCACGACGGGCGCGCCCAGGTGGTCCATGAGGTTGCGTCCCACGCCGGGCAGTTCGCGGCGGGGCTCGACGCCCGCGGCCCGCAGCACGTCGGGGTCGCCGATCCCCGAGAGCATCAGCAGGTGCGGCGAGCCCACCGTCCCGGCCGAGAGGATCACCTCACGGGAGGCCGTCACCCGCGTGCCGCCGTACTCGACCCCCGTGGCGCGGCCGTCGTCGTCCAGCAGCACCCTGCCGGCCTGGGCGCCGGTGAGCACGGTCAGGTTCGGCCGTCCCATCGCGGGGCGGAGGTAGGCGTCCGCCGCGCTCCACCTGCGGCCGCGGTGCTGGTTGACCGGCGTCGGGGAGCAGCCCTCGTTGGAGGGGCCGTTGAGCTCGTCCAGCGCGGTGATGCCGATCTGCTCGCACGCCCGCAGGAACGCGGTCGTCGTCACGTTGGGGCTGCGCAGCTCGGTGACGTGAACCGGCCCGTCGGTGCCGTAGACGCCGCCGACGTTGGAGCCGGCGCGCCGCTCGGCGCGCTTGAAGTACGGCAGCACCTCCTCGTAGGACCAGCCGGGCACGTCCCAGCCGTCGTAGTCGGCGCGGTGGCCGCGCACCCACATCTGGGCGTTGATCGACGAGCTGCCGCCGAGCGTCCTGCCCCGGGGCCAGTACAGCTCGCGCCCGCCCAGCTCATGCTGCGCCGCGGTGCTGAAGTTCCAGTCGTAGGGGGTCTTGAACAACTTGGAGAAGGCGGCCGGCACGCGGATCTCGAACTTGCGGTCGGGCCCGCCCGCCTCCAGGAGTGCCACCCGCACCGAGGGGTCCGCCGAGAGCCGGTTGGCGAGCACGCATCCCGCCGATCCCGCGCCGACGATGACGTAGTCGTATTCCATTCGGCGCCTCCGGGGGGATACTCGGGCCACGTCACCGTTGTTTACGCCCTCAACCGTCCCGGAGTCCACGGTCGTTACCGATCTGCGGCGTACCGGGCCCTGAGGGCGCCCCCACCTGGACCGCTCGGGCGGAAGCGGACCCGGCCGGGGGATCGGGAGAAGGAGGCAGCAGCGATGCCGAATCCGCCGGCCGTCCCGGACGGCGTGCCCCCCGCGCCGCCCCGGCACGGACTCCGCCGAGGCGGGCGCCGTGGACGTCGGTGAGCAGATGCGGCGCGTCCCGCCCTTCGACCGGTTCCCCCGGGTGGACGAGACGCACGCCGAGCTGGACGAACTGCGGGCCCGTTATCCGCACCTGGTGCGGCTGCGCCGGATCGGCACCTCACGCCTGGGCGAGCCCCTGCGGGTGCTGACGGTGGACGGCGGGCCGCGGGACGCGCTGGTCATCGGCGGGCCCCACCCCAACGAGCCGATCGGCTCGCTCACCGCCGGGCAGCTCGTGCGGCGGCTGTGCGAGGACGCGGCGCTGCGGGAGGAGCTGGGCCTGCGCTGGCACGTCATCCCGTGCGTGGACCCCGACGGCGCCCGCCTCAACGAGGGGTGGTTCGCCCACCCCGGCGACCGGCGCCGCTACGCCCGGCACTTCTACCGGCCTGCCTGGAGGGAACAGGTCGAGTGGACGTTCCCGATCGCCGGCGACGGCTACACCTTCCAGGGCGGCCTGCCGGAGACCGAGGCGCTGGCGCGCCTGATGGACGAGGTGCGGCCCGCGTTCGTCTACTCGCTGCACAACGGCGAGTACAGCGGGGCGTTCTTCTACATCAACCGCTCGGACCCCGCCCTGGCCGCGCGGCTGGCCGCGCTGCCCGCCCGGGAGGGGATCCCGCTGCACCACGGCGAGCCGGAGATGCCGGACGCCCAGACCGTCGCCACGGCGGTGTACCTGACCCCGGGAGGCGCCCGGCAGGCCCGGGCGTTCGGCGCGGGCGGCGGCAGCGCCGACTACGCGGCCAGGTTCGGCGCGCTGCACCTGATCACCGAGCTTCCCTACTGGGCCGACGAGCGGGTGGGCGACACGACGGCGACCGCCACCCCGTACGCGGAGGTGCTCAAGACGGGCATCGCGGCCCAGCGGGAGCTGGTCGACGTCATGGGCGCGGCCATGGCCGCGGTGCGCCGCGACCTTCGGGTGCCCTCGCCGTTCCACCGCTCCACCGAGGACATGCTGAAGACCTACCAGGACTTCGCGGACGCGTGGGAGGGACTGCCGGGGACCGACCGCCCGGCGACGGTGGCCGAGACGTTCGGCAACCGGCAGACGGTGCACATGCGCCGGCTGCGCCTGGCGGGCACCTTCTGTCGCGCGCTGGACGCCGAGGCCGCCGCGGGCAACCTCACCCGCGCCGTGCGCGCGCAGCGGGCCCGGGTGCGCGAGGTGTTCGAGAGCTGGTGCGACGAGGCCGAGGCGGAGTCGGGCGGGCGACCCATCGCGATCAGGTCGCTGGTCGCCGTCCAGCTCGCGGCGGGGCTGGCCGCGGCCGGGCACGCGCGCGGCTGACCGCGCGCGTGCCGGGTGTCACGAAGGTCAGGGCCAGCCGACGGAGGGCCGCAGCGGGACCCCGGCCTCGCCCCTGTCGCCGAGCTTCACGGCGAGGACCTGGTGGAGCTGCACCTTGTTGCGCTCGAAGCCCACGATGCAGCCGGCCATGTACAGCCGCCACACGCGCGCGGTGCCCTGACCGACCTCCTGGACGGCTTCGTCCCAGTGGCCGTCGAGGTTGGCGCACCACTTCTCCAGGGTCTTGGCGTAGTGCTCCCTGAGGTTCTCCGAGTGCCTGATCTCGAAGCCGGTGTCCTCCATCTGACGGATGAGGTGGCCGACCGACTCCAGCTCGCCGTCCGGGAAGACGTACTTGTTGATGAAGCCGTCCTTGTTGATCGTCCTCTCGGTGCCGGTCGGCCGGGTGATGCAGTGGTTGAGCAGCCGCCCGCCCGGCTTCAGCTTGCCGTACAGGAAGCCGAAGTAGCTCGAGAGCTGGTCCTTGCCGATGTGCTCGGTGAGGCCGATGGAGCTGACCGCGTCGAAGCCGGTCTCGACGACGTCGCGGTAGTCCATGAACCTGACCTCGGCGAGCTCCGACAGGCCCGCCTCGGCGACGGACTTCTGCGCCCACTCGGCCTGCTGGCGCGACAGCGTGACGCCGAGGACCTTGACCCCGTAGTGCTTGGCCGCGTGCATGACCATGCCGCCCCAGCCGCAGCCGACGTCGAGCAGGCGCATGCCCGGCTTGAGGCCGAGCTTCTTGGCGACCAGGTCGAACTTGGCGAACTGCGCCTCCTCCAGCGAGGACTCGTCCTCCGGGAACACCGCGCAGGTGTAGGCCATGGACGGCCCCAGCACCCACTCGTAGAACCGGTTGGACACGTCGTAGTGGTGGTGGATCGCCTCGGCGTCGCGCTTCTTGGCGTGGCGGCTGCCGAGCCTCGCCAGGGTGCTGCGCCGCACCTCCTGCGGTGGCAGCGGCACCCGCATGAGCAGCGGCTTGACCCCCAGGGCCTTCACGACGGCGAGCTTCTCCTTCGCCGGCATGTCGTTGAGGGTGATCTCCGCCATCTCCGACAGCAGCCTGTACATGTCCCCCTGAACGTCGATGTGGCCGGCCACGTATGCCCGGGCGAGTCCCATCTCGCCGGGCGACTTGGCCAGATACGCGACCGCGATCGGGGTCTTGACCTCGATGCGGACGACTGCGCTCGACGGGCCGGCCTTACTTCCGTCGTACGCGGCGAACTCGATGTTCGCCTCAGGCCCGACGATCTTCTCGAAGATCTGGGCGAGTGTCATCGAACCAACCTCCTCAACGCCCCCGTACGCACTTGTCATAGAGGTCGAGCAGCCGGCTTTCAGGGTCGTAGGCCCGTTTGACCGGCCAGTAGGCGTCGCCGTTGTAGAGACGCCAGAACTCCTGACGGGGGTAGAACGATGTCGAGTACAGGGACTTGTGGCCGCCCAGCTCGTGCACGGAGTTCTCGATCAGCCGGTTGTGGTACCCGTCGAACTGTCCGCGCGGCAGCGCCACCATGCCCCAGAACCCGAAGTTCACATACAGCTTCCCCGCGTCCAGCGGGTAGACGGGCCAGTCCCGGGTGGCCCGCAGCGGGCACATCCACACCGGGGTCATGCCCACCTTGTCGTGGAAGAAGTCGAGGAAGTCGGCGCCCTTCTCGATCGGCACCTCGACGTCCTGGATGACCGACTCCTGCACCGGGTTGCCGCGCCAGCGGTCGACGCGCGCGGTCACGCCGTACTTCTGGTCGAGCCCGACCATGCGGCGGTAGACGTCCGAGCGCAGCCAGCGGCGCGGCACCAGGGTGCGGATCAGCGGCTGCTGGACGCCGAACGCCCGCGAGCACCAGAACCAGTCGGTGTCCCAGCGCCACAGGTAGTCGCGGACGGTGAGCCAGTCGCGGGTGCGGGTGCGGATCGACTGGTAGTAGATGCGCATCCCGGTGTAGTCGGACGCGTACGGCGCACGGTCGGCGAAGCGGCCCACGGTGATGTACATCTCGTCGGGCGAGAAGAAGGTGCCGTCGACGAAGTCGACGCCCTCGCCGTCGTACTCGCCGCTGTCGCAGATCTCCTGCATGGCCAGCATGCACTTGCCGGCGTCGGAGAACGGGATGTGCGTGAGCCGCACGAAGGGCTTGACGGGCAGCAGCTTGATGCGCAGCCGCAGCGCGTACCCGAGGGTGCCGTAGGAGTTCGGGAAGGCCCTGAAGAGGTCGCTGTGCTCGTTGTCCTCACGGGCGACGACGACGCGGCCGTCACCGGTGAGGATTTCCATCTCCTCTACCGACTCGTGCGGCAGGCCGTGGCGGAAGCTGGAGGACTCGATGCCGAGCCCGGTCACCGCGCCGCCCAGGGTGATCGTCTTGAGCTGCGGCACCACGTAGGGCATCAGGCCGGACGGCAGCGTGGCGTCCACCAGGCGCTCATAGGTCGTCATGCCCTGCACCTCGGCGGTGCGAGACTCCGGGTCGACCTGGATGACCTTGTCGAGCTCTCGGGCGGACAGCTTGGCCGAGGCCCCCGGGTCGCGGAAGCGGAACAGGTTGGTGGTCGCCTTCGCCAGCCGCGGGGTCGCGCCCTCGGGCAGGGAGCCGTAGGACTCCCTGATCTGCTCGACGGCCCTGCGGTGAGCTGTCATGTGGGCGGTCGTACTCCCCGTGCTATCTGGCATGCCACCACCCCTGGTAGTACGTGGAGATCGTCGTTTGAAACGCTATCTCGTGCGATGAACACCGACCAGAGTAGACACGTTAAACCCGCGCAAACTTGGGGCCCCCCTTGAATGCTCATACGGCGCACGACTTGACATCGTCTCCGCAGGTCGCGCGGGTGCGCCTGGACGGCTAGGGTGCCAAGCGTTTGCTTGTCGCACCGCCGCCTGTCCGGGCCCCGCGCCGCCGGCCGGCGGCGCCGCATCCGAGGAGACACCGATGAGTCGCAGCGGCGGTCCAGAGCCGGAGGGAAACGGCACGGCGCGCGGCGCCGGAGACGGCCCGCTCGCCGGGGTCCGCGTGATCGAGCTGGCGGGCCTGGCCCCTGGACCGTTCGCGGGCATGATGCTGGCCGACCACGGGGCCGAGGTGCTGCGCGTCGACCGCGTCGCCGCCGTCGCCCGGGAGGGCGACCGCCCCCGCGCGCAGGTGCTCGACCGCGGCAAACGCACCATCGGGCTCGACCTGAAGTCCGCGGACGGCGTCGCGGCGTTCAAGGAGCTCGCCGCCGGCGCCGACGCCGTCATCGAGGTGTTCCGGCCCGGCGTCGCCGAGCGGCTCGGCATCGGGCCCGCCGACCTGCGCGCGGTCAACGAGCGGCTGGTCTACGGCCGGATGACCGGCTGGGGCCAGGACGGGCCGCTCGCGACGACGGCGGGGCACGACATCGACTACATCGCGATCGCGGGCGTGCTGTCGCTGCTCGGCCGCGAGGGCGAGAAGCCGACCCCCCCGATCAACATCCTCGGCGACTTCGCCGGCGGCGGGCTGATGCTGGCGTACGGCGTGCTGCTCGCCCTGTTCGAACGCGAGCGCACCGGCCGGGGCAAGGTGGTCGACGCCGCGATGGTCGACGGCGCCGCCACGCTGTTCGCGATGTTCTACGACGCCGTGCGGAGCGGGGCGTGGGGGCCGCGCGGCACCAACCTGCTGGACACCGGCGCGCCGATGTACGACACCTACGAGACCGCCGACGGGCGTCACCTCGCGGTCGGCTCGCTGGAGCCGGCGTTCTGGGCCGAGCTGCTGGACAGGACCGGCCTCACCGGCCTGCCCAGCCGCGACGACCGGGCGAACTGGCCGGAGATCCGCGCCCGCCTCGCGGCGGTGTTCAGGACCCGGACGCGCGCGGAGTGGGAGGAGATCTTCGACGGCTCCGACGCGTGCGTCGCGCCCGTCCTGGAGATCGCGGAGGCGGCCCGGCACCCGCACAACGTGGCCCGCGGCACCTTCGTCGAGGTCGACGGCCTCGTCCAGCCCGCCCCGGCCCCCCGCCTGCTCGACGACTCCGCGCCCGCCGACCCGGCGGGCGCCCGCCTGGCTCCGGCGACCCGGCTGCACGACCTGTCGTCCTGGGGACTTCCCGCCGACCGCGCGAAGGCGCTGCGCGAGGGCGGCGTGCTCGCCTGAGCCCCGCCGCGGGTCAGGCCTGGGCGCGCTCGCGCTGGTGGTCGGCGGAGGCGGGGGGCTGGCCCGGGAGGATGGCCAGGTAGAGATCGACCCCGGCCCGGTGGTGGACCTCGAGGTCGGTGGTGAACGCCCGCGCCGGGACGCCCCCGGAGCCGGTGTGCCTCCACACCTGCTGCCACGCCTCCACCAGCGCCTGCGGCATCGGGCCGTGCGCCTCGACCTTCAGCGACCGCACCCCCGGCACCCGGACGGCCACCATGCCCTCGGGAAGGCCCGCGGCGGTGCGGACGGCGACGCCGACGACCTGCGTGAACGCCCCCTTGTCGTCGCTCTCGTAGTCGACCAGGACGGCGTAGAGGTTCTCGTCGGCCCGTCCGGGCACGTGGGCGAAGGCGCCGGGGGCGCCGGCGCGCTGCCACAGGGCGGGCAGAAGCGCCCGCGCGGGATCGGCCTCGGCCGCGTTGGACGTGCGCACGGCGTGACCTACGACGAGCAGATCTGGGCGTTGAGCGATGATCATTGCGCCTCCACCTTCAGGCCTCCCGTCCACTTGTTCGATAGCGCCGTCAATGTATCCGCACGGGCTGATCGTCGTCTCGATCATCGCGTACCGGGAATCGGATCAGGTAATCAAATAGCTCGCGCTGGGACATATGAGGCTGACTGACCTGGGAAATCCCCTGTTTACCACGGATCGCATAGGCTGCACTAACGTGCGATTCCTCAACGACCAGGCGCCGATCTTCGACCTGACCTACAGCGACGTCTTCATGGTCCCCTCGCGATCGGCGGTCGGCTCGCGCCTGGCCGTCGACCTCTCGACGGGCGACGGAACCGGCACCACGATCCCCATCGTGGTGGCCAACATGACCGCGGTGGCGGGCCGCCGGATGGCCGAGACCATCGCCAGGCGCGGCGGCATCACCGTCATCCCGCAGGACATCCCCATCGACGTGGTCGCCGACGTCGTCGACTGGGTCAAGCAGCGCGATCTGGTACACGACACCCCGATCTCCCTCAACCCTCATGAGACGGTCGGCGAGGCCCTCAACCTGCTGCCGAAGCGCGCGCACGGCGCGGTGATCGTGGTGGACGGTGAGCACCGGCCCATCGGCGTGGTCACCGAGGCCGACCTGCACGGCGTCGACATGTTCACGCAGCTCTCGCAGGTCATGTCGGGGTCCCCGCTGACCATCCCGGCCGGCACCGACCCGCGCAAGGCGTTCGAGACCCTGAACGAGGGGCGCCACCGCCTCGCGCCCGTGGTCGACGCCGGCGGGCGGCTCGTGGGCGTGCTCACGCGCACGGGCGCGCTGCGCGCCACGCTGTACGAGCCGGCGTTGGACGCCGAGGGCAGGCTACGCGTCGCCGCCGCCGTCGGCATCAACGGCGACGTCGCCGCCAAGGCCAAGGAACTGCTCGACGCCGGCGTCGACTGCCTGGTCGTCGACACCGCGCACGGCCACCAGGAGAAGATGTTCGCCGCGCTCGCGGCCGTGCGGGCCCTCGACCCCGGCGTGCCCGTGGCCGCCGGCAACGTGGTGACGGCGGCGGGCGTGCGTGATCTCGCCGACGCCGGCGCCGACATCGTCAAGGTCGGCGTCGGGCCCGGCGCCATGTGCACCACCCGCATGATGACCGGCGTCGGCCGGCCGCAGTTCTCGGCCGTCCTCGAATGCGCCGCCGAGGCGCGCGGCCTCGGCAGGCACGTGTGGGCCGACGGCGGCGTGCGCCACCCGCGCGACGTCGCCCTCGCGCTCGCGGCGGGCGCCTCCAACGTGATGATCGGCTCGTGGTTCGCGGGCACCTACGAGTCCCCCGGCGACGCGCGCACCGACCCCAACGGCCGCCGATACAAGGAGAACTTCGGCATGGCCTCCGCACGGGCCGTACGCCTGCGCACCGCCGACGACACCCCCTTCGACCGGGCGCGCAAGGCGCTCTTCGAGGAGGGCATCTCGACCTCGCGCATGTACCTCGACCCCGTGCGCCCCAGCGTCGAGGACCAGATCGACGCCATCGTCGCCGGCCTGCGCTCCTCCATGACCTACGCGGGCGCCACCACCCTGGAGGAGTTCCACGACCGCGCCGTCGTCGGCATCCAGAGCTCCTCCGGCTACTCCGAAGGCAAGCCCCTCCACCAGAGCTGGTGACACGGAGCCGGGGAGTGCGCCCCGCCGGGCCGGCGGGGCGCCGCCGGGCCGGCGCTCGCCGGGACGCGCCGTCCCGCCCGGGAACGCCCCGGGCCGGCGGGCGCCTTCTCGAAAAGGCGCCGTCAAGCTGGTGATATCTCGGCTCCGCCGGGTAGTCGCAGCCGCAGATGACCCCCTAGCCGCGGAGGCGAACTCCCGTCATGATCGATTCGTCACCCGGGTTGACCCCGCCCCTATCCGCCGAAGACCGGCGGCTCCTGGTCAGCTACGACAACTACGCGGCCGCCCAGCGCGCCGTGGACATGCTTTCCGACGCGGGATACCCCGTCCAGAACGTCGCGATCGTCGGCAGTGACCTGCGCCTGGAGGAGCGGGTCACCGGCCGGGTGACCAACCCGCGCGCGGCCGGGGCCGGCGCCGTCAACGGCCTGGTCTTCGGACTGATCGTGGGCCTCTTCCTCGGGCTGTTCACCTCCACCTCGGGCTCGTTCTTCGCCCTGGTGGTGTGGGCCGGGCTGTGGGGCGCCATCGTGGGCGCCGCCTTCGGGTTCGCCAACCACGCCTTCAAGGGCGGAGCCCGCGACTTCAGCTCCCGCAGCGCCCTGGTGGCGGGCCGCTACGACGTCCTGGTCCCCGGCGCCAACCTCGATGAGGCCATCGCCGTGCTGGAGGGCGGTCTGCGCCCGGCCGACACCGTGGTCGTCCAACGCCCCACCTCCGGCGGCCCCTTCCGCACCCACACCCCCTCCGGCTCCAGCCCCGGCGCCACCGGCCCGGGCACCGCCGGCGCCGGCTCCACGGCCGACGGCTCCCCGGCCCCCCGGTCGAGCACCACGGAGTCCGGCACCACGGAGTCCGGCGCCGCCGGACCGCGTACCACCGGGCCGACCTCCACCGACTCCGACACCACCGGAACTCCCGCCGCCGACATCGGCACTCCCGCCGGAGCCGGCGCCTCCTCGGCCGTCACCCCCGACTCGGCCGACCGCCCCGCATTCTCCGCCGCCCCCGACGCCACCACGCCCGGCCCCGTCCCGCCCGCACCGCCCGCGTCCGCGGCGATGTTCGCCGAGACGACCCCGCTCGGCACCGGCCTCGGCGCCACCCAGCCCACCCCTCCCGGTGGCGACGGCTCCATCCGCGCCGCGACCACCCGCGCCGAGGCGATGGAGGAGGCCACCGTGGCCATCCCCATGTCCACCGTGCGGGCCGCGACCACCTCCCCCGGCGAAACCGTCACCGACCCGAAACCCACCACCGCCCCCGAGGCATCCCCCGCGGCACCCTCGGACCCCACAGACTCCACGCCGTCCACCACCGCCGCGGACTCCCCGGACGCGACACCGTCCGGCTCCTCCACCACCCCGGACTCCCCGGACGCGACACCGTCGTCCGGGCCCGACTCCGCCCTCGACCCGGTCGCGGCGGCGCCTTCCGCGCCGACCGCGTCGGACGCCGGCCCGGTCGCCGACCCGGTCGCGGAGGCCCCGTCCACCCCGGCCGCGTCCGGCCCCGACGACGTACCCGCCGTCGCGACCCCCGGCAAGCCCGGCGCCGCCACCCCGGCGACCCCGGACGCCTCCGGCCCGGCGGACGCCGAATCCGGCCCGGCCGCCGGCGGGGCCACGACCGGGTCCACGGGGTCCTCGGCCCCCGAGCCGGAGCCCGCCGGTTCTGACGCCGATCCCCTGATCGCCGATGACCCGCCGTCGGCGAAGAAGAGCGCGAAGCAGGGCCCCGCGGACGAGTAGCGGGCAGCGGCCCGGCCTCATGCACCTCCGGTGCCCCCTCGCCGGGACACGGCGGAGGAGCCGGCCACCGACCCATCTCCCCCCGGTGAGGGGCGAGCGTCTGACGCCCGCCCCTCACCGTCAGTCCTTGACCCGCCGCCTCACGGGCGATCGTCGAACCCCGTGTGCCGGTGGGTGTGACCGGACTTCCCAGGTCGGCCGTTGGAGTTGATCGTTGTACACGATGATGTCGGCGTGGTCGGTTGGGCGGGCTGTGGCGAAGTAGAGCTTTTGCGAGGGGATATAGCGGTCGCGCCAGGACCGTTCGATCCGGGTGGTGTCGGCGGCGGGCCCGGCCAGCGCCGCGCCTCGGTTCCGGGCGCGATCCACCGTCCGTGGGACGGACACGAAGACGCGCAGGTCCCACCCGTCGATGAGTTCCGGGCGCAGGAGGAAGACGCCGTCGAAGAGCAGTACGGCGTCCGCGGCGGCGGTCGCGGCCGGCGGGGACGACGCGGTGTCGGTGTCTGGGTCGTAGACCGCGTGCCGGAACCTTCGAGCGTTACTGCGGCTCCCCGTGGCTTCCGCCGGGGTGCATTCAACCGGACTCCGCGCGCGACGTACCCGTCTGGACGCCGGGCTGGGTGGGTTCCTGGCGCTCGTGGTTGATGGTCTAGGTTTTCCACAGGCTCGGCCCTCGTCGCTCTCCAGGCGGCCGGACCCCGTAGAGTCGTCCGGTCGGCCGCGACGCGACCGGCGCTCGGTCCAGGCGTGCCGCCGGGGGTCCCACCCCGGGGTACGCACCTCAACCAAGGAGAACACGTGGCACTCGAGAAGCCCGAGATCGACTTCCCGGAGGGCGAACCGCCTGCGGATCTCGAGATCGAAGACATCACCGTGGGGGACGGTGAGGAGGCCAAGCCCGGGCACATGGTCAACGTGCACTACGTCGGTGTGGCGTTCTCCACCGGTGAGGAGTTCGACGCCTCCTGGAACCGCGGCGACGCGTTCCAGTTCCCGCTCGGCGCCGGCCGCGTCATCGCCGGCTGGGACCAGGGCGTCGCGGGCATGAAGGTCGGCGGCCGCCGCCGGCTCACCATCCCGCCGCACCTGGGTTACGGCAACCGCGGCGCCGGCAACGCCATCAAGCCCGGCGAGACGCTGATCTTCGTCGTCGACCTCCTCGGCGTGAGCTGACCCGCCCTCCAGCCGGCAACTCCCGGCTTGGGTGGGCATCGCGCCCCACAGCCCACCCAAGCCCCCGCCACCCCCGGCGAAGCCGGCCCCCGCCCAGGCCGGCACCCGCGCGCGGTAGGCGCTCGAACTCGTCGTCGGAACCCCTCGACATGAGCTTGCCCGAGCTCCAGGGCGGCCGCTTCGGATCATGTTCCTGGATCCCAGGGCCGGGGAGAGCGCGGACGGGGCTGGGCTGGCACGATGAGACCTGTGTTGCTCATCGACCTCGCGCGCACCTCGGCTGCCGTGGCGGCGGACTCGGCGCGCCTCGCCAAGATTCGCCACCTCGCCGAGCTGCTGAGCAGGGTCGAGCCGGGTGAGGCGGAGATCGCCGTCGCCTACCTTTCGGGGGAGCTTCCGCAGCGGCAGATCGGGGTCGGCTGGCGGAGCCTTCAAGATCTTCCCCAGCCGCGTCAGGTCGCCACGGCGAGCCTCAGCGAGATCGACGACCTGCTCAGCCGCATCAAGGCGCAGACGGGGCCGGGGTCGCAGGCGGCACGCAGAGAGCTGGTCGCCGAGCTGTTCCGTTCGGTCACCGGCCAGGAGCAGTCGTTCCTGCTCCGCCTGATGAGCGGGGAGCTGAGGCAGGGCGCCCTGAACGGCGTCATGATCGAGGCGGTCGCCAAGGCCTCCGGCTCGCCGGCGGCCGAGGTACGGCGCGCGCTGACGTTGCGGGGCTGGCTGCCCGCGGTCGGAGCGGCGGCGCTGACCGGCGGGGTCGAGGCGCTGCGGGCGTTCAAGCTGGAGGTCGGGCGCCCGGTCTCCCCGATGCTGGCCCAGAGCGCGCCCAGCATCAGCGCGGCCCTCGACAAGCTGGGCGGCCCGGCGGCCCTGGAGTGGAAGATCGACGGCTTCCGCGTGCAGGCGCACCGCGCCGGGCCGCTGGTACGGGTGTTCACCAGAACCCTGGAGGACATCACCCCCCAGGTGCCGGAGGTGGTCGAGGCCGCGCTCACGCTTCCGGTGCAGGAGGCGGTGCTCGACGGCGAGGTCATCGCCCTGCGACCCGACGGCCGTCCGGAGCCCTTCCAGGTGACGGCGGCCCGCGTGAGCACCAAGACCGACGTCGCCGGCCTGCGTCAGGCGACGCCGTTGAGCGTGTTCTTCTTCGACGTCCTGCGCATCGACGGCGAGGACATGCTCGACCTTCCCGACAGCGAGCGGCACGCGGCCCTGGAGCGGACGACGCCCGCCGAGCTGCTGACCCCGCGCCTGGTGACGGCGGACGC
This sequence comes from Sphaerisporangium sp. TRM90804, assembly GCF_029846175.1. GTDB lineage: Bacteria > Actinomycetota > Actinomycetes > Streptosporangiales > Streptosporangiaceae > Sphaerisporangium. Next base: position 88,946 of record NZ_JARWAC010000017.1, on the reverse strand, counting down.
CGAGGAGGGCATGACGTTCTTCGCCGACGTCCTGCGGCGGGGGCACGAGGGCGTGGTGGCGAAGTCCCCCGCGGCGCCGTACGCGGCGGGCCGGCGCGGCGCGGGCTGGATCAAGGTGAAGCCCCGCCACACGCTCGACCTGGTGGTGCTGGCCGCCGAGTGGGGGCACGGGCGGCGCCAGGGCAAGCTGTCGAACCTGCACCTCGGGGCCAGGGACCCGGAGTCCGGTGAGTTCGTGATGCTGGGCAAGACGTTCAAGGGCCTGACCGACGAGCTGCTGGCCTGGCAGACCGAGAGGTTCCTGTCGCTGGCACAGGGCGCCACCGACGAGTGGGTGGTGAACGTGCGTCCGGAGATGGTGGTCGAGGTCGCGTTCGACGGCGTGCAGCGGTCCCCCCGCTACCCCGGCGGGATGGCGCTCAGATTCGCCCGCGTCCTCCGTTACCGCCCCGACAAGCTCCCCGAGGACGCCGACACCGTGGACACCGTCCGGTCCCTCCTCCTCTGACTCACGTAACCGCATCGCCGGGCCGCGCACCGCCACAACCACCACCCGGCGACGGCCGCGCCACCGGCGGTGAGCCGGAGGTGCGGGAGCGTCGGGCCTCGTGGCCGGGCGGTTGGCGCGCTGGGCACTCGGCTGGGTGGCCGGCCGGCTGTCACTTCACCAGGCGGACGGTCCAGGGGTAGCGGTACGGGGTGTCGCTGAGGGAGTTGACGGTGGCGACCACTCCCAGGACGACGGCGGCGATCCAGAGGAACGGCACCAGGATCACGCCGATGACGGTGATCGGCAGCAGGATGGTGGCGCCGAGCAGGGTGAGCTGGAAGTTGAGCGCCTCGACCGCGTGCTCACGGACGTAAACGGAGTTCTTCCCGGCGGTCAGCAGCACGACGAGGGGGGCGACGAAGGACAGGCCGCAGAACGGGAGAAGGTGGGCCGCGATGGCACCCATGCGGTCGCCGCCGGTCAGGGGCATGGCGCGCCGCGGGGGGCTCCAGTACGCCGGCCGCGGCGCGGGGCCCGGGGCGTACGGAGCCTGCACGTCGCGGGCGATCGGCGCGAGGTCGGCGTGGGTGCGGGCCGTCATGGCGAGGTGGAGACGCTCGTCGAACTCGACCTTGTCGAGCCGGCCCTCCGCGTAGGCGGCGGTGACAAGCTCCACGACCTGCTCGCGGTCGCCGTCGGTCACGCGCAGCTGGGGGTGCGCGGGTGTTCCCCACGCCCCGTTGGACGTCGTCGTGGCTGGTTGCGCTACCCCTGCCATTGGTGACCGTACCTTTCGTCGGGTCAGGCTGTCTCCTCTCATTCTCGTCGGCCCGTGGCGCCGCGTGCATCAGGTACATCCCCCAGGCGTCCCCGATGCCGCCCTGAGGCACGCATTCGCCGTCCGGTCCAGGTATACAAGGGTTATGGGATGGCGCGATCGCTACGGTATTCGTCGACTGCGCGGTCGGAAGATCGCCAAGTTCGACCGTGAGGCCACCGACGGAGACATCGAAGCGCTCATCGCCTTCGCGAAGTCGCGAAAGGGCGTCGAGTTCTACGTCGAGCCGGAGACCTTCGCCACGGACACCACGGCGGTCGCCGTGGCCCACGACGGCGAGTGGACCCGCCGAAGAGTCGGCTCCCCCGCCGTCATCATCAAGGTGGCGAGAAACCTCGCCATGCCGGTGTACGACGTCCAGCTCACCGGTTACCCCGGCCGCATGCGCGCCTACAACGAACGCCGCCGCAACACCCCCGGCGAGTAAGGCCGCACCGCCCCCGGACACGACCCGCGAACCCCAGCAACGCCCTCCACCCGCAACCCGCCCAGAACCACGCACCTCCCACCCCCGCGCCCAAGACGAGGCCGCAAGCACGCGGCACCAGAACCCACACACCCGCGCCCTCGGCCGCGAACCAGCCCGCCTCCCGGCCTTGGCGGTGGGGAGCGCCTGGGCGCGTTGGCGGCTTGTGGGGTGCCGTTCATTGGGGCGCGTCCGTTCGCGCGGGTTCTCGGGGGCGCAGGGCGGAGGCGGAGGTGTCCAGGAGGAAGAGCAGGGGATGGAGCCATTCCATACGGGGCGGGCCCATGCTCTCGTCGAGTTGGGCGGGGGTGGGGAGGCGGGTTCTCAGGATCTCGGGGCCCAGGAGACGGCTGAGCCCCTGGGCCAGCAGCAGGGCCATGGAGTAGGAGGGGTCGGCGGAGAGGGCGCGTTCGACGGCTATGCCCGCCAAGGCGCAGTCGCCGCGTCTCCATGCCGCCGCGGCCAACAGGGACGCGGCGGGTGGGACGAAGGGAGGTTCCAGCCTCCGGGTCAGGTCGCCCCAGAGGGAGATGTGGTCGTCCTGGGTGGCGTCGTCCATGAGGGTCCACGCTTCGTCGCGGACGCGGAGCACCGTCAGGGCCAGGCCCAGGCTCGCGGCCTCGTGGTCGGGCAGGCGGGCGCGGCGGGCTTCGAGGGCGCGGTGGACGCGGGCCAGGCCGTCGGAGACGAACTCGCGGGGGAAGTCGTCGAGGACAGGGGCGGCCAGTAACCGGGCACGCACGTCGTCGGCGGCCAGCCGGGTGGCCTCGCGCATCTTGACGCGCGCCGGGCCGCCCGTGGCGGCGATCGACCTCTCAAGGCTCTCGCGGCCGGGCAGGGCCACCAGCCCGCCGAAGGTGGCCTGGGCGGCGACCTGGCCCGCGACGGGATCGTACGGCCTGCCGGTGGGCGGGCAGCACTCGGCGCGCTCGCAGACGTAGGACCAGTAGCGGCCGTCTTCGGCGCGCAACGCCTCGGTGATCTCGATGCCCGCGGCGGCCAGCAGGCCCATGGCCTCCCGCACGGCCGGCGTGACGAGCGCTCCCGGGCCGAACGCGGCCACGATGGTGTGCGTGACCTTCTCGCGCCGCAGCAGCGGCACGAGCCTGCCGAAGGCATCGGGCGGGACGGGGAGATCCCACCGCGTGGTGACCCGCAGGCGTCCGCGCGCGCCCGCGCCGCGGAAACCGACGATCACAAGGCTGTCGGACGGGTGGAAGCCCAGGAGGTAGGGCACGGCCCCGAGGATGTCGTCGGGCGAGGTGAGCAGGATCGGTGATGCCGTCATGGCGCCAAGCATCGGCGACCGGGCCGCGCGAGAATCCGCCGAGCCGCGTTCTGTGGATAACCTGCCGGAGCGTTCCAGCCGACGCCCGGGTGACCGGCCTGCCACGGCGACGCGAGCACTCCTGAGAAGGTGTCGTTCGTCCCCCGCCATCCGGGGGGACGAACCGAGACGCCAGCACGCCCAGCCCAGGCAGTCCAGGCAGTTCAGGTGGCGCGGGGGCCCAGGTGGCCAGGTAGCCCAGTGGTCCAGGTAACCCAGGTAGCCCGGGGGCCCAGGTGGCCAGCAGCCCAGTGGTCCAGGCTCGTCGGCGCGGGGCGGAGGCGGTGTGGAGAAGCGCGGCTCTCCTGCGCGTCGGGGGCGAGACCTGGAGGATGAGGGGATGCTGATCAGAATTGAGGGCTTCGATCTTCCGGGGCGGGTGTGCGAGGCCGGGCGCGGGTTTCCCGGTTACCGCGACATCCACGTGGGGGTGCAGCATCGGGATCGGCGGAAGGCCATCCTGGAACCGCATCCGGGGGACGCGTCCTCGGCCGCCTGGACGCTGGAGTGCGCCGCCGTACAGGCGCGGGCGGGCGTGGACTTCAAGGGGCCGTACATCCAAGGGCGTCCGGGTGAGCGGTTCGTCTATCTGTCGTGGGGCTCGCTCGTCGGCGACGGGGTGTTCGCGTCGTTCCGGCGGGCGAAGCTGATGCTCGACGCCCTGGAGCCGGCCGTCGTGGACGAGGCGGTCGAGGTCGGGACGCTGCTGGGCCGGGTCGGCCTCACCGACCGCGAGGGACGCCCGCTGTGCGCGTCCGTGCGTCCCCCGGCCATCACGTGGACGGCGGGCCCAGGCTGACAGTGCCGCCCACCGCGAGACATCGATGCACCGTTGCGGGCGCCGTGTCCGGGCCATCACGTAGACGGCCGGCTCAGGCTGAAAGGGCCGCCACCGCGGGCCGTCGATACACCGCTGAGGGCCGCGTGTCCGGGCCGTCGAGGGGGACGGCGGGCTCGGGTCGGCACGGGGACCCGCTGCCGCGGACGGGCAGCGCACGGGCCTACGCGCCCCGTCGTCACATGGGCGGCGGGATCGGGGTTACCGGGGTTTCGGGGGTGAGGCGTTGGCGGACCATCAGGGTGGCGCCGGCTACGGCGGCGGGCATGGCCACCACGGCGCCGAAGGGGATGAGGAAGGCCAGGAAGGCGAGCACGCCGAAGCCGAGCGCGGGAGACTTGTCGCCGCGCAGGATGGCGAAACGCTGCCTGCGGGCCAGGCCACGGCGTTCCATGGCGAGCGTGCTCAGCTCCACGGTGAGGAAGAAGCCCGACACCGCCGCGCCCAGCACTGGCACCACCGTCTGCCCGACGACCGGCACGAAACCCAGGGCGAACAGCGGGATCGTGAACGCCAGCACGTAGAGCAGGGTGATCAGGCTGTCGCGCACCGATCGGACGGTGGACCGCCAGAACGGGGTCTCCTGCGCCTTCACCGCGCCGCCGAGGCTGTCCTCGACCCGCTCGGACAGCTTCTCGTAGAACGGGCCGCCGATGAGCAGCGTTACGGCCGTGAACGTGATGACCGACAGCACCAGCCCCAGCGCGAACACGACTATGCCGAGCAGGATGCGCAGGGTGTCGCGGAGGGCCGTGCTCCAGCCGTCGGCGAACGGCGTGGCCCAGGCGGCGAAGTCGCCCGCGTACATGCCCAGCAGCAGTAAGGCGGCGACGTAGAGCACCAGGGCGATCAGGGCCGGGACGAGCCCGAACAGCCACTGGCGTGGGTGCCGGGCGACCCACGCGAACCCCTTGAGAAAGTACCCGGCGCCGTCGGCGAAGCCGCCGACGCCGCGGCGGACGGGCGCGCCCATGCTGTTCATGCCCGGCAGGCTAACGCCTCTCACCGCCGTCGGCGCACGATCATGCGAACGCGGTCACTTCCACCGGGATGTCACCGAAACCCCCACCACGTCAGAAGCCGGCACAGGAGGGCACGACGAACACCCGATCACGATCACCGTCGAACCGACCGCTCGCACCGGGACGCCACCAGAACCGCCGCCACGCCGCAAGGCGGACCGGAGGGGGGGACGAACCCGGGTGTGCGATCGGGCGGTCACCTCCACAGGGAGGTGACCGGGACCCCCACCTCGGCGAGGAGGCGGCGCAGGAGGGGCAGGGAGAGGCCCAGTACGTTGCCGTGGTCGCCTTCGATGCCGTCGACGAACCAGCCGCCGAGGCCGTCCAGGGTGAAGGCGCCGGCCACGCGGAGCGGCTCGCCGCTGGCGACGTAGGCGGCGATCTCGTCGGCGGCGGGGGTGCCGAAGCGCACCACGGTGGAGCCCACCGCTGCGGCCTCCCGGCCCGTCGCCGCGTCGATCACGCAGTGGCCGGTGAGCAGGTTGCCCGAGCGTCCGCGCATCGAGCGCCAGCGCACCACGGCCTCCTGCGCGGAGCGCGGCTTGCCGTACGCGCGGCCGTCGAGCTCCAGCATCGAGTCGCAGCCGACGACCAGGCCCTCGGACAGCTCGCCCGCGACGACGGCGGCCTTGGCGCGCGCCAGGGCCAGGCACAGCTCGGCGGGGGACGCGGCCGTCACGGCGTCCTCGTCGACGCCGCTGACGATCACCTTGGGGTCAAGCCCGGCGCCCCGCAGAAGCGCGAGACGGGCGGGCGAGGCTGAGGCGAGCACGATTTCGGTCATGTCTTCCGACCCTATGGCAGCCGTCCCGTAGCGGGGACGGACGGCCTAGAGAGCGCGGATGCCGGACATCACCTTGTTGATGTCCGCGAACCGCTTCTTCTGGGCCTCCGGAATGGTGACGAACACCAGGGCGGGCTTGGAGTCGCGCACGTCGACCAGCGCGACGGCGGCCGTCGAGGTCCGCTTCTTTCCGTCCACCTCGTAGCGCACGCGGTAGCCGAGCAGCCAGCCGTCGCGCTTGCCGGCCTTGATGGGCTGGGAGGCCGTCCAGGTGATCGTGGCGCCGTCGGGGTGGTGGTTGAGCGTCCACCGCGCGGCCAGGAAGGCGGTGTCCTTGAGATCGTCCTGGACGGCGATCGGCACCGGGCAGGTCGCCAGCAGGCCGCGGTGGCCGGCCCCCTTGACGGCGGGCAGCAGCCGCCGGGTGGCGAACGGCGAGGACTTGGCGAGCTTCCACTCCTTGGTGAAGCGCGGCAGCGTGATGCCGGACCGCTTGTCCTTGACCACTCCCCTGGTGGCGGCGGCACGGCCGGGGAAGTCGGCCAGCTTGCGGGTGCGGGGCGCTTCGGGCACACGCGCGTCGGCCTCGGCCGCGGCGAGCGCGCTCCAGCCGGGCGCCGGAGTCGACGCCTCGGGCGACGCGGAGGAGGACGGCGACGTGGAGGAGGACGGCGACGTGGAGGAGGACGGCGACGTGGAGGAGGACGGGGACGCGGAGAAGGACGGCGACGCGGACGCGGAGGTCACCGGGACGGCGGCGGGGGCCGGGAGCGGGCCGGCGTCCGAGGCGGGCGCGGGCGGCTCCGACGCCACCGGCCGAGCCTGCGGACCGGCGGCCGTGGGCGTGCCCTCGCCCCCGCCGTTCACGAAGAACACCACCCCGGCGGCCGCGACGGCCACGGCGCCGGTCACACCGAGCACGCTGCGGTAGATCACCCGCATGGGCAGGTCGCCGAGCCGCGAGATCAGGGTGCGCCGGCCCGGGGGCGGCGGCGGCGGGGGATCCGTTATGGTGATCTTGGGCAGCGGCGCGGTCTCCGCTTCAGCCATTACGTACGTTGGGACGGCATTGGCCCCGTAGTTCCCACCTACCCCATTTGGCACGTTGGGAGCGTACGGCATATCCCCCGCGCCCGCCCGCGATCTCGATCACACTTCGGGAACGAGTACCTTCCCGATCGGCGCGTTCACCCACGCTGACCTCTGCTTTCACTCGCCGTCAGCCGCACGGGACACGCTGCGGAGAGGCGGGCGATCACCCGCGAGCCGCCCGTGATCACCGGCCGCGGGACGCTACCGCGAGGGGTTGCGGAGCGGGCCGTGGCCCGCCGGGCGGTGGCCGCCCGCGCGCAGCCACGGCGCGTCGGCGACGACCGTGCGCGAGCCGGGCTCGATCTCGGTGAAGCCGGCGTCGCGCACCACGGGCAGCCCGCTGTCCACCAGCCGCGCCCAGGTGCGCTCGTCGGCCGTCCGCACGGCCACGGGCAGCCCCTCCTCGGCCCACGCGGCGCGCGCGGGCTGGCTCGTGCCCCACCAGGCGAGCTGCGCCGCGTGACCGGCCTGCGCCATGGCCTTGCCCGCCGACATGGTGAGCGCCGGGTTGAGCCACAGCACCGCGCCGCCGGGCGGGGGCGGCCCGGGTGGTTCGTCGTCGTCCAGGTCGGTGCCCGAGACCTGCAGCCGTGAGAGCTCCTTCGGCCAGGCGTCGACCGGGATGGGTGGATGGACGCGCACCTCCGCCGACCGCACGGTCACCGTGATGCCGGGGAGGTCGAGCACGCGTCTCCACTCGCCCCCGCGGGCGCGGCGCACGACCTTGCGGATGCCGACGGTCTCCCACGCCCGGACGGCCTGCGCCCACTCGCCGCTCACGGCCCGCTCGTCGTCGAGCATGGCGAGCACCGCGGCCGCCGCCGCCTCCAGAGCGTCGGTGCGCCGCGGAGGGGTGGCCCGCTCGATTCGGACGACGAGGGGGAGAACCTGGCGGTCTGGCTCGCTCACGGCTCCAAGGATGTCAGGCCCCGCCGGACGTGGGCACGGCGGCTCGGGGCCGGTCGGACGCGGCGGGCGGGCCCGGAAGGCCGCGGGCGATTCGGAGGGACAACAGGGCGGCGAGGGCGCAGAGCAGGCCGGCTCCGTACCAGGCGGCGTCGTAGTGGCCGAGGTGGTCGCGGGTGACGCCGGCCACCACCGCCGCGATGGCGGCGCCGACCTGGTGGGAGGCGAACACCCAGCCGAACACCACCGCGCCGTCCCGGCCGTACACCGTCCGGCAGAGCGCCACGGTGGGGGGCACGGTGGCCACCCAGTCGAGGCCGTAGAAGATGATGAAGATCAGCATGCTGGGTTCGGCCGTGGCCGAGAACAGCGAGGGCAGGACGAGCAGCGAGGCGCCGCGCAGCGCGTAGTACCCGCCGAGCAGGATCCGCGGGTCGACCCGGTCGCTGAGCCAGCCCGAGAAGATCGTCCCCACCACGTCGAAGACGCCGATCAGCGCCAGCAGCCCGGCCGCCATGGTCTGCGGCATCCCGTGATCGTGCGCGGCGGGGATGAAGTGGGTGCCCACCAGGCCGTTGGTGCTCGCACCGCAGATCGCGAAGCCGCCTGCGAGGTACCAGAACGACCGCGTGCGCGCCGCCGACCTCAGCACGGTCAGGGCCCGCATCCCCGAGGCGCCGGTGGGCGGCGCCGGGCGGACGGCGCCGGGCTCGGCGCCGAGGGGCGTGAGGCCGACGTCCTCGGGCCGGTCGCGCAGGAAGAGCCAGACGAGAGGGACGACCGCCAGCGCGGATCCGGCCACCAGGATCGCGGCCGTGCGCCATCCCGGGCCCTCGGCCACCCAGGCCAGCAGGGGCAGGAACACGAGCTGCCCCGCGGCCCCGCCCGCCGTCAGCACGCCGACGACCACGCCCCTGTGCCGGACGAACCAGCGGTCGGTGACCGTGGCGACGAAGACCAGCGCCATCGAGCCGGTACCGAGGCCGACCAGGACGCCCCAGCACAGGATGAGCTGCCAGCTCGACGTCATGAAGACCGTGAGGCCGCTGCCGAGTGCCACGAGCAGCAGCGCCGAGGCGACCACCCGCCGCATGCCGAGCCGGTCCATCAGCGCCGCGGCGAAGGGGGCCGTCAGGCCGTACAGCACCAGGTTCACCGAGACGGCGAGCGAGATCGTCCCGCGCGTCCAGCCGAACTCGTCCTCAAGCGGGGTGATGAGCACACCGGGCGTCGCCCGGAAGCCCGCCGCCCCCACGATCGCGACGAAGGCCACGCCCGCCACGACCCACGCCCGGTGCGGACGCCGCCTCGACCTCATATTCGTCGCATTCGCCATGACGACCATCATGGAAGCCCAGGCCACGGCCCGCGAGTGGCCTGGTAGCCAATATGTGCAAGAATCCGGCCATGGCGCATCGCATCGCCGTCGTCGCGCTCGACGACTTCGCCTCGCTCGACCTCGGCATCCCGGGCCAGGTGTTCTGGGTCGCCGAGGACGACCGGAGGCGGCGGCTGTACGAGGTGGTCACCTGCTCCCCCGGCGGTCGGCCCGTACGCGGCGGGGCGGGGTACAGCGTGGTGCCCGACCACGACCTGTCGGTCCTGGCCACGGCGGACACCGTGATCGTCCCGGGGGTACACGGCGGCACGGCGCTCACCGAGGGCACGGTGGACGGCGAGCTGCGTGACGCGCTGCGCGAGGCGGCCGGGCGGTCGCGCGTGATGTCCATCTGCACGGGCGCGTTCGTGCTGGCCGCGGCGGGCCTGCTCGACGGGCGCCCCGCGACGACCCACTGGCGCAACGCCGCCCGGTTCCGGTCGCTGTTCCCCCGGGTGCGGCTCAACCCCGACGTGCTGTTCATCGACGACGGCGACCTGCTCACCTCCGCGGGAGTGGCCGCCGGCATCGACCTGTGCCTGCACGTCGTGCGGCGCGACCACGGCAGCGCGGTCGCCAACCAGGTCGCCCGGCGCTGCGTGATGCCGCCCTGGCGGGACGGCGGCCAGGCGCAGTTCATCGAGCGGCCGCTGCCCTCGCCCGGCGGCAACGGCACCGCGCCGACGCGGGCCTGGATGCTCGAACGGCTCGGCGACCGGCTCGACCTCTCCGAGCAGGCCGGGCACGCGCGCATGAGCGTGCGCACCTTCACGCGGCGCTTCCGCGAGGAGACCGGCCTGAGCCCCGCGCGGTGGCTCACCAGGCAGCGGGTCGAGCTCGCCCGGCACCTGCTGGAGACCACCGACCTGCCCGTCGACCAGGTGGCCGTGCGCTGCGGGTTCGGCAGCGCGGTGTCGCTGCGTCAGCACCTGCACGCCGCCGTCGGGGTGGCGCCGCTCACGTACCGGCACACGTTCCGGCCGTCGCCTCCGGCCGTCCCCTCCCCCGGCGGCTGACGGGCGCGCCCCGATTCCCGGTGTCATGTCTGGTTGAGGGCTGTCGCCCGTCGTGAGGCTGAGTCATGATGGCGTCGTAGATCCGACCCGGGGGTGAGCCGGTGGCCATGTCGTACGCGGAGGTCTTCGCGAGAAGCATCACCGACCCCGACGGTTTCTGGCGGGACGCCGCCGAGGCCGTCAACTGGGATCGGACGCCGGGCAAGGTGCTGGACGCGGACGCGGCGCCGTTCTACCGGTGGTTCACCGGCGGTGAGCTGAACACCTGTTACAACGCGCTCGACCGGCATGTGGCGGCCGGGCGCGGCGCGCAGGCGGCGCTCGTCTACGACAGCCCGGTCACCGGCACGGCGCGCACCTACACCTACGCCGAGCTGCTGGCCGAGGTGGCGCGGTTCGCCGGGGTGCTGGAGGGGCTGGGGGCCGGCGCCGGCGACCGGGTGGTGATCTACATGCCGATGGTGCCCGAGGCCGTCATCGCGATGCTGGCCTGCGCCCGCATCGGCGCCGTCCACTCGGTGGTGTTCGGCGGGTTCGCCCCGCGCGAGCTGGCCGTCCGCGTCGACGACGCCCGGCCCAAGGTCGTGGTGTCGGCGTCCTGCGGCATCGAGGGCAGCCGCGTCGTGGAGTACAAGCCGATGCTCGACAGCGCCCTTGAGATGGCCGAGCACGCCCCGGCCCACTGCGTGATCCTGCAGCGGCCCCAGGCCGTGGCCACGATGGTGCGGGGCCGCGACGTCGACTGGGCCGAGGCGACCGCGGCCGCCGCGCCCGTGGGATGCGTGCCCGTGGCGGCCACCGACCCGCTCTACATCCTGTACACCAGCGGCACCACGGGACGGCCGAAGGGCGTCGTGCGCGACAACGGCGGGCACGCGGTCGCGCTGCTGTGGAGCATGCGCAACGTCTACGACGTGTCACCCGGCGAGGTGTTCTGGGCGGCGTCCGACGTCGGCTGGGTGGTCGGCCACTCCTACATCGTGTACGGGCCGCTGCTGCTGGGCGCCACGACGGTGCTGTACGAGGGCAAGCCGGTGGGCACCCCGGACGCCGGCGCCTTCTGGCGGGTGATCGCCGACCACCGGGTGACGGCGCTGTTCACCGCGCCGACGGCCTTCCGCGCCATCAGGAAGGAGGACCCCGACGCCGGGCTGCTCGCCAAGTACGACGTCTCGTGCCTGCGGACGCTGTTTCTGGCCGGGGAGCGGCTCGACCCGGACACCTACCACTGGGCCACCGAGAAGCTGGGCGTGCCCGTGGTGGACCACTGGTGGCAGACCGAGACCGGCTGGCCCGTCGCGGCCAACCTGCGCGGCCTGGAGCCCATGCCGATCAAGCCCGGCTCCCCCACGGTGCCGGTGCCCGGCTACGACGTGCGGGTGCTCGACCCCGACGGGGAGCTGTGCCCGCCCGGCCAGGAGGGCGCGATCTGCGTGCGCCTGCCGCTGCCGCCCGGCACGCTGCCGACGCTGTGGCGTGACGACGAGCGCTTCCTGGCCTCCTACCTGTCGGCCTACCCCGGCCACTACCTGAGCGGCGACGGCGGGCACGTCGACGAGGACGGCTACCTGTATGTCATGGGCCGCACCGACGACGTCATCAACGTGGCGGGGCACCGCCTGTCCACCGGCTCGATGGAGGCCGTGCTGGCCGGGCACGCCGCCGTCGCCGAGTGCGCCGTGATCGGCGTGGCCGACGAGCTGAAGGGCCAGGTGCCGCGCGGGCTCGTGGTGCTCAAGAGCGGCGTGCGGGCCGACCCCGAGACCCTGCGACAGGAGCTGGTGCGTCTCGTGCGCGACGAGGTCGGCGCGGTCGCGTCGTTCAAGCACGTCGACATCGTGCCGGCGTTGCCGAAGACCCGATCGGGAAAGATCCTGCGCAAGACCATGCGCGGCATCGCCGACGGTGACGAGGAGCCGGTGCCCTCGACCATCGAGGACGCCTCGGTGCTGGACGCGCTGCGCCCGGTGCTGCGCCCCCGCGCCTGAGCGGGGCCACGCGAGCCCGCCGGCGCGGCGGGTGAGGGGGGTGGAGCTATGGGGATTCGAACCCCAGACCTCCTCCATGCCATGGAGGCGCGCTACCAACTGCGCTATAGCCCCTGGTCGCGTGGCGCACCGAACCTTCGGCCGCGTCGCGCCACGCCAGTGTATCGGACCTCGCCCGACGGTCGGAACCGCCCGGCTCACGCGGGAGGCGACCACCGCGGGTCGCGGCCGCTCAGGCCGAGCGCCCGGTCGAAGGCCGGGGCCGTCTCGGGCACGGGCACGGCCGCGCCGAAGACGCCCATCTGCCGGGCCTGGTCGCCCATGCGCTCCATCAGCGCGGTGACCGCCCGCACCAGCTCGTCGTCAACCGTGTACGGCAGGCCGGTGGCGCGGCTGAGGTCCCAGCCGTGGACGACGAGGTCGATCAGCGCCATCTGGGCGGCGATGGAGGCGGGCACGCCGAGCGTCGGCGTGACGCCCTCGTACGCCTCGGGATCGCTCCACAACTCGACCAGCCGCTCGGTGGCCTTCTCGAATCCGGTGGCCCAGTCGCCGTGGAGGTGGTCGGCCTGCAGCAGGCCCTCGGGGACCTCCTCCTTGCGCGCGAGCGAATGGAACATGACGATCACGCCGAACAGGTGGTTGAGCAGGGCTCGCACGTCGTACTTGGCGCACGGCGTCGGCTCGCCGAACGAGGCCGGCTCGATGCCGCGTACCACCGCGGACGTCCCCACTGACGCCTTGGCCAGCAGCCTTGGCATCTGTTCCGTATCTACCATCTCGCACCCTTCGCCTGCGGAGCGTCGCCCCCCGCGCCGGCGAGACCCCGTGCCCCATGATGGTCGGCGTCCGTGATCCCCCCGGGGGAACGGATCGCCCGGGTCAGGCTACGCGTGTTCCCGCCCGCCGGGGCAGCCGGTTGCGAGAGCCGAGACGTGTTCGCGACGCGATCGAAAGCGAGCCCGACTCACTCTGGACAAAGCACCAATTCCCTACAAGATATAGGGGTTGTCAGATCGCCCACAGGCCGGCACCGCCGAAAGGGGACATCATGCTCGTCCAGCCGGATCCCACCTTCTATCCGTCGCCGCGGGAGGCCATGCGGGCTCCGCGCGAACGGCTCGCGTACGTCGCGCTGCTCGACGCGCGGGGCGACGGCAGGCCCGACGGGCTGGCGACGGTCGACCTCGATCCCGGCTCTCCGGCGTACGGCACCATCGTCGACGTCCAGGACATGCCGGTGGCCGGCGACGAACTGCACCATTTCGGGTGGAACGTCTGCAGCGCCGCGCTGTGCCCGTACGCACCGCACCCGCACGTCGAGCGCCGCTACCTCGTGGTGCCGGGGCTGCGCTCCTCGCGCGTCTACGTCTTCGACGTCAAGGACGACCCCGCGCGCCCCCGGCTGGTCAAGACGATCGAGCCGGAGACGATCTTCGAGCGCACCGGCTACAGCCGCCCGCACACCGTGCACTGCGGCACCGACGCCATCTACGTCAGCGCCCTCGGGAACGTGGACGGCGACGCGCCGGGCGGGGTGTTCATGCTCGACCACGACACGTTCGAGCCGATCGGCCCCTGGGAGGCCGACCGGGGGCCGCAGCGGCTGCACTACGACTTCTGGTGGCACCTCGGCCACGACACCATGATCAGCAGCGAGTGGGGCACGCCGAACATGATCGAGGCCGGCCCCGACCTCGACCTGCTGCTCGGCCGGAAGTACGGCCACCGGCTGCACGTGTGGGACCTGCGCAAGCGCACCCACCTGCGAGAGATCGACCTCGGCGACCAGCACCAGATGGCCCTGGAGCTGCGCCCGGCCCACGACCCGACCAAGACGCACGGGTTCGTCAACACCGTGATCAGCGTCGAGGACCTGTCCGCGAACATCTTCACCTGGTACCTCGACGAGGGCACCTGGAAGGCGCGCAAGACCATCACCATCCCGGCGGAGCCCGCCGACCCCGGCCTGCTCCCCGCGCCGCTCAAGCAGTTCGGCGCGGTGCCGCCGCTGGTCGGCGACATCTCGCTCACCCTGGACGACCGCATCCTGCTCATCTCGGCGTGGGGCACCGGCGAGCTGCTCGCCTACGACGTGTCCGACCCGCTCGCCCCCCGCCAGACCGGCTCGGTGCGCGTCGGGGGCATCGCCCGGCGAGACCCGCACCCCGGCACGGCCGGCGTCGCCAGGAACGGCGGGCCGCAGATGGTAGAGGTCAGCAGGGACGGCCGGCGGGTCTACTTCACCAACTCCCTCTACCGCTCCTGGGACGACGTCTTCTACCCCGAAGGCGTCTCCGGCTGGCTGGCCAAGGTGGACATCGCCGACGACGGATCCCTGACGCTCGACCCGGACTTCCTGGTGGACCTCGCCGAGGACGGCCGCCGCCCGCACCAGGTCAGGCTGCAGGGCGGCGACTCCTCCTCCGACTCCTTCTGCTACCCCTGACCGGCCGCCTCATGGACCTGACGCAGTGGCTGATCCTGGCCGGGTTCGGCGCCTTCCACGGCCTGAACCCGGCCATGGGGTGGCTGTTCGCCGTCGCGCTCGGCCTGCAGGACAGATCGCGCCGCGCGGTGCTGAGGGCGCTGCCGCCGATCGTGCTCGGCCACGCGGCGTCGGTGCTGGTCACGCTCGCGCTCGTGTCGGCCGCGCGGGTCGCCGCGCCGCCCAGGGCGGTGTCGTACGGCGTGGCGGCGCTGGTGTGCGGCTTCGGCGTGTGGCGGCTCGTGCGGCGGCGCCATCCCCGCTGGGTGGGCATGCGCGTCACCGGTCCGCAGCTCGCGGGCTGGTCGTTCCTCATGGCGACGGCGCACGGGGCCGGGCTCATGCTGCTGCCGGTCGCGCTGTCCGGCGGCCACGGCGGCCATGCCGTGCTCGCGCTCACCCAGCAGACGTTGCTGTTCACGGCCGTGCACACCGCCGCCATGCTGGCGGCCACGACGGTGCTGGCGGTTGTCGTCTACGAGCGCCTGGGCGTCGCGGTGCTCCGCAAGGCGTGGTTCAACCTGGACTTCGCCTGGGCGATCGCCCTCATCGGCGCGGGAGCCTTCGCCGCCCTGACGTGAGCCGGGCGCGCGCCCGTTCCGCGGTCACGGCGCCCCGCGCGCCGTCACCGGGGATCAACCGTCAGAAGGTGTTTCTGCGGCAGTTGAGAAAGAGCTGCATTTCCATCGGCTCGTCGTCCGAGGCGGGAATGTACGCGAGGTCCATCTGCTCGCGCACGCTGAAACCGGCCTCCTCGACGACGGCCCGCAGCGCGTAGCGGGCGTATCCGGTGATCCTCATGGCGGTGTCCAGGACGCGGACGGGCGCCTC
This sequence comes from Sphaerisporangium sp. TRM90804, assembly GCF_029846175.1. Taxonomy (GTDB): domain Bacteria; phylum Actinomycetota; class Actinomycetes; order Streptosporangiales; family Streptosporangiaceae; genus Sphaerisporangium. Next base: position 73,482 of record NZ_JARWAC010000017.1, on the reverse strand, counting down.
GTCGACGTCCATCTCGACCATGCCGACGGCGAGCCAGCCGCCGGGGACGAGCAGCTCGTGGAACCGCAGGAGCGAGGACATGATCTCGTCCCTGCGCAGCATCGAGAGCGAGAAGAAGGCCACGATCGCGTCGAACCGGCCGAGGCTCCCGTCCAGCTCGACGATGTCGACCTCGCGGAGGTCGGCGTCCGGCACGTGCTTGCCCGCGAGCGATAGCATCACGGGCGAGATGTCGATGCCGGTGACCTCGCACCCGGCGTCGGTGAACTGCTTGGCCGTGGGCAGGCCGGTGCCGCACCCGACGTCGAGGACCCGTGCGCCTGGGCGGAGCCGCCGCAACACCCACTCGCCAGAGGCGATCTGCCCTCCTTTGTAGGGGAACGCCTCGTCGTACCGTTCGCCGATCCGGTCGAAGGCCTCAGCTTGCGCGACCCGGTGTGCCGGACGTGAGCAATCCGCTGACATTCCATCCACCCCACGCTGAGCGGTTATGGTGCTCCAGTAGATAAAGGGAATATTACCTACTAAGTCAACTGCAGTCAGGAAGTCAGTTGATACTCGGGGCCTAACTTTAGGGGGTGCCGGCTACTCCCTTCGATCGGCCGGGGCAGGACGCCTCAGCGGTCCGGGGTGAACATGATGGCGGCGTAGTCGCCGACGGGGCGGTAGCCGAGGGCCTGGTAGATGGAGTTGGACGTCGGGTTGGCCAGGTCGGTGAACAGCAGCAGGAGGTGAGCGCCGGCCTCTTGTGCGGCGCGCGTGGCCGCGTAGGCGACGGCCGTGCCGTGGCCGCGACCGCGCAGCTCAGGCGGGGTGTACACCGGCCCGATGCGCGACATCCCGCCGACCGGCCGGGAGAAGCCCGCCATCGCGACCGCGCGCCCGTCCCGCTCCCAGAACACCAGCTCGCCCTGGTGGAGGCGGTGCTTCACCTGCGGCTCCAGGTCTCGCTCCGCGGAGTGGGCCACGGCCTCCGCCTGGAAGGCGGTCATCCATTCGAGGGCCGGCTCGGTGTCCTCGGGGCCGCCGGAGCGCACGCGGCCCTCCAGCCGGGGGATCCTGAGGCCGTCCAGCCGGTAGAGACGCTGGGACGTCCGCCCCTTCTCCTCGCGCCCCGAGGCCGTCAGGAAGGCCTCGGCCTGGGCCAGCGGCCCGCTCACGCCCGGCACCTCGCGTCCGCGCAGCTCCTCGGCGAGCGACGGCACCGCGCCGACCGGCAGGTCGGACAGCAGGACGGGGTAGGGCGGGGTGTGCAGCACGACCCCGGTCACCTCGGCGCCCTCGGTGAGCCAGCCGAGCAGGATGTCGCGGTTCCACAGCCCCTCGCCCATGCCGCGCAGGACGGTGATCGGCACCGTGTTGCGCACGGGGTCGCGGCGCAGCCATGCCTGCGCCGCGCGTGGGAGGTTCTCGAAGTCGCCGGTGAAGGTCCACATGCCGGTCAGTGTGCCAACGGCCGTTTCCCGCGGCCACCCGATTCACCGGGCGGAACGGGAACCGGGCACGTCCCGCCCTGTTGACGACTCCTGTCAGGAAGCCCGCCGGCCGCCGCGCCGGGCGGCGGCGGTCAGAACTCGTCGGCGCCGGTGACCTGGGTGACGGGGAACACGTGGCGGGAGGCGGCACAGATGGTCTCCAGCGTGTGGATCGGCGTGCCGCCGGCCGCGTACCCGGTGCGGACGATCTGCACCACCCACTCCCCCGCGTCGAGCAGGAGGGTCTCGGCCTCCGGGGCGGTGGGCGGGCGGGCGATCAGGTACTCCTCGGCGTGCCCGAAGCGGTGGCCGAGGGCCTCGATGCCGGCCTGCAGGCTCGGGCGGACGAAGCCGGGATCGCCGAGCGGGGTGCCCTCGAAGAGGTCGAGCCGGAAGAAGCTGGTGGCCACGCGTACCGGGACGTCGTCGGCGAGCAGCAGCTTGCGCCGCGCCAGCACCGGCTCCCCCGGCCGGACGCCGAGCGCCTCGGCCACGTGGGCGGCGGCGGGCTCGGGCCCGACGAAGAGCATGCGCCGCCCCGCGCGCAGGCCCTGCCGCTCGGCCTCGGCGACGAAGAGCGACGCGGAGGCGCGGACGGACGGCTCGGTGGGCAGTGTGCGGCGGACGATCGGGCCGGGCGGCCGCTGCCCGGCTCGCCGCGGGGCCTGTGACTCCACGAACTCCCCGGCGTTCACACGTGGTCGATCAAGGAAGGGAAGGGGTGGAGCTATGGGGATTCGAACCCCAGACCTCCTCCATGCCATGGAGGCGCGCTACCAACTGCGCTATAGCCCCTTGCGATGCCCGCACAGTCTATAGGAACCCGGCCGCCGCGCGGAAACCGCGAACCCCGTCGCGGGAGCCGGGTGCGGCGGCCACCGGGGCGATGTCACGCTGGTCCGGTGGCGATCCGTCTGGGGAGACATGTCCGTTGAAATCTTCGAGGAGCACCGCCGGGTGCTCGCCGGGGTCGCGTACCGCATCCTGGGCAGCGTCGCCGACGCCGAGGACGTCGTCCAGGAGGCGTGGCTGCGCTGGTCGCGGGTGGACGCCGCGGGGGTCGCCGACCCCAGGGCGTTCCTGGTGCGCGTCACCGGGCGGCTCGCCATCGACCGGCTCAGGGCGGTGAAGGCGCGCCGCGAGGCCTACGTCGGCCCGTGGCTTCCCGAGCCGGTCAGCACCGAGGCCGACCTGTCCGAGCACGTGGAGCTGGCCGACTCGGTCGACCTGGCCCTGCTGGTGGTGCTGGAGACGCTGTCGCCGCTGGAACGGGCGGTGTTCGTCCTGCGCGAGGCGTTCGGCATGCCCTTCGCCGAGATCGGCGAGGTGATCGGCCGGGCCGAGCCCGCCACGCGGCAGCTCGCCCGCCGGGCGCGCGAGCACGTGCGCGAGCGCAGGCCGCGCTTCGACGTCGGCCGGGCCGAACGTCGCGAGGTCACCGAGCGGTTCATCCAGGCCTGCTCCGAAGGCGACCTGGACGGGCTGCTGCGACTGCTGGCCGACGACGTGAAGCTGGTCGGCGACGGCGGCGGGAAGGTCAGGGCGCCGCTGCGCGTCCTGCGGGGCGCGGCCGGGGTGGCGCGGTTCCTGGTCACGATCGCGTCCGAGCGGGGCGCCCGGCGGTTCCTGGCCTCCGCCGGCCTGCCGGAGTCGGCCGGGTACACCGTCGAGATCGCCGACGTCAACGGCGGCCCCGCGGTCGTCCTCACCGCGGAGGGCCGGGCGATCGCGATGATCTCGCTGGTGGTGGCCGACGGCGTCGTGCGGACGGTGTACCTCCTCGCCAATCCCGAGAAGATGTCACACCTCGGCGGGCCCGGTACGTCCGAGAGCGCATGACACTCTCCATCACCGTCGTCGGCGGCGGGCTCGCCGGTCTGACCGCCGCCATCGCGTGCGCCGAGGGCGGCGCGCGCGTCACGCTGCACGAGGCGCACCACACGCTGGGCGGCCGGGCCCGCTCGACTACCGGGCCGTACGTGGCCAACGACGGCACCCACGTGTTCTACTCCGACGGCGAGCGGTACCGGTGGCTCGACCGCAGGGGCCTGACACGGCCGTCCGCCGGCATCCCGCTCCGCAAGCTCGCGACCGCGCGGTTCCGCCACCGCGGCGCGCTGACCGGCAGGCCGCCCCGGGCCCTGGTCAGGGGCATCATGGGGCGGGGCCGCACCGCCCCCGTGGAGCAGGACTTCGGCACCTGGGCCACCCGCGAGTTCGGCGAGGAGGCCATGCGCGCGGTGTCCGGCCTGATGGGGGTGGTGACCTACGAGGCCGACCCCGGACGCCTCTCGGCGGCGTTCGTCTGGGAGCGGCTGCGGCGGGTCACCGCGCCGCGGTACCCCGCGGTCCGCTACGTCATCGGCGGCTGGGGCGCGCTGGTGGACCGCATGGCGGCGCGCGCCCGCGAGCTGGGCGTGCGGGTGGAGACCGGGGCCCGGGTCGACCGGCTCCCGGAGGGGCCGGTGATCGTCGCCACCTCGCTGGACGCGGCGCGCGGGCTGCTGGGGGACGACGGGCTGCGCTGGGAGAGCGGGCGGGCGGCGCTGCTCGACCTCGGCCTGCGCGCCGAGGGCCGCGACCCGTTCCTCGTCTCCGACCTGGACGAGGGCGGGTTCGCCGAGCAGTACTCGGCGCCTGACCCGTCGCTGGCCCCCGCCGGCCACCGCCTGTTCCAGTTGCAGATGCCGGCGCGGCGCGAGGAGCCCGGCCGCGACACGCTGGCCCGCCTGGAGGCGCTGGCCGACCTGGGCCTGCCCGGGTGGCGGGAGCGGGTGACCTGGCGCCGCGACGCCATTGCCCACCACAGGACCGGAGCGCTCGACCTGCCCGGCCGCACCTGGCGCGACCGCCCCGCCGTGGACCGCGGCGAGGGGGTCTGGCTGGCCGGGGACATGGTGGCCGCGCCCGGCCTGCTCGGCGAGGTCTCGATCGCCAGCGCCCTGACCGCAGCGCACGCCTTCCTGGGGCGGCGCAGCACCGTGCGGGCGGCCTGAGCCGGCCCGGCCGGCGCCGGACGCCGCTCGCGGGCCCGCGTGACGCCCGACCGGCGTCAGCGCCGACCGGCGTCAGCGTTGGCGGGCGTCAGGGCCGGCCGGCGGCGGGGCCGGCGAGCTGGTCCTCCAGGAAGCGGTCGCCCGCGGCGTACCAGCCGGTGACGGCGTGGGCGGCCAGCACCGCGAAGACCAGCGTGAACGGCGCGGTCCACCCGCCGGTCGCGGTGTACAGCATGCCGACCACCAGCGGACCGGCGCCGGCGATGAGGTAGCCGGTGCTCTGTCCGAAGGCGGACAGGGCGGCGGTGGCCTCGGGCGTGCGGGCGCGGGAGGTGAGCATCGTGAGGCCGAGCGGGAACGAGCTCATGCCGAGCCCCACCAGCGGCACCCAGATCCACAGCGTGGACGCGGGCGCGGCCAGCAGCCCGGCGAACCCGGCCGCGTAAAGCAGGGTGAACCCGGCGACCAGCGGACGCTGCCACCCCTGGCGCGACGCCAGCGCCGGGACCACCAGGGCCGCCGGGACGCCGATCGCCGTCAGCAGCGCGACCCCCGCGCCGGCCTCGGCGCCGGTGAACCCCCGGTCCTGCAGCAGTTGCGGCAGCCAGCCGAACAGGACGTACGCGATCAACGACTGCGTGCCGAAGTACCCGGCGACCGCCCACGCCAGGCGGGTGCGCACCAGCGCCCGCAGCCCGGCGGCGTCCCGCGTGCTGTCCCGCTCCGGCTCATCGCGCGCGAGCGCGAGCCACGGAATGACGGCTACAGCGGCGAGTGCCGCCCATGCTCCAAGGGCGACGTGCCAGTCGCCGTCGGCGGCCCGTTCGATCGGGACCGTCGCGGCGGCGGCGAGCATGGTGCCGACGGCCAGGGCCGTCGCGTACAGGGTGGTCATCTTCCCGGTGCGCCCGGGGAAGTGGCGCTTGATCAGCGACGGGATGAGCACGTTGCCGATCGCGCCTCCCGACAGCGCCACCACGCTGGCGGCGAGGAAGACGGCGGTGGAGTCGACCAGCGCTCGCGCCAGCAGGCCCGTGCCCAGCAGGACGAGCGCGGCGAGCAGCAGTCGGTGCTCGCCGGCGCGCCTCGCGAGGGGCGGGGTCGCCGCGCCGAACACCGCGAAGCACAGCACGGGCAGGGTGGTGAGCAGGCCGGCCATCGAGCCGGACATGCCGAGGCCGGCCCGTACCTGGTCGAGGACGGGGCCTACGCTGGTGACCGCCGTGCGCAGGTTGAGCGCGGCGAGCACGATGCCGAGGACCACCAGCCACGCGATCGATCCGCCTTTGCCGGCGACCCGCGTGGGCGCGGTGGTGGAGAGCCGGTCAGGGGCGAGCACGCTCATTACGAAGGTCTTCCGTCTAGCTGGTGATGCAGGATCGTCCAGTCATGGGATGAATGGACGACTGCAACCCTAACAGACCTTCGACACGAGCCGCACACAGGTTGACAGCGCGCTCATGGGGACGGTGAGCCGGCAAGGCCCCGGGCAAGCCGAAGGGGACAGGGTGATCCCTGTCCCCTCGGTCGCTCTCCGGCGGAGACCCGCCGCGGAGCGCCGCGCCGGTCAGGGCGCGGCGTGCGGGTGGCCGGTCAGGCCAGACGCTCGGGCTTCAGCGGCGGCTCGTCGTCCAGGCGCGGAGTGCCCAGAGGCGAGACGGGGCCGCTGCCCGGAGCCGGAAGCGGGGTCTCGCGCGGGTAGTCCGCCACCGGTCGCGGCGGCTCGGGCTCGCCGTAGGCCGCGCCCGTGCCGACCGGCGCCGCGGGCTCGCCGTAGGCCGTTCCGGCACCGGCGGGCGCGCCGGGTGAGCCGGGGACGACCGGGGTGCCCGCGCCGGTGCCGGTGCCCTGCAGCACGCTGGCGTCCGGCTCGCGGCGCGCCGCGGAGGTGGAGTCGGGGTAGTCGCCGCTGTCGTGCGGGGCGGGAACCTCGCCGCGCCAGCCGCCGGTCTCGTGACCCTGGGACTCGATGAACTTCTTGAAGCGCTCGAGGTCGCCGTGCACGCGCATGCGGACGAGCTGGAGCTTGTCGCCGACGGTCTCGACGAGGCCCTCCGGCGTGAACTCCATCTGGAGCATGACGCGCGTGGTGTCGTCGGTGAGGTGATGGAACGTCACCACACCGCCCTGGCGGGGCTCGTCCAGCGAACGCCACGCGACCCGCTCGTCGGGCTTCTGCTCCGTGATCTCGGCCTCGAACTCCCTGTGCACGCCCGCGACCTGGACGTTCCACACCAGGCGCGTGTCGTCGAGCTGCTTGATCGACTCCACGCCTTCCATGAACTCCGGGAAGCTCTCGAACTGCGTCCACTGGTTGTACGCCGTCCGGATCGGGACGGCCACGTCCACCGAATGTTCGATGGTGCTCATCAGGCATCCTCCCTCTGTCTCGGTACTGGGGACGCCTGCCCACGACGGCCGGGCCTATTCGGACTTCCGGCTGCGGAAAATCCAGAACAGGCCGATCACGGGAAGCACCAGGGGGATGAAGCCGTAACCGCTCCCGAATCCAGACCAGACCGTGGCCCGGGGGAAGGCCTCGGGGTCGGCGACGCTCAGCGTGCCCACCACCAGGACCCCGGCGAGCTCGACGGCGCAGGCGGCCAGGGCGGTGCGGCGGGCGCCGCGCGCGAGCGCCACGGTGAGCACGATGTAGACGGCCGCCGCGAACGCCGAGAGCAGGTAGGCGAGCGGCGCCTCGTCGTAGTGGGTGGCGAGCTGTACCGTCGCGCGGGCCCCGGCGGCCAGCGCGAACAGGCCGTACACGGCCACGAGCAGGCGGCCGGGCCCGGTGTTGACCGGCACGCCGGTCATGACGCGCCCCGGCGGGTCGCCGGCGCCGCGGCGTGCGCGCGCGTCGCGGCGGCCGGGACGCTCACGGCGTGCCCTGCCAGATCTGCAGCAGCCTGCCGGTCATGACGGGGATGGCGAAGCAGGCCACGGCGGCGACGGCGGGGCCCCAGCGGGTGCGCTCGGCGAGCGCCCACAAGGCCGCGACCGGCGGGATCAGGACCGTGCCGATGAGGTACCCGACGAACGTCGCCGTCTCGCCGGGGCTCTGCCCGGCGACCACCTTGGCGACGCCGACGCCCGCCTGGACGAGCAGCGCCACCTCCAGCACCCCGAGCCCGACGAGCAGCACCATGCCCATCGGGCGGTCGCGGACGGCCGTGACGACGCACACGACGGCCAGGAGCAGCGAGCCGGCGATCAGGGCGGCGGCCAGGGCGCCGATCATCGCGCCGGAGAGATCAAGGACATGGCAGGTAGGTTATCGGCCCGCCACCTCGCCCTTTCCCCCGCTCTCCCCGGCTCCCGCCCCCGGGCGACCCCTCCCGCGCTCTCGCGCCTCCCGCCCCCCGGGCGACCCCGCGCCGGGGCCCGGGGGGCGGGGCCCGCTACCGGGGCGGCAGCAGCGTGTAGCCGGGGAAGTTGCCCGGGAGCCGCTCCCCCTCGGGCCCGAGGGTGACCGCCCGCACGAGCAGCTCGCCGCCCACGAAGGCGCCGTGCCACGACGCCCCGAGACCGCCGAACAACTCCTCGCGGTCGCCGCGCGAGCGCGGCCTGTTGACGCCGACCTTGAAGGCGCGCACCTCCGAGGCCAGCCGCCGCGCGGTCTCCTCCTCGTCACAGGAGATCGTCGCCACCAGGGCGCCGTTGCTGGCGTTCATGGCGGCCAGGAACTCGGCCTCGGTGTCGACCAGCACGACCGTGTCCACCGGGCCGAACGGCTCGGCGTGGAACAGCGGCGAGGAGCCGGGCGGGGTGAGCAGCGCGACGGGCGCCAGGTAGGCGGAGGTGTCCTGGCCGGGGATGAACGCCCCGTCGTCCAGGGACCCGCGGTACAGCGGGACGCCTCCCCGCGTGACGGCCTCGTCCACCTGGTCGGCCAGCTCCTTGGCCTTCGACTTGTTGATCAGCGGCCCGAAGTCCAGCTCGGGCAGCGGGTCGCCGGGGTCCTCCACCGCCAGCGGGTGGCCGAAGCGCACCGAGCGCACCGCGGACAGGTAGGCGTCCAGGAACTCGTGGAAGAGCGTGCGCTGCACCACGAACCGGGGGTAGGCGGTGCACCGCTGCTTGCCGTAGTCGAAGGTCTTGCGCAGCTGCGACGACAGCAGCTCCCAGCCGCCGTACTCCCACACGCCCCAGCAGTTGAGCCCTTCCTGTTCCAGCACGTGCCTGCGGTCGAGGCCCTGAAGCGCCGTCACCACCTGCGACCCGGCCCCGCGCCCGCCCACGAAGGACACGCAGCCGATGTCGGGCCCGCGCACCAGGGCGGGCGACAACTCCCCGCCCCCGCCGCTCACCAGCGTGATCGGCAGGCCCTCGTGGGCGGCCAGCGCGCAGGCCAGGGTGAGGCACGACAGCCCGCCGTCGGTGGGTGCCTTGGCGATGACGGCGTTGCCGGCCAGGGCCTGCACCAGCATGGCGTGCATGAGCACGCTCATCGGGTAGTTCCAGCTCGCGATGTTGCTCACCGGGCCGCGCAGCGGGACGCGGCCCTCCAGCATGCCGTCGATCTCGGTCACGTACCAGCGGACCCCCTCGACGCACCGGTCGACGTCGGCGCACGCCGTCTTCCACGGCTTGCCGATCTCCCACACCAGCAGCAGCGCCAGCAGGTCGCGGTGGGCGGCCATCACGTCCAGCGCCGCCGTGACGCGCGCCGCGCGCTCCGGCAGCGGCACGTGCCGCCACTGCCGGTGCTCGTCGACGCTCGCCCGCACCGCCCGGAAGGCGGCGGACCGGTCGAGCCGTGGCGGACCGGCCAGGACGGTGCCGTCCACCGGGGAGAAGTCGGGCGCCGGGCGGCCGTCCCGGCGCCAGGACCCTCCCCACCGGTTGAGCACGCGGTCGTCGTGGAAGGCCTCCGGCGCGGCGGCCAGGCACCGGTCGTAGGCGTCGGACCAGGCCGTGGCCGGTTTGAGCGCGAGCGGCATTCGTGCCTCCTCAGTCGGACCAGTCGATGGCGAGAGCCGGCTCGGGCACCGGCTCGAACTCCTTGATCGCGTCGAGGGAGGGCCCCATCGCGGCGTTGGCCTCCCGTTCGACCATGACCTCGACCAGCACGGGAAGCCTCTGGCGCTCGGACTCGGCGGTGGCCCACTCCAGGGCGCCGCGGATGTCGCCGGGCAGCTCCACCTTCCTGGCGGGGCAGCCGAAGGCCTCCATGAGCTTGACGTGGTCGATGCCGCCCTCGCCGTAGTGCAGGTCGACCGCGTAGTTCATGTCGTAGGGGATCTCGGCCTGCCGGATCAGCCCCAGGTACTCGTTGTTCACCATGACGATGACGAACGGGATGCGGTACTGGGCGGCCACCGCGATCTCCTCCATCAGGAACTGGAAGGAGTAGTCGCCGACGACGGCGACGACCTGCCGTTCCGGGTGGGCGCACTTGACGCCGATCGCCGCCGGCACCTCCCAGCCGAGCGGGCCGGCCTGGCCGCAGACCAGGTAGCGCCGGGGCAGGAAGGTCTTCTGGAACTGGCCCGACCAGATCTGGTAGAGCCCGATGGCGGTGACGAACGTGGTGTCCCGGGGGAAGAAGTCGTTGATCTCCCTGAACACCCGGGGCGGCTTGATCGGCACGTCGTCGAAGTCGTCGCGCCGGGGCAGCGTGCCGCGCAGCTCCCCGACGCGACGGGTCCAGTCGCCCGGCTCACGCCGCCCGGTGCGGCGGCGCGCCTCCTCGGTCATCGCGGCGAGCACGGGCCGGGCGTGCCCGACCACGCCGAGCTCGGGCTCGAAGACCCGCCCGATCTGGGTGGGCTCGATGTCGACGTGGACGAACCTGCGCCCGCGCCGGTAGGTCTCCAGGTCGCCGGTGTGCCGGTCGCCGAACCGCGCGCCGACCGCGAGCACCAGGTCGCTCTCCAGGAACGCGGCGTTGCCCCACCGCGTCTGGGTCTGGATGCCGGCCATGCCGGCGAACAGGGGGTGGTCCTCGGGGAAGGCGCCCTTGCCCATGAGCGTGACCTGCACGGGGATCCGCATGTGCTCGGCCAGCGCCCGCAGCTCGGCCGCGGCGTCCGCGATGACGACGCCGCCGCCGGCCAGGATGATCGGGCGCCGGGCGCCGGCCAGCAGGTCGACGGCCGCCCGCACGGACCCGGCCGTCGGCTCGGGCACGTCCACGGGGAACGGCTCGTCCAGCTCCGGGTCGTACAGGCAGGTGCCGCGCTGCACGTCGATGGGCAGGTCGATGAGCACCGGCCCGGGGCGTCCGGAGCGGGCGACGCGGAACGCCTCGCGGAACACCCAGGGCGCCTGCGCGGGCTCCTTGAGCTGGACGGCCCACTTGGTGACCGGCTTGGCGATCTCCACGATGTCGACCGCCTGGAAGGACTCCTGGTGCAGCTTGTTCCGCGCGGCCTGCCCGGTGAGGCACACGATGGGGACGGAGTCGGCCATGGCGGTGTACAGCCCGGTGATCATGTTGGTGCCGGCCGGGCCCGAGGTGCCGATGGAGACGCCGACGTTGCCGGTGACCCGGGCCCATCCGTCGGCGGCGTGGGTGCCGCCCTCCTCGTGCCGCACGGTGATGTGCCGGATCGAGCTGGTGCGCATGGCGGCGTACAGCGGCAGGATCGCCGCGCCCGGGATGCCGAAGACGGTGTCGACGCCCTCGGACTCCATGACGGCGACGGCCGCCTCCATGCAGGGGATCCGCTTCATCCGTTGATCCTTTCGATCACCTTCAGCAGCGCGGAGTGGTCGAGGGACCCGTGTCCCTGCGCCTTGGCCGCCGCCATCAGCTCGGCGACCATGCCGGTGAGGGGAAGGGAGACGCCGGCGCGCCGGGCGGCGGCGACCGCGATGCCCATGTCCTTGTGGTGCAGGTCGACGCGGAAACCCGGGACGAACTCCCGCTTGATCATCGAGTGGCGGCGCAGTTCGAGGACGCGCGACCCCGCCAGCCCGCCGGCCAGCACGTCCAGCCCGCCCTCGGGGTCCACCCCGGAGGCCTCCAGCAGGACGATGGCCTCGGCGACCAGGCCGTAGATGCCGCCGACCACGAGCTGGTTGGCGGCCTTGACGATCTGCCCGGACCCGGACGGCCCGACGTGGCGGACCGTCGTGCCGAGCACGGCGAGCAGCGGGCGGATCGCCTCGAAGTCGTCGGGGTGGCCGCCCACCATGATCGACAGCGTGCCGTCGGCCGCGCCGCGCTCGCCGCCGCTCACCGGCGCGTCCAGCGGCCTGATGCCCTTGATCGTGGCCGCCTGCGCGACCCGGCACGCGGTCTCGGGCTTGATCGTGCTCATGTCCAGGTGGAACATGCCGGCCGCGCCGTGGTTCAGCAGCCCGTCGTCCCCGAAGGCCACCTCCTCCACCTGCGGGGAGTCGGGCAGCATGGTGATCACGACCTCGGCCCCCGCGACGGCGCCGGGCACCGAGGCCGCCGCGGCGCCCCCGAGCTCGACGACCCGCTCGACCCTCGCCGTGTCCACGTCGTAGGCGGTGACGCGGTAGCCCGCGCGGATCAGGTTGGCCGCCATGGGGGCGCCCATGATCCCCAGCCCGATGAACGTCACGTCGGTCATCGCGCTCACTCCCCTCCCGCGTGGCCGGGGCGCGCCTGCGCCCGCGCTGCGTCGGTCATGAAAACTCCTTCAGCCAGGTGAAGCTCTCGGCGCTCGGGCCGGCGGGCCGGTACTCCAGGCCGACGTGGCCTCGGTAGCCGGCCGCCCACAGGCGGTCGAGGATCCGGTGGTAGGGCATGGAGCCGGTTCCGGGCCGTCCCCGGCCGGGGTCGTCGGCGATCTGCACGTGGCCGAACCGTTCGGCGTGCGCGCCGGCCAGCGCGAGCACGTCCTCGCCCATGCGGTGCAGGTGGTACAGGTCGGCCAGGAAGGCCACGTTCTCCGCCCCGGACTGTTCGATCAGCTCGAACGCGGCGGCGGAGGAGGTGATGGGGTAACCGGGGTTCTCGTGGGAGTTGAGCGCCTCGACGACGACCGTGGCGCCGACGGTCCGGGCCGCGGCGGCGGCGCGCTCAAGGTTGGACAGGGCCAGCTCGCGCTGGGCCGCGCCGGTCAGGCCGGCCCCGCGGTTGCCGTAGAGCGCGTTCAGCACCCGGCAGCCGAGCGACCCGGCCAGGCCGGCCGCGACGTCGACGTTGGCGAGGAACCGCGACGCGCCCTCGGGGCGCGACAGCAGGCCGCGGTCGCCGGCGGCCATGTCGCCGGCGTCGAAGTTCAGCGCGACCAGGCGGACGCCCGCGTCCTGGATGGACCGGCGCAGCGCGTCCAGCTCGGGCTCGGGCGGGTCGGGGCGGTCGAAGGGCCACCACAGCTCGACGGCGTCGAACCCGGCCCCGGCCGCGGCGGCGGGGCGTTCCAGCAGCGGCAGCTCGGTGAACAGGATGGACAGGTTGACGTCGAACCGCGGCCGGCCGGCCGCCTGGGCGGTCACACCGTGCCCGCGCGGCCGGCGAGCAGTTCGCGCATGAGGCGGGCGGTCTCGCTCGGGGTCTGCCCCACCCGCACCCCGGCCTTCTCCAGCGCGTCCTTCTTGGCGCGCGCGGTGCCGGTCGAGCCGGACACGATCGCGCCGGCGTGCCCCATGGTCCTGCCCTCCGGGGCGGTGAACCCGGCGACGTACCCGACCACGGGCTTGGTGACGTGCTTGTCGATGTAGGCCGCCGCGCGCTCCTCGGCGTCCCCGCCGATCTCGCCGATCATCACGATCGCCTCGGTGTCCGGGTCGTTCTGGAACGCCTCCAGCGCGTCGATGTGCGTCGTGCCGATCACCGGGTCGCCGCCGATGCCCACCGCCGTGGAGAACCCGACGTCACGCAGCTCGTACATCAACTGGTACGTCAAAGTGCCCGACTTGCTCACCAGGCCGATGGGTCCCGCCGAGGTGATGTCGGCCGGGATGATCCCCGCGCTGGACTGTCCGGGGCTGATCAGGCCCGGGCAGTTGGGGCCGATGAGGCGGGTGGTCCCGGCGGCCTGGGCGCGGGCCCAGAACCGCAGCGTGTCGTGGACGGGCACGCCCTCGGTGATCACCACGCACAGCCCGACGGCGGCGTCGACGGCCTCCTCGACCGCGGCCCGGGCGAACCTCGGCGGCACGAACACCACCGACACGTCCGCGCCGGTCTGGGTCACGGCGGCGGCCACCGAGTCGAAGACGGGGAGCCGGCGCTCACCGAAGTCGACCGTCCTGCCGCCCTTGCCGGGGGTCACCCCCGCCACGACGTCGGTGCCCGCGGCGAGCATCCGGGCGGTGTGCCGCGCGCCCTCGGCGCCGGTCATGCCCTGGACCAGCACCTTGCTGTCCTTGGTCAGGAAGACGGCCATCGTCGCTGCTCCTCTCGGCGGCCGGCCCGGCCTCCGTCGTGTGCCAGGTCGTCGTCGTGCGCCGCGCGGTCCGGGCCGCGCGGCACGAGCGGGAGGGCGTCGCGCGGCGCGCTCACGCCGCGGCCAGCCGGGCCGCGAGCTCGGCGGCGTCGTCCATGGTCGTGACCACGCGCACCCGGGGGTGCCGGGCGGCGGCGAGGATGGCGCGGCCGGCCTCGGCGTTGTTGCCGTCCAGCCGGACCACCACCGGGCGGGACAGGCCCCGCTCCCCCAGCATCCGCAGGGCGGCGACCACGCCGTCGGCCACCGCGTCGCAGGCGGTGATGCCGCCGAACACGTTGACCAGCACCGAGCGCACGCCGGGGTCGGCGAGCACGGTGTCGAGCGCGTCGGCCATCACCTGGGCCGAGGCCCCTCCCCCGATGTCGAGGAAGTTGGCCGGGCGCACCCCGCCGAAGCCGCGGCCGGCGTACGCCACGACGTCGAGCGTGCTCATCACCAGGCCGGCGCCGTTGCCGATGACGCCGACCTCGCCGTCCAGCTTCACGTAGTTGAGCTTCCTGGCCCTGGCCACGGCCTCCAGCCCCTCACCTTCGGCGGGGTCGGCCAGCGCCTCGTGGTCGTGCCGGAAGCCCGCGCCGGCGTCGAGGGTGACCTTGCCGTCGAGCGCCAGCACCCGGCCGTCCGCGGTGCACGCCAGCGGGTTGACCTCGACGAGCAGGGCGTCCTCCTCGACCATGACCTGCCACAGGCGCACCAGGACGCCGGCGACGGCCTCGCGGACGTCCTCGGGCAGGGCGGCGCGCGCGGCCAGCTCCAGGGCGATCTCCCGGTCGACCCCGCGGACCGGGTCGATCGGCATGCGCACCAGCGCGCCGGGGTCGGTGGCCGCGACCTCTTCGATGTCCATGCCGCCGCGCGCCGACACCATGGCCAGGAACGTCCGGTCGGCGCGGTCGACGAGGTAGGCGGCGTAGTACTCCTCGAACGGGACCGTGGCCTGCTCGACCAGGACGGTCCGGGCGATGTGTCGTTTGATGTCCATGCCGATCACGTGCCGCGCCTCGGCCTCCGTGGACGACGGGCCGGGCGCCGGGCGGATGCCGCCCGCCTTGCCACGCCCGCCGGTCTTCACCTGCGCCTTGACGACCACGGGCGCGCGCAGTTCCTCCGCTATCGACCGCGCCTCCTCGGGGGTGGACGCGACCCGCCCCCGCGGGACGGGGACCCCGTGCCGCGCGAAGAGCTCCTTCGCCTGGTACTCGTACAGGTCCATCGACGCTCCTTTGCGGTTCTTGTAGACGGTATACCGTATGGAGTGTGGGCCGTCTAGGGGTCGACAGCATGGTGTATGGCGGTATATCTCATACAGTATGGAGAATTCACCGCTTGTCCGGGACTGGCGAGGACGCGCTTACCTCGTCGGCCAGAGCGCCCGCGATCTGACCGGTCGCCCCAGGTCGTGGATGTTCTGGCTGCCCTGGGCCGCCATGGTCGCCATCGCGCCGCTGCAGTACGGCTACGCGGCGGCGGCACCGGCGCTCATGGGCGTGCACGGCGGCACCCCGCTCGCCACACTGGCCCCGCTGGCCCTGTGGATCGTCTGCCAAGGGCTCGCCTCCATCCCCGCCGTCGGCCTCGTCCGACGCGGGCGGCTCAGCGTCCGCGCGGCGCTGTGGACGGGCGCGGCGCTGAGCGGCGCCGCGCTGCTGACCCTCGCCGTCAGCGCCCACCCGGCCGTCCTGCTGGCCGGCTACGCCGTGCTCGGCGGGGTGGGCGCCGGCCTGGTGTACGGCGTGTGCGCCGAGGCGGTGGCGCGCTGGTACCCCGAGCGCCCCGGCACCCGGGTGAGCTTCGTGACCGGCGCGTTCGCCTACGGCGCCGCGCCGCTCGCGGTGGTCGCGGGCCTGTCCCCCGGCCTGCTCCAGCCGGCGTTCGCGGTCGCCGCGGTGGTGGCCCTGGCGGTCGTCGGCACGGCCGCCGGGTTCGTCCGCCTGCCTCCCGCGCACTGGTGGCCCGCGCGGATCGACCCACGGACGCACGCCCTCGACCGGCTGATCCTGCGCAGGACGCCGCCCGCCGTGCGGCAGTTCTCCACCGGCCAGGCGCTGCGCACGGGCGCGCTCGCGGGGATGGCCGCCATCCTGGTCTGCGCCGGAGCGGTCTCCGTCTTCGACGTCGTGGCTCTGGCCACCCTCGGCGGCACCGCGCCCTGGGCGGCCCTGGCCCTGCTGGTCGTGCTGAACGGCGCCGGGCGCGCGTGCGCGATGCTCGCCTCGGAGGTCTTCGGCCGCCGCCGGGTGCTCAGCACCACACTGGCCCTGCTGGCCGTGGGACAGCTCCTGCTGGCCGCCGGCGCGTCCACGCGCTCGCCCGGCCTGCTGGTGGCGGCCGGCGCCGTGGCCGGCCTGGGCGGCGGCGCGTTCTACCCGCTCATCGCGGGCCTCGTCCGCGAGTACTTCGGCGAGGAGCGCACCAGCGAGATCCACGGCGTGGTCTACAGCACCAAGGCCGTGGCCGGGGTCCTAGGGGTGGGGCTGGCCATAGCGGCCATGACGGCATCGAGCCATGCGGGATCCTTCCTGGTCATGGCCCTGCTCGCCCTGCTGTCGGCCGCCGTGAGCCACGCCCTGCGCGTGCCGGGGCGTCCGGTCACCCTGCCCGTGTGATCAACCTCACCGCGATGACCCAGACGACAGACTGTATGCTGTAGGCAGTCGACCACAAACACTGGGGGCAGCGGGACCAGTACAGTAATCCTGTCGTCTCTATATGGAGTTGAAAGAGCATGCTGCGATCGGAACTGGCAAGTCAGGGGGCGGCCCCCAAGATCGCACGGCCGGTGCCCCTGCGGGAGAGCGTGTTCGAGGCGCTCCTGGAGCTGATCGTCACCGGTCACCTGCGTCCCGGCCAGCACCTGGCCGAGAGCGAGCTCGCCGAACTCCTCGGGGTGTCGCGCCAGCCGATCAGGGAGGCGCTCCAACTCCTCAGCGGCGAGGGCTGGGTCGACCTCTACCCCGGGCAGGGCGCGTTCGTGCACGCCCCGACCGTGGAGGAGGCCGACCAGCTCCTCGCCGTACGCGCCCTCCTGGAGACCGAGTCGGCCCGCCTGGCGGCCCGGCACCGCGACGACGAAGGCGTCAAGCGGTTGCGTGCGCTGTGCGACGAGGGTCACGCCGCCGTGGAGGCCGACGACGTCGACGGGGCCGTCGCCGCCAACTCCGAACTGCACGCCCTGGTGACCGCGCTCTCCGGCAACAAGGTGCTGGCCGAGCTCGCCGCCCAGGTGTCCCGGCGCGTCCGGTGGTACCACACGCCGGTCGCCCGCAGGCGCGGCCACGCGTCGTGGGAGGAGCACAAGGCCCTGATCGAGGCGATCGCCGCCCGCGACGAGGACCGCGCCGCCCAGATCATGCGCGACCACACCGAGCACACCCGCCGTTCCTACCTGGAGCAGCGGGCGGCCGAGCCGGTCGAGTCGGTCCCCCAGCCGACCAGGCGCCGCAGGCCGCGCTCCGCCGCCGCGAATTGACACCGAGTTCACGGCCGCTCCCTCCCGCGGAAACACCCCCGACGAACAATCGAGCACAGGCGCGAAGGCGCCGGCGTAATCCTCCGAGACGACGAAGGAGGCCGGCGCCTCCCCTGGTCACGGCCGAGTTCGCCCGGCCCCCACGGTCACGGCCGTCTCGGCGGCCGTAGCGGAAGACCGGCCGGGTTCCCCTCCCGGCCGTAGAAACCCCCATCAAGAAGGAGCATTGCGATGAAGGCGTTCCTCAAGGCGCTGCTCGACGAGCCCGCCGGCTATCGGGCCGACGGACGGGTCTTCGGCCTCGGCCTGGCCCTCGCCCAGCGTGAGCAGGTCTCGGCCGAAGGCGTCGAGCACTTCGTGGGCAACTGGTCCGCCGACCGCAAGGTCGACGTCTCCCGCTGACCGCGGACGGGAGGCCCTGGAACATCAGCCTCCCGCCCGCGGCCACCGCCGGGATCACCGGTTCTCCGCGGGCACCTCGTCCCTGTCGGCATCGGCGTCCGCCGCGTCCTTCCCGCGGTCGCCGCGCGACTTCAGCAGGCTGATCACGGTGGTGATCGCCAGCGTTCCAATAATGATCCCGAGTGAGACCACGATGGGCACCGTGGGCGCCCACGTGAACCCGTCGTGGTTCAGGGCCTCCAGCACCAGCTTCACGCCGATGAAGGCCAAAACCAGCGCCAGGCCCTTGTTGAGGTAGACGAGACGGTCCAGCAGCCCTCCCACCAGGAAGAAGAGCTGGCGAAGCCCCATCAGGGCGAAGACGTTCGCCGTGAAGACGATGTAGGGCTCCTTGGTCAGGCCGAAGATGGCCGGAATGGAGTCCACGGCGAACAGCAGGTCGGAGGTGCCGATCGCCACCATCACGATCAGCATGGGGGTCACCAGCCGGCGGCCGGCGACCCGCACCGTCATCGACGCACCGTGGTACTCCTTCGTCGACGGCAGGATCCGCCGCACCGTGCGAAGGGCCAGGTTCTCCGAGAAGTCGGCTTCCTCCTCCTTCTCGGTGACGAACTTCCACGCGGTGTACACGAGGAAGGCGCCGAAGATGTAGAACAGCCAGTCGAAGCGCGACACCGCCTCGGCTCCCACGGCGATGAACACGCCTCTCATCAGGATCGCCAGCACGATGCCGGTCATGAGCACCTTCTGGCGGTACCGGTCCGGCACCTGGAAGCGGCTCATGATGATCAGGAAGACGAACAGGTTGTCGACGCTGAGCGAGTACTCGGTGATCCATCCGGCGAAGAACTCACCGCCGTACTTGGGCCCGGCCAGCACCAGCACGCCGATGCCGAAGGCCGCCGCCAGCGCGACGTAGAAGCTCACCCAGCGCACGCACTCGCGGAATCCGGGACGCCGGGGGTTGCGGGCGACGAGGTAGAAGTCCAGTCCGAGCATGAGCGCGAACGCTCCGACGGTCACCAGCCAGACCCAGGTGGGCAGGTTCATCAGGCTCCTCTCTCTCCCTGCCTGAGCGTCCGCCGCCGCCGGCGCGAGCGCGACAGAACCTCGGCGTGTGCGACATAACGGTCGAGCACCTGTGCGGCCAGGGGGTTGTGGCGGGCCGCGCGCACGAACCAGTACGGGGCCACCCGCTCATGGGTCCAGACGAACCCGATGGCGAAGCCCAGGCTGACGATGGCCTGGTAGGCGACGAAGCCGAGCACGTCCTCCCGCAGCGACGCGCTGCCGAAGATCAGCGTGCTCGTCGCCGTCTCCTGCACGAGCCGGGCGACCGGGAAGCCGGCGAGCCAGTAGAGCCCGGCCGGGGCGAACAGCCCCGGCTGGAACACCCCCCTGGCCAGCAGCAGGCCGTAGCCCAGGCCGAGCAGGCCCAGCGGGACGGCCAGGGTGAGCGCGGAGATCGCCGCCCACCGGGCCGGCTGCCCCGCCGCGAGCGTCAGCCCGCCCGCCATCGCTCCCGCGACGACGCCGACCAGCAGCCCGGGGAGGGCGACCTCCGCCTGCCCGCGCACGCCTCGCATCACAGCACCACGCCATAGGCCAGGAGGCTGTACAGCAGCATCCCGAGGTAGAAGACGGCCCCGAACCCGATGATCAGATTGGTCCAGATCTTCGGGCGGATGGGTTTGGGCAGCATGCGGTTGTTGACCAGCAGCAGGGTGACGCAGTAGGCGCCCATCGCGAACGTCGACAGGAACGCCAGGGTGTCGAGGATCGCCGCCGGGCCGTCCGCGGGCCCGAACAGCAGGATCAGGATGCCGAAGACGATGACGCCCCACAGGAAGCCCGCGTACAGCTTGGACATCCCGAACTTCTTGGCGCCGCGGACGAAGTGGTAGCTCATGTCCGCCTGGCCCCGGGAGAAGGAGTCGAACAGGCCGAGCGTCGCGTTGAGGCCGATGAGCGCGATGAAGCCGAGGAACACCCCGCCGAGCACGGCGCTGCCGGCCGACGCGAAGGATTCGGACATCGCGTTGAGCGAGGCCTCGCGGTCACCGGCGAGGATCAGATCCCGGACGTCGGGGCTGTTGCGGGCCGCCGCCTGGGCGAGCACGGTGAACGAGACCGTCACCAGCATCGTGATGCCCCAGAAGAGCAGGAACGCGTCGAAGGTCACCCACCGCCGCCAGCCCTTCCACTTGCGCATCTCCTCGGCGTCGGAGGTGTCGAACATGAACCCGCGCGCGGGCATGTCCTCCTCGTCGCCGGCGTGCCGCAGGCCCCTGATCTTCGGGATGTGCGCGCCCATGCCGGCGCCGGAGTCGCGCAGGTGCAGCGTGTACCACATCTGCTGCATGCCCGAGGGGCCGGCGAAGGCGATGGAGCCGACGATCACCGGGAACCACGTCGGCGACAGGGCCTCCGAGGGCAGGTAGCCGAAGGCGAACATGCCGCTGATCGTGCTGGACAGGTCGGCCCAGCTTCCGACCATGGCGGCGACGACGGCCGTGCCGATCACGAGCGTGCCGATGAGGATGGACAGCACGTTCTCCAGCAGGCTGTAGATCACCTTGGCCAGGCTGAACACGATGCCCACCAGGACCAGGCCCGTACAGGCCGTGATCACCCACGGTATTCCGGTGATCTTCTCGAAGGCCGCCGCGCCCGCCGACAGGTGTCCCGGCCAGATGTAGACCAGGATCGCCGCCACGAAGAAGAACCACATGAGGGGCTTGAAGACCCGCGCGGCGCCGAAGAAGATGCTCTCCCCGGTCGCCATGGCGTACCTGGCCATCTCCAGCATCACCACGGCCTGCAGGGTGACGCCGATCAGGAACAGCCAGCGGATCTCCGGCCCGAACAGCAGCACGAGGCGAGGCCACATGTACGACTCGCCCATGCCCACGCCGAGCGCGACGAGGAACACGGTCGGGCCGAGGATGTGCACCGAGGGCGGCGCGTCCGGAAGCCGCCGGATCGGCATCGGCTCCAGTTTTCCGGCTTTCCAGACTTGCTCGTCGGTCGTCGGGACGGCGACGCCGGTCGGTGTCGCCGGCTGTCTTGAACTCTCCACCTGCAAACCTCCTGGGGAGTGGGTGAATCCGGTTGTGCTGCCGCGAACGCCCCCTCACTCGCGCGGACGGCGGCCGTCAGCCCTGGAGAAGGCCCGCCGCTCTGGCCCAGCGGTACTTGGCGCCGAGCACGGCCACCGGCTTCTCCGTCGTGTACGGGTAAGCCACCACCCCGTGCTCGAACAGGTAGTCGCAGGCGTCCTCGACCTCGGTGTCACCGGCCAGCGACGCGACCACGGGCTTGTCGTTGCCCTTGGCCCGCTCCTCGGCCACCACGCGGGCGATCAGCTCGGCGAACACCATCGGGGGGGTCACGATGGTGTGCCAGTAGCCGAGGACCAGCGCGTGGATGCGCTCGTCCGTCAGGCCCAGCCTGACGGTGTTGGCGTAGGTGCTCGGCGGCTCGCCGCCGGTGATGTCGATCGGGTTGCCCGCCGCCCCGAAGGGCGGGATGAAGGCGCGGAACGCCTCGTCCAGGTCGGGGGGGATCTCCATGAGCGACAGGCCGTTGTCGACGCAGGCGTCGGAGAGCAGGACGCCCGAGCCGCCGGCCCCGGTGATGATGACCACGTTCTCGCCCTTGGGGGTGGGCATCATGGGCAGTGAGCGGGCGTACTCCAGCATGTCGTTCAGCCCGGGGGCGCGCACGACGCCCGCCTGGCGCAGGATGTCGTCGTACACCTTGTCGTCGCCGGCCAGCGCCCCGGTGTGCGAGCCCGCGGCCCGGGCGCCCATGGCGGTGCGCCCGGCCTTCAGCACGATCACCGGCTTGGTCCGGCTCACGCGCCTGGCCACCTCGACGAAGCCGCGGCCGTCCTTGAGGTCCTCCATGTGCATGGCGACGCAGCGGGTGTTGTCGTCCTGCTCGAAGAAGGTGAGCAGGTCGTCCTCGTCGATGTCGGCCTTGTTGCCGACGCCGACGATCGCCGAGACGCCCATCTTGGTGGTGCGGCTGAACCCCAGGATGGCCATGCCGATGCCGCCGCTCTGGGAGGTCAGCGCCACGCTGCCCTTCACGTCGTACGGCGTGCAGAAGGTCGCGCAGAGGTTCTCCGGCGTGTAGTAGTAGCCGTAGATGTTGGGTCCGAGGATGCGGACTCCGTGCCTGCGGGCGATCTCCAGGATCTCGTCCTGGCCCGCCACGTTGCCGGTCTCGGCGAAGCCCGACGGGATCATGACGGCCCCCGCGACGCCCGCCGCGCCGACCTCCTCCAGCGCCGCGGCCACGAACTTGGCCGGGATGGCGAACACCGCGACGTCGACGTCGTAGGGCACCGCGCTGATCGAGGGGTAGGCGGGCAGCCCCATGATCTCGGTGGCCTTGGGGTTGATCGGGAACACCCGCCCCCGGTAGCCGCCGTCGATGAGGTTGCGCATGACCGAGTTGCCGATCTTGCCGGTCTCGGCCGAGGCGCCGATCACCGCGACCGCGCGCGGCTTGAAGACGCGGTTCATCGAGGAGAGGATCTCCTCTGGCGGGATCCGCCGCCTGGGCGGCGCCGGGTCCAGGTCGAGCAGGATGCGCACGTCGGCGGCGGTCGCCCCGGACGCGTCGGCGAACACCGGGTTGAGGTCGATCTCGGCGATCTCCGGGAAGTCCGACACCAGCGCGCCGACCCGTTCGATCATGCCGGCGAGCGCCTCGCGGTGCACGCCCTCGGCGCCGCGCACGCCGCGCAGCAGCTCGGCCGAGCGCACGTCGTCCAGCATGCCCAGCGCCTCCTCGCCGGTCAGGGGCGCCAGGCGGAAGGTGACGTCCTTCAGCACCTCCACCAGCACGCCGCCGAGCCCGAAGGCCACCACCTTGCCGAAGGTGGGGTCGGTCACCGCGCCGATGATCACCTCGTGGCCGCCGCCGACCATCTTCTGCACCTGGACGCCGTCGATGGACGCCTCGGCGTCGTACGCCCGGGCCGAGGTCATGATCTGCTCGTAGGCGGCGCGCACGTCCTGCGCCGTGCGCGGCCCGACGACGACGCCCCCTGCCTCGGTCTTGTGCAGGATGTCGGGGGACACGATCTTCAGCACCACCGGGAAGCCGATCTCCTCGGCGAGCCGCACCGCCTCGTCGGCGGAGGCGGCCAGGCCCTCGCCGGGGGTCGCGATGCCGTACGCCTCGCAGACTTTCCTGCCCTCCGGCGCAGTCAGCGCCGTGCGGCCCTCCGCACGCGCCTTCTCCAGCACCTCGCGTACGCCGTCGCCACCGGATGCCATCAGATCACTCCGTTCCGCCGCAGGTCCGCCAGCCTGTCGGCGGAGAACCCGAGGTCTGAGTAGATTTCCTCGTTGTGCTCGCCCAGCAGGGGCGGCGTGGTGATCGTCACCGGGGAGTCCGACATCTGGATGGGGCTGCCGACGGTCACGAAGCTGCCGCGCTCGGGGTGGTCGACGTCGACGATCATGCCCTGGTCGCGGAGCGTCTGGTCCTCGATCAGCTCCTTGGTCGACAGGATCGGCCCGCAGGGGATGTTCTGCGCGTTGAGCGCGTCGAGCACCGCCCACTTGCCGTGCAGGCTCGTCCACTCCTCGATGAGCTGGAACATCTTGTCCAGCTTGGGCAGGCGGGCCGCCGGCGTGGCCCACTCGGGGTCCTCGGCCAGCTCGGGACGGCCGATGACGCGGGCCAGCGGCGCCCAGCCGGGGGGCTGCACGATCACGTAGATGTAGTCGTTGGGGCCGCCGGGGGCGCACTTGACCGCCCAGCCGGGCTGCCCGCCGCCCGAGGCGTTGCCCGAGCGCGGCACCTCGTCGCCGAAGGTCCGGTTGGGGTACTCCGCCAGCGGGCCGTGCGCCAGCCGCTGCTGGTCGCGGAGCTTGACGCGGCACAGGTTCAGCACGGCGTGCTGCATGGCCACCTGCACCCGCTGGCCCTGCCCGGTCTCGTGGCGCTGGTAGAGCGCGGCCAGGATGCCGGCGACGGTGTGGATGCCGGTGCCGGAGTCGCCGATCTGCGCGCCGGTCGCCAGCGGCGGGCCGTCCTCGAAGCCGGTGGTGGTCATGGAGCCGCCCATCGCCTGGGCGACCACCTCGTAGGCCTTGTAGTCGGCGTACCTGCCGGGGCCGAAGCCCTTGATCGAGGCGTAGACCAGCCGGGGGTTGATCTCCCGCAGGCGCTCCCAGGTGAAGCCCATGCGGTCGACCGCGCCGGGGCCGAAGTTCTCCACCAGCACGTCGGAGCGGCGCACCAGCTCGGTGAAGATCTCCTTGCCCTCGGTGCTCTTCATGTTGAGGGTGATGCTGCGCTTGTTGGCGTTCAGCATCGTGAAGTACAGGCTGTCGACATCGGGCAGGTCGCGGAGCTGCTGGCGGGTGATGTCGCCGGTGGGGGACTCCAGCTTCACGACGTCGGCGCCGAGCCAGCCGAGGATCTGCGTGCAGGAAGGGCCGGACTGCACGTGGGTCATGTCGAGGACGCGGACACCGTCGAGTGCTCTGCTCATCGCGGGAACCCCTACTTGTACATGGTCTGGTTCATGGTCCCGGGCGCGTAGACGTCCGGATCTATCCAGACGTTGATCAACGCGGGTTTCCCGGACTCGCGGGCGCGCTCCAGGGCGGGCCGGATGCCGGCGGGGTCGCGCACCTCTTCGCCGTGGCCGCCCAGCAGGCGGGCGAACTCGTCGTACCTGACGTCGCCCAGGGTGTTGCCGATCCGTCCCCGGTCCTGGCCGTACTTGGCGGCCTGGCCGTAGCGGATCTGGTTCATCGAGGAGTTGTTGCCGATGACCCCGATGAACGGCAGGTCGAACCGCACCATGGTCTCGAAGTCCCAGCCGGTGAGGCTGAAGGCGCCGTCGCCGAACAGACAGAGGACCTCCTTGTCCCTGCGGGCGTTCTTGGCCGCCATCGCGAACGCGACGCCGACGCCGAGCGTGCCGAGCGGCCCGGGGTCCATCCAGTGGCCGGGCGACTTGGGCTGCACCACCTGGCCGGAGAAGGTGACGATGTCGCCGCCGTCGCCGATGTAGATGGTGTCCTCGGTGAGGAACTCGTTGATCTCGTGCACCAGGCGGTAGGGGTCGATCGGCTGGGACTGCGAGAGCTGGCGGGGCAGGCGCTTCTCGTACGCCTTGGTCTCGACCTCGCGCAGCTCCTCCATCCACCGCTTGCGCTTGGCGAAGCCGTTGTCCTCCCGGCCGGTCGCCGCGGCGGCGGCCGCGGCCAGCACCAGGCCCGCGTCGCCGACGATGCCGAGGTCGATGTCGCGGTTCTTGCCGACGGTGCGGTAGTCCAGGTCGATCTGCACCACGGTCGCGTCCTGCGAGAGCCGCTTGCCGTAGCCCATGCGGAAGTCGAACGGCGTGCCGACGATGATGATCAGGTCGGCGTTGGAGAACGCGTACCGGCGCGAGAGCTGGTAGTGGTGCGGGTCGCCGGGGGCGAGCGTGCCGCGCCCGGAGCCGTTCATGTAGGCGGGCACGTTGAGCGCGCGGACGAAGTCGATCGCGTCGTCGGTGGCCCTGCAGGTCCAGACCTGGCTGCCGAGCAGGATGCACGGCTTCTCCGAGTGGGCGATCAGGTCGCCCAGGCGCTCGATCGCCTCCGGGTCGCCGGCCTGGCGCGTGGAGGCGCGGTAGCGTCCCGCCTCGGGGATGCGGGCCTTGGCGAGCGGCACCCGGGCGTCCAGGACGTCGCGCGGGATCTCCAGGAAGGACGGCCCCGGCGCGCCGTGGTAGCACTCGCGGAAGGCCATGGACACGATGTCGGCCACCCGCTCGGTGGAGGGCACCGTGGCCGCGAACTTGGTGATCGGCGTCATCATGTCGACGTGCGGCAGGTCCTGCAGCGAGCCCATCTTGTGCTGGCTCAGGGCTCCCTGGCCGCCGATGAGCAGCATGGGGCTCTCGGCCCTGAACGCGTTGGCCACGCCCGTGACCGCGTCGGTGGTTCCCGGGCCCGCCGTCACCACGGCGCATCCGGGCTTGCCGGTGATCCGCGCGTAGCCGTCGGCGGCGTGCGCGGCCACCTGTTCGTGCCGTACGTCGATGACGTCGATGCCCTCGTCGACGCATCCGTCGTAGATGTCGATGATGTGGCCGCCGCAGAGGGTGAAGATCACATCCACGCCCTCCGCCTTCAGGGCCTTGGCCACGAGGTGGCCGCCCGAAATGGTCTCCGGCGATTCAGCGGGCTGAGACGGTGATTCGGCCATCTGGCGTCGTCCCTTCAAAAAGTGTCTTCTCCATACTGCATACCGTATGAAACCCATGCTTATCGTTGCCGTCGCCCCTTGTCCAGACCCCAGTTACGCCGATGTTTCACGCAGGCACCGCGAACATCTCCCGCGATGCGCGCCAGGGGCGGCCTTCTCCCCCGTGCCGCGCGAAGACCGAGGCCGGCCTTCTTGACCGTAATTTTTCCATACTGTATACCGAATGCACTGTCGACGCGAGAACGGAGCTGCTTCGTGAAGGTCGCTGTTCTTGGCGCCGGCGCCATCGGCGCGTATGTGGGCGCCGCCCTGTACAGGGCCGGCGTCGAGGTGCATCTCATCGCCCGCGGGGAGCACCTCGCCGCGATGCGTCAGTCCGGTGTGCGCGTGCTGAGCCCCCGAGGGGACTTCACCGGTCACCCTCACGCCACCGACGACCCCGGCAGTGTCGGGCCGGTGGACTACGTGTTCCTCGGCCTCAAGGCCAACTCGTACGCCGCGGCGGGGCCGATGATCCGTCCCCTGCTGCACGAGACCACCGCGGTGATCGCCGCCCAGAACGGCATCCCCTGGTGGTACTTCCACCGCCTGCCCGGCCCCTACGAGGGATACCGCATCGAGAGCGTCGACCCCGGCGGCAGCGTCACCGCGGCCCTGCCCCTGGAGCGCGCCATCGGCTGCGTCGTCTACGCCGCCACCGAGCTGGAGGCCCCCGGGGTGGTCCGCCACCTGGAGGGCACCCGGTTCTCGATCGGGGAGCCCGACGGCTCGATCTCCGCCCGCTGCACCGCCTTCGGCGAGGCCATGGCCCAGGGCGGCCTCAAGTGCCCCGTCGAGGCCGACCTGCGGCACGACATCTGGATCAAGCTGATGGGCAACATCGCCTTCAACCCCATCAGCGCACTCGCCCGCGCGACGATGGCGGGCATCTGCCGCCACGAACGCGCGCGGGCCCTCGTCGTCGAGATGATGCGCGAGACCGTGGAGGTGGCCCGCCGGGTCGGATGCGAGCCCCGGATCTCCATCGAGCGCCGGATGGCCGGCGCCGAGAAGGCCGGCGAGCACAAGACCTCCACCCTCCAGGACCTGGAGAAGGGCAAGCCGCTGGAGCTGGACGTGCTGCTCGCGGCCGTCGTCGAGCTGGCCGGCCTCACCGGGACGGACGTGCCCACGCTGCGGTCGATCCACGCGGTGACCGACCTGCTGGACGAGCAGACGCGCCTCGGCCTTGTTCCCGCCGGCTAATAACACATACCGTAGACTGCATACAGAATTCGTGTGAAAGGCTGGATATGACGAAGAACCGAGTCGAGCAGCACTACGACCGGTTGACCCATCCGCTTGTACGCGAGAACGGTGTGCTGCGGCGGGCCACCTGGGACGAGGCCCTGGAACGGGCCGCCGAGGGATTTCGCCGCAACATCGGCCGGCACGGTCCCGACGCGTTCGCGATGCTGTCGTGCGCCCGCTCGACCAACGAGATGAACTACGTCGCCCAGAAGTTCTCCCGGGTCGTGGTCGGCACCAACAACGTCGACTCCTGCAACCGCACCTGCCACGCGCCGAGCGTCGCGGGCCTGGCCGCCGCCTTCGGCAGCGGCGGCGGCACCTCCTCCTACCAGGAGGTCGAGGACACCGACGTCATCGTCATGTGGGGGTCGGCGGCGCGCAACGCCCACCCGATCTTCTTCCACCACGTGCTCAAGGGCATCCGCAAGGGCGCGCGCATGTTCGCCGTCGACCCGCGCCGCACCGGCACCGCCCAGTGGGCCGACCGCTGGCTGGGGCTCAACGTAGGCACCGACATCCCACTGGCCCACGCGGTCGCGCGCGAGATCATCGACGCCGGGCTGCACAACACCGCCTTCATCGAGCGCGCCACCGTGGGCTTCGAGGAGTTCAAGGCCTCGGTCGAGCCGTGGACGCTCACGGCCGCCGAGCAGGTCACCGGCGTCCCGGCCGAGGCGATCAGGGAGATGGCCCACGCCTACGCCCGCGCCGACCGGGCCCAGCTCTGCTGGACGCTCGGCATCACCGAGCACCACAACGCCACCGACAACGTCCGGGCGCTGATCAACCTGTCGCTGCTCACCGGGCACGTCGGCAGGTACGGCTCCGGGCTGTCGCCGCTGCGCGGGCAGAACAACGTGCAGGGCGGCGGCGACATGGGAGCTATCCCCAACCGCCTGCCCGGCTTCCAGGACATCCTCGACCCCGCGATCCGCGCCAAGTTCGAACAGGCCTGGCAGGCGCCGATCCAGCCCAGGTACGGCCTCAACCTCACCGACATGCTGGAGGCCATGGGCGAGGGCAAGGTCACCACCTGCTACCTCATCGGCGAGAACCCCGTGCAGTCCGAGGCCGACTCCCTGCACTGCGTCAAGCGGCTCAGCATGCTCGACCACCTGGTCGTGCAGGACATCTTCCTCACCAAGACCGCCCAGATGGCCGACGTCGTGCTGCCCGCCAGCGCCGCCTGGTGCGAGGCCGAGGGCACCTTCACCAACAGCGAGCGCCGCGTGCAGCGCGTCCGGGCCGCGATCACCCCGCCCGGCGAGGCCCGCGACGACATCTGGATCATGTGCGAGCTGGCCCGCCGGCTCGGCCACGACTGGGACTACACCAGCTCCGAGGAGGTGTGGGAGGAGGTGCGCCTGCTCTCCCCCGCCCACACCGGCATGAGCTACCAGCGCCTGACCGACCTGCAGGGCATCCAGTGGCCGTGCCCGTCCGAGGACGACCTCGAACCGCCCTACCTGCACGGCAGGCTCTGGGAGACCGACCCCGCCCGGCGCGGCGCCCCCGCGCCGTTCGCCCTCCTGCGCCACTCCCCGCCGGTCGACCTGCTGGACGAGGAGTACCCGCTGCGCCTCACCACCGGCCGCACGCTGGACTCCTACAACACCGGCGTCCAGTCGTCCGGCTTCTCCTCGCCGCTGCGCAGGGGCGAGCACATCGAGCTGTCCCCCGAGGACGCCGCCCGGCTCGGCCTCGCCCAGGGCGAGGAGGTGCGGATCAGCTCCCGGCGCGGCTCGGTCGTCGCCCCCGTGCACGTCGACCCCGGGCTGCGGCCGGGGCTGGTGTTCATGAGCATGCACTTCCCCGACGAGGTGGACACCAACTCCCTCACCATCGAGGCCACCTGCCCCATCGCCGGCACCGCCGAGTTCAAGGCGGCGGCCGTGCGTGTGGACAAGCTCGTCGCCGCGAAGGCCGGGTGACCCGCCGTGGACCTGAGGTTCCGCGACGCCGAACCCCTGGCCGAGGAGCGCGCCGCCGTCGACGCGCTGCTCGGCCCCCCGCCCTCCTCCTGGGCCGGCGGGCAGCGCACCGACGAGGACCTGCGGTTCGCCGCCGGCGGCCACCAGGCCCGGGAGCAGCGCGACCTGCTGCTCCCGGCCCTGCACGCCGTCAACGACCGCGTCGGGTGGATCAGCGAGGGTGCGCTCGACTACATCTGCCGCCGCCTCACGATCCCGCCCGCCGAGGCGTACGGCGTGGCCGGCTTCTACGCGCTGTTCTCCCTCAAGCCCCGCCCCACGCGGGTGCTGCACGTCTGCACCGACCTGGCCTGCCACGCCAACGGCGCCGAGGACGTGCGGCGCCGCGTCCAGGAGCGGCTCGGCCCGCCCGGGGCGTCCTGGTCGCCGAGCCCGTGCCTGGGCCTGTGCGAGCGGGCCCCGGCCGCCGTCGCGCTGGAGGCCGGGGAGCATCCCCGTGCCGTCGTCTACGCGCCGGTGCGGGCGGACGAAGCCGAGCTCGACCCCGCCTCCCCCGTCTCGCCGGCCCCCCCGCCGGCGTCCCCGGCGGCCGGCGGCCCGCTCGCGCCCGCCCCGCCGCTGCCCCCGATGCCCAGCGCCTCGACCAGGGACGCGGGCCCCGGCGGCACGCTCCAGGCCGACACGACCAGCGAGCTGCGCACCGCCAACGGCGTCCGCACGCCCGACGGCGTCCGCGAGGCGCACGGCCCGGTCTTCGGCGCCGGCGCACACGGGCCCGCGCTCGGCGAGCGCGGCAACGACGGCCTGGCCGAGCTGCCCGAGCCCCCCGTCCGGGCCGCCGTGCCCCAGGCGGGCGACCCGTCCCTCGTCCTGCTGCGGCGGGTGGGCGCGGTCGACCCCGAGAGCCTGGACGACTACCGGGCCACCGGCGGCTACTCCGCGCTGCGCCGCGCCTTCCAGCTCGGCCCGCTCGGCGTCATCCAGGAGGTCACCGAGGCCGGCCTGGTCGGCCGCGGCGGCGCGGCGTTCCCGGCCGGGCGCAAGTGGGCGGCGGTCGCCGGCCAGCCCGACCGCCCGCACTACCTGGTGTGCAACGCCGACGAGAGCGAGCCGGGCACCTTCAAGGACCGGGTGCTCATGGAGGGCGACCCGTACGCGGTCATCGAGGCCATGACCATCGCGGCCTACGCCACCGGCTGCACCCACGGCTACCTGTACATCCGCGGCGAGTACCCGCGCGCCATCGGGCTGCTGGAGAACGCGATCGCCACCGCCCGCGCGCGGGGGCTGCTCGGCGAGGACATCCTCGGCCAGGGGCTCGCCTTCGACATCGAGATCCGCAGGGGCGCCGGCGCGTACATCTGCGGCGAGGAGACGGCGATCTTCAACTCGATCGAGGGCTACCGGGGCGAGCCGCGCAGCAAGCCCCCCTACCCGGTCGAGAAGGGGCTGTTCGGCAAGCCGACGCTGGTGAACAACGTCGAGACGCTGGTCAACGTGCCGCCCATCCTGCTGCACGGCGGCGCCGCCTACGCACAGGTGGGCACGGAGGTGTCCACCGGCACCAAGCTGTTCTGCGTCTCGGGCAACGTGGCCGCGCCCGGCGTGTACGAGGTGCCGTTCGGCGCGACGCTGCGCGAGCTGCTCACGCTGGCCGGCGGCGTCCCGGGGAACCTGCGCGCCGTGCTGCTCGGCGGCGCCGCCGGGGCGTTCGTCCGCCCCGACGAGCTGGACGTCCCGCTCACCTTCGAGGGCACCCGCGCGGCCGGCACGACCCTCGGCTCGGGCGTCGTGCTCGTCCTGGACGACGGCGTCGACATGGCCCGCATCCTGCTGCGCATCGCCGAGTTCTTCCGCGACGAGTCCTGCGGCCAGTGCGTGCCCTGCCGGGTCGGCACCGTGCGCCAGGAGGAGGCGCTGCACCGTCTGTCGACCAGGCCCCGGGCCGACGACCTCGTGCTGCTGCGCGAGGTGGGCCAGGCCATGCGCGACGCGTCGATCTGCGGGCTCGGCCAGACCGCGTGGAACGCGGTCGAGTCGGCCATCGACCGCCTGAGCGTCTTCCCGGCCGCCGGCACCCTCACCCAGGAGACGCCATGACCGTTCCCCTGTCACCGCCCCGGCGCCTGATCGAGCTGACCGTGGACGGCGAGCCCGTCCGGGTGCCCGAGGGGGCCACCATCCTGGACGCCTGCGGCGGCGCCGGCCAGGACATCCCCACCCTGTGCTACGGCGACACGCTCACCCCCAAGAACGCCTGCCGGGTGTGCGTGGTGGAGGTCGAGGGCTCGCGGACGCTCGTCCCGGCCTGCTCGCGCAAGGCGGAGGCCGGCATGGTCGTCGGCACCGCCACCGAGCGGGCCCGGCACAGCCGCAAGGTCGTGCTGGAGCTGCTCGCCTCGTCGGTCGACCTGTCCACCACCCCGGGCGCCGCCGCGTGGCTGGAGGAGTACGACGCCCGCCCCGGCCGCTTCGGCGAGGACGCGGCCCGCGTCGACCAGCCGGTGAAGGTGGACAACGACCTCTACGTGCGCGACTACGACAAGTGCATCCTGTGCTACAAGTGCGTGGACGCCTGCGGCGAGCAGTGGCAGAACAGCTTCGCCATCGCCGTGGCGGGCCGCGGGTTCGACTCGGTGATCTCCACCGAGTTCGACGCCCCGCTGACCGACTCGGCGTGCGTCTACTGCGGCAACTGCGTCGAGGTGTGCCCCACCGGGGCGCTGTCGTTCAAGACCGAGTACGACATGCGCGCCGCGGGCTCCTGGGACGAGTTGCGGCAGACCCAGACGACCACGATCTGCAGCTACTGCGGGGTCGGCTGCAACCTGACCCTGCACGTGCAGGACAACCGGATCGTCAAGGTCGGCTCCCCGCACGACAACCCGGTGACGCACGGGAACCTGTGCATCAAGGGCCGCTTCGGCTACCAGCACGTCCAGAACGTGGCCCTGCCCGAACCCGCCGGGGCCGGCTCGGCCGCCGGCTCACCCTCGGTCCCGGCCGCCTCCTCCGGCTCCGGGCCGTCCTCGGGCGTCACCGCCACCATCCCGGCCGCCCCGGGCCGCGCGCCGTCCGGTCCCGGCACCGCCCGGGACACCGGGCCGCCGCCGGGCGACCCGGCGCGCGGGGAGCCGGGCACGTGAGCCGGGTCACCGTCCGGCGCCCGATCCTGCGGCTGCGCGACGCCGCGCTGTCGCGGCGGGTCGACGTCCTGGCCGCCGAGGAGCCGCTGGAGATCCGCCTCGACGGCCGCCCGCTGACCGTCACCATGCGCACGCCGGGCGACGACTTCGACCTGGCCGCCGGCTTCCTCGTCAGCGAGGGTGCCGTCGGCTCGGCCGCCGACATCGGGTCGATCCGCTACTGCGCGGGCGCCACCGCCGACGGCCTCAACACCTACAACGTGCTGGACGTCCGCCTCGGTCCGGGCGTGACCGCGCCGGCGGCCTCGCTGGAGCGCAACTTCTACACCACCTCCTCCTGCGGCGTGTGCGGCAAGGCGTCGCTGGAGGCGGTGCGCACGGTCGCCCGCTGGGAGGTGGCCGGCGACCCCTTGCGCCTGGACTCGGAGGTGATCGGCGCGCTCCCGGACCGCCTGCGCTCGGCCCAGCGCGTCTTCGACCGCACCGGCGGCCTGCACGCCGCCGGCCTGTTCACACCCGAGGGCGAGGCCCTGTGCGTCCGGGAGGACGTGGGCCGGCACAACGCCGTCGACAAGATCCTCGGCTGGGCGGTGCGCGGGGACGAGCTCCCGCTGGCGTCCACCGTCCTGATGGTCTCCGGGCGGGCCTCGTTCGAGCTGGTGCAGAAGGCGGTCATGGCGGGGATCCCGGCCCTGGCCGCCGTCTCGGCGCCCTCGTCCCTGGCCGCGGAGCTGGCCGCGGAGTGCGGCCTCACCCTCATCGGGTTCCTGCGCGGCGGCTCCATGAACGTCTACACCGGGGAGCACCGCATCGCCTTCCCCGCCACCGTGAACGGCCGCTGACCGCCCCCGCCCGGCCGCCGCGGTGGCGGGCCGGGCCGGGGGCGCGTGGAAGAATCGGCTGCGGCCGTTCGCCGTCGCCGGGCCGGAAGCCAGCCGCTCGCCGCGGCGCGATCCGCCCGGCGGTGGGGGCCGAGCCGACCCGTCCCCGGCCCTCAGGTGGTGAACCGATTGACCCGCGACCCTCGTCGCGTCCTGGTGACCGGCGCCGCGGGCAGGCTCGGGCGCGCCACGCTCGGGCTGCTCGCCGGCCACGGCATCCCCGCCACCGCGCTCGACCTCCACGACCCCGGCGACCTGCCGGCCGACCGCGTGGTGGCCGGCGGCGCCGGTGACGCCCGGGCCGTACGCGAAGCCGTGCGCGGGGCCGACACCGTGATCCACTGCGCCGCCATCCCCGCGCCCAGCCTGGGCACGCCCGAGGAGGTGTTCGTCGGCAACGTCCGGGCGACCTTCGTCGTGCTGGAGGAGGCCGCGCGGGCCGGCGTCCGGCGCGCCGCGATCGCCAGCAGCTTCTCGGTCCTCGGCCTGCCCTGGGCGCCGCGGCTGCTGCGCCCGGCGTACCTCCCGGTGGACGAGGCGCTGCCGCTGCAGGTGGCCGATCCGTACGCGCTGTCCAAGCAGGCCGACGAGGCGACGGCCGCGATGATGGCCCGCCGCTACGACATGGCCGTGGTCGCCCTGCGGTTCCCGCTGCTCGGCGGCCCGGACGACCAGTTCCCCAAGCGCGCCGCCGCCTACGCCGCCGACCCAGGCGCGGGCGTCCGCGAGCTGTGGAGCCACCTCGACACCAGGGACGCCGCGCGGGCCAACCTGCTCGCGGTCACCCGGCCGGTCACCGGCTACCACGTGCTGGGCCTGGCCGCCGCGACCACCCTGGCCCCGTACCCCACCGCGCGACTGCTCGACCTGTACCTGCCGGGGGTCGTGCGCCGCGCGACCATGCCCGACCGCGTCACCCCGATCGACGTCGGCGCGGCCGAGCGGCTGCTCGGCTTCCGCGCCGAGCACGCGCACCCGGTGACGCCCGTGGACGACCTTCCCGACCCAGACGTGGCGGTGTCATGAACCAGCTCTTCGACGGCGTGATCCCCGAGACCCAAGCGCCGTGGCCGTCGCGTGACGGCCTGCGCATCACCCGCGTGCGGCCCATCGTGACCGCGCCCGAGGGCGTCCCGCTCGTCGTGGTGCGGGTCGACACCAGCGAGCCCGGCCTGTACGGCCTGGGGTGCGCCACCTTCACCCAGCGCTTCCACTCGGTGGCCGAGACCGTCGAGAAGCACGTGGCGCCGATGCTGATCGGCCGGCACCCCGCCGACATCGAGGACATCACCCGCATGGTGCACCTGTCCTCGTACTGGCGGGGCGGCCCGGTGCTGAACAACGCGCTGTCCGGGGTCGACCAGGCCCTGTGGGACATCGCGGGCAAGCGGGCGGGCATGCCGGTGTACGAGCTGCTGGGCGGCCGGGTGCGGGCCGCCGCCGCCCTCTACCTGCACGCGAGCGGCGCCTCGATCGAGGAGACGCTGGAGCGGGCCCGGCAGATCATGGCCACCGGCGTCACGCACGTGCGGGTGCAGGTGGGCCAGCCCGGCCTCGGCAGCTACGGCGCGCCCGGCGTCGGCGGCGCCTACCCCGGACACCCCCATCCGGACGGCTGGGACGTGCAGCACTACCTGCGCACGACCCCCGAGCTGTTCGCCCGCGCCCGCGCCGAGCTGGGCGAGGAGGTGCGCCTGCTGCACGACGTGCACCACCGGCTGACCGTCAAGCAGGCGATCGGCCTGGCGCGGCGGCTGGAGCCGTTCCGCCTGTTCTTCCTGGAGGACCCCATCCCGCTGGAGCTGTACGACCGGCTGCCGGAGCTGCGCGAGGCGGCCCCGATGCCGATCGCCGTCGGCGAGCAGGCCGGCTCGGTGGCCGACGCGGCCCGGCTGGTCAGCCGGGGCGGCGTGGACATCCTGCGCCTGCACGTGTCGGCGATCGGCGGGCTCACCCCCGCGCGCAAGCTGGTCGCCCTGTGCGAGCTGACCGGCGTCGGCACCGCCTGGCACGCACCGGCCGACGTCTCCCCGGTCGGCGCCGCCGCCAACGTGGCGCTGGACGTCACCACCCCGGCCTTCGCCATCCAGGAGGGCCACGTGTACAACGACGCCACCCACGAGGTCTTCCCCGGCACCCTGGCACCGCGTGACGGCTACCTCTACCCGCACGACGCCCCAGGCTGGGGCGTCGACCTCGACGAGACCGCCGCGGCCGAGCACCCCCCGGCCACCCACCTGTTCGAACGCTGGGCCGCCACGGTCCGCCGCCCCGACGGCGGCATCGAGGCCCCTTAGCAACGGGACACGGCACGACCCGGTCGCCTTCGAAACGGTGCCTCCGGCGCGCTTTCTGATGGGCGACCCCACCCCCACCCCACCGCCGCGCAAGCGAAGGATCCGATAACCGGACGACGCCGAGCCGCCTCGGGGGCGGGCACACCCGGCAGAGCCCGACTCCGAGGGCTGAACGGTACCCCACCGCCCCGCTGCCCTTCCCAGCCCGCGACGGCGAGTCGCGGTACGGCGAAGGCCGCGCCGTCGGCGGCGCTCAGCCATCCCGGGCGGGCAGGGTCAGCGGTAGTCGGCCGGGTCGGCGGGGGTGCCGTCGCGGGTGGCGGCGTAGTAGGCGCCCCAGTCGGGGCGGGAGCCGTCGGCGTCGGCGAAGCCGTACTCCTTGGCCAGGCGCCAGCTCGACAGGGACTCGCCGGTCCAGCGGCTCACCTCGGGGTCGGCGGCCAGGGCGGCCACCGCGCGGCCGACGTAGGCGGGGGTCTCGGACATCGCGAAGTACGGGTCCTTGGCGATGCCGTCCCGCCAGGTGGGTTCGGTGACGCCGAAGTGGTCGAGCATCGCCTCCGACCGCAGGAACCCCGGCGTGAGCGCGAGGGCCGTGACGCCGTGCGGGCGCAGGTCGCCGGCCTGCGCCAGGGCGGCGCGGATGACGCTCGCCTTCGCCAGGTCGTAGAAGAAGGTGCCCCGGTAGCCCATGTCGGCGGTGCCGTCGGTGACCTCCACGACCAGGCCTTGGCGGCGCGCCACCATCAGGGGCAGCGCGTGCCAGCTCGTGATGATGTGCGAGTGCACCGCCTGACGCTGCAGCTGAAGGCCTTCCTCCAGCGGCTGCTCCCACAGCGGCTTGTCCCACACCGTCAGCGGGTCGCCGCCCCACACGTTGTTCACCAGCACGTCGAGCCTGCCGTCCTGCTCCCGCGCCAGGCGTTCCACCAGGTCGCGCACCTGGGCGGAATCGGTGTGGTCGACGGCGACGGCGATGCCGCGCCCCCCGGCGGCGGTGACCAGCTCGGCGGTCTGCTCGATCGTCTCGGGCCGGTTCATGGGAGACCGGGCCGCCGCCGTGCTGCGCCCGGTCACGTACACCGTCGCGCCGGCCGCGCCGAGCTGGACGGCGATGCCCCGCCCCCCGCCGCGGGTGGCCCCGCTGACGAGGGCCACCTGCCCGGCCAATGGTCTGTCGGTCACCGTTCCACCTTGTCACACCGGTAGCGCGTGAGCAGATCGCGAGCGACGGCGG
This sequence comes from Sphaerisporangium sp. TRM90804, assembly GCF_029846175.1. Classification (GTDB taxonomy): domain Bacteria; phylum Actinomycetota; class Actinomycetes; order Streptosporangiales; family Streptosporangiaceae; genus Sphaerisporangium. The sequence continues at coordinate 36,755 of NZ_JARWAC010000017.1, read as the reverse complement.
GACCTCAGCCGGCGTCGAGCGCGTACCGGGCGACGAAGGCGTTGGTGAACTTGCCCGAGGGGTCGTAGCGGCGTGCCAGCGCCTGGAAGTCGGGCAGGCGCTCGTAGCTCGCGCGCACCGTCTCCGGCGGCAGGGTGAACAGCTTGCCCCAGTGCGGCCGGGGGCCGAACGGCGCCAGGCACCGCTCGACGAGCCCGACCACCGGCAGCACCGCGGCCGTGTCCTTCACCCAGGTGAAGTGGAAGGCCACGCTGTCCCGCCGGTAGAACGGGCTCAGCCACAGCTCGTCGGCGGCGATCGTGCGGATCTCGGAGATCTGCAGTACCGGCGCGACGTGCTCCTGAAGCTCCGCGAGCGCGCGCAGCGCCTCCACGGCGTGCGTGCGGGCCACCATGAACTCCGACTGCAGCTCCTCCCCGCTGCTGGGGGTGAAGTCGGGCCGGAAGTGCGGCAGGCGCTCGAACCAGGGGCCGGGCACGCCCAGCTGCTCGGTGCAGTGCACCGGGGACACCCCGGGAACGGGGTGCAGGGGGCCGCCCGCCGCTGTGGCGCCGAACAGGCTCGTCGCCGCGGGGCCGGCGTCGCCGTCGAGCCGCTCCTTCACCCACACCTGTTCGATGTGCGGGGAGCGCCACCCGGTGAACAGGCTCACGCTGTAAGCGGCGGACACGACGTCGCCGAAGTGCTCGTCCAGCGCCTCCAGCGGCAGCCCCTCGTACACCTGCTGCCGCATCGTGAACGCGGGCTCGACGTCCAGCGTCAGGCCGACGACCACCCCGAGCGCCCCGAGCCCCACGACCGCCCCGGCGAACCCCTCGTCGCCCCGCGCGAGGCTCACGAGGTCGCCGTCCGCGGTGACCATCTCGATCGCCGACACGGCCGTCGCCAGGCTGCCGTTGCCCACGCCCGAGCCGTGCGTCGCGGTCGCGCAGGACCCCGCCACCGAGATGTGCGGCAGCGACGCCAGGTTGTGCACCGCGTACCCCGCCTCGTGCAACCGGCGGCCCAGCTCGGCGTACCGCACGCTTCCTGTGACCCGCACCGACGCCGACGCGCCGTCGATCTCCACGCTCGACGGCAGGCCGTCGAGCGAGATCAGCGCGCCGGGCGAGTCGGCGACGTCGCTGAAGGAGTGCCCGCTGCCCAGCACGCGCGCCTTGTCGCTACGGGCCACCAGCCCGCGCAGCTCCTCCAGCGACGACGGCCGGTCGAGATGCCCGGCGCTGAAGGTGACGTTGCGGGCCCAGTTCTCGATCGTGGACGGCGATCGGCGATCGGGTGTGGACACGCTCACCATTTCCACTTCCCGAAGCGGCGCCGGTACCGGACGACCAGGCTGCCGCCCCGCTGCTTGCCGCGGACCTTGAAGTGCAGCCCCGGCCCGGGAATCGGCGAGGTGGGAACCCTGCGCACGTGCGGGCTGCCCGCGACGAACTCGACGTCGTCGATGTCCACGGAGGCCCCGGGCGGCAGCACCAGGCGGGTGGAGCCCAGGAAAACGTCCAGGTCGATCTCCACGACGCGGTCGGAGATGAGGGCGTCGGTGAAGTCGAGCTTCACCCCGCCTCCCTTGCCCACCACCATCAGCCGCCGGGCCACCACCCACGTCCCCTGCCGCTTCAGCGTGGCCGCCGTGGTGCGCAGCACGGCGTGCTCGGGCACCGCGACCGTCACAGGGTTGCCGGGCAGGTCGGCGAGGAACGGCTCGACCTCGCCGAACGTGCGCGCGGCCAGCGCCCCGCTCAGCCGTTGCTCGAACTCCTCCAGCGTCAACCGGCCCTCGCCGTGCGCCGCACGCAGCCTGCCGGCGACCATCTCACGGTCGGCGTCGGACATCCGCGTTTGCGGAGACCTCGGCATCAACTCTCCGCTCACGCCGCAACTCTAATGGTGCTTGCCGGTTTCGCGACATATCGACCCTGGCGGTCCGCGAACGGCCCTCGCGGCAAGGCGGTCTCAGCGGCGCTCCAGCCCGCGCACGGCGATGTCCACCTGACGCTCCAGGTCGGCGGCGGCCGGGCCGGGCAGCAGCTGGACGACCCTGACGAGCGCGAGGAACTGGTAGGCGACGTCGGCCGGGGTGACGTCAGCGGCGAGCGTGCGGTCGGCCCGCGAACGCTCGACGGCCTGCTCCCCCAGGCCGGTCATGTGGGCCAGGCACCGCGCCAGCTCCGCGTCGGACGGAGCGGTGCGCGCGAGCAGGTCGAGCATCCCGGGGTTGCGGGCGAGCCGCCGTACCGCGGAGCCGAAGAACTCCCGAAGCGCACTCGCGGCCGGCAGCCCGGGCGGCAGCTCCGACACGGCCAGGCCGCTCGGATCGGCGCCGATGATCTCTTGGAGAAGCAGCTCCTTCGTGGGGAAGTGCCGGTAGAGCGTGCCGACGCCCACGCCCGCCCGCTCGGCGACGCCGCGCATGTCGACGCTCAGGCCGTGCTCCGCGAACGCCGCCGCGGCCGCTTCGACGATCTTCGCCCGATTGGCCACGGCGTCCCGGCGCCGGGCCCGCGCATCCTCCATGCCGCGATCCTACCGATAACGGAACACACGATCCGGTTATGATGGGTGCGAGACGAACCGGAACATTGGTTCCGTTACAGATGAAAGGACCAGTAATGGGCACGATCGTGGTGACCGGGGGCACGGACGGCATGGGCGCGGCCCTGGTACGGCACTACTTACGGCAGGGCGACACGGTGGCGGCCGTCGGCCGCAGCAGGCCGAAGTTCGAGGCGCTGGTAGCCGCGCTCACCAAGGACGGCGTCCCGGACGCCGCCGAGCGAGCCCGCTTCGTCCAGGCCGACCTGTCGCTGATCGCCGAAGCCAGGCGAGTGGTGAAGGAGATCACCGCACGGCACGAACAGGTGGACGCCCTGATCCTGGCCGCCTCCTACATCCGCCAGAAGCGCCACCTCACCCCCGAGGGCCACGAAGCCTCGTGGGTGCTGTTCTTCGTCTCCAAGTACGTCCTCGTCACCGGCCTGCGCCCCCTGCTGGAGAAGGCCCCCCGCCCCGTGGTCGTCAACACCTCCGTCCCCGGCGCCAAGCCCGGCGCCATCAACTGGGACGACCTCGAACTCAGCGCGGGTTTCACCTTCTCCAGGTCGAACCGGCAACAGCGCCGAGCCAACGAACTCCTCGGCATCCTCGCGACGGAGCACTCCCCCGTCAGCTACCTCACCTGGGGCCCGAAGACCCTCGTCAAAACCAGCTTCGCCGGCGACGTCCACGGCCTGATGAAGCTGGGCAGCGTCGTCCTGACCCCGTTGCTGGGCCAGCCCGCCGACACCGCCGTCCGCCCGATAGTCACCCTCATCGCCACCCCACCCCCGGGCCGCACCGCCTACCGCGGCCCCAACCCCGTGCCCCTCATCAACGGCCCCGACGACCCCACCGACGCCCACCGCCTCGCCCGCGCCATGGCGACCTTAGGAGTCGAGTAGCGGGCCCATGACGGGCGGACGGATGAATATCGATCCGACGGCCTCACCGGCCCGGAAATGACGAATCCCGCCCGATCGAAGCGATCAGACGGGATTTCGTAACTGTTGTGGAGCTATGGGGATTCGAACCCCAGACCTCCTCCATGCCATGGAGGCGCGCTACCAACTGCGCTATAGCCCCTAGTCACCGCTCGGGGTACTCCCGTCGCGGCGCTCGGAGAGCATATAGCGACATCCCGTCGTTCACCTAATCGACGCCGGCGCTTCCCCCCGGCCGGGGATCGGGCGGCCAGGGGCCGGGAAGCGGCGTCGCGCGCGCCGCTTCCCGGTGGGGCGACCGGGTCAGGGGCGCTTGGTCTCCAGTTCCACGGTCTCCTCGACGGTGACGCCGCGGGCGCGCAGAGCGGGGTCGAGCGGGCGCAGGTAGGTCTGCTGCAAGCCCGGGACCCGGTCCTCGATGACGAAGGTGGCCCGGGTGTACACCTCGGAGCCGGGCTGCGTCACCTGCGGCACCACCTTGAAGTCGGCGGTCATCTGGTCGCGCTCGATCTTGGTGAGCACGTAGCCGCGCTGGTTGTTGTAGAACCGCAGGTGCGGGTTGATCGCCAGGTACGGGTGGGCGGCCGGGTCGGAGTCGGAGCCGTCGCCGCCGGTGCTGATCGAGGTGGCGACCAGCTCCGAGCCGACCGACGGGCCGGTCGGGTCGTCGTAGTCGAGCTTGAGGTCGCTCGCCCAGTGCGCGTGCACGTCGCCGGTGAGCACGACGGGGTTGCGCACCTTGGCGTCCAGCCACCCCTCGGTGATGCGCCGGCGGGAGGCGACGTAGCCGTCCCAGGCGTCCTGGGAGGTCACCTTGGCCGGGCCGGCGTTGTTGTCGCGCTGGGCGAAGAAGACCTGCTGACCCAGGATGTCCCACTGCGCGCGCGAGTCACGGAAGCCGTGCAGCAGCCACTTCTCCTGCGCGTCGCCGGTGATCGAGCGCGCCGGGTCGACGGCCTCCGGGCAGTCGTCGTAGCCGTCCCCGCAGCCCTGGTCGTCGCGGTACTGCCGGGTGTCGAGCATGTGGAAGGTGGCCATGCGTCCCCACTTGATGCGCCGGTAGAGCTGCATGTCGATGCCGCGCGGGATCGAGGTGCGGCGCAGCGGCATGTTCTCGTAGTAGGCGCGGAACGCGGCCTCGCGGCGCGTCAGGAAGTTCGGCTGGGGCACCTCCGGCTTCTCGGGCACCTCGTCCGCCCAGTTGTTGTCCAGCTCGTGGTCGTCCCAGACGACCAGCCACGGCGAGGCGGCGTGCGCGGCCTGCAGGTCGGGGTCGGCCTTGTACTGCGCGTGCCGCTGCCGGTAGTTGGCCAGCGTCTCGGTCTCCGGGCCCTCGTGGTCGCGGATGTTGCCGCCGGGGATGGTGTAGGTGTCCTTGGTGTACTCGTACTGGTAGTCGCCAAGGTGCAGCACCAGGTCGGCGTTCTCCTCGGCCAGGCGCCGGTAGGAGGTGAAGTAGCCGTGCTCGTACTGGGCGCAGGAGACGAACGCCATGGCCAGCGCCCCGCCGTAGTTCAGCGGGTGCGGCGCGGTGCGGCCACGGCCCAGGGGCGAGACGTAGGGGCCGACGCGGAAGCGGTACCAGTACTCGCGGTCCGCGGACAGGCCGTTCACCTCGACGTGGACGCTGTGCCCCCACTCGGGCGCGGCGACGGCCACACCCGCGCGCACCAGACGGCGGCCCCGCTCGTCGGCGTACACCTGCCAGAGCACGGGGAAGGGGCGGGCCGGCATGCCGCCCATGCCGTCCTCGGCGAGCGGCTGCTGGGCCAGGCGGGTCCAGATGACGAAGCCGGTGTGGTCGGGGTCGCCCGAGGCGACGCCGAGTGTGAACGGGTCGGTGCGCAGGCCGCGGGAGGCGAGCGTCTGCGCGGTCTCGGCGGCGGGGTCGGGCGCGGGCGCGGCGAGGGCGGTACCCGAGGTGGCGGCGACGGCGCCCGCGGCCAGGCCGGTCACGAGGAATGATCGTCGATCGAGGTGGGGCACGACAGCTCCCTAGGCGATCAAGGGTGAGGGACGCCCGGTAGCCTGACCCACGATCATGACTCCCCGGTGAACTCCACCCATCCCCCAAAAGGCGACATCCACCACCTTCACCCCCCACCCCGAAACTTTTCTCCCCACTTCCCCCAAAGCCCCCGCAGGGCCACATAAGGCTCCCCGAAGGGACACCGCCCCTCGTCGCGGACCCTAAAAGATCACCGTAACGTCTCCCGGCCCCCGGATCCGTGACCAACCCTCCCCGGGCGGGATAAACGCGCAACCGCCCTTGAATGGCCCTCGCTCCGCTCGGACTGTGCCTAGTCAACCGGTAGCCGCTTCACCCCTGCGGATGGCCGAAAGGACCCTATTCACTCGCGGCGGCCCACCTGCGCAGGCTCAGCGCAGGCGCCCGCTCTTGATCCCGGCGACGAATGACCGCCACTTCCCCAGGCTGAAGCTTGCGCAGGTCGGCCGTATCGATCAGCTACCGAAGCTGCTGGCCCATCACCCGCCGCGCCTCCCACCTGACGACGTACGGCGGCTTCATCCATGATCGCCCAGAGCCTGAGCGGCTGATCAGATGAGAGAAGTCGTCGGCGTTCCATGCGTGCTTGAACACGGCTGTCCACCTCGTCTCGATCAGCCTCCGGCCACACCCCTTTTGATGACCGCCCGGTGCTCGTGGTCGGCGAGCTTCTCGGCAACGCGATCTCGCACGGGACGCCTCCGATTCGGCTCCCGTTGTGGAGCACGCCGGTGATCTGTGAAGACCGTGTGGGCCGGTGGGCGGTTTGCCGGGTGGGGTCCGGCGTCGTGAGGACGGACGAGCGGCCGGGGGCGGGCGGGTGGGGTGGGGGGGTGAGTCAGTAGCCTTCGGTGGTGAGGCGCATTCTTGTCGTGGGGATCAGCGGGGCCGGGAAGACGACCATGGGCCGGGCTCTCTCGGGGCGGCTTGAGCTGCCCTTTTATGAAATGGATGCGCTTCACTTCATCGGGCCGGAGTGGGCGACCAACCCTGATCTGCGGCGGCAGGTGACGGAGATCGCGGCCACTCCCGGGTGGATCTTCGACTCGCTCGGGTACCCCGAAGTGCGGGACGTGCTGTGGACGCACGCCGACACCGTGGTCTGGCTCGACTACTCCAAAAGCGTGATCATGCCGCGCATCCTGCGGCGGTCGCTGCGCCGGACGCTGAGACGCGAGCGGATCTTCGGCGGCAACGTCGAGACGTTGTCCGACTGGCTCCGCAAGGACCACCCGGCCCGGTGGGCCTGGACAGAGCACGGCGCCCGCCGCACCGAGATCGGCCGGCGCGTCCACGACCCTCGCTTCGCCCCGCTCGACGTCGTACGCCTCACCTCTCCGCAGGAGGCGGACGACTGGCTGCGCGCCATGTGAGACGGCCGCCTGAGAACCACCCGCGAGGACGTCGTGACGCCCGCCGGCGACTCCGCGCCGCCAGGCGGGCGAAGCTTCGACAGCCACGGCCCGAGCGAGGCGAGCACCATTTCAGGACGACTTCCACGCCCACGGGACCAGGTCAGCTCGGGACGGGGGGTTCAGGTGGGGGGCTCGCCCGGGTGTAGCGGTGTTTCACCCCTCGGGGGAAGTAGGCGGGGTCGCCGGTCGGGAGGAGGACGATCTGCGGGGTCTGGTGCTCCTCGGGGACGTAGTGGGCGAACTCGCTGTTGAGGCGGCGGAGCTGGGTGCGGATGGAGTCGGCGGCGCGGCGCTCGCGGGTGGGGCCGGGGCTCTCGCCGGGGGCCAGTTCGACCGTCACCCGCAGGCGGCGGTTCCGGTCGTCGTCCTCGACCACCTCCAGGACGAACTTCCCGGTCGTCCAGCCGCTGACCTCGGGCTGCTCCAGCCCCACGGTGACGTTCTCGGGGAAGACGTTGGCGCCGAAGAACGAGACGGTGAAGTGCGACCGGCCGAAGACGTACACGAAGGGAAGCTCCGGGGCGTCGCCGGTCTCCGCCAGCGGGTCGAAGCCGCGGGCCGCGCAGAAGTCGAGCATCTCCCGGTACCCGATCACGCCGCCCTGGTCGGCGATGTGGTAGCGCACCAGCGGCACCGCGCCGTCGCCGGAGAACAGCAGCGTGCCGTCGCGGGTCTCGAAGAACCGGCTGCGGGGGTCGTACTGCACCAGCGTGGGCAGTCGTGACTCGCCGAACAGCTCCTGCGCGGCGGCCGGGGCGCCGGCCAGGAAGCGGCGGACGCCGATGCTCAGCGGGGTCTCGTTGCCCAGCACCCCGGCGTCGGCCGTGCCGTACAGCGACGCGGTGTCGTAGGCGGGCCGCCGCATGCCCGTGCGGGCCGCCACCAGATCGCGCCAGTCCTCGCTGAAGACCTCCCCCGCCATCACCATCTTCACGTCCATGGACGGCCAGTCGACGCCGCGCGCCATGCCGGTGTCCACGACGTCCTTGAGGAACGGCGGGTAGCCCAGCAGCACCGTCTGCTCGAACGACGGCGCCAGCTCCGGCACCACCCGCAGGATCTCCTCCTTGTCGTTGCCCGGCGCCACGACGGTGAGCGGGTAGCCCTTGGCGGCCACGTTGCGGCAGCAGGCGGCCGTGTACAGGCCGCCCACCCACGTGCCGAGCGGGAAGCACACGACGGCCAGCGTGCTGCGCCGGTCGGCGCCGAAGCTGTCGTGGAAGATCTGCTCGAACCGCGCGGTGAGCCGCAGCTCGTCGAGCACCGAGCGCGGCCAGTAGGACGGGCGCCCGGTGGAGCCCGACGAGACGGCGATCATGTCGGAGAAGTCCACCCGGCCGCCGCGGCACCGGTCGGCCAGCGGGTACGGCCCGTGGTAGTCCTCCTTGGTCATCAAAGGCAGCCGCCGGAAGTCGGCGATGGTCGCGACCTTGCCGGGGTCGACGCCGTGACGGCGCAGGAAGTCCTGATAGGCGGGGACCGACGCGGCGGTGCTGTGGAACAGCTCCAGCACCGCCTGCTCGGCCGCCCCGGGGCCGACCGGAGGCGGGGTCGCGGACCGCTTGAAGTACGCGGTCAAGCCGGCCAGAACGTGATCCATCCGCGCGGTGTCCACACCCCATTATCGCCATCCGCGGACGCCGTCGCCCGTCGTGGCGTCCCGTCGCGTCCACCGTTCGAAGAACTGCTGAGAAGCCGTCCCGGCGGTTCCGCCGGCGGCGGAGGACCGGAACGCGGGCGCCGGAACGTGAAAACCTGTTGTCGTTCACCGGAAAGACGGAGCGCACATGACCTCTGGCGACAAAGGCACGTTGAGGATCGTCTTCACCGCGCAAGATCTCGCCCGTACCCGCGTCGCGGCCAGAGCCGACCTGACGTGGGAGATGGTGGGAAGCCTGCACCGTCTTCAGATCCGCGACGGCGGCGCGGTCATGACCCGCTGGCGGCGACGGGCCCGCGCCGACCTCGCCGCGGCCGGCCTGCTGAACGACGTACGGTCGACGCTGATCCCGCTCGCGCCACGAGGGCCGTACTTCCCCGACTTCCTGACCCCCATCGAGGCCCAGGCGGGCCACGAGCAGGCCCTCCAGGCGCTGTCGCACACCCCGCGCGTGCGGGTGCGCCACGAGATGGAGCTGCTGCGCGCCAGAGCCGGCCTGCCGACCTCCTCGCTGGAGGACCTCGCGCGAGGCGACGAGCGGTCGATACGGCGGCTGGAGCGCGTCGCGGCCGGCTACTGCCAGACGGTGCTGTCCCCGCACTGGCCCGAGGTCGACCGCGTGCTCGCCCAGGAGCGCGGCCTCCTGCTGCGTCACCTCGCCACGGGCGGCATCGAGCGCATGCTCTCGCACCTGGAGCCGGTGATGCGCTGGCGGCCCCCCGTGCTGGAGGTCGACTACGTCGCGGGACGCCACGAGCTCAGCCTGCGCGGGCGGGGGCTGACGCTCATCCCCTCCTACTTCTGCCGGATGACGCCGGTCGCGCTGGTCGACCAGCGGCTGCCGCCCGTGCTGGTCTACCCGGCCGCCCACCACGTCTCGCCGGCGGTCGCCGCGGGCGACCCGCTGGCGGCCCTGGTGGGCCGCACCCGCGCGGAGATCCTGCACCGCATCGCGGCGACCTCCGGATGCACCACCAGCGAGCTGGCCCGGCTGGCGGAGGTCCCGCTGGCGACGGCGAGCGAGCACACCCGGGTGCTGCGCCAGGCGGGGCTGGTCGCCAGCACCCGGCAGGCCAACCAGATGCTCCACCAGGTGACGGAGCTGGGCGAGGGCCTCATCGGCCGGCGCTCGAGCGTCCCGGGCGAAGACGTCTGAGCCCGGCCGCCGCGGAGAAGCCGGGAAAACGGCTCACATGCGTGTTTCGGGCACCGCCGAAACTGCTTTACCGGCCACGCACCACCACCGGAGTATTCGGGAGGGGACGGCCCCCACGGCTCGCCGAGGGGTGCCGCATCAGGGATGGGAAGTGATGAGGATGCCGGGGGGCATCAGGTCATCGCGCGTCCGGCGATCGGGAGCCCATTCCCGCGGCCACCGTGCTCGAAGTCCGGACTCCGTCGTCCGCCGCCAGGAAGGGCCAGTGGTGCCGCGCCGCTGGGCCTTGACGCACCACGGGGGCGGTGGCGGCCGGCTCTTCGGAGCACCGGCTCGAGCACGACAACCGGGTCTGCACCCGCTGACCTGCGGCTTCTACGGAAGTCGCAGGTCAGCGGCGTCTGCGCCGGACCTCGCCCACGATGTCAGGTGGCGGCCGGGGCCGACTCGGGCCGGTCGTCGCTGTTGACCGGCTCGGGCAGCGTGCCCGCGTTGTGCTCCACCAGCCGCCAGCCCTTGCGGCCCTCGTGCAGCACCGACCACGAGCAGTTGCCGAGCCCGCCCAGCGAGGACCACAGCTCCACGGGAAGACCCAGCAGGCGGGCGATGCCCAGCCGGCTCGCCGCGCCGTGCGAGGCGATGACCAGCAGGCCGTTGTCCTCCACCTGGTCGACCCAGCGACGCGTGGCCACCGCGACCCGGTCGGCGACGTCGGTCACGGCCTCCCCGCCCGGGGCCTCCCACTCGGCGTACTGGACCGGCCACCCGGCGGCGATCTCCGCGCGGGTCAGCCCCTCCCACTCGCCGCCGCCGCGCTCGCGCAGATCCTTGTCGACCCGCACGTCCAGGCCGACGAGGTCGGCCAGCGCCCTGGCGGTGTCGTTGGCCCGGCGCAGGTGCGAGGAGACGATCAAGGACGGGCGCAGCGACGCCAGCAGCGAGGCGGCCCGGGCGGCCTGCGCCACCCCGGTCTCGTCCAGCGGGATGTCGGTGTGCCCCTGGAAACGCTGCTCGACGTTCCAGAGTGTCTGGCCGTGGCGCCAGAAGACGACGCGACGGCCGCCGCGCTGCGCCTCACTCACCTGCCGTCCCGCGGGCCCGCTGGGCTCGGACGTGCGTGACGCTGTCCGGAAGCGAGATGGCGGGACAGTCCTTCCACAGCCGTTCGAGGGCGTAGAACGTGCGGTCCTCCTCGTGCTGGACGTGGACGACGATGTCCATGTAGTCGAGCAGCACCCAGCGGCCTTCGCGCTCCCCCTCGCGGCGGACCGGCTTGGCGTCGGTCTCGACGCGCACCCTCTCCTCGATCTCGTCGACGATGGCGCGGACCTGACGGTCGTTGGAGGCGGAGCAGAGCAGGAAGGCGTCGGTGATGACGAGCTGCTCGCTCACGTCGTAGGCGATGATGTCGTCGGCCAGCTTGTCGGCGGCCGCCTCTGCGGCGACCTGCACGAGCTGGAGCGATCTCTCCGATGCGGTCACGATGGGACTTGTTCCTCCTGTGAGGGGTACGAGGCCGGCTCTTCCCATTATCAGGGTGCCCGGTAAAGACCTCGCTTGTTGATGTACTGGACAATCCCGTCGGGGACGAGATACCAGATGGGCTCCCCGGCGGCCACGCGGTCGCGGCACTCGGAGGAGGAGATGGCAAGCGCCGGAATCTCGATGAGGCTGACCTTTCCCTCCGGGAGCCCGGGGTCGCGCAGTGTGTGACCGGGACGGGTACAGCCTACGAAATGCGCCATGGTGAACAACTCGTCGACGTCACGCCAGCTCAATATCTGGGCCAAGGCGTCGGCTCCGGTGATGAAGTAGAGCTCGACCTCCTGCTCGTAGAGCCCCGCGATCTCCCTGAGCGTGTCGATCGTGAACGTCGGCCCCGGGCGGTCCACGTCGACCCGGCTCACCGAGAACCGCGGGTTGGACGCGGTGGCGATGACCGTCATCAGATAGCGGTCCTCCACCGCCGACACGACCTTGTCGGCCTTCTGCCACGGGTGCCCGGTGGGCACGAAGAGGACCTCGTCGAGGGCGAAGTGGTGCGCGACCTCGCTCGCCGCCACGAGGTGGCCGTGGTGGATCGGGTCGAAGGTGCCGCCCATGATGCCGAGCCGCCTGGTTCGGGACCCATTGCTCATGCGAGGGACACTAACGCGCGCCGCCCGCACAGCGCCGAACCACCCCCTCGTCAAGCGGGTGAAATCCATTCCTCTCCGACGTCCGCAAGGGACGCGCGCGGGCATCCGCCCCGACGTAGCATGCCGACCATGACCACCACCACTCCGGACCGCAACCGTGTCCAGCTCCCCGGCATCAGCTCGCGCGCCTACGAACATCCGGCCGACCGGACGGCCCTGGTCGCGATGCGTTCCCTGTCGGGCTTCGACTCGGTTCTCAAGCAGATGTCGGGCCTCTTCAGCGAGCGCCGCCTGCGGCTGATGTTCCTCGGCTCCGCCGTGCGCGCCAGCGAGACCCAGTTCCGCGCCCTGTACGACATGGGCCGCGACAGCGCCTACCTTCTCGACCTGCACCGCATCCCGGAGATCTACGTCCAGCAGGACCCACGGCCCAACGCCATGGCGGTCGGCTTCGACGACCCGTTCATCGTGATCAACACCGGGCTGCTCGACCTCATGGACGAGGAGGAGCTGCGGTTCGTCGTCGGGCACGAGACGTCGCACATCCTGTCCGGGCACGCGGTGTACGGCACGATGCTGGCGATCCTCACCCGCCTCGCCACCAGGGTGGCGTGGATCCCGCTGGGCTACATCGGCCTGCGGATCATCGTCACGGCGCTGGAGGAGTGGCACCGCAAGGCCGAGCTGTCCGCCGACCGCGGCGGCATGCTCTGCGGCCAGGACCCCGACGCGGCGATGCGCGCGCTGATGAAGCTGGCCGGCGGGTCGCGCCTGCACGAGATGAACATCGAGGCGTTCCTCGACCAGGCCCGCGAGTACGACACCGCCGGCGACGTCCGCGACGGCCTGCTGAAGGTGCTCAACCTCCTCGGCAGCACCCACCCGTTCGCGGTGATCCGGGTGGCCGAGCTCGACAGGTGGCGGCGCAACGGCGAGTACCAGGCGATCCTGGCCGGCAACTACCCCCGCCGCGAGGACGACGCCGACGCCAAGATCTCCGAGGAGGTCAAGGCCGCCGCGCGTTCGTACCGCGAGTCGTGGGCCCAGTCGCAGGACCCCTTCATCGGCGTGCTGCGTGACGTCGCCGAGGGAGCCGTCAACGCCGGGGAGCGCATCTTCAACCGGTTCGCCCGCAGAGACGGCAACTGACGCCCGCACCGGCCACGCTCCGCCCGACCCGCCGCCGCGGCCGGCGGCCGGGAGGCGACGTCCGGGGCCGGTGAGCGTTCGGCGACGCGGTCTCACGGACGTCGTCCGCGATCACAGGGCGTGCGGGATCACCCAGGCCAGGACACGGACGGCGGCGGCGCACAGCGCCACGAAGCCGCCGAGCACCGACAGGGCGCGCAGGCCTTCCCGTCGAAGGTCGGGAACGTGGCCGCCGACGCGTTCGATCTCCCTGCCGACGATGGCGCCGCAGATGACGCCGAACGCCACCCCGGCCACCGTCATGGGGCCGGCCTGGGCCCACCAGCCGTCGTCGATCCGCCCTCCGGCCGCCGCCCAGAACGCCGAGGCGGCGACGGCGGCCGCCGGCACCCCCGGCCACGCCGCCGCGCTGAGGGCGGAGCCGGCGAGCACCAGCGGGAACGACGCCACGCGCACGACCCCGCGCACCCGGGCCGACCGGCGGTTCCTGACCAGCCAGTGCCCGCTCCACCAGGCACGGGCCAGCACGCAGAACGCCGCGGTGATCCCGAACGTGGCGAGCGGCCAGATCACCGACGCCACGACGCAGGGCACCGCGACCATGGCCAGCACGATCAGCACCGCGCTTCCCGGCGGCACGTGGCCGGAGCCCTGCGCCGCCTCGGCGGCCGGCACGGCCTCCTTCTCGGCCGTCCGGGGACGCCTCTGCCGGTCGTCCGGGCCCGTGGCGCGGCCCGCCGGCTCGGCGCTCCCCCGGCGGGTCCGCACGCGCTCGGCGGCGGCGGTCGCCGCCGCCCGGGGAGCCCGGCCGCCGGGCGGGTCCACCGCCTTGCGGGCCACCGGCGACGCCGCCACCGGCTTGCGCGTCCCCGGGGGCACGGAGTCGGCACCGGATCTACGCGCGCCCGGGGGCGTGGAGTCGGCTCCCGGTTTGCGCGCGCCCGGGGGCAGGGAGTCCGCGCCCGCTTTGCGCCCGCCCGGTGGGGTGGAGTCCGCCCCGGGTCTGCGCCCGCCCGGTGGCGCGGAGTCCGCGCCCGGCTTGCGCCCGCCCGGTGGGGTGGAGTCGGCCTCGGGCGCCGGCGGCTCGCCCGCCCGCGCCCGCGCGGCCTCCCCCGGCGTCTCCTCGCCTCGGCCGCGGCCCGGCGAGGGCTCGTCCGCGGGCTTGCCGGCGCGGGGCCGGCGACCGGCGGCGGTCGCCTGAACGGCGCCCCCGGCGGAGCCCGTCCCCGGCGCGGTGGCCCTGGCCAGGCGGGACAGGCGGTCGGCCAGCAGGGCGGCGGTCGGGCGCTTGGACGGCTCCCGGTTCAGGGCGGCCCTGATCAGCGGGAGCAGCGCCCCGGGAACCCCCTTGAGGTCCGCCCGCCCGTTGAGGACCGCGTACATCTGCGCCTCGGCCGTGCCCCGGCCGAACGTCGGGCGCCCGGTGGCCGCGAACGCGACCGTGGCCGCCCACGAGTGGACGTCCGACGGCTCGCCGACGACCTCGTCGGCGAACACCTCGGGCGCCGAGTAGCCGGGCGTGCCGAGGAAGGTGCCGGTCATCGTCAGACGGGTGGCGTCGGCGACCTGCGCGATGCCGAAGTCGATGAGGACGGGGCCGTCCGGGCCCAGCACCACGTTGGCCGGTTTGACGTCACGGTGCACCACCCCGGCCGCGTGGATGATCGCCACCGCGGTGGCGAGCCCACGGGCGAGGTCGATCAACGCGGGGTTGGGCAGCGGCCCGCCGCGCCGCACGGCGTCCAGGAGCGTCTCGCCCTCGATGTACTCCATGACGAGGTAGGGGCGGTCGCCGGAGAGATCGGCGTCCAGCACGCGGGCGACATAGGGGCTCTCGACCCGGCGCAGCGCCCGTACCTCGCGCTCCAGCCGTAATCGCGCCTCGGGGTCGTCCCCGATGGCGTCGCGGAGCATCTTGACGGCGACCTGCTCCCCGCGCCGGCTGACGCCGAGGTACACCTCGCCCATACCACCCCGGCCGAGGCGCTCCGCCATGGTGTAGGGGCCGACTCTCCCAAGCCCGCCCGCTCGCCGTCCACCCATAGGAGACGCCACCATAGCGGCGAACCGCCCAGGAGGGGCGACGGCGCGCCGGGACACTTTGGCAGGGTTCTTGCCGGGACGGCGGCCGGCACGGCGGCACGGCGGCGCCTAGGTGGGGCCGGGGCCTTCCCCGAGCACGTCGAGCCCCACACCGGGACCGGCCGGGATGACCTTCCTGCCGGTGCGCCGCCAGTTGAGGTGGCCGCGGGCCTCCAGCCAGAGCATCAGCCGGTCGGTCGCGACGAGGAGGGCGATCACGTAACCGAAGGCGAAGAGCAGCTGCATGGACACCAGTGAATCGCCTCGGCCCGCCACGCACACGGAGCGACACGCCGGACACGGCGCGTCACGCGGGCCCGCTCACAGGAGGGGGGCGGGCGCGTCGCCAAGGCGGGTCAGCGCGCCGAACCCTGGGCGATCACGGTGCCGGTGGAGGTGCGCAGGTGGCCCTCCCCGGTGTACACCCACTTGGTGGAGGTCAGCTCGGGCAGCCCCATGGGCCCGCGGGCGTGCAGCTTCTGCGTGGAGATGCCGATCTCGGCGCCGAAGCCGAACTCGCCGCCGTCGGTGAACCGGGTGGAGGCGTTCACGGCGACGGCCGCCGAGTCGACCAGCGCCACGAACCGCCGGGCCGCGACCACCGACCTCGTGACGATCGCCTCGGTGTGCGCCGAGCCGTACCGCCGGATGTGCGCGACCGCGTCCTCCAGCGAGCCGACGACGGCGGCCGCGATGTCCAGCGACAGGTACTCCTCGCCGAAGTCGGCGTCGGTGGCGGGAAGCACGGAGACGCCCGCGCCCTCGGCGTAGGAGGCCACCCGCTCGTCGCCGTGCACGGTGACGCCCTCGCGGGCGAGCCGGGCCAGCGCCGCGGGCACGAACGTGTCGGCGACGTCGGCGTGGACCAGCAGCGTCTCGGCCGCGTTGCACACCGAGGGCCGCTGGACCTTGGCGTTGACCAGGATCTCCATGGCCAGGTCGAGGTCGGCGTCGGCGTCCACGTACACGTGGCAGTTGCCGACGCCCGTCTCGATCACCGGGACCGTCGACTCCTCCACGACCGAGTTGATCAAGGAGGCGCCGCCGCGCGGGATCAGGACGTCGACCAGCCCGCGGGCCCGCATCAGGTGCTTGACCGACTCACGGGTGGTGCCTGGCACGAGCTGCACGGCGTCGGCGGGGACCTCGGTGCCGGCCAGGGCGTCCTGCATGACGCGCACCAGCGCGGTGTTGGACCGGTAGGCGCTGGAGGAGCCGCGCAGCAGCACGGCGTTGCCGCTCTTGAGGCACAGCGCGGCGGCGTCGACCGTGACGTTGGGACGGCCCTCGTAGATGATGCCGGCCACGCCCAGCGGCACCCGGATCTGGCGCAGTTCGAGGCCGTTGGGCAGCGTGCCGCCCCGGACGACCTCCCCGACGGGGTCGGGCAGGCCGGCGACCTGGCGGACCGCGGCGGCGACGGCCGCGACCCGCGCCTCGTCCAGGCGCAGGCGGTCGACCATCGTCTCGGCCGTGCCGACCCGGCGCGCGGCCTCGACGTCGAGGGCGTTGGCCTCGACGATCTCGGCGGCGCGTTCCACCAGGGCGTCGGCCACGGCGTGCAGCGCGGTGTCCTTGGCGGCGCGCGGCAGGGGCGCCAGTTCGGCGGCCGCGTCCTTGGCGGCGCGGGCGACCTTCAAGAAGTCATCGGCCTCAGACATGCCTCATGCTCCTGCTCTCGGTGGTGGGCTCCAGTATGACGATGTCGTCGCGGTGGATCAGCTCGCGCTCGTACTCCGGGCCGAGGGCGGTGGCCAGCTCCCTGGTGGAGCGGCCGAGCAGCCCGGGGATCTCGGTCGCGTCGTAGTTCACCAGCCCTCGCGCCACGGCCGTGCCGAGCGGGCCGCACAGGTCGACGGGGTCGCCGGCGGTGAAGTCGCCCTCCACCCGCGTCACCCCCGCGGGCAGCAGCGACTTGCGGCGGCCCACGACGGCCTCGACCGCCCCGGCGTCCAGGTGCAGGCGCCCCCTGCCGGTGGTGGCGTGGGCCAGCCACAGCAGGCGGGTGCCCGGGTGGCGGCCGTCCGGCTGGAAGTAGGTGCCGACGTCGGCGCCGGCGAGCGCCTGCGCGGCGTGCGCGGCGGCGGTGAGCACGACCGGCACCCCGGCGCCGGTGGCGATGCGCGCGGCCTCCACCTTGGTGATCATTCCGCCGGTGCCGACGCGCCCGGACGACCTGCCCAGCTCGACGCCGTCCAGGTCGCCCGGCCCGGTGACGACCGGGATGCGGCTGGCGCCGGGCTGGCGCGGGTCGCCGTCGTACAGGGCGTCGACGTCGGACAGCAGCACCAGCGCGTCCGCGTGGATCAGGTGGGCGACCAGGGCCGCCAGGCGGTCGTTGTCGCCGAACCGGATCTCGTCGGTGGCGACGGTGTCGTTCTCGTTGACGACCGGGACGATGCCGAGCTCCAGCAGCCGCGCCAGCGTGCGCTGGGCGTTGCGGTGGTGGGAGCGGCGCATCATGTCGTCGGCGGTCAGCAGCACCTGGCCGACGCGCAGCCCGTACCGGGCGAAGGAGGAGGTGTAGCGGGCGACCAGCACTCCCTGGCCCACCGACGCGGCGGCCTGCTGGGTGGCGAGATCACGCGGACGCGCGGCGAGCCCGAGCGGGCCCAGGCCTGCGGCGATCGCCCCGGAGGAGACCAGCACGATCTGCGTGCCGGTGCCGCGCCGGGCCGCCAGCACGTCGACCAGGGCGTCCACCCGGTCGACGTCGATCACTCCCGCGGGGGTGGTGAGCGATGACGAGCCCACCTTCACGACCAGGCGTGAAGCGGCGGTCACCCGCTCCCGGCCGGGGTTGTCCACGTCCACACCTCTCGCTCGGCGTTGCTGGTCCCTGCTGTCGCCCCGCGTACCGGCCGGCCCGCTACATCAGGCGGTCGTCCTGGCCGCGCGGGCCCTGGGTGGCCTCGGCGTTCAACGTCGGGCGCCAGTCGAAGACGTAGCCGCCCTGCATGGAGCCGATGACGACCTCGGCGCCGTCGGTGGCGCCCGCCTCGGTGAGCGCCTTCTCGATGCCGATCCGCTCCAGGCGGTCGGCGAGGTAGCCGACGGCCTCGTCGTTGGTGAAGTCGGTCTGCCTGATCCAGCGCTCGGGCTTCTCACCGGTCACCTGGTAGGTGTTCTCCTGCACGCGCCGCACCTGGAAGTCGGCCTCGCCGATCGCCCGGGGGCGGATGACCAGGCGGGTCGGCTCCTCGACCGGCTTGGCCGCGCGGGCGGCCGACACCATCTCGGCCATCGCGAAGGACAGCTCACGCAGGCCCTCGTGGGTGGCGGCGGAGATCGTGAAGACCCGCATGCCGTGCTCTTCCAGCATCGGCGTGACCATCTCGGCCAGCTCGCGCGCCTCGGGGACGTCGGCCTTGTTGAGCACGGCGAGGCGCGGGCGGTCGTCCAGCTCGCCGTAGGCGGCGAGCTCGGATTCGATCACCGAGAAGTCGGTCAGCGGGTCGCGGCCGGGCTCGATCGTGGCGCAGTCGACCACGTGCACGATCGTGGTGCAGCGCTCGACGTGGCGCAGGAACTCGTGACCGAGCCCCCGCCCCTGGGAGGCCCCCGGGATCAGGCCCGGCACGTCGGCGACGGTGAACACCGTCTCACCTGCCGTGACCACCCCGAGGTTGGGCACCAGCGTGGTGAACGGGTAGTCGGCGATCTTGGGCCGGGCGGCGCTGAGCGCGGCGATCAGCGACGACTTGCCGGCGTTCGGGAAGCCCACGAGCGCGACGTCCGCGACCGTCTTCAGCTCGAGCACGACCTCCAGCTCGTCGCCCTCCTCGCCGAGCAGCGCGAAGCCGGGCGCCTTGCGCTTGGCCGAGGCCAGCGCGGCGTTGCCCAGCCCGCCGTGGCCGCCCTGGGCCGCGACGTACCGCGTGCCGGCGCCCACCAGGTCGACGAGGACCTCGCCGGTCTTGGCGTCCTTCACCACGGTGCCGTTGGGCACCTTGAGCAGGATGTCCTCGCCGGTGGCGCCGTCGCGGTTGGAGCCCATGCCCTGCTTGCCGTTGGCCGCCTTGCGGTGCGGCCGGTGGTGGTAGTCGAGCAGGGTGGAGGTGTTGGGGTCGACCTCCAGCAGGACGTCGCCCCCGCGCCCGCCGTTGCCGCCGTCCGGGCCGCCGAGCGGCTTGAACTTCTCGCGATGGACGGACGCGCAGCCGTTGCCCCCGTTGCCCGCCTTGATATACAGGACCACGCGGTCCACGAACTCGGCCACGGTCGACTCCCTCTCACCGGCGCGGGCCTTGCGCCCCCGCCACATCACCGCCGCGTCCTTGGCCGGACGGGCGGCGCCCCTGCACGACGATGAGGCGGATCGACAGGTCGATCCGCCTCATCAACGTTCTGGCCGGGCCGCGCCCGCGCGGTTCCCCACGCGGGCCGACGGCCCTGTTCTCGCGCCGGCGGATCTACTCCGCGGCGGGAACGATGCTCACGGCGCGGCGGCCGCGCTTGTTGCCGAACTGCACGTGGCCCGCGACCAGCGCGAACAGCGTGTCGTCGCCGCCACGGCCGACGTTGTCACCCGGGTGGAAGTGGGTGCCGCGCTGGCGAAGGATGATCTCGCCGGCGTTCACGAGCTGGCCGCCGAAACGCTTGACCCCGAGCCGCTGGGCATTGGAGTCACGGCCGTTCCGAGTGGATGAGGCGCCCTTCTTGTGTGCCATTTTCCGCTCCCACTACTTCCCGGGGTTGATGCCGGTGACCTTCACCTGGGTGTACCGCTGGCGGTGCCCCTGGCGCTTCTTGTAACCGGTCTTGTTCTTGTACTTGAGGATGTGGATCTTGGGACCCTTGGTCTCGCCGAGGATCTCGGCGGTCACCTGGTACTTGCCAAGCGTGGCAGCGTCAGTGGTGACGTCGCCGTCGTTGACGACGAGCACCGGCGCCAGCGACACCGTGGCGCCTACCTCACCGGCGACCTTGTCCACCTCGAGGACGTCACCGACGGAGACCTTCTGCTGCCTGCCGCCGCAACGAACGATCGCGTACACCGCGGAACCCTTCTTCTGGCTTGATTGCTCTGGATGCTGCGCCTCTCGCATCCAGCTCCCGTCGATACACGACAGGCGAACCGGGTAGGCGCGCGAAGCCAGGCGCGCCTCCGGACGCACCGATTGACTAGGATACCGGAACTTCGGTGCCCTGGTCGAACCGGAAGGCGCGCCGGGTCGCCGGCCTACTCGGCCGGCCCCGCAGGTCTGGTGGCCTTCCGGGTACGCCGCCGCCCGCGCGCGGGCGGCGAAGTCGTGCTGGCGTCGTCGTCCGGCGAGCCGCCGAGAGCGCCGGTGACGCTCTCGCGCCCCCCGTTCGCCTCGCCGTTCGCCGCCACCGCGACGCTGTCCTTGAGGATGCGCTCGGCGGCCTTCTCGAGCTTCTCGGCCACCGCCTTCTCCACCGCCATCTTGCCCTGCGTGCCACGCGGCTCGGGCTTCGCCTCGACCGGCTCGGCCGAGACGATCAGCCCGCGCCCGTTGCAGCAGTCACACGGGGTGGAGAACGCCTCCAGCAGGCCCTGACCGACGCGCTTGCGCGTCATCTGGACCAGCCCGAGGGAGGTGACCTCGGCGACCTGGTGCTTGGTGCGGTCGCGCGCCAGGCATTCCAGCATGCGCCGCAGCACCAGGTCGCGGTTGCTCTCCAGGACCATGTCGATGAAGTCGACGACGATGATGCCACCGATGTCGCGCAACCGGAGCTGGCGGACGATCTCCTCCGCGGCCTCCAGGTTGTTCTTGGTGACCGTCTCCTCCAGGTTGCCGCCCTGGCCGGTGAACTTGCCGGTGTTGACGTCGACGACGGTCATCGCCTCGGTGCGGTCGATCACCAGGGAGCCGCCGCTCGGCAGCCACACCTTGCGCTCCATCGCCTTGGCGATCTGCTCGTCGATGCGGTACGCCGCGAAGACGTCGCCGTCCTCCCACTTGGTGAGGCGGTCGGCCAGGTGCGGCGCGACGTACCGGACGTACTCGTCGAGGGTGCCCCACACGTCGTCCCCCGCGACCACCAGCGACGCGAAGTCCTCGTTGAAGACGTCGCGCACCACGCGGATGGTCAGGTCGGGCTCGGAGTACAGCAGCTCGGGCGGGCTGGCCGACTTGGCCTTGCGGTTGATGGCCTCCCACTGCGCCGACAGCCGGGCGACGTCGCGGCTGAGCTCCTCCTCGGAGGCGCCCTCGGCGGCGGTGCGCACGATCACGCCGGCGTTCTCGGGCATGACCTTCTTCAGGATGCTCTTGAGCCGGCTGCGCTCCTTGTCGGGCAGCTTGCGACTGATGCCGGTCATGGACCCGTCGGGCACGTAGACCAGGTAACGGCCGGGCAGGCTGATCTGGCTGGTCAGCCGGGCGCCCTTGTGGCCCATGGGGTCCTTGGTGACCTGCACCAGCACCGACTGGCCCGACTTCAGCGCGACCTCGATGCGCTTGGGCTGGCCCTCCAGCCCGGCGGTGTCGAAGTTGACCTCGCCGGCGTACAGGACGGCGTTGCGGCCCTTGCCGACGTCGATGAACGCGGCCTCCATCGACGGCAGGACGTTCTGCACCTTGCCGAGGTAGACGTTGCCGACGTAGGACTGGCTGGCCTCGCGGTCGACGTAGTGCTCGACGAGCACGCCGTCCTCCATGACCGCGATCTGCGTGCGGCCGCCCTGGCGGCGCACCACCATGACCCGCTCGACCGACTCGCGGCGGGCCAGGAACTCCGACTCGGTGATCACCGGGGGACGGCGCCGGCCCTGCTCGCGGCCCTCGCGGCGGCGCTGCTTCTTGGCCTCCAGGCGGGTGGAGCCGCGGAAGCCCTGCACCTCGTCGACCGAGGTGGGACGCCCGGCGCGCGGCGCGCGGATGCGCACGACGGTGTTCGGCGGGTCGTCCGCGATCACCTCGGAGTCCTCGCCGCCCCTGCGCCGGCGCCTGCGGCGGCGGCGCGAGCCCGAACCGCCGTCCTCTTCTTCTTCCTCCTCGGCCTGCGGCTCCGCGCGGCGGTCGGAGCGGCGCTCGGCCTCGTCGTCGCGGGACCCCTGCTCGGGCTGGTCGCTCTCGGCGGCCTCGTCGTCGGCGTCCTCGGAGCCCTCGGCCTCGTCGTGCTCGCGGCCCTTGCCGCGTCCGCGGCCACCGCGGCGACGGCGGCGGCGACGGCCGCTCGCGTCGTCCTGGTCGTCATCGTCGTCCGCGGACGCCTCGTCGGCGGCGTCCTCGATCTCCTCGGGCGGCGCCTCGTCCTCGACGGGCCGCACGGGCGCGGGCGGCGCCGGCGGGACCACGGCGCGCGGC
Organism: Sphaerisporangium sp. TRM90804; assembly: GCF_029846175.1. Classification (GTDB taxonomy): domain Bacteria; phylum Actinomycetota; class Actinomycetes; order Streptosporangiales; family Streptosporangiaceae; genus Sphaerisporangium. The sequence continues at coordinate 14,391 of NZ_JARWAC010000017.1, read as the reverse complement.
TCGGGCGCCTGGAAGATCGGCTGGAACACCGCGGCCGGGGACTGGAAGGTGACGGCGGGAGGCGCGGTCACGCGCTCGGCGGTCGTCGCCGACAGGCCGAACGGGTCGGCGAACAGGGTGGTGGGGGCCTGCGGCTCCTCCACGATGTCCTCACCGGCGGGCTCGTCGTCCAGCGGCTCCTCTTCGGGCAGCACCTCGGCCACGGCGTCGGCCACCGCGGCCTCCACGAGGCTGCCGGCGCTGGAGCGTTCCCCGGAGGACGTGGCGCCCCCGGGCGTCCCGGCGTGAGACGCTCCGGCCGTGTGGGCGGCGGCGGCCGCCTCGGCCAGGCCCGCCACCTGGGCGGCCTCCGGGATCACCGCGGTCTCGGGCGTTTCGGCCGCCACGGCCGGCGGAGCCTCGGCGGCCTTCCTGGTGCGGCGCCGCTTCACCGGGGCCGCCTCGGCCTCGACGACTTCGACGACCTCCTCCGGCTGGACGGCGGCCTTCTTCGCACGGGTGCGCCGCGGCGCCGCGGGCGCGTCGGGGTCCTTGGCGGCCGCCCGGCGTCGCGGTGCGCGCTTCACCGGCGCCTCCGCCTCGACCGGCTCGGCGACCGCACCGGTCTCGACGACGGGCGCGGCCTCACCGGGCGCGGCGGGCGCCTCGGGCGCGGGCCGAGAGGTCAGGAGCGCGGAGCCGGCGTCCTCCGGCGGGGGCCCCGCCGGGCGGCTGGCGGCTCGTCGCCGCGTGGCCGGCCGGGTCGGCGGCTGTGCTGTTGTATCCCCATCAGGGCCGTCGGCCCCGACGATGGGCTCGTTGTCGAGCATGCGGGCGTTCTCCCGTCAGCTCCCGGGCGCGTCACCGCGCCGCGCGAGAGCTCTCGTATCTCGCTGTACGCCGGGCCGCCTCGCGGGGCCCGACGCCAAGTCCTATTTGTGGTCATCGACGAGCCGCACAGCCGGTCCCGGCTCGCCGCCGCGAACGTCGCGGTCCAGGTCGAGCGGGTCGGCGGTTGCACCGGTGCGTACGTCGAGCGGCCCCTGCGCCAGCCTGGTCACCTCGGGGGGTGACGGCGGCGCGAACTCGGCCACACGACGCAGACCCGTGAGCACGTCGTCGGGTCGAACGGCAGGCGTGACGTGCCGGACGACCATACGCAGTATCGCACATGGCCGGCCGGGCTCCCGGCCCGCCGCCGCATCGGCTGATTCATGGACCGTCAGGGCGACGACGGCCTCCCGCGCGTCGAAACGGCGCAGGCCCTTCTTGGTGAGGCGTTCGACCTCGACACGGTCTTCGGCCAGGAACCGCTCGACCGCCGGCGTCACGTCGGCGGGCTCGGCTCCGGGGAGGCGAAGCTCCCAGACCGAGGACTCCAGCCTGTCCGCCAGGCTGCCGACGCGTGCCTCGACGACGTCCAGCACGTCGAGACCGGGGGGCAGCGACGAGTCGAGGTCGGCGCGTAGCCGCTCGGGGTCGTACGTCGTCACGACGCCGATCTCGAGGTACTCCGCCTCGCTGGCCACCCCGGTGGGGGCGGCTCCGGCGTAGGAGATCTTCGGATGGGGGCTGAATCCCGCGCTGAAGCCGACCGGGATTCCGGCCCGGCGCACCGCTCGTTCGACGGCGCGCGAGATGTCTCGATGGCTGGTGAACCGCAGGCGGCCACGCTTGGCGTACCGCACCCGAAGGCGCTGCACCACTGGCGCGGGCGGGGGCCCATCAGGAACAGGGTTCTTCAGTTACGTCATCCTTCCTGTGTCGAGCGTCGGTCGTCTTCCCAGAATAGGGGCCGCCGCAATGCCGCCCGCCCGTCGCGGGCGGGCCGGCCGGGGGCCGCCGTCCCGGTGGCCTGTCAGGTCAACGGCTACGGGACGTGTTTGCTTCCTTCCGGGCGGTCAGACGACCGTCAACGGCAGAAGTTTCCTTCCGGTCGGGCCGATCTGGATCTCGGTGCCCATGGTGGGGCAGACGCCGCAGTCGTAGCAGGGGGTCCACCGGCAGTCCTCGACCTCGCCGCCGGAGACGGCGTCCTGCCAGTCCTGCCAGAGCCACTCGCGGTCGAGGCCGGCGTCGAGGTGGTCCCACGGCAGGACCTCGACCTCGTCGCGCTCGCGGACGGTGTACCAGTCGACGTCCACGGGCAGCCCGGACAGCGCCTGCTCGGCGCAGGACATCCAGCGCTGGTAGGAGAAGTGCTCGCTCCACCCGTCGAAACGGCCGCCGCTCTCCCACACGGCCTTGATCACCCCGCCGACCCGCCGGTCGCCCCGGGACAGCAGGCCCTCCACGATCGACGGCTGCCCGTCGTGGTAGCGGTAGCCGATCGCCTTGCCGAACTCCTTGTCGGAGCGCAGGGCGTCCCTGAGCTTCTTCAGCCGGGCGTCCACGGTCTGGTGATCGCACTGGGAGGCCCACTGGAACGGGGTGTGCGGCTTGGGCACGAACCCGCCGATGGAGACGGTGCAGCGGACGTCGCGCGAGCCGGTGGCCTCGCGGCCGGCCTTGATGACCTTCTTGGCGAGGTCGGCGATGCCCAGCACGTCCTCGTCGGTCTCGGTGGGCAGGCCGCACATGAAGTAGAGCTTCACCTGCCGCCAGCCCTGGCCGTACGCCGCGGTGACGGTGCGGATGAGGTCTTCCTCGGTGACCATCTTGTTGATCACCTTGCGCAGGCGCTCGGAGCCGCCCTCGGGCGCGAACGTGAGGCCCGAGCGACGGCCGTTGCGCGACAGCTCGTTGGCCAGGTCGATGTTGAAGGCGTCCACGCGGGTGGACGGCAGCGACAGGCTGACGTTGCCGCCCTCGTAACGGTCGGCCAGGCCCTTGGTGACCTCGGCGATCTCGGAGTGGTCGGCGCTGGAGAGCGACAGCAGGCCGACCTCGTTGAACCCCGACTCCTTGATGCCCGCCTCGACCATGTCGCCGATCGTGGTGACCGACCGCTCGCGCACCGGGCGGGTGATCATGCCGGCCTGGCAGAAGCGGCACCCGCGAGTGCAGCCGCGGAAGATCTCGACGCTGAAACGCTCGTGCACGGTCTCGGCGAGCGGGACCAGCGGCTTCTTCGGGTAGGGCCACTCGTCGAGATCCATGACGGTGTGCTTGGACACCCGCCACGGCACACCCGAGCGGTTGGGCGCGACACGCTTGATGCGCCCGTCGGGGTGGTACTCGACGTCGTAGAACTTGGGGACGTAGACGCCGCCGGTGGAGGCGAGGCGCATCAGCACCTCATCGCGCCCGCCGGGGGCGCCCTCGGCCTTCCACTCGCGGACGACCTCGGAGATGGCGATGGCGATCTGCTCGCCGTCGCCCAGCACCGCGGCGTCCAGGAAGTCGGCGATCGGCTCGGGGTTGAAGGCGGCGTGGCCGCCCGCCAGCACGATCGGGTCGTCGTCGCCGCGGTCGGCGGCGTACAGCGGGATGCCGGCCAGGTCGAGCGCGGTCAGCAGGTTGGTGTAACCCAGCTCGGTGGAGAAGGACACGCCGAGCACGTCGAACGCCCGCACCGGCCGGTGACCGTCGACGGTGAACTGCGGCACGCCGTGCTCGCGCATCAGCGCCTCCAGGTCGGGCCACACCGCGTAGGTGCGCTCGGCCAGGGTGCCGGGCAGCTCGTTGAGGATCTCGTACAGGATCTGCACGCCCTGGTTGGGCAGGCCGACCTCATAGGCGTCGGGGTACATCAACGCCCAGCGGACGGTGGCCTCGTCCCATTCCTTGACGGTCGAGTTCAGCTCACCCCCCACGTACTGGATCGGCTTCTGCACGGCGTGCAGGAGCGGTTCCAGGCGGGGGAACACCGATTCGACAGACATGCGACCAAGGGTAGTTCCTGCCCGCCGCGGCTCGCGCCAGCGCCCCCGGCCACCTGGGGCCATCGACCCGGCACGCGGAGGGGCGCCGCGGCTAGAACTGCCGATCTCGAATGTGGACGGCTTGCAGGATCCCGATGGCGATCATGTTGGCGAACGTGGCGGTGCCGCCGTAGGAGACGAACGGCAGCGGCACCCCGGTGATGGGCATGATGCCGATGGTCATGCCGATGTTCACGAAGATCTGGAAGGCGAACCAGCAGACGATGCCGCCGACCACCAGCGAACCGAACCGCTCGTCGCAGTTCCTGGCGATGCGCAGCCCCCGGATGAGCACCAGGCCCAGCAGTGCCACCACGGTGATCGAGCCGAGGAACCCGAACTCCTCGCCGACGACGGTGAAGATGAAGTCGGTGTGCTGCTCGGGCACGAACCGCCCGCTGGTCTGGCCGCCGTGGAACAGCCCCTTGCCGAACAGCTCCCCCGAACCGATCGCGATCAGCGACTGGGTGCTGTTGTAACCGGCGCCGCGCGGGTCGGTGGCGGGGTCGACGAACGCGGTGAACCGCGCCACCTGGTACGGCTTGAGCAGCCCGAGGAACCACACCGCGAGCGCCGTGGCCGAGGTCAGCACGGCCAGCAGGACGATCCAGCGTTTGCGCAGCCCCGCGAAGACCACCACCGCGCCGGTGATGACCAGGAGCACGACCGTGGTGCCGAAGTCGGGTTGCAGCATGACCAGGCCGATCGGGATGGCGGCGGCGGTGAGCCCGAGCAGCAGGTCGAGCGGGCGCGGGCCCTCGGTGCCGGTGGCGGGCTCGGCGAGCAGGGCGCCCAGCATGAGCACCAGCGCCGGTTTGGCCAGCTCGGACGGCTGGACCGCGAAGCCTCCGCCCAGCAGGATCCACGAGTGCGACCCGTTGATCGTCGACCCGACCGGCGTGATCACCAGGAACAGCCCCAGCAGCGCCGCCCCGTACACGGCGGGCGCGTAGAGGCGGAGCATGCGCTGGTTGGCCAGCGCGGCGACGCCGCACAGCACCCAGCCGATCATCAGGTTGAGCACGTGCTTCTTGACCATGCCGGTCGGCGCGCCCGCCGCCCATGTGCGCGTCGAGGACCACACCAGCAGCGCGCCGATGACCGACAGGGCCATGACGGCGACCAGCAGGATGCCGTCCACCCGCCACACCGCCGACTGCGCGCCCATGGCCCTGCGGACGAGCGAGCGGCCGCGCGGTGCCACCGCCTGGTTCACTCCACCACCGTCCCGTCCGGCCTGATCTTCGGCAGCCGTTTGACCGGCTCACCGCCGGGCAGCGCCGCCTTGCCCTTGATGCCGTATATGCCCTCGTAGATGGCCCGCGCCGCGGGGGCGGCGGTCATGCCGCCCTGGCCGCCCTGGGACACGGTGACCACGACCACGAACCTCGGGTCGCCGACCGGAGCGAACGACGCGAACCACGAGGTGTCCTCCTTGCCGTAGACCTCCGCGGTGCCCGTCTTGCCGCCGATCTTCACCACGTCCATGGGGAACCCGCTGAACGCCCCGGCCGCCGTGCCGTCGGAGGTGACCTCGCTGAGCGCGGCCCGGATGTAGTCGCGTGTCCTGTCGTCCACCGGGAGCCGGCCCACCACCGGCGACTTGATCTCCTCCACGTGCGTGCCGTCGGGGCGGATGACCGCCTTGGCGATCCGCGGGCTGCGCAGCGTGCCGTCGCCGACGAGCGCCGCGTAGGCCACCGCGAGCTGCAGCGGGGTGACCAGCACGTCGCCCTGCCCGATGGACAGGTTGGCGGCCTCGGCGGCCTTCCACTCGAACCCCTCCAGGCAGTTCTCGTTCGCCAGCCTCTTCAGGTACGCGGCCCGGCCGGGGTCCTTCTTGGCCACCTCCGGGTAGCCGGTCTTGGAGCGGAGGCAACTCGTGTGCTTGGTCGCCGCCCACATCGCCTTCTTCGCCGCCCGGCCGGGGATGCGCCCGGCCACCTCGCCGGGCAGGTCGATGCCGGTCTTCCTGCCGAACCCGAACGCCTCCGCGGTGCGGGTCATCGGCTCCTTGGGGCGCTTTACCGGCCGCAGGCCGCCGTCGCGCAGCCACATCTCGTAGGCCGCCCGGTAGAAGACCGTGTCGCACGACCTCACCAGCGCCGTGTGCAGGTCGATGGTGCCCATGCCGATGCCGTGGAAGTTGTTGAAGGTCGTGCCGGCGACGTTGAAAGAGCCCGGGCAGTCGTACTTGCCCTTCAGCGGGTAGCCGTCCCTGACCATCGCCGCCATCGACGACACCTTGAAGGTCGAGCCGGGGGCGTACATGCCGTGCGTCGCCCGGGAGACCAGCGGAAGCCCGGCCTTCTCCGACAGCAGCCGCTGGTACTCGGCCTCGGCGATGCCGCCCGCCCAGACGCCCGGGTTGTAGGTGGGCATGCTGCCGAGCGCGATCACCCCGCCGGTCTTCACGTCCAGGACGACCGCGGCGGCGCCGTCGGCCCTCGGCGCGTTCTTCATCGCGGCGGCCAGCGCCTCGTCGACGACCCTCTGCACGTTGACGTCCATGTGGGTGACCAGGACGTCGCCGGGGACCGGGGAGGTCTGGCGTTCCACGCCGAGCACCTTGCCCATGCGGTCGACCTGCACCCGGCGCAGGCCGGACTTGCCGCGCAGGGCCTCGTCGTAGACGTACTCCAGGCCGTCCCTGCCGACCAGGTCGACGCCGGAGAAGTTCGCCTTGAGCGAGGACCGCTTCCGCAGCTCCTCCTCGGTCACCGGCTGCAGGTAGCCGAGGGTCTGGGACGCGCCCGTGCCCAGGGGGTAGTCGCGCACGGGCTGCACCTCGGCGGACACGCCGGGGAAGTCCTCCTGACGCTCCAGGATCTGCAGCGCCTCGCGCGTGCTGACCTTGTCGTCGAGCGGGATCGGCGAGTACAGGGAACCGGGCCAGCAGGGACGGCTGACCATCGGCCCGCAGGCCCGGATGCGCTCGCGCAGTTCCCTGACCGGACGGCCGAGCACGGTCGCCAGGCGTCTCAGCACGGCCGCGCCGCCGTCGTCCATGCGCTCCAGCGCGGCGCGGTCGATCGACACGACCAGCGCGGTGCGGTTGCGGACCAGGGGCCGCCCGGCGGCGTCGAGAATCGGGCCGCGCACCGCGGGCACGATGACGTCGCGGGTGCGTGTCTCGGTGGCCGCCGCGACGAACTGGCCGCCCCGCACGACCTGCACCTGCCACAGCCGCACGGTGAGCGCCGCGAGCATCGTGAGTACGACGAACTGGAGCACCACCAGCCTGGCGCGGACCCGGATCACACGCGCCTCCTGACCGGGTAGGCGCCGGTCGGCACGGCCTTGCGCCGGGGACGCTCGCGGGAGAACCGCGACACCGCCCAGAACGCCGCCGCCGCCACGGCCAGGTTGTACATGACCAGGGACGGCCACAGCGCCGCGAGCGCGCGCGTGCCGACCCGGGGGTCGCCCATCAAGGCCCCCACCCCGGCCGACAGCAGCGGCGCGAGCATGATCGCGGCGATCACCACGATCGCCGAGGAGCCGGGCGCGCGTTCACGGGCGCGCCCCACGGCGTAGCCGACCAGGCAGAACACCAGGGCGTACTGCCCCATCACGTGGGCGGAGGGCGGCAGCAGGTCGGCAGCCAGGCCGATGACGAAGCCGATCACCGCCCCGCCCACCGCCCCGCGCGCCAGCGCGAAGAGCACGACCACGAGCAGCACGAGGTCGGGGCCGCCGCCGCCCGGGAGCGGCAGCCGGTTCACGACGGTGACCTGCACGATCATGACCAGGCCGACCAGCAGCACCGCCACCATCGCTCGGATCACGTCCTCATGTCCTCTCGCCGGCCTGGTCACGCTTCCTTTCGTCCCGGTCGTCCCCCGTGCCGTCCCTGGCCCGCCCGCCGTCGCGTGCCCCGGCCGGCTCGTCGCCGTCGTCACGGCCGCGCGCCGGGGCCGGCCGCACCGGCGGGGTGCCCGGCCGCTCGTCATCGCGCGGCGCCCGCCCCTGCCCGCGGCGGGGCGGCGGCGAGCCGGAGTCGGACGCGGCACCGGGGGACGGGGACGGGGAGCCGGCCCGCGGAGCGGGCGGGGCGGTGGCACGCGCGCGCGCCGCGGCCGGAGGCGGCGGGGGAAGCATCGAGTCTCGGGGGTCGCGCTGCGGGGCCCGTACGACCACGCCGACGACGTCGAGGGCCGTGAAGTCGACGAACGGCTTGGCGTACGCGACGCGGGTGAGCTCGCCGGGCGTGGCCTCGACCCGCTGGACGACGCCGATCGGCAGGCCCGGCGCGTACGGCATGCCGTTCTGCGACCCGAAACTGACGAGGCGGCGGCCGACCGCGAGGCTCACCGTCGAGTCGAGCAGCCGGAACCGCACGAAGCGCCCCTGCGCCGGCACGCCGAGGCCGGTGACCACGCCGATCTCGTTCGTGCCCTCCACCCGCCCTCCGGCCGAGGAGGCCGGATCGGTGAGCAGCACGACGGTCGAGCTGGACGGGCCGGCGCGCACCACCCGGCCCACCAGGCCGTCGCCGTTGAGCACGGTCATCTCCGACCGCACGCCGTCGCCGGAGCCGGCGTCGATCTCGACGGCGTCCTCGAAGCCGGGCGCGCCGCGCCTGGCGATCACCTGGGCGGGGACCACGCGGTAACCGCCGAGGCCGGACAGCCCGAGCGTGCGCGACAACTCGGCGGACCTCTGACGGTCGAGCGTGCGGGCGGCGAGGTCGCTCCTCAGCCGGGCGTTCTCGGCCCGCAGCGCCTCGATGCGCCGCTTGGCCTCCGGAGCGGACGCGAAGGTGTGGAAGAAGTCGCCCACGGGGCTCACCACGGCCGTGCCGGCGCGCTCGGCGACGCCGAAGACCGACGACCCCGCGGTGTGGAGCGGCCCTAGCAGGGAGTCGCCGCGCTGCCGGTGGTCGATGGTGATCAGGACGAGTGCCGCGGCCAGCAGGACGCCAAGGATCAACCGCCCACGGCGGGTATCCCTCATCAGTGTTTCTGCCCCATCAATGTCTCGGTTCCGGCACCAGCACCTGCTGCAGGACCTCGAACTCCTCGACGCACTTGCCCGAGCCCAGCGCCACGGAGTCGAGGGCGTTCTCGACCAGGTGGATCGGCATGCCGGTCTCGTCGCGGAGCCGGTCGTCCATGCCCTTGAGCAGGGCGCCGCCGCCGGTGAGCGCCAGGCCGCGGTCCATGAGGTCGCCGGACAGCTCGGGAGGGCACTTGTCGAGCGTCGACTTCACGGCGTCGATGATGCTCTTGAGGGGCTCCTCGGTGGCCTTGCGTATCTCGTCGGCCGACACGACGATGGTCTTCGGCAGGCCGGTGACCAGGTCGCGGCCTCGGATCTCGGCGTGGCACTCGTCGCTGTTCGGGCAGGCCGACCCGATGGCGATCTTGATCTCCTCGGCGGTGCGCTCCCCCAGCATCAGGGAGTACTCCTTCTTGGCGAACGCGATGATCGCCTGGTCGAGCTCGTCGCCGCCGACGCGGATCGACTGGCTGGTGACGATGCCGCCCATCGATATGATCGCCACCTCGGTCGTGCCGCCGCCGATGTCGACCACCATGTTGCCGGTGGGCTCGTGCACGGGCAGCCTCGCGCCGATGGCCGCGGCCATGGGCTCCTCGATGATGTAGACCCTCCGGGCGCCCGCCTGGTAGCCGGCCTCCTTCACCGCGCGCTGCTCCACGCCCGTGATGCCACTGGGGACCGCGACGATGATGCGGGGCTTGGCGAAGTGACTGCGCTTGTGCACGCGCTGGATGAAGTACCGCAACATGCGTTCGGTCACGTCGAAGTCGGCGATCACCCCGTCTTTCAGGGGGCGGATCGCCACGATGTTGCCGGGCGTGCGGCCAATCATTCTCTTGGCCTCGATGCCCACCGCAACGATCTTGCCGGTGGTGGTGTTGATGGCCACCACCGACGGCTCGTTGAGCACGATGCCGCGCCCGCGCACGTAGACCAGAGTGTTGGCCGTGCCCAGGTCGACGGCCATGTCACGGCCGAGGAACGCCAGCTTGCTGCCCATGGGGAAGGAAACCTTCCTTCAGGTTGATGCGAGAGATTACGATTCGCATTCGAATCGTAACGTGACGTACCCACTCCTGCTGGCAACGAGCCGCGCGCCTGGGGAAAAAGTTGTCGGACTTCTCCGGCTCCGACCCTGCCCCACCTGCTCTTATACCCTCCCGGCATCCCCGCCCGCCGCGGCGGCGCGGTGCACGCGAAAGGCCCCGGCGCGGGTGCCGCGCCAGGGCCTTCACATGGGGCTCAGTGCTCAGAAACGGTCGGGAAAGAAGATCTTGACCTCGCGCGCGGCGGAGTCGGTCGAGTCGGAGCCGTGCACGATGTTCTCGCCGATCTCCAGGGCGTTGTCGCCGCGGATCGTGCCGGGGGCCGACTTGACGGGGTCGGTGGCGCCGGCGAGGGCGCGGAAGGCCTCGATGGCGCGCGGGCCCTCCAGGACCATGGCCACCAGAGGGCCGGAGGTGATGAACTCGACCAGCTCGCCGAAGAAGGGCTTCTCCGAGTGCTCGGCGTAGTGCGCCTTGGCGGTCTCGGCGTCGAGCGTGCGGAGGTCCATGGCGACGACCTTGAGGCCCTTGCGCTCGACCCGGGCGATCACGTCACCGATGAGGCCGCGGCGGACACCGTCGGGCTTGATCAGGACAAGCGTGCGCTCGGACACGGAAATCTCCTTCGTTGTGGTCGCCGGGTCGCGTGGACGTCCGGCAAGAGAGGGGAAGCGTGTGCGCAGCTTACCGGGCGGCGGCGCCGCCGCCGTCCTCCCGGTCGGTGCTCTCGGGCGACGGGGTGGGGGCCGGCACGGCCGGAGCCCTCGCCCCGTCGCGCCGCTTCGCGGTGTCCTCGTCGCCGGCCTCACGAGGCCCGGGCACCGGGCCGGGCCCGGCCGGCCCGGGCGGCTTGGAGCGCCCGGACCCAGAAGCGGCCGGCAGGGCCGGCATTGGCGCCGTGGACGGCGCGGCGGGCATCGGCCGGGTTGCGGGCGCCGACGTGCCGGGAAGCGGACCGGCGGGATCGTCGGTCGACAGGGCCGGAACCTCGGGCCGCACGCCCGAGGCCTGCCCGGGGTCCGGAGCGTGCGAGGCGGTGGCCGGCGTCTCGCGTCGCCGGCCCGGGGCGCGCCGCCGCAGCGCCGCGCCGAAGAGCAGCACAAGCACCACGACCGCCCCGGCGAGCAGCGCCGTGACGTGCAGGGCGCTGACGAAGCCGTCGACCATCGCCTGGGAGGTGACCAGGCCCGACGAGCTGGCGGCACGCAGGGCGCCGACCTGGATGCCGGTGCCCAGCAGGAAGCCGCTCAGCACCGCGGGGAAGCACAGGCAGAGCCCGAAGAGCGCCGCCCCCGGGCCGGTGGACCGCAGGGCGGAGGTGACCGCGATCGCCGCGCCGGCGGCGAGCAGCACGAACGGGGCCAGGAGCGGGGCGCCGGTGGCCGCCGGGAGGAACAGGCGGACCGCGCACAGCCCGGCTACCAGCGTGACCAGGCCGACGTAGACGGTCTTGGGCGCGAGAGCCTGGCTCACCCGCCCGGCGCCCCACGCCGCGGCGAACGCCGTCACGGCGGCGAGGGCGAACGGCGCCCACATGCCCGACAGCCCGGGACCTCCCAGGCCCCGCAGCTCGACGTACGTCACCTGGGCGGCCGTGGGCAGCACCGCGAGGCCGACGGCGACCATCGTGAACGCGAGCAGCCGGTCGCCCGGCCCGGCTCCGGCCGCCGAGGCGGTTGCGAGCAGCACCGCGACCGCGACGGCCGCGGCGACGACGATCAGCCCCGGCGGCCAGTCCAGGGTGGTGCCGAGGGCGAGCAGGGCGATGCCGGCGGACGGCCCGGCCGTGAGCGCCAGCTCCCCGCGCCTGGCGGGCCGGCCGTCGGTGTGGAACGGGCCATCAGGCCCGGCCTGCGACCCCGCGGACGCCGCGCCGGACGCCGCGCCGGGGATCGCGGGCGACGCCTCGGCGGTGCGGGACAGAAGCAGGTGGACGGCGGCGAGCGCCAGCGCCACCCCGGTCACCAGTGGATAGGGCTGCAGCGTGACGCGCCACGAGGTCGCCTCGTCGAGCGGCCAGAGCGCCAGAGCCTGGGCGGCCAGCAGGCTGACGGACAGCGCCCCGGCCCAGACCGTCACCAGCACTCGCCGCGCGGGGCCGGAACGTTCCCACCCGGCCGCGAGCGTGGCCGGCAGGAGCATCCCCGCGCCGACGCCGTGCGCGACCCTCAGGGCCGCGACCGCGAGCGCCGAGTCGGCGAAGCCGCCCGCGACGTCGGCGGCGGCGAGCAGGGCGAGCCCGGCGACCAGGATGGGCGCGGGCCGTACCCGGCGCAGCGCCGCGGCGGCGAACGGGACCGCGCACAGCATGGCCGGAAGCGCCAGCCCGTGCGCCCGCAGCATGCCGACGCCCGCCACGTGCGGAGGCAGCAGGGCCCCCACCACGGAGATGGTGTTGGGAACGGTGACGGCCGCCAGCGGCAGCGCGAGAATCGTCAGCAGCCCGACGACGAGGTCGAGCGCGAACGGCAGACGACGAGCCCGGTCGAGGCTCGCGGGCCCGGCAACGGGAGCAGGGGGGACGGCCATAGTGGCCGACCTTAGCGTTAAGTCACGCCCTCGACACGGCGAGCGACGAAGATTGCCGTGATCCACAGCGCGGCGAAGATCACGCCGAGGAAGAACATGATCGGCACGAGGAAACCGGTGGCGATGGCCAGCACCTGGAGCACGCTCCCGGCGATGTAGGCGAAGGGCCGCTTCAGCAGGCCCGCCACGACGACACACGCCAGCGCCAGGCCGACGCCGACGGACACCGCCACGGCGGGCTCCACCTCATTGATCATGATCGCCACGGGCGTGACCAGCGCCAGCACGATGGCCTCCATGCCCAGCACGCTGGACCCGAGCCGCCGCATGCCCGGGGTGACGACGAAGTTCACCGCGCCGCCCCCGTGTCACCGATCTCCATGGTCACCCTTCCTCCTCCTGTGCCCGGAGCGGCCGCCGAGCCGGCCGCGGTGGCCGGGGCCGTCATCGGCGGTCGGCCTTCAGCAGTGTGCGGGCGTCTCCGGCGGTGACGACGGAGCCGGTGATGAGCACCCCGGTGCCGCTGAACTCGCCGGCGGCCTCGGCCAGGCCGATCGCGAGGTCGATGGCGTCGTCGACGCGGGGCGCCTGGTGGACGCGCTCGCTGCCGAAGATGTCCTCGGCGAGCGCTCCCAGCTCATCGGGGCTCATGGAGCGCGGTGAGGAGTTGCGGGTGACGACGATCTCCTCCGCGATGGGCTCCAGGAGCTCGAGAACGCCGGCGACGTCCTTGTCGGCCGCCATCGCGACGACCGCGACGACCCTGTTGAACCCGAACGACTCCTCCACCGCCTCGACCAGAGACATCATGGCGCCGGGGTTGTGCGCCGCGTCCACCAGCACGGTGGGGCTGCGCCGCACGACCTCCAGGCGCCCCGGCGAGGCGACCGCCGCGAACGCGGCACGCACGAGATCGGCGTCCAGAGGGTCGCCGCCGCCGGTGAACGCCTCGACGGCGGCCAGGGCGCAGGCGGCGTTGCTCGCCTGGTGCTGCCCGTAGAGGGGAAGAAAGACGTCCTCGTAGACGCTCTTGAGGCCCTGCAGCCGGAGCATCTGGCCGCCCATGGCCAGCTCGCGGCCGGCGACGCCGAACTCCAGCCCTTCCCGGGCGACCGTCGAGCCGGTCTCCGCGGCGCGGCGCATGAGGATCTCGGCGACGCTCACCGATTGCTGGGCCAGGATCGCCATCGAGCCCGGCTTGATGATGCCGGCCTTCTCGCGGGCGATGGCCTCGACGTCGGAGCCGAGGTAGTCGACGTGGTCGAGCGAGACGGGCGTGACGACGGCCACGGCGCCCTGAGCCACGCTGGTGGAGTCCCAGGTGCCGCCCATGCCGACCTCGATCACGGCGACGTCGACCGGCGCGTCGGCGAACGCGGCGTACGCCATGGCGGTGAGGGTCTCGAAGAACGACAGTCGCCCCTGCTGCTGGTCGACGAGTTCCAGGTAGGGCCGGACGTCCTCGTAGACCTCGACGAACCGTTCCTCGCTGAGCGGCTCGCCGTCAAGCGTGATGCGCTCTCGTATGGACGTGAGGTGCGGGCTGGTGAAGCGGCCGACACGGAGGTTGCGCTCCCGCAGCAGCGTGTCGATCATGCGAGCGGTGCTGGTCTTGCCATTCGTGCCGGTGATGTGCACGACCGGATAGGCCCTCTGGGGCTGACCCAGCAGATCCATGAGGATGTTGATGCGGTCGAGCGTGGGATCGATGTCCCACTCCACACCCCGATGCAAGATCGCTTCTTCGACGGCCTGGTATTCCACACCTGCAGCCTACTGACCAGGCACCCCGGCCCACGCCGCGCCCAAGCCTCCTGTGGACAACCCGGTCGAACGGCTGTCGAACGCGAAAAGGGCCGCCCACACCGTGGACGGCCCTCAACACACGACCAGCGAACAGGAACAACGCGAGGGAGCCACCCACAATCCGTGGACGGCTCCCTCGCGTCACCTGTCATTCAAAATTTTGT
>NZ_JARWAC010000016.1 GCF_029846175.1 Sphaerisporangium sp. TRM90804 | reverse complement strand
TTGTCGCCCTTGGGCGCGTCGTCCCTGTCCTGCTTGTCGCCCTTGGGCGCGTCGTCCCTGTCCTGCTTGTCGCCCTTGGGCGCGTCGTCCCTGTCCTGCTTGTCGCCCTTCGGGGCGTCGTCCTTGTCCTGCTTGTCGCCCTTCGGGGCGTCGTCCTTGTCGGATTTGTCGGCCTTCTCGGACTGGTCGCTCTGGGGCTTTGTGGTGTCCTGCTTGTCGGGAGCGGTGACGTCCATGCCGGTGGGGCCGGTCGGGGACTGCTTCTGCTTCTCCTGCTTCTCGAGCAGGACCAGGCGGGCGTTGACGTCGCGCACCAGGGTGGCTCCGGCGTCGGCCACCTGGGCGGGGCGGTGGGTCGCCGGAACCGAAAGGCCGGCGGCGCCCGTCAGCTGGGCGATGCGGGACTCGACGGTCCGCATCTGCTCACCCGCGCGGCCGACCTCGGCGAGCAGCGCGCGGACCAGGGTGGGGTCCATTCCGTCCAGCTTGCCCATGGGCGTCTCCCGTGCTCGTGGTCGCACTCCCCTGGCCGCTCACCGGAGCGGGCTCACCGCCCGCCCGCAGCCATGCTCTCTCGCCACAGCTAGCGACTCAAGAGCAAAGACGCACATCACGGTACTCACGCCACTCGCCGTTACGGCTCAGCGATAGCCAGAGGGCATGATTCCAGGTGGCCCCGCACCGAGCGGCCGGCCCCCGCGCTGAACCGGACCGCGTCCGACGCGAACCTCCCACGAGAACCAGCACGCCTTCACCGGGCCGGGCGCCGGGCGAGCCTCAGCCCTGTGCGCCCGGCCCCTTCCGCTCCGCCTCCACACCCTCGGCCGAACCGCCGGGCGGCTTGCCCGCCCCGGCCTGCCCCGTTCCGGGCTCGCCTGTTCCGGGCTCACCCGTTCCAGCCTGACCCGTTCCGGGCTCACCTGTTCCGGCTTGAGTCGCCCCAGCCGAACCCGTTCGGGGCTCACCCGTCCCTGGCCGGTCGGCCTCCGACCCGCTCGCATCGCCCTGACTCGTCTGGGCCCGGGGCTCCTTGCCCTCCTGCGTCGCCGCCCCACCAGGCTCGGACGGGGCCGGGACGACCTGATCGGCCTCGGCGCCTTCGTCGGCCTTGGACACGCCTTCGGCGGCGCCCGCGGCCCCGGGGACGTCATCGGGCAGGGTGGTGGCGGCTTCGGGAGCCGGCTTGGCCTCGTGAGCGTCTGTCTCGGGTGGGGAGTACGGCTCGGGGGTGGCGTCGGTGGCCACGTAGCCGATCACGCTGCGGAGCTTCTCGACGGGGATGGCGCCCTTGCGGAGCACGCGCGGCACGGGCGTGGTGAGATCGATGATGGTCGAGGGCGTGTCGTCGGCGCACGCGCCGCCGTCGAGATAGACCGCGACCGACTCGCCGAGCTGCTCCTCGGCCTCGGCGGCCGTCGTCGCAGGCGGGGCGCCGCTGCGGTTGGCGCTGCTCACCGCCATCGGGCCGGTCTCCTTGAGCAGTTCGAGCGCGACCGCGTGCAGCGGCATGCGGATCGCGACCGTGCCCTTGGTGTCGCCGAGATCCCAGTTGAGGGACCGGCCGGCCCGGCAGATCAGCGTCAGCGGGCCCGGCCAGAAGTTGTCGATGAGATCTTGGCCGTAGACGCCCAGATCGTCCACCAGGGCGTTCGCCGCCCGCACCGTGCCGACCAGGACGGGCACCGGGACGTCTCGGCCGCGCCCTTTGGCCTCCAGGAGCGCCGCGACCGCGTGCGGCGTGAAGGCGTCGGCACCGATGCCGTAGACGGTGTCGGTGGGGATCACCACCAGCTCGCCCGCGCGAATCGCCGATGCGGCGTCGGCCAGCCCGGCGGCACGCTCCTGCATGTTCGAACAGTCATAACGTCGACTCACGAGTCGAATCCTTCCACGTGCGCCGCACGCTCCGGACCAGGACCCCGCAGCCTGTGGACAACCGTTCCCCATCCCGGCGCGGCGACCCGGACGACCACAGCGGCCGACGCGCGGAGGGAGGCGGAACCGGCGGCGCGCCGGAACCACCGAGACGACCTGCGAACCGAACGCGGAACTCCTACGGCGACGCCGAGCCCGGGAAGCTCACTCGCGGCCGAAGCGGGCGGTGACGAAGCGGTCGCGGCCGGTCAGGTCGGCGTGGGTGCGGGTGTCGCGCCATCCGCGATCTTCGGGGAACACCAGGTAGACGGCCGACCCCTGCTCGTCGGCGTGCTCCACCGCGACCATGCCGCCCGGGCGCAGCAGGCGGCGGGCCGTGCGCTCGACGGCGCGGATCTCGTCCAGACCGTCGGCGCCGGAGCCGTAGAGCGCCCGCGAGGGGTCGTAGTCGCGCACCTCGGGATCGCGCGGCACGGCCCCGGGAGGGATGTAGGGCGGGTTGGAGACCACCAGGTCGACGCGGCCGTCGAGCTCGGGAAGGCAGTCGGCGAGGTCTTCGGGGTGCAGCGACACGCGGCCCTGACCATGCTCGACGATGTTGCGCTTGGCCCAGCCGTACGCCTCGGGATCGACCTCGACCGCGTGCACCTGGGCGAGCGCGACCTCCTGGGCGATGGACAACGCGATGGCCCCCGACCCGGTGCCGAGATCGGCCACCACGGGCGAGGCGACGTCCATCTCACGCAGGCGGTCGATCGCCCAGCCCGCGACGACCTCGGTCTCCGGGCGGGGCACGAAGACCCCGGGGCCGACCTCCAGCGAGAGGTAACGGAAGTAGGCGCGGCCGGTGATGTGCTGAAGAGGCTCGCGTGCCTCGCGCCGCGCGACCCCCTCCCAGAACAGCGCGTCGAACTCGCCGTCGGCCACGGTGTGGAGCTCTCCGCGCCGGACGCCGTGGACGAACGCCGCGATCTCCTCGGCGTCGGTCCGCGGAGAAGGGACCCCGGCCTCGGCGAGCCGGGCGGTGGCCAGCGCTATCTCGTCCATCAGCAAGGTCATGGAAGTTTCGTCAGCTATATCTATGTGGTCGTGGGCGGTACGGCGGTGGGGCCGCTCATGAGTGCGCGGCCAGCTTCTCGGCCATCTCGGCGTCCGTCAGGGCCTGGATGACCGCGGAGAGATCGCCGTCCAGAACCTGGTCGAGGTTGTAGGCCTTGAACCCTACGCGGTGATCGCTGATGCGGTTCTCCGGGTAGTTGTAGGTGCGGACGCGCTCGGAGCGGTCGACCGTGCGCACCTGCGACTTGCGGTCGGCCGAGGCGGCGGCGTCGGCCTCCTCCTGCGCGATCGCGAGCAGCCGGGCGCGAAGAATGCGCATCGCCGACTCCTTGTTCTGGAGCTGGCTCTTCTCGTTCTGGCAGGAGACGACCACGCCGGTCGGCGCGTGCGTGATGCGCACCGCCGAGTCGGTGGTGTTGACGCTCTGCCCGCCCGGGCCGGAGCTGCGGAACACGTCGATCCGCAGGTCGTTGGGGTCGATCTGGACCTCGACCTCCTCGGCCTCCGGGTACACCAGGACGCCGGCCGCGGAGGTGTGGATGCGGCCCTGCGACTCGGTGACCGGCACCCGCTGGACCCGGTGGACGCCGCCCTCGAACTTCAGGTGCGACCAGACGCCGTCGGAGCCCTTGCCCTTCACCGCGACGGTGACGTCCTTGTAGCCGCCGAGGTCGGAGTGCTGGGCATCGATGATCTCGGTCTTCCAGCCCGCCCGCTCGGCGTAGCGGAGGTACATGCGCAGGAGATCGCCGGCGAACAGCGCGGACTCCTCGCCGCCCTCACCCGCCTTGATCTCCATGATGGTGTCCTTGTCGTCGTTGGGGTCGCGCGGGACGAGCAGGTGCCGCAGGCGCTCCTCGAGCGGGGACACGCGGGCCTCCAGCTCGGTCGCCTCGGCGGCGAAACCGGCGTCCTCGTGGGCGAGCTCCCTGGCGGCCGCGAGGTCGTCGCGGACGGCCTCCAGCTCGCGGTAGGTGGACACGATGGGTGTGAGCTGGGCGTACCGCTTGCCCAGCGTGCGCGCCTTGTTCTGGTCGGCGTGCACGGCGGGGTCGGCGAGTTTGAGCTCCAGCTCCGCGTACTCCCCGAGCAACTCGTCGAGTTTCACCGTGCGTCCTTCCTTCCAGGCGAGAAAACGGGATCACACCAAGAACGCCGACCCGGGCGCGCCCCCTGAGCGGGGACGGTTCCGAGCCGGCGTTCCTCGCCCAGCTAGTTGCCGGCCGGCTTCTTGCCGAAACGCTTCTCGAAGCGGGCCACCCGGCCACCGGTGTCGAGGATCTTCTGCTTGCCCGTGTAGAACGGGTGGCAGGCGGAGCAGACGTCCGCGTGGATCACGCCGTTCTTGGCGGTGCTGCGGGTGGTGAAGCTGGCTCCGCAGGCACAGGTCACCTGCGTGGTGGCGTACTGCGGGTGAATGTCGGGCTTCATGTGTATTCCTCTCCTGGCGCGGCCGCCGGGTCGCCCTCGTCTCTCACCGCCCGATGATCGGGCGAGGGGGGGCGGGAACCGGAACCGCCGTTCGTCGGCTACCAGTGTGCCAGATCCTCTAACCACCCCGGCCCGCCACGCATTCCCACGCCGCCCACCGGCGGCGAGGCGGCGGGTTTCCGGCCGCCGGGCCTAGACCCGCCCCAGGTAGGCGAGCACGGCGAGGACCCTGCGGTGGTCGTCCGGGGCCGGATCGAGACCGAGTTTCCCGAAGATGCTGGAGATGTGCTTCTCCACGGCCCCCTCGGTGACGTTGAGGCGCGCGGCGACGGCGTTGTTCGAGCGGCCCTGCGCCATCAGCCCCAGGACCTCCGACTCCCTGGAGGTCAGCGCGTCGAGGGGGTGCCCCCGGCGCCGCCGGCTCAGCAGCTGCTCCACCACCTCGGGGTCGATGACCGTGCCGCCGGCCGCGACCCGCCGGACCGCGTCGAGGAACTCGCCGACGTCGGCGACGCGCTCCTTCAGCAGGTAGCCCACGGCCGCCGCGCCGCGGCCGATCAGCTCGGTCGCGTAACGCTCCTCCACGTACTGGGAGAGCACCAGCACGGGCAGGCCGGGCCGGATGGAGCGGGCGGCCAGCGCCGCCTTGAGCCCCTCGTCGGTGTGGGACGGCGGCATCCGCACGTCCACGACGGCGAGGTCGGGCTCGTGCTCGCGCACCGCGTCGACCAGCCCCGGGCCGTCGCCGGCGGCGGCCACCGTCTCGATGCCGCCGTCGGCGAGCAGCCTGATCAGCCCCTCCCGGAGCAGGACGGAGTCCTCGGCGATCACCACGCGCACCGCGCCCGCCCCCTCAGCCCACCGCCCGGTCACCATTCGTACGGTAGCTCGGCGCGGATCAGCGTGGGCCCGCCTTCGGGGCTCCGGATGATAAGCGCGCCGTCGATGGTGGCGGCGCGGTCGGCCAGGCCGGCCAGCCCGCCGCCCGGGCGCGCCAGCGCGCCGCCCACGCCGTCGTCCCGCACCTCGACGACGACCCGCTCGTCCTCACGGGCCACGCGCACCGACGCCTGGGTGGCCGCCGAGTGCTTGGCCATGTTGGTGAGCGCCTCGGCGACGATGAAGTACGCGATGCTCTCGACCGCGGCCGGCGGCCGGGTGGTGATCTCCACCGTGACCTCCACCCTGACCGGCGCGCGGGCGGCGAGCGCCGACAGGGCGGCGTCCAGCCCCCGGTCGGTGAGGATGGCTGGGTAGATGCCGCGCGCCAGGTCGCGCAGCTCGGTGATGGCCGCCTTGGTGCCCGCGTGCGCCTGCGTGAGCAGCTCCCGGGCCTCCTCGGGGTCGGAGTCGAACTTGGAGCGGGCCCTGCCCAGATCGAGGACGACCGCCAGCAGCCGTTGCTGGGCCCCGTCGTGCAGGTCGCGCTCGATTCTGCGCCGCTCGGCCTCGGCCGCGTCCACGCCTCTGGCCCGGCTCGCCCGCAGGTGGGTGACCCGCTCCTCGTCGCCGGCTCCGAGCAGCGCCACCGCCAGCAGCCCGTGCAGCCAGCCCATGGCACGCACGACGTAGAGCGTGACGATCGTGAGCAGCGCACCGACCAGCACCCACGGCAGCGACTCGGGGATGGTGTCGATCACCAGCCGCTCGGTGATCGACGTCGGAACACCCAGCAGCACCAGGATCGGCTGACCGAGGAGACCGGCCGAGCAGATCCACAGGACCACCGTCACCCCGGCCTCGACCATGCCCAGCGGGAACAGCAGGAGCAGGTAGCCGAGATCCTTCCAGGTGGCCGGGTCGCGGAACAGCCAGCCGAGCTGGCTCATCACCCCCGAGATCGGCCGCGGCCGGTACGGGTCCGGGATGGCGACGCCCAGGGCCAGCCGCAGGAGGCGGCGCTCAAGCATCGCTCCCGCGCGCCATAGGAGCATCGTGAGCACCAGCAGCGGCAGGCCGACCCACACCCCGAAGAGCACCAGCGAGACCGGGACGGTCACCGCCAGCACGACGAACCACACGAATCCGGTGACGGACGCCAAGATCAGGTAGGGGGCGGTGCGCCACGTCATCGGGTCGACCAGCAGGCCCAGCGGCCCTCGGGGGCCGAACGGCACACGTAGTCGTAACGGTGCGCGCCCCGGTGCCGCCGCCTCGGCAGTCATGCTTCCCCTCCCGTCGAGCCCTCACCCGGGCGCGTTCGGTGGAACCGCTGAGACCGTGACGTGGGCCGGACGGCTTGAAGCCTGCCAAGCCCGCGCGCCCGGCGCCATGGGGCGGGCGCCAGTGCCCGGGGGTGGGGGTAGCCCCACCCCCGGGCATGACAGAAGGGCGAGGCCCACGGCCCCGCCCTTCCGCCGGGCCCGCGCCGGGCGCGGGCCCTCATGCGTCGATGCCGCCCTCGCGCTAGTCGCGCTCGGAGCTGACCGTCGTCTTCTGCACCTGCAGCAGGAACTCCGCGTTGGACTGGGTCTCCCGCATCTTCTCCAGGAGCAGCTCAAGCGCCTGCTGCATGTCGAGCGCGTGCAGCACCCGGCGCAGCTTCCAGACGATCTGCAGCTCGTCCTTGGACATCAGGATCTCTTCCTTGCGGGTGCCGGACGCGTCGACGTCCACCGCGGGGAAGATGCGCTTGTCGGCCAGGGAGCGGTTGAGCTTCAGCTCGGCGTTGCCGGTGCCCTTGAACTCCTCGAAGATGACCTCGTCCATCTTGGAGCCGGTCTCCACCAGCGCCGTGGCGAGGATCGTCAGCGAGCCGCCGTTCTCGATGTTGCGGGCGGCGCCGAAGAAGCGCTTGGGCGGGTACAGCGCGGTGGAGTCGACACCACCGGACAGGATGCGTCCGGACGCCGGGGCCGCCAGGTTGTAGGCGCGGCCGAGGCGGGTGATGGAGTCGAGCAGCACCACGACGTCGTGGCCCAGCTCCACCAGGCGCTTCGCGCGCTCGATGGCGAGCTCGGCGACGGTGGTGTGGTCCTCGGCGGGGCGGTCGAAGGTCGAGTGGATGACCTCGCCCTTCACCGACCGCTGCATGTCGGTGACCTCTTCGGGACGCTCGTCGACCAGGACGACCATCAGGTGGCACTCGGGGTTGTTCCTGGTGATCGCGTTGGCGATCGACTGCAGCACCATCGTCTTGCCGGCCTTGGGCGGGGAGACGATGAGGCCGCGCTGACCCTTGCCGATCGGGGCGACCAGGTCGATGATCCTGGTCGTCAGGATGTTGGGGTCGGTCTCCAGGCGCAGCCGCTCCTGCGGGTACAGCGGGGTGAGCTTGGAGAAGTCGGGACGGTTGCGCCCCTGCTCGGGATCCATGCCGTTGACGGTGTCGAGCCGCACGAGCGCGTTGAACTTCTCGCGCCGCTCGCCGTCGCGGGGCTGGCGCACGGCGCCGGTGATGACGTCGCCCTTACGCAGGTTGTTGCGGCGGATCTGCGCCAGCGAGACGTAGACGTCGTTGGCGCCCGGCAGGTAGCCGCTGGTGCGCACGAACGCGTAGTTGTCGAGGATGTCGAGGATTCCGGCGATCGGGATGAGGACGTCGTCGTCGCCGATCACGGGCTCGTTGCTGTCGAAGCGGTCGCGGCCCCGGCGGTTGCGCTCCCTGAACCGGCCGCGGCGGCCACGACGGTCGTCGTCGCCCTGCGGGTCGCGGGACTGGTCGCCGCGGGACTGGTCGCCGCGCGACTGCTCGCGCACCTGGTCGCGGCCCTGGTCGCGCACCTGGTCGCGGCTCTGCTCACGACCCTGGTCGCGGTCGCGGCCCTGCTCACGGCGGGCGTCGCCGGCGTCGGCGGCGCGCTGCTCCGGACGGCTGTTGTCGTTGCGGTTGTCGGGGCGGTTGTCCCCGCGGTCGCGACGGTCGCCGCGTCCGCGGCGCTCCCCGCGCTCGCGGCGGGACTCGCCGCGCTCGGGCCTGCCCTCGGCCTGACCGGGGTCGGCGGCGGGAGCGGAAGCCGCGGCGGGAGGTGCGGAGACGGCGGCGGGAGCCTGCTCGACGGGCGGCGCCTCCACGACGGGGGCGCGCTCCTCGCGGGGCTCTACGACGGCCTCGACCGGCGCGGGACGGGAACGTTCCCTGCGCGTGCGGGCGGGGCGCTCGGCCACCGGCTCGGCGGTCGCCACGGGCGCCGCGACGGGAGTGGGCTCAGCGGGTGCGGAGGAGGGCGCGCCTTCGGAGGCCACGCCCTGCTTCTCCTGGATGGCCGCGATGAGCTGGCTCTTGCGCATGCGCCCGATCCCGCTGATGCCGAGGCTCGACGCGAGAGCCTGCAGCTCAGGGAGCACCATGGCGGACAGGCCGGTGCCGGAGCGACGGCGCGGCCGGGCCGCGGCACGGGTGGGGGTGTCGCCGGCGGTCGGCGGCACTGCGCCGGAGGCGTCGGAGAGGAGTTCGGTGGTGTCGCTCAACTAAAAGGTCCTTCCCAGGGGTCGGGCGCCGGCCATGATCAGCGAGGCGTCCCGGTGGTTCGACCCGGCGGGACAGACCGGGTCGGGCTGGACGAATTTCCAAGGTGTCGGGAAGCCGGTGCGTCGAACCGGCACAGAGCCGTCACCGTAGAGATTCGCGAGCCGTTGGGGGCCCGGGGGTCGCCCCCCGGCTGGTTACCGCCGCCCAGATGTCGATGTGATTCGAACGCGCATGTCCCCGATTACGCCGCTTCTCGACGCGCCAACCGGATGTGGACCAACCGGAGGCGATGGATTCGGGAAGCCCGCTGTGCGGCTCACGTCTTGCGACGAGAGGCGCGACCCAGCGATGTATGGCTGACAAGCACGCACCCGCAACGGGGGCATCTGGTGCGGCTATCAGCCTAACATCACCAGCGCACACTGCTATTCCTTGAGGGTCGAAGATGCATCAGCGTGTCTCGGGAAAATGACGCGCGCACCAGACTGGTCGACGTCCAATGGCTGGATGTGCCAGTCACTACCCGCTTTCGACGCGATCAAATCATGGGTATCCGCTGCTCCGAGCGCCAGCACCGTGGGCCCGGCCCCCGACACGACGGCGGGAACCCCCGCCTCGCGGAGACGTTGTACCAGCTCCGCGGTCCGCGGCATGGCAGGCGCGCGGTAGGCCTGGTGCAGTCGGTCTTCCGTGGCGGCGAGCAACAGCCCCATCTCGGGCCGCTGGGTAAGGGCCGCGATGAGCAGGGCCGCGCGTCCGGCGTTCGCCGCGGCGTCGGCATGCGGCACGTCCTTCGGCAGGAGCCCGCGCGCCTCCTCGGTGGAGAGCCGGGTTCTCGGCACACACACCACTGGTCGGACGCCCCCATGCGGGCTCAACTTCAGCTTACTCGGATTTCCCGACAAGTCGCTCCATGCGATGGTAAGGCCGCCAAAGAGACAGGGGGCGACGTTGTCGGGGTGCCCCTCCATCTCGGTGGCCAGGGCGAACACCTCGTCGTCGGACAGCCCGGGGGCCGCCAGGGCACGGGCGGCGAGGATGCCGGCGCAGATCGCCGCCGAGGAGGAGCCGAGGCCGCGCGCGTGCGGGATGCGGTTGAGGCACCGCAGGCGCAGGCCTGTCGGCTGCGGCACGCCCGCCCGCTCGAAGGTGGCGCGCATCGCCCTGATGATCAGATGGCCCTCGCCGGTGTCGAGCTCCCCCGCGCCCTCGCCCTCGACGCCGACCTCGACGGCGGGCGCGCCGGCCGGCTCGAAGACACTCGCCTCGACCTCGTCGTACAGGCACAGCGCCAGGCCGAGGGAGTCGAAGCCCGGGCCGAGGTTGGCGCTGGTCGCGGGCACGCGAACGACGACGGTGCTGCTGGATGACATTCGTACCTCGGTTCGGTGCGGGCGTCGCGGCGGGTCAGGCGAGTTCGAGGGCGCCGGCGGCGGCGAAGGCGTCGACGGGGATCGTCACCGGTGTCGGGGCACCGGAGATCGCCCAGTCGGGATCCTTTAGGCCGTTGCCGGTGACCGTGCACACCACACGCCGCCCCGGGGTGACCAGGCCCTGCTCGTGGGCCTGGAGCAGGCCCGCCACGCTCGCGGCCGAGGCCAGCTCGACGAACACGCCCTCCTCTTGGGCCAGCAGCTTGTACGCGGCGGCGATGCGGCGGTCGGTGACGGCCTGGATGACGCCGCCGGACTCGTCGCGCGCGGCTTCGGCGAGCTTCCAGGAGGCCGGGTTGCCGATGCGGATGGCCGTGGCGATCGTGTGCGGGTGGGTGACGGGGGCGCCGTTGACGATGGGCGCGGCGCCGCTGGCCTGGAACCCGAGCATGCGCGGGGTCTGGGTGGCGACGCCGTCGGCGGCATACTCGCGGTATCCCATCCAGTACGCCGAGATGTTGCCGGCGTTGCCGACCGGGATGCAGTGGATGTCGGGCGCGTCGCCCAGGGCGTCGACGATCTCGAAGGCCGCGGTCTTCTGGCCCTGCAGGCGGTGGGGGTTGACGGAGTTGACCAGCGCGATGGGGTAGTTCTCCGCGAGCTTCCGCGTCATGTCGAGGCAGTCGTCGAACGAGCCGTCGACCTGGATGAGCTTGGCGCCGTGCACGAGCGCCTGCGCCAGCTTGCCCATGGCGATCTTGCCCCGGGGCACGAGGACCGCGCAGGTGAGCCCGGCGCGAACGGCGTAGGCCGCGGCGGAGGCGCTGGTGTTGCCGGTGGAGGCGCAGATGACCGCCTTAGCGCCCATTTCGAGCGACTTGCTGATGGCGACGGTCATGCCGCGGTCTTTGAAGCTGCCCGTGGGGTTGAGGCCCTCGACCTTCAGGTGGACCTCACAGCCCGTGAGATCGGAGAGGCGCCTCGCGGGGACCAGCGGCGTGCCGCCTTCGAGCAGGGTGACCACGGGGGTCGTGGCGGTCACGGGAAGCCGGTCACGGTACTCCTCGATCAGCCCACGCCATGCCCTCAACATCGCTGCTCCTCCCGCGCCCGGCCCGGCGTGACGCGTTCTCGACGGCGCGTAACTCGCCGGTCCACGACCAGCGGTATCAGATCCCGAGTCTACGGCCGCCACCGCCCCCGCCGTTCCGTTGTCCACAGGATGGAACCCGGCCGGGCGCCGAGGGGTCGTCCCAGCACTCACACGAAGCTCCCAGATTCCTTGTATAGGGTCGAATCGCCGGCCGCGAACGATGCGAAAAGGACATCGATCATCTCGACCTCCCCCCCACGGGCGGAGCCGGAGGCCACCCGCCTCCGCGAGGCCGGAGGTCCGTGGGGGAGGTGTGGACTTGCTTCTCATGGCTGAAACCAGGAGCTCCGGCTCCAGCGGACGGGAGCCTGGCGGCGTGCACGACCGGCCCAGGCTCCGCCACAACGACTACTCGCCGCTCGTCCCTCCCCCGCTCGGGGGCTGGACGCCCACCCTGACGGTCAGCGTGGTCGTCCCCGCGCACGGCGCGCAGCACCGCCTCGACCTGACGCTCGCCGCGCTCGCCGCGCAGACCTACCCGTCGGGCCTCATGGAGGTCGTCGTCGTGGACGACGGCAGCCGGCCGCCGCTGCGCCTGCCGGAGATCCGCCCCGAGCGCACCCGCCTGGTGCGGGCCGCGCCGGGCGGGTGGGGGGCCTCGCACGCCCTCAACAGCGGCGTCACGCTCGCCGAGGGGGACGTCGTCCAGCGGCTGGACGCCGACATGGTCACCGGCCGCGAGCACATCGAGGCCCTGATGCGCTGGCACCACCTGGCCGACTACCTGGTGACGATCGGCGCCAAGAGCTTCGTCGAGGAGCCCGAGCTGACGCCCGCCCAGGTGCACGCGGGCGTGCGCGCGGGCGCGCTGGACACGCTGTTCGACCTGGAGCGGGCGGTGCCGAGCTCCACCGAGGCGACCATCCGGCGCCTCGACGGGCTGCGGGCGAGCAAGAACCCCTACCACGTGGCCACCGGGCCGACCGTGTCGTTCCGCCGCGCCCTGTTCCACCGGCTCGGCGGGTTCGACACCGACGTGCTGCGGGGCCAGGACACCGAGTTCGCCTACCGGCTGGCCATGAGCGGCGCCGTCTTCGTCCCCGACCCGGAGGCCCGCGCCGTCCACCTGGGCCTGCCCGCGCAGCGGGTCGACGGCGACGCGATCGTTCGCGTGGTCTCCCCGTTCCTGGCCCACCGCGTGCCGCTCCGCCGCGACCTGCGCAAGGAGCCGGGCCGGCGCTGGAAGGTGCCGTACGTGGAGGTCGTCCTGGACGCCGCCGGCCGCGGCGAGCCCGAGGTGCGGGCGGCGGTGAGCGCGGCGCTGAGCGGCAGCGTCCCAGACGTGCGGGTCACGCTCACCGGCCCCTGGGCCGAGCTGCCCGCGGGCCGTCACCCCCTGCTGGGCGACCCCGGCTTCGAGGCCCGCCTGATCCGCGAGCAGTTCCAGTACGACGACGCCGTCCACCTGGTCTCCACCCCCGCGCCCGACGCCGCGCCGGTCCCGTTCCGCTACACCGGCCCGGTCGACGTGCCGCTGGGACGCCGTTCCCTGGAGCTGATGATCAAGGCGGTCACCGAGGACCGCTCGGGGCTGCTGCTGGTCGGCCTGCCCGGCGGCCGGACGGCCCGCCTGGAGCGCACCGACGCCGTGAACCGCGCCCGCCTGCTCGCCGGCCCCGGCGAGGACCTGACCGAGGTCGTCGCCCAGACCCACGGCGTGCGCCGGGCCCAGGCAGCCGAGTTCTGGCCTCCCGCCCCCCAGCGCGGCGACGCCGCCTCTTCGGCCCGCCGCGCGGCGGCGGCGCCGCAGGACCAGCCCGCGGCCGGGCGGGGCGGCACGGCCCCGCAGGCCCCGGGCCCGGCGAGCGCAGCCCCGGCGTCGTCGCGATCGGCCCGGGACGCGCTGATGAGCCGGCTGCGATCGGCCATCGGCGGACGCTGACCGCCGGTCGCCGCCGGCGGCGGCGTCGCGTGGCCCCTCCGGCGGATCGATCGTCAGGGACTCTCGGTGCCCGGCGCCACGGGCTCGCCGTCGGCGCCCGGCGGGCGGGCGCGCCTGGCGGAGATCTTCTTGATCGCCGCGCGGAGCCGGCCCGCCTTCAGGGCGGCCACCTCGCGGCGCAGGGTGCCGACCTCGCGGCGCAGGTCGACGGCCGACTTGCGCCAGCGCCCTGACTCCTCGCGCCACTTGGCCACCTGGCCGCGCAGGCGCTCGGCCTCCTTGGTCAGCCGGACGACCTCGGCCTCGGTCTCCAGACGGGCGCGGTAGGCCGCCCTGCGCCCCTTGCCCGGGGCCGCCTCGGAGGCGGGGACGAAGCCCCAGGTCTCGCCGTCGGTCCACAGGCTGCCGTAGACGTCGTCGACGACGTCGTCCAGGGTGTCGCCGCGCCCGGCGACCAGCGCCGCGCGGGCGAAGGCGGCGCGGCGCTCCAGCCGGGCGGCGACCACGCCGCCGGCGCCCTCGGCGAGCAGCACCTCCACCAGGCCGTGCTCGCCGTCCACCGCGAGGTCGAGCAGCCGGGCCAGGGTGTCCTCCCCCGGCACCCAGCCGGCAGGCAGCCGCAGGCGGAACGGCGCCAGGCGCCCGGTCTCGGCCGGCGTGGCGCGCACGCGCCCCTCGTGGGCGTAGTGGGCGTGGATGAGCGTGAGGTCGAGGTGGGGGTCCTTGAGCGGCGCCCGCCGTTCGGGGACGAGGGTGTCCCAGGGGCCGACCAGCAGCACCGAGACGTCGGGCACGGTGCCGGCGAGCACGGCGTCCACGGTGGCGCGGGTGTCCTCGTAGCCGGCGGCCTCGACGACGACCTCCAGGTAGGGCACCTTCCACTGCCGGGTGGGATGGGTGCGCAGCCACCGGTACTGCGGGACGCGGTCGCCGATCGTGGCGTGGCTGACGCGGTCGATGAGCTGCTTGTCGCGCATGCGCATCGACGGCCCCAGGTGGTAGCCGCGGGCGCGCGGCTCGGGGACGAAGACGGCGCCGGCCTGGGCCAGCCGGTACCCCATCTCGGTGTCCTGCCCGAGGACCAGGTCCTCGTCCATGGGGCCGGCGTCGTCCAGGAGTCGCCGGCTCACCGAGGTGGCGCCGCCGACGTGCAGGCTGAAGGCGCGGTTGGCCGCCCGGGTCAGGCCGTTGGTGCGCTCCACCAGGTCGACGAGCCACTCGTGGGGCTCGGCGGGCTCGAACAGCTCGGCGAGGTCGGCGGCTTCGGCCACGGCCTCCGGGCCGGGCGGCGTGCGGGCGGTGAAGCGAAGGTAGCCGGTGACCACCAGGTAGGGGGCCAGGTGGTGCCAGCGCATGTGCGCCTCGACCTCGTGCCGGTCGGGGACGACGTCGGAGTCGAGCCAGTGCACGACCTCGCCCTCGGCGGCGGCCAGGCCGGCGTTTCGGGCGTCGGCCCGGCCGGGCGTGTCGCACACGACCAGCCGGGTGCGCCGGGGACGCAGCTCCGGCAGGCGCAGGGGCGGGCTGCTGCCGTTGTCGACGACCACGACGTCCATGAGCCCGGCCGGGTAGCTCTGGACGGCGAGGCCGGCGAGCACCAGGTCGAGCTTGTCGTGGCCGTTGTAGGCGGGGACGACCACGCTGACCGTCAGGCCGGGCGTCCAGGACCCGAGCTCTGGAGGGTCGAGCACGGTGTAGTCGTTGGCGCGGATCAGGGGGGTCATGAGGCTTCCAGGATCAGGCTCGGGCGGAAGCCGCGCCACTGGTTCGCCGCGACGCGTATGAAGTGGGCCAGCGGAAGCCGCCAGGTGTGGTCTTCGGCCAGCGAGCGGCGCAGTACGTATCCGAGGCCCTGGGTGCGGTAGATGCGGCCGCCGGCCGCGTGGGCGGCCTTGAGGAAGTGGGAGTCCACCCCGCGCGCCACCTGCCCAAAGCCCCCTATTTCGTGAAATTTCGCCCGAGCAACGAAGATCGTACCGCCCGCGACGTGGTCGGACCACACCTCGCTGGTGTAGTCGGTGCGCCGGACGGTGAGGTCGAGCGGCTCCAGGTAGAAGAACTCGGCGGCGGTGCCGACGATGTCGGCGCCGGAGTAGTCGCGGGCCATGATCAGGTCGCCGAGGTGCTCCGGGGAGTACCAGTCGTCGTCGTCCCACTTGGCGATCTCGTCGCCGGCCGCCCTGGACGCCACCTCGTTCAGCACCGCGCCGAACGGCGTGGCCGCCTCGGCCTCGACGACGGTGATCGGGAGCGGGAAGGCGTCCAAGGCCCGGCGCACGTCGTCGTGCGAGGCCGGCACGCCGTGCAGGCCGAGCAGGACCTCGGCCTCGACGTGCCGCTGCCGCGCGATCTGGGCGAGCGCCGACCCGAGCAGGTGCGGCCGCTTGCTGCACATCACCACGCTGACCTTGGGCGCGGCGGCCGGACGCCCGGCCCGCGCGCCGTGGCGCCGCAGCCGCACGCTGTGCTCCTCCCTGCGCAGGTCGCCCACCGAGCGGAGGGACGCCTCGGCCGGGCCCGGCGCCCACGAGGTGAGCAGCCCGGCCAGCTCGGGATCGGCCTCCTTCACCCAGGCCGGCGCATCGGCGGCGTACAGCGGGACCCCGGCGGCGGCCAGCGGGAGCAGCGTCTCGATGACGCCCGCCGGAGACCCGGGCCAGCACACCCGCAGCCCGTCGAACGAGCGCAGCCGCGCCACCGCGGCGGCCGTCGGCGGCGCGCCAGACGGCTCGCCGGCGAGCACGGGCCGCCCTCCGTCGAAGGAGAGGTCGGCGGACCCTCCGGTGGGCGTGCGCACGTAACCGAGCGGGGTGGCGGCACCCTCGGACGACACCCGTCACCTCCTGCCAGGCCGATAGGCGCAGGTCAGTGGTTGTCCTCGCCTTCCACACGCATCACACTCGGCACGTCTCTGACGATGTCGAGCTCGCGCAGGCCCTCTATTGTGGCCGACAGCGCGGAGTCGGCGGCCCGGTGGGTCACGAGCACGAGCTGTGCCTCGTCGCCGTGCCCCTCCTGGCGCACGGTCTGGATGGACACGTCCTGCTTGGCGAACATGTCGGCGACCCTGGCGAGCACGCCGGGCTTGTCGGCGACGTCCAGCGACACGTGGTAGCGCGTGACGGTCTCGCCCATCGGGTGGACGCGAAGGTCGGCGTAGGTGGACTCCTGCGGCCCGTGGGTGCCCGCCAGCCGGTTGCGCGCCACGGCCACCAGGTCGCCCAGCACGGCCGAGGCGGTCGGCGCGCCGCCCGCGCCCTTGCCGTAGAACATGAGCTGCCCGCCGGACTCGGCCTCCACGAACACCGCGTTGTAGGCCTCGCGCACGCCCGCGAGCGGGTGGCTCCTCGGGATCATGGCCGGGTGCACCCGCACCCCGACCGAGCCGCCGCCGTCGGAGCGCGCGCAGATCGCCAGCAGCTTGATGACGTACCCCATCGCCTTGGCGCTGGCGACGTCGGTCGCGGTGATCTCGGTGATGCCCTCGCGGTGGACGTCGGCCGCCGTCACCCGCGTGTGGAACGCCAGGCCGGCCAGGATGGCGGCCTTGGCGGCGGCGTCGAAGCCCTCGACGTCGGCGGTCGGGTCGGCCTCGGCGTACCCGAGGGACTGGGCCTCGTCGAGGGCGTCGACGAACGAGGCGCCGCTGGTGTCCATCTTGTCGAGGATGTAGTTCGTGGTGCCGTTGACGATGCCGAGCACGCGGTGCACGCGGTCGCCGGCCAGCGACTCGCGCAGCGGGCGGAGCAGCGGGATCGCCCCGGCCACGCTGGCCTCGTAGTAGAGGTCGGCGCCGTGCTCCTTGGCGGCGCCGTGGATGACGGCGCCGTCCTGCGCGAGCAGGGCCTTGTTGGCGGTGACGACCGACTTGCCACCCGCCATGGCCGCCAGGATGAGCGACCGGGCCGGCTCGATGCCGCCGATCACCTCGATGACGATGTCGACGTCGTCGCGGGTGACCAGCCCCTCGGCGTCGGTGGTGAGCAGGGCGGGGTCGACGTCGCTGTCGCGCTTGCGGCCGAGCCGCCTGACGGCCACCCCGGCGAGCTCCAGCGGCGCGCCGATGCGGGCGGCGAGATCGTCGGCCTGCTCGTGCATGAGCCGCACGACCTGCGACCCGACGACGCCACAGCCCAGCAGCGCGACCTTGAGCGGCCCCTCGGAGCGCCCGGTTCCCAGGCGCTCGTGCCTGCCCCGCCGTTCGGCCGCGGCCGCTCCGGCGGCGCCCGGCTCCGCGGAGCCCCCAGGGGCGACGGGTTTCACACTTGCCCCCTCAAGAGGTCTTCCTCGGTGTCGCGCTGCATGATCACCCGTGACTCGCCGTCCTTGACCGCGACCACGGCGGGCCGGGGCAGGTAGTTGTAGTTGTGCGCGAGCGACCGGCAGTAGGCGCCCGTCGCCGGGACCACCAGCAGGTCTCCGGGCACGACGTCCCCCGGCAGCCAGACGTCGCGGACGACGATGTCGCCGCTCTCGCAGTGCTTGCCGACCACCCGCGACAGCGCGGGCGGGGCGTCGCTGACCCGCGACGCCAGCACGCAGGTGTACTCGGCCGCGTACAGGGCGGTGCGCAGGTTGTCGCTCATGCCGCCGTCGACGCTGACGTAGGAGCGGATGCCCTCGACGTCCTTGACCGTGCCGACCTCGTAGACCGTGACGCCGCCGGGGCCGACGATGCCCCGGCCGGGCTCGACGGTCAGGCGCGGCACCGGCAGCCCGGCGTCCTCGCAGACCCGGGCGACGATCTGGCGCAGGTTGTCGGCCACGATCTTGATGTCGGGCGGGTCGTCGCCCTCGACGTAGGCGATGCCGTACCCGCCGCCGAGGTCGAGCTCGGGCAGGATGACGCCGTGCTCCTCCTTGACCTGGGTCAGCAGCACCGCCAGGCGGCGGGCCGCGACCTCGAAGCCGGCGGTGTCGAAGATCTGCGAGCCGATGTGGGAGTGCAGGCCGACCAGCTCGAGCTGGGGCAGCGCCAGCACGCGGCGGACGGCCTCGGCCGCCGCGCCGCTGTTGAGGGACAGGCCGAACTTCTGGTCGTCGTGCGCGGTCGCGATGAACTCGTGCGTGTGCGCCTCGACGCCGGTGGTGATGCGGATCTGCACCTTGGCCCGCACGCCCAGCTCGTCGGCGAGATAGCCGACGCGCGCGATCTCGTCGAAGGAGTCGACGACGATGCGGCCCACACCGGCGCGCAGGGCGCGCTCCAGCTCGGCGTACGACTTGTTGTTGCCGTGCAGGGCGATGCGCTCGGGCGGGAAGCCGACGCTCAGCGCCACGGCGAGCTCGCCGGCGCTGCAGACGTCGAGGCCCAGGCCCTCCTGGTCGACCCAGCGGGCGACCTCCTTGCACAGGAACGCCTTGCCCGCGTAGTAGACGTCGTCGCCGGCGAACGCGGCCTTGTAGTCGCGCGCGCGGGACCGGAAGTCGGCCTCGTCGACGACGTACAGGGGCGTGCCGTACTCACGGGCGAGGTCTCTGACGTCCACGCCGGCGATCGTCACCGCGCCGTCGGCGCGGCCGGACGTTCGCGGCCAGATGGACGGCACGAGCGTATTGAGATCGGCGGGAGCCCGGGGAGGCCGCTCTTCAGGCATTACCTCGGCGTGGCGGTCACCAGCGGGATGGGCGAATCGGCTCACCCGAACGAGGCTATCCGACCCTCTGATCCCCCCGCGCCCGTTGCCCACCCTGCGAGACGGCCAACAGAAAGATCTCCCCGGCGCCCCGTCCCACGATGCGCCCGTTGTGATCGTTCGCCGCTTTTCGATCACCCTCCGTATGGGCGTTCGACTCCCCGCGACCGGACCCGATGGCCGGGCCCGATGCCCGGACCGGATGGCCGGATCCGGCGACCAGGCCGATGATCGAATCCGACGACCGGGCCCGGTGACCGGGCCGGGCGATCAGATCCTCGCCGGGGGCGGGACGCCGAGCGCCGCCATGCCCTCGGCGAGCACCTCGCGCACGGCTCGCGCCGTCCACACCCGCGCAACGTGGGTCGCGGACGGCGCCTCGTCCCCGCGCGGCAGCGCCGGAGCCCGCTCGAACGCGTCGTGGTAGGCCGCCGCCAGCCGCTCCAGGTAGGCCTGCCAGCCCGGGTCCCGGCTCTCCCGCCTGCTGGGCAGCTCCGCCAGCACCCGCAGCACCGCCCGGTCGGTCGCGTCCGCCAGCAGCTCCGGCCGGAACCCGGCGGCCCCCTCCACGCCGAGCTCACGAGCCCAGCGGGCGACGTCCCCGGCCCGCACGTACGCGTACCTGACGGCGAACCCGGGGTTGCTCCAGGTGCGCGGGAAGTCCGGCCAGGGGCCGCCCCGCTCCTCCCCCTCATCTGCGGAGCCCACCCCTGCCGCCCCCGTGCCGACGCCCGTCCCGTCCGCCTCGCGCGCCCGCTCCCCCGCGCCCGCGCGCGTGAGGATCTCCCGCACGATCTCCCCCGGCACGGCGACCTCGATCACCAGCAGCCCGTCCGCCCGGACGTCCACCTTCCGGACGCCGGGCACGGCGCGCACCCGCGCCGCCAGTTCCCCCGCCCCGCTCGCGCCGTCACCGGCCGCCGCCGACGAGACGAACGCCGCCGTCCGACCCCAGCCGCCGCGCGGCACCGGGGCCGCCCCGAGCGCCGCCGTCAGCGCCTCCACGCACATGCCCGCAGGATAGAGGCCGGGCCGGGGTGTCCGCCGTCCCGCTCGGGGGCCGATCTCGCCGGGCTACAGGGTGATGTCGAGGGCGAGGGCGAGCGGCCCGAAGTCGGAGGCGTACCCCGTGGTGGCGTCCCCCGCGTGGTGCAGGCCGATGATCTCGTTGGCCTCGTTGACCACCACGGAGCCGGAGTCCCCGGAGTTGGACCAGATGCCGTCGGGGTTCAGGCTCGCGTCGTCGATGAC
This sequence comes from Sphaerisporangium sp. TRM90804, assembly GCF_029846175.1. Taxonomy (GTDB): domain Bacteria; phylum Actinomycetota; class Actinomycetes; order Streptosporangiales; family Streptosporangiaceae; genus Sphaerisporangium. The sequence goes on along the minus strand of NZ_JARWAC010000016.1, from coordinate 387,095 downwards.
GTCGATGGCGATCTGCCCCAGCATCCACCACTGGAAGGCGCCGTTGGAGTCCCACACCGCGTAGCTGCCGAACAGGCCGACGACCGTGCCGAAGGTGAGCAGCGTGCGGTGGCCGCGCTTGCGCACGGTCTCGCCGAGGCGCGCGGTGCCGATGCCGGTGACCGTGCCGATCTCGGCGATCTCGCCGACGCTCGCGCCCCGCCCCTCGTCGATCGAGCAGACCGCCGCGTCCCAGAAGCCGGACACGCCGCCGCTGCCCGGCGACGGGAACAGGGCCGGGGTGTCGGGGAACCGCCAGCGCAGCAGGGTGCCGAGGCGCTCTGCGGTCGGCGGCGGGTCGGTGGTGGGCGCCGGCTGCTGGATCACGTCGCCGACGGCGAACCCGCCGCTCGTGATGTCGCCGAGCAGCACGTGGGCGTTGCTGATCGCGACCGGTTCGCCGGAGAACCCGTCCCGGAGGACGCAGCCGAGCGTTCCGGTGGTGGCGAGCCCGCCCACGATCTCCCGGCGGCCCAGCTGGATCCCGCCGAGCACGGGGGCGTGCTTGCCGGCGTCCGGGGTGACGGCCTCGGTGATCGGCGTCCCGGCCACCAGGATGACCGGGAAGCCGGCGAAGCTGCCGGGCAGCCCGCCCGGCGGGTCGTCCGGGTCGGTGACCAGCAGGCGGATGGCGGGCTCGCCGAACGGGTCGAGCCCGATGTCCATGCCGTTCACGCCGTCGAGCGGCAGCACTTCGGCCCCGAGGGCGGGAAGGGCGTCCACCATTTCCTGGGGTATGTCCATTTCGCACCTGTCTCGTGTAGGTCGTTGGGATGGGCGGGGCCCGGCTCACCGCGGGCGCAGGTCCTCCACCTCGATGGACACCGCGCGGTCGTTCCAGTCGGCGGGCAGTTCGACGACGTCGCCGAGGAACTCGGTGGACGCGCCGGTGAACCCGGGCCCGTCCCAGAGCCGGACGAGCATTCCCGACGGGATGAGCAGCGCGCCCAGGTGCCCGGCGCCCAGCGGCGTGCCGCCGAGGTCGGGGTAGCGGCCCGGCTTGAGCACCAGGGCGCGGAGCGTCCACGCGAAGTCGAGCGCCACGATGTGGTCGACCCGCGGGGGCTGGCCGGCCGCCGGGAAGATCACGAGCGAGGAGATGCGGTCGTTCCAGTCCATCGGCACGGCCGGCACGTCGGTGGTGAAGTCGATGAACGCGCCCTGGAACCAGGCGTGCTCGTACGCCCTGACCGCGAGACCCTCCGGCACCTTCAGCGAGCTGATCTGGTCGTTGCCGACGAGGATCTGGCTCTTGGCGTCGTCGTACCAGCCGGGCGCGAGCACCTGCTTGCGGCCGGGGATGCCCTGCCACGGCTCCATCTGGTAGTCGGCGTGCGTGTAGATCTCCACCTGCGCGCTGGAGTGCAGCAGCCGTTCGGGGATCGCCAGGCCGTCGGGCAGGACCAGCGGGAAGAACTCGGTGTCCCCGGCCCCGTGGGAGATGACGCGCCGCACGTGGCGGTCGAGCGCGTTGAGCTGCTCGGTGATCGCGCGGCTCCAGCCGTTCAGCACCGCCGAGGCCGGCGGCGACTTGAAGTACTCCGGATGCAGCAGCACCAGCTCGATGTCGTTGCGGATGGTCATGATCTGCAGCCGCTTGCGCATGCAGTCCTCCAGGACCTCACGCGCCTGCTCGATGTCGAACGGGCTCGGCTGGTCGGGGAACACGAGCGTCTCGTACGACGCCGCCTGCACCGAGTACGCCTTCGGGCTCTGCTGGACCGCGGTGGCGAACGTCCGCAGCCGTTCCATGACCGTCTCGATGGTGCCGGTGTAGGAGACCTGCTCGCCCGACCCGCCGCGCTGGTAGGTGGTCACCCTGATCTCGGACCGCTGACGCAGGGAGGAGATCTTCGTCTGCAGGTCGGAGTTGATCGAGCCGCCCGCCACGATGCCGTCGAACCCCGCCTTGAGCGCGACGCCCAGCGACCGCTGGTCCTCCTGGCTCTGCGACGTGATCGACAGCACCGCGACGTACTCGCCGCCGCTCTTCACCCCCCGGATGAACAGGTCGCCGTACCGCTTGCGGAACGTCTCCTGCTCGCCCTTGCGGACCAGCTCCTTGGCGTCCTCGACGGGAGTGGGGGCCTCGACGCGGGTGAACGCGTTCTGGATGTCGGCGCGCGCCATGAGGAACGTCGACTGGGAGTTGAACTTGGACTCCTCCGCGAACTTGAACTTGCCCTCGCCGCTGAACAGCCCGTACCTGCCTTCGGCGCTGACGCTGATGCCGAGCGACTCGTACATCTGCTCGCTGGAGTAGATGAGCGCCGTGTCGTACCGCGCCTCCATGCCGGAGTCGCCGTCCGCCGACACCACTCCCCCATAGGTCACCGCGGCCAACGACCCGACCGCCCCCGTGAGATCGTTCAGCCCCAGCCCCAGGGCCATCCCATCCATGAATGGGACCGTGCGCTGCGTATCTGCCATACCCCGAGGCAACCGCACCCCCGCCCAAGACCACATGAGTAAGGCCCTACTCACTCCCCGGCCGGGACCCGCTCCCCGGCCTGTGGGAAGGCTCCCCGTCTCGCAAGTGGGCCTCGCTACGCTCGGGCTGTTCTCCTAACCCCGAAGACAGACCCGTCCTGCCGACGAAGCCCGCAGCGCTTCGATACGCCGGGAACGAGGCCCGATCAAGGACAGCGGAAGATCACCCAGTCCGCCCGTCATCACTGGGCCTGTGGTCTCCCGCCGAGCAGATTCTTCTCCCAGAGCTCACCCAGCGGATACAGCGCCAGCCAGTCGTGCAGTCGTCCAGGATCGAGGCGATCGAAGGTGGACGAGTCACCCAGACCGCTCGACCACGACGAGGTCGTCCAGCGCGAACTGGTTCGTCAGCGTCACGGACTGGGTTGCGATGAGGACCTGGCGATCGCGTGAGGCGGCTCGCGACATGTCGGCCAGGTGGACGGTGGCGTAGGGGTGCAGGCCCAGTTCGGGCTCGTCCAGCACCACGAGGTGGGGGAGGCCTGGCAGGGTGAGCAGCTATGTAACTGGCGTACTCCGTTGGCAGGTCGCCATACGCCTGCCACCAGCCCTTCTTCCGGGCGTCCCGGGCGAGGTCGACGATCTCGTCACGCCGGTTCGCCGGAGGAGTTGGGATGAGGCCGAGCGGGCGGCGGCAGACCAGGTGGATCAGACGGAGCCCGCGTGGGCCGTCTGGTACGGCGTCGGCAGCCGTCGGTTTCATGCCATCGCCACGTGGCCGACGCCCGTTCCCGTGACCGTGGTGGCCCGTTCGGTCGACGAACTACGGGTGTCGATGCGCGAGGCGGAGTTCGTGGGCTCGCCGGTTGGAAACGTCGGTGCGCGACCGACGCCCCTTCACGGAGCACGCCGATCCCCCGCACCCCTTTCGGAAGGAGTCTCGATGACCGCGCCCCCTGACGGGCTTCGCACCGTGGCATGGGACGTTCCGCACGACCTGGCGGTCATCAGCGATGTTCGAGGCAGAGTCAGGGAGAGGCCCATCGGCTGGGGGCTCGAAATCCTGGTCGACGACGTCGTCCTCGTGGTCGGCGAACTGCTCGGCAACGCCGTCTGCCACGGGACGCCACCGATTCGGCTTTCCCTATGGGCGACGCCCGAAGACCTGTGCCTCAGGGTCACCGACCACGGCGGGGAACTGCCCCGACTGGCTCGGGGGTTATCGGTGAGCGAGGGGCGGAGCCCCCTGGGAGGTACAGCCCGAGCCGGAGTGCGCGCAGCGCGCGGAGGCGAGGCCCATGCCTTGGCGGGGGACGCGCTTGGGTCAGAGCATGATCTGCAAGGGCGTCGAGTCTGGGAGGAGGTGGGCGGAGGTGAGGAGGTGGGGGGTGGGGGTGGGGCGGGTTCGGGTGTAGTTGTGGCGGTCGGCGGAGTAGACGCGGATGCCGTCCGTGCGGCATTGACGCATGAGGGTCTCGTCCCAGTCTTCGGACAGGTCGGCTATGCCCAGCGCGGTCAGGGTCTGGCGGCGGGCCAGGACGGTGCCGCCGGTGACCTCGGGGAGGAAGCGGTGCTCGGCGCCGGGCTGGCGGAGCAGGGTCGCGCCGGTGGACTGAATGTGGGTGTAGAAGGACGCCTTGCCGATGATCTCGGCGTCCACGGCGGTGAGGTAGGCGGCGAGGTCGGCCAGGTAGTGCTCGCCGTACCGGTCGCGGGGGTCGAGGACGGCCACCAGGTCGCCGTCGGCGAGGCGGAGGGCGCGGTCGAGGGCGGCGCCCCGGGTCACGGGCTCGCGGGCCTCGCGGACGGTCAGCTCGCCCTTGTGGACCGCCTGGGCCGCCTTCTCCACCACGGCGCCGTCCAGGCCTTCGGCGACGATCACCAGCTGGCCGGGGCGGCGGGCCTGGTGGCGCAGAGCGGCCAGCAGGTTGTCCAGCTCGGCCTGCCCGGTGACGGCCGCGATGGCGGTGATCTCCGCGGTGTTCCGCACGGACGGGACGCCGATCCAGTCGAGGATGGGGTCGAGCAGCGGGGTCACCGGGACCGACGCCCGCCAGGCGTGGTGTGCCTCCGCGGTGCGCTCGGCCTCGGCCGCGAGGTGGGCGGTGACGGCCTCGGCCGTCCGGCGCAGCGCCTCTTCGTCCGCCTCGACCGGTGCGGTGAGCCGCATGACGGGGGTGCCGCAGGCTGCCAGCTCGGCCAGCGTCCTGGCCTCGGCGTCCGGGCCGGCGAGGACGAGCGACACCGACCGGTAGGCGATCAGCAGGTCGTCGTAGGAGGCCTTCCCGTCGATCAGCGGCCGCCATCCGAGGTCCGCGGGCGGCGCCCCCCGCAGCACGGTCCCGAGCAGCCCGACCCCGGCACGGCCGTTCGCCACCGGCAGCGGGCCATGGGACGCGGCACCGCCGTTGGCCTGCGTCGCGGGGTCGAGACCCGGCCGCGCCGTGTGGGAGGCGGCGCCGGATGCGGCGTCCGGCGATGTCCCGGGAAGGCCGGGCGTGGCCTCGGACGCGGTCTCGGCGGTGGGGGCCGGCTGCGCCGTGGGGGCCGGACGGGGCGCCGTGGGGCGTGGGGCGGCGGGGATGAGGTTGTGGACTCGGGGTTGGACGGCGTGGGGGAGGACGGCCACGCGGTCGTGACGGAGGGCGGCGCGCCACTCGCGGGCCCGCTGTTGGGAGGTGGCCAGGACGTGGTCGAAGTACCCGGCCATCGGGACGCTGACGGACACCGGGCCGCCGGAGTGCCAGAAGACCGTGCGGATGCCTCTGCGGCCGCACTCCTCGACGAGGTCGCGCAGACCCCGGGAGCGGCCCGCCAGCTCCTCCAGCCAGCGCCCGCCGTTGCCCTGGCGGGGGCCGGGGCGCACCGACTCCACGAAGAGCAGGTGCGGGCGGTGCTCGTCCAGCATCTCCCGCCAGTTGTCGGGGCCGAAGTTGGTGACCTGGCGCCACTCGTACCGGAACAGGGCCTCCGACTGGCGGTCCACGATCGCCGCGACGGTGAGGTACGGCCGGGTCAGCGGGCCCTTGGGGACGACGAAGCCCTCGGCCATCGCGGTGGACACGGCCGGTCCGGACGGCTCGGGCACCGCCGGGGCCACCGGCTCGGCCTCGGCCGGGGGCGGCACGGGTGAGAAGTCCGAGCGCTTGGGGGCGGGACGGCGGGACACCGGGCTCTTGAGCGTGCGGGCCACCTCGCCGGGGTTCTTGGTGTGGATGGCGTCGCCGAGCCGGGACCACCGGCTGCCCTGGACGCCCTCCAGCCGCCACTGGGCGACCTCGGTCTGGTAGCGCTGCTCGGCCAGGTTCCGGGCGAGCAGGGCCGTCCGCTTCTCGACGGCCTTCAGCCGGGCCTCGGCCTCGCGCCGCCGGGTGACCGCCTCCGCCTCCGACGCGGCCGCCTCGGCGAGCCGCCGCTGGTAGTCCTCCAGCAGCCGGGCGAGCTCGGCGGCGCCGGCCGCCGCCGCCACGGCCGCCTGCAGGGCCTGCCGGGTGCTCTCCAACTCATCACTCATGCCATCACCGTGTCCCCAGAGGTCGGGAGCAAGGATAGTCACACATCCCGGCCGACCATCTCGAACCCATACAAGTCCGTACACTCAGGCTGGTGTCCGCCTGTGGGCGGTTCCGCGACGCCGAGGGAGAGGTTCCGTGCGCAACGGGGAGTGGCCGCGGTACGCGGCGCGGCCGTACGTCTGCGGCGCCATGGGGGCCTACGACCCGGCGCGGCTGGAACTGCTGACGAAGGCCGGCCCGTCGGTCCACCTCGCGCACCGCTCGCCGGGCGCGGCGCTGTTCGCCTCCACGCCGCTGGCCCCCTACGCGGGGACGGCCACCGGCGCCGTCGAGCCGCCGCCGGGCGCCGGTGGCGGGCCGGGGCACACGTCAGCGGCTTACGCGGGGACGGGCGCGGACGCGGGACCGGATTACGCCTCGGCGCCTCACGTCGGGACGAGCGCGGGCGCGGGGCCGGGACATACCTCGGCGACTCACGCGGGCGCGGGGCCGGGCGCAGACGCAGGGCTCGGGCTCGCTTCGGCGGGGCGGACGGCCACGGGCGGGGTGAGCTTCGCCTGGGGGGAACGGCGCCCGGAGGGGGCCGCCTCCTGGCTCGCCGTGGCCGAGACGTGGGAGGCGCCGGGCCTGATCGACGCGCCCGGCGCCGTCACCCTGCACACGGGCGCCTTCGGCCTGGTCGACGTGTACTACCTGGACGACGGGGACGCGATCTACTTCGCGGGCGCCATCGAGCCGCTGCTGGCGCTGGCGCGCAGGCCGTACGAGGTCAACTGGGACGCCTGGGCGGCCATCCTCAAGCTGACCTACCCGCTGCTGGAGGACACGCCCTACCGTGAGATCCGGCGGCTGCCCGGCTCCACGGCGCTGGTCTGGTCGCGCGAGACCCGGCGCGTGAGCGTGGACAGGCGGGCGCCGCGCTGGGTGCGCGAGGAGCCGTTCGACCGGGGCGTCACCGGCGGGGACATGGTGGCCCTGCTGCACGAGGCGCTCAAGCCGTTCGACGACCGGCCGGTGCTGGTGCCGGTGAGCGGCGGCTACGACTCCCGCCTGCTGGCCTCGATCGCCGTCGCCCGCCGCATGGACGTGCGGTCGTGGACGACCAGCCCGGACGACGGCCTGGACAACGACCTCGACTTCGCCCGCTACGTGACCCGCGAGCTGGGCATCCCCCACCGCGTCGTGCCGCAGGACGCCGCCGACCACCCCGCCGAGGCGCGGTGGGCCGCCCGCAGGCTGGAGTACCTGACCAGCCACCACGCCTGGTACTCCCCCTTCGCGCGCGAGGTGCACAAGGAGGGCAGGCCCGTCGTGGACGGCCTGGCGGGCGGGCCACTGATGAAGAACTTCCTCATCACCGCCGACGCCGTCGGCGCCGGGTCCACCGCCGACCGTCAGGCCGCCCTGCTGGCGGCCCTGGCGACCGGCGAGCCGCACCTGCCCATGCTGTCTGATCAGGCCCTGGCCTTCATGGACGACCGGGTCGGCACGGCGTTCGCGCGGGCCACCTCGATGCTGCGCGGGCACCGGTCGGAGCTGCCGCTCAGCGTCCTGCACACCCGCACGGCGCGCGGCATCGCGCGCTCCCCGGTCAACCTGGTGGGCCCGGAGGTCACGCCGGTCTTCCCGTTCCTGCACCCCGACCTGTTCGACGCCGCGCTGTCGGTGCCCGTCGACCGCAAGGAGGGCGGCCGGTTCTACCAGGAGATCCTCCGGGCCGCCAACCCCCGGGTGGCCGCGCTGCCGACCACCAACGGCGCGCTGCCGCACCGCAGGGTGCCGCTGCGCTCGGGCGGGCCGGCCGCCCGCGAGTGGAACCACCGGATGCTGGTCAACGCGGCGCGGGTGCCGGGCCTGCTGTCGGAGCCGATGCTGGAGGTCGTCGGGCGCGGCCCGGACGCGCTGACGGACTTCGGATCGTGGAACTCGCGATTCTGGCTGCGCGGCCTGGTGCTTTTCGGCTCCTGGATCGCGGACTACGGGGACGTACTGGGCGATCTCACCCCGCCGTGGGCGGAAACCCCCTGAGGCCTTCGCGGGCCACGGAAAGACCTCGCGGGCGCCGTCCACGGTCCGGCGTGACCCCCGCCTGACCTGGCCGGACACGGACAGTATCGGGTGGTTTACGCGGGCATTCCCGCAGGCGCCGGCGAATACGCGGCCCGCACCCGCCGACGGCGCCCGGCCGGATTCGCGCACGCTCCGCGGGCTGCTAATGTTCCGCGAAACAGCGCCGTAATCACGCTGTCACCGAGACACCCCTTCGGTGCGGCGGCGGGCGGGAGTCGCAGGGATGACGGCTCCGGCGGCGCGAGCCCTCCTTGCACACATACCGCCCTCCCCTTTTATGCGAGCGAACTATGAGCGCTTCACCATGCCCGGACTCGGTGTCCGAGGACTTCACCTCGTCCGACCCCCGGTGGTACAAGCGGGCCGTCTTCTACGAGGTGCTGGTGCGCGGCTTCCGCGACTCCGACGGCGACGGCACCGGTGACCTGCGCGGCCTGATCGAGAAGCTCGACTACCTCCAGTGGCTGGGCGTCGACTGCCTGTGGCTGCTGCCGCTGTACGAGTCGCCGCTGCGTGACGGCGGGTACGACATCGCCGACTACATGAAGATCCTTCCGGAGTTCGGGCAGCTCGCCGACTTCGTGGAGCTCGTGGAGAAGGCCCACGAGCGGGGCATGCGCATCATCACCGACCTGGTGATGAACCACACCAGCGACCTGCACCCGTGGTTCCAGGCCTCCCGCCACGACCCCGAGGGGCCCTACGGCGACTTCTACGTGTGGTCGGACGACCCGGCCCGCTACCCGGACGCGCCGGTCATCTTCGTCGGCGCCGAGGACTCCAACTGGACGTACGACCCGGTGCGCGGCCAGTACTACTGGCACCGGTTCTTCCACCACCAGCCCGACCTGAACTACGAGAACCCCGACGTCCAGGACGCCATGCTGGAGGTCCTGCGCTTCTGGCTCGACCTCGGCATCGACGGCTTCCGCCTGGACGCGGTGCCCTACCTGTTCGAGCGCGACGGGACGGCCTGCTCCGGCCTGCCCGAGACCCACGCCTACCTCAAGCGGGTCAGGGCCGAGGTCGACCGCCTCCACCCCGACCGCGTGCTGCTGGCCGAGGCCAACGGCTGGCCCGAGGACGTCGTCGAGTACTTCGGCGACCCGACGACCGGCGGCGACGAGTGCCACATGGCGTTCCACTTCCCGCTGATGCCGCGCATCTTCATGGCCGTCCGCCGCGAGACCCGCGAGCCGATCTCCGAGATCATGTCCCGCACCCCCAAGATCCCCGACGGGGCGCAGTGGGGCATCTTCCTGCGCAACCACGACGAGTTGACGCTCGAGACGGTGACGGAGGAGGAGCGCGACTACATGCACGCCGAGTACGCCAAGGACCCGCGCATGCGGGCCTACCTCGGCATCCGGCGCAGGCTCGCCCCGCTGCTGGACAACGACCGCGACCAGATCGAGATGTTCACCGCCCTGCTGCTGTCGATGCCGGGCTCCCCGGTCATGTACTACGGCGACGAGATCGGCATGGGCGACAACATCTGGCTGGAGGACCGCGACTCGGTGCGCACCCCCATGCAGTGGAGCCCCGACCGCAACGCCGGCTTCTCCAGCGGCGACCCCGGCCGCCTGTACCTGCCGACCATCATGGACCCGATCTACGGCTACCAGGCCGTCAACGTCGAGGCCCAGATGAAGAGCGGGGGCTCGCTGCTGCACTTCACCCGCAACCTGCTGGCCGTGCGGCGGCGGCACCCGGTCTTCGGCACCGGCGCCTACACCGAGCTGTGGTCGCCGAACTTCCGCGTGCTGGCGTTCGTCCGCGAGGAGGGGGACGACGTGATGCTGTGCGTCAACAACCTGTCCAAGCACCCCCAGCCGGTCGAGCTCGACCTGCGGCGGTTCGCGGGCATGGTGCCGGTGGAGTGCCGGGGGGAGATCCCCTTCCCGGCCATCGGCGAGCTGCCCTACCTGCTCACCCTGCCCGGCCACGGGTTCTACTGGTTCTCCCTGACCCGCCGCTGAGCCGCGCGCCCGTCCCGGCGGCCCCCGCCGGGACGGGCGCGTGAGCCCACCGGGCGCGTGAGCCCACCGGACGCGTGAGCCCACCGGACGCGTGAGCCCACCGGACGCGTGGGCCCGCCGCGCAGGCCCCCTCAGCGGGGGGTGACCGGGATGCGGGCGCGGGCGGCCTTCCTGGCCGGGATGAGCGCGACCAGCAGGGCGGCCCCGACGGCCACCAGGACGGCGAGCAGCAGGGTCAGCGGGGCGGGGGCGCGCCCGATGCCCGCGCCGATGCCGCTGGCCGCCCCCTGCAGGTCGATCAGGCCCGAGGAGACCAGCGCCCCGGCCGCGGCGCCGGCGCCCACCCCCAGCACCACGAGCAGGCCCGTGCCCGTCACCAGCGTGGCCATGACCTGGCGCGGGGTGAGCCCCATCGCCTTGAGCACGGCCAGGTCGAGCGCGTGGTCGCGCAGCCCGAGCGCGCTGGCGGTGAGCAGGTTGGCCAGGCCGATCAGCGCGAGCACCACCACCAGCGCCACGATGATCACCCGGATGACCGAGAGCCGGTCGGCCAGGCTGACCGCCTGGGAGACCTCCAGCGCCTCGCCCTGCAGCCGCGAGCGGACGGCCCCGGGGTCGGCGCCCTCGCGCAGCACCAGGCCGTAGAACTGCGGCGGGACGGCGTCCTTGGGCGCCAGGCTGTCCAGCGCCACCGACAGCACCTCGCCGTCCTGCTCCGGCTCCAGCACCCGGCCGACGATGCGCACGATCAGCGGGGTGCCGCCGATCGTCAGCCGCGTGCGGTCGCCGACGCGCACGTTGAGCAGGTCGAGCAGCCCCTGGCCCGCGACCGCCTCGCCCCGGTCGCGGAACAGGCGGCCCTCCACGACCGCGAACGGGTAGGGGTCGCTGACGGTGCCCAGCGCGCGGGCCCGCACGGTGCGGGTCTGCCCGGGCACCAGGGCGTCCACCTCCGTGCCGGGGAAGGCGGCCACCACGTCGGGGTCGGCCAGGGCCACGCGGTGGGCGTCCTCGGAGGTCATCATCCCGGGCCGGACGGTGAGCGCGGCGGCCTGGCCCACCTGCTCGGGACGGTCGCGGAAGTCGTCGAGGGTGGCCCAGTAGCCGAGCCCGATGGTGATCATCATCATCGGGATCGCCAGCCCGAACGCCGTCAGGAGCGCCGGCAGCCTGCGGGTGAAGGCGTCCCTGGCGCCGAGCACCAGCGCGGGCGGCAGCCGCACCAGGAAGGCCAGGCGGGCGGCCCGCGACAGGTGTCCGCGGGGCGGCGCGGCGGCGGCGGGCAGCGGGGGCGTGCGTCCGCCGCGCCAGGCGGGCAGCCAGACGGCCACCAGCACGACCAGGGCGGTGCCGAAGGCGATGCCCAGCAGCGGGGCCGACGACAGCGGCACGACGACGGTCTCGGCGAGCGCGTAGACGGTGATCAGCCGCCCGCAGAGCACGCCGAGCGCGATGCCGAGCAGGCCGAGGCTGCCGTGCTCGACGACGAGCATGCGCACGACCTGCCGCCGGGTGAAGCCGAGGGACTTGAGCGTGGCGATGTCGCGCCGCTGGGACAGGATGCGCCCGCCGGTCGCGTTGGCGATCGCCAGGACGGCGGCCACCAGCCCGGCCGCGCCGAACAGCCCGAGCAGCACCCCCAGCAGCCGGTTGTCCAGCTCCATGGACGCCCGCACCTCGTGCCAGGTGGACACGCGCTGCACCTGGCCGGCGAGCTTGGTGATCGCGCGCTGCGCGACCAGGGCGGTGGCGTCGGGATCGGCCAGGCGCAGCCCGGTCACCGACTCGCTCCGTGCGACCTTCGGCTCGACCTGGGCGAGGGTCTGCGGCAGCGTCCACACCAGGCCGGGCGCCCACTCGGGGTAGAAGCCCTGGTCGCCGCTCTCGGCCGTCCCGGCGACCGTGAGCGTGTGCGTGGCGCCGTTCAGGCCGACCACCGAGAACGGGCCACCGGGGCGCAGGCCGAGTGCGCGGGCGAACGAGCGCTCCACCACCACGCCGCGCGGGTCGCGCGGGTCGAGCCAGCGGCCCTCGCGCATGAGCGGGCGGCCCACCGACGGCGGGACGGCGGGGGTCTCGCGCAGCGCCACCGGCGTCTTCTTGCCCTCCTGGGACAGGGTGGCCGGGGCGCTGCGGTACGGGCCCGCGAGGTCGGCGACGCCGTTCAGCGTCCTGAGCGTCGCCGGGTCGGGGGCGTCCTTGGTGTGGATCCACACGTGCGCGCCGTTGCCGCGCTCGAACAGCCCGCGCCAGGGGTTGGTGCCGTCCTCCAGCAGCGTGGCCGCGGTGATCAGCGCGGTGACGATGCCGGTCACCGCGAGCACGGCGAGCAGCGCCTGGACGCGCCGCGCCCGCAGGTCGGCGCGGATCCACCGCACCTCGGCCGGGTTCACCGATCAGCCTCGCAGCTCGACGACGTCGCCGGCGCCGCTCTTGGGGCGGCGGCGGGCGGACAGGACGGCGCCGTCGTCGACGATCTGGCCGTCGAGCAGCGTGACCACGCGGTCGGCCAGCCCGGCGACCCGGGCGTCGTGGGTGACCAGGACGATCGTCTGCCCCTGGCGGTGCACCTCGCCGAGCAGGCGGAGCACGTCCTTGGTGTTGCGGCTGTCGAGGTTGCCGGTGGGCTCGTCGGCGAGCAGGACCTGCGGCTGGTTGGCGAGCGCGCGGGCCAGGGCGACCCGCTGCTGCTCCCCGCCGGACAGCTGGGCGGGCGCCGCGTCGGCCTTGCCCGACAGCCCAAGCTCGCCCAGCAGGTAGTCTCTGCGCTCGCGCGCGTGCTTGGGCGAGGCGCCCACGAGCAGGGCCGGCAGCTCGACGTTGTCGGCGACGGTCATGTTGTCGACGAGGTTGAAGAACTGGAACACGAAGCCGATCTTCTGGCGGCGCAGCAGGGCCCACGCGCTCTCGCCGAGGGTGTCGGCGCGGGTGCCCTCCACCCAGATCTCGCCGCTGGTGCGGGTGTCGAGGCCGCCGAGCATGTGGACGAGCGTGGACTTCCCCGACCCGGACGGGCCCATGACGGCGACGAACTCGCCCGGCCGCACCGTGAGGTCGACGCCGCGCACCGCCGGCACGGGAAGGCCGCCGGTCTGGTAGATCTTCACCAGGTTCACCGTGCGCAGCGCCGGCGGCGTGCTCACCATGCTCATCGGCTCTCCTTGCGTACATGCGCCCCGCGTCGTCGCGGGGTGGCTCAGCTCGTCACGCCAGGTCCTCCTGGCAGCGTTCGAGCCAGTCGAGATCGGCCTGAAGGTGCAGCATGGCGCCTTCGATGAGGAGCTGCGCGGGGCGGTTGTCCTGGTCGGTCCGCTGGGCGAGTTCTACCAGATCGCGCATGATGCCGAGGTAATGTCGGCGCTGCCGGTTGATCAGCGCCATGCGGTCGGCGATGCCGGTCATGGGGGCGAGCACCAGTTTCATGAAGAACTCGTCGCGCACCCGCGGCCCCTCTGTGGGCTCGTCCACCCATTCGAGAAGGGCTTCGCGGCCCTCGGCCGTGCAGAAGTAGACCTTCTTGTTGGGACGGTTCGACTGCTCGACGTCGACGCTGCGCACCAGGCCGTCCTTCTCGAGGCGGCCGAGCGTCACGTAGATCTGCCCGATGTTGGGCGAGGGGTAGGCGTCGCCGAAGATCTGCTCAAGAGCCTGTTTCAGCTCGTAGCCGTGGGCAGGTTCCTTGGCCAGGAGCGCCAGCAGCTGGAGCCGCACGCTCCACCTCCCTCGGGCAAGTTACCTGAGTGTTACACGACCATCCGTTGACGTTCACATTACCGTCATGCATAACATGAATGCATCTACATAACACGCATGTAACCCAAGAAATACCTGGAGGACACGTGCGGCGCCTCGCCCCGCTACTGCTCGCGGCCCTGCTGGCCGCCGGCTGCGCGGGCCTGGGCGAGGCCGACACCGGGCGCGTGCCCGGCAACGACGGCACCGGCCCGATGACCTTCGCCACCGGGCGCGACACCACCGCCTACCTCCAGCCGCTGATCGACACCTGGAACCGGGCCCACCCCGGCGAGCAGGTGACGCTGCTGGAGCTGCCGGAGGCCGCCGACGAGCAGCGCGCGCAGATGGTCGCCAACCTGCAGGCCAGGAGCGAGCGCTACGACGTGCTCGGCCTGGACGTGGTGTGGACGGCCGAGTTCGCGGACGCCGGCTGGATCGTCCCGCTCGACCGCAGCATGTTCCCGCTCGACCGGTTCCTGGCGCCCGTGGTGGACACCGCGGTCTACCGCGACAAGCTGTACGCGGTGCCGTACTCCAGCAACGCGGGGCTGCTCTACTACCGCAAGGACATCCTGGACGCCGAGCGCCTGCAGCCGCCCAAGACCTGGGCCGAGCTGCGCGACCAGGCCAGGCGTCTGGGCAGGAAGTACAAGCTGGACGGCTACGCGGGCCAGTTCCTGGCCTACGAGGGCCTGACGGTCAACTTCGCCGAGGCGGTGCAGTCAGCCGGCGGCGAGATCCTCAGCCCCGACGGCACCGGGGTCGCGCTCGACCTCGGCACCGCGCGGACCGGCCTGGACTTCCTGGTCGGCGGCCTGCGCGAGGGCTGGATCCCGCAGGAGGCGCTCTCCTACAAGGAGGAGGAGTCGCGGCTGGCGTTCCAGGAGGGCCGGCTGCTGTTCGCCCGCAACTGGCCGCACGCGTACGGCCCGGCCACCCGGTCGGCCGTGGGCGGCAAGTTCGCGGTGACGCGGCTGCCCGGGCTCGACGGGCCGGGGTCCAGCACGCTCGGCGGGCTCAACCTGGCCATCAGCGCCTACTCCAAGCACCAGAAGTCGGCCCTGGAGTTCATCCGGTACTTCACCGGCCTGGAGAACCAGCGCCGGGTGCTGTCCGAGGGCTCCTTCCCGCCGGTGTGGTCGGAGCTGTACGACGACCCCGGCATGATCAAGCGTCATCCGTATCTCCCGGTGCTCAAGCAGAGCATCATGTCTGCCCGGAAACGACCGGTCAGCTCCCAATACGACCAGGTCAGCCTGGTGATTTCGAGCGGCGTCTCCGACGCGCTCAACCTCAGGAAACCGAGCGACGAGACCGTCGCCACCCTGAAGCAGGAACTCGGCGAGATCGTTCGCCGTCCCTAGGCGAGGGCGACCCCCTCACCGCCTATAGCGCCCGATCACCCCTCATCCTCAACATCCTCATCAAGATCACAATTCATCGCACATTCGGGGCCTTCACCAGGAGGTAGCACCATGCGTGGCAGAACGACGACGGCGGCGGTCGCGGGGCTCATGCTCGCGCTCGCCGCGTGCGGGGGCCAGTCGAACGAGGCCCAGCCCTCGGCCAGCGCCAGCGCGCCGGCCGCCAAGCCGTTGCAGGGCACGACCCTTGAGGTCGCGGCCAAGTGGACCGCCGAGGAGCAGGCCAACTTCGAGAAGGTGCTCACCGCCTTCGAGGAGAAGACCGGCGCCACGGTCACCTACGCCTCCACCGGCGAGGACACCGGCGCCTATCTCGGGCCGCGCATCCAGGGCGGCAACCCGCCGGACGTGGCGATCCTGCCGCAGCCCGGCCTGGTCCAGCAGTACGCCGACCAGGACGCGCTCAAGCCGCTGACGCCGGAGGTCCAGACCCAGATCGACCAGAACTACACCCCGTACTGGAAGGACCTCGGCTCGGCCGGCGGCCAGGTGTACGGCGTGCTGGTGAAGGCGGCGCACAAGTCGCTGATCTGGTACCGCACCCCCGCCTTCGAGGACGCCGGCGCGCAGCCCGCGACGACCTGGGACGAGCTGGTCGGCACGACCGCCCAGTCCCTGGCCGACTCCGGCACCCCGCCGTTCGCGCTCTGCGGCGCGTCGGGCTGGACGCTGACCGACCTGTTCGAGAACGTCTACCTGTCCACCGCGGGCCCGGAGAACTACGACAAGCTCTCCAAGCACGAGATCCCGTGGACCGACCCCTCGGTGACGGCCGCGCTGGAGAAGATCGGCCAGCTCGTCGGCAAGAAGGAGTTCCTGCTCGGCGGCGCCTCCGGCGCCCTGCAGACCGACTTCCCGACCTGCGTCACCCAGGTCTACGGCCAGAAGAAGGCCGCCATGGTCATCGAGGCCGACTTCGTGGCCGCCTCGGCCGCCCAGTCGGGCGCCAAGATCGGGGAGGACGCGCAGATCATGCCGTTCCCGAAGGCCGGCGACACCGCCCCCGTCGTGCTCGGCGGCGACATCGCGGTGGCGCTGAAGGACTCCAAGGGCGCCATGGCGCTGCTGGCGTACCTGGCCTCGGCCGAGGGCGGCGCGGTGTGGGCCAAGCTCCCCGGCTACCTGTCCCCCAACCGCAACGTCTCGCCGGACAACTACCCCGACGCGCTGACCAAGCAGCTCGCCCAGACCATCATCTCGGCGGGCGAGGACGTCCGGTATGACATGTCCGACCTGGCGCCCAGCGCCTTCGGCGGCACCGACGGCAAGGGCGAGTGGAAGCACCTGCAGGACTTCGTGCGCAACCCCTCGGACATCAAGGGCACGCAGGAGAAGCTCGAGGCGGACGCCGCCAAGGCCTGGAAGAAGTAGGAGCGGCGGCCGTGACCGATCGGTTGGACGGCCCGCAGACCCCGCGCGGCGACGGCGACGCCGTCGCCCGCGGGGCCTCCCCCGGACCTGACGAGACCCCCCCGGGCGCCCAGGCGCCCACCGCCACCCACCCCGCCCTGGCGGACGTCGCCTCCGGCGAGGACGGCTCCACCAGCGGCGCTCCCCCCGCGGTCGCCACCGGCCAGGCGGCCGGCAAGGTCGCGTACGGCGCGTCGGGCGTGCTCGGCCCCTCCCCCAAGATCGCCCTGTTCTTCCTGCTGCCGGCGTTCGTGCTGCTCGGAGCCTGGGTGATCTACCCGATCGTCTACTCGATCTGGCGCAGCCTGTACGACGCCGGCGGCGGCGGCTTCGTCGGGCTGGAGAACTACGGGGCGATCTTCAGCGACCCCAGCACGCTGACCACGATCAGGAACAACCTCATCTGGGTCGTGGTGGCCCCGAGCCTGGTGACCGTGCTGGGCCTGATCTTCGCGGTGCTGACCGAGCGGATCCGCTGGGCCACCGCGTTCAAGCTCATCGTGTTCATGCCCATGGCGGTGTCGCTGCTGGCCTCCGGAGTCATCTTCCGGCTGGTCTACGAGCAGGACCCCGACAAGGGCGTCGCCAACGCGATCATCACCTCGGTGCACGACGTGTTCGCGTCCAGCAGCGGCTACCCCGGCGCACGGCCGCGCGAGAACGACCAGGCGCCCGTGGCCGCCGACCAGGGCGCCGTCGTCACCAAGCAGCCCGCGCAGGCGGGCCAGCAGGTGATGATCCCGCTGGTCGGCCTGCGGCCGGACGCGCTGCCCGACGACGCGGCCGGCGCCAAGCAGGCGTCCGCGACGCCCGGGGGGCTGGCCGGCACGGTGTGGCTCGACTTCACCCCCGGCGGCGGCACGGTCAACCAGATCGACGGCAACGAGCGGGGCATGCCCGGCATCACCGTGGAAGCGGTGTCCGGCGGAGCGGTCAAGGGCACCACCACGACCGCCCCCGACGGCACCTTCCAGTTCGCCGGCCTGCCCGAGGGCTCCTACGAGGTGCGGCTGCCGCAGTCGAACTTCTCCGCGCAGTTCGGCGGGGCGAGCTGGCTCGGCCCGGCGCTGATCACCCCGGCGATCATCGGGGCGTTCATCTGGGTGTGGGCCGGGTTCGCCATGGTGCTGATCGCGGCGGGGCTCTCGGCCATCCCGCGCGACGCCCTGGAGGCGGCGCGCATCGACGGCGCCACCGAGTGGCAGGTGTTCCGCCGGATCACGATCCCCCTGCTCTCCCCCGTCCTGCTCGTGGTCCTGGTGACGATGATCATCAACACCCTCAAGGTGTTCGACCTGGTCTTCGTCATCGCGCCCGGGTCGGTGCAACCGGAGGCCAACGTGATCGCGCTGGAGATGTGGCGGGTGTCGTTCGGCGGCGGCGGGAACCAGGGGCTGGGAAGCGCGCTCGCGATCTTCCTGCTGGTGCTGGTGCTGCCGTTCATGGCGATCAACATCCGGCGGTTCCGGAGGGAGCAGTCATGACGACGCTTACGGCCGCGCGCCCGGACACGGGCGACGCCGCGGGCGCGGTGCGCCGCAGCCCCCTGGGGCGGGTGGTGGACAAACTGGGCGGCGGCCTGGTGCAGGTCGTCCTCATCGTGCTCGCGCTGTTCTGGCTGCTGCCGACCCTCGGCCTGCTGGTGGTGTCGCTGCGCGGCGACGCCGACAACAACTCCAGCGGCTGGTGGACGTTCTTCACCAAGCCGGCGCAGCTGACGCTCGACAACTACACGAACCTGCTGGCCAGCGGGTTCACGTCGTCGTTCTGGAACACCGTGGCCATCACGGTGCCGACGACCGTCCTGGTCATCGGCATCGCGGCCATGGCTGGCTACGCCTTCGCGTGGATCGAGTTCCCCGGCCGCGACGGGCTGTTCCTGGTGGTCGTCGGGCTGCTCGTGGTGCCCATCCAGATCGCCCTGATCCCGATCGCCAAGCTCTACGGGTTCTTCGGCATCTTCGGGTCCATCCCGGGCGTGGTGCTGTTCCACGTGGCCTTCGGGCTGCCGTTCGCCATCTTCCTGCTGCGCAACTTCTTCGCCGGCATCCCCAAGGAGCTGCTGGAAGCGGCGCGCATGGACGGCGCGAGCGAGTGGAAGATCTTCTCGACCGTGGTGTTCCCACTGGCCAAGCCTGCGATCGCCTCGCTGGGCATCTTCCAGTTCCTGTGGGTGTGGAACGACCTGCTCATCGCGCTGGTCTTCGCCGACACCGGGGCCCAGCCGATGACCAAGGCGCTGCAGTCGCAGATGCGCCAGTTCGGTACCAACGTGGACATCCTCGCGCCGGGAGCCTTCCTGTCACTGATCATCCCCCTGGTGCTCTTCTTCTCCTTCCAGCGCTACTTCGTCCAGGGCCTGCTCGCGGGCTCGGTGAAGTAGCCCCGATTCGCCGGGGCGCCCGTCTCGCGGGGGCAGGCGGGCGCCCCGGCGAATCCGTTCACGATCTTCTTCCGGCGCTTGGCCCGTTCCGGTTCGCCCGCGGGCCCGCGCGACTAGGATCCCGGCATGACCGGTCGTCCATTACACGAAGTCGTCGAAGCCGGGTGGGCCCAGGCCCTGGAGCCCGTGGGCCCGCGGGTCTCCGCCCTGGGCGACTTCCTCAGAGGCGAGATCGCCGAAGGCAGGCAGTACCTCCCGGCGGGGCCCAACGTGCTCAGGGCCTTCCAGCAGCCCTTCCACCAGGTGCGGGTGCTCATCGTCGGGCAGGATCCCTACCCGACCCCCGGGCACGCCGTCGGCCTCAGCTTCTCGGTCGCCCCGGACGTCCGCCCGCTGCCCGGCAGCCTCGTCAACATCTACAAGGAGTACGCCGCCGACCTCGGCCTGCCGCCGCCGTCCAACGGCGACCTCACGCCGTGGACCGAACAGGGCGTGCTGCTGCTCAACAGGGTGCTCACCGTCGCGCCCGGCAAGCCCGCCTCCCACCGCGGCAAGGGGTGGGAGGAGGTCACCGAGCAGGCCATCCACGCGCTGGTCGCGCGTGGGGAGCCGCTCGTCGCCATCCTGTGGGGCCGCGACGCCCGCTCGCTCAAGCCGATGCTCAAGCACGTGCCGTCCGTGGAGTCTGCGCACCCGAGCCCGTTGTCGGCGCGCAACGGCTTCTTCGGCAGCCGGCCCTTCAGCCGGGCCAACGCCCTGCTCGAACAGCAGGGCGCCTCGCCCATCGAGTGGAAACTGCCCTGACCGCCCGCCGCGGGGGCAGGCGTCCTACGGCTGCCCCCCGGCCTCGCGCAGCGCCGCGCCCACGAGCGCGCGGGCCTCGTCCTGCACCCGCGCCAGGTGCCCGGAGCCGTTGAACGACTCCGCGTAGATCTTGTAGACGTCCTCGGTGCCCGAGGGCCGGGCGGCGAAC
This sequence comes from Sphaerisporangium sp. TRM90804, assembly GCF_029846175.1. Lineage (GTDB taxonomy): Bacteria > Actinomycetota > Actinomycetes > Streptosporangiales > Streptosporangiaceae > Sphaerisporangium. Next base: position 367,137 of record NZ_JARWAC010000016.1, on the reverse strand, counting down.
CAGGCGTTCTCGGTCGACACCTTGACGCCGCCGAGCGGGGCCCCGTTCGCGGGCGCGGTGGTCTCGATCTTGGTGACCGGCTCTCCGGCCAGCTCGCCGGCCGTGACGTCGTCGGCGGACAGCCGCCCGAGCACCGCCTTCTCCTCCCGGCTCGCCGGGGCGTCCACCCGCGCGTAGGCGGGGTCCCCGAACCGCGCGGTCAGCCCGGTGTACAGCTCGCTGGGCGATTCGCCGGTGACCGCGATGATCTCCGCGGCGAGCAGGGCCAGGATGATCCCGTCCTTGTCGGTGGTCCACACCGAGCCGTCGCGGCGCAGGAAGGACGCGCCCGCGCTCTCCTCCCCGCCGAAGCCGAGCGAGCCGTCGAGCAGGCCCCCGACGAACCACTTGAACCCGACCGGCACCTCGTACAGGTCGCGCCCGAGGTCGGCCACCACTCGGTCGATCATGCCGCTGCTGACCATGGTCTTGCCGACCCGCGCGCCCTGCGGCCACCCGGGCCGGTGGCCCCACAGGTAGGAGATCGCCACGGCGAGGTAGTGGTTGGGGTTCATCAGCCCGCCGTCGGGGGTGACGATGCCGTGCCGGTCGGCGTCCGCGTCGTTCCCGGTGGCCACCTGGTACTCCGAGCGGCCGGCGATCAGGGAGGCCATGGCGTACGGCGAGGAGCAGTCCATCCTGATCTTGCCGTCCCAGTCGAGCGTCATGAAGCGCCAGGTGGGGTCCACGGCCGGGTTGACCACGGTGAGGTCGAGGCGGTGCCGCTCGGCGATCTCGCCCCAGTAGGCGACGCTCGCGCCGCCGAGCGGGTCGGCGCCGACGCGCACCGAGGCCCCGCGGATCGCGTCGAGGTCGAGCACCGACGGCAGGTCGTCGACGTAGGAGCCGAGGAAGTCGTACCGCCGCGTGGTGGCGGCCGCGATCGCGCGGGCGTAGGGGACGCGCCGGACCTCCTTCAGGCCCCCGGCGATCAGCGCGTTGGCGCGGTCCTGGATCCACGAGGTGGCGCCGGTGTCCGCCGGGCCGCCGTTGGGCGGGTTGTACTTGTACCCACCGTCCCTGGGCGGGTTGTGCGACGGCGTCACCACGACGCCGTCCGCCAGGCCGGTGGCGCGCCCGCGGTTGTGGGCGAGGATCGCGTGGGAGACCGCCGGGGTGGGGGTGTAGCCGTCACGGTCGTCGACCAGCACGGTGACGTCGTTGGCGGCGAAGACCTCCAGCGCCGTGACCCGCGCGGGCTCCGACAGGGCGTGGGTGTCGACGCCCAGGAAGAGCGGGCCGTCGACGCCCTGCAGGGCCCGGTACTCGCAGATGGCCTGGGTGGTGGCCAGGATGTGGTCCTCGTTGAAGGCGGTGGCGAGCGAGGAGCCGCGGTGGCCGGAGGTGCCGAAGGACACCCGCTGCCCGGGGACCTCCGGATCGGGGTGCAGGGCGTAGTACGCCGTCACGAGACGGGGCACGTCCACCAGATCGGATGCCTGCGCCTGCGTCCCAGCGCGCTCGTGCGCCATCAGAACTCCTCGTCCACGCTCGTCACGGTCGGGGGCCGACTACCCCGGTCTTTCGCATTCCACCGGTTTCCGGGGCATGTGGCGACCCATGGCTGATGCTACTCACCTCGGCTATTGCGGTGGGAGGTGCGTCATTCGCGTTGAACAGCTGGTTTGACCCAGTTTGTAAGGGGGCTTTCCAGTAGGATCGGGACGGCGGTGGACCGGCCGGATCCGCGACGACCGGCCGCTCCCATTCCGGCGCCGGACGCCTGGTCCGGCGGCCTGTCCGGGCCGTGGCCCGATCGCGACCGTGGTCGCCGGACGGAGGAGGACGCGTTGAGCCGAGAATCTCCGGACGGCTTCGACCCCACCACGCCGAACTCGGCGAGGATCTACGACTACATGCTCGGCGGCAAGGACAACTTCGCCCCCGACCGTGCCGCGGCCGAGCAGATCATGAAGGCGTTCCCCGAGGCCCGCCAGGCCGTCCGCTACAACCGCGTGTTCCTGGTCAACGCCGTCCGGTACATGGCCGCCGAGGAGGGCATCCAGCAGTTCGTCGACATCGGCGCCGGGCTGCCGACGCAGCCCAACGTCCACGAGGTCGCCCGGGCCGTCCATCCCCTCGCGCGCACGGTGTACGTCGACAACGACCCCGTGGTGTGCGTGCACGGGCGTGCCCTGCTGGCCAACACAGCCACCGTCGCCATGATCCACGGCGACCTGCGCAAGCCCGAGGACCTGCACGACCAGATCTCCCGCACCGGCCTCATCGACTGGGACCAGCCCGTGGGCATGCTCATGGTCGCGGTGCTGCACTACCTGGCCGAGCCGGAGGAGCACCTGAACCGCCTGCGCGCCATGATGGCGCCCGGCAGCCACCTGGCGATCAGCCACCTGTCGTCGGTCGAGGAACGGACCCCCAGCGCGAACCGGCTGAAGGAGATCTACGCCAAGACCAGCACGCCCCTCGTCCCGCGCACGCCGGAGGAGGTCGACGTGTTCTTCGGCGACTTCGAGCGCGTGGACCCCGACCGCTACGCCACCGAGGACGTCCTGCCGACCTACAGCAGACTCGGCTTCGGCGCCGTCGCCCGCAAGCCCTGACCCGGCCGGCTCGCGGCCGGGTTCAGCGCGCGACCTCGCGGGCGGCGTCGGCCGCCTCGGCGACCGCCGTCGCGACGTCCAGCACGGGGTAGACGACGTGGCGGACGACGCGTGAGGCGTCGGTGACGAGGATCAGCCGTTTCATCCTGAGGGTCTGGCCGATCCTGAAGGTGGGCAGGCGCAGGGCGGCGGTGAGGCGCAGGTCCATGTCGGACAGCAGGGGGAAGGCGATGTCCTCCGCGCGGGCGAAGACCGCCTGCTCGTCGGGGCGCTGGGTGCTGACGCCGCGGACGGCCACGCCGTCGGCCGCCAGGGCCGGGGCCGCCTGGCGGAACAGGCGGTTCTCCAGCGTGCAGCCGACCGCGCCGGGGACCGTGTCCCAGCCGGGCGGCAGGGGGCCGGGGATGCCGGTCGCGGGGTAGGCGAACAGGATCGTGGCCCGCGCCGCCGCGACGACGTCCACCTCCGCCGGCGTCCCGCCGAGCCCCGCGCCGGAGATCGCGTCCTCGCGCCCGGGCGCTCCGGAGCGATCAGTGTCGCGCCCGGGGCCGCCGGAGCGGACCGTGTCGCCCGTGGGTGCGCCGGAGGGGGCGGGGACTCGGGTGGGGGGCGTCGTGGCGGGGAGGCGGAGGGGGGACGGGATGGGCGTGCCCAGGAGGGCGTGGACGCGGGCGGACTCGGCGCTCTCGGGGGCGGCGCTGCCGGTGAGGGAGCCGTCGGCCAGCAGCCAGCGGTCGCCCCAGTCCTGCATGGCGATGAGGACGGGGGCCAGGGCCGCGCCGGTGGGGGTCAGCACGTACTCGTGGCGGGTGGGGCCGGTCTGGTAGGGGCGGCGTTCGAGCACCTCGTGGTCGACCAGGTGCCTGAGGCGCTCGCTGAGCACCTTGCGCGAGACGCCCAGCTCGGCGAGCAGCTCCTCGAAGCGGTGGTGGCCGCGGGTCACCTCGCGGACGATCAGCAGGCTCCACCAGTCGCCGACGACCGCGGCGGCCTGCGCGATCGCGCACCACAGATCCCGGTCACGTAGTTCACGACCCATGCGCGAACTTTACACCCGCGTCGGTCTCTGATAGGAACTCATCAGTTCCCAAAGGAGACTGACTATGCCCACGCCCCCGCCCGCGGTGACCGTCGCCTGGGCGACCTTCCACAGGACCTGGTCGGTCACCCGGCGCGCGTACCCCTGGTCGTACTTCGTCGGGACGCTGATGCTCGGCGTCTTCACCGTGGGCCTCGCCCACCTCGGGCTGGAGGCGATCGGCGGCGGGCGGGTGGCGGCCAGCTTCGCCGCGGCGACCGGCACGGCCGACTACCTCGGGTACATCACGGTCGGCGCCGCGGCCTTCATGTTCACCACCCACGGCATCCTGTGGGTCGCCAAGGCGCTGATCCAGGAGCAGCGCGAGGGGACACTCGGAGCCCTGCTCGTCACGCCGCCTGGCCGGCTGCCGTACCTGGCGGGGTTCACCGCCTTCGCCTACACCGCGATCGCCCTGGAGGTGACCGTCCTGGTGGCGTGCGCCCGCGTCCTGGGGGTGCGCCTGGAGTCGACCGGCCCGCCGGACGCGCTGCTGGCCGTGCTGGCACTCGGTGTCGCGGTGTTCGGGATGTCGGCGGTGCTCAGCGCCGTGATGATCATCGCGGGCGAGGCGCACATCACCCAGAACACGCTGTTCTTCGCCATCGCCCTGCTGTCGGGCTTCACCTTCCCGCGCCAGGACCTGCCCGCCGTCCTTCGGTGGGCCGGCGAGCTGGTGCCCACGACCGCGGCGATGGACGTGGTCAGGGGCGCCTTCACCACGGGCGCCGGGGTGTCGCCCGGCCGCCTGGCCGCGGCCCTCGGGCTCGGCCTCGCCTACGCCGTCGCCGGGCTGCGCTGGCTTCCCCTCGCCGAACGGCACGCCATGCAGAGGAGCTACTGATCATGATCAGGACGGACGACCTGCGCAAGGAGTTCCGCACCCGCCGCACCACGGCGGTGGCGGTGGACGGGCTCACCCTGGAGGTCCCGCGAGGGCGCGTCACCGGCCTGCTCGGGCTGAACGGCGCCGGCAAGACCACGACCATCAAGATCATGGCCACGCTGCTCCACCAGACCAGCGGCACCGTGCGCGTGGACGAGCTCGACCCGCTGCGGCAGCCGGACGCCGTGCGCCGCAGGATCAACCTCATCGCGGGCGGCGAGCGCATGGTCTACGCCCGCATGACCGGCCGGGAGAACCTCTGGTACTTCGGCCGCCTCTACGACGTGCCCCGAGCCGTCCTGCGCGGCCGCGTCGAGGAGCTGCTGGAGCTGGTGGGGCTGACCGCCGCCGCCGACACGACGGTGGAGCGCTACTCGCGCGGCATGGCCCAGCGGCTGTCCATCGCGCGCGGGCTGGTCAACGACCCGGCCTACCTGCTGCTCGACGAGCCCACCCTCGGACTGGACGCGCCGATCGCGCGCGACCTGCGCCGGCTGGTGGCCCGGCTGGCCCGCGAGGGCACCGGAGTGCTGCTCACCTCCCACTACCTGACCGAGGTCGAGGAGCTGTGCGGGCACGTGTACGTCATCGGCGAGGGCAGGCACGTCACCGCGGGCAGCCCGGCCGAGCTCACCGCGCGGGCCGGCTGTCACCGCACCGTCCGCATCCGGCTGGCCGAGCGGTCGCCGGGGGTCGAGGCCGCCGTGGCCGCCTTCGCCGCCCGGCTCGGCACGGACGCCGGGCTGGAGCCGGCCGACGACGGAGGCGTGGTGGTCTCGCTGAGCCACCCCGACGACGTCGCCGGCCCGCTCGCCATGGCCGTCGTCGCCGCCGGAGGCACCCTCGCGGGCCTGGAGGTGGCCGAGCCGTCCCTGGAGGACGCCATCCTGGCCCTCGCCGACGCCCCCCGCCTGGTCACCGCGTGATGGCGTCACGGGCCCACGAGACCCCGCCGTACCGCCTCGGGGACCTCTCGCGGGGCGCGACGGCCGGTCCACGGCAGGAGGAGCCCCCGTCATACCGCCGGACCGAGGCCGTCTGGCGGGCCGCGGCGGCCGGCCCACGGCGGGAGTCCGCGCCGCACGGCCGTGCCGGGGCGTTCTCGCGGCGCGCGGGGGCCCATGATCGGATGGCCCCCCGGCCGCACGAGACGCTGCTGTACGGCCTGGGCGGGAAGCCGGGGCGCGGCCGGGAAGGGACCGGGCCTCGCGCGTTCCGGAGGGGCCGGGCGCTGCGGCACGCGGGGCGGGTCTTCGCGGCGGAGGCGCTCAAGCAGCACCGGCGGATCTTCGGCGGCAAGCTCGTGGTCTTCTCGATGCTGATCTGGCCGCTGATGCAGCTCGCGGCGACGTACTACACCGTGCGCCCGCTGGCGGCGACGCCCGGGATCGCCGGGCGGTGGCCGCTGGCGGCCGACCCGGAGCGGCTGCTGGCGTTCCTCGCCACCGGCGCGCTCGGGTTCACGTTCTTCTTCTCCCTGGTGCAGTCGGCCTGGCACTTCTCGTTCGAGCGGGTCACCGGCACGCTGGAGCTGCTGTTCCTGTCGCCGGCCAACCGGCTCGCCATCGTCGTGGCCAACGGGTTCGGCGCCCTGGTGCAGAACGCGTGGCTGTTCACCTGCTTCACGGTGGCCATGTTCACCGTGCTCGACGTGGCGCGCGTGGCCCACCCGGGGATGTACGCCGTCGTGCTGCTCGCCGTGCTGGTGCCCGCCGTCGCGTGGGGCGCGCTGCTCAACAGCCTGTTGATCTTCTCCCGCGACTCGGCCTTCCTCTACACGCTGCTCGACGACCCCATGTGGTTCGCCGCGGGCGTCCGGCTGCCGCTGTTCGCGCTGCCCGGGTGGATCAGGGCGGCGGGCTCGCTGCTGCCGCTCACCGGCAGCCTGGCGGTCGTCAGGGGGGCGCTGCTGGACGGGCAGACGCTCGGGCAGCTCACGCCCGCCCTGCTGTGGGTGGCCGCGCTGTCGGCGGCCTGCCTGCTCGGGGCCGTCGCGGCGCTACGGCTCGGCGAGGCCCGGGCGCAGCGCACCGGGCGGCTCCGGCTCTTCTAGCCGGGCCCGGCGACCCCCCCGCACGGGGACGGCGCGGGCCGGCGACCGGCGGGGACCGGCGGGCGGGCGCGGGCCGGGGGCCGGGAGCGGGGCGCGGTCAGCCGGTGCCGTCCAGGTGGCGTTCCAGGGACTCGACCTTGGTGGTCATGGCGTCGTGGGTGTCCCGGCGGACGTCTGCCTTCAGCACGAGGCTGACCCGCGGGGCCACCTCCGCGACGGCCTCGACGGCCCGCCGCACGACGTCCATCACCTCGTCCCACTCGCCTTCGAGCGTGGTGAACATGGCGTCGGTGCTGTTGGGCAGGCCGCTGTCACGGACCACCCGCACCGCGCGGGCGACCGGCTCGGACACGCCCTCGCCCACGCCGAGCGGGGTCACGGAGAAAGCAATGATCATTCACTCATTGTCCAGGCCGCCGATCGGCGCCGGGTAACCGGGGATGGGCGTGCGCGCCTTCCAGGGGGCGTGCACCAGCGGCGCGGGCACGCCGGCCAGCTCGGGGACGTGGCGCCGTACGTAGTCTCCCGCCGGGTCCAGCTTCATGGCCTGGCGCAGCGGGTTGAGCGTCCGGTTCGGCCGGGTGTCGTTGCCGGTGCCGGCGACCCACTGCCAGTTGCCCCAGTTGTTGGGAATGTCGGCGTCCAGCAGCAGGTCGGCGAAGTGGTCGCCGCCCACCCGCCAATGGATGCGCAGCCTCTTGGTCAGGTAGGAGCCGACGATCAGGCGGGCGCGGTTGTGCATCCACCCCTCGGCGCGGAGCTGGCGCATCCCGGCGTCGACGATGGGGATCCCGGTCACGCCCTCGCGCCACGCGTCGGCGGCGAGCTCGTCGTCGCGCCAGTCGACGTCCCGGGGCCGGTAGTCGCGCCGCGGCAGGTCGGGGAAGGCCAGGGCCACCTGGTAGTAGAAGTCGCGCCAGCAGAGCTGACGGACGAACTCCGGCCCGCCCGGGAGCCCCTCGGCCCGCGTCACCACCTCCAGCGGCGACACGCAGCCGAACCGCAGGTACGGGCTGAGCATCGACGTCCCGTCCTCACCCAGATCGTCGTGGGCGTCGGGGTAGTCGGCCAGGCACAGCTTGAGCCACAGCTCCAGCCGCCGCCGCGCGGCCGTCTCCCCGCCGGGCGGGTTCCCGTGCGGCCTGCGCGGCACCTCGGGCAGCTCTCCGGGGTCGACGCCCTCGGGCAGGGGGACGAAGGAAGGCGCGGGGAGCACCAGCCGCCGCTCGGCCCCCGACCACACCCGCCAGTAGGGCGTGAACACCCGGTAGTGGTCTCCCCCGAGCGGCGTCAGCTCGCCGGCCGGGACGACGGTGAGCCCGGGGAACGTGCGGAACTCCAGGCGCCGCTCGCCGCACGCGGAGGCGAAGCGCCGCTCGCGCCGCCGGGCGTAGGCGCTGACGTCGGCGGAGACCCAGATCGCCTGGGCCCGCACCTCCCACGCCAGCTTCACCGCCTCGGCCACCGGGTCGCCCCGGCGCACCACCAGGTCCGCGCCGAGGTCGCGCAGCGTGGAGCGCAGATCATCCAGGGCCTCGGCGAGGAACCCGCCGCGGTGGTGCGGCGCTATGGCCTCGTCCACGACGAACAGCGGGACGACGGACCGGGCCCGCGCGCACGCCGTGGCCAGAGCGGGGTGGTCGTGAACCCGCAGATCTCGGGTGAACAGCACGATGACTGTGTCCACGTAGAGTTCTTCGGGCACTCCACGGCGCGCGGTTGCGTCCGGCCGTGGGGGGCCGCCCGAAGGAGGGGGTGGGATGCCGCCCGGTACGGACGGCCCCCGCCATCGCCCTGCGCCTGCCAGGCTGTACGTCGGCCTCCCCCGTCGCCTCGACGGGGGGTGCGGAGGGCGCGGACCAGGAACGATCGGATGGATGATCACAGCGAGGTGACGGCCGGCGAGTCCGGCGACCCGGGCGACGACGGTCCGAGCTACGGCATCGGGGCGGTCGCTCGCCGGCTCGGCGTCCCCGCGCCCACCCTGCGAACCTGGAACCTGCGCTACGGCATCGGGCCGAGCCGTCGCAGCCCCGGCGGGCACCGGCGCTACGACGCCGCCGATCTCGTGCGCCTTGAGACGATGAACCGGCTGATCAAGGCCGGTCTGCCGCCCGCCGAGGCGGCGCAGGCGGCCCTCAACACCCGGGGCGCGGCGGCCCCCCTGCCGGAGGTGGGCGCCGGCACCCCCGCGCGCGTGGCGAGCAGCGCCGTCCTGGCCAGGGCCGCGCTCAACCTCGACGCGGTGGCGGTGGTCGAGCACCTGGACGCGGCGCTGGCCGCGCACGGGGTCGCCTGGACGTGGGAGCGGCTGGCCCTGCCGGTGCTCGACGCGATCTGCCGGCGCCAGGAGACCACGGGCGCGGGCGTGGAGATCGAGCACCTGTTCTCCGAGCGGCTGCTCTCGGCGCTGAGCCGGCTCACCGGCCGCCCCGCCGACCCCGCCCACCCGCGCCCGGTGCTGCTGGCGTGCGCCGAGGACGACCAGCACAGCCTGCCGGTGTACGCGCTGGCCGCCACGCTCACCTCCGCGCACCGCCTGGAGACGCGGGTGCTCGGCCCGCGCACGCCGTACTCGGCGCTCGGGGACGCCATGCGGCGCCTCGGCCCGGTTGCGGTCTTCGTCTGGTCGCAACTGGAGGCGACCGGCGACCCTGCGCCGCTCCAGCGGCTGCCGGTGCTGCGCCCGGCGAGCCGGATCGTCCTCGGCGGCCCCGGCTGGGGCGACCGGCGCCCGCCGGCCGGGGTCGCGCGCGCGCACTCGCTGGCCGACGCCGTCACGCAGGTGCTGGCCGCGCTCGGCTAGCGCGTCCCCGTCCCCACCCGGTCGCGCCACCGTTTCCGCCGTGCCGCGCGAGCGGCCCGTCAGCGCGCCGCCGGGCCTGTTCGCGGTCTCGCCCGCATGCCATCGCGACGTCGATCTCTTTGGGGAAGGCCTGTCCCGGATTTGGGCCGACCGGGTTGCGCCACGCCGTTCGACTTCGCTATGAATAGGTTTTGAATAAGTTTTCTGCCGGAGGAGGCTCCCATGGAGAGCACGCTCGGCACCCGGCTTGCCGAGGGCCACGAAGACGCCCTCGCGGAGTGCTACCAGACGTACGCGGCCCTGGTGGCGGGCTACCTGCGCAGGCTGGTGCCGCCTCAGGACATCGACGACGTGCGTCAGGTCGTGTTCTCGGAGGTGTGGCGCTCGGCCCACCGCTACGACCCCGGCCGCAGCTTGGAGGCGTGGCTGCTGGGCATCGCCCGCAAGCGGGCCATCGACCACCTGCGGGTGCGCACGCTCACGACCGTCCCGCTGGACAGCGTGGCCGAGCCCAGGGACGGCGACGGCCGCGACACCGCCGACGCTTTCGGCAGCCGCGACCAGCTCCGCCGGGCCCTCGCCATCCTGCCCGGTCCGCAGCGCGAGGCGATCGAGTTGGCCTACTACGGCGAGCTCACCCAGCGAGAGATCGCCGAGCGCCTCGACGTGCCGCTCGGCACCGTCAAGGCCCGCACGGCGCGCGGCCTGCGCAAGCTGTCGGCCGTCCTCTCGCGGACGGCCGCCTGACCTCCCGGCGGGCTCCCGGCCCGCCCCCGGGCGCTCGCGAGCGTGGCTCCCGCGCCCGTAACCCCCTGCTCCGCCACGGGTTCCGGAAAGGTATGCAAATCAACCGGTAGCCCGGTTATAGCGGTCGCATCCCGGGTCTTCGCGGTCCTGGTCCGCTAGGCTCGCCGCTGTCCTGCCGTGTCTCCTCGCCGGGGAATTCTGCGGGCCGGGCGCGGCTTCCACGACCGAAGGAGCACAGATGAGGACGGGACTTTCCGTCCGCGCGTCGCTGGCCGCTCTCGCCACGGTGCTCGCCCTCGCCGCCTGCGGCTCGGGCACCGAAGCGCCCCGGCCCGCCACCGGGGGTGGCCTGGAGAAGGCCGAGCTGACGATCGGCATCGTGCCGGTGCCGTCGTCCGCGCCGCTGTTCATCGCGCAGGAGAAGGGCTTCTTCCGGCAGGAGGGCCTGACCGTCGAGACCGAGACCATCCAGGCGCCGCAGGCCGTCATGCCGAAGATCCTCAACGGCAGCATGGACGCCTTCCTGACCAGCTACGTCTCACTGATCACCATCAGCGAGTCCGGTGCCGCCAAGCTGAAGATGCTCGCGCAGTCGCAGGAGGCCGCGCCCGGCGTCAACGGCGTCGTCGTCGCCGGCGACTCCCCGCTCAAGGACGTGAAGGACCTGCGGGGCAAGAAGATCGCGGTGAACGTGGTCAAGGCGCTCGGCGAAGTCAGCGTCAGCGCGCACCTGAAGGCCAACGGCCTGACCCCGGGGGACGTCAGCTTCGTGCCGGTGCCGTTCGCCGAGCACCTCACCCAGCTTCGGGCCGGCACCGTCGACGCGGCGTGGACCACCGAGCCCTACATCTCCGCGGCCAAGAAGGAGCTCGGCGCGCGCCTGCTCGTCGACACCCTGACCGGCCCCACCGAAGGGCTCCCGCTCGACGGCTGGGCCGCCACCGCCGACTGGGTCGCCAAGCATCCCAAGACCGCCGCCGCCTTCCAGCGGGCGATCGGCAAGGCGCAGCGCATCGCCGCGAGCGACCGCGCCGCGCTCGACAAGGTGATCCCCACCTTCACCCAGATCCCCGCCGAGGTGGCCGCCACCATGGCGCTGGGCCGGTTCTCCACCTCGCTCGACCCCTCCCGCGTCCAGCGCGTGGCCGACCTGTTGCAGGAGTTCCAGGTCACCAAGGGCAGGGCCGACGCCACCACCCTCGTGGCGACCTCCCCGCGGTGACCGGCCGAAGGGCACTTCGCGGCGCGCTCGGCGCCGCGGGGTTCCTTCTCCTGATGGAGGCCCTGGGCCGCGCGGGGGTGATCGACACCTACACGCTGCCGCTCGTGTCCTCCATCCTCGCCGGGGCGGCCGGGCTGCTCGCCGACCCCGGCTTCCTGGCCGGGGTGGGCGGCACGCTGTCGTCCTGCGCGGCCGGGCTGCTGCTCGCCTGCGCGCTGGCGGTGCCGTCCGGGCTGGTGATGGGCACCCTGCCCGCGGTCGACCGTGCCGTACGTCCGCTGGTGGAGTTCCTGCGGCCGATCCCGTCGGTGGCGCTGCTGCCGCTGGCGATGTTCCTGTTCACCAGCGGGGAGCAGGGGAAGATCGCGCTGGTCGTCTACACGTGCTGCTGGCCGCTGCTGATCAACACGATGTACGGCATGCGGGACGTCGACCCGCTGGCCAAGGAGACGCTGCGCAGCTTCGGGTTCGGGTCCCTCGACGTCGTGCGGCGGGTCTCGCTGCCGAGCGCGGCGCCGTTCATCGCGACCGGCGTGCGCATCGCGGCGTCGGTCGCGCTCATCGTCGCGGTGAGCGTGGAACTGGTCGCGGGCGGCGACGGCATCGGGACCTTCGTGAGCGACGCCGCCGCGGGCAACCGACGCGACCTCATGATCGCTGCCACGCTGTGGACCGGCGTGATCGGCCTGCTCGTCAACACCCTGCTCGCCGCCACGGAGCGCCGCGCCTTCCGCTGGCACCACACGCGCTCGTCTCAGGAAACCCCGTGACCCGCCCCGCCGGCCGCCCGCGGCGGCCCATCTCTCGGGTGAACCGCCCCGTGCGCCCCGACCGGACTGGCGCCGCGCGGCGGGTCGCCTCGCGGGCGGCCGGGCTGTGGATCGTGCCGGTGGCGCTGCTGGCGTGGGAGGCGGCGACCCGGGTGGCCGCGGCCGTCTACTTCCCGCCGCCGTCGCTGATCGTGGTACACCTGCACGAGCTGTGGTTCTCCGGCCCCGCCGGCCGGGCGTTCCTCACCGAGGACGCCGTCGACCACCTGCTGCCGAGCCTGGCCCGCGTGGTGGTGGCCTGGGTGGCGGCGTGCGTCGCCGCCGTCGCGCTCGGCGTGCTGCTGGGCCGCTCCCGCCTGCTGGGCGACGTCACCGAGCCGCTGATCCACTTCTTCCGTTCGGTGCCGCCGCCGCTGCTCATCCCGATCTTCATGACCATGACCGGCGTCGGCACGCCGCTCCAGATCACGGCGATCGTCTTCGGCGTGGTGTGGCCGGTCCTGCTCAACTCCCTGGACGGGGCCCGCCACGTGGACCGGCGGTACCTGGACACGTGCCAGGCGTTCGGCCTGTCCAGGACCATCCGGCTCACGAGGGTCATCCTGCCGGCCGCCGCCCCGAAGATCTTCGCCGGCCTGCGGCTCAGCATCGGCCTGGCCCTGATCATGATGATCATCTCCGAGTACATCGGCAGCACCGAGGGCGTCGGCTACCGCATGCTCGTCGCCCAAGGACAGGTCGACATCCCCTCCATGTGGACCGCCATCGTCATCCTCGGCCTCCTGGGCCTGCTCTTCAACGCCGCCTTCCTCCACGTCGAACGCCGAGCCCTCGCCTGGCACAGCGGCGCCCACGACACTCCCTGACGCGCACCGGCTCCCCGCCGCACCCGGCGCCGCCCTCACCGCCCCCACGACCCGCCGCACCGGCGCCGTCTAAGCGATTCCACAGCGGAGCGGCGGGGGAACGACCCGCCGCACAGGCTTCCCAGCCACCCACACAGGGCCACCCCACCTCCACCGACGACCCACTGAGGTTTCGAGGCGGGGGCGTGGTCAGGGGTGGGGGCGGAGGATCGCCAGGGAGGTGGGGGGGAGGGTGAGGCCGGGGGTTCGGGTGATCTCGGGGGTGGAGGCCAGGAGGAGGTCGGCCGGGGGGAAGGGGATGGTGACGGGGGTGTCGCCGAGGTTGGCCACGACCCTCAGGGCGCCTCGGTGCAGGACGATCCAGCGGGACCGTTCGTCGAAGTCGGCCGCGACGCGGTCGAGGCGGGGGTCGGCGAGGTCGGGGTGGGCCTTGCGCAGGGCGATGAGGTCGCGGTACCAGCGCAGGAGCTCCTCGTGGCCCGGGGAGGACGGCTCGTCCCAGTCGAGCTTGGAGCGGTGGAAGGTGGCGTCGTCGGAGGGGTCGGGCGCCATGGCGCTCCAGTCGTCGTAGCCGAAGTCGGCGAACTCCCGCTGCCGCCGCTCGGCCTCGCCCTGCTTGAGGTGCGGCTCGACGTGGTCGGTGAAGAACAGGAAGGGCGAGCCGGCCCCCCACTCCTCGCCCATGAACAGCATGGGGGTGAACGGCGAGGTCAGCAGCAGGCCCGCACCGATCTTGAGCTGCTCGGGCGGGATGCGGTCGCCGGCCGCGCGGTTGCCGATCTGGTCGTGGTTCTGCAGGCAGCAGACGAAGCGGTGCCCGGGCACGGTGCGGCGGTCGACCGGGCGGCCGTGGGTGCGCGCGCGGAAGGTGGAGTACGTGCCGTCGTGCAGGTAGGCCGAGGTGAACACCTTGGCCAGCACCTCCATCGACCCGAAGTCGCAGTAGTAGCCGTGCCGCTCCCCCGTCACCGCCGAGTGCAGGGCGTGGTGCACGTCGTCGTTCCACGCCGCCGCCAGGCCGTAGCCCCCGGCCTCGCGCGGGGTGACCAGGCGCGGGTCGTTGAGGTCGGACTCGGCGATCAGCGTCAGCGGCCGGCCCACGGCGGCCGAGAGGGCGTCGACCTCGACCGCCAGTTCCTCCAGGAAGTGCACCGCACGGCTGTCGACCAGCGCGTGCACGGCGTCCAGGCGCAGCCCGTCGATGTGGTAGTCGCGCAGCCACTGCACGGCGTTGCCGACGAAGTACCGGCGCACCTCGTCGGAGTCCCGGCCGTCGAGGTTGACGGCCTGGCCCCAGAACGACGCCGCCGACTCGTTGAAGTAGGGGCCGAAGGGGGCCAGGAAGTTGCCCGACGGCCCCAGGTGGTTGTAGACGACGTCCAGCAGCACGCCGACGCCGGCCCGGTGGCAGGCGTCGACGAAACGCTTGAGCCCGTCGGGGCCGCCGTACTCCTCGTGCACCGCGTACAGGTCGACGCCGTCGTAGCCCCAGTTGTGGCGGCCGGGCACCGGCGGCACGGGGAGCAGCTCCACGAAGTCGACGCCCAGCTCCACCAGGTGCCCGAGCCGGGCCGCGGCGGCGTCGAACGTGCCCTCCTTGGTGAAGGCGCCGACGTGCAGCTCGTAGATCACCGAGCCGGGCAGGGCGCGCCCGCGCCACGCCTGGTCGCCCCAGGCGAAGCGGTCGTGGTCGTAGACGCGGCTCGGCCCGAAGATGCCCTCCGGCTGCCAGCGTGTCCTGGGGTCGGGGAGGGGATCCCCTCCGTCGAGGCTGAAGGCGTAGTCGGTGCCGTGCCCGGCCCCGGGCACCTCCGCCGACCACCACCCGTCGCCACGGGGGGTCATCTCATGACGGCGCGCCCTGTCGATCTCGACGTCGACGCGGCCGGCGGCCGGTGCCCACACCTCGAACATGTCTCTCCCCGAAGTACCCCTGAACGTGACGAACGCGACGAGTGACCGCGCCGGCTATCCCCTTTCCAGCATGGCGACGGGATAACGCGCGAGCAGGTGCCCGAGCGGGATGCGCCCGGTGTGCACCGTCTCGGTGAGCAGCTCGTGCCACCGGCCGTGGGGCAGGGTGAGGGTCTCGGCGCCCCAGCCGCCGCGCCGTTCGAGGCCTGCCGGCAGCCGCGTGGCGACCGCGACCGCCCGGTCGCCCCGGGCGAAGGCGACGGCGTGCTCGCCGGCCACGCCGGTGGACCGGGTGTCGAGCGGCACGTACGGCAGCGCGGGATCGAGCCGGGCGCGCAGCCGCAGCGCCGTGGTGGTGACCCGCATCTTGTCGGCGTCCCAGCTCCCGCCGCGCGGGTGGGCGAGCAGCGAGCGGCGGTAGGCGAAGTCCACCGGGCGGCGGTTGTCCGGGTCGACCAGGGAGAAGTCGGTCGTCTCGCTGCCCTGGTAGACGTCGGGGACGCCCGGCATCAGGATCTGCACCAGCTTCTGGCCGAGGGAGTTCACCCGGGCGTAGCGGTCGACGCGCTCGGTGAACGCGGCGACGGACGGGCCGCAGGTGTTGATCGCCTCGGCGGCGAAGTCGCGCAGCCCCCGCTCGTACGCCGGGTCGGGGTTGATCCACGAGATGGAGGTCTTGGCCTCCCTGGCCGCCTTGTGCAGGTAGTCGGTGAAGCGCTCCACGCTGATCGGCCAGGCGGCCATGAGGTTCTGCCACGCGAGGTAGTCGAGCCGGGGGTCGAAGGACGCCAGCGCCGACCACTCCGCGACCGCCTCGGCCCACTCGGCCGGAAGCTCCGACAGCACGGCCAGGCGCGCGCGAACGTCCTCCGAGCGCTTGGTGTCGTGGGTGGACAGCGTGGTCATCGTGGAGGGCGGCAGCTCGGCGACGAAGGCGTGGAACTCCTCCGGCGAGACGCCGAAGCGGTCGGGCTCGCCGCCGACCTCGTTCAGGCACGACAGCGGGTACCAGCGGTACAGCGCGGTGTCCTCCACGCCCTTGGCCATGACGGGCCCGCAGTTCTGCTGGAAGCGGGTGACGGTCTCGGCCGGGCCGTGCAGCACGAGGTCGGCCGCGCGCCGGACGGCGTCGGGGTCGGCGCGACCGGCGGCCACCTCGGCGGCCTCGCGGATCAGCCGGACGCTCTCGGCCGGCGGCTCCTCGCCGGGCACGACGTAGGCCCGGTAGACCGGCATGGCGGCGAGCAGCTCGGCCATCGCCGCGCGCAGCTCGGGGGCGTCCCTGGTGAGCCGGTCGAGCTCGCTGCCGAAGAACTGCGCGAGCACCTGCTTCTTGGCCTCGTAGACGACGACGTCGTAGTCGCCGGTGACCCCGGTGTGCTTGACGAAGGTGTCGATCAGCCGCTCGGACCCCGCGGGGTCGACGAACAGCCGGGTCACCATGTTGAGCACCTCGTACCCGGTCGTGCCGTCGACCGGCCAGTCGGCGGGCAGCCGCTCCTCGCCGACGAGGATCTTCTCGGCCACCGTCCACACCGGCGCCCGCTCGCGCAGCCGGGCGAGGTAGCCGCGAGGGTCGGCCAGCCCGTCGGGGTGGTCGACGCGCAGGCCGGTGATCAGGCCCTCGGCGACCAGGGAGAGGATCAGCTCGTGCGTGGCGTCGAAGATCTCGGGGTCCTCGACCCTGAGCCCGATCAGCGACGAGACGTCGAAGAACCGCCGGTACCCCGGCCCGTTGCGCCACGGGACCAGCCGGTAGTGCTGCTCGCCGAGCCGGCCGCCGCTGCCCGGCCGCACCGGGAACTCGTGGTCGAAGTAGCGCACGACGTCGCCGTCGACCACCACCTCCGACTCGACGTCGGCGCCGTCGCCCAGCACCGGCATCGCCACCGTGCCGTCGGACCAGTCGATGTCGAAGTACCGCGCCGCGGGCGAGCCCGGGCCGTCCCTCAGCGCCTCCCACAGCCGCGGGTTGCCGGACTCCGGCACCGGAACGGTCATGTGGTTGGGCACGATGTCGGCCACGATGGGAAGCCCCATGGCCGCCAGCTCGCGCAGCCGCTCGATACCGCCGAACTCCGCCCGGACGCGGGTGTGGTCGGTGACGTCGTACCCGTGCTGGGACGACGGCGCCGCCTGCAGGATCGGCGAGAGGTACAGGTGGCTGACCCCCAGCTCGGCCAGGTAGGCGACGAGGCCGGCCGCCTGGGCGAACCCGAACTCGGGGGTGAGCTGGAGGCGGTAGGTGGCGGTGGGCCGGGTCGCGGGGACCGTCGCCGGTTCCACGGACGTCGCTGGCTTCACGGGTTCGGTCACGTAGGGGTCCCTTTCCGAAGGTCGGCCGGGCGGCGGGGCGCGCGGCTCCCCGCCGGAACGGAGCGGGCGCTCCGGCGGGGCCACATGCCCCGCCGGAGCAGGATCAGGCGCGCCGCAGCACGCGCACCGAACGGCCCGCCACCGGCACCTGCTCGCCCGGGCGGTAGAGCTGGGAGTCCACGAAGATCGGCTCGGCGGTGTCGATCTCGGGGAGCCAGGCGTCGCCGTACCCCTTGGGGATCGTGAAGGGGATGGTCTCGTGGTGAGCGTTGAACATCAGCAGGAACGAGTCGTCCACGATGCGCCGCCCGCGCCGGTCGGGCTCGGTGATGGCCTCGCCGTTCAGGAAGACGCACAGCGACTTGGCGTACCCGTTGTGCCAGTCGGCGTCCTCCATCTCGCCGCCGGAGGGGGTGAGCCAGGCGATGTCGGACAGCTCGTCGCCGGACCCGCGCACCGCGCGCCCGAAGAAGAACCGCCTGCGGCGGAACACCGGGTGGTCGCGGCGCAGCCGGGCGAGCCGCTGCGAGAACTCCAGCAGCAGCCAGTTCTCCCGGACGTCGGACCAGTCGACCCAGCTGATGTCGTTGTCCTGGCAGTAGGCGTTGTTGTTCCCGCGCTGCGTGCGGCCCAGCTCGTCGCCGTGCGACAGCATGGGCACGCCCTGGGACAGGAACAGCGTGGCCAGGAAGTTGCGCTTCTGCCGCTCGCGCAGGGTCTCCACCGCGTCGGACGCGGGCCCCTCCTCGCCGCAGTTCCACGACCGGTTGTCGTCGGTGCCGTCGCGGTTGCCCTCGCCGTTGGCCTCGTTGTGCTTGTTGTTGTAGGAGACCAGGTCGCGCAGGGTGAAGCCGTCGTGGCAGGTGACGAAGTTGATGGAGGCGGCCGGGCGTCGGCTGTCGTCCTGGTACAGGTCGCTGGAGCCGGTGAGCCGGGAGGCGAACTCCGGCAGCGCGGCCGGCTCGCCGCGCCACATGTCGCGGATCGTGTCGCGGTAGCGGCCGTTCCATTCGGTCCACCGGGGCGGGAAGTTGCCCACCTGGTAGCCGCCGGGGCCGACGTCCCACGGCTCGGCGATCAGCTTGACCTGGCTGAGCACGGGGTCCTGCTGGACGAGGTCGAAGAAGGCCGACAGCCGGTCGACCTCGTGCAGCTCGCGGGCCAGGGTGGCGGCGAGGTCGAAGCGGAAGCCGTCGACGTGCATCTCGATGACCCAGTAGCGCAGCGAGTCCATGATCATCTGCAGCGTGTGCGGCGAGCGCATGAGCAGGCTGTTGCCGGTGCCCGTGGTGTCCATGTAGTAGCGCTGGTCGTCGTCGACGAGCCGGTAGTAGGCCTCGTTGTCGATGCCGCGCATGCTGAGCGTCGGGCCCAGGTGGTTGCCCTCGGCCGTGTGGTTGTAGACGACGTCGAGGATGACCTCGATGTTGGCCTCGTGCAGGGCCTTGACCATCGCCTTGAACTCCAGCACCTGGCCGCCCAGCTCGCCGGAGCTGGAGTAGGCGTTGTGCGGGGCGAAGAACCCGATGGTGTTGTAGCCCCAGTAGTTGGTCAGGCCGCGCTGCTGCAGGGTGTCGTCGGTCACGAACTGGTGCACGGGCATCAATTCGACGGCCGTCACCCCGAGGCCGGTGAGGTGGTCGATGATCTCGGGGTGCCCCAGTGCCGCGTAGGTGCCCCTGATGCGCTCGGGGATGCGCGGGTGCTGGATGGTCAGGCCCCGCACGTGCGTCTCGTAGATCACCGTGTTGTGGTACGGCGTGGCCGGCGGGCGGTCGTGGCCCCAGCCGAAGAACGGGTTGACGACGACCGACTTCGGCACGAAGGCGGCGGAGTCCTCGTCGTTACGGCTGTCGGGCTCGCCGAAGTTGTAGCCGTACACGGCCTGGTCCCACTTGACGCCGCCCTCGATGGCCTTGGCGTAGGGATCGAGCAGCACCTTGGAGGGGTTGCAGCGCTGGCCCTGTGAGGGGTCGTACGGCCCGTGCACGCGGTAGCCGTACCGCTGCCCCGGGCCGACGCGCGGAAGGTAGCCGTGCCAGACGAACGCCTCGCACTCGGTGAGCGCGACGCGCTGCTCCCCGCCCTCGTCGTCGAAGAGGCAGAGCTCCACGCGCTCGCCGACCTCGGTGTAGAGCGCGAAGTTGGTGCCCGCGCCGTCGTACGTAGCCCCGAGCGGATAGGGGTCGCCGGGCCAAGTTTCGATCATGTCACCACCCGGATAAGGATTTGCCCCATGTTCCCGCGACCATGCGGCCGGGCGCAGCGGACTGGGGTCATTCACTCGCCGGCGTCGGACGGTGTGAACTCTCCAGCGTCTCGCCTCGCGCCGCGGGCGCGGGTGGCCGCCACCTACGGCGGCCGGTGTCAGGCTACTCGACACCACCGGCCACACCGGCCCCGGACACTCCCCGCGCCACCGTCACGGGCGCGCCGGACGGGCGGGCGAGGCGGGCGACCCGGCGGGCGCGGGCCGTCCGGCCGCGACCGAACCTTGACCGGCTCTTGACCGACGCGCCACCCGCGCTTGGGCGCCGCGGGGCGCCTGGCGGCCCCGATCGGAGGAGACTTGTCCGCGCAGTTCGGAGGAGCGCGACGGGCCCCCGGTACGGCTCCCGCCGTACCGGGCGGCGCCACCCCGTCGGGCTCAGGCCGCGCCCGCGGCCGGAGGCTCGCAGAAGTTGAGCAGGCCGTCGCCCTTGCACGTCGCGCAGGCCTGGCCGTCGTCGCCCGCGCCGTATCCCTCACAGGTGCAGCAGACGACCACCCGGTCGAAGCGGGGGTCTCGGTAGGTGTGCCGGGTGCGGTGCCGGGCGATGACCCAGCCCTGCACCCAGGCGAATCCGTCGATCTCGGCGAACGCGGCGTCGCTGAGCCGCCAGGGGCGGGTCACGGTCTGCTCGCGTATCAGGGTCCACAGTCCGATCCCGGCCCCGGCGAGGCGTACGTTCATCGGGGATCGTCTCCTCTCGGCTTTCGCTCCCCCGTCTGATCTCCTCCCGGCCGGCCCGCCGCCCCCCGCCGCGGCCCGTCCGGGCACGGCGCCGCGCGCGGTGCCGCCGGCCGCGCGCCGCTCGCCGCGCGGCTGCCCGTCCCCGGCACGGCCGCCGTTCGCTTGGGACTCCGATGGTGTTAGGGGCCGACGCCTTGCTCGGTTAGGGGCTAACCTTCTGTTTACCCTGGTTCGTGCCAAGAGCAACCGCCAATGGCAATTGCCACAAGACTCTGTCGGCGAGGTATACCTGGGACGATCCGCGCGGACGCAATACTCTTGCGTTGACAGCGCGCCGACGCTGGACCCGAAGCACGTGGCGGCGCCGCGTCAGGAAGAGGTGAGCGCCGATGGCCGGGGCCAATCCGACCCTGCGGCGCCGCCAGCTCGCCACCCGCCTGCGCGAACTTCGCAAGGTCGCGGGGCTGAGCATCGAGGAGGCCGCGAACCGGCTCGAATGCTCCCCGGCCAAGATCAGCCGCATCGAGACCGCCCACCGCGGCGTGATCCCCCGTGACGTGCGCGACCTGTGCCACATCTACGGGGTGGGCCAGGCGGACGCCGAGGCGCTGATGACCATGGCGAGGGAGGCCCGCCGGCCCGGGTGGTGGCAGCAGTACGAGGACCTCGACCTCGACCCCTACATCGGCCTGGAGGGCGAGGCGTCGTCGATCACGATGTACGAGACGACCACCATCCCCAGCCTCCTGCAGACCGAGGACTACGCCCGGGAGGTCATCCGCGGCTGCCTTCCCCGCATCAAGCAGGAGGTGCTGGAGGAACGCGTGGACGCCCGGCTGAAGCGCCAGCGCCTGCTCATGCAGAGCGAGCCGCCGCAGTGCGCGGTGCTGCTGGACGAGTCGGTGCTGCACCGGCACGTCGGGGGCCGGGCGGTGATGGGCGCCGCGCTCGAACGCGTCGTCGAGCTCTCGGCGCTCGCGCACGTGACCGTGCAGGTGATCCCCTTCACCGTCGGCGCGCACATCGGCTTCGACAGCATGTTCATCATGCTGGAGTTCCCCGACAACATGGTTCCGGACACCGTCTACGTCGAGTCCCTGATGGGCGACTTCTACCTCGAGAAGCCTCGTGAACTGGAACGTTTCAGAGAGGTCATCACGCATCTGCGCGCCGTCGCGCTCGACCAGCCCGGCTCGGTCGCGCTCATCGGCGAGATGAGCAGGACATACGCCGTCTAGCCCCCGCTCCCGCGCCGTCCGCGCACCGGCGGCCGTAAACAGGACACCGATGGTCTATGTCCATTGATCCAGACGTCTGACACGATAACGGCGTGCATGTGGGCCGGCCTCTTCTGCGCGCGCTGCGCGCCGCGGTCTTCGCGGCGGCGTGCGTGCCGACGTCGGCCTCGCTGCACGTGCTCGCGGGCGGAGCCGAGGTGCGCACCGGCGTCCTGGCTCTGGCGCTCGCGCTGGCCTGGGCCGGCGCGTACGCGCTCGGCGGGCGCCGGCGCGGGCGGGCGGTGCTGCTGGCGGCCTGCTTCGCGGCGCAGTACGGCGCGCACCACCTGTTCACCGCCGGCGCGGCGCCCGCCCCCTCGCTCACCGAGCCGTCCCTCCCGCTGCCCGCCGGGCACACGCACGGCAGCGCGCTCGGGATGCTGGTGATCCACACCGTGGTCGCGCTCGGGTCGAGCTGGTGGCTGGAGCGCGGCGAATCGGCGCTGGCGACCCTGCTCCACCTGGCCGTCACCTCGGTCACCGGGCTCTGGCGCCTGGTGGCCGGCCTGCTCGCGCCCTCGCTCGTGGCCGAGCGCACCGTCCGGCTCGTCCCGTGGGCCGGCGCGGTGCGCCTGGCGCACGCGTCGCTCGCGGTCGTGGTCTCGCGGCGCGGGCCGCCCGCGGCGTCTCCGTTCACAGGTCGGGCCTGAGGGCCCGACGTCCGGCCGGGCGCGCACGCCCGGCCCGAGGCCCTGGCCGATCCGGCCCCGGCCTTCGCCGCCGTGGCCGTGAGACGACCGGCCCGGCGGGTCGACACCCGGCGGAGCGCCGCGTGCCCTCGCGCACCCCGCGCTCCCCTCGTGAAACGGAGCACGCCGATGACCTCATCTGTCGATGTCCAGCCTGCCGCGCAGGCGCCCGAACCCCCTCCCGCCCGGCGGGGCACCTGGGGCGCGCTGCGCCCCGCGGTGCTGCGCCTGCACTTCTACGCGGGCGTCCTCATCGCCCCGTTCCTGCTCGTCGCCGCGTTCACCGGCCTGCTGTACGCGGCGTCCTTCCAGGTGGAGAACGTCGTCTACCGGCATGAGCTGACCGCTACCGCCGGGGGGACGGCGCTGCCGCTCGCGCGCCAGGTGGCCGCGGCGCGTGCGGCCCACCCCCAGGGCACCGTCACCGCCGTGCGCACGCCCGAGGAGCCGGGCCAGACGACCCGGGTCCTGCTGGCGGTGCCCGGCCTGGCCGAGAGCACCCAGCTCGCGGTCTTCGTCGACCCCGCCACCGCGCAGGTGCGCGGCTCGCTGGAGAGCTACGGAGGCTCCGGTGCCCTGCCCGTCCGCGCCTGGATCTCCAAGCTGCACCGCACCCTGCACCTGGGCGAGCCCGGGCGCGTCTACAGCGAGCTGGCGGCGAGCTGGCTGTGGGTGGTGGCCCTCGGCGGGCTGGTGCTGTGGCTGACCCGCCGGCGCCGTACGGGCGGGCGGCTGCGCGGCCTGTTCTGGCCCGGCCGCGCCGCGGGCGGCGGCCTGCGCCGGACGCTGCCCCGGCACGGCGCCCTGGGGCTGTGGGTCGCGGCCGGTCTGCTGTTCCTGTCGGCGACCGGGCTGACCTGGTCGAAGTACGCCGGTGAGAACGTGGGCGACCTGCGCACCGCGCTGGGCTGGTCGACGCCGTCGGTGTCCGCCGCCGGGGACCACGCCGCCCACTCCGGCGGGACTCACGCTCCCACCGGCGCGAGCGCCGACGCCGCCGTGGACGCCGTCGCCGGCGCGGCGGCGGCCAAGGGCCTGGCCGGACCGCTCGAAGTGGTCTGGCCGACCGAGGCCGGGGGCGCGTACGTGGTCAAGGAGATCGACAAGCAGTGGCCGATCCGGGGCGACCAGGTGGCGGTCGGCGCGGACGGCCGGGTCACCGACGAGCTGCGGTTCGCCGACCACCCGTTCGCCGCCAAGCTGACCCGCTTCGGCATCGACGCCCACATGGGACTGCTGTTCGGCCTGGCCAACCAGATCGCGCTGGCCGCGGTCGCCCTGGCGCTGATCACGCTCGTCCTGTACGGCTACCGCATGTGGTGGCAGCGCCGCCCCACCCGCGGGTTCGCCCGGCCGTACGAGCGCGGCGCCCTGCGCGGGACGCACCCGGGCGTGGTGGCGGTCCTGGCCGTCGTCGCGGCCGGGGTGGGCGTCTTCCTCCCGGTCCTGGGCGTCTCCCTGGCCGCCTTCCTGCTGCTCGACGTCCTGCTCGGCCTGCGCTCCCGGAGGGCGGCGCGCCCGGTCTCCTGACCCATGTCCGCAAATTGACCATGCGCTCTCCGTGACCGTGTTGACATGTCAGCAGGAGCTGCGATAAATGATCACCAGGAGCCCCCGCGCAGAGCTCTGACCTTCCACGGCCATCTCAGCGGGGGCTCCATGCCTATTTATCCGGCCCGATCACGTCGGTCGCGCCCCGCCAGAGGACGCGTTCCGACCAGCGGGGCGAGCCACGGCGTCGGTCCTCAGTGACATCAGGAGAGACGATGACGTCGCATAGCCCTACCGGGTACTCCGGCCTTCCGTGGAAGACCGCCAGCGCATGCAACAACGGAGCGTGCGTAGAGGTGGCCGAGCTTCCGCGCGGCGGCGTCGCGATCCGCGACAACAAGCACGACGGCGGGCCCGTCCTGGAATTCACCCTGGAGGAGTTCCGCAGCTTCGTCCTCGGCGTGAAGTCGGGCGAGTTCGACTACTGACCCGGCTCCCGGCCCGCACGGCCGGGTGACGGCGGCAGGGGTCCGGCCGTGCCGGGCTCCCGAACGAGACGGAGCGGCCTTCACTGAAGGCCGACGGTCGCGGACCTGGCGGGCGTTACGAGCGCCGAGCGGGTCCGCGGGAACGACGCTCCACCAAGATGCGTGACAGTGGGAACAACATGAAACGCAGCCGGGCGAACGGCGCCGGAGAGCTCCCGGCGCCGCTTCCGCACCCGGCGGCCCCGCCCCGCGCCCCGCGTTTCTGGAATCCCAGCACAGGTCTGTGCTGGTCGCGCGGCCGGATCCCCCGATAGGCTCGGCGCGACGCGCTTGGGCGGAGAGCTTTCGGAGGAGCGCATGGCAGGCGGGCCCGGGTTCGACGGGGTGACATGGCACGCGGCGTGCAACAACGGCAACTGCGTCGAGGTGGCCTTCCAGGACGGCTGGGTCGGCGTCCGCGACGGCAAGCAGGAGCGGGGGCCGATCCTGGCCTACACCGAGGCCGAGTGGGTCTCCTTCATCGAGGCCGCCAAGCAGGGCCGGTTCGATCTCGCCCGCCTGGAGCCCGGCGCGCGCTGACACCGTTCCTCAATCGTCACCGCGCCGTACGCCGATCCGGCCCATCCAGGGGTTGTTTGCGGCCAAGATTGCGGGTAGCCCGCAGTCCTTCAGCCCGAACATCCCCCCGGAGGCTTCACGATGGGCGGTTTCAAGAAGTTCCTCATGCGCGGCAACCTCGTCGAGCTGGCGGTCGCCGTGGTCATCGGAGCCACGTTCAGCGGGCTCGTGCAGGCGCTGGTCGCCGACCTGATCACGCCGTTGATCGGGGCGATCACCGGCGGCAGGGAGCCCGACTTCAGCAAGTACACCTTCAGCGTGAACGGCTCGGTGTTCAAGTACGGCGACTTCGTCAACCACCTGCTGACCTTCCTCATCATCGCCGCGGTGGTCTACTGGCTGGTCGTCATGCCGATGACCCGGCTGGTCTCCTACTTCGACCGCAACCAGAAGAGCACCGAGAAGCAGTGCCCGGAGTGCCTCAGCGACATCCCGCTGGAGGCCCGCCGCTGTGCCTTCTGCACCGCCGAGCTGACCGTCGTCCCGGCCGACCAGCGCCCACCCGCCTGAGGCGAACGGCCCTGCGGTGAGACCCGGATCACGCTTCCCGGCGAGAAGATCGGAATAGCCGCTGGTCAGCCGGGGTTGTCCGAATTGTGAGTGATGCGATTCGCGGGGTCGCCCGTGGTGAGTCCGCCGTACCCCTGTCCATCCTGGACCTCGCGACCGTCGGGGCCGGGGACACTCCGGCCGACGCGCTGCGGACCACCACCGAGCTGGCGCGGCGCGCCGAGGGGTGGGGGTACCACCGGTTCTGGGTGGCCGAGCATCACGGGATGCCGAGCGTCGCCAGCTCGTCCCCGGCCGTGATCCTCGCCCACCTCGGCGCGAGCACGAGCAGCATCCGCCTCGGGTCAGGCGGCGTGATGCTGCCCAACCACCCGCCCCTGGTGGTCGCCGAGCAGTTCGGCACCCTGCACGCCCTGCACCCCGGGCGCATCGACCTCGGGCTCGGCCGCGCCCCGGGCACCGACCAGGCGACGGCAAGGGCGCTGCGCCGCTCGGCAACCCCGGCCGCCGACGACTTCCCCCAGCAGCTCGCCGAGCTGACCGCCTTCCTGGACGACGCCTACCCGCCCGGCCACGCCTACGAGCGCATCCGGGCCATCCCCGGGGAGGCCGCGGCCCCGGGGTCGGGGCGCCCGCCGATCTGGCTGCTCGGGTCGAGCGGTTTCAGCGCGCAGCTCGCCGGGCTGCTCGGCCTGCCGTTCGCGTTCGCCCACCACTTCAGCGCGCAGAACACGCTGCCCGCCCTCGACCTCTACCGCTCCACCTTCCAGCCGTCGGACGTGCTGGAGAAGCCCTACGCCATGATCGGCGTCTCCGCGGTGGCCGCCGACACCCGCGAGGAGGCCCTGCGCCGGGCGCGCACCAGCGCGCTGGGCATGCTGCGGCTGCGGCGCGGCGAGCCGGCGCCCCTGCCCACCCCCGAAGAGGCCGAGAGCTATCCCTACAGCGAGTTCGAGGAGGCGTTCGTCCGCGACTGGCTGGCGAACGTCGTGTACGGCGACCCGTCCGGGGTGCGCTCGGGACTGGAGGAGCTGCGCGAGCGCACCGGCGCCGACGAGCTCATGATCACCACCGGCGTGCACGGGGGCGCGGCCCGGCTGCGCTCGTTCGAGCTGATCGCCCAGGCGTACGGCATGGTCCCGGCGGCGGCGGACGGCTCGCCCGGCCGGTGACGGGGACGTCTCCAGGTAACGAATAGGGAACGGCGGCGCGTGGCCGGGCCCGGGCGGCCGGGCCGGTTACCACACGCGACCGCAGGCCGACGGCCCGCTCGGGGCACTCGGGCCACCCCTCGCTGACAGCGTGGAGCCCCTCCGTCACGAGCAATCTGTCAGTGAGCCCTTTCTTCGCATGGAATATGTCCGTAGCATCGCCTCCAGATCGGCGTGGAACATTTACCGGAAACATCTGTTGACACGCAAGAAACACTGTTATTGTAATGGGAGCGCTCCCACGCCTTCGCGATTTGCCTTGAAAGCGGAGGAAGCCGGATGGCTGACCAGCCCACGCTTGCCCAGGTAGCAGCCGAAGCAGGGGTCTCCCCCGCGACGGCATCACGAGTACTCACCGGATCCGTCCGCGTGAGCACCTCAACCCGTCGCCAGGTTCATGACGCCATGTCCCGCCTGGGTTACGTGCGTCACCGCGCACCCCGGGGGACCTCCAGCAGGAGGTCCGACCAGATGGTGGCGGCGGTTGTGTGCGAGCACACCCAGCGCATGTTCGCCGAGCCGTTCTACTCACGACTGCTGTCGGCGGCCGACGAGGTGTTCACCGGGTACGGGATCCCGTTCGTCCTGATGACGGCGACGCCCGCGACGTCGACCATCGCCGCGCCACCGCTGGTGGCGGGCTCGTTCGACGGCATCTTCCTGGCCGGAGCCAGGGAGCGCCACCCACTGGCGGTCACGCTGGCCGCCTCGGGGATCGCGGTGCGCAGCGCCGGTCGGCCGCCGGACGGCGTCGACCTGCCCTTCGTCGACATGGACAACCGGGACGGCGCCCGCCAGGCGGCCGAGCACCTGCTGCTGTCCAACCGGCGCGCCATCACGGTGATCGCCGGGCCACCCACCCTGCCGGGCGCCCGTGACCGGCTGGAGGGCTTCCTGAGAACGCTGCACGCGGCCGGGATGCACGACGTCCCGGTGGCCTACGGCGACTTCACCCACGCCTCCGGCGCGCACGCCATGCAGTGGCTGCTGCAACGGTCGCCCCACCTCGACGCGGTGTTCGCCAGCTCCGACCCGATGGCGGCCGGAGCGATGCAGGCGCTGCGCCGGGCGGGACGCAGGGTCCCGGACGACGTGGCCGTGATCGGCTTCGACGACGCGCCGCTCGCCCGGCACACCTCCCCCGCGCTGACCACCGTGCGCCAGCCCGTGGAGGAGATGGCGGTGCTCGCGGCGAGGATGCTGCTCATGGCGATCACCTCCGACGAGGAGGTCCCGCACGGCAACCCGATCCTGCCCACGGAGCTGGTGGTCCGTGATTCAGCCTGAGGCGGGGGGGATGCAGGAAGGCGATGTGCTCACGCGCCGGTACCGGCTCGTGGAGCAGATCGCCTCCGGCGGAATGTCCGCGATCTGGCGCGCATTCGACCAGTCGCTGCACCGCACCGTGGCGATCAAGGTGCTGGACGGCCGCGTCGGCGAGGACGCCGGCGGCCGCGACCTCATCCGCAGGGAGGCGCGGGCCACCGCACGGCTCATCCACCCCGACGCCATCGAGGTGTACGACTACGGGGAGACGGTCACTGCCCGCGGGCGGCTCGCGGCCTACGTCGTGATGCGCCTGCTCGACGGGCGGCCGCTCTCGGAGCGGATCACCGAGGGCGGCCCCCTGCCGTGGCGGGAGGCCGCGGTCATCGGAGCGCGGGTGGCGCTGGTGCTCGCCGCCGCGCACCAGCGCGGCATCGTGCACCGTGACGTCACCGCCGAGAACGTCCTGCTCACCCCCGAGGGCGCCAAGCTGCTCGACTTCGGCATCGCTGCGTTCGTGGGCGAGCGGGTGGAGGAGTGGCTGGCGGACTTCGGCACGCCGCCGTACCTGGCCCCCGAGCGGCTGCACGGCGCCACCGTGCACCCGGCCGTCGACGTGTACGCGCTCGGGGTGCTGATGTTCGAGATGCTCACCGGCGCTCCCCCCTACCCCGAGATCACCTGGGAGGACGTCGAGGCGGCCCGGCGCACCGGCCCGCCGCCGGTTCCGAGCGGGGTGCCCGGCCTGCCTCAGGAGGTGGCCGCGCTGTGCGGCCGGTGCCTGGCACAGGACCCCGGCGACCGGCCGAGCGCCCAGCACGTCGCCGAGGTGCTCACCGACTCGATGGCGGCCCGGGCCCGCGCCGGCAGGGAGACGGCCAGGTGGATCCGGCGGGCCCGGATCACGTTCGTGGGCATCGCCGCGCTGGCCACGTGGACGGCGGCGCTGCTGTGGATCCAGCCGGAGGTCCCGCCCCCGACGGCGGTGGCGGTCACCGTCGCGCCCTCCCAGCCGGCGGGCGCCGCCGAGCCGCGAACGGGCGCGCAGTCCTCGGGCGCCGACGAGAAGCCGACGGGTGGGGCCACCACGGCACCCGAGAAGGACGACGCCTCGGACACCGGGACGGCACCGCAGGTCACTACCGCTCCGGAGGCCGGCCCGAAGCCCTCGCGCTCCTCCGGGTCCGTCGCCGAGGCCGACCGGCCGGGCACGCCGTCCACCCCGCCCGCCGCGACACCCGACCGCGAGATCGTCACCGCGGGCGGCCGGCCGCTGACGCTGACGCAGGCCGTCGGACGGTTCGACGCCGTGCTCGCGGAAGGCGAGGCGACGGGCCACATCCGCGACGACGTCGCACTGGACCTGCGGCATGTGGTCCACAACCTGATCCGGTCGGGGCACCGCGCCGGAGAGGTCGAGAACGTGCGCAGGAAGATCCACGACCGGGCCCGCGAGGGCGCCCTCACCCCCGAGATACAGGGTGAGCTGGAGCGACGCCTCGACCAGATCGGCGCCGCGCTCCGCGCAGGCACCTGACGGTGCGTACGAAGTGAGGCGGCGCGCCCAGGGGGCACGCCGCCTCACGCTTTTAATACCTGTTTAGTAGGAATTCCTTACTTCTCTATATTCTGCAGATAATCCATTTCGGGGTGTCTTTACCTTTTCTCAGGAAAGGTCTCGGCACGCGAAAGAGACGTCCTGACTCCCCGGTCCTGACTATGATCATGGTTGGGAAGCACGCCGGAAAACCCGCGGCATTCGCGACCGCCCGCCGCGGGCACCCTGACCACCGGGTGGGCCGGGTCGATGATGGGAGCGCTCCCAGGGTGGGCGAGGTCCCCCGCCGCCCACAAGCCGTCTCCCGCGAGTCGCGCCCGGCGCGCCAGGCGCCGCTCGCTCACCACGGCCGATCGCCCGGGCGCCGCCCCCGGGCCGCGCCACCCGGCATGAAACTTTCATCGCCGCCCGCCGGCGGTGATCCCCGGCGACGACCCGGAGGCCGTTCTCCGCCGGACGGGGCGCCCCGCACGGCCGGGCGTGGGATCACCCGGCGCCGCATTCCGCGAATTCGGCCCGATGGAGGCACGCTCCCATCGGCGGTTCTCCACCCCCCACCTCAGCGGCGTATATCGGTATCTGCCCGGTTATCAAATAGCTCGATGCATTTATTCGCACCACCCGATGGCGCACCGTCGGGAGCGCGCCCCCGCGCCACCCCTCCGGCCGTTCTCGCTGCTCAGAGGGGATATTTCTCCATTTAAGTGACGAAACTCGCCGTTAAAACGCTCCGCATGTCGCTGCCGATAAGTGCACGGATCATCAGTACGGTGGAATCCAACGCGCATGGCCGGAAATGCGCTTACCGCATAGCAATAGCGAAGCAAAGGACCGTTTTATGAAACATGCCACTCGTCCTCGCGTAAGACCGCGAGGACTCGTCCGCTCCCTGCTGGCGGCGGCGCTGCCGGCGGTGATCGCGCTCGGGGTCGTCGTGGCGACGCCGAACGCGGCCAGCGCGCAGACACCGGTGGGACTCGGCACGGCCACGACCTTCGCGGTCCTGGCGGGTTCCGCGGTCACCAACACCGGCCCTTCGGTCGTCACCGGAGACCTCGGGGTCAGCCCGGGCGCTTCGGTGACCGGCTTCCCGCCGGGCCTCGTCATCGGCGCCATCCACGCGGCGGACGCCGTCGCCACCCAGGCGCAGGCCGACCTGACCACCGCCTACAACGACGCGGCCTCCCGGACGCCGACCGGCACGGTGCCCACCGAGCTCGGCGGGACGACGCTGACCCACGGGGTCTACAACTCCGTCTCGGGCACCTTCCAGCTCACCGGGAACCTGACCCTGGACGCCCAGGGCGACCCGAACGCGGTCTTCATCTTCCAGACGGCGTCCACGCTGGTCACGGCGTCCGGCAGCACGGTGACGCTCATCAACGGCGCGCAGGCGTGCAACGTCTTCTGGCAGGTCGGCAGCTCCGCCACGCTCGGGACGAACTCCGGGTTCGTCGGCAACATCCTCGCGCTGACCTCGATCACCGTGACCACCGGCGCGACCGTGAACGGCCGCCTCCTGGCGCGCAACGGCGCGGTCACCCTCGACACGAACGTCGTCACGCGGGCCGACTGCCAGATCGTGCCGCCCAGCAGGGTGACCAGCACCACGGTCGTCTCCTCGAATCCCGTGGCGCTGGAGGGGACCCCGGTCACGTTCACCGCGCTGGTGACGGCCGCCAGCGGGGCCGTCCCGACGGGCTCGGTCCAGTTCACCAGCGACGGAGTCGTCATCGGCGTCGTGCCGGTGGACGGTACGGGCACCGCCGAGCTGACCGTCTCCAACCTGCCGGTGGGCCCGCACCAGATCGTCGCCACCTATCTGGGCTCGCCCACGCTCGACGCGAGCGCCTCGCCGCCGTTGCTGCAGGTCATCGTGCCGTTGGTCCCGCCAAGCAGGGTGACCAACACGACGGTGACCTCGTCGAGCCCCGTGGCGGAGCAGGGGACCCCGGTCACCTTCACCGCGGTGGTGACGTCGGTCGCGGGGGTCCCGGTGAACGGCTCGGTGCAGTTCACCAGCGACGGGGTCGTCATCGGCGTGGTGCCGCTCGACGCGAACGGGCGCGCCGTCCTGACCGTCGGCGACCTGCCGGTGGGGACACACCAGATCGTCGCCACCTACCTGGGCTCGGCCCAGTTCGACTCGAGCACCGCGACGCTGGTCCAGGTGATCCTGCAAGGCGTCGTCCCCGTGCCGCCCGACGGCAACGTGCCCGGCGAGATCGCCAAGATCAGAGCGGCCGAGATCAAGGCCGCCCCGGACGAGGAGTGTGAGGAGGACCGGGCTGAGGAGGACCGGGCGGAGGAGGCGCAGGTCCGCGACAAGGAGCGCGCCGCCAAGCACCGCAGGGAGAGCCGGCGTCACCACGAGGACAACAGCCGGCTGGTGACCGTCAGGACCCTGCGCACGATCTACGGGGTGTACGGGGACCGGGCGGGCGGGCACCGGGCCCACCACCACTCCTCCAGGGCTCACCACCACAGGGGGCACAAGAAGCACGGCGGCCATGGCGGGTACGGCCGTCACCGGGGACACCGTTCCTAGCGGTGTCCTCGCGCCGCCGGGTCCCGGGTGACTCCGGCGAAGACCTCGGCCGAGGGGCGCGACGGCCCGGGCCTGTCCGATGTGCTCGGACGGGCCCGGGCCGAAGTGGCGCGGCCGGCGGCCGCACGGCGACGTGAGGGGTGTTTCGTGGGGCGGACGCCGTCCCGGGGCCGCGAGACGGGCCCCGTCCATCGGGGGGAGGACGACCGCCGGCCCCGGGACTACACCCCGGGGCCGGGGTCCCCCGAGGCGGCGGGGCGGTCGTCCCTCTGGCGGCGGTCGAACTCCTCTTCGACCTCACGCAGGCGAGACGCGTGGTCGTCCAGGGCGTCCTCGGAACCGCGCAGCAGCGTCTCCGTCCATGACTCCTCGAGCATGCTCAGCTCGTCGCGCAGATCTCGCACGCTCAGGTTTCTCGGATCGACTCTGTTCATGGGAACAGCCTGTACCCGGCCCCCCGGACACGTCACCCCCCGGACACAGCGGCATATCTCACACTTCCAAACCGGACGAACAGTGCTTCAAGCCCCCAAAACACCGGCGATCAACGGTCGGCTCGCCCGCCCTGCCGGAGGTTTCGGCCCGCTTACACACTCGCGGAGCACTCGCTCCGGAGGGGTCGCGGACGTCCTCCGGGACACGCGCCCGGGACCGCGCCGGGGCCGCCGACCTTGGCGGACCGCCCCCGGATGCCCGCCCGGGCCCGGGCCGGACCTCGGGCCGGGGCGGGGGAGGCGAGCCGGTGCTGAAAGTTTCAAATACCGCCACCCGCGGCGGATAAGGCGGGCGTAAGAAGGGGCAGGCCGGGGCGGGGAGAGACGTCAGGAGCGCGAAATACGCCTGTCACGTCATTGACATCCCACGGACGCTCACCAGAATTCGATGTGGGAGCGCTCCCACATCTACATCATCTTCTTCGCCGGTACGAGACCGTCGCTTCGCCGTTCATCTGCCCCATCCATCGCAATTTCCCCTTTGGAGTACATCAAGTATGTCCTCACAATCGTTAGGAGCGGGAGCGCTCCCACGTAGACGCGTGAAAAGGCGTGGCGTATGGGCGGCGCTCACCGGCCTGGCGGCCGGTCTGATCACCGTCCTGTCGTCCGTACCGGCCTCCGCGGCCGTCGCCTGTGCCGTCGAATACACCACCAACGACTGGGGCGGCAGCGGGTTCACCGGCAACGTCAAGATCACCAACAGCGGTGACCCCTGGACCAACTGGACGCTGGGCTTCACCTTCCCCGGCAACCAGCGCGTCACCCAGGGCTGGAGCGCGGAGTGGTCGCAGAACGGCGCCGCCGTGACCGCCAGGAACATGCCGTGGAACGGCTCCGTGGGCACCGGGCAGTCGATCTCCATCGGCTTCAACGGCTCCTTCAGCGGCACCAACGGCAAGCCGACCTCCTTCACGATCAACGGCGTCACCTGTAACGGCGGAGGCCCGGTCAACCAGGCGCCGACCGTCAGCCTGACCTCGCCGACCGCGGGCCAGACCTTCACCGCGCCGGCCACCGTCAGCCTGGCCGCCACCGCCGCCGACAGCGACGGCACCGTCGCCAAGGTCGACTTCTACAACGGCAGCACGCTCCTCGGCTCCGACACCAGCTCGCCCTACACCTACAGCTGGACCAACGTCGCCGCGGGCAGCTACTCGCTCACCGCCAGGGCGACCGACAACGCGGGCGCGGTGACCACCTCCAGCCCCGTGGGCATCACGGTGTCCGGCACCCAGACCTCCAGCATCGTCGTCAGCCCGACCACGCTGGTCGTACCCGAGGGCGGCACCGCGAGCTACTCGGTGCGCCTGTCGCGGGCTCCCACCTCCAACGTGACGGTGGCGACCACCAAGGCGAGCGGCGGCGACGCCGACCTCACCATCAGGACCGGCGGCTCGCTGACGTTCACCCCCGCGAACTGGAACACCGCGCAGACCGTCACCATCCAGGCGGCCGAGGACACCGACGAGACCGGCGGCACCGCGACGTTCAACTCCGCGGCCTCCGGCTGGACGTCCGGCTCGCTGGTCGCGACCGAGGTCGACAACGACGGCAGCGGCGGGGACAACGAGTACATCACCCGCTTCACCACGATGTACAACAAGCTGAAGGACCCGGCGAACGGCTACTACTCCCCGCAGGGCGTGCCGTACCACTCGGTGGAGACCTTCTTGGTGGAGGCCCCCGACCACGGCCACGAGACGACGTCCGAGGCGTTCAGCTACATGCTGTGGCTGGAGGCGGTGTACGGCCAGGTCACCGGTACGTGGACCAGGTTCAACGACGCCTGGGGCATCATGGAGAGGTACATCATCCCCGCCACGGCCGACCAGCCGACCAACTCCTACTACAGCCCCAGCAGCCCGGCCACCTACGCCGGCGAGTGGGACGACATCAGCCAGTACCCGTCCGACCTCGACGGCAACGTCAGCGTCGGCGTCGACCCGATCGCCAACGAGCTGCAGAGCGCCTACGGCACCCGTGACATCTACGGCATGCACTGGCTGCTGGACGTCGACAACGTCTACGGCTTCGGCCGCTGCGGCGACGGCACCACCAAGCCCGCCTACATCAACACCTACCAGCGCGGGCCCGAGGAGTCGGTCTTCGAGACCATTCCCCAGCCGTCCTGCGACAACTTCGCGTTCGGCGGCCCCAACGGCTACCTGGACCTGTTCACCGGCGACGCCTCGTACGCCAAGCAGTGGAAGTACACCAACGCCCCCGACGCCGACGCGCGCGCCGTCCAGGTCGCCTACTGGGCGCACACCTGGGCCTCGGCGCAGGGCAAGGCGTCACAGGTCGCCGCGACGGTCGCCAAGGCCGCGAAGATGGGCGACTACCTGCGCTACGCGATGTACGACAAGTACTTCAAGAAGCAGGGCTGCACCAGCACCTCCTGCGCGGCCGGCACCGGCAAGGACAGCTCGGCCTACCTGCTGTCCTGGTACTACGCCTGGGGCGGCGCGCTCGACACCTCCGCCGGCTGGGCCTGGCGCATCGGCTCCAGCCACAACCACCAGGGCTACCAGAACCCGATGGCGGCCTGGGCCCTGTCGAACGTGGACGTGCTCAAGCCCAAGGGCGCGACCGCGGTCACCGACTGGTCCACCAGCCTGACGCGGCAGATCGAGTTCTACCGCTGGCTGCAGTCGGCCGAGGGCGGGATCGCCGGTGGCGCCACCAACAGCTGGCAGGGCCACTACGCGGCGCCGCCGTCCGGCACGCCGACCTTCTACGGCATGGCGTACGACTGGCAGCCGGTCTACCACGACCCGCCGTCGAACCAGTGGTTCGGCTTCCAGGCGTGGTCGATGGAGCGGGTGGCGGAGTACTACCACGTCACCGGCAACGCCAGCGCGAAGGCCGTCCTCGACAAGTGGGTCGCCTGGGCGATGGCCAACACCACCATCAACGCCGACGGCACCTACCAGATCCCCTCGACGCTCCGGTGGACCGGCCAGCCGAACACCTGGAACCCGTCGAACCCCGCCGCCAACACGAACCTGCACGTGACGGTCGTGGACCACACCACCGACGTCGGCGTCGCGGGCTCCTACGCCAAGGTGCTGATGTACTACGCCGCCAAGGCCGGGAACACCCAGGCGCAGACCATGGCCAAGGCCATCCTGGACGGCGTCTGGAAGTTCCAGGACAGCAAGGGCGTGTCGGTGCCGGAGACCAAGGCCGACTACAACCGGATCGACGACCCGGTCTACGTCCCGCCGGGCTGGACCGGCGAGATGCCGAACGGCGACGCCATCAACTCCAACTCGACCTTCATCTCCATCAGGTCGTTCCTCCGCGACGACCCCGACTGGCCGAAGGTCCAGGCCTACCTGAACGGCACGGGCCCGGCCCCGACGTTCAACTACCACAGGTACTGGGCGCAGGTCGACGTCGCCGTCGCCCTCGCCGAGTACGGCCGGCTGTTCCCCTGATTCCGCGAACCCGGGAGCGGCGGCGCCTGACACGCCGCCGCCTCCCCGGACGGGCGGAGCGCGGAGACGCCTGACACGTCTCCCGCCCACTCGAAAGGGCGGGGCGCGGGGGGGCGGGGCCCCCCCCCCCCCCCCGCGGCCCCCCCCCCCCGGGGGGGGGGGGCCCCCCCCCCCCCCGCCCCCCCCGGGGCGGGCCCCCCCCCCCCCGCCCCGACCCCCCCCCCCCCCCCGCCCCGGGGGGGGGGGGGGGGCCCCCCCCCCCCCCCCCCCCCCGCTCGACCCTCACGTCTCTCCACGAAGTCACCCCCCTGCTCTCCATCGCTCCGGCTCCGAGAGGCGAAGATGTCCTTCAGACGAACGCTGACCGGCCTCGTGGTCCTGGCCGCGTCGGCCACGCTGTTCCCCGTGCTCGGCTCCTCGGCCGCCGCCCCGGCCTTCAACTACGGCGAGGCGCTGCAGAAGTCGCTGTTCTTCTACGAGG
Source organism: Sphaerisporangium sp. TRM90804 (assembly GCF_029846175.1). Taxonomy (GTDB): domain Bacteria; phylum Actinomycetota; class Actinomycetes; order Streptosporangiales; family Streptosporangiaceae; genus Sphaerisporangium. The sequence continues at coordinate 330,852 of NZ_JARWAC010000016.1, read as the reverse complement.
CGCAGCGCGCGGGCGACCTTCCCGCGAGCAACCGCGTCACCTGGCGCGGCGACTCGGCCCTGCGCGACGGCGCGGACGTCGGCCTCGACCTCACCGGCGGCTGGTACGACGCGGGCGACCACGTGAAGTTCGGCCTGCCGATGGCCGCGAGCGCCACCATGCTGGCCTGGGGCGGCGTCGAGTACCGCGACGCCTACACCTCCTCCGGGCAGCTGCCGTACCTGCTGGACAACCTCAAGTGGGTCAACGACTACTTCATCAAGGCCCACCCCTCCCCGAACGTGCTGTACGGCCAGGTGGGCAGCGGCGGCCCCGACCACGCCTGGTGGGGCCCCGCCGAGGTCATGCCGATGAACCGGCCGTCGTACAAGATCGACGCCTCCTGCGGCGGGTCTGACCTGGCCGGCGAGACCGCGGCGGCGATGGCGGCCTCCTCGATGGTCTTCCGCCCGACGAACCCCTCGTACGCCGACACGCTGGTCGCGCACGCCAAGCAGCTCTACACCTTCGCCGACACCGTGCGCAGGAAGTACAGCGACTGCATCACCGACGCGGCGAGCTACTACCAGTCGTGGAGCGGCTTCAACGACGAGCTGGTCTGGGGCGCGATCTGGCTGCACCGGGCGACCGGCGACGCGGCCTACCTCGCCAAGGCCGAGACCGCCTACGACAACCTGGGCACCGAACCGCAGAGCACCACCAAGTCGTACAAGTGGACGATCGCCTGGGACGACAAGTCGTACGGCGCCTACGTGCTGCTCGCCCGGCTGACCGGCAAGCAAAAGTACGTGGACGACGCCAACCGGTGGCTCGACTTCTGGACCGTCGGGGTGAACGGACAGCGGGTGAACTACTCGCCGGGCGGCCAGGCCGTGCTGGACACGTGGGGGTCGCTGCGCTACGCCGTCAACACCGCGTTCGCCGCCCTGGTCTACAGCGACTGGCTCACCGACGCCACCCGCAAGACCAGGTACCACGACTTCGCGGTTCGGCAGATCAACTACGCGCTCGGCGACAACCCGCGCAGGTCCTCGTACGTGGTCGGATTCGGGACGAACCCCCCGAAGAACCCGCACCACCGGACGGCGCACGGGTCGTGGTCCAACAGCCTGAGCGAGCCGGCCGCCAGCAGGCACATCCTGTACGGGGCGCTGGTCGGCGGCCCCAAGGCGCCCGACGACGCCTACACCGACAGCCGCAGCGACTACGTGATGAACGAGGTCGCCACCGACTACAACGCCGCGTTCACCGGCGCGCTGGCCCGGCTGCACCGGGAGTACGGCGGCGAGCCGCTGCGTGACTTCCCGGTCGCGGAGACGCCCGACGGGCCGGAGATCTACCTGCAGGCCTCGGTCAACTCGGCGGGCGGCACCTACACCGAGATCAAGGCGCTGGTCGTGAACCACTCGGCCTGGCCGGCGCGGACGCTGTCGGACGGCGCCTTCCGGTACTACTTCACCCTGGACGGGGCCACCACGCCGGGGCAGATCACCCTGTCGTCCGCCTACAACCAGTGCAAGCCGCCGACCGGGCCGACGCAGGCGTCCGGGAGCGTGTACTACGTCACGATCGACTGCTCGGGAACGGCGATCGCGCCCGCGGGGCAGTCGGAGTCGCGGCGCGAGGTGCAGTTCCGCATCGCGAGCTCGTCGGGGTCGTGGGATCCGTCGAACGACTGGTCGTACTCGGGCGTGGCCACCACGCCGGGGGCGACCCCGGTCACCGTGACCAGGATCCCGCTGTACTCGGGCACCACCCGGATCTGGGGCGACCCGCCGGGCACCGAGCCGACACCGACCCCCACGCCCACCCCGACCCCCACTCCCACGCCCACCCCGACGCCGACACCTATGCCCACCCCCACGCCCACGCCGACTCCCACCCCCACACCGACGCCGACACCTACGCCGGGCCGGTCCTGCGCGGCGACGTACACGGTGGCCAGCGCCTGGCAGGGCTCCTTCCAGGGCGAGGTGACCGTCCGCAACAACGGCACCACGGCGCTCAACGGGTGGACCGTGGCGTGGAGCTTCCCCAACGGCCAGGTGATCTCCCAGGGCTGGAACGGCGCCCACACGCAGTCGGGAGCCGCCGTCTCGGTGCGGCCCATGAGCTGGAACGCCGTGCTGACCCCTGGCGCGTCGACCATGTTCGGCTTCATCGCCACCATCAACGGGGCCAACGGCGTGCCGGCTTCGGTGACCTGCACGCCCGCCTAACCCCCCAAGACGTGGTCTCTGCCCTGGGAGCGCGAGACCACAAGCCCGGCCGGGCCCCTTACGGGGTCCGGCCGGGTTCCCTCATTCGTCCCGTCCGGCGTCACCGGGCCTTTCCGAGCCCGGCCGGGTCCCGAAGGGGCCCGGCGTCAGCGGCGGGTGAGCGCCTCCTCGGGGAGCCCGGGGCTCTCCGGGGCGGGCCGCTCCGCGCCGCCGGCAGCCGGCGCGGAGCGGGCGAAGGCCAGCCCCGCGGCGAGCGCGGCGAAGGGCAGCGCCGCGAGCACGTAACGGTGGTCGAAGTCGGCGGTCATCGGCGGCACGACGATCAGCGCGGCGGCACCCGCCCAGGGCAGCAGCGCGAGGACGCGCCGCCGCCGGGCCTGGATCACCACGCCCGCGAGCCCGGCGGCGAGCAGGGCCCCGGTCACCGGCCCGGGCACGTGGACCCACCGCTGGTAGGCCACCATCGCGCCCGCGAACGGCTGCGCCACCCGGGTCGCGGCCGGCCCGTCCTCGTACGCCCGCGCCGCCTCGGCCGCGGTCATCCCCTCCTTGACCTCGAAGGTCTCCAACCTGGTCGGCGTGGCGGAGAACTCGTAGGCGGCGACCAGCCGCCGCGACGGGTAGGGGACGCGTGACGGGGCGAAGGCCTTGGCGGTGTCGCGGAGCACGGTCGCGGCGTAGTCCAGCGGCTGGGCCCGGATGGCGCGCAGCGCGAACCGGCGCGTGACGGCGTTGGCCTCGTCGCCGAACATCGGCAGGCGCCGCACGGGGGCGTCCGGCCACCAGACGTAGCGTGAGGCGGCCATCCGCCTCCCCACCGGTCCGGCCGGGCACAGCCACGCCTCCTCGGCCGGCGGCCTGACGCGCGAGCAGTCGGCGAAGGTCGTCGTCCGCGCCCACAGGAAGGTGCCGTCGGCGGCGTTCAGCGCGAAGGCGCCGTGCTCGGCGCGGTACCAGGTGGCGTAGGCGCCGAGCGGGATCACCATGGCCAGCACGACGGCGCCCAGGGGCCGCCATCCGGCGCGGCGCAGCAGCAGCCAGGCGACGGCCACGGCCAGCAGGGGCAGGCCGACCGTGCGCAGCAGCGCGGCGCAGCCGAGCAGCAACCCGGCGGCGGCCGCCCATGGGGCGGTCAGCACCGGCCGCCACAGCAGGATGGCGACGGCCGCGACCAGCAGGGCCGTGAACAGGGCTTCGGCCATGATCATGTGTTCGAGCTGGATCTGGTAGGCGTCGAAGAGCAGCGGGGCGGCGAGCAGGGTGGCGCCCCAGGCCGGCAGGCGGCGTCGGCGCAGCACCGCGTAGACCAGGACGGCGCACAGCAGTCCGAGCAGGTGCTGGACCGCCGCGACCAGCGCCGTGCTGTGGAAGGGCCGCAGCAGCCAGAGGAACACCGAGTACCCCGAGCTGCGCGACCGGCTCGGCCAGAGCTGGAGCGCGCCGGAGACGTAGGTGTAGGAGTCGCCGGAGAACCAGATGGCGCCCTGGTAGCCGAGCGAGGCGCACAGCCGGACGAGGGCCGCCGCCAGCAGGGCCAGGCCGAACAGCAGGTTGCCCCGGACGGCCGACCTGATCACCGCGTCCCCTCCACTCGACGGATGTTATGTGGCGAGAATAGCGAAATGCCGGAAATGCCGCCTTTTCTCGCCGGTGGCCCGGCGCGGAGGACACGGATCGTGATGGCGCCAGGTCACCGATCCGGCCCTGAGTACGGAACGTCACTTCGGAGGGATTTCGCGCGCTTTGCCCCATGGAAAGCGAGACTTGTGAGCACTTGTCCGCAACGGAACTGGGGGAATCCCGGTGGCACGAGCTGCCAGGCTCGCGGTGCTCATGGCGGTGCTCGCGGTCGCGACGGCGTCGGCGCCGCTGTTCGTCCCGGCCCCCGAGCCGAACCGGGTGGTGGCGATCGCCCTGGCCATCGAGAGCGGCCAGAAGCACGGGCGGTGGAAGGGCGGGGAGATCCCCTACGTCTGGGGCGGCGGCCACGCCGAGAGGCCCGGCCCCTCGCTCGGCACCTGCCTCGGCTACCGGGGCTCGGTCCGCCCGTGCCCGGCGGCCACCACCCGCGGGCTGGACTGCTCCGGGTTCGCGCGCTGGGTGTACCAGCTCGCCTTCAACAAGGACGTGCTGGGCAGGGGGAACACCAACGACCACGTGCGGCGCATGCGCAGGGTCCCCGCCGCCAAGGCGAAGCCCGGCGACCTGGTGTTCTACGGGAAGATCAGGAAGCGGACCGTCAAGACGCACCACGTCGGCGTCTACATCGGCGACGGCAAGATGGTCAACGCTCTGCGCACCGGGACGACCATCCGCACCGACCACGTCACCGCCTTGCCCGACCTCGCCGGCTACTACCGCTACCAGGGTTGACCACAACGTCCCCGCGCGATTCCCGGCCGGGCGCCGGAGGTTCCGGCGTCCACGCGGGCGCGTAGCCGACGTGATCCAGGGCACGGGACCGTCCTGGCAGGCGGCCGCGGCCGCCGGCCGCTCACCGCGCCCCTCCCCGGGGGCCGCGTGAGCGTGGCACGAGTGAAGGAGAACGAGCGCATGATCTCGGTGCGGGAGCGTTTCCAGCGGCGGGGCCGCAGGCGCCGCCTGGGCGCGGTGGCCAAGGACGCCTTCGGGTGGGAGCGGCTGCGCCCCGGGCAGCAGGAGGCGATGGAGCACCTGCTCGCCGGGCGGGACGTGCTCGTCGTCATGCCCACCGGGAGCGGGAAGTCCGCCGTCTACCAGATCCCGGCGCTGCTGCTCGACGGGCCCACGGTCGTCGTCTCGCCGTTGATCGCCCTGCAGCGCGACCAGGTCGCCGGGCTGGCGGAGGCCGGCGCCGCCGGCGCGGTGGCGGTGAACTCGGCCCAGTCGAGCGGGACGAGCGACGCGTCGTTCGAGCAGATCAAGGCGGGCACGGCGGAGTTCGTCTTCCTGTCCCCCGAGCAGCTCGCCAAGCCCGAGGTGATCGACCGGCTGCGCGCGGCCCGGCCCTCGCTGATCGCCATCGACGAGGCGCACTGCGTGTCGGCCTGGGGCCACGACTTCCGGCCCGACTACCTGCGGCTCGGCCAGGCGATCGAACGGCTCGGGCACCCTCCGGTGGTGGCCCTGACGGCCACGGCGGCCCCGCTCGTGCGCGACGACATCCTGTCCTCCCTGGGCCTGCAGGACGCCGGAGTGGTCGTGCGCGGCTTCGACCGGCCGAACATCGACCTCCAGGTGCGCAGGTTCGTCGACAAGGAGGACAAGCGCCGCGCGCTGATCGCGGACGCCGCGTCCCGCGAAGGCCTCGGCCTGGTGTACGTCGCCACGCGGCGCGCCACCGAGGAGTACGCCGCCGCCCTGCGGGACGCCGGGAAGCGGGCCGAGGCCTACCACGCCGGAATGAAGGCCGCCGACCGGCACCGGGTGCACGAGCTGTTCCGCGAGGGCGGGCTGGACGTGGTGGTCGCCACCTCGGCCTTCGGCATGGGCATCGACAAGCAGGACGTCCGTCACGTGCTGCACTCGGACCCGCCGGAGTCGCTCGACTCCTACTACCAGGAGATCGGCCGCGCCGGCCGCGACCAGGAGCCGGCGACCGCCGTCCTGTTCTACCGGCCCGAGGACCTCGGCATCCGCAGGTTCTTCGCCGGCGGCCGCGCCGACGAGGAGCTGCTGCTGCGCGTGGCGACGCTGGTCGGCGAGCACGGCGGCACCGTCCCGGCCCGGGAGCTGCGCGATCTGCTCGGCATCGGGTCCTCCAAGCTGACCGGCGTGGTGAACCTGCTGGAGCGGGTGGGGGCGGTCACGGTGACCGACCGCGGCGACCTGCGCGCCGTCACCGCCGGCCCCTCGCCGCAGGAGGCGTCCGCCGAGGCCGTGGGGCTGGACGAGACCCGGCGCCGCGTCGACGAGTCCCGCATCGACATGATGCGCGCCTACGCCGAGACGACCGGCTGCCGGCGCAGGATGCTGCTGGAGTACTTCGGCGAGCCGCACGAGCGGGCCTGCGGGAACTGCGACACCTGCCGGTCGGGCGCGGCCGAGGAGAAGCTGCCGGACGAGAAGGCGGGCGACGGGCCGTTCCCGCTGCACGCCGGGGTGCGGCACACCGAGTGGGGCGAGGGCGTGGTCATGAGCCGCGAGCCCGACCGCGTCACCGTCCTGTTCGAGGAGGTCGGCTACAAGACGCTCTCGCTGGAGGCGGTCGAACGCGACGACCTGCTGGTGCTGGTGGGCTGACCGGCCCCGGCGGGCCCGGCGGCCCCGGGCCCGCCGCGCGGGCGCCGCCCGCGCGGGCCGTCGTGGCGGGCCCCCGCGCCTACGGCTGGAAGCGGTAGCCCATGCCGGGCTCGGTGAGCAGGTGGCGGGGGCGCGCGGGGTCGGGCTCGAGCTTGCGGCGGAGCTGTGCCATGTACTGGCGCAGGTAGTGGGTCTCCTTGACGTAGGCGTCGCCCCAGACCTCCGTCAGCAGGCGGCGCTGGGTGATCAGCTTGCCGGGGTCGCGCAGCAGGATCGCCAGCAGCCGCCACTCGGTGGGCGTGAGCCGCACCCCGCCGGAGACGGTCATGTTCACCAGGTCGACGCTGCGCCCGCCGATCTCGATCTCGGCGAGCTCGGCATCGTGGCCGGTGGAGCGCCGGGTCACGGCGCGGATCCTGGCGAGCAGCTCGTCGATGCCGAAGGGCTTGGTGACGTAGTCGTCGGCCCCGGCGTCCAGGGCGTCCACCTTGTCGTCGCTGCCCGAGCGGCCCGACAGCACGATGATCGGCACGCTGGTCCAGCCGCGCAGGCCGTGGATGACGTCCACGCCGTCGATGTCGGGAAGGCCGAGGTCGAGCACGACCAGATCGGGGTGCCAGCCGGCGGCGTGGCGCAGGGCCGTGCCGCCGTCACGGGCGACCTCGACGTCGTAGTGGCGCGCCACCAGGTTGATCCGCAGCGCCCGCAGGAGCTGTGGTTCGTCGTCGACAACGAGGATCTTGGTCATGCGCCGCCGCCCCATCTGGGAGAACCGGGCGAAGTGCGGATCACGGCCGGGCCCCCACACTCCAGGCTACGGCCGTGATCCGACGGTTCGCCCGCGAGGGGCGCGGGGCGGTCCGCTAGGCCCGCGCCTTGGCGCCGCCGGTGAGCCTTCGGCGGCCTCCGGGAAACAGCGGCGTGCCGAGGATCGCGTGGCCGGCCACGGCGACGCAGACGGCGCCGAGGATCAGCCCCCAGGTCACGTCGGTGAGGAAGTGCATGCCCCGGTAGAGCCGGGAGGAGGCCACGATCAGCGGGGCCGCGAGCCCGACCGTCCACAGCAGCGCCTTGAGCACGGTGTGGCGATGCGCGTGCAGGGTGAGCACCAGCGCCATGCCGACGTAGAAGCCGACCGCGGCGCTGGTGTGGCCGGAGGGGAAGCTGGAGGTGGGCGGCGCGGGGTCCAGGCGGTGCACCTCGGGCCGGGGACGCTCGATGAACACGGTGGTCAGCAGGAAGACCAGGCTCTGCGACCAGACGGCGACCACGATGAACACCGACTCGCGCCAGCGCTTGAAGACCAGCCGGAACACGATGGCGGCGATGGCCGTGAGCACGACGATCACCGGGGTGTCCGACAGGCTCGACCCGAGGTCGGTGAGCGTGTTCAGCAGCGGGGTGCGGTCGGCGGCGATCTCCCGGCTCACCTCCGCCTCCTGGGAGACGGCGCCGTGCAGGGGCCTGGTGATCAGCCATCCGACGCTCAGCGTCGCCGTGGCGAGCAGCACCAGGGGCAACAGTATGAGGCGCAGCACTCCGGCCAGCCGCTCGTGCCGGTCGGTACCACGCGCCGTCACTCTAGTGTCGGTGACCGCCATATCGGCTTCCCTTCGGGGGGTTGGGGGAGGTCGGGGAGATGTCTTCGTCGGCCTCCGGCTCCACACCGTCCAGGTGCGGCGTGGAGGGAAGGCGGCCGAGTTCACGTCGCCAGGTCTCGAAGCCGGCCGCGGTCGCCGCGACGACCGCGACGCCGAGCACGACGCCCGCCGTCACGTCGCTGACCCAGTGCACGCCGAGCGCGACCCGGGTGTAGGCCACGCCCACCACGATCACGACACCGGCCGCCCACGCGATCGCACGCACGCGGCGGCTCATGATCGGCAGGAACAACAGCATGAGCACCCCGACGCCGAGGGTCGCGTTGAGCGCGTGCCCGGAGGGGAAGGAGGCGCCGGGCGCGAGCGCGACCGGGTCGGGCAGGTGCGGCCGGGCCCTGGCCACGACGACCTTGAGCAGCAGCCCGAGCAGCCCGCCGACGACGATGGTCGTCACCGCCCAGGCCGCCAGCCGGGGGGCGCGCCGGTGGACCAGCCAGACCGCCGCGAGCACGACCAGCACCCGCCAGGTCTCGGGGCCGAACACGTTGGTCCACAGGTGCAGGAACGTCACCCACCCGGGGTTGTCCAGCGCGTACGCGTGCAGGGAGGCCGCCACGTCCTTGTCGAACCGGTGCAGCGGCTCGAAGGAGGTCTCCACCAGCACCAGCAGGAGGGTGAACGGGATCAGCACGAGGAAGGCGGCGCCCGCGGCGAGCGTGAGACGCAGGCCGAGCCGGGCGTCGGGGTCGGCACGCCTGCCGAACCAGCGACCGGACGGCCGCCGCGACGGTCCCCGCCCTCCCAGGAGCCGCGGCCATCCGCGCCTGCCCGACAGACCTCTCGTACGGAACATGCTCCACCTCCCCGACCGGCCACTCCGCGAGTGCCGGCGACTCAGCGTGCTCGTCATGGCGCGCTCCGTACCGACTCTGGCACGGGCCCGGCGTGGTCGCCGGACCCCTCGCCGGAGCCTTCCCGCGCGCCGGTGTCAGGCTTGTTGGGGGTGCTGTGGCCGGCGCGGACGGCTTCGAGCTGCGCCGAGAAGGCCAGCCCCAGGAACAGCGCCACCGAGCTGAACAGCGACCACAGAAGCAGGGCGACCACGGCGGTCAGCGGCCCGTAGGTCACGCCGAACGAGTCGGTGTTCTCGATGTAGAACGAGAGCCCCCAGCTGAACGTCGTCCACAGCGCCAGCGACACCACGGCCCCGACGGCCAGCCAGGTGTGGCCCGGCTGCTTGCGGCGGGGCGCCGCGCGGAACAGGACGGACGCCGACAGCACGGCGAGCAGGAACCCGGCGGGCCAGCGCAGCAGGGCCCACGCCCTCTCGGCCGTCGTGCCCCAGCCGTAGACCTCGGCGAACGCCTCGCCGACGGTGTTCCCTCCCACCATGATGGCGAACCCGAGCGTCATGAACGAGCCCGCGGTGACGGCCATGACCACGGCTTTGCCGTATTTGCGCAGAACCGGGCTGTCCCGCTCGACGCCGTAGATGCGGTTGGCCCCGCGCTCGATCTGGGCCATGGCGGTGGTGAGGCCGACCAGGGCGGTGATCAGGCCCGCCCACAGGGCGATGGCGCCGCCGTCGCCGGCGTGGCGCTCGCTCACGGCGAGCGCGTCCTTGATCACCTTCTCCCCGGAGCCGGGGCTGAAGTGGCGGATCGCGAGCTGGACGGCCTCCCCGAGGCGCTGTTGCTTCAGCTCGGTGCTGAGCCCGACGGCGGCGATGACGCCCGGGATGAGGGCGAGGCAGATCTGGAACGCCAGGGCGCGCGAGTGGCTGAAGCCGTCGGCGTACCTGAAGCGGATGAAGGAGTCACGCACCAGGTGCCAGCCGCCGTAGTTGCGCAGCGTCGCCCACGCCTCGTCGGCGCTCAGCTCCTCGCCGCTCATCGTCCTGGTCTCGGGGACCCTCGACGCGCTGCTCAAGGTCAGTCCTCCGTTTCCCGGGGCGTGCGCAGCAGCAGCGCCTTGGGCCTGGTCGTCACGGTCACCTCGCCGCGGTGCCCGACCGGGTCGCCGTCGCACTCCGACAGCACGGCGGGGCTCACGGCGATCGAGACGCGGGACGCGGTGTAGCGCTCGGCGCGCGGCTCGTGCCCCTTGGAGCGGGTCACGACGTGGCCGACCACGCGCAGCCAGTCCATCGGCGTGCGCGGGGTGAGCACCAGCACGTCGAGCAGGCCGTCGTCGGGGGCCGCCTCGGGCAGCAGGCGAAGGCCGCCCTGGAGCTGCCCGACGTTGCCGACCAGCACCATGCGCGCCCGCCTGCGGATCGGCGCGCGCCCGTCGAGGCGGATCGTCGCGCGGAAGGGGCGGTCGGCGATGTGGCGCAGCACCCCGCCCACGTAGGCGAGCCAGCCGATGCGCCGCTTGGCCTCCGTGGTGGTGCTGTCGGCCATGGCGGCGTCCAGCCCGAGCCCAGCCATCACGACGAAGGGCAGGTCGTCCAGCATGCCGACGTCGATGGCCCGGGTCTCGCCCTCGACGCCGACGCGGATCGCGTCGGGGATCCCGATGGGCAGGCCGAGGTTGCGGGCGAGCAGGTTGCCGGTGCCGCCGAACAGCAGGGCCAGCGGCACCCCGGTGTCCATGAGCGCCTCGGCGCAGGCGCGGACGGTGCCGTCGCCGCCGGAGGAGAAGACGAGGTCGACCCCCTCGGCCAGCGCCTTCCTGGTCATGCCGACGCCGGCGTCCTCGGCGGTGGTGTCGAACCACAAGGGCTCGTCCCAGCCGAGGCGCGCCAGCTCGGCGGCCACCTCGGCACGGTGGGCGGCCGAGTCGGGGACTCGGAGCGGGTTCGCGATCACTGCGGCTCTGGGCACGGCAGAGCGGCTACCCGCTTTGTGCGGCTTTGAACGGACTCGGCCCCACGTAGACCCCACATGACGCCACCGGACGACCGCCGGCGGGCGCTCAGGTGCTCGCCGGGACCTCGGCGACGACGCAGGTGATGTTGTCGGGACCGCCCCCGTCGCGGGCGAGCTGGATGAGGCGGTCGGCGGCGGCGCCGAGATCGTCGAAGCCGGTGAGCGTCTCGTGCAGCGCCTGCGGCCCCACCACCCCGCTCAGCCCGTCGGAGCACACGAGGTAGCGGTCGCCCGCCCTGGCCTCGCGCATCGACAGGTCGGGCTCGACCGACCCGCTCCCGCCGAGCGCCCGCATCAGCAGGGAGCGGCGGGGGTGGGCGGCGGCCTGCTCGGCGGTCATCTGGCCGTCGTCCACCAGCGACTGCACGAGCGTGTGGTCGCGGGTGATCTGGTAGAGGCTGCCGTCGCGCAGCATGTAGGCCCGCGAGTCGCCGATGTGGGCCAGCGCGAAGCGCATGCCGTCCCACAGCATGGCGGTCAGCGTTGTGCCCATTCCCGTCAGCTTGGGATCGCTTCCGGCCATATCCTTCAGTCGGTGGCCGGCCTCCGTGATCGCCACCTCCAGCGTGCCGAGAGGGTCGGCGCCCGGAGGTTCGCCGTCCAGCGACGACAGCGCGGCGATGACGGTGGCGCTGGCCACCTCGCCGTGACTGTGCCCGCCCATCCCGTCCGCCACGGCGAGCAGGCGAGGGCCGGCGTACACCGAGTCCTCGTTCCGCTGGCGGCGCAGGCCTACGTCGGTGCGAGCCGCGTATCGCAGCGTGAACGACACGTTGTTTGACATGACCTCAGTAAATCATTGGTTGAAACACTTCACAAGCATTGAATTTGTGGATCGTCGCCGCATGGTGGACTACTCTGACCCCGGGGGAGCTTTGGGGGTGCCGTGGTACAGCAGGGAGATCCGACGCCGATGGGACACGACGCCACGCTGAACGCCGGCGACATCGCCCGGCTCGCCGACGTCGGCCGCGCGGCCGTGAGCAACTGGCGCCGCCGCCACGACGACTTCCCCCAGCCCGTCGGCGGTACGGCGGCCAGCCCGCTGTTCTCCCTTCCCGAGATCGAGGCCTGGCTGCGCCGCAACGGCAAGCAGTACGCCATGTCGCCCGGCGACCGCGTCTGGCAGCGGCTGCGCGCCGCGGGCGACGACCTCCGGCTCGGCGAGCTCGTCGCCGGCGCCGGGACGTTCCTGCTGTACCTGCGGCGCGACCCCGACGGCTGGCAGAAGATCGCGCGCGGCCCCGACCCCGCCGCGCGTCTGCGCGAGGCCGCGGCGACGGCCACCAGCGACCTGCCCGGGCCGGTCGACCTGCGGCCGATCGACGCGCGGCTGTTCCGCCTCCTGGCCGACCTCGCCGCGGACCAGGGGCCGCTCGCCGCCTTCGAGCTGCTGTGCGAGCGCTACGCCGAGGCCCACTCGCGGCAGCTCGCCGTCACCCGCCCCGAGGTGGCCGGCCTCATGGCGCGGCTGGCCGGCCCCGAACGCGGCACCGTCCTCGACCCGGCCTGCGGCGTCGGCGCCCTGCTGGTGCCCTTCGCCGGCCGGGCCACCGGCGTTCTCGGGCAGGACCTCGGCGAGACGGCCGCGGTGCTGACCGCCGTGCGGCTGCTGCTGCGCGACGCCCCCGCGCGTGTCGTCGCCGGCGACTCCCTGCGGCACGACGGCTTCGCCGGCGCGCGCGCCGACGTGGTGCTGTGCGACCCGCCGTTCAACGAGCGGGCGTGGGGCTACGAGGAGCTGACCGGCGACCCGCGCTGGGAGTACGGCCTGCCGCCGCGCGGCGAGCCGGAGCTGGCCTGGGTGCAGCACTGCCTCGCCCACGCCCGGCCCGGCGGCCTGGTGGCCGTCCTCATGCCGGCCGCCGCGGCCGGCCGGCGCGCGGGGAAGCGCATCCGGGGCAACCTGCTGCGCGCGGGCGCGCTGCGGGCGGTGGTGGCGCTGGCGCCGGGCGGCCCCGACCTGTGGCTGCTGCGCCGCCCGGAGCCGGGCGCGCGCCCGCCCTCGGTGGTGCTGATGATGGACGCCGCCGACGACCTCGCGGCCGTCGAGCCGGCCTGGCGCGCCTTCTCGGCCGACCCGGAGTCCGCGCTGCCGGGCGCCAGTCGCGCGGTGCGCATCATCGACCTGCTCGACGACGAGGTCGACCTCACCCCGGCCCGGCACCGCCCGCGCCGGGCCGGCGAGGACGCCGAGCCGGGCTTCGGCGCGCTGCGCGACCGGTTCCGCGCCTCGACCGTCTCGCTCACCGGCGCGGCACCCGACCTCTCCGTCCTGCCCCGGGGGCGTGACCTGCCCAGCGCCAGCGTCGCCGAGCTGGTCAGGGCGGGCCTGGTCACCGTCCTGCAGGGGCCGCCCAAGCTGGCCGTCGACACCGGCGAGGTGCCGGTGCTGACCTCGGGCGACCTCACGCGCGGCGGGCCGCCCACGGGCCGCACGTCACCCGGCCCGGGGCTGGTCACCCTGGAGCCCGGGGACGTCGTGGCCGCGGTCACCGCGCTGGACGGCGCCGCGCGCGCCGTCACAGAGGGCGGGGCCGTGCTCGGGCCCCACCTGCACCTCTACCGCGTCGACCCCGACCGGCTGGACCCCGACTTCCTGGCGGGATGCCTGCGCTTCGCCGGCGTCTCGGGGGCGAACCGGTCGCATCCCGGCGGCGGCAGCCGCGTCGACGCGCGCCGCGCGCGGATCCCCAGGCTGTCGCTGGACGAGCAGCGGGCCTACGGGGCCGCGTTCCGCGAGCTGCAGGCCCTGCAGGACGCGCTGCGGGAGACCGCCGCCCTGGGCGAGAGCCTGGTCAGGGCGGGCTTGGCCGGCCTGGTCGACGGCCACCTCGGGCCCGGCGGACGACCGGCCGATCCGCGTTGATCCGGGCGCGCGGCGGCGGGGGCGATCTCGGCCCATGAGGGGTGGGGTATCTTCCGGTAGATCTCCAGGAGGGCGAATGGTGATCGGCGACCGCTACGTGCTTGACGAACTGCCGCTTGGCCAAGGCGGCATGAGCGCGGTCTACGGAGGCCACGACACCCACCTCGACCGCAGGGTCGCCGTCAAGTTCCTGCGCTTCCCCGGCGGGCACGACCAGGAGCTGGAGCGGCGGTTCGTCCGCGAGGCCCGCATCCTCGCCCGGCTGGAGCACGCCGGCGCGCCGGTCCTGTACGACTTCGGCACCCACGACCAGCGGCTGTTCCAGATCATGCAGTTCATCGAGGGCGTCACCGTGGCCGACCTGGTGAGCGAGCACGGCCCGCTTCCGGTGCCCTGGGCCGCCGCGATCGGCGCCCAGGCCTGCGCGGTGCTGTCGGCCGCGCACGCGCTCTCGATCTGTCACCGCGACCTCAAGCCGACCAACCTGATGCTGTGCCCCGACGGCGGCGCCAAGGTGCTCGACTTCGGGCTGGCCATGCTGCGGGAGGCGGACGTCGCCCAGTTCACCCGGGTGGGCCAGATCCTCGGCACCCCGGCGTACATGTCCCCCGAGCAGATCCAGCGCGGCGTGGCGGGGCCCCGCAGCGACCTTTACGCGCTCGGCTGCGTCTTGCACGAGATGCTGACCGGACGACAGCTCTTCGCCGGGCCGACGGAGTACTCCGTCTTCGACAAGCAGGTCAACGAGCGCCCGCCGCGGATCCCCGGCGTCCCCGCCGACCTCGACCGCCTCATCGGCGCCCTGCTGGAGAAGGACCCCGACAACCGCCCCCCGGACGCCAGCGCCCTGTACGAGAGCCTGCTCCCCTTCGCCGTCGACCTCCCCATGCTCCCCGGCTTCCTCACCCCGCCAGCCGTCCCCAGCCCCGGCCGCATGTACGCCCGAGTGATCGGCCGCGTCCTGCCCTGACCGCCCTCCGGCAGACCTTCCCCAAGGGCGCCCCTCCCCCACCGGGCACCCGCCCTCGGTTCGCGAAGGGACGGTGGGCATCGCCGCGCCGAACACCAGCCGGACACGGTGAGGTGTAAGGCCGACCGATCACCCCGCCCCGCTCCACCCGGTCCTTCGGCGGCTGTGGACGGCTGCTGTGCGCCACCGTGCCGTGGTGCTTCGCGCCGAAGGCTGGGTGAAAGGCGATGGTTATGATGCCGGTGAGCGTATTCGGCGTGAAACGGGCGATGACCTTCAGAGACAGCATGGGCGGCCGGCTGAGAAGGCTGGCGACGATGGCCCCCTCCATCCTCCAGTGCGCGGCCGCAGCGGCGCTGGCGTGGGTCGTGGCCAAGGACCTGCTGCACCACCCGCGGCCGTTCTTCGCGCCCATCGCGGTCGTGATCTGCATCGGGGTCGCCCTCGGCCGGCGGGTCCGCCGCATGGCCGAGATGGTGGCCGGGGTCAGCGTCGGCGTGGGCGTCGGCGACCTGCTGGTGCTGCGCATCGGCTCGGGGCCGTTGCAGCTGGCTCTGGTCGTGGCGCTGGCGATGGCCGCGGCAGTGCTCCTGGACAGCGGCCAGGTCATCGTCCTGCAGGCCGGGTCGTCGGCGGTCCTGGTCGCCACGCTGCTGCCGCCGACCGGCAGCGGCGGGCTCGACCGCATGGTGGACGCGCTGACCGGCGGCGTCATCGGCATCGCGGCCGTGGCGCTGCTGCCCGCCAACCCGATCGCGCTCGCGCACCGGCACGCGCGCGTGGTGCTCGACGAGCTCGCCGACGCGCTGGAGGGGGCGGCGGAGGCCATCGCGGCGCAGGACATCACGCTGGCCGCCGACGCGCTGGACAAGGTGCGCGGCTCGCAGAAGGCGGTCGAGGACCTCAGGGCCGCCCTGCTCGCGGGACGCGAGATCGCCGTCCTGAGCCCGCTGCGCTGGAACGCCCGGGCCAGGCTGCGCCGCTACCAGGCCGCGGCGACGCCGGTGGACCACGCCCTGCGCAACACCCGGGTGCTGCTGCGGCGCACGCTGGCGGCGATGCGCGACCGCGAGCCGATGCGCCACGACCTCCCCGCCCGCCTGCGCGGCCTGGCCGACACGGCCCGCCTGCTCCGCGACGAGCTGGGCGCGGGCGCCGAGCCCGTCCGCGCCCGCCAAGCGGCATTCGCCGTGGCCGAGGAGATCCGCGGCGTGCTCGACCCGGACGACGGCTTCTCCACCCATGTGATCACCGCCCAGCTCCGCTCCATCGCCGTCGACCTCCTCGTGGCCACCGGCACCGACCGCCAGACCGCCACCGCCGCCCTCCCCCCGTCCCACACCCCCTCGCCGGTCCCCGACCCCGACTAGAGCGGTGCCCACCGCACGTCCGCCGGGTCGAGCGGCGTAGGACGGCGCCGCCTTCGCCGCACCACCGCTCGCCGTCGCGGCGCCGAAGGGTAGGCACCGGGGCGGCGGGGCAGGGGCCACCGCAGTGCGTCCAACGGGCCGGGCGGCGTTCGGCGGCATCCCCGGTATCGGGTTGAAGCGCCGTTGGGCTTTCGCCGTGTCCGGCCGGTGGATCACCCTTCTGCCGGCGCGGTTCGCGGCATGAGGCCAACCGGTCGCGGTCCTCGGCAAAGATGTTTTCGGCGCGCTTTCCAGGGGCGGAACGGTCCGGACCCCCGCCACACTTGAATGCTCAATCAAGTCGCTAGGATCGGGGCGTGGGCGAGACGCGGTGGCTGGACGACGACGAGCAGGCGACGTGGCGGGCCTTCATCTGGGGCTCCCAGCTCGTGCACGAGTCGCTCGACCGGCAGTTGCAGCGCGACTCGGGGATGCCGCACACGTACTACCTGATCCTGGCGATGCTGTCCGAGGCGCCCGGCCGGTCGATGACCATGACCGACCTGGCGCGGCTGGTGCGATCGTCGGCCAGCAAGCTCTCGCACGCCGCGGCCCGGCTGGAAGGGCAGGGCTGGGTGCGCCGGGGCAAGAAGCCCGGCGACGCCCGCACGACCGTCGCCACCCTGACCGACGAGGGCTTCGCCGCCCTGGCCGCCGCGGCCCCCGGCCACGTCGAGCAGGTGCGCCGCGTGCTGTTCGACCGGCTCACCCCGGAGCAGGCCGGTCAGGTGCGCGAGATCTTCCGCGCCATCCTCGGCAACCCCGACTTCGACGGCCTCCCCCAGGCCGGACGCCTCCCGGCGCAGGACGAGGACGCCTGAGCTCACGCGCCCTCGCCCAGGCCCGCCAAGGAGCTCCGGGCTCCAACAGCGAGCGGGGCCCGTCAGCCCCGCCGGCCGTACTTCGAGAACGCCCGACACGCGTCAGCGGGTGCGGTGGGGATGTGGCGGCAGGGCGGCGGGCTCGCTTGGAGGGACGCCCGGCAGGGGCGGCGGGTGCGATGGGGGATGTGGCGGCAGGGCGGCCGGGCTCGCCTTCGAGGGACGCCCGGCAGGCGTCAGCGGGTGCCGGTGGGGGTGTGGCGTAGCGGGCGGCCGGGGAGGGCGCCTGTGGGGGTGGCGTACTCGATCACGGGGACGCCGTTGACCAGGACGTGGTGGACGCCCGCGGGGGTGCGGCGCGGGTCGTCGAAGGTGGCGGTGTCGCCGATCGTCTCGGGGTCGAAGAGCACCAGGTCGGCGTGGTGGCCGGGGCGCACCAGGCCGCGGCCGGCCAGCTTGAGGCGGCGGGCGGGGCGGCCGGTCAGGTGGGCCACGCACTCCTCCAGCGTCAGGACGCCTTCGTCGCGGACGTAGCGGCCGAGGTAACGCGGAAAGGTGCCCCAGGCGCGGGGGTGCGGCCGGGCGCCGGTGAGCAGGCCGTCGCTGCCGCCGGTGTGCGCCGGGTGCCGCATGATCGCCCGGACGTTCTCCTCGTCCCCGACGTGCTGCAGGATCGTGGTGCCCAGGCCGTCGTCCAGGAGCTGGCGGCGGAACACCTCGAACGGTGGACGCCCCGTACGGGCGGCCAGCGCGGCGATCGTGGCGCCCACCAGGCTCCCGAGGGCGGGTGAGCGGGTGCCGGAGATCTGGATCGTCTCCCACGCGACCGGCACACCGTGGCAGCCGTCGGAGCCCTCCCGCTCCATCACGTGCCGGATGCGCTCGGCCGTCGCCGGGTCGCGCAGCCGCGCGAGGGTGTGGTCGGGGCCGCCCTCGGACGCCCAGCCCGGCAGCAGCGCGGCGAGCGTCGTCGAGCCAGGCAGGTACGGGTAGGTGTCCAGCGTGATGTCGCAGCCGCCGGCCACGGCGTCGTCGATCAGGCTCAGCAGCTCCCCGGCCCTGCCCCGGTTGACGGGGAAGTTCATGGTCGCGTGGGCCAGGTGCAACGGGCAGCCCGACTCCCGCGACACCCGCACCATCTCGGCGTACGCCTCCAGCGCGCCCGCGCCGTACGAGCGGTGGTGCGGGGAGTAGTAGCCGCCCAGCTCGCCGACGACCCGGCACAGCTCCACCAGCTCGGCGGTGCCGGCGTACATGCCGGGGGTGTAGGTGAGGCCGCTGGACATGCCGACCGCGCCCTCGGCCATCGCCCGGGCGACGATCGCCTTCTGCTCCGCCAGCTCGGCCGGGGTGGCCGGCCGGTCGTCCCAGCCCATCACCAGCATCCGCACCGTCCCCTGCGGGACCAGGTAACAGGCGTTGACGGCGATGCCGCGGCCGAGCCGGTCGAGGTAGCCGGCGACCGAGCGCCAGTCCCAGTCGAACCCCTCCGGGTCGCCGTTCCAGCCGGCGATCTGCCTGCGGAGCTGCGCGAGCGTGGTGTCGTCCACCGGCGCGTACGACAGGCCGTCCTGCCCGAGCACCTCGCAGGTGACCCCCTGGGCGACCTTGGCCAGGTGGGCGGGCTCCGACAGCAGCGCGAGGTCGGAGTGGGAGTGCATGTCGACGAAGCCGGGCGCGAGCACGAGCCCGCGGGCGTCGACGTCCCCCGGCCCGCCCGGCGCGGCGCCGGGCCGCTCCGGCGTGATCTCGGCGATCCGCCCCCCGGCCACGGTGACGGTCGCCCGGTACGACGGCGCGCCGCTGCCGTCGGCGACCGTGGCCCCGCGGAAGACGCGCCCGCCGGGCATCAGAGGCGCCCGGGGGGCATCAGAAGTAGGTCCTGACGAGGTCGACGACCTCGGGGTCGTCGGCGAGGGAGTCGTCGACGACGGGGATCAGCGTCCACTTGTCGAGCGCCGTGCAGGGGTGGGACAGGCCGAGCCGGAGCACGTCGCCGCAGGCGAGGTCGGAGGCGGGATCGAGGGTGAGGAAGGTGTGCTGGTCCTTGACCGCGGTGACGCGGGCGCCGCGCAGGGCCGGCTCGCTTCCGGAACGGCCGCGCCCCCGCACGGCGTGCGGCTCGGGCAGCCCCTCGTCGAAGGGCAGGTCGCGTTTGCCGGCGTCGAGCAGCGCGAGCCCGGGCTCCGGGCGCGAGATCACCCGGGCCCACCCGTGCATGGCCGACCGCAGCGGCGCGGGCCCGGCACCCCGGGAGAAGGGCGAGAACTCGCGGTAGAAGCCGTCGTCGTGGATGACGTACGCGCCCGACCGCAGCACCAGGCGGGCGTCCAGCGGCCCGAGGACCTCCACCACCTGGTCGAAGTACGAGCTGCCGCCGGCCGTGACGACCGGCTCGTCCACCTCGTAGGTCACCCGCTCGTGCAGCGCCGCCAGCCGCCGCAGGAAGCCGTCGACCGCGCCGAGGCCGGCGGGCGAGGTGTCGTGGGCGAGGGCGCCCTCGTACCCGGCCACGCCGGCGAGCCGCAGGGTGGGGGCGGCGCGGACGGCCTCCGCGAGCGCGACGGCCTCGTCGTCCTCCCGCACGCCGGTGCGCCCGCCGGGCCCGCCCAGCTCGACGTACACGTCGACCGGACGGCCGGCGCCCGCCTCGCGCAGCGCGGCGTCCATGATCTGCACGGAGCGGGCCGAGTCGACCCAGGAGGTGAACGAGAAGCCGGGATCGGCGTCCAGCTCGGCGCTCACCCACGCCAGCCCGGCAGGGTCGAGCAGGCTCCCGGCGAGCATGAGGCGGCCGACGCCAAAGGACCGCGCGACCCGGAGCTGCGGCAGGTTCGCCAGCGTGATCCCCCACGCCCCGGCGGCGAGCTGGCGCCGCCACAGGGCCGGCGCCATGGTGGTCTTGCCGTGCGGGGCCAGCGAGGCGCCCGCCCGCTCCACCCAGGCGGCCATCGTGGCGATGTTGTGGTCGAGCGCGGAGCCGTCGAGGGTCAGCAGCGGGGTGCCCAGCCCGGACAGCCGCGGCCGGGTGGCGAGGTACTCCCCCACGGTCGGCGCTGCGCCGTGCGCACGGACGGGGGCGGCCTTGAAGCGCCAGTCGAGCGGCTCCTCGCCCAGAGCGGCGACGGCGGCGGCGATGCCCACCCGGCCTCCTCTCGCGCGGGCCGGCCCCCGAACCGGGGCCGTTTGCCCATGGTCAGGAGGGTAAGGGATCTCGACGAGACACGAGGCCCCGGGGAGGCCATGATGACAAGCTTCGGATACTTCCTGTCCTCCGAGGAGCACGGGCCCAAGGAACTGGTGCGGCAGGCCAAGATGGCCGAGCGCGCCGGGTTCGAGAGCCTGTGGATCTCCGACCACTACCACCCGTGGCTGGACGAACAGGGTCAGAGCCCGTTCGTCTGGACGGTGATCGGCGCGATCGCCGAGGCCACCTCGCTGCCGATCACGACGGCGGTGACGTGCCCGCTGGTGCGCATCCACCCGGCGGTCGTCGCCCAGGCGGCGGCCACCAGCGCGGCGATCACCGGCGGCCGGTTCCGGCTCGGCGTCGGCACCGGCGAGGCGCTCAACGAGCACATCATGAACAGCCGCTGGCCGCCCGCGAGCGAGCGGCTGGAGATGCTGGAGGAGGCCATCGAGCTGATGCGCGAGCTGTGGTCGGGCAAGCTGGTCACCCACCGGGGCACCCACTACAACGTGGACACCGCCCGCCTGTACACGCTTCCCGACGAGCCGCCGCCGGTGTACATGTCCGGCTTCGGCGACAAGTCGGTCGAGCTGGCCGGGCGGATCGCCGACGGCTACATCTGCACCGGCCCCGAGGCCGAGTTCGTCCAGAAGTTCCACGAGGCCGGGGGCGTGGGCAAGCCCGTCCAGGGCGGCCTCAAGGTCTGCTACGCCGACGACGAGGCGCAGGCGCGCAAGACCGTCCATCGCCTGTGGCCGACGCAGGGCATCGAGGGCGAGGCCGCCCAGCTGCTGCCGCTGCCGCGCCACTTCGAGCAGCTCGCCGGGATGGTCTCGGAGGAGGACGCCACCGCCTCCACGCCGTGCGGGCCCGACGTGGACGCCCACGTCGAGGCGGTCAAGAAGTACGTGGACGCGGGCTTCGACGAGGTCTACGTCAGCCAGATCGGGCACGAGCAGGACGCGTTCTTCGACTTCTACGGGCGCGAGGTGCTCCCCCGCCTCCGGTAGGCGGGGCGACGGCGCGCCGCCCGGACGGGCACCGGGCAACGGTTCGGTGACGACCCGGGCGGTGCGCCGCAACACGCGTTTACCGGAGACCGTCGGGGAAGACGCCGCTCACCTATTCGACCTCTACGAGGGGGCGGCGTGTTCACATCGCGGGTGTGCCGCACTGCGGCGGCGGTTGTGCTGGTCGGAAGCCTCGGAGCCTGCGGC
Source organism: Sphaerisporangium sp. TRM90804 (assembly GCF_029846175.1). Classification (GTDB taxonomy): domain Bacteria; phylum Actinomycetota; class Actinomycetes; order Streptosporangiales; family Streptosporangiaceae; genus Sphaerisporangium. The sequence continues at coordinate 309,465 of NZ_JARWAC010000016.1, read as the reverse complement.
GGCGTCGGTGCCGGCGGTGGCGGCGGCACCCGGAGCGGCGGGGGCGGGAGCCTCACGACCATGGGGTTCGGCCTTCCCGACGAGATCGCGACCGTCCGGGTGGACGCCTTCAAGAAGGCGTATCCGGGCGTCGAGGTCGCCATCAACCAGGGCCAGTTCGACGAGCAGGCGTTCCTGTCCGCCGTCGCCGCCGGCAACCCGCCCGACGTCGTCTACCTCGCCCGCGAACGCATCGGCACCTACGCCGCGCGCGGCGCCATCCAGCCGCTGGACGCCTGCGTCGCCAAGGAGGGCATCGCGACCGGCGACTTCTACCCGGCGGCGCAGCAGCAGGTGAAGTACGACGGCAAGTGGTACGCGATGCCGGAGTTCTACAACTCCATCGTGCTGCTGGTGAACAACAAGGCCGCCAAGGACGCCGGGGTGGCTCCGCAGGACATCGACACCTCCGACTGGGACGCCCTGGCGGCGCTGGCGAAGAAGATGAGCAAGGTCTCCGGCGGGAAGATCGAGCGGTTCGGCTTCTACCCCAAGCTGCCCGAGTTCCTGCCGCTGTGGGCCAAGGCCAACGGCGCGGACATCCTGACCGGCGACGGCCGCACCTCGCTGCTCGGCGACCCCAAGGTGGCCGAGGCGCTGGAGTACGGCGACCGGCTGGTGCGCTCGCAGGGCGGCTGGACGCGGCTGAAGGCCTTCGTCGACACCTTCGACTACTTCGGCGAGCAGAACCCGTTCGCCAAGGACCAGGTCGGCGCCATGCTCACCGAGCAGTTCGTCGTCAGCGCGATGGCGGGCACCTCCCCGGACGCCGACATCACCGTGCTGCCGTTCAAGGACCGGCAGGGCCGGCCGGTGAACAACGTCGGCGGAAACGCCTGGGTCGTCCCCAAGGGCGCGAAGAACCCCGACGCGGCGTGCCGGTGGATCAAGACGATGACCGCCGCCGACACCTGGGTCGCCGCCGCCAGGGCGCGCGCCGACAAGCGCGCCAAGGAGGGCAAGGTCAACATCGGCACGTACACCGGCAACGCCAAGGCCGACGAAGTGATCTTCTCGCAGATCGTGAAGCCGAGCGGGCACAAGGCGTACGACGACGCGGTGACCGTGATCCGCTCGGTACAGGAGGCCGGGTTCGTGGTGCCGCAGTCGGGCGCCGCCGCCGAGTTCACCAAGGCGTGGCAGGACGCCGCCACCCGCGTGCTGCTGGGACGCGCGAAGCCCGCCGAGTCGCTGCGCCAGGCCCAGGAGGAGACGCAGCGCGCGCTCGACGACGCGGGGCACTCGTGAGACGGCTTCGGCCGGAGACCCGCTGGGCGTACGTCTTCGTGCTGCCGTGGCTGGCCGGGCTGCTTGTGTTCCAGCTCGGCCCGATGGTCGCGAGCCTGGTGCTGTCGCTGACCGACTACGACCTGATCGACAGCCCCCGGTTCGCCGGCCTGGACAATTACACGCGCATGGCCGAGGACCCCAAGGTGGCCCGCGCGATCGGCAACACCGTGCTGTACACCGCGCTGCACGTGCCGCTGGCGATCGTGATCGCGCTGGCCCTGGCCCTGATCCTCAACCGGGTGACCGGGCGCGCGGCGGGGGTGTTCCGCACGGTGTTCTACCTGCCGTCCATGACGCCCTACGTCGCGGTCGGCGTCCTGTTCCTGTTCCTGCTCAACGGCCAGGCCGGCATGGTGAACCAGTTCCTGGCCCTGTTCGGGGTCTCCGGGCCGCAGTGGACCACCGACCCCGACTGGATGCTGGCGGGCATCGTGGTGATGTCCCTGTGGAACCTCGGCACGACGACGATCATCCTGTTCGCCGCGCTGCGCAACGTCCCGCGTGAGCTGAGCGAGGCCGCGATGATCGACGGCGCGGGCGCCTGGCAGCGGTTCCGCGCCGTCACCGTCCCCATGATCAGCTCGGCGCTGTTCTTCGTGGTGATCATCAACACGATCACCTCGCTGCAGATGTTCGACCAGGTCTACACGATGTACTTCAGCAGCCAGACCGCCCAGCAGGCGTCCGGCGACGCCGCCCTGTTCTACGTCGTCTACCTCTTCCAGCAGGCCTTCCAGTTCCTGCACATGGGCTACGCCTCGGCGCTGGCCTGGGTGCTGTTCGTGGTCATCGCGCTCATCACGCTCGTGCAGGTGAAGGTCGGCGGCCGGCTGGTGTACTACGAGGCCGAGGAGCACGCCTGATGGCCACGATCGAGCGCATCCAGGCGCCGGTGACGACGCCGGCCGGCGCGGCCGGGGACCGGCGGGCCGACGACGCGAGCCGGGGCACCCGCAGGGTGTTCTTCCTGGTCGTGCTGGCCGCCGCTTCGACGATCTTCCTGTACCCGTTCGTCTGGCTGGTCGTGGCCTCGCTCAAGCCGAGGGAGCGCACCTTCGCCGACCCCTTCGTGCCCTGGCCCACACCGTTCGCCCCGGGCAACTACGCGGCGGTCTGGGACGCCGCCCCCATGCTGACCTGGATGCTGAACTCGCTGGTGGTCGGGGTGGTGGCGGCGCTGACGGTCACGCTGTCGAGCGCGTTCATCGCGTTCGGCTTCGCGTACTTCCGCTTCCCGGGCCGCAACCTGCTCTTCGGCAGCGTGCTGGGCACCATGATGCTGCCCGCGGCGGTGACGCTCGTCCCGACGTACCTCATCTGGAACACGGTGGGGCTGACCGGCACGCAGGTGCCGCTGTGGGCGGGCAACCTGTTCGGGTCGGCGTTCTACATCTTCCTGCTGCGCCAGTTCCTGCTCGGCGTTCCCCGGTACGTGTTCGAGGCCGCCCGGGTGGACGGAGCCACCTACTTCGACCTGTTCCGGCGGATCGCGCTCCCGCTCGCCAGGCCCGCACTGATCATCGCGTTCATCTTCGAGCTCAAGGCGAGCTGGTTCGACCTGATGAAGCCGCTGATCTACCTTCAGGACCCGGCGCTGTTCACGCTGCCCCGCGGCCTGAAGGCGATCGTCGACCAGTTCTACCAGGGCGGCGACCCGAAATGGGAGATCGTCCTGGCGGCCGGAGTGCTCACCACTCTGCCGCTGATCATCGTGTTCTTCGTCGGGCAGCGCTATTTCGTGCAGGGCATCGCCACCACCGGAAACCGGGGTTAGACCCCTATCCCGCCCCGCGGGGGACGACGGGTACGGCCGACCCGTCAGCAGGGGTTCCCATACCCTTGTTGACGGTTCCGCCGCGTCATGCCGTGGTTTATCCAACCGCCTTACTGCGAATTGTTCGCAAATGCGGAAAGTTATGAAGAGTACCGTCGGCCATTCGATCTGCCCTGGTCAGAGCGGGGCGTGCAAGTGCGGAAAATGAGCACTTGCAGGGCTGCCACCCCGAGAATCGAAATGATCGGGTTGACGATCACGGGTGCAACCGGAATGGCGAGCCGTTGACGATTTCACGCGCGAATGTGCACCATCCGAGCATTCATGGATTCAATCCCTCTGCAGATGGACCCGGGGGCGAACATGCCGCGTGTCATCGAATACGTAGACCCCATTGAAGGATGCACCGGTTACCTGGTATATGACGGCGAGAACTGCCGGCTGGCCGCCGGGGGGTTCCGCGTCCAGCCGGGGCTCACCGCCGGCACCCTCACCGAGCTGGCCTCCCGCATGACGCTCAAGCAGCGGGTGCTGGGCATCAACGTCGACGGGGCCAAGTCCGGCCTCGCCTTCGACCCCAACAGCCCCGCCCACGCGGAGGTCCAGGCGCGGTTCCTCTCCTTCCTGTCCCACGAGCTGACCACCCGCTACAGCATGGGCTGCGACATGGGCACCCGGTTCGAGGAGCTGGAGGCCATCGCGGCGAGCGTCGGGGTCCCGTCGGTGAAGTACGCCGTGAAGCACGCCCAGGAGTTCGACGACGAGGAGTACTTCCGGCGCATGGCCCTGCTGGACGCCACCGTGGGCGGCCGGACGGTCGGCCGGCGACGCGCGGGCCACGCCCTCGCCCACGCCGCGTTCGGCGCCGCCGAGAGCGCGGGCTACCGGGCGGACGGCCTGCAGGTCGCCATCCAGGGGTTCGGCAACCTCGGCCGCTCCGCCGCCGAGTCGCTGGTCGAAGGCGGCGCGACGGTCATCGCGGTCGCCGACGAGCACGGCTGCGCGGTCGACCCGCGCGGCCTGGACATCCCCGCCATGCTCGGCAACCCGATGTCGATGCCCGTGACCGAGGCGGTGGCGCCGCTGCGGCGGCTGCCGCGCCAGGCGCTGTTCATGCTGCCGGTCGACGTGCTCGTCCTGGCCGCCGTCGAGAACGCCCTCACCGCCGAGCAGGCGGCCACGCTGTCGGTGCCCGTCGTGGTGGTCGGCGCCAACATGGGGATCACCGAGGCCGTCGAGATGCAGCTCGGCGACCGCGGCGTGGTCGTCGTGCCCGACTTCATCGGCGGCATCGGCGGCTCGGCCTCCATGGAGACCCTGTACGGCCCGAGCACCACGCCCGAACCGCACGAGGTGCTCGACGGCCTCGCGTACCTCATGCGCGAGCTCACCGGCGACGTCCTCGCCGGCGCCCGCCAGCGGACCATCTCGCCCCGGCACGTGGCGCTGGAGATGGCCGCCAACGCCGTCGTCTCCCCCGACCGCCGTCCCTACGGATCGAGCCCTTACAGCGGCGCCGCGCGCCGCCCGAAGGGCAACCGGCTCGCGAGCGCGGCCGCCCGCCGGAGCGGCCTGATCGCAACAGGAGAGAATCTATGAGCAGCGAACACCCCTGCGGCCACGATCGCAGCCACATCGTCGACTCGGCCTTCTACGGGCACCGCTACAGCACCAAGGCCAGCCGCCGCATCTTCTGCGACCGCTGCCGCTACCAGCGGTGGCTGGACGTCGAGGCGGCGCTGGCGCTGGAGCAGGGCGCGCTCGGCATCATCCCCGCCGACGCCGCCGAGCTGATCGCCGCCGCGGCCCGCATCGAGCGGATCGACCTGTCACGGGTTCGCGAGGAGATCCGCAAGACCAGCCACTCGCTGGTCGGCCTGCTGCGGGTGTTCCAGGACGCGTGCGAGGGCCAGTCCGGCGAGTTCGTCCACTACGGCGCGACCACGCAGGACATCCAGGACACCGCGCAGTCGGTGCAGATGCGCGACGTGCTGGACGAGCTCGACCGCCTGCTCGCCGCCATCGCCGCCCGCCTGGCCGACCTGGCGGACGAGCACGCCGAGACGGTCGCCCTGGGCCGCACGCACGCCCAGCCCGCGCTGCCGATCGGCTTCGGCCTGAAGGTCGCCGGATGGCTGGACGAGGTCGTCCGCAACGGCGAGCGGCTGCGCGGCATGCGCGAGCGGGTCTGCGCGGCCCAGCTCTTCGGCGGCGTCGGCACGATGGCCGGCTTCGGCGACCAGGCGCTGGAGCTGCTGGAGGGCTTCTCCGGCCGGCTCGGGCTGAGCGCCCCCAGGATGGGCTGGCACGTCGCCCGCGACCGCGTCGCCGAGTTCGTCTCGGGCGTGGCGATCACCGCCGGCACCATGGGCCGCATCGCCGACGAGGTCCGCATCCTGTCGCGCCCGGAGTTCGGCGAGGTCGAGACGGGCTGGCGGCACGGGCAGGTCGGCAGCAGCACCATGCCGCACAAGCGCAATCCCGAGGCCTGCGAGCAGGCCGTCGTGATGGCGCGCCTGGCCGCCGCCACGGTCAACGTCGGCCTGGCCGCGATGAGCGGCGACCACGAGCGCGACTCGCGCTCCCTGCGCCTGGAGTGGGCGTGCGTGCCCGACGTGGCGCACTACACGCTGTCCTCCTGCGAGATCGTGCTGTCCATCGTCAGCGGCCTCACCGTGCACACCGACAGGCTCATGGAGAACACCCAGGTCGTCGCCGCGGAGATCGCCAGCGAGCGGCTCATGCTGGCCCTCGGCCAGCACCTGGGCAAGCAGACGGCGCACGAGCAGGTGTACGAGCTGAGCCAGCAGGCGCGCTCCAGCGGCGCCCCGCTGGAGCAGCTCGTGCGGGAGAACGACAACATCCGGCTGCTGGACGCGCTGGAGCTGGACCGCATCTTCGACCCGCCGTCCTACCTCGGCAAGTCGGCCGCGCTGACCCGGCGCACGGTGGCCGAGGCCAGGGAGTTCGTCGCCACCGCGCGGACGCCCGAGGACGGGCCCGAGGACACGCATTGACGTCCGACACCCTGGTGACGCTGGGCGACGTCACCGACATCGTGCTGCCACGCCCGATCTTCGCGGCCATCGCCGGGCACGTCGTCCGTAAGCTCACCGGGCACTACCTGGAGGGCGAGACGCACGAGCGCAAGGCGTTCGGCATGCTGCTCGGACGCCAGCGCGGCACCACCATGCAGGTGACCGGGGTGTTCCCGCTCATGTTCAACCTGCGGCGCGACCCCTCGCACAGCGACGACATGGACGAGCTGGTCGACCAGCACGCCATCCCCTCGCAGACGCCCAACGAGCAACGCGGGTGGATCGCCCACCCGGCCGAGCTGCTGGCGATCGAGCGCTTCTGCGACGACAACGATCTGGTCGTCTTCGGCAACTACCACACCCACCGCGTCCCCTGGCCGCACGACCCGCGCCGAGACACCTGCACGCGCCTCGACCGGGTGCTGGCCGAGGGCTCCGGCCAGTGGACCTTCATCGTCTCCGCGGTCGACCTGCACGACACGTCGGTGCGGGCCTTCTTCGAGGGCGACAACGACCGGGAGGCCGAGGTGCGCTCGCCGGCGCTCCCCCGCATCGCCGCGACCCTCAGGGAAGGAATCTGATGGATCTCACCGAACAGTACGACGCGGTCATCCGCTTCCACGGCCACGAGTGCCCAGGGGCCGCGGTGGGCACGCGCATCGCCATGCTCGCGGTCTCGATCTACGGCAGGGACACCCAGGCCAACCGGCTCGTGGCCGTCGGTGAGACCGACGCGTGCGCCGCCGACGCCGTCCAGGTGCTCAGCGGGTGCACCTTCGGCAAGCGCAACCTGCTGCACGAGGACAACGGGAAGGTGGCGTTCACCTTCTGGAGCCCCGCCGACGGCACCGGGATCCGCGTCTCCGCCAAGCCCGGCAGCGACGTCTTCCGCAGCGAGGAGATCTGGGCGCTGGCGCGCAAGGTGGAGACCGGCGCCGCGACCGCGGAGGAGAACGCGCGTTTCTTCGAGTCGCAGTCGACCCGGATCCAGCGCATCCTCACCGCTCCGGTGGACGACATCCTGGCGGTCGAGCCGGTCACCGGCGAGCCGCCGCGCGCCAAGAAGCTGCAGCCGTTCGCGCCCTGTGACGGGTGCGCCGAGCAGACCAGCGCCGGCCTGCTGCACAACCACCGCGGGCAGAACCTGTGCCCGCCCTGCCACCTCGACGCGCACGGCGGGGAGCTGCCCGCCGACCACGCGGACCACGGTCACGGGCACGGACACGTCCACGGGCACGGCCACGGTCATGGCCACAGCTACGCACACCAGCACTGAGCCCGCCCGGCGGCCGCGCGGCGTGTCCACGCCGGCGGCCGCCGCGACGACCGAGAAAGGCAGCCCAAATGTCCGATGACTTCGCCGCCGTGTTCGAGGCGCCCGTCGACACGACGCCCGACCTGGACGAGCTGGTCGTGGCGACGATGACGTGGCACTTCTCGCCCGCCACGGGGAGCCCGTACTGGGTCGGCCGCGCGCCGGGGCTCGGCTTCGACCCGCTGACCGACGTCAGGACCTACGACGACCTGCGGCTCTTCGACGCCGTGCCGGTCGACTGGAGCTCCATTCCCGCCCAGACGCTGATCCCTCGCGGGTGCGCCGGCCGGCCCGGGCGCTTCGGCGTCTACGAGTCCGGCGGCGCGACCGGGGCGCCCAAGCGCATCGTCGACGCGACCTCGCGGCGGCGCAACATCGAGTTCCAGAACCTGCACCTCGACGAGCAGGGGTTCCCGACCGGCGACGGGCAGGCCGGATGGCTGCACATCGGCCCCACCGGTCCGCACATCATGGCCAAGAACATCGGCAACCTGTCGGAGCTGCGCGGCTTCACCCCCTTCTTCGTCGACCTCGACCCGCGGTGGGTCAGGCGGTGCATCGCCAACGGCCGCGAGGACGAGTCGAAGCTGTACGTGGACCACATCCTCGACCAGGTCAAGGACGTGCTGCTGTCGCAGGACATCCGGGCGGTCTCCACGACGCCGCGCGTGCTGGAGTCGATCGTGGCCCGCCACGACGTCTACAAAGTGCTCGGCGACAAGGTGCGCGGCGTGATCTGGGGCGGCACCAGCATGGACGCCGAGACGCTGCGCCTGCTGGAGCAGGAGGCGTTCCCCGAGGCGACCTTCGCCGGGGCGTACGGCAACACGATGATGGGCATGGCCCCGCAGCGCACCCGCAGGGAGGGCGACGCCTCGCCGTGCGTCTTCCGGCCGTTCTTCCCCTACACCGTGATGGAGGTCGTCGACCCGGTCGAGACCGACCGGCCGGTGGGCGTGGACGAGCGCGGCCGCGTGAAGATCACCTCGCTGACACGGGAGTTCTTCATGCCCCCGACGGCCGAGCGCGACATGGTCACGCGGCGGGCGCCGGCCGCAGGCTACCCCGGCATCGAGGTCTCCGACGTGCGGCCCGCCGAGGTCGCCGCCAAGGCCGTCATCGAGGGGGTCTACTGATGAGCGGCGAAGCCCCGTACAAGGTCTCGGTGATCAGGGCGGGCAGGGTCGCCTCGTCGGCCGAGACGACGCCGCTGCGCGGCGTCGACGGCACGCCGATCGCCGAGGTGGACACCGCTCCGCCGCTGGCCGCGTCGCTGACCGTCTCGGAGCTGCGGCGGCGCCACCCGCTCGGCGCCGCGCCCGCGCCCGACCCCGAGACGCTGCGGCTGGCCGGCCGGCTGTTCGCCACGGCGACGCTCGGCGGCATGACACCCGACGACTACTGCCAGGCCCAGGCCCGCGCCGGCGGCATCCCCATCAAGGTGGCGCGGCACTCGCTGGAGGACATGGCGGCGACCTGCGCGAACGTCGGCGAACGGGTGGCCGCCGAGCGCCCGGCGGGCACCGCGGGCGGGGTGCGGGCCGGGGAGATCAGGCCCATGTGGCTGCGCCGCGGCGACATCCTGTCGGTGATCGCGCCGAGCAACAACCCCGGCACCCACACCCAGTGGGTGCACGCCCTGGCGTACGGGTACCAGCTCGTGATCCGCCCGGGCACCAGGGACCCGTTCACCCCGTCGCGGCTGATCCTCGCGGCGCTGGAGGCGGGCGTCGAGCCGTCGCGGCTCTCGCTGCTGCCCGGCGGGCACGCCACCGGGGACGCGCTGGTCAAGGCCTCCGACCTGAGCCTGGTCTTCGGCGGCGACGCCGCCGTCAAGCGGTACGGATCCGACCGGCGGGTGATCCTGCGCGGCCCGGGACGGTCCAAGATCCTGCACACCGGCGAGATCACCGAGCGGGTGGTCGACTCCATCTGCGACTCGGTGGCCTACGACGCCGGGCTGCGGTGCACCAACGCCAGCGCGGTCTTCACCGACGGCGACCCGGCCGAGCTGGGCGAGGCCATCGCCCGGCGGCTCGGGGCCATGGTGGCCGCTCCGCCGCAGTCGCCGGACGCCGAGCTGCCCGTGCTGCCGGTGGAGCAGGCGCGGGCCATGCGCGCGCACCTGGAGTCGCGGCTCGCGGGCGCGGTCGACCTCGCGGGGGCCCGCCACCCCGAGGGCCCGCTGGCCGACCTCGGCGACGGCTCGGCGGCGCTGCGCCCCGCCGTCCTGGTGTGCGACCGCGCCGACCACCCCGGGGGCCGCGTCGAGCTTCCCTTCCCGTGCGTCTGGGTGCTGCCCTGGAGCCGGGGCAACCCGATCGAGCCGCTGCGCGACACCCTGGCGCTGTCGGTGCTCGGCGACGACCCCGGCCTGGCGGCGCTGGCGCTGCGCGAGCCGTCGATCCGCAAGGTCGTCTACGGTGGCCTGCCCACCCACGCGGCCGGGCCGACCAGCCCGCACGACGGCTACCTGAGCCAGGACCTCATGGAGGTCCGCGCCTACGGCATCGCCGCCGGCGCGCAGACGGCGGAGCGCCTCCCGGCGCACGCCGGAGCCGTCACCGCCTGACGCGACGCGCCGGCCGCGGTGGCACGTCTCCCCGGACGTCCCACCCCGGGCCGGGCGTCCTCGTGCGCGCCCGTGGACCCGGGCGTCACCGCCGGGGCCCGGGGGCTCACCCCCGGGGCGGGACGTCGGTGCCGCGGACCCAGGGCTTGATGTCCAGAACGGGGGTGCCGTCGACGAGGTCGACGCCGTAGAAGTGGATGACGTTGCCGTCGATCTCGGCCACGCGGACCAGGCTCATGCCCAGCCGGCTGGGGCGGTTCGGCGAGCGGGTGGAGAAGACGCCTCGGCGTTCGCCGGTGCCGGTGAGGCCGCGCGGGACGCAGCGCAGCTCGGCGGCCTCGTCCTCACGCTGGGAGTGCAGCCAGGTCACCAGCCAGATGTGCGGGCAGTTCTCCAGGCCCGACAGGCCGTCGGCGTACCGTTCGTAGACCACGAGGCTGGCTCGCTCGCCGAAGTTCTCGGTGGCCTGCGGGGGCGCGACCTCGGGCCGGTCGTAACCGGTCACCACGTAACCGATGGGCTGCACCTGGACCGGCGGCAGATCGTCCCGGCTGGTGGTCTGTTCGGGCACCATCTCGACCTCGATTCGCTTCGATCTCGATACGGAGCGCGCCTGGCGGGCCGCCGGCGGCCCCTCGCGCGCCGGACGTCTCACACCGGCGGGCGTCCCCGCTCCCCGCGCGCCACCGGCCTGTTTGACCTGCTTCTTTGCACCGTTGACCCCCGTTCGAAGGCTCGCGCATACTACACGAAGCCTACTGACCGATCTTTCAGGATCGACGACGCCGCCGGAGGAGCCGCCTCGTCGCGCGACGGTCGGCGGCGTCCGGGCGCCAGAGTCGACAGGAGGCCCGCCCATGAGACTGTCCCCACCCCTCGCCGAGCCGCCGGGCATCGCGGCCGCGGTCGCGTGGCTGCCGCCGGGGCGCCACACGATCGAGGACGCGCTGGCGGGCGGCCTGGACGAGCGGATGGCCGCGCGCCTGGGCTACCGCAGCCTGTGCGAGAGCGCGGACCACTCCGCCCCCGAGATGGCCGTCCTGGCCGCGCAGAAGGCACTGGCCGATGCCGGCTGGGACGGCGACCAACTCGGGATGGTCGCGCATTCGTGGCTATACCACCAGGGGCACGACTTCTGGTCGCCACCGCACTACGTCGCCCACCAGGTGGGCGCCCGCAACGCGCTGCCCGTCGGCGTCCAGCAGACCTCCAACGGCTGCGTCGCCGCGCTTGAGGTCGCCGTCACCCGCATGATCGCCGACCCGGACGTCGACCGCGTGCTGGTCACCACCGCCGACCGCTTCTCGCTGCCAGGCTTCGACAAGTGGACCAGCGACTTCGACGTCGCGTACGGCGACGGCGCCACCGCGCTGCTGCTCGACCGCGCCGGGGGGCCCTACCGGCTGTTGTCGATCGTCTCCATGAACGCGCCGGAGTTCGAGCTGCTGCACCGGGGGGACGACGCGTTCAGCGCGGCGCCGCTGGCGCACTCGGCGCCGATCGACGTCCGCCGCACCAAGCAGGCGTTCCGGAACACCGGCGGCATCCCCCTGTTCGGCGCCACGCTGCACACGTCGGTGCAGCAGGCGGTGCGGCAGGCGATCGCCGAGTCCGGGCTGACCCCCGAGGACCCGCGGCTGCGGTGCCTGACGCTGCCGCGCATCGGCGCCGAGCCGCTGGCGCGGTTCTTCACCCCCGCGCTGGAGGAGCTGGGGCTGCGCCACACCGAGATCCTGGAGCTGGGCCGCGACACCGGCCACCTGGGCGCGGGCGACTCGGTCGCCAACCTCGCCGATCTGGACGCCGGCAACGTCCTGGCGCCGGGCGAGGTCGCCCTGCTGCTCAACACCGGCAATGGGTTCACCTGGTCGTGCATCGCGGTCCGGCGTGAATAAGGGGTACCCCTGTGCGGCGGCGCCGCGCTTGAAGCGCCGGGCCGGGCGAAAGAAGATGCTTTTCTCGGCAGTTCTCCCGGCCCGGGGGCTCGATGTCGGAAAACCATAGAACGTCACGTATCGCGCGATATTCATAAACGTTGTGTTTTCCCCGGCCCCACCGGCGAACGGCCCGGGAATCGGCCGCCGAGAGGGCGGTGAACGGGCGCCAGACGACAGGAGGCCCGCCCATGAGACTCTCCCCACCCCTCGCCGAGCCGCCGGGCATCGCCGCCGCGGTCGCGTGGCTGCCGCCCCGGCGGCACACCATGGCCGACGCGATGGCGCAAGGGCGGGTCGACGAGCAGATGGCCGCGCGCCTGGGCTACCGCCAGGTGGCGGAGAGCGCCGACCACTCCGCGCCCGAGATGGCGGTGCTGGCCGGCCAGAAGGCGCTGGCCGAGGCGGGCTGGGACGGCGAGGAGCTCGGGATGGTGGCCCACTCGTGGCTGTACCACCAGGGACACGACTTCTGGTCGCCACCGCACTACGTCGCCCACCAGCTCGGCGCCCGCAACGCGTTACCCGTCGGCGTCCAGCAGACCTCCAACGGCTGCATAGCCGCCCTGGAAGTCGCCGTCACCCGCATGATCGCCGATCCGGCCGTCGACCGCGCACTGGTCACCACCGCCGACCGCTTCGCGGCCCCCGGCTTCGACCGCTGGGGCAGCGACTTCGACGTCGTCTACGGCGACGGCGCCACCGCGCTGCTGCTCGACCGCGCCGGAGGGCCCTACCGGCTGCTGTCCGTCGCGTCGGTCAGCGCGCCGGAGTTCGAGATCCTCTACCGCGGCGACGACCCGTTCAGCCCGGCCCCGCGCTCCCACTCCAGCACGATCAGCGTCCGCCGCTCGAAGCTGGCGTTCCGGGCCTCCGGCGACATGCTGCGCTTCGTCGCCACCGTGCGCCAGTCCGTCAAGAAGGCCGTGCTGCGGGCGCTCGCCGACGCCGGCCTGACGCCGGAGGACCGGCGGGTGCGGCTGCTGACGCTGCCCCGCATCGGCTCGGGCGCGCAGGCGGAGCTGTTCAAGGTGCCGCTGGAGGAGACCGGCCTGCGGCACGCCGAGGTGATCGACCTGGGCCGCGACACCGGCCACCTGGGCGCCGGTGACTCCATCGCCAACCTCGCCGACCTGGACGCCGGCAACCGGCTCTCCCCCGGAGAGGTCGCCCTGCTGCTCAACGTGGGCAACGGCTTCACCTGGTCGTGCATGGCGGTCCGCCGCGAGTGACCGGCCGCCGCCCCTGACTCCCATCCAGTTCCGTCGCAGTCCATCCGTTCGGTAGATGTGGGGCTCTGCCCCCCGGTCAAGGAGGAAGTCGCGTGGCACAGCGCGCAGATGTACTGGTCGTCGGCGCCGGGGTGACCGGGCTGACCACGGCCGTGTGCCTGGCGGAACAGGGGCTCGCGGTCCACATCCAGGCGATCGACCCTCCGCGGCGCACGACCTCCGCCGTCGCCGCGGCCGTGCTCGGCGGCCCGGCGATCGCCGACCCCGCCGAGGCCCCGAACTGGGCCCCGTACGAGACGACGCTGCGCTGGCACCGGACGAGCCTGGAGGAGTTCGGCGCGCTGGCCGAACGCCCGGAGACGGGCGTTCGGATCACCCCGGGCCGGTGGGCCAGCAAGGCGGAGATCCAGGACACCACCTGGACGCGGAGCCTGCCCGGCTACCGCGACTGCTCCCCCGAGGAGCGCGCGGGGTTCCCCGTGGCGTTCTGGATGTCGCTGCCGATCGTCGACATGCACCGCTACCTCGACCACCTGACCGGCAGGTTCACCGCCGCCGGCGGCACCATGACGACCGGCCGCGTCGGGTCGCTCCGGGAGGCGGCGGCCGAGGCCCCCGTGGTCGTCAACGCCACGGGCGCGTACGCCCACCACTTCGCGGCCGACCCGAAGGTCGTCCCCGTGCGCGGGCAGCACGTGATCGTCGAGAACCCCGGCCTGGAGACGTACTTCTTCGAGTTCAGCAGGGGCGCGGCCACCACCCACTTCATGCCGCACGGCGACCGGCTGATCCTCGGCGGCAACGCCGGCCGGGGCGACTGGAGCCTGGAGCCCGACCCCGCCCAGACCGAGCAGATCATCGCCCGGTGCGCCGCCGTCGAGCCGCGCATCGCCGACGCGCGGGTGCTCGGCGTGGAGGTCGGCCTGCGCGCCGCCCGTCCCGAGATCCGCCTGGAGGAGGAGGTCGTCGAGGGCGCCCGCGTGATCCACAACTACGGGCACAGCGGCGTCGCCGTCGGCATGTCATGGGGCTGCGCGCGCGAGGTGGAGCAGCTCGTCCTGCGCACCGTGCGCACCTAAGCAAGCCAGAAGGAGTCTGTCGTGCCCACCGTTTCCCACGCCTCACGCCCGGCCCCGGCCGGCGCGGGCGTACCCGCGGGCGTACGGGCGAAGGCCCGATGAGCGCCGTCACCGCCCAGGAGCGCAACGGCCTGGAAGCCCTGTCCCCCGGCGCCACCGCGCTGCTGAGGACCCTGGACGCCACCTTCGAGGGCTGGGGCACCGCCACCGGCGCCGCGCCGATGATCATGCCGCCGCTGCTGCCGGTCGCGTCGCTGGCGAAGCTGGACTTCTACGACAACTTCCCGCACCAGGCGATGCTGGCCTGCGCCCTGGACCTCGATCGGCGCGACGCCACCCCCGGAGCGCGGCCGTCGGTGTTCGCCCCCGGGGTGCTGGAGCCCGCGGCGCTCGGGCTGCCCTCGGCCGCCTGCTTCGCCGTCTACCTGTACCACGAGGGCGCGCGGCTGGCCGGGGACACCGCCGTGACCGTGCTCGGCCGGTGCTTCCGGCGCGAGGAGTTCTACGAGGGGCTCAGCCGCCTGCTCGGCTTCCACATGCGGGAGGTCGTGGCCCTCGGCTCGCGGGAGTTCGCCCAGGCCCACCTCGACCGGTTCGCGGAGCGGATCGCCGCCTTCGGCGCCGCGCTCGGCCTGCCGATGCGCAAGGAGGCCGCGAGCGACCCGTTCTACGACCGGGGCGGCCAGCGGGCGCTGCTGCAGCGGCTCTCCCCGGTCAAGTACGAGTTCCTCGTGGACGACCTGGCCATCGCCTCGGTCAACGTCCACCGGAACTTCTTCGGCGAGCGCTGCGACATCCGTCTCGACGCCACCGGCGAGCCGGTCTTCACGAGCTGCGTCGCCTTCGGGCTCGAACGGTGGCTGTCGGTACTACTCCCCCGGCACGGCACCTGGGAGGCCGCCGTCGAGGCGGTCCTGCGGGCGGCCGGCGAGGTCGCCGGCACCGGGGCGATTGCGGATGGAGGGTCACGATGATGCACCCGGCTCTCGACGAGGTGAAGGCCTGGATCCTGGCCCGCAACCCCGAACTGCCCGACATCAGCCCGTACGAGGACCTGATCGAGGGGCGCCTGGTGCGCTCCCTCGGCCTGATGGAGTTCCTGGCCCTGCTGGAGCGGCTCAGCGGCAGGACCATCGACATCGGCACCCTGCACATCGACGACATCCGCTCGCTGCACAGCATCAACCGCGCCCTGTTCAGCGAGAGCACGGCGCCCCTGCCCTGATCCGCGCTCCCAGACGACGATCGCCCCCGTCCCCCGGCACCGTGCGACGCCGGTGCCGGGGGACGGGGGCGATCGCGGCGGCGCCGCGGCCGTCCGGGCCGCCGCGGTCAGGAACCCTGGGCGGCGTCGGGGCCGGTGCCGGTGGGGTTGAAGCTGGAGGGGTCGATCAGCGGGTAGACGTCGAACTGCAGGTGCGAGCCGACCGGGCTGTCGTACAGCACCTTCATGAGGTGCTCGTGCGAGTCGACCTCGTAGATGTTCAGGCCCGCGGAGGCCCCCACGAGGATCCACCGGTGCTTGAGCACACCCTTGTCGACCATCTCCTTGGTGTACTTGAAGCCCTCGGCCAGGCGCTCGTTGAACTCGTCCACGCTGATGCCGATGGGTGCCTTCTTCGCTATGACGGCGAACAGCGCCATCTGCTCCTCCTCCTGGTCGCTTACCGCTCGCGGGTCCGCCCCGCGGGCGGCCGTCTTGGATGGGGCCCGGCTAGCGCGTGGTCAGCGCCCCGCCGTTCACGTTGATGACCTGGCCGGTGATGTGCCGGGCGCCCGGCGAGGCGAGGAAGCGCACCAGGCCGGCGACGTCCTCGGGGTAGCCCGCGCGCCCGTTCATGGTCTCGGCGACCCGGGCGTCGTGGAACTGCTGGCTCGCGCGGTCGCGGAAGAACTCGGTGTCGGCGATGTAGCCGGGGGCGACCACGTTGGAGGTGATGTCGCGGGGGCCGAGCTGCCGGGCCAGGAAGATGTTCCACGAGCCCATGCCGGCCTTGGCCGCGCCGTAGGACCCCGCGCCGCGGTCGGCCGCGAACGAGCCGATGTGCACGACGGCGCCGCCGGGGGCCAGCAGCCTGTCCAGCGCCGCCGTGGTGAGCACCGCGCCGAGAAGGTTGGCCTCCAGGTTCTCGCGCCAGCTCGCGGCCAGCGTCCGCAGGTCGCCGGAGCCCGCGCCGGGACCGGGCTGCGAGGCGAGCCCCGCGGCCCCCAGGCGCTGCCCGTCGCCCGGCAGCGGCACGTCCAGCTCGCGGTTGCCGCCCGCGTTGTTGACCAGCACGTCGACGGCGCCCGGCACGCGGTCGCGCAGCGCCTCTATCTGGTCGGGGTCGGTGGCGTCGCACACGACGCCGCTCACCGTGTCGCCCAGCTTCGCGCACGCCTCTTCGAGGATGTTCTCGCGCCGGCCGGTGATGACGACACGCGCGCCGTCGGCGGCGAAGGCCGAGGCGACGGCCAGGCCGATGCCGGTTCCGCCACCGGTGACAACAACCGTCCGGGTCATGTTGGACCTCTCTGTCTTCCGTTCAGGGACGTTCACGCCGACTGGTTCGACGGCTCCAGCTCCGAGGGGGCCGGCGGGCCGGGCTCGTCGGGCGGGGAGGGGGAGGGGCGGCGGGCGCGGTCGAACCGGACGCGGGCGAACACGCCCACGACGAGCACCGGCAGGGTGACCGCGGCCGCGATCCCGAAGAGCAGGCCGAACTCGCCGGCCGCGGCCAGCCCGCCCACGGCCGCCGTGGCGATCGCCGCGCCGGTGAACACCGCCGAGGCCACCAGGGAGGCCGCGGTGCCGCGCACCTCCGGCGCGGCGGCCTCGATCACCCAGGCCTGCAGCGTGGACTGCGCGACGGCGAGCGCCGCGCCGGACAGCAGGCTGGCGGCGAGCAGCCCGGGCACCGACTGGCTGAGCGCCGGCACCAGGTAGCCCGCGAACAGCAGGGCGCAGCCGCCGCCGAACAGCGCGGCGGCCGGCACGCGGGCGTCCAGGAACCGCATGAGGACCCCGCCGCCGACCGCGCCGAGGCCGTAGGAGCCGGTGACCACGCCGGTCAGCCACACGCTGTTGCCGTCGGCCTGGAGCGCCGCGCTGAAGAAGTTGTAGAAGCCCACCATCGCCGCCCCCTCGACCAGGGCGAAGACCGTGAGGAACCGGAACCACCCGCCGTCGAAGACCGACCGGACCCGGTCGAGCGCCATCGGGCGGCCGGCCCGCGGGGTCAGCGTCTCGGGCAGGCGCCCGTACAGGACGGCGAGCACCGCCGCCGAGACCGAGACGAGCAGGATGGCGGCGCGCCAGCTCAGCAGGTCGGTCAGCACGCCGGCGCTGACGGTGCCCGCGCCCACGCCCAGGGCGGAGATGGACATCAGCACGGCCATCGCCCGCCGGCGCCGTTCCATCGGCACCCGGTCGCCCACGTAGGCGACGGTGACCGGGACCAGAGCCGCAGCGAACGCGCCGGCGACCGCCCGGCCGGCGATCAGCGTGCCCACGTTGGGGGCCAGCGCCGCCAGCAGGTTGCCGGCGAACAGCCCGGCGAGGCCGATGCGCATCACCCGCACCCGCCCGATGGCGTCCGACAGGATGCCGTAGACCGGCTGCATCACGCCGAACAGCAGCAGGTACGCGGTGAGCGCGAGGGTCACCGTCCCGAGGCCGGCGCCGAAATGCGCGGCGACCGGGACCAGCAGGGGTGTGATCAGGATCAGGTCGACGTCGATGAGGAACCAGCCCGCGTACACGGTGCCGAGGCTGCTCTTCTCACGCGTTCGCTGGGACATCGCATTCCTCACTGGGCGGGATCGACTTCGGCGTGCCGTGATCCGGGCCGTCACGCCGTACGCGCGCGCCCCGCCTGGGCCGGTGTCCGCGTGAAGCGGTCACGCGGGCCGCCTCGACGGCCGGAACCCCTGGAATCCTTCTGCACGGATTCTGCTGGGCCGCCTATTCTCCCGGCAAGCGTTCACGCCACACCCGGCTCCGAACCTATGGTCACCCCTGTCCACCCGTTAAATACTCATTCACCGCCAAAGCGCCACAATCACTACTACCAACCCCTTAATGCGCAGCAGTTGAGCATTTTCGGAGATGTGGCTATATGACCACGGGCACAGGATGGCCATAGATGGTGGGCGCCCATATTCTCCGTCAGGCCCCGCCACTGCCCGCGGCCACGCGCGGCCCGCCGGACGCGTGGGACCGGTCAGCACGAGGGGGAGATCCGATGCCGGTAGACGGCCGCGCGAAAGCACCCGACCGCGACCCCCGAGCCGAACGCACCGCCACGCGCCGCCACGCCGCCCTCGCCGCCGTCGACTCACCCGGGCCGGCGCGCACCCCCGCCGGCCGCGAGCACCCGCCCAAGGCCGCCCGTTCCCATGCGGGCGGCGCGGGCGAGCACGCGATCGTGCCGGTCGGAGCCCTGTCGCTGGGCGACTCCCCCCGCCTGCGCGGCGAGAACGCCGAGCACACACGGCTGCTGGCGCAGTCGGACACCGAGATGCCGCCCATCCTGGTGCACCGCGCGAGCATGCGGGTCATCGACGGCGCCCACCGGCTGCGCGCCGCCATCCTGCGCGGCGACCGGCAGATCCGCGTGCGGTTCTTCGACGGCGAGTGCGACGAGGCGTTCGTCCTGGCCGTCGAGACCAACATGGCGCACGGCCTCCCGCTCTCCCTGGCCGACCGCGAGGCCGCCGCCGCCCGCATCGTCGTCTCCCATCCGCAGTGGTCGGACCGTGCCATCGCCTCGGTCACCGGCCTGTCGGCCAAGACGGTCAACACCATCCGCCGCGAGACCGACACCGGCCTGCCCGAGCTGCGCAGCCGCGTCGGCAGGGACGGCCGCGTCCGCCCGCTCACCAGCGCGGACGGCCGCCTGCGGGCCTGCGAGCTGTTCACCCGATCCCCCGACGCCTCGCTCCGCAAGGTCGCCGAGCAGGCCGGCATCTCGCTGGGCACGGCGCGCGACGTGCGCAGGCGCATGGAACGCGGCGACGACCCCATCCCGCCGCAGCAGCGCGCACGCGGCGAGCGCCGCGAACCGCCCACGGTCGAACGGCAGCTGCGCCGCGCGGCCGTCGCCGGGCGGGTGAACCCGTGCAGGGACCCGGAGACGATCCTGCACCAGCTGCAGCGGGACCCCTCGGTGCGCTTCACCGACTCCGGCCGGCACCTGCTGCGGTGGCTGAACGACCACATGAGCGGCGTCCGGGGCTGGGAGTCCCTCGGCGACACGATGCCCACCCACTGCGCCTACATGATCGCCGACCTCGCGTGCGCGGTCGCCGAGGAGTGGCTGGAGTTCGCCGAGCACCTCAGGCGGCGCGCCGAGAGCACCGCCTGACCGGCGGATCACGCTCCGGAGGAGCCGTCCGCGTGGAGAATGGGGCTCCGTCTCACTCACGGAGCTGCCATGCGCGCAAAGCTGTCGTACGCGGACGCCGCCAGGCTTCTCGGCGGCGGCGGGCCCGTCCTCGAAGCGCTCGACCGGGTGACCGGCGGCCTGCTGCTGGCCGCGACCGGCGGCGGCAGCGAGCTGGCGCTGAGCCTGTTCGACGCCAAGGGCGAGCTGGCCCGGCTGAGCCACCAGCTGGTGAGCGGGCTCGGCGAGCGGATGCGCGGGCTCAGCCGCTTCGACCGCACCGACCGTCTCGCGGCCGCGCACAGGGTGCTCGTGCTCACCGCGTTCTTCGACGCCGTCCACGAGGTCCCGCTGCCGTTCGACGCGTCGCGGCTGCGCCTGACCAAGGCCGAGCAGGTCGGCCTCGGCGCGGGCGAGGCCGCGCCCTCCTCCCGGCTGCGCGCGCTCGCCGGCATCCTGCTCGGCAGCGACATCCCGCTGCACTCCCCGCGCGACAACCCGACGACGGCGGGCGACGAGCTCCGCCTGTTCTACCGGTCGCTCGCCGGCGACCTGCTCGGGTTCGTCAAGGGCCTGGCCGTGTGGGACACGCTGCCGCCGGCCGACCGCGAGCGGTTCGCCGAGGCGCTCGCCGAGACGGTGCCCGGCGTCGCCCTGCGGCGCTACGAGGAGCTGTTCACCCGCCTGGCGGTGGAGTTCCCCGAGGTGGCGTTCTGGACCGGGCGGCAGGACCACGAGGCGACCCGGAGGGAGGTGCGCCGGCTGTCCACCGGCATGGAGGGGCTCGGGCGCGTTCTCGACGACATCGCCACCGGCCGCCGTCCCGACGACCGCCGGCGGGCGCTGTCGCGGGCCTACCGCGCGCAGCTCGAACGGCCGATCGTCACCACGGGCGACGCCCCGGAAGGGCTGGTCATCCCGCCGCTGGGCGGCGCGTACGTCAACCCCGGCTTCCGGGTGGCGCCCGTCATCAGGTCCGACCGCCTCGACGAGGAGTCGTGGTGGGCCGGCAACGCCGTCCGCGACGACCTGCAAAGCTTCCTGATCGGCCACCTGACTTCCCCGCTCGCGGTGGAGTGCCCGCTGATCGTGCTCGGCCAGCCGGGGTCGGGCAAGTCGGTGCTGACCAAGGTGCTGGCCGCGCGGCTGCCGCCCAGCGACTTCATGGCCGTGCGCGTGCTGCTGCGCGAGGTCCCCGCCGACACCGACCTGCAGTCGCAGATCGAGTACGCGGTCAGGAACGCCACCGGTGAGAGCCTGTCGTGGCCCGAGCTCGCCCGCGCCGCCGGCGACGCGCTGCCCGTCGTCCTGCTCGACGGGTTCGACGAGCTGCTCCAGGCGACCAACATCGGCCAGAGCGACTTCCTTGAGCAGGTGGTGCGGTTCCAGGAGCGCGAGGCCGACCAGGGACGGCCGGTCGCCTTCGTCGTCACCAGCCGCACCGCCGTGGCCGACCGGGCGCGCATCCCTCCCGGCGGGGCGGTCGCGGTGCGGCTGGAGCCGTTCACCGGCGAGCAGATCGAGCGGTGGCTGACGGTGTGGAACGGCGCCAACGCGGCCTACCTGGCCGGGCGCGGGCTGCTGCCGCTGTCCCCGGCGGCGGTCTCGCGCCAGCCCGACCTGGCGTCACAGCCGCTGCTGCTGCTCATGCTGGCCCTGTACGACGCGGCCGACAACGCCCTGCAGCGCGACGGCGAGAGCCTCGACCCGGCCGACCTGTACGACCGCATCCTCGTGCGGTTCGCCGAGCGGGAGATCCTCAAGTCCTCCCCCGGGATGCACGGCGACCCGCTGCGCGCGGCCGTCGAGGAGGAGCTGCTGCGGCTGTCGGTCACCGCGTTCGCCATGTTCAACCGGGGGCGGCAGTGGGTCTCGGAGGAGGAGCTGGACGCCGACCTGACCGCGCTGCTCGGCGCGCAGCCCAAGCGACCGGTGGCGACCTTCGGCGTGCCGTCCACGCCGGCGCAGATCGTCGTGGGCCGGTTCTTCTTCGTCCACCAGGCCCAGGCGATCCGCGACGACCGTCGGCTGACGACGTGCGAGTTCCTGCACGCGACGTTCGGCGAGTACCTGGTGGCCCGGCTGATCGCCCGCGAGCTGGCCGACCTGGTCGCGGTCATCGAGGTCGCGACGTCCCGCACCCGCGTCACCGCCGACTCCGGCTTCCTGCGCGCCCTGCTCTCCTTCGCCCCGCTGACGACCCGCGGGCCGATCATGGGCTTCCTCGCCACCCTCTGCGGGCGGTTCGGCCCCGCGCGCACCGCCTCGCTGCGCGGGCTGCTGCTGACGTACTTCGGGGCCTCACTGCGCGCCGCCAAGGACGTCACGCACGCCGACTACGAGCCGGTGCGCCTGCACCCTCCCGGGCGCCACGCGGCGTACTCGGCCAACATGGTGCTGCTGCTCACGCTGGTGGGCGCCCCGGTCGCGGGCCACGAGCTGTTCCCGTCCTCACGCTTCCCGGCCTCCGACTGGCGCCGGTGCGCCCTGCTGTGGCGCTCGCAGTTCAGCGGCGAGGGCTGGCGGGGCCTGGCGGCGGCCGTCCGGCTGGAGCGGGTGTGGCATGACGACGAGCGGGACGTGGTCATCAGCATGGGGCCGTGGACCGCACCACGACTGGACCCCTTCTGGTCGCAGAGGATGCTCAGCGGGTCGCACTCCCCGCACCTGGGCGGGTGGCGCCGGATCATGAGCCGTGACCTTCGCCGGGAGAGCTACTTCACCTGCGACATCGGCGAGGACCTCGCCTGGCACGGCCTGGAGCCGTTCGTGTACCTGCCGGACATCCCGGAGTTCGCCCACGAGCACGGCGAGGCGGTCACGGAGTTCTCCTCGCGGCCCGACGGCCGGGCGAGGTCGACGGCGCACGCTCTGCTGAGCCTGTGGCTCACCTCCTGCGGCGACTTCACCGCGGAGGAGCTGGCCGCGGCGTACCGCGTATCCCTGGACGTCGTCGACAGCAGCCGGCCCTCCGACGAGGCCGTCAGCCGGTACGCCTACTTCGCCATGGTGCTGCGGCAGCTCGCGGCGGACGCCGGACGGCTGTCCGCCGGGCAGCGGGCGCGGCTGCTCAGGCAGCTCCGGGACAACGTCGATCTGGACCTCCTGCTGAACAACCACCCCGAGGCGGAGCCGTGGGAGCGGCAGGCGTTCGGCGACCTCGACTACCCGGGGGCGCGTGCGGAGCCCGGGCCGGTAGGTTGAGCGGATGGTTGCGGCTGCTCCGTCGGGGACGGCGGGATCGGAGGCGGCCCGGCTGGGCTGGCTGGACACGCTTCGCGGCATCGGGGCGATGGCGGTGGTGGCCGAGCACATGCTGCCGTGGGTGGTGCCGGGGCTGCGGCCGTACTGGTTCAACCTCGGCGTGTACGGGGTGCTGGTCTTCTTCCTGGTGAGCGGCTACATCATCCCCACCTCGCTGGAGCGGCACGGGGACGTCCGCGCCTTCTGGGTGAGCCGGCTGTTTCGCCTCTACCCGCTGTACCTGGCGGTCGCCGGCCTGGTGCTGGCGCTGGCCTGGTGGGTGCCGGTGCGCGAGGCCGTGCCGCGCGACGTGTCGGCGGTGGCCGCGCACGCCACCATGCTGCTGGACGTCGTGAACGTCGGCGGCATCGTGGACACCATGTGGACGCTCTCGTACGAGATGCTCTTCTACCTGCTGGTCACCGCGATGTTCACCGCGCGCGTCCACCGCCACAGCGGCACGGCGGCGGTCTTCTTCGGCGCGGTGGCGGTCGCCACCGGGGTCGCCGTCTCCTCGCCGTGGGTGACGGGGCCCTGGGTCGCGGTGGGTTCGTGCGCGGTGTTCCTGGCGGGCATGGCTTGCCTGGTCTCGGGCAGGCTGCGCACGGCCGCCGCCGCCGCGCTCGGGCTGATGGCGCTGGCGCTGCTCCTGCTGAGCAGTCGCATCCCGTGGTTCGGGGCCGCCGTGCTCGCGGTGATGTTCGCCGGGACGGCGATCCGCCGCTGGGAGGAGGGGTCGGGGTCGCTGTGGCCGGTCGCGGCCGCCGCGGCGCTCGTCGTGGTGAGCCCGGTGTGGGCCGTCCAGGCGGGGTGGTGGTGGGTGCAACCCGGGGTCTGGACCACCACGATCGCGCTCGCCGCCGCGACCTTCGCCGCGGCGATGGCCGTGCGCCGCCGCCGCATGCCGCGCTTCCTGCTCTGGCTCGGCGTCGTCAGCTACTCGATCTACCTGCTGCACCATCCGCTGCTGAGGTACTTCGTCGTGGTCACCGGCGACCTGCGCTGGTCGCCGCCGTGGGTCCAGGCCGCGGCGGCGCTGGCGATCCTGGGGCTCGTCCTGGGCGCGAGCCTGCTCGCGTACCGCTTCGTCGAGAAGCCCATGCAGGAGAGGGGCCGCCGCCTGGCCCGCCGCCTCGCGACCACCCCCCGCCCCGAGACCGGTCGCTCCGTGCGGAGCGGCACGACGGCACCGTGACCACCGCGCTCGGCGACTGACCGTCCCCTGACGTCCGCCTGATGCCCGCCGACCGCTTTCCACCAGGTCAGAGCGGTTACGAAGGGCCGGGCCCGCACAGTAACCCCAATTCCCTACCTGTTTGGTTGACTTTGTGATCGGCCCCACCTACCGTGGAAGCATGACGACCACGGTCCTGTTCATCCGGGGTCACGTGGACTTCTGCCGCGTGGCCAGCGCGCTGTGTACGCCGTTCCAGGAACGCCTCGACCCTCATACTTCTCTCCTGGAAGGACCGAAACAGTGTCATCCATCGTCACCACCCCCGTAGCGGGACGCATAGGCGCCGAGATCTCCGGCGCACGGCTCGGCGGCGACCTCCCGGCGGACGTCGTCGGCGAGATCCGCCTGGCGCTCCTCCAGCACAAGGTCGTCTTCTTCCGCGGCCAGGACCACCTGGACGAGCGGGGCCAGGTCGCCTTCGCCCGCCTGCTGGGCGAGCTGACCACCGCGCACCCGACCGTGCCCGCGCTGGACGACGAGGCGCACATCCTCGACCTCGACTACCGCCGCGGCCAGAAGGTCGACCGCTGGCACACCGACGTCACGTTCGTCGACCGCCCACCGGCGGCGTCCGTGCTGCGCGCCGTCACCGTGCCCTCGGCCGGCGGCGACACGCTGTGGGCCAACACCGTGACGGCCTACGAGCACCTGCCCGCCGAGCTGCGCGAGCTGCTCGACCGGCTGCGCGCGGTGCACACCAACCAGTACGACTACGCGCAGGTCGCCAGCGACGACGACCCCGAGCGCGCCCGCGCGTACGCCGAGGTCTTCGCCTCGACCGTGTTCGAGACCGAGCACCCGGTGGTCCGGGTTCACCCCGAGACGGGCGAACGCTCGATCCTGCTCGGCGACTTCGCCAAGCGCCTGGTCGGCCTCTCCAGCACGACCTCGGCCTCGGTGATCAAGCTGATCCAGGACAACGTCACCCAGGTGGAGAACACCGTCCGCTGGCGCTGGGCCCCCGGCGACGTGGCGATCTGGGACAACCGCGCCACCCAGCACCGAGTCGTCCACGACTTCGGCGACCGCCCCCGCCGCCTCCACCGCGTCACCATCGCCGGCGACATCCCCGTAGGCGTGGACGCCCGCCCCAGCACCGCCCTCACCGGCGACGCCCGCGCGTACACCCCCGTCGCAGCCTAGGATCCGGCCCTGATCGCCTCACCGGCAGAGACGATCAGGCCCGGGTCGTGAGCTCCGCCACCCTGTGACGCCCACCCTCCGGCTCCGACCGGAGCTCCGACCGCCCCATCGGCCGGGGCGCACTCATACGAACAGGTCTTCGGCCTCCTCGGCGTTCGCGGCCCGCTTGATCCATTCATCGAGCTGCCACACATCCGTACACGCCAGCACGCGATCCCGTACCTCAACCGAGGGCCAGATCCCCCGCCCCGACAGGATCAGGATGACGGCCTCGGCCTTACCCTCGACCTTGCCTTCTGCCTTGCCTTCGATCCGGCCTTCCGCCTTACCCTCGGCCCTGCCTTCCGCCTTACCTTCGGCCTTGCCGTGGGCGACGTACTTCTTGGCGAAGTCGCTTTGGTACTCATATGTTCCCGCTGCCATTAATACCTCCATATGCTTTCGAGCCACTTCAGGAAGCGTCATCAGCACGAAATCAGCGTACAGCCGGGCCCGGTCTTCGTCGACGCTCGCCAAGCCGTCCAGCAACGCCTCCAGAATCGGCGGCGCGTCGAGGCCGCCGCCATGGGCCACGGCGGAGAGAACCGCCAGTTCCGGCGCACGCGCGGCCTCGCCCGGATCGACCACGACGGGAACCGCCTCCGGACCGGCGACCGGAGGGGCGAGCCTCCACCCTGGGTGACCCATGTCGATCGACTTCGCACACCACGCGGCGGTCGTGGCATCGGTGCAGATGACGAGCAGGATCGCCGGGCACTTCACCCGGGCGCGCATCGAGGCCAGGTACACGGGCCAGCTCCAGCGCTTGCGCGGATCGCGATGCCGCTGCACTTCCACCACGACGGCGAGGACGGGATCGCCGTCGGACAGGACGACGACCGCGTCCGCCTGGTACTCCACCGGCGGGCACTCGGTCAGGTCTCCCGGCGCGAGCACCGCCTTCTCGTAGGCCGGCACCGCGACTCCCAGCGCCTTTCCCAGTAATTCGGCCGCCAATTCGGAACGATTCCTGAAGAGGAGGATCATTGCTTCGTGCTCTTGCGACGGCATGGCAGGGAGATTACTGCCACACACAAACCACCGGCAAAGGAATGCTCAAATCGACTTCTCCGCCAAACCCATATACGGATATGCCATCTACATAATATTCAAAGACAGATATACGATTCGGCCGACATAGCCGGAATGCGAAGGACCGGCCGTCCTCGGGACGGCCGGTCCTTTCTTGCCGGGGTCAGCAGACCGGGGTTGTCCAGAGGGGGGCGGGGTGGGGGGTGGCGTAGCGGGAGGCCGAGTCGAGCCCGCCGCGCTCGGCGATCCGCGCCGGCCGCTGGTGGTGCCGGACGTCGGCGACCAGGGCCGGGTCGGCGCGCGGGTGGCGCCAGGCGGCCTCGTGGTGGCCGGCCCCCATGAGGAAGGCGTTGAGGTGCGGACGTCGTGCGGCCGTCAGGTGGTCCTCCAGGTGGAGAAGCGGCGTTCCACGCCGACGAGCAGCAGGTTGAACAGCAGGCCGAGCACGGAGATCGCGATGATCCCCGCGTACATGTCGTGGATGCGGAAGCTGGACTGCGACTCGTTGATCAGGTAGCCCAGCCCGGCCTTGGCGCCGACCATCTCCGCGAACAGCAGGACGAGGATGGAGTAGGCGCCGGCCAGCCGGACGCCGGTGAAGATCGTCGGGACGGCCGCGGGCAGGATGACCTTCTGGAACAGCCTGACCGGGCCCAGGCCCATCGACCGGGCCGACTTGACGAGCAGCGGCTCCACCGTCTTCACGCCGCTGACGGTGTTGAGCAGGATCGGCCAGGAGCAGGCGTACAGCACGAAGACGATCTTCGAGGTCTCGCCGAGGCCCAGGATGAGGATGAACACCGGCAGCAGCGCCACCGCCGAGGTGTTGCGGAACAGCTCCAGCAGCGGCGTGAGGAGGTCGGCCACGGGCTTGTACCAGCCGATGAGCAGGCCGAGCGGGATCGCCAGCGCGATGGCCAGGCCGAACCCCGACAGCGAGCGCACCAGGGAGGCCTGGACGTGCTCGTACAGCCGGCCGCTCACCAGCAGGTCGTACCCGGCCGCGAGGTCCTCGGAGAACGGCGGCAGGAACACCGGGTCGACGACCCCGAGCCGGGGCAGCGCCTCCCAGACCGCCAGCAGCGCCACCACCGCCGCCGACTTGCGCACCACCCGTCCGGCCAGGCGCCACGCCCTCCCGGCCACGGCCCGTGCGCGGGCCCGCGCCGGCGCGGCGTCCGGCCGGGCCCGGCCGGCGCCGTGCCCGCCGGGGGGACGCCCCCGGTCGCTCAGGTCCGCCGGTTCCTCGGGGGCGGCGTCGTCGTCGGGGAGGTCGTACCAGTGCCGCTCCCCCGGGTGGTCCTCGGACGCCGGCCCGCCGGCCCGCGCCGGGGCGGGCGCCGTCAGCGCGCCCGGCGTCGTGGTGGTGAGTCCGAGATGTGTGTCAGCCACCGGAGGTCGCTCCCTTTCGGTCCAGTACCTGTGCCGCCGCCACCTCGTCGCGCAGCAGCGTCCACACGTGGTGGCGGTACGCGCCGAACGCGGGGTCGGCCCGCAGGTCGCCCTCGCGCGACTCGAAGCCGACGGAGACGATCTCCTTGATCCGTCCGGGTCGGGAGGTCATGACGGCCACCCGCTGCCCCAGGTAGACGGCCTCGTCGATGCCGTGCGTAATGAAGATGATCGTCTTGCCGGTCTTCTGCCAGATGTGCAGCAGCTCCTCCTGGAGCGACTCGCGGGTCTGGGCGTCCAGCGCGGCGAACGGCTCGTCCATCAGCAGCACGTCGGGGTCGTAGGCGAGGCTGCGGGCGATGGCCACCCGCTGCCGCATGCCGCCCGACAGCTCGTGCGGGTAGCGGCGCTCGAAGCCGGACAGCCCCACCAGGCCGAGGTAGTGCCGCGCCCGCTCCTCCCGCTCCCGCCTCGGCACGGCCTTGGCCTCCAGCCCGAAGGCGACGTTGGCGACGGCCGTGCGCCAGGGGAACAGCGCGTACTGCTGGAAGACGACCCCGCGGTCCAGGCCCGGCCCGGTGACCGGGACGCCGTCGATGAGGATCTCGCCGGCGGTCGGGGCGGTGAGGCCGGCGACGAGGTCGAGCAGCGTGGACTTGCCGCAGCCGCTGGGCCCGACCAGGGTGAGGAACTCCCCCTCGCGGACGTCGAGGTCGACGCGGTCGAGCGCGCGGAACGGGCCGCCGGCGTCCCTGACCGGGAAGGTCTTGCCCACCCGCCTGACGCGGATCTTCGTGCGCGTGGCCTGGGCGACGGCGGTCACGACGCCCTCCCTTCCGGGCGGCGGCGGTGCTCACGGCGTCCGCCGGCCGCTCCCACGCGGCGGCCGGTCCCGGCGCGGCTGTTCATGAGACGCTCCCGTTCGCGTAGGGGTTGAACCTGTTGGTGTACAGATCGGCGGGGCTCACCTGTCCGGGCCGGATCTCGCCCTCGCGCTCCAGCCATTTGATCCAGGTCTGGAACTCCCGGTCGGCGATCACACCGCCCTTGCCGGCGACGCCGCCGCTCTTCCAGAAGCCGGCCGTCCCGGCGTCCTCGTTGCGCCCGCGCTCGGCGATGATCCGCTGGAACGCGGCGACGACCTCCTCCCGGGGGCGGCTCTGCGTCCACTCGACGGCCCTGGCGAACCCCGCCACGAACTTCCTCGTCGTGGTGGGGTTGCGCTTGATGAAGTCGTCGCGCAGCACGACGGAGCCGGCCGTGAACGGGCCGAACAGCTCGACGTCGGTGAACAGCGGCCGCAGGCCGCCGCGCTCCAGCGCCTTGTCCTTGAGCACCCCGCCGAGGGTGCCCACGTCGAGCCGGTGCTGGCGCAGGGCCTGCTCGGTGTTGACGGGCGGCACGACGACCAGCTCCACCTGGTCGATCTCGGCCGGCGTCAGGCCGCCGCGCTTGAGGTACTCCTTGATCACGGCCTCGTGGTGCGCGCCGAGGGTGTTCACCGCGATCTTCTTGCCGATGAGGTCGCGGGCCGTCCTGATCGGGCTGTCCTCGGTGACGTAGTACCCGCTGAAGCTCTTCTCGTCGGAGCCGTAGTAGCCGATCACCGCCGTGATGGGCGCCCTGGCCGCCTTGAGCTTGATGACGGCGCCGTTGAACGCGCCGCCGAAGTCGATCTGCCCGGTGGCGACCGACTGGATGTCCTGGGGACCGGAGATGGTGTCGCCGACCCACCTCAGCCTGACGCCGTCGAGGAAGCCGAGCTCCTGCGCCAGCTCGGGGAAGGAGACGGCGCCGACGCTGCCCTGGTAACGCAGCTCGGTCACCTCGCCCTCACCCGGAGCGGCGGAGCCCTCGGCTTGGCCGCAGGCGGCCAGAAGGGTCGTCAGCAGGAGGATCGGCAGGGCACGTGTGATTCTGATCACGAAAAGGGTCCTCGCGGATAGCGGCGTGCTCGCGGTCGGCACGCCGGCCGGAAGAGGTCACATGGAGAGGTCGCGGGCGCACGGCCCGCGCGAGAACCCGCGGAGGATGAAGCCCGGCTCGACGCCGGCCACCCGCGCGGGAACACCGGACGGCTCCCCCTGATGCGGGAACCGGCGGAAGATCCGCGATCAACGACACTGCGCGCTGACGACGTGCCCGAAGTCGACGTGCGCGCGCCTGGTCAGGTAGCACCCCTGGCTCATGGCTCAACGCTAGAAGTGCCGGCCCCGCAAGTCAACATTTCCTACCAAATATACATGAATTATCGCCGACGGCACCGCGCTCCCCGGAGGCGGCCGCGGCATCCCGTGCCACTTCAGCACATCCGGGGTGGTTGGCCGATGCAGGTTAGTCTAGCCTTACCTAAGTTTGGTCATATGCATACGGTCCGGAGGGAGCGCGGGTGGGCGGGTCGGGACGGGACGTCCTGCGGGAGGCGATCGGCGGGCAGCGGCGGGACGTCGTGTTCGGGTCGCTCCTGGGGGCCGGGCACCAGGCCGGGGAGGCGCTGGTGCCGGTCCTGATCGGCGTCGCCGTCGACCAGGGCGTGGCGAAGGGGGACGTGGGCGCCCTGCTGCGCTGGCTGGCCGTGCTCGCCGTGGTCTACGTGGGGCTGTCGTTCGGCTTCAGGTTCGGCGCGCGCGCCGGGGAGCGGGCCGCCGAGCAGGCCGCCCACGAGCTCCGGCTGCGGATCGTCGCCCGGGTCACCCACCCCGGCGGCGGGGCCGAGGCCGGGCGGCTGCCGGGCGCGCTGGCCACCATCGCCACCGAGGACGCCAAGCGGGTCGGCGCGGTCGCCATGGCGGTGCTGTCGGGCGTCTCGGCGGCCATCGGCCTCCTGGTCGGCGCCGTCGTCCTGCTGACCACGTCGGTGACGCTCGGCCTGATCGTGCTGCTGGGCACGCCCGTGCTGCTGTGGCTCGGGCACCTGCTGAGCAAGCCGCTGGAGCGGCGCAGCGAGGCCCAGCAGGAGCGCGCCGCGCACGCCTCGGGCGTGGCGGCCGACCTCGTGGCCGGGCTCCGGGTGCTCAAGGGCATCGGCGCGGAGGCCGCGGCGGTCGCCCGGTACCGGCGCACCAGCCGCGACTCGCTCACCGCGACGATGGGCGCCGCGCGCGCCGAGGCGACGCAGAACGGCATGGTGCTCGCGCTGACCGGCTGCTTCATCGCGCTGGTGGCGCTCGTCGGCGGGCGGCTCGCGGCCCAGGGCGACATCAGCCTGGGCCAGCTCATCTCCGCGGTCGGCCTCGCCCTCTTCCTGCTCGGGCCGCTGGAGGTCTTCTCCTGGGTGAACGCCGAGCTGGCCCAGGGACGGGCGTCGGCGGCGCGCATCGCGCAGGTGCTGTCCACGCCGGTCGCCGTCGCGGGCGGCGGTGTGCCGCTGCCCCGGCCGGTGCGGGGCGAGATGCGGCTGCGCGGCGTCGGCCACGGCGGCCTGCGCGACGTCGACCTGACCGCCGCCCCGGGCGAGGTGCTCGGCGTGGCCGCGACCGACCCCGCCGACGCGGCGGCGCTGCTGCGCTGCCTCAGCAGGCAGGCCGACCCCGACACCGGCACCGTCGAGCTGGACGGCGTCCCGCTGACCGACCTCGACCCGGCCGAGCTGCGCACGGCGGTGCTGGTGGCCGAGCACGACGCCGACCTGTTCGAGGGCACGCTGCGTGACAACGTCGCCGCCGCCGCCCCGGCGGACGCCGACCTCGCGCCCGCGATGGCGGCGTCCGGGGCCGACGAGGTCGCCCGCACGCTGGCGGGCGGCGTGGACGCCGAGGTCAGCGAGGGCGGCCGCTCGCTGTCGGGCGGGCAGCGCCAGCGCGTGGCCCTCGCCCGCGCCCTGGCAGCCGACCGGGCCGTCCTGGTGGTGCACGACCCGACCACCGCCGTGGACGCGGTCACCGAGGCCCGCATCGCCGACGGCATCCGCGCGTTCCGCCGGGGCCGCACCACCATCCTGGTCACCACCAGCCCCGCCCTGCTGTCCGCCACCGACCGCGTCGTCCTGATCGACGCCGGCCGCGTCGCCGACTCGGCCCCGCACGCCGACCTCGTCGCCCGCCACCCCGCCTACCGGGCCACGGTGCTGGCATGACGCGGGAGCTGCTGCCCACCGCGACACCCGCCCGCACCAGGGCGGCCGTCCTGGAGCTGCTGCGGCCGCAGCGGGGGCTCGCCTTCGCGGGGTTCGCGGTCATGGTCGGGGCCACGGCCGTCGGGCTGCTCACCCAGCCGCTGCTCGGGCACATCGTCGACCTGGTCGCCGACGGGCGCGCCGCCGAGGCGGTCACGACGCCCGTCGTGCTGCTGGTCGCCGTCGCCGTCGTCCAGGGGGCGGCCACGGTGGTGGGGATGTCGCTGATCTCCCGGCTCGGGGAGACCGCGCTCGCCCGGCTGCGGGAGCGCTTCGTCGAGCGCGCCCTGCGGCTGCCGCTGGAGCAGGTGGAGAAGGCCGGCTCCGGCGACCTCACCGCCCGCGTGACCGGCGACGTCTCCAAGGTCACCGAGGCGGTGCGGACGGCGATGCCCGAGCTGGCCCGCTCGACGCTGGCCATCATGCTGACCCTGGTGGCGCTCGCCGTGCTCGACTGGCGGTTCGCGCTCGCCGCGCTGCTGGCGGTGCCGGTGCAGGCGCACACCGCGCGCTGGTACGTGCGCAACGCCGTCCCGCTGTACGCAGAGCAGCGCGTCGCCAACGGCGCCCAGCACCAGCAGCTGCTCGACACCATCGGCGGCGCCGCCACCGTGCGGTCGTTCCGGCTGGAGGCCGCGCACGCCGCGCAGGTCACGCGGCGGTCGCGGGCGGCCGTGGACCTGACCATGCGGGGCGTGCGCCTGGTGCTGCGCTTCTACAGCCGCCTGCACCTGGCCGAGTACACCGGCCTCGCGGCCATCCTGGTGGTCGGCCTGCTGCTGGTCCGCGACGGGTCGGTGAGCATCGGCACGGCGACGGCCGCGGCCCTGTACTTCCACAGCCTGTTCACCCCGATCAACTCCGCCCTCGTCCTGCTCGACGACGCCCAGTCCGCCGGCGCGAGCCTGGCCCGCCTCGTCGGGGTCGCCGACCGTCCGGAACGGGACGAGCCGGCGGCACGCGGCGCCACGACCCGGGACGCCCTGCCGGACGGGGTGGCGGAGCACCGCGCGGAGCCCGTCCCGCGCCCGGCGCACGCCGGCGCCCCGGGTGAGGTCGTCGTCAGCGTGCGCGGCCTCGGGCACGCCTACGAGCCCGGGCGCCCGGTGCTCGCGGACGTGGACCTCGAACTGCGGGCCGGGGAGCGGGTGGCCCTGGTCGGGCCGAGCGGCGCGGGCAAGACCACGCTGGCCAAGCTCATCGCCGGCATGCACGAGCCGACCGCCGGCACGGTGCGCGTCGACGCCGCCGCGCCGCACGGGGTAGGAAGCGCGGTGGCCCTGGTCACCCAGGAGGTGCACGTCTTCGCCGGCTCGCTCGCCGACGACCTGCGGCTCGCCGCCCCCGAAGCGGGCGACGACGACCTGCGCGACGCCCTCGACCGGGTGGACGCGCTGGCCTGGGTGGAGGCCCTGCCGGACGGCCTGGCGACGGTGGTCGGGGACGGCGGCCACCGTCTGACCGCCGCGCAGGTCCAGCAGCTCGCCCTCGCCCGGCTCGTCCTGGCCGGCCCGCCGGTGGCCGTGCTCGACGAGGCGACGGCCGAGGCCGGCAGCGCCGGGGCGCGCGTCCTGGAGAAGGCGACCGAGCGGGCCATCGAGGGCCGCACGGCGCTGATCGTCGCCCACCGCCTCACCCAGGCCACCACCGCCGACCGCGTCGTCGTCATGGACGGCGGCCGCATCGTCGAGAGCGGAAGCCACGACGAGCTGCGCGCCGCCGGCGGCCGCTACGCCGCCCTGTGGGAGGCGTGGTCCGACAGCCGTGAGGGCGCCCGATGACCTGACGCCCACCGACCCCCGGCACCACACCCGATATCGAAGAACGTGAAGGACCCCCGATGC
This sequence comes from Sphaerisporangium sp. TRM90804, assembly GCF_029846175.1. Lineage (GTDB taxonomy): Bacteria > Actinomycetota > Actinomycetes > Streptosporangiales > Streptosporangiaceae > Sphaerisporangium. Next base: position 275,785 of record NZ_JARWAC010000016.1, on the reverse strand, counting down.
TCCGCTTCCTCCCCGGCACCCGGCTCGCCGTCGTGCTCGTCTCAACGCTGTTGGCCGGCGGCGTCGCCGCGTGCGGCTCCGACTCCGGCGGCGGCACCGCGGCGCCCGCCCCCACCGCCTCCGCCACCGCGGCCGGCGCCTTCCCGGTGACCGTCGAGCACAAGTACGGCAGCACCACCGTGACCGCCGAACCGCAGCGTGTCGTCACCATCGGCCTGACCGACCAGGACTCCGTGCTGGCCCTGGGCAAGGTCCCCGTCGGCACCACCGAGTGGATCGGCGGCTACAAGGGCGCCGTCGGCCCCTGGGCGGCGGACAAGCTCGGCGGCGCCGCCCCGCCGACCGTGCTCACCGACACCGGCACCGGGCCGCAGGTCGAGAAGATCGCCTCGCTCCGGCCCGACCTGATCCTCGCCCTGTACTCCGGGCTCACCAAGGAGCAGTACGACACGCTGTCGAAGCTCGCCCCGGTGGTGGCCCAGCCGAAGGAGTTCGCCGACTACGGCCTCCCGTGGCAGATGCAGACCCAGACCATCGGCAAGGTGCTCGGCAAGGAGGCCGAGGCCAAGGCGCTCGTCTCGGACGTGGAGGCGAAGCTCGCCGCCGCCAAGACCGAGCACCCCGAGTTCGCCCAGTCCGAGGCCCTGATCGCCACCCCGTACGAGGGCATCTTCGTGTACGGCGCGCAGGACGGCCGCACGCGCATCCTGTCGGCGCTGGGCTTCAACCTTCCGGCCGACCTGGACAAGGTCATCGGCGACGAGTTCGGCGCCAACATCAGCAAGGAGCGCACCGACCTGCTCGACACCGGCGCCGTCGTCTGGATCGTCGCCGACCCGGCGGCGGACGCGGCCAAGCTGCACGCGGACAAGGTGTACGGCGACCTGCAGGTCGTCAAGGACGGCCGCGAGGTCTTCGTCAAGGAGACCAGCGACTACGGCAACGCCCTCTCCTTCGTGAGCGTGCTGAGCCTCCCCTACACCGTGGAGCGCCTGGTGCCGCAGCTGGTGGCCGCGGTCGACGGCGACCCGTCCACCGAGGTGGCCCAGCCGGCCTCCTGACCGGCCCGGCACGCGAGACGGGCGGGCGCCCCCCCCCGGGGGGGCCGCCCGGGCGCCGGGGGGGGGGGGGGGGGCGCCCCCCCCCCCCCCCCCCCCGCCGCCGGCCCCGCCCCCCCGCGGGGGGCGCCCGCCCGTCTCGCATGGGCCGGGCGCGGGTCAGCCTCCCTGCCGCTCCACCAGGCTCTTGGGGCGCATGTCGGTCCAGTTGGCCTCGATGTGGTCCAGGCACTCCTGGCGGGTGCCCGGCCCGTGGACGGTGGTCCAGCCGGCCGGGATCTCCACGAACTCCGGCCACAGGCTGTGCTGGCCCTCGTCGTTGACCAGCACCACGTAGACGCCGTCGGGGTTCTCGAAGGGGTTGCTCATCTCGCCGTCTCCTGTCGTCGGTCTTTCGTCGGTTCAGGGGGTGCGCGCCGCGGCGCGGTCGATCAGTGAGGTCAGGGCCAGGAACCACGTCTCGGCCAGCTCCTGGACGGCGTCCGGCGTCAGCACGCCCTCGGGCCACGACCAGTGGGCCGCGAGCACCGGGCCGCCGGGGCGGTCCTCGGCGACGACGTTGACGCTGAGCGCGTAGCCCTCCCGCATCGCCGCCTCGGGGCCGATGTCGGCCACGTCCTCCTCCGGGGCATAGGACCAGTCGGTCTCCTCGGGGATGCCGAAGCGGCCCAGGTAGTTGAACTCGATGCGCGGCGCCTCGTACGCGGCGAGCACCGGGCCCGTGCGCGGGTTGAGGTGGCGCAGCATGCCGTAGCCCACGCCGTTCGCGGGCAGCGAGCCCAGGTGGCCCCGCACCCGCGCCAGCGCCTGCTCGGCGGCCGGGCCGCCGGACAGCGCGTCGTCCAGGTCGACCCCGCCGGTGTCCAGGCGGACCGGGAAGACGCTGGTGAACCAGCCGGCCGTCCGGGACAGGTCGGCGTCGTCCAGCAGCTCCTCCTCGCGGCCGTGGCCTTCCAGGTCGACGAGCACCGCGCCGCCGCCCGCGCCCGTCCGCGCGCGCCGCCAGCCGGCGACGGCGAGGCCGAGACCGGTCAGCAGCACGTCGTTGACGCTCGCGCCGTAGGCGGCCGGGACGGCCGACAGCAGCGGGCCGGTGCGCTCGGCGGGCAGCCGCAGCTCCAGGTTCCGCACGGTGCCGAAGGTGTCCCGGGCCGGGTCCAGCGGCCGGTCGAGCGGCAGCGGCTCGGCGCCGTCGAGCACGCCGGTCCACACCGGCAGCTCGGCCTCGCGGGCGGGGTCGAGCGCCAGCTCCGCGAGCCGGTTCGACCACCGGCGGAAGGAGGTGCCGACGGGCGCGAGCCGGGGCGCGCGGCCCTCGGCGACGGCCTTCCACGCCTCGGCCAGGTCGGGCAGCAGGACCCGCCAGGAGACGCCGTCCACGACCAGGTGGTGCGCCATGAGCAGCAGCCGGCCCGGCCGTTCCCCGGCGTCGAACCAGACGGCCCTCACCATCTCGCCGGCGTCCGGGTCGAGCGCGGAGCGGGCCGCGCGGGCGCGGTCGGCGATCACGGCCCGGAGCGCGTCGCCGTCCAGCCCGGCGGCGTCGACGCGCTCGATCCAGGCGTCGGTGTCGACCGACCCGGCCGCCGGCACCTGCAGGGCCCAGTCACGCGGGCCGTTGCGGACCAGCCGCGCGCGCAGCGTGTCGTGCCGGTCGGCGAGCGCCCGCAGGACGGCGGCCAGCCCGGGGCGGTCCAGCGCGGCGGGGGTCTGGACCAGCGCGGCCTGGTGGTAGCCGGCGAACGGGCCGCCCAGCTCGCGCAGCCAGTGCATGACCGGCGTGAACGGCACGGTGCCCGCGCCGTCGTCCCGCGAGGCCGTGGCGGCGCCGGCCTCGGTCGCGACCGCGCACAACCCGGCGACGGTGCGGTGCAGGAACACCAGGCGCGGCGTGATCCGCACCCCGGCAGCGCGTGCCGCGCTGACGAGCTGCATCGCCACGATGCTGTCCCCGCCGAGGGCGAAGAAGTCGTCGTCGACGCCGACCCGTTCCAGCCCCAGCACTCCGGCGACGACGGCGCAGAGGGTCTTCTCCATCGGCGTCCCGGGCTCGCGCCCGGTGGCCGCGGCGGCCAGGTCGGGGGCGGGCAGGGCGTTGCGGTCGAGCTTGCCGTTGGGCAGCACCGGCAGCCGGTCCAGCACCACGACCGCCGCCGGGACCATGTAGTCCGGCAGGTGCCGGGCGGCGTGCCCGCGCAGGTCGGCCGGGTCGGGCGACCGGCCGGGGGCCGGGACGACGTAGGCGACGAGCAGCTTGCGCGGCCCGTCCTCGCGGACGGTCGCCAGCGCCTGCCCGGCCGCCGGGTGGGCGGCCAGCACGGACTCGACCTCGGCCGGCTCGATGCGGAAGCCGCGGATCTTGACCTGGTCGTCGGCACGGCCCAGGTAGTCCAGCCGCCCGTCGGACGTCCAGCGGGCCAGGTCGCCGGTGCGGTACAGCCGGGAGCCGGGCGGGCCGAACGGGTCGGCGACGAACCGCTCGGCGGTCAGCGCGGGGCGGCCGAGGTAGCCGCGGGCCAGCCCGCCGCCCGCCAGGTACAGCTCACCGGTGACGCCGTGCGGCACCGGGCTCAGCCGGTCGTCCAGGACGTAGGCGCGCGTGCCGGCGACCGGGCGGCCGACCAGCGGCCGGTCGCTGTCGCGCACCCGCGCGACCAGGGCGTCGACGGTGGACTCGGTCGGCCCGTACAGGTTGTACGCCTCGGTGCCGCGCAGCCTGGCCAGCCGCTCCCACAGCGCGGCGGGCACGGCCTCGCCGCCCACGCCCACGACCGCGAGCGGGCTGCGGTCGCCCTGGATGAGCCCGGCCTCGGCCATCTGGGCGAAGAACGAGGGGGTGACCTCCAGGAAGTCGAAGCCGTGCTCGACGACGGCCGCCGCGAGCAGCTCGGGGTCGCGGCGGGTCTCCTCGGCCACCACGTGCACGCAGTGGCCGTCCAGCAGCCACAGCTGCGGCTGCCAGGACGCGTCGAACGAGAACGACCAGGCGTGCCCGGCGCGCAGGTGCCGCCGGCCTGTCGCCTCGACGGCCGGCGCGTAGAGGGTCTCGCGGTGGCTGTGGAAGAGGTTGGCGACGCTCTCGTGGGTGACCACGACCCCCTTGGGACGGCCGGTGGAGCCGGAGGTGTAGATCACGTAGGCCGGGTGGCGCGGGGACAGGGGCGCCGCGCGGTCGGCGTCGGCGAGGTCACGGCCGTCCAGGGCGGCCAGCCGGGCTTGGGTCTCCGGGGCGTCCAGCACCAGGACCGGCGGGCCGGCGGGCAGCGCGGACGCCAGGGCGCGGGTGGTCACCGTCAGCACCGGTCGCGCGTCGGCGAGCGTTCCGGCGGTGCGGGCGGCGGGGGCGTCGGTGTCCAGGGGCAGGTAGGCGGCGCCGGCCTTCTGCACCGCCAGGATGGCCGCCAGGGTGTGCGCGGTGCGGGGCAGCGCCAGCGCGACGACGCGCTCGGGCCCGGCGCCGTGCGCGACCAGCAGCCGCGCCAGCCGGTTGGCCTCGTCGTTGAGCCGGGCGTACGTCAGTTCGACGCCGTCGGACGCGACGGCGGGCGCGTCCGGCGAGAGACGGGCCTGGCGCTCGAACAGCGCGGGCACGGTCGCCGGCTCGGCCGCGAGCGGCCGGGCGTTCCACTCCCGCAGAATCCGGTGACGCTCGCGCGCGCCCAGGATGTCGATCGCGCCGATCGGGGCCTCCGGGTCGGCGGCCACCGCGCGCAGGACCCGCAGCAGCCGCTCGGCGAGCGCCTCGGCCGTGGCCGGGTCGAACAGGTCGGTGCTGTACTCCAGCACGCCGTCGACGCCGTCGCCGCCGTCCCGCTCCACGAAGTCGAAGGACAGGTCGAACTTGGCCGTGGCCTGCCCGACCTCCTCGGGCCGGGACCGCAGGCCCGCCAGCTCCACCCGGCCGCCGCCCGCGGCCAGGTACACCACCATGACCTGGAAGAGCGGGTGGCGCGCCAGCGAGCGCGGCGGGTTGAGCACCTCCACCAGGCGCTCGAACGGCACGTCCTGGTGGTCGAAGGCGGCCAGGTCGGCGTCCCGCACGCGCGCCAGCAGCTCGCGGAACGACGGGTCGCCCGAGGTGTCGGCGCGCAGCACCAGCGTGTTGAGGAAGAAGCCGACCAGGTCCTCCAGCGCCTCGTCGGTGCGCCCGGCGATCGGGCTGCCCAGCGGGATGTCGGTCCCGGCCCCGTGCCGGGTGAGCAGGGCGGCGACGGCGGCCTGGACGACCATGAACATGCTGACCCCGGACGACCGGGCCAGCTCGCGCAGGGCGCCGGCCAGTTCCGGGTCCAGCGGCATCTCCACGGCCCCGCCGCGGTGGCTGGACTCCGGCGGGCGCGGGCGGTCGGCGGGCAGCGCGATCTCCTCGGGCAGCCCGGCCAGCGCGTCCTTCCAGAAGGCGAGCTGGCGGGACGCCACGCTGCCGGGGTCGGCCTCGTCGCCGAGCAGGTCGCGGTGCCAGAGCGTGTAGTCGGCGTACTGGACCGGCAGCGGCGCCCAGCCCGGCTCGCGCCCGGCCGCCCGCGCCTCGTAGGCGGCGGCCAGGTCGCGGGTGAGCGGCAGGTCCGACCACTCGTCGCCCGCGATGTGGTGCAGCAGGAGCAGCAGCACGTGCTCGCCCTCGGCGAGCTGGAACACGTGGACGCGCAGCGGCGGCTCGCGGTCCAGCTGGAACCCGTACCCCGCCGCCTCGGCCAGGCTCCCGGCCAGGTCGTCCGGCGCGACCCGGGAGACGATCACGTCGGGGCGGGCCTCGCCGGGGTCGAGGATCCGCTGGTAGGGCCGCCCGCCCTCCTCGGGGAAGACGGTGCGCAGCGACTCGTGGCGGGCCACGAGGTCGCCGAGCGCGGCCCGCAGGGCGGGCAGGTCCAGGTCGCCGGACAGGCGCCAGGCCACCGGGATGTTGTACGTGGCGCTCGGGCCCTCCACCTGGTACAGCACCCACAGGCGGCGCTGGGGCGAGGACAGCGGGAGCCGTCCGGGCCGGACGGCGACGGCGACCGGCTCGGGACGGGGCGCGCTTCCCTCGGGGGCGTCCGCGCGCGCCAGCCGCTCGGCGAGCCGGGCGACGGTGGGGGCCTCGAAGACCGAGCGAAGGGTGACCTCGGCGCCCAGCGCCGCGCGCACCCGGCTGACCAGCCGCATCGCCAGCAGCGAGTGGCCGCCGAGCGCGAAGAAGTCGTCGTCCACGCCCACCCGGGGGATGCCGAGCACCGAGGCGAACAGCTCGCGGAGGATCTCCTCGCGGGCGTCGCGCGGGCGCCGCCCGGCCGTCGTCACCGCCGCCGGGTCCGGGGCGGGCAGGGCGCGGCGGTCGAGCTTGCCGCTGCCCGACCTCGGCAGCGCGGGCAGCTCGGCGAAGGCCGCCGGCACCATGTGCTCGGGCAGCACGGCGGCGACGTGCGCGCGCAGCTCGGCGGGGTCGGCGCGCACGCCGGGCACCGGGACCGTGTACGCGACGAGCCGCGGCACGCCGGGGGTGTCCTCGCGGACGGCCACGGCGGCCTGCGCGACGCCGGGGTGCGCGCCCAGCACGGCCTCGATCTCGCCGAGCTCGATGCGGAAGCCGCGCAGCTTGACCTGGTCGTCGGCGCGGCCGAGGAACTCCAGCGTGCCGTCGGCGCGGCGGCGCGCCAGGTCGCCGGTGCGGTACATGCGGCCGCCGGGCGCCCCGAACGGGTCGGCGGTGAACCGCTCGGCGGTGAGCCCGGGGCGGCCGAGGTAGCCGCGGGCCAGGCCCTCGCCCGCCAGGTACAGCTCGCCGGGCACCCCGGCGGGCACCGGGCGCAGCGCGGCGTCCAGCACGTGGGCCCGGATGTTGGCGACCGGCGCGGCCCACGGCCCGTCGGGCCCGTCGCTGTGCCGGCCGTAGGCGTCCACGGCGCACTCGGTCGGCCCGTACAGGTCGTGGACGACGGTGCCGGGGAGCGCGCCCAGGCGCCGCCACAGGTCGGCGGAGGTCGCCTCGCCGCCCACGACGACCACGCCGGGAAGGTGGCCGCCGGGGGCGAGCACCCCGTGGTGCAGCAGCTCCAGCAGGTGGGTGGGGGTCAGGTCGACGTAGTCGAGGGCCGCCTCGGCGAGGTGGGCCGCGAACGCGGCCGGGTCGGTCATGGTGGTCTCGTCCAGGACGTGCAGCTCGTGCCCGGCCAGCAGCCAGAGCAGCGGCTCCCACGACCCGTCGAAGCTGAAGGACGCCGCGTGCGCGGCCCGCAGCGTGTCGCGTCCGGCGGCCCGGCGGGCGGGCTCGATGACGTCCGCGAGCTGCCCGGCGAACAGGTTGCTCAGCCCCCGGTGGGTGCCGACCACCCCCTTGGGCCGGCCGGTGGAGCCGGAGGTGTAGATGACGTACGCGGCCGCGTCCGCCTCGGGCCACACCTCTGCCCAGGGCCCCGCGGCGGCGCGGCCGTCGTCGGGGAGCGGGTGGCCGTTCACCGGACCGGCCGGCGCGCCGGACGGGTGACGGGCGGCGCCGTTCACCGAGCCGGCGAGGGGCTCGGCGGCGTCGAGCAGCAGCGTCTCGACGGCGGCGGGGGGCAGGGTGGGTGCGATGGCCGCGGTGGACAGGACGCAGACGGGGGACGCGTCCCGGAGCATGTAGTCGAGCCGCTCGGCCGGGTAGGCCGGGTCCAGCGGCAGGTAGGCGGCGCCCGCGGCGAGCACGCCGAGGATCGCCGGCACCATCTCGGCCCGGGGAAGGGCCAGCCCGACCACGCTCTCGGCGCCGACGCCGCGTCCGCGCAGCAGGCGGGCGATCCGGCCGGCCTCCCGCGACAGCTCGCCGAAGGTCAGGCGGCGCTCGCCGGTGACCAGCGCGGTCCGGTGCGGGGCGGTGCGGGCGGTCTCGGCGAACAGCTCGGGGACGGTCCGGCGCTCCACCGGCCGGGCGGTCGCGTTCCAGGTCAGCTCGGCGGCCCGGCGCTCTGCCTCGGTGAGCACGGAGATGTGGCCGACGGGCCGGCCGGAGTCGTCCGCCAGCCGGGCCAGCAGGTCGACGGTGCGTTCGGCGAGCGCCCGCGCCGTCCCCTCGTCGGCGAGGTCGGCTGCGTACTCCAGCAGCAGGACGACGCGGTCCTCGCCCGTGTGGTCGACGAAGGTGAAGTCCAGGTCGAACTTGGCGGTCTCGATGCGGGCCGGCCACCACTCGGTGGGCAGGTCCAGCACGTCGGGGTCGCCGTCGGGCCGGTGGTGGTAGCCCAGCATCACCTGGAACAGCGGGTTGCGGCCCGGGACGCGCGGCGGGTTGAGCGCCTCGACGACCTGCTCGAAGGGCAGGTCCTGGTGTTCGAAGGCGGCCAGGTCGGCGTCGCGCACGCGGGCCAGCAGCTCGGTGAAGGTGGGGTCGCCCGACAGGTCGGCGCGCAGCACCAGGGTGTTGACGAAGAAGCCGACCAGGTCGTCCAGCGCGCTGTCGGTGCGCCCGGCGATCGGCGCGCCGAGCGGGATGTCGGTGCCGCCGCCCATGCGGTGCAGCAGGGTGGCGACCGCCGCCTGGAACAGCATGAACATGCTGGTGCCGGTCTGGGCGCACAGGGCGCGCAGCGCGCGTACGGTCTGGGCGGGCAGCTCGGTGCGCACGGTGCCGCCCCGTCCCGACGGCCGGGCCGGGCGCGGCCGGTCCAGCGGCAGCGCGATCTCCTCGGGCAGCCCCTCCAGGGCCTCGGCCCAGTAGGCGAGCTGCCGCGCCCCCTCCCCCGAGACGGCGGGCGCGCCGGGCCCGGCGGCCACGGGCGCGCCGAGCAGGCGGTGCTGCCACAGGGTGTAGTCGGCGTACTGGACGGGCAGCGGCGTCCACTCCGGGGCACGGCCCTCGCGCCTGGCGCGGTAGGCCGCGCCCAGGTCGGCGAGGAAGGGGCGGTCGGACCACTCGTCGGTGGCCACGTGGTGCAGCAGGACGGCCACGACGTGGTCGCCGGGCGCCACCCGGAGCACGTCGGCCCGCAGCGGCGGCTCCGCGCCCAGGTCGAACGGGCGGGCGACGGCGGCGCGCACCCGGGCGTCCAGCTCGTCTTCGCGGACGTCCGCCACGGTGAACCGCGGCTCGGCCTCCTCCGCCGGGATGATCCGCTGGTAAGGCTCGCCCTCGTGCTCGGCCAGGACGGTGCGCAGCGCCTCGTGGCGGCCGGCCACGTCGCGCAGCGCCTGGCGCAGCGCGCCGGTGTCCAGGTCGCCGCGCAGGCGGAAGACCAGGGGGAAGTGGTAGGCGTCGCCGCCGCTGAGCCGCTCGGCCAGCCACAGGCGCCGTTGCGCCGCCGACGCCGGGACACGCTCGGGCCGGTCCGCCTCGGGCGCGATCGCCGGGCGGGCGGGGCGGCCGGCCGTGGCGCGGCCGGCGAGCAGGGCGGGCGTCGGGGCCTCGAACAGGTCGCGGATGGCCAGCTCGGCGCCGAGCTCGGCGCGGGCCCGGCTGACGAGCCGGGTGGCGAGCAGGGAGTGGCCGCCGAGGTCGAAGAAGCCGTCCTCGGCGCCGACCTCCGGCAGGCCGAGCACCTCGGCGAACAGCCGGCAGAGCACCTCTTCCTGGGCGGTGCGCGGCCCGCGCCCGCCGCCGGTGCGGGCGGCCGGGTCGGCGTCGGGCAGCGCCCGCGCGTCGAGCTTGCCGTTGTCGTTCATCGGCAGCCGGTCGAGCACGACGAAGGCGGCCGGGACCATGTAGTCGGGCAGGTGCCGCCGCAGGTCCTCGCGCAGCCGCTGCGCCAGCCCGCTCGCGCCGCGCGCCGCCGCCGGGTCGTTGGCGTACGGCGGCGTGCCGCCGCCGGGCCGGTAGAGGCCCGAGGTGACCCGGAAGTCGCCCCGGACGAAGACGGCCTCGAACGCGCCGGTCTCCGGCGACCAGGTGGTGAGCACCCGGTATCCCTCGCGGGCCCCCAGCTCGTGCAGGGCCTCGGGCTCCACTCCGCCCTCCAGGGCGCCGTAGGGCACGCTCACCGTCGCGGCGTCCTCGGCGCCGGGGGCCCCGTCCGCCGGCGGGCTCGTGACGGCGGCGCCGGGCCTGGTGGGCGCGGTGGTGCGGCGCTCGCTCGCGGCGCGGGCGTCGGGGACGGCGGTCAGCCTCAGCCGTTCCGGGCGGTCCTCGCGCAGGTGGTGGGCGAGGGCGGCGGGGTCGCCGTCCCACTCCACGACCGGCTCGTCGCCGAGCCGCAGGTCGGGCTCGCCCTTGTAGAGGACGGCGTCGTAGCGGTAGCGCGACAGCTCGTTGTGGTGGTGGCCGCGCTTGGTGCGCAGGTCGACGCCGTAGCCGAGCGTGGTGAAGTAGTCGGGGTCGACGAGCAGCTCCTTCTCCAGCGCGAGGCCGCGGTCGACGGCGCGGCGCACCCGCTCGGGGTCGGCGTCCTCGCCGGCTCGGGTGAGCTGGATGCCGGTCTGGAAGGCGCGGGCCGTCCGCAGGTCGCGCACGTCGCCGACGAACAGGGCGCCGCCGGGCGCGAGCAGCCGCATGGCGCCGTGCACGACCTCGCCCAGGTGGTCGGCGCTGGGGAAGTACTGGACGACGGAGTTGATCACGACCGTGTCGAAGTAGCCCTCGGGCAGCCCGTCGGTGACGTGGGCAGGCTGGCAGCGCAGCTCGACCTTGGCGGCCAGTTCGGGGTCGCGGCGCAGGTCCTCGCGCAGCTTGCGGATGACCGGCGCGGCCAGGTCGGTGCCCCAGTACGCCTCGGCGTCCGGCGCCAGGCGCGACAGCAGCAGGCCCGAGCCGACGCCGATCTCCAGGATGCGGCGCGGGCGCAGCTCGCGGACGCGGGCGACGGTCTGCTCGCGCCACTCGCGCATGTGCTCGACGGGGATGGGCCGCCCGTCGTAGCTGCTGTCCCAGCCCGCGAAGTCCTCGGTGAAGACGGCGGTGCCGATGCGCTCGTACTCGTCGGAGTAGATCTGCTCCCACTCCCCGACGCTCTCGCGCTCGGCGTCCTCCCGCTCGTCGCCGGTCAGCTCGGCCGGGACCACGTACCCGATGAGGCGCTGGGTGCCCGGCGCCGACGGGTCGTCGCGGGCGATGACGGCGGCCTGGCGCACCCTCGGGTGCCGCACGAGCGCGGTCTCGACCTCGCCCGGCTCGACCCGGTAGCCGCGGATCTTGACCTGGTGGTCGGTGCGGCCGAGGAAGTCCAGGTTGCCGTCGGGGCGGCGGCGCACGAGGTCGCCGGTGCGGTACATGCGCTCGCCCGGCTCGCCGTACGGGTCGGCGACGAAGCGTTCGGCGGTCAGGCCGGGCCGGCGCAGGTAGCCGCGGGCCAGGCCGATCCCGGCGAGGTACAGCTCGCCGGCCACGCCCTCGGGCACCGGCCGCAGCCAGGTGTCCAGGATCAGGGCCCTGGTCGCGCGGATGGGACGCCCGACGGTCGGCGTGCCGCTGTCGTGCGTGCCGCCGCCCAGGGCGTTGATCGTGTACTCGGTGGGCCCGTACAGGTTGTAGCCGTAGGTGCCGTCGGTGTCGCGCAGCCGCGCCCAGACAGCGTCGGGCACCGCCTCGCCGCCGAGCAGCACGAGCGGCGGCCGGTGGCCCTCCAGCAGCCCCTCCTCCATCAGCAGGTGGGCGTAGGTCGGGGTGACGTTGACGACGTCGACGCGGTGCGCGTCGCAGTAGGCGACCAGGGCCTCGGCGTCGCGGCGCAGCTCCTCGTCGCAGATGTGCACCTCGTGCCCCTCGACCAGCCAGAGCAGCTCCTCCCACGACATGTCGAAGGCGAAGGAGACGGTGTGCGCGATGCGCAGCCGCCGCCCGCCCGCCGACGCGACGGCCGGGTCGAAGATCTCCCTCTGGTGGTTGAGCTGCATGTTGGTCAGGCCGCGGTACGGCGTGACGACGCCCTTGGGGCGGCCGGTGGACCCTGAGGTGTAGATCACGTACGCCGGGTGCTCCAGGCTGAACGGCGGCCGTTCGGCCTCGGTGACCGGGGCGCCGGAGAACCCGGCCAGCTCCCGGGCCGCCTCAGCGGTGTCGAGCAGGACACGCGGGACGTCCGGGACGGCGCCCGCCAGGCGCGCGGAGACGGCCGCGGTGGACAGCAGCAGCGCGGGCCGGGCGTCGTCGAGCATGGCGGCGAGCCGGTCGCCGGGGTGGTCCAGCTCCAGCGGCAGGTAGGCGGCGCCGGTGCGCAGCACGGCGAACAGCGCGACCACCATGTCGATCGAGCGCGGCAGCCCGAGCGCGACCACGCTCTCCGGCGCGGCGCCCATGGCCGCCAGCAGCCGCGCCATGCGGTTGACGCGGGCGTCCAGCTCGGCGTAGGTCACCGTCTGGTCGCCGAAGACGAGCGCGGTGGCCTCCGGGGTGCGCGCCGCCTGGGCGGCGAGCAGGGCGGCGATGGTGTCCTCGGGATCGGGCACGCGGCTCGCGGCCCACTCCCGCTCCAGCGCGGCCCGCTCGGCGGGCAGCACCGGGTCGACGCCGCCCACGGGGGCGTGCGGGTCGCGGGTCAGCCGCTCCAGCAGCAGGGTGAAGCGGTCGAGCATGGCCCGCGCCTTCGGCCGGTCGACGATGTCCGGGCGGTGGGCGACGGTGACCCTGATCCGCTCCCCCGGCGTGACGATCACGTTGACCGGGTAGTGCGTGGCGTCGACGTTGGCCACGGCGGTGGCGCCGTGCGTGCCGGCCAGCTCCGCCAGGCGCGCGTTCGTGTCGGCGTCGCGCAGCACGAACAGGGTGTCGAACAGCCGGCGGTGGCCGGTCTCGGCCTGCAGCACGCCGAGGCCCAGGTACTCGTGCGGCATCAGGGCCAGGCGCTCGGCCTGCACCCGGCGCAGCAGGCTCAGCACCGGCTCGGACGGGTCGAAGGCGATGCGGGCGGGGACGGTGTTCAGGAACATGCCGATGACGTTCTCGACGTCGGGCACCTCGGTCGGCCGCCCGGCCACGGTCGTGCCGAACACGACGTCGGTGCGGCCGGTCACGCTCGCCAGCACCAGGCCCCAGGCGGCGGTGAGCACCGTGTTGAGGGTCAGCCCGTGGCCGCGCGCGACGTCGCGCAGCCGCGCCCCCACGCCCGCGGGCAGGACGGCCTCGACGCTCTCGGGGATGACCGGCTCCAGGCCCTCGTCGGCGGCGGCGAGCAGGGTGGGCTCCTGCAGGCCGCGCAGCGCGTCGCGCCAGGCGCCGGTGGCGACGGCGGTGTCCTGCGCCTCCAGCCAGGTGAGGTAGTCGCGGTAGGAGCCGGGCGCCGGCAGGGCGCGGTCGTCGCCGTTCGACTCGTACAGCGCGAAGAGCTGGCCGAGGAACAGCCAGGCCGACCAGCCGTCCCACAGCAGCAGGTGGCGGCCGACGACCAGCCGGTCACCCCGGTCGCCCAGGCGGATCAGGAGCATGCGGAACAGCAGGGGGCGGGCCAGGTCGAACTGGCGGACGCGCTCGGCGTCCATCAGCTCGCGCAGCCGTTCGTCCTGCTCGGCGGCGGGGAGCGCCGACAGGTCGGCCTCCTCCAGCGGGATCTCCGGGTCGCGGACGATGAACTGCACCGGCCGGCGCAGGCCGTCGCTGGTGAACCCGGCGCGCAGGCTGGGGTTGCGGGCGACCAGCGCCCTGACGGCGGCGCGCAGCCGGTCGGCGTCGACGCGCCGGGCGAGGTCGAAGGACTCGTGGACGGTGTAGACGTCCAGACCGGCCCGGTCGTAGGTGGAGTGGAAGAACAGGCCCTCCTGCAGCGGCGCCAGCGGCCAGATGTCCTCCACGGAGCCGCCGAGCCGGTGTACGCGGGCGATCTCGTCCTCGGTCAGGTCGAGCGCCGCCACCCCGGCGCCCGCCGGGGCCTCGCCCCGCGGCGCGCCGCCGGCCACGGGCGGGGCCGGCGCGATTCCGGCGTCGGAGGGGACCGCCGGCCCGTCCACGGCCTCGGCGGCCGGGAAGGCCGCCGCCAGGCCGGCGGGGGTGCGGTGCTCGAAGACGTCGCGGGGGCTGACCGGCAGGCCGGCCCGGCGGGCGCGGCTGGAGACGCCGATCGAGGTGATGCTGTCGCCGCCGAGCATGAAGAAGTCGTCGTCGACGCCGACCTCGCCGATCTTGAGCACGCCCGCGAAGATCTCGGTGAGGAGCCGCTCGCGCTCGCTCCGGGGGGCGCGCGCCTCAGCGCGCACCGCCTCGGGGGCGGGCAGGGCGTTGCGGTCGAGCTTGCCGCTGGGCGTCAGCGGCAGCGCGTCGAGCGCCAGGTAGACGTCCGGCACCATGGGCGCGGGCAGCGTCCCGGCCAGCGCCGCCCTGAGCGCGCCCGCGTCCACCGGAACGCGGGCCTCGACCGGGGCGCCCGCGCCGGCCGGCGTGCCGGCGGGGACGACGTACGCGACGAGCGTGGAGCCGTGCACCGCCACCGCCGCCTGGGCGACAGCGGGCAGCGCGGCCAGGGCCGCCTCGATCTCGCCCGGCTCGATGCGGTTGCCGCGCAGCTTCACCTGACGGTCGGTGCGGCCCAGGTACTCGACCGAACCGTCGGCGCGGCGGCGCACCAGGTCGCCGGTGCGGTACATGCGGGTGCCCGCCGGGCCGTACGGATCGGCGACGAACCGCTCGGCGGTCAGGCCGGGCCGGGCGTGGTAGCCCCGGGCGAGCTGGACGCCCGCCAGGTACAGCTCGCCGGGCACGCCCGCGGGCACCGGGCGCAGGCAGGCGTCCAGCACCCGCAGGCCGGTGTTCCACACCGGGCGCCCGATGGGCACGGTGACGCCCTCGGAGCCGTCGCAGGCGTGGTGGGTGACGTCCACGGCGGCCTCGGTCGGGCCGTACAGGTTGTGCAGCGGCACGCCGGTGAGCTCGCCCCAGCGCGCGGCGGCGGGGCCGGGCAGGGCCTCGCCGCTGCTGAACACCCGGCGCAGGCTCGCGGCCCACGACGGGTCGCCGGTCACCTCGGGCGCGCCGAGGAACGCCTCCAGCATCGACGGGACGAAGTGCATCGTGGTGACGCCCCGCTCGCGGATCAGCTCCGCCAGGTACGCCGGGTCGCGGTGGCCGTCGGGCCGGGCGAGCACCACGGCGGCGCCCTCCAGCGGCGCCCAGAAGAACTCCCAGACGCTCACGTCGAAGCTGGACGGCGTCTTCTGCAGCACCCGGTCGTCGGCGCGCAGCCCGTACTCGCCCTGCATCCAGGCCAGCCGGTTGACGATGGCGCGGTGGGTGACGACCACGCCCTTGGGACGCCCGGTCGAGCCCGAGGTGTAGATCAGGTAGGCCGGGTCGTCGGGGCCGGCGGAACCGCCCGCTCCCGGCGACGCTCCGGCCCGGGTGCCAACGGCCGAGGCGTCCCCGGACGAGACGTCCCCAGCCCAGGGGCCGCCGGCCGAGACGTCCCCGGACGAGACGTCCCCGGCGAAGGCGTCGCCGGCCGAGGCGTCCGCGGCGGGGGCGTCCAGGACGAGCGGGGTCAGGCCGTCGAGCGCGGGGAGGCGCGGGGCCGTGGCGGCGGTCGTCACGACCGTCTTCGCGCCGGAGTCGGCGAGCATGTAGGCGATGCGGTCGGCCGGGTAGTCGACGTCCACCGGCAGGTAGGCCGCGCCCGACTTCAGCACGCCCATCAGGGCGACCATCAGCTCGGCCGAGCGCGGGACGGCCACCGCGACGATGCCGCCGCGGCCCGCGCCGCGGGCGCGCAGGAGGCCGGCCAGGGCCTGCGCCCGGGCGTCCAGCTCCCGGTAGGTGAGGGTCTCCCCCTCGTAGACGACCGCCGTGGCCGACGGCGTGCGGGCCGCCTGGGCCTCGAACGCGGCGGCCAGGGTGGTCTCCGGGACCTCCCGGCTCTCCCCGGCCGGGTGGGCCGTGGCCAGCTCGGCGTCCGACAGCAGGCCGACGTCGGCGACGCGCCGCCGGGGGTCGTCGGCGACGGCCTGGAGGATCCGGGCGAGCCGGTCGCCGATCAGCCGCGCGGCCTCGCCGTCCAGGCGGTGGGTGTGGTGCTTCAGGCGCAGGTCCAGGCGGCGGCCCGGCTTCACGATGAGGGCGAGCGGGTAGTGGACGGTGTCGTGGAACTCGTGGCCGGTGATCCGTACCGTGCCCGAGGGGTCGGCCAGGCCGGCGTCGGCCGGGTAGTTCTCGAAGACCAGCAGCGTGTCGAACAGCTCGCCGCCGCCCGCGTGCCCGGCGACGCGCTGCACCTCTGCCAGGCCGAGGTGCTGGTGGTCCAGCAGCCGGGCCTGCTCGTCCTGGAGCCGGCCCAGCAGGGCGGCCAGCGTGTCGGCGGGCTCCCACCGGAGGCGGGACGGCAGGGTGTTGATGAACAGGCCGACCATGGACTCGATGCCCTCGACCTCGGCGTCCCGGCCGGAGACGGTCGTGCCGAACACCACGTCCTGGCGCCCGGTCAGCCGCCCCAGCAGCAGGCCCCACGCCCCCTGGACGACCGTGCCCAGCGTCACGCCCAGCTCCCTGGCGCGCACCGCGAGCTGCGCGGTGACCCGCTCGGGCAGCTCCACCCGCACCTGCGCGGGCCGCACCGGCGCGCCGGCGGGCCGCTCCGGATGGGCCGGGGCGTCGACCAGGCGCGTCGGCTCGTCCAGGCCGGCGAGCGCGGCGCGCCACGCTTCGCGCGCGGCGTCCTGGTCGGCCTCGGCCAGGCGGCGCAGGAAGCCGCGGTAGGGGGCGACCTCGGGCAGCGTCGGGGCGGCGTCCCCGTAGGAGGCCATCAGCTCGCGGTGCAGCACCGGCAGCGACCAGCCGTCCGCCACGATGTGGTGGAAGGTGAGCAGCAGGCGGGCGCGGCCGGGGTCGAGCCGGACGAGCGCGCAGCGCACCAGCGGCGGGCGGGCCAGGTCGAAGCGGCGGGCGCGCTCCTCGCCGGCCACCGCGGCGGCCAGCGAGGGCCGCTCGTCGTCACCGGCCGCCGACAGGTCGACCTCGCGCCACGGCAGCTCCAGCCCTTCGGCGACGATCTGCACGGCCCGCCCGTCCGGGAGGCGGCGGAAGCAGGCGCGCAGCGGGGCGTGCCGGTCGAGCAGGCGCTGGGCGGCGCGGCGCAGGGCCTCGCCGTCGACCGGGCCGGCCAGGTCGATCGCCTGCTGGACGACGTAGACGTCGCCGTCCGCGCCGTCGAGCAGCGAGTGGAAGAAGAAGCCTGCCTGCAGCGGGCTGAGCGGCAGCACGTCCTGGACGGCCACCGGGTGCTCGCGCAGCGCCTCCGCCAGCTCGGCGTCGTCGAGCCGGACCAGCGGCGGGCCGTCCTCGCGCTCGGCGGCCGTCCCGGGCGCGCCCTCCGGGCCGTCCACGGCCACGGGGGCCAGCTCGGCGACGGTGCGGTGGCGGAACACGTCGCGGGAGGTGAGCCGAAGGCCCGCCTTGCGGGCGCGGACGAGGAACCGGATGGCGACGATGCTGTCCCCGCCCAGCGCGAAGAAGTCGTCGTCGATCGTGACCGACTCCAGGCCCAGCGTCTCGGCGTACAGCGCGCACAGCAGCTTCTCGCGGGGGTCGCGGGCGGCGCGGCCGGAGCTGAGGGCCCCGTAGTCGGGGGCCGGGAGCGCGGCGGCGTCGAGCTTGCCGCTCGGGGTGACCGGCAGCCGGTCGAGCGGGACGAAGGCCGCGGGCACCATGTACTCGGGCAGCCACTCGGAGGCGTGCGAGCGCAGCGCCTTCATCAGCGCGGCGACGTCCCGGAACGGCGCGGGGCGGTTGGCGTGCGGGAAGGCCCCGGCGGTGCGGTACAGGCCGGCGGGCTCGTCCTCGGTGGTGAAGACGGCGTCCAAGGCGCCGTCGTCGGCCTGGCCGTCCCAGGTGACGGCGACGCGGTAGCCGTGCCGGTCGCCGAGCGCGTGCAGCGCCTCGGGGTCGGCGTCCCCCGCCGGGCCGGTCGAGCGGCTGCCGTCCTGGACGGCGTCCAGCGCGGCGAGGTCCCCGGCGAGCCGGGCGTTCGGGATGCCGGTGACGCGCAGCCGCGCGGGCCGCTCCGCGAGCAGCGCGGCCAGCGCGCCGAGCCCGTCCGGCCCGGTGAGGCTCGTCCATCGGACCTCCCGCTCCGCCTGGGCCGGCGCCGGGGCGGCGGCGCGCTCGCGCAGCACGACGTCGTAGCGGTAGCGGGTCAGCTCGTTGTGGTGGCCGCCGCGCTTGACGCGGACGTCGGCCTCGAAGCCGTCCAGGGACGCGAAGAAGTCGGGGTCGAGCAGCAGCTCGCCCTCCCACGCCACCGACCGGTCTACGGCGGCAAGCAGCGCCTGCTTGTCGTCGGCGCCGTCGGCGCGCCGGGTCTCGACGGCGGCGCGCAGGCAGCGCAGCAGACGCAGGTTGCGCACGTCGCCGACGAAGACGGACCCGCCGGGGGCCAGCAGGCCGCCCGCCAGGCGCAGCACGTCCGCCAGGTACTCGGCGCTCGGGAAGTACTGGACGACGGAGTTGACGACGACGGTGTCGAAGAAGCCCTGGGGCAGCCCGGTGCCGTCGTGAGCCGGCTGGGCCCGCAGCTCGACCCGCCCGGCCAGCTCGGGCACCGCGCCCACCTGCGCGCGCAGGGCGCGCACGGCCTCCTCAGAGACGTCGGTGGCCCAGTACGCGTCGCAGGCCGGGGCCAGGCGCGACAGCAGGAGGCCGCTGCCGGCGCCGATCTCCAGCACCCGGCGCGGCCGCAGCTCGCCGATGCGCGCGACCGTGGCGTCCCGCCACTCGCGCATCTCCTCGACGGGGATCGGCAGGCCGTCGTACATGCTGTTCCAGCCGGCGAAGTTCTCCCGGAACCCCCGCCCCTCGTCACCGGCGGCGGCGTAGAGCAGCTCGTGCAGGTCCTTCCACTCCGCCACCCGCACGCCGGCGTCCTGGCCGGCCTCGGCCGACAGCGAGGGGACGACGTAGGCCGCAAGCCGCCGGTCGCCGGGCCGGTCCTCGCGGGCGACGACCGCCACCTGGTCGACGGCCGGGTGCGAGCGCAGCACCGACTCGACCTCTCCCGGCTCGACGCGGAAGCCGCGGATCTTCACCTGCGTGTCGGCGCGGCCGAGGAACTCCAGACGGCCGTCGGCCTTCCAGCGCACCAGGTCGCCGGTGCGGTACAGGCGCTCGCCCGGCGCGCCGAACGGGTCGGCGACGAACCGCTCGGCGGTCAGCCCCGGCCGTCCGAGGTAGCCCCGGGCCAGGCCCGCCCCGCCCAGGTACAGCTCGCCCGCGACGCCCGCGGGGACGGGCCTGAGGCGCGCGTCCAGCACGTAGGCGCGGGTGCCCGGGTCGGGGCCGCCGATGGGCACGATGGAGCCGGGCGGGATGTCGGGGTCACACAGGCCGAGGGTGGAGTTGGTGGTCGCCTCGGTGGGACCGTAGGCGTTGAACATCATCCGCCCGCGCGCGTAGCGGCTCACCAGCTCGGGCGAGACGCGCTCGGTGCCGGCGAGCAGCGTGGCGGCGGGCGGCAGCAGGACGTCGTCCGGCATCGCGGCGAGCAGCGCCGGGGGCAGGATCATGAACGTGATGCCGTTGGCGTCGGCGTAGTCGGCCAGCGGGGCGCCGGGCACGCGCCGCTCGGACGGCACCACGACGAGGCGCCCGCCGGAGAGTAGGCCGAGGCACAGGTCCCAGAACGCCACGTCGAACCCGGGCGAGGCGAACTGCAGGACACGGCTGTGCGGGCCGATGCCGAAGCGTTCGGTCTGGGTGGCGACGAGCTTGGCCACACCCGCGTGCGAGAGCACGACGCCCTTCGGGCGGCCGGTCGAGCCGGAGGTGTAGATGACGTAGGCCGCGTTGAGCACCGACAGCGGCCCGCGGTCGGCCTCTCCCGGGTCGTGGGCGGGGCGGCCCGCCAGCTCGCGCACGGTCTCGGGCGCGTCCAGCACCACCGTCTCCACGCCCTCGCGCGGGGGGAGGTCCCCCAGCGTCTCGGCGGTGGTGACCAGGCAGACGGGCCCGGCGTCGGCCAGCATGTAGGCGACGCGGTCGGCCGGGTAGTCGGTGTCCAACGGCAGGTAGGCGGCGCCGGCCTTCAGCACGGCCACCTCGGCGACGATCAGCTCGGCCGAGCGGGGCAGCGCGAGGGCGACCACCCGCTCGGGGCCGGCGCCGCGTGCGGTGAGCGCGTGAGCGAGCCGGTTGGCGCGTTCGTCCAGCTCGGCGTAGGTGAGCCTGACGTCCTCGAAGACGAGCGCGACGGCGTCCGGGCGGGCGCTCACCTGCTCGGCGAACATCTCCGGCCAGGTGAGCGGCGGCACGGAGTGGCCGGTGTCGTTCCACTCCAGCAGGATGCGGCGCCGCTCCTCCTCACCCAGCAGGTCCAGGTCGCCGACCGGGGTGCCGGGCCGGGCCGGCCCGGCGGCCAGCAGCCTGGCGTAGTGGTCGAGCATCCGGTCGACGGTGGCGGCCTCGAACAGGTCGGCGCGGTAGACGGCGCGCACGCGGCCGTCCCCGGCCGCCAGCGCGAGGTCCACCCCCTGGGCCGCCGGTTGCGGCGCGTCGCCGGCGTCTTCGGTGAAGGAGGTGTTGAAGAGCAGGCCGCCGCCGCGCATCGGGTCGGGGCTCAGCTCGGCCGTCAGGACGTCGAGCGGGACGCGGTGCGCCTCGGCGTCCTCGCGGGCGGCGGCCACGCGGCGGGTCAGCTCGCCGAACGTGGTGCTCGCGTCGACCTCGACGCGCAGCGGCAGCCCTTCGTGCCCGACGGTGACCTCGCCGGAGCCGCCGTACCGGTGCAGCAGCGCCACGTAGGCGGCGAGCGGGGCGGCGCCCTGCGCGGTCACGGCCAGCGGACGGGTGCGCGTCTGCCGGTCCTCCGCGGGGAGCAAGGGGTACGGGAAGTCGACGGGGAGCGCCGTCTCCTGCGGAAGCGGTGCCAGCCTCCGACGCCAGTAGGCCATCGCCTCTTCGCTAGCGGACAAGAAGACCGCGCCTCCCGAACTCGACCGAACCGGCTCGTCTGAGCCGCGACCGCCCGCCATACTAAGGTAAGCATTACCTAAGTAAAAAGTCCCCCTGCCGCCACCCCCTCACCGCGGACAGGGCTACAGTTAAGGTCTGCCTAACCTAAGGAAGTCGCAAAGTGGTGAGGGCTCGGTGAGTCGGAGCACGGGTTTTCGCCCGGCCGTCCTCGTGGCGCTGCTCGGTGCCCTGCTTGTCGCGCTGTGCCTGCTGTCGATCGGGCTCGGCGCCCGGAGCATCCCGCTCGGCCAGGTCGTGCAGGCGCTCTTCGGCCAGGCCGGCGACCCGACGGTCGGCAACGTCATCTGGTCGGTCCGCGTGCCGCGCACCCTGCTCGGGATCGCCGCGGGCATGGCCCTGGGCCTGTCCGGAGCGGTGATGCAGGCGCTGACCCGCAACCCGCTCGCCGATCCCGGCATCCTGGGGGTGAGCGCCGGCGCGTCCTTCGCCATCGTCCTGTCGGCGGCGCTGTTCGGCTTCGGCTCGCTGCTGGAGTACATCTGGTTCTCCTTCGCCGGCGCGCTGCTCGCCAGCGTCGCGGTCTACACGCTGGCGCGGCTGGGGCGCTCCGGTCTGACGCCGGTCAAACTGGCCCTGGCCGGGGTCGCGATCACCGCGCTGCTGTCCTCGCTGACCAGCGCCGTCGTGCTCACCGACGCCGACGCGCTCAACCGCTACCGGTTCTGGGCGGCCGGCTCGCTCGCCGACCAGACCGGCGACTCCGTCCGCCAGATCCTGCCGTTCGTCCTGGCGGGCGCGGTGCTGGCGCTGTTCTCCGCGCCCGCGCTCAACAGCATGGCCCTCGGCGACGACGTCGCCGCCTCCCTCGGACGGAGGCTCGGGCTGGTGCGCCTGCAGGGCGTGCTCGCCGTGATGCTGCTCACCGGCGCGGCGGTCTCGGTCATCGGCCCGGTCGTCTTCATCGGCCTGGTGGTCCCGCACGTGGCCCGCGTCCTCACCCAGCAGGCCGGCCTCGGCCCCGACCACCGCTGGCTGCTCCCGCTGTCGGCCGTGCTCGCCCCCTGCCTGCTGCTCACCGCCGACATCCTCGGCCGCGTCATCGCCCGCCCCAGCGAGGTCCAGGCCGGCGTCCTCATCGCCTTCATCGGCGGCCCCTTCTTCATCGCCATGGTGCGCCGCCGCAAACTGGCCGAAGCATGAGCGCCCACGGCGCCCCCGCGCCCCGCCCCGAGACGGCCGAGAACGCCACCCCGCACCGCCACCCCCTCCATACGGCGGGTCCGCATCGCGGCCCCGTCGCCGCGCAGGAGGCGGGAGCATGAGCGCGAGAGTTCCCTCCGGGCCGCGCGAGGCGGCGGTGTCTCCGGCCGGGGGCGTCCCCTCGGCGCCCGCAGCGCGGGCGTTCCGGCTGGCGGTGCCGCCCGTGTCGGGGTTCGTGCGCCCACGGCTCGTGGCCGTGTGCGCCGGCCTGGCGGTCGCCACCTTCCTCGTCTTCTGCTGGGGCGTGTCGATCGGCGACTACCCGATCCCGTTCACCGGCGTCGTCCAGGCGCTGGCGGGCATCGGCGACCCCGGCACGCTGCTGGTCGTCCAGGAGCTGCGGCTGCCGCGCGCGGTCACCGGGCTGCTGGCCGGCGCCGCGTTCGCCCTGTCCGGCGCCCTGTTCCAGACCATGACCCGCAACCCCCTGGCCAGCCCCGACGTGATCGGCCTGGTCCAGGGCGCGGGCACGGCGGTGGTCGCCGGCATCGTGCTCGGCTGGGATGCCGGCCTCGGCGTCCAGGCGCTGGGGCTGGCCGGCGCGCTCGCCACGGCGCTGGCGGTCTACGTGCTGGCCTGGAAGCGCGGCACCACCGGCTACCGGATCATCCTGGTCGGCATCGGGGTGTCGTGGATCTGCACCAGCGCCACCGACTACCTGGTGGCCAGGGCCGGCCGCTTCGAGGCGCACGCCGCGCTCGGCTGGCTGGTCGGCAACCTCAACGGCCGCGACTGGGACCAGACGATCCCGCTGGCCTTCGCCCTGCTGGTGCTGGTGCCGGTGGCGCTGATGCTCGGCCGCCTGCTGGGCACGCTGCAGCTCGGCGACGACGTCGCCGCGGGGCTCGGCACCCGCGTGCAGCCGGTGCGCCTCGGCGTCATGCTCACGGCCGTCGGCCTGGTCGCGTTCGCCACGGCGGCGGCCGGGCCGGTCGCGTTCGTGGCGCTGGCCGCGCCGCAGATCGCCCAGCGGCTGGCCCGCGCCGCCGCGCCGCCCCCGGTCGCCTCCGCGCTGGCCGGCGCCCTGGTGGTCCTGGTGTCCGACCTCGCGGCACGAAAGCTGATCCCCGGCATGGAAGTGCCGGTCGGACTCGTCACCGGGGTGCTCGGCGCCCCCGTCCTGCTCTGGCTGCTCATCCGCGCCAACCGCGCGGGATCAGGAGGCTGAAGGCATGTCGACCACCGACCCCGACCTGCGGGCGAACGACCTGCGCCTGGCGTACGACGACCGCGTCGTGATCGACGGCCTGGACGTGGCCATCCCACCCGGCCGCGTCACCGCCATCGTCGGGGCCAACGCCTGCGGCAAGTCAACGCTGCTGCGCGCCATGGCCCGGCTGCTGGCGCCGCGCGCGGGCGCGGTGCGGCTCGACGGCCGCGCCCTGCAGTCGGTCCCCACCAGGGAGCTGGCCCAGCGCCTCGGCATCCTGCCGCAGGCGCCCGTGGCGCCCGAGGGTCTCACCGTCATCGACCTGGTCAACCGCGGCCGCTCCCCGCACCAGACCTGGTGGCGGCAGTGGTCGAAGGCCGACGAGCAGGCCGTGCTCGGCGCGCTGGCGGCCACCGACATGACCGACCTCGCCCACCGTGCCGTCGACGAGCTGTCCGGCGGCCAGCGCCAGCGCGCCTGGATCGCCATGGCCGTGGCCCAGGGCACCCCCGTGCTGCTGCTGGACGAGCCCACGACCTACCTCGACCTGGCCCACCAGATCGACGTGCTCGACCTCATCACCGACCTCAACCGCCGCGAGCACCGCACCATCGTCATGGTCCTGCACGACCTCAACCAGGCCTGCCGCTACGCCGACCACGTCATCGCCATGAAGTCCGGCGGCATCGTCGCCGAAGGCCCCCCCTCCGCCGTCATCACCGCCCAGTCGGTGGAACACATCTTCGGCCTCCGCTGCCAGGTGGCCACCGACCCCGTGAGCGGCACCCCCATGGTCATCCCCCTCAGCCGCCACCACGACGCCCCCACCCCCCTCAACCGGGTCCCCGAACGAACCGGCTGACGGCGGACGAGTCCCCGCGAGGGGTGAGCGCACACCCCGGTCACCCGGCGCACCGGTCAAGCCCGCCCGCGGCACGCGGGATCACTCGATGCGAGTGGCCGGGAGGCCAGGTCGTTCAGATCCAGCTGATGCGCTCCTGGAGCAGTGCCTGCTGGGCGGGGTTGCTGGTCAGTCGCAGCGCCTGTTCGTCGTGGGAACGGGCCTCGGCCGGGCGGTCGAGGCGGCGCAGGAGATCAGCGCGGGTGGCGTGCAGGAGGGGGTAGCGGGCCAGGACGCCACCGGGGTCGCCGAGGTCGTCCAACTCGGCCAGCGCCGCCTCGGCTCCCATGGTGTAGCTCAAGGCGACGGCCCGGTGCAGACGGGCGACCGGCGAGGGCGCCACGTGCAGCAGCATGTCGTACAGCACCAGGATCTGCGCCCAGTCGGTGCTCTGGAACGACTCCGCTTCGGCGTGACAGGCTGCGATCGCGGCCTGCAGCTGGTACGGCCCCGGCCGCCGGTGCGCGCGGGCGGTGCGTACCAACAGCGCCGCGGCCGCGTCGATGGCCGGCCGATCGAACAGCTCGCGGTCCTGTTCGTCCAGTGGCACCAGGCGGTCGCTCGCGTCGAATCGGGCCCGGCCGCGCGCCCGGTGCAGCCGGATCAGCGCCAGCAACCCGATCACCTCGGGCTCACCCGGTGCGAGGCCGGCCAGCAGCGCGGTCAGCCATTCGGCGTCGTCGACCAGGTCTCGCGCGTGCGCCCGCCCGGCGGTGCTGGAGAGGTAGCCCTCGTTGAACAGCAGATAGATGACCGCCAGCACCGCCTGCAGTCGCTCAGGAAGGTCGTCACCAGCGGGAACGCCGTACGGGATACCGGCCTCGGTGATCTTCTTCTTCGCCCGGGTGATGCGCTGCGCCACCGTGCTCTCCGGCACCACGAACGCCGCGGCGATCTGCGCGGTGGACAACCCGCACACCACCCGCAGCGTCAGTGCGATCCGTGCCGCCGGGGCCAGAGCCGGATGACAGCAGATGAAGATCAACCGCAGGCGGTCATCCGGTGCCGCCGGCGCCGGGCGCAGCAGGGTGAGCTTGGCGCGGTAGTTCGACTCGCGCCGCAGCACGTCCAGGCCGCGGCGCCGGGCCACGGTGAACAACCACGCGTCCGGCCGGTCCGGAATCCCCTCCACCGGCCAGCGGCGCAGCGCCGCCTCGACCGCGTCCTGCACCAGATCCTCGGCGGCCGAGAAGTCGCCCAGCAGCGGGATCAACCTCGCCGCGAGCCGGCCCGCGTGCTCACGTACGACGCGGGCCAGCACCTGGTCACTGTGCGCCTGCTCGAACGTCATGACGCCGGGCGGATCTCCACGACGGGACAGGCGGGCCACGACCGGGCCAGCTTCAGCGCCTCGTCCAGATCGGCCACCTCGATCTCGGCGAACCCGCTCACCGCTTCCTTTCCCTCCACGAACGGGCCGTCGGTGACGACCGGCTCGGCGTCGCCCCGCAGCCGCATGGTGGTCGCGGTGTGCACCGGCGCCAGATGCGTATGGTGAGTGATCTTGTCGGCGTTGTCGGCGAACCAGCGGCCCACCGCCTCGTACGCCGCCCGCTGCTCCACCTCGCCCATCGCCTCCAACTCCTTGGCGAACCGCTCGGTCTCCACGAACATCAGCACGTACTTCACCCTTGTCCTCCGTTGTCTCTCGCTGCTCTACCCGGCGCCGCCTGAACCATGAACCCTGGGACTCAGCCGGCCGGGAGCACGGCGTACAGGTCGACGCCGTTGCCGTCGGGGTCGGCCACGGTGGCGTACCGCATACCCCAGATCGCGTCGAAGGGCTCGGCCAGCCCCCGGTGGCCGGCCTCGACCAGCTCGGTGTAGGCGGCGTCGACCCCGGCCGGGGCCTCGAACTCGAAGCACAGCAGAGTGCGGGGGCCGCCGGTAGGCGCGCTCCAGCCGGGCAGGAACGGTGTGCGGAAAGCCTCGGTGTCGAGCATGACGTGCAGCCCGCCCGGCAGGTCGCAGGACGCGTGCTCGGGCGAGTGCTCATCGAGCTTGAAGACCAGCCCCAGGCGGGCGTAGAAGGCGATGGACGCCTCCATGTCGGAGACCACGATGTCGATCGTGTTGAGCGTCGCGTGCATGACCTGCCCCTGTCGTCTCGATATGCCGTCGAGTGGATCCGCGAGCGCCGACCAACTCCGGCCATCACCAGTGAGACGATCGGGCGGGGCCGCGATACGACAACGGGCCGGGCGTCTTCGTGAGGATCCAGTCCATCGGCAGGAGGCGACCCGCTCCCCATACGGTGGCGATCACTCTCACCTCATAGGGGACGTGACGCAGTACGTCGGCGGGCGCCGACTGCTGGACGAGCCCACGACCTACCTCGACCTGGCCCACCAAATCGACGTGCCGCCACCACGTCACCTCACCGCCCGCGCCCATCGAGCCATTGGCGGAGAGAACCGGCTGACGCCGTCCCCTTCACCCGGGAACCGCCTCAGGGCTCGGATCGGCACCCCGCGCTCTCTCATCGACGCGGGCTACGGCTCCGCGAGATGCGCCGCGACGCTCGGTTGACAGGCCGCCGGCTCGCGGAGCCGCACGGCGCGGCGGTGCGGTGTTGGTGAGGCGAGGACCGCCCCGGGAAAGCAGCGCCGAAGGCACCATTTCGGGGTGGGTGGTTGCACTTAGGCCTAGGGGCGGGGGGTGAGGTAGCCGCCCATGGTCTGGAAGTAGTCGTGGGCCTTGTGTTCGGCGCCGTCTTCGGTGCGGACGCGTTCTATGACCAGGCCTCGGCAGCGGCCGTCGCGGGCCTGGGCGCCGGCGACGATGACGACGCCGTCGCCCTCGCGGATGAAGACGCGGCCCGGGGTGCCGCCGTAGCAGGACTTCGAGACCGAGGCCGCCACGACGCGCAGGCGCTCGCCGCGGTGGTAGGTGAAGGCGTTGGGATAGGGGTCGGACAGGGCGCGCACCAGGCGCTCCAGGTCTTCGGCGGGCCAGGTCCAGTCGATGCGGCTGTCCTCCAGGGACCGCTTGTGGAAGAAGCTGGCCTGGCTGCGGTCCTGCGGGATCCACCGGGCCCGGCCGGAGGCGATGAGGTCGAGGGAGTCGCGCACGATGGGGCCGATCAGGTCGACCGTGCGGTGGAACAGGTCGGTGGCGGTGTCGGCCGGGCCCACCGGGACCGAGCGCTGCAGCACGATGTCGCCCGCGTCGAGCTCGGCGTCCATGCGGTGCGCGGTGACGCCGACCTCCCGCTCGCCGTTGATGAGGGCCCAGATCAGCGGGGAGAACCCGGCGTACTTCGGCAGCAGCGAGTCGTGGACGTTCAGCGTGCCGTGCGGGGGGAGGTCGAACACTTCTGGGGGCAGCCAGGTGCGCCAGTTGTTGGCCACGATGATGTCGGGCGCCGCTTCCTGGAGCGCGAGCAGCAGTTCGGGGTCGTCGGGCCGCTGCCGGAGCAACACGGGGACGTCGTTCTCGGCGGCCAGTTCGGCGACGGAGTCGTCCCAGATCTTCTCGTACGCGTGCTCGCTCTTCGGGTGGGTGACGACCAGCCTGACCTCGTGTTCCGAGTCGAGCAGAGCCCGCAGCGTGCGGTGGCCCCAGGTCTGGTAGCCGAACATGACGACCCGCATGGTCGATCCTCTCCTCGACAGCGCCTTGCAAGGTAAGGCTAACCTTATCTAAAGTTTGCCATGAGGAGGCGATGCCGCGGTGGACACACTGCACAGTGGGCCCGACACCATTTACGACGTCCTGGGGGTCGGTTTCGGCCCGTCGAACCTGGCGTTGGCCATTGCCGTCGAGGAGCATAACGCCGCCGTCCCGGCAGCCGAGAGGTTGCACGCCGGGTTCCTGGAGAGACAGCCGCGCTTCGGCTGGCACCGGGGGATGCTCATCGACGACGCGACCATGCAGGTGTCCTTCCTGAAGGACCTGGTCACCATGCGCAACCCGGCGAGCGAGTTCAGCTTCCTGTGCTACCTGCGCGACAAGGACAGGCTGGTCGACTTCCTGAACCAGAAGACGCTGTTCCCGCTGCGCGTGGAGTTCCACGAGTACTTCGAGTGGGCCGCCGCCCGCCTGCCGCACCTGGTCGAGTACTCCTCCGAGGTGCTCGCCGTCGAGCCGGTGATGGCGGAGGACGGCGAGATCCGCTGGTTCGACGTGATCAGCGCCGACCCCGGCAACCCCGGCGGCACCATCGTGCGCCGCGCCCGCAACGTCTCCGTGGCCACCGGCCTGGAGCCCCACCTGCCCCCGGGCACCATCCTGTCCGACCGCGTCTGGCACAACAGCGAGCTGGTGCCGCGCGTCGCCGAGCTGGCCGGCTCCGGAAGGCCGATCCGCCGGGCGCTGGTGCTCGGCGCGGGGCAGAGCGCGGCCGAGGCCGCCGCCTACCTGCACCGCACCTTCCCCCACACCGAGGTGTGCGCGGTCTTCGCCAAGTACGGCTACACCCCGGCCGACGACAGCCCGTTCGCCAACCGCATCTTCGACCCCGAAGCGGTCGACATCTACTACAACTCCCCGGCGGGCGTGAAGCAGTCGCTGTTCGACTACCACCGCGGCACGAACTACTCGGTGGTCGACATGGAGCTCATCCAGGAGCTCTACCAGACCGCCTACCGCGAGAAGGTGGCCGGTCGCGAGCGCCTGCGCTTCCTCAACATCTCGCGCATCCGCGAGGTGTTCGAGCGGGACGACCGCCTCGACGTGAGCGTGGAGTACCTGCCCACGGGCGAGCGCGAGATCCTGACGGCGGACGTCCTGGTGCACGCGACCGGCTACCGCCCGCGGGACATCGGCACCGTGCTCGGCGAGGCGGCCAAGCTGTGCCTGCGCGACGAGGAGGACGCCGTCCGCGTCGGCCGCGACCACCGCGTCCAGCTGGCGCCCATGGTCAGCGCCGGCATCTACCTGCAGGGGGGCACCGAGCACACCCACGGCCTCACCTCCACCCTGCTGTCCACCACGGCCGTCCGCGCCGGGGAGATCCGCGACTCCCTGCTCGCCCACCGCGCGCACGCGCCGGCCGTTCCGCTCGCGGCCGGGCGCGCCTGGGCATGACGGCCGCGACGAAGACGAGGCTCACCCCGTGACGCACACGGCCCCCGCCAACGGTGCCCGCGCCCGCCAGGCGTACGCCGAGGCCCTGGCCGAGACGGCCGTGGAGGCGGTTCTGGACGCCGGCGCCCACCTGCACTCGGGCGGCCGGTTCGCCGACGTCGGATGCGGTCGCGGGGAGGTGTCCCTGGTCATGGCGGAGTGGGAGTTCACCGTGACGGCCCACGACGCCTCGCCCGCGATGGTCGAGGCGACCAGGGAGCTGTGCGCGGGGCACCCGGTCTCCGCCGAGGTGCGCCACCCCCGGACGCTGCGGCTCGCCGAGGGGGCGTACGAGGTCGTGCACTCCTCCTGGACGCTCCAGGGGCTCGCCGACGCCCGCGGCGCCGTGCGCACGATGGCGCGCGCCGCGGTCCCCGGCGGCCTGGTGGTGCTCCAGTGGAGCCACGACCGGACGCATCCGGCCGCGCCGCCCGCCGGCGAGGTGCTGCGCTCGCTCGCCCGCGAGCCCCGGTGGGAGGCGAGGCTCGCCGCCGTCCCGGTGGAGATGCACCCGCACCGCGTGGACGAGGTGTGCGCCGTGCTGCGCGAGGAGGGGCTGGAGATCCTGCTGGCCCAGGACGACGTGCGCCTGTACGGGGAGGACGACGGGGACCCGGCGCGAGAGACGGCCGGGGGCTACGGGGGCCACCGCGACGACGAGACGCGCCTCGGGAGCGAGGCGTACTGGGGGGTGGCGCTGGCGGCGCAGGCCGAGGCGCTCGGCGGGGACGGCGAGGTGTTCGTCGACGAGGCCGTCCGGGCGCTGTCGGACGCGGGCGCGCTGGACGTCCGCCACGTGCGGGTGGTCGCGCGACGGCCGCCGCGCGCACGCGCCCCCGAGCGGCCTCGCTCGCCGGTGCGCGCGTTCCCGCTGTCCGTGGGCCTGCTGGAGGTGGTCTCCAGCCGGCCGCTGTCGCCGTTGATGCGGCGGGTCGTCATGCGCGTCGCCGAGGGCTCTGCGCTGCCCGTCGAGGAGCCCGCCGAGACCATCACGCTCATCTGGCCGGCCCCCGGGGCCGCCGAGATCGTGCTGCCGGAGCAGGGCCGGTGGCGCTTCCCCGCCGGCGCCGCAGGGCAGCACACCGCGAACATCACCGTGCGCCGCTACGACCGCGGCGCCGGGCTCGTGACGGCCGACTTCTTCGTCCATGGATCGCCCGGGGAGCACGGCGCGCACGTGGGCGCCTCCGCGTGGGCGTGCCGCGCCGTCCCGGGCGACCGCGTGGGCTTCGGCGGCACCCGCGTGCACTGGGTGGCCGACCCGTCGGCCGAGTGGACGCTGCTGGTCGGCGACGAGACGGCGCTGCCGTCCATCGCGGCGGTCGCCGAGACGCTGCCCGCCGGGCGGCCGTCCATCGCGGTCGTGGAGGTGCGCGACGCCGCCGAGCACGCCGCGCTGGACGCCCCGCACCCCGACGTGCGCTGGGTGCACCGCGGCGCGCGTCCCCCCGGGCGGGGCCGCGCGCTGGAGGACGTCGTGCGCGGCCTCGACCTGCCGCCCGGCCGCGGCCAGGTGTGGGCGGGCGGCGAGTCGCTGATGATCCAGAGCCTGCGCCGGCACCTGCTGTCCGAGCGCGGCCTGCGCCGCGACGAGGTGTGCGCCCTCGGCTACTGGAGCATCCCGAGGGCCGACCGCGACCCCGGCGCGTGAGCGACGACCGCCACCCCGGCGCGTCGGGGACGACTGCGACCCGGGGGGTGAGGGCCGACCGCGACCCCGGCCCGTGAGCGGCGACGGCCCCCGGCCGCGTTCCGGCAGCCGCGGACGTCCGCCCACGCGCCGTGAACCCGGCGCCCGCCGCGTCAGTCGGCGATGCGTCCCCGGACGCCGCCGAGCCAGCGGCCGTCCAGGCGGTCGGCCGCCGCGTGGTCGCGGAAGGCGTAGGTCTTGAGCAGCCAGCGGGTGGCGGCGCGGGCGGTGTCGTTGATCTCGATCCGGTCCCGGCTGTGCAGGCCGTCCTGGTTGGCGAAGACCAGCAGGTCGCCGTCGAACAGCCGGTGGCGCTGCTTGGTGGCCTTGACGACGGCGTCCTTCATGGCGATGAGCGCGTCCTTGGCCTCCGGAGGGGCGCCGTGGGCGACCGTGGTGCAGGTCTCCAGGTACCGGAAGCTGCGGTCGTTCTCCAGGATCGGGTGGTCCTCGGACACGACCTGCCTGCTGTTGGTGTCGCGGGAGAACACGTCGAACGGGGTCACGTAGTACGGCTTGCGCAGCACCTCCTGCTGGTCGGGCGTGAGGTGGGCCAGCAGGCTCCGGCCGTCCACGAAGGTCGTGTAGATGACCTCCTCCTGCGGGCAGCGCATGCCGAGCAGGCAGATGAAGTCGGCGCGGGCCCAGTGGGCCGTGCGGTCGTTGTGGAAGACCAGCTCGCTGTCGCTGAACCCGGTCTGCATGCCGTGGTAGCGGCTGATGGCGACCACGTCGGTGAAGAAGTCCCCGTTGTTGCGGCTGCCGTAGGCCATCAGCGGCGTGCCGGTCGCCTGACAGAACAGCTCCAGGAACGCCTCCGCGACGAAGGTGTGCTTCTTGGCGTACTTGTCGCCGACCGGGTCGTCGGGCGACAGCTCGGGCACCACCGCGTCCACGGGGCAGTTGCGCAGCACGTGGACGTCGGAGACGCCGGATTCCCGTTCCCTCCGGATTCGCGAGCACATGTC
This sequence comes from Sphaerisporangium sp. TRM90804, assembly GCF_029846175.1. Classification (GTDB taxonomy): domain Bacteria; phylum Actinomycetota; class Actinomycetes; order Streptosporangiales; family Streptosporangiaceae; genus Sphaerisporangium. The sequence goes on along the minus strand of NZ_JARWAC010000016.1, from coordinate 243,932 downwards.
GCGGAAGAATTCGGGAATGCGCTCGCCGATGCCGGCGACCGCCCGCGAGAAAGCGACGTAGTCCTCGTAGGGATTTCCGGGGACGGTCTCCAGTAATTCGCGGAGCCCGTCGCGCTGCTCGTCGCTGAACGCATAAAACGGTTTCATACCGTGAATTCTACGAGCGCGTATGCCCTTGTCATCGGCCTGGCGATGGATGTTTCCGCCGCCACCTGTCCCGAAGAGGAGCCGACTCATCCGAAGGTGGAGTCAATTCACCGGGGGGTTTATTGACGCGTACCGCCGCCCTGCTGTTTCGTTTTACCAGCGGCAGACGATGAAGAGGGGACGGCCATGGCGAAGGAGACGCTCGCCCAGAAGGTGTGGCAGGCGCACACGATAAAGCGCGGTTCGGCCGGCAACGACCTTCTCTACGTCGACCTGCAGTTGCTGCACGAGGTGAACACCCCGCAGGCGTTCGAGGGGCTGCGGGCGGCCGGGCGGCGGGTCCGCAGGCCCGACCTCACCGTCGGCACCGAGGACCACACCACGCCCACGGTCGCGGTCGACAAGTTCGACCCCGACCCCGCGCGGCGCCTGCAGCGCAAGCTGATGCGCGACAACTGCGCCGAGTTCGGCATCCCGCTGCACCGCCTCGGCCAGGCGAGCCAGGGCATCTACGCCGTCATCGGCCCCGAGCTGGGCCTGGTGCAGCCGGGCATGACGATCGTCTGCTGCGACTCCCACACCACGACGCTCGGCGCGTTCGGCGCGCTGGCCTTCGGCATCGGCACCAGCCAGGTCGAGCACGTCCTGGCCACCCAGACCGTGCACCTGTCACGCCCGGGGGACATGGCGGTCACGGTGGACGGGCGCCTGCCCGCGGGCGTCACGGCCAAGGACCTGGCCCTCGCGCTCATCGCCGCGGCCGGGACCTCCGCCGGGCAGGGCCACATCGTCGAGTACCGCGGCGAGGCCGTCGCCGGGCTCACGATGGAGGGCCGGCTGACGTTGTGCAACATGGCGGTGGAGATGGGCGCCCGGGCCGGGATGGTCGCGGCCGACGAGGTCACCATCGAGCACCTGGGCCCGGCGGCCGAGGCCGACCGCGCGTACTGGCGGACGCTGCGCAGCGACGAGGGCGCGGTCTTCGACAAGGAGGTCGTCTTCGACGCCCGCCGGCTCACCCCGTACGTGTCCTGGGGGACCAACCCCAGCCAGAGCGTCCCCCTGGACGGGCGCGTCCCCAGCCCCGCCGGGTACGACGACGACGTGCAGCGCGCCGCGGCCGAGCGGGCGCTGCAGTACATGGACCTGCGGCCGGGCACGCCCATGCGCGACATCGGCGTGGACGTGGTCTTCCTCGGCTCGTGCACCAACAGCCGCATCGAGGACCTGCGCGCGGCGGCCGGCGTGCTCAGCGGCCGGCGCGTCGCCGACCACGTACAGATGATCATCGTGCCCGGCTCCACCCGCGTGCGCAGGCAGGCCGTCGAGGAGGGGCTCGACCGCGTCTTCACCGAGGCCGGCGCCGACTTCCGCGTGGCGCCCGGCTGCTCGATGTGCGTCGCGCTCGGCGAGGACCGCCTGCGTCCCGGGCAGCGCGCCGCCTCCACCACCAACCGCAACTTCGAGGGCCGGCAGGGCAAGGGGGCGCGCACCCACCTGGTGTCCCCCGCGGTCGCCGCCGCGACGGCCGTCGCCGGCAGGCTGTCGGCCCCCGGCGACCTGTGACCCGTGCCCGTCTCCTCCGAGCCGTGAGGGCTTCGCCATGACCAGTTTCACCGTGCACACCGGGACGGCGGTCCCCCTGCGCCGCAGCGACGTCGACACCGACCAGATCATCCCGGCGCGTTTCTGCACCAACCCCCTGCGGACCGGGTTCGCCGCCGCGCTGTTCGCCGACTGGCGCACCGACCCCGGCTTCCCGCTGGACGACCCCCGCTACCGGGGCGCGACCGTGCTCGTCGCCGGGGACAACTTCGGCGTCGGCTCCTCGCGGGAGGCGGCCGTGTGGGCCCTGCACAACTTCGGCTTCCGCGCGATCCTCGCCCCGAGGTTCGGGGACATCTTCCGCGCCAACTCCCTGATGAACGGCCTGCTCACCGTCACCGTCCCGGCCCCGGTGGCCGAGCGCCTGCAACTGGCCGCCGAGACCGACCCCGCCACCCGGATCACCGTCGACCTGCGGCGGCTGCGGGTGCGCGCCCCCGGGCTCACCCAGCCGTTCACCCTGGACGCCGACGTGCGCGACCGGCTGCTCGCCGGGCTGGACCCGATCGCGGCCACCCTCCGCCACGAGGCCGACCTCACCGCCTACGAGTGGCGGCGCCGTCCCTCCCTTCCCACCACCATCTGATCGCACCGCACACGAGGGCCGGCCCCGACGCCGTGGGCGGCCCGCAGGGAGCAACCACATGACGATCACACAGCACGCGCCCATGCCCCACCACCGGTACGACGCCTACGCCCCGGTGGACCAGCCCGACCGCACCTGGCCCGGCCGGGTCGTGACGACGGCGCCGCGGTGGTGCGCGGTGGACCTGCGCGACGGCAACCAGGCGCTGGTCGACCCGATGAGCCCCGCGCGCAAGAGGCGCATGTTCGAGCTGCTGGTCCGCATGGGTTACAAGGAGATCGAGGTCGGCTTCCCCTCGGCCAGCCAGACCGACCACGAGTTCGTCCGGCAGCTCATCGAGCAGGACCTCATCCCCGACGACGTGCTGATCCAGGTGCTGACCCCGGCGCGGCCCGAGCTGATCGAGCGCACCTTCGCGTCCCTGCGCGGCGCTCGCCAGGCGATCGTCCACCTGTACAACTCCACGTCCGAGCTGCAGCGCCGGGTGGTGTTCGGCCTGGGCCGCGACGGCGTGCGCGAGCTGGCGGTGAGCGGGGCCGAGCTGTGCCTGCGGCAGGCGGACGGCATGCGCGGCATCGAGATCTTCTTCGAGTACTCGCCGGAGTCGTTCACCGGCACCGAGCTGGAGTACGCGGCGGAGGTGTGCGACGCCGTCACCGGCGTCTGGCGGCCCACCCCCGACCGCAAGGTGATCGTCAACCTGCCGGCCACCGTCGAGATGGCCACCCCCAACGTCTACGCCGACCAGATCGAGTGGATGCACCGCAACCTGGCCCGCCGCGACTCGCTGGTGCTGTCGCTGCACCCGCACAACGACCGCGGGACGGCCGTCGCCGCCGCCGAGCTGGGGCTCATGGCGGGCGCCGACCGCGTCGAGGGCTGCCTGTTCGGCAACGGCGAGCGCACCGGCAACGTCTGCCTGGTCACCCTGGGGCTCAACCTGTTCTCCCAGGGCGTCGACCCGCGGATCGACTTCGGCGACATCGACGAGGTCCGGCGCACCGTCGAGTACTGCAACCAGATCCCGGTGCACCCGCGCCACCCGTACGGCGGCGAGCTGGTGTACACCGCGTTCTCCGGCTCCCACCAGGACGCCATCAACAAGGGGCTGACCGCGCTGCGGACCGGCGCCGCACGCGAGGGCGTGCCCGTCGGCGGGGCGCGCTGGGAGGTCCCGTACCTGCCGATCGACCCGCACGACGTCGGCCGCACCTACGAGGCCGTGATCCGGGTGAACAGCCAGTCGGGCAAGGGCGGCGTGGCCTACGTCATGCACGCCGAGCACGGCCTGCGGCTCCCCCGGCGGCTGCAGATGGAGTTCTCCCGCGTCGTGCAGGCGCACACCGACGCCGAGGGCGGCGAGATGGCGCCGGCGCGCATGTGGCGGCTCTTCCAGGCCGAGTACCTGTCGGGCGACGGCAGGACCGGCCTGCTGACCCACCGCCTCTCCTCCCGCGCGGCCTTCCGCTGCTCGGGCGAGGCGATCGTGGACGTGCTGGAGGCCGACGTCCGGATCGACGGCGAGATCCGCGAGATCCAGGGCTTCGGCAACGGCCCGGTCTCCGCCTTCACCGACGCGCTGGCGTCGGTCGGCATCGAGGTGCGTGTCCTGGACTACGCGGAGCACGCCATGTCCTCCGGCACCGACGCCCGGGCCGCCGCCTACCTGGAGTGCGAGATCGGCGACCAGGTGCTGTGGGGGACGGGCGTCGACGTCAGCTCGGTGTCGGCCTCGCTGAAGGCCGTGCTGTCGGCCGTCAACCGGGCGGCCAGGCGAGGACTGGTGAAGGCCGAGCCGCCCGCGCCGCGGGCCCCGCGACTCGGCGCCATGGCGGGATGAAGAGGAGACAGACGATGACGACGACCGCAGACGGCACACGCCCGGCGACGGCCCAGGTCCACCGGCTCTACGAGCTGATAGACGCCGGCGACTTCACCGGGGTCGCCTCCCTGTTCGCCCCGCACGCCACCTACCACCGTCCCGGCCAGGAGGTCATGGCCGGGCGCGACGCGATCGAGCGCTTCTACTTCGAGAAGCGGGCCATCCGCAGCGGCGCCCACACGGTCGCCACGGTCGTCGAGAGCGGCGGCGACGTCGCGGTGCGCGGCAGCTTCAGCGGAACCCTGGTCGACGGGAGCGAGGTCTCCCACCGATTCGCCGAGTTCTTCGAGCTCACGGACGACGGCCTGTTCTCGCGGCGGGACTCCTTCCTGTTCACCCCCTCCTTCAAGGAGTAGCCATGACATCCAGCATCGACACCGGCGCCCCGGCCACCGGGTCCGGCCTGCTGGCCGAGGGGCGCGTCGGCTCCTTCACCGACCACATGGTCACCATGCGCTGGACCGAGGACGAGGGCTGGAGCCGCCCCGAGCTCGGCCCCGTGCGGGAGCTGTCCCTGCATCCGGCGACCGCGTGCCTGCACTACGGCCAGAGCGTCATCGAGGGCCTGAAGGCCCACCGCCAGCCCGACGGCGGCATGGCCGCGTTCCGGCCCAGGGCGCACGCCCGCCGGATCCAGCGGTCGGCGCACCGCCTGTCCATGCCGGAGGTGCCCGAGGACTCCTTCGTCGAGGCGATCGAGCAGCTCGTGGCCGCCGACGAGCGGTGGCTGTCCGGCGACCCCGGCCTCGCCCTCTACCTGCGGCCGGTGTTGTTCGCCTCCGAGGCCAACCTGGTGCCGCGCCCGGCGGTGGAGTACACCTTCGTGCTCATCGGCTTCGTCATCGGCGACTACTTCGGTGACGACACCGACAGCCTCGCGGTGTGGGTGTGCCGCGACCAGTCGCGGTCGGCCCCCGGGGGCACCGGGAACGCCAAGTACGCCGGCAACTACGCGCCCACGCTGATGGCGCACCGGCGCGCCAAGGAGGCCGGCTGCCAGCAGGTCGTGTGGCTGGACGCCGTCGAGCACCGCTGGGTCGAGGAGATGGGCAGCGCGAACCTGTTCTTCGTCCGCGGCACGGGGGCCGAGGCCGAGCTGGTCACCCCCGAGCTGACCGGCACCTTCCTGCCCGGCATCACCCGCGACTCCGTCATGGCCATCGCCGGGCGGCTGGGCCTGCGGGTGCGGCAGGAGCGGGTCTCGATCGAGCGCTGGCACGCCGAGGCCGAGGCCGGGCTGATCACCGAGACGTTCGCCGTCGGCACCGCCGCGGTCGTGACCGCCGTCGGGAAGGTGGTGGACGACGGCTTCACCTGGACGATCGGCGACGGCCGGCCCGGCCCGGTCACCCAGTCGGTGCACCAGACGCTCGTCGACCTCCACCATGGGCTGCTCCCCGATCCGGACGGGTGGCTGCACAGGATCCCCCGCACCTGATCTCCCCGAGGAGCTAGCCATGACCTTGTCCACCGAATCCCCGCGCACCCGGTCGATGCACGTCGACGCCGCGCGGCTGCTGGACCACCTTGACCTGCTGCGGTCGGTCGGCGCGACGCCCGAAGGCGGCGTGTCCCGCCCGGCGTTCGGCGACGCCGACGTGCGCGGGCGCGAGCTGGTCGCCGGCTTCATGCGCGAGGCCGGCATGCGGGTGCACGTCGACCCCGCGGCCAACCTGATCGGCGCCTTCCCCGCGCGCCGCCCCGAGCTGGGCGCCCTCGTCCTGGGCTCGCACCTGGACACCGTGCCCAACGGCGGCTCGCTGGACGGCGCCTACGGGGTGATCGCGGCCGTCGAGGTCATGCGCACCCTGCACGAGAACCGCGTGGAGATGGACCACCCCGTCATGGTGGTGGCGTTCAGCAACGAGGAGGGCGCCCACGGCACCCCCGCCATGTTCGGCTCGCGGGCCGTCGCCGGGCAGGTCGACGCGTCGGAGCTGGACACCCGCCTGGACGACGGGCGGGTCCTGTCCGCGCTGGTCGACGCGGCCGGCGGCGACAGCAAGCGCATCGACCAGGCCCGCTGGCCCGGCGACGCCATCGCCTCCTACATGGAGCTGCACATCGAGCAGGGCCCCTCGCTCGAAGGCGAGCGGCTGCAGATCGGGGTGGTCGAGGGCATCACCGGCCGGCTCACGGCCGAGGTGGTGGTGCGCGGCGAGCACAACCACGGCGGCACCACCCCGATGGACGCCCGCAGGGACGCCCTGGTGGCCGCGGCGCAGGTCGTCCTGGCCGTGCAGGACATGGCCACCCGCGGCGGCCTGGTGCGCGTCGCGACGGTCGGCGAGTGCTCGGTGCGCCCCGGCGCGTGGAACGTCATCCCGGGCGAGGTGCGCCTGGTCGTCGACCTGCGCGACGTGTCGGCGCAGGCGATCAGGGCCGGGCTGCTGAAGCTGCGCCTGGACGCCCGGCGCATCTCCGACCGGACGGCCACCTCCATCACGGTCACCCCGCAGCAGCTCGTCGTGCCCGCGATGTGCGACGAGCGGCTGCGCGGGCTGGTGGAGGACGCCGCCGTCGACCTGGGGCTCGGCTACCGGTCGATGCCCAGCGGCGCCGGGCACGACGCGCAGTGGATCGCGCGGATCGCGCCCATGGGGATGATCTTCGTGCCCAGCCGCGGCGGCGTCAGCCACGCGCCCCACGAGTGGACAGACCCGTCCGACCTGGTCAACGGCGCCAATGTCCTGCTCAACTGCACGCTGGCCGGTGACCGGGCGTTCCGCGCCGGCGCCGTGTTCGCCGGAGAGGCGGAGGCGTGAGAACCGGCAGGATGACCCGCGAGGTCCTGCCCGAGGCCGGGGCGGCGCCCGCCGCCGGGCCCCTGACCCTGGGCGCGCCCGGGTTCCCCGCGCCCCCGGGGCGGGCGGCGCCGGTGGCCTCGGCCATCCAGCGCGGCATGTGGCTCGCCTCCCGCATGGACCCCGGCAGCTCCGCGTTCAACGTGCCCACCGCGACCCTGCTGACCGGCCCGCTGGACGTCTCCGCGCTCCAGGCCGCCGTCGACGCGGTCGTGGCCAGGCACCCGATCCTGCGCACCCGGTTCGAGCGCACCCCCGGCGACGCCGTGGTGCCCGTCGTGGACCCGGCGTGCCGCGTCACGGTCGAGACGGCCGACGCGGGCGCCGAGACGGCGGCCGAGGCGTATCGCAGGGCGCGCGCGTGCGTCGAGGAGGCTGCCCACACGCCCTTCGACCTGGGCCGGGCCCCGCTACTGCGCGTGCTGCTGATCCGCGTGGGGCAGGGCGAGCACGTGCTGTTCCTCAACCTGCACCACGCGGTGTGCGACGGCTGGTCGGTGCGGCTCCTGCTGGACGAGCTGGCCGGCGGCTACCGCGCGGCCGTGGACGGCAGGACCCCGCCCTCGGCGCCGCCGCCCGCCGGGTACGCCGGTTACGCCGCGGACGAGGCCGGGCTGCTGGCCGGCGGCGGGTTCGCCGAGGACGTCGCCTACTGGCGGGAGCGGCTGCGCGGCGTGCGCGCGCTCCCGCTGCCCCGCGGGCACGCCGGCGGCCGGCGCGACTCGGAGGGCGCCGGGCTGCGGTTCACGCTCGACGCCGAGCTCGTCGCCCGGGTCGACGCGTTCGCCCGGCGCACCGGCACCACCAGGTACGTCGTGCTGCTGTCGGCCTTCTCCGCGGTCCTCGGCCGGCTGTGCGGCACCGCCGACGTGCCGGTGGGCACGACGGTCGCCACCCGGTTCTCCGACGAGTCCGCCGACATGATCGGCCCGCTGTTCAACACCCTGGTGCTGCGCCAGGACGCCGGGGGCGACACGACGTTCGGCGAGCTGGTCGCCGGCGCCAAGGAGGTCGTGCTCCAGGCCTTCGAGCACCATGAGGCGCCGTTCGAGCACGTGCTGGAGCACCTGCGCGCGGACGCCCCCGGCTCCGGGCGCAACCCGCTGTTCAACGTGTTCTTCGAGCTCGACCACGAGGCCGAACGGCCGCTCGCCCTGCCCGGGCTGCGCTCGCGTCTGTTCGCCTTCGACCACTTCGCCGTGAAGACCGACCTGATGGTGTCGCTGTCCCCCGACGGCGACGGCCTGCGCGGGCTGCTGCTGCACCACCCCGAGGCGTTCGACGCGGAGCTGGCGACCATCCTCACCGAGCGCTACCGCGCCACCCTGCTGGAGGCGACCAGTCTGCCGGACGCCCCGCTGTCGGCCCTGTCCATGATGTCGGACGCCGAGCGGGTCGCCGTGCGCGACCGGCTGCCCGACGGCGGCCCCGCCGAACTGCCGGACGTCTGCGCCCACGAGCTGTTCGAGGCACAGGCGCGCCGCACGCCGCACGCCGTCGCCGTCCGCGAGCTGGCGGACGGCGCGCCGGGCATGACGTTCGCGGAGCTGGACGCCCGGGCCAACCGCCTCGCCCGCGCCCTTCGCGCGCGGGGGGTCGGCCCGGAGTCGCGCGTCGCCGTCCTGCTGCCCCGCTCGGCCGACCTGCTGGTCGCGTTCCTGGCGGTGTGGAAGGCCGGGGGCGCCTACGTGCCGCTCGACCCGGCGTTCCCGCCGGCCCGGCTGAGCTTCCTCGTCCAGGACAGCGCGGCGGCGCTGGTCGTCAGCGGCGGCGGGCTCGAAGCCCGCGCCGGCGAGCTGGGGGCGCCGGTCGTGCCGGTGGAGGTTCCCGGCGACGACGCGGCCCTGCCGCCCGCCGCGGCCCCGGGCGGCCTGTGTTACATCATCTACACCTCCGGGTCGACCGGGCAGCCCAAGGGCGTGCTCGTCGAGCACCGGGGCCTGGTGAACTTCCTGATGTGGTGCGTGCGCGACTACGCCTCCCACGGCGACGGCGGCGCGGCCCTGTTCTCCTCCGTGGCCTTCGACATGGTGGTGCCCAACCTGTTCACCCCGCTGCTGACCGGCCAGACGGTGCACGTCGTCCCGGACGACGTGCCGGCCGACCGGCTCGGCGCGGTGCTCGCGTCGGCGGCGCCGTACGGCTTCCTGAAGATGACGCCGGGCCACCTGGAGCTGCTCACCAGGCAGCTCACCGCCGGCGAGGCGCGCGGGCTGGCCGCGAAGCTCGTCGTCGGCGCGGACGCGTTCCCCGAGAGCGTGCTCGCCGCGTGGCGGCGGCTGGACCCCGGCACGCCGATGCTGAACGAGTACGGCCCGACCGAGGCGTCGGTCGCCAACTGCGTGCACGAGATCGGCGCGAGCCTTCCGGGCGGGTCGGGCACGCTGCCCATCGGCCGGCCCATCCCCAACACCACCATGTACGTCCTGGACCGGCACGGCGCCCCGGCGCCGGTCGGCGTCATCGGGGAGCTGTACATCGGCGGCGCGTGCGTCGTGCGCGGCTACGCCAACCGTCCCGCGACGACGGCGGCGAGCTTCGTGCCCGACCCGTTCGGGCCGCCCGGCGCGCGCATGTACCGCACCGGCGACCTCGGGCGCTGGCTGCCCAGCGGGGAGCTGGAGTTCCTCGGCCGGGTCGACCACCAGGTCAAGGTGCGCGGGTACCGCGTCGAGCCGGCCGAGGTGGAGGCCGCGCTCACCGCGCACCCCTCGGTGTCCCAAGCCCTGGTGACGGTGGCGCGGACGCCCTCCGGCCACGACGCGCTGGTCGCGTACGTGGTGCCGCGCGGGCCGGAGGGGGTGGACGCCGACGCGCTGCGCCGGGACGCCGCCCTGCGGCTGCCCGCCTACCTGGTGCCGGCGACCGTCGTCGCCGTCGGCGCCGTGCCGCTCAACCAGAACGGCAAGGTCGACCGCTCGGCGCTGCCCGAGCCGGTCTGGGGCGGGGAGGGCGGCGCGCCGGACTCCGAGCGCCCCGCCTCGGAGCTGGAGCGCACGGTGGCCGACCTGTGGTCGCGGGTGCTCGGCATCCCCGCCACCCGGCTGGGCCGCCACGACAACTTCTTCGAGCTGGGCGGCAACTCCCTGCTGGTGCTCAGCATCGGCGAGCGGATCAGGGAGCGGTTCGGCACCGGCGTCTCGGTCGAGAGGTTCTTCGAGTCCCCCACCATCGCCGACGTCAGCGCGTCGCTCGCCCTGGCGCTCGGCCCGAAGAGCGCGCCGCGCGCCGGCTGCCTGAAACTGCTGGACGGCGGCGGGGACGCGACGCCCATGGTGTTCGTGCACCCGTTGGGCGGCACCGTGTTCTGCTACCGCGACCTGATCGACGACCTGCGCGGCGAGGGCCCGCTGTACGGGCTCACGCTGGCCTCGCTGCTCGGCGAGGAGGACGGGGAGCAGAGCCTGGAGGAGATGGCCGGCAGGTACGCCGAGGAGATCGAGCGGTCGATCTCCGGGCCGGTGGTGGTCACCGGCTGGTCGGCGGGCGGCGTCATCGCCTTCGAGACCGCCAGGCGGCTGCGCGAGCGCGGCGTCCAGGTCGACCTGCTGGCCCTGCTGGACCCGAGCGCGCCCAGCGAGCGCTCCCGCTGGCGCGGGCACACCCGCGAGCTGCGGCAGATCCGCTCGCGGCTGAGCCTCGCCACCGAGGGCGAGCGGGAGGCGGAGTTCCAGTCCGCCGTCCGGTCCGAGCTGTTCCGGGCGATGGGCATCGACCCCTCGACCTGCCGGGAGTACTCGCTGTTCCCCCAGGAGGTGTTCGACATCTGGCAGCGGCAGCTCGGGCTGCTGGGCGCGTACGAACCGGACGTGTACGACGGCCCGGTCGCGGTGCTGACCTCCGAGCAGCTCGACGCCCCGGCGCAGGCCGCGGTGGCGCGCGACTGGCAGGAGCTGGCCGCCGACCCCGTCCGCCACCTGCACGTCCAGGGCGACCACCTGAGCATGATGCGCCCGCCCGCGGTGGCGTCGGTGGCCTCGGCCCTGCGCCTGCTGCGCGACCGCGCCCCGCGGTGACCGGGCGCCCGGACAACCCCCATGACGTAGGGAGCGATTCCATGATCACCGTTGTCGTCAACGACGAGGAGCAGTACTCGATCTGGCCCGCGGCACGCGAGCTGCCCGCGGGATGGCGCCGCGAGGGCACCCAGGGCACCGAGGAGCAGTGCCTGGCCCACATCGACGCCGTGTGGACCGACATGCGCCCGAGGAGCGTGCGCGAGCACGTGGACGGCGCCCGGAGGGAGGCGCTCGCCTCATGAGCCACAGCACCGTACCCGCCCCCCGGCCCGCCGGGCCGGCGCCCCGGGGCGCGCGCGCCACGCCGGCCGAGCACGTCGAGCACGAACGAGCCATCGGGGACTTCTACTCGGAGTTCCCCTACCCCTGGCACGTCACCCGGCTGGCCCGGGCCGACGACCCCACCCTGCACCCCGCGCTGGTCTCCCAGGAGCTGGGCGACTTCACCGGCGGGCGGATGCCGCCCGGCGCCCGCATCTGGGTGCCGGGGTGCGGGGTCAACCAGGCGCTCATCATGGCCCTGCGCTTCCCGTCCGCCACGGTGGTCGGCAGCGACGTGTCGGAGGAGTCGCTGCGGATGTGCGGCGCGGCGGCCGAGCAGGTGGGCGCGTCCAACCTCGTGCTGCGCGACGAGGGCATCACGCAGGCGAGCTACCGCGAGGAGTTCGACTACATCGCCTGCACCGGCGTCATCCACCACTGCCCCAACCCGGGCACGCTGCTCGAACGACTCGGCGCGGCGCTGAAGCCGTCCGGCGTGGTCGAACTGATGGTCTACAACACCTTCCACCGCCGCGAGATCACCGCGTTCCAGGAGGCCATGCGGCTCATCGGCCGCGACCAGGACCTGTGGTACGCCAAGCGGCTCGCGGCCGCGTTCCGCACCGACAACCTGCTCACCCGGCAGATCCAGGCCGAGGTGGAGGACCCGGACGTCCAGTTCGCCGACACCTGGCTCAACCCGTACGAGCAGACCTACACCGTGGCCGACCTGGACGGGCTGGCCGGGCGTGCCGGGCTGGAGCTGGAGGCGCCGTGCGTCAGCGCGGTGGCGCGGTCGCTGGAGAGCTTCATGTGGGAGGTGCCGGTCGCGGACGACCGGATCCGGCGGCAGTTCCACGCCCTGGACGACCTGACCCGGTGGCGGGTGTCCAATCTGCTGCTGATGGACCGGTCCCCCCTCGTCTGGTTCTACCTGCGGCGCGCCGACAGCCCGATCCCGGCCACGACCGAGGCCGAGCGGGACGAGCGGTTCCTGGACGCGGTCATGACCCGGGTGTCGGGCACAGAGCGCGTCTGGCTGCTGGAGAGGGCGGGCGGCTACCGGCCGCTCGACCGGCCCGCGGACCTCCCCGCCGGACGGCCCGCCGAGTTCCAGGAGGTCGTGGACGCCGTGGACGGCAGGCGGCCCGTCAGGGAGGTGCTGGAGGGGCTGGGCGGGGTGCCGCGGCCGTGGACGGTCCGCCGCATGCGCACGATGCTCACCACCCCGACCTTCCCCCACCTGCGCGCGGTGTAGCCGCCGCGAGCCAGGCCCCCCGGACGGCGGACCGCCGTCCGGGGGGCCTCGCGCGTGCCCCGGGGACGGAGGGAATGAGAGAAGGCGGCGGCGGATCCTTCGATCCGCCGCCGCCTCTCGCGTGCCGTCCGCTCAGCACAGCTCCTTGACCAGGCGCCCGCGCAGCTCGGTGATGTCCTCGCAGTCGCCGCCGGGGCGGTCGGTGATGTGCCTGCGGTACAGGTCGTCCACCGTGGGCGGGTCGGCGTCCACGCCGAGCTGCCCGAGCAGGTGGTGCAGCACCGAGCGGCCGGAGTGCCGCGCGATGAGCATCGAGCGCTCCCGGCCGAACCTGGCCGGCTCGACGTACTCGTAGGTGGCCGGGTCGCGCAGCATGCCCTGCTGGTGGATGCCGGCGGCGGTGCCGAAGGCGTACGCGCCGAAGATCGCCTTGTTGCGCGGCTCCTCCAGCGAGATGTACTCGCGCAGCACGTTGTAGGCCTCGTACATGCCGGAGGCGTCGATGTCGGTGAACAGCCCGAGGTGGTCGCTCTTGTAGCTGAGCAGCGCCACCAGCTCCTCCATCGCCGTGTTGCCCGCGCGCTCGCCGACCCCGCCCAGCGTGGTCTGCACCTCGTCCGCCCCCGCCTGCAGGCCCGCGAGCGTGTTGGCCAGGGCCAGGCCGAAGTCGTTGTGGCAGTGCGTGGCCACCCGCACCGGCTCGGGGGCCCAGCGGCGGATCTTGGCGATCAGCCCGGCGTACTGGTCGGGCGTCATGCACCCGGAGGTGTCGCCGATCGCGAAGCACGAGGCGCCGGCGTCCAGCCCGGCCTCGACGAGCGCGCGCAGCAGGTCGTCCTCGCCGCGCGAGGCGTCCTCAAGGCCCACCGAGACCGACTCGACGCCCAGGGAGAGCGCGAAGGACACCGTGTCGGTGATCTCGTCCACGGCCTCCCGGCGGGAGATCTTGCGTTTGCGCTCCAGATGCAGGTCGCTGGCCGTGGCCAGCACCTGCACCTCGTGGTTGGCCGTGCCGCCCGCCTCCACCGACACCTCGACGTCCTTGCGGACCGCCCGGCAGAAGGTCGTGAAGCGGGCCGTGGTGAGCTTTCCCGCGATCAGCCGGGTCGCCTCCGCCTCCGCGGGGGAGGAGATCGGGAAGCCGGTTTCGATGACGTCGACCCCCAGTGCCTCGATCCGGAGCGCCAGGTCGACCTTCTGCTCCGGGGTCATGGAGTTGCCCGGCGCCTGCTCGCCGTCACGAAGAGTCGTGTCGAAAAAAGAAACCCGTCGCTTCTTCATCTTTGTTTTCCTCCCGTCGACGCGGTGAACTTATTTATAGAGCCACGCGGCGCGTCGCCGCGTCAATCATTTGGGGGGCGAATCGTTTCCACCTAAGGATGAGAAGCCTCCTCCATCGGTTTATACGGTCGCGGAAGTTCAACCGCCGGACGATGACAAGGCGCAGGTAGAGGCCTTAGCGTTCTTTCCGAGGGCGGCGTTCACGCCCATTCGGCGACGTGGATCGAATACACCGCGAAAGCCGGAGCGATGCCGACGACGGCGATGTGCCGATAAACGCGCCGGCCCCAGAGAATTAATATCGGCCGCGGCGCGGCGGTGCGGGAGGGAATGACATGGTTGACGTTTCCGGTGCGATGCCCGGCGGAGCCGACGGGCGGGTGCTCCCACCCCAGCCGTGGGAGCATCTGACCTCCGAGACCACCAGGACCGTTCTGCGGATCCAGCACCACATCGTGCGGTCGGCCCGCCGGTACCTGGACGACCAGGGGTTCGTGGAGCTGCTGCCGCCGGTCATCGGCCCGGTGACCGACCCGGGGATCCGCGGCGCCAAGCAGGTGGACGTCGACTACTACGGGCACCGCTACAAGCTGATGACCAGCGCCTTCGTCTACAAGCAGGCGTCGCTGCTGGCCTTCGACAAGATCGTCTACGTGGCGCCCAACGTCCGGCTGGAGCCGCTGGAGACCTGCTCGACCAACCGGCACCTGGCCGAGTTCCACCAGCTCGACATCGAGGTGGCCGGGGCGACGCGCGAGCAGATCATGGAGCTGGCCGAGGGGGTGGTCGGCCACGTGGTCGACGCCGTCGTGAGCGACATGGGCGACGAGCTGGCCGCGCTGGGCCGCGACGTCACGGCGCTCAGCTCCTGGCGGTCCCGGCCGTTCGCCCGGGTGCCGCACGCCGAGGCGGTCCGCGACCTGGTGGAGGGCGGCCACATGCAGGACGGCGGCGCCGAGATCGACTGGGCCGGCGAGGAGATCCTCTCGATCAAGGCCGACGGCCCGTTCTTCCTGACCGACTACCCCAAGGGCTCCCGCTGCTTCCTCGAGAAGGAGGACCCCGACCAGCCCGGGGTGCTGCGCACGTTCGACCTGATCATGCCCGGCGGGTACGGCGAGGTGATCAGCGGCGGCGAGCGCGAGGCGCACTACCCCACGCTCATCACCCGGATGCGTGAGACCGGCGAGAACCCGTCCAAGTACGGCTGGTACCTGCAGCTCTCACGGCACGGGGTGCCGTCCAGCTCCGGCTTCGGCCTCGGCCTGCAGCGCCTGACCCGGTTCGTCGCCGGCCTGGAGTACGTCTGGCAGGCCGCGGCGTTCCCGAAGGTCCCCGGCGTGGTGTCGCCGTGAGCCGCCTGAGCGCGCCGCACTTCCCCGAGCGGGCCGTGCGCGACCGGGCCAGGAAGGGGACGGCCTGCGCCTTCCCGCCCATCACCTCCTACGGCACCACCCTGTTCGGCGCCTCGGGCCCCGGCGCCGCCCACCCCGCGCCCGGCGACCTGATCGACGCCGCCCGGCTGGTCCCGCCGATCTTCATGGACCTGCGCCTGGAGAAGCTCATCGAGCTCGGCCGCGAGCCCATGTACGGCGACGTCGAGCTGTCGACCGAGATCGGCGGGTTCACCGCCCGCGCACCGCTGTTCGTCTCCGCGTTCGGCTCCACGCAGATCGCCTGCTCCGACCTCGGCATGGCGGTCAGCCGCCAGGCCGGGCGCCTGGGCATCCCCATGGTGATCGGCGAGAACATCGTGCCGGTCAACGGCTACGGCCGCATCGGCGCCTGCACCCCGCTCTCGCTGCTCGGCCGCGTCCGCGCCTACGGCGAGGAGCTGGAGGACGGCCTCGGCGGGGTGGCGATCCAGCAGAGCACCGAGGACGCCGACGCCGAGGTGTGGAACCTCGTCTACAGCGACCCCTCGGCGCAGCCGCTGCTCAACTCCGGCAGGCTCGCGTTCGAGCTGAAGGTGGGCCAGGGCGCCAAGCCCGGCATCGGCGGGATGACCGTGCTCCCCCGCACCGCCGCCGCAGCGGTCTCCGAGCAGTACACCACCGACCAGGTGTTCGGCGACGCCGCCAGCTACCTGCGCTCCAGCAGCCCCGGCACCTACACCGAGGAGATCCTGCGCCAGCAGATCCACCTGATGCGCAACAACTTCCCCCGGGCACGGGTGTGGGTCAAGCTGCACCCCGGGCGCGACGTGCGCAGGGCGGCGGCCGTCGCCTGGCGCGCCGGTGCGCACTCGGTGACCGTCGACGGCGCCGAGGGCGGCACCGGCTGGGCCCCGACCTCCTTCATGGACCACGTGGGCCTGCCGCTCGGCGAGTGCCTGCGCGCCATCGGCCGCCCGCCGTCCTGCCTGCTGGCCACCGGCCGCATGTGGGAGGGCACCCGCGCGGTCAAGTGCCTCGCCCTCGGCGCCCGGGGCGTCGGCCTCGGGCGGGCGGCGCTGCTGGCCGTCGACGAGGACCCCGACTTCGGGCTGCAACGGCTGGTGGAGTGCATGGAGCTGGAGATGCGCATGCTCATCAGCGCGCTCGGCAAGTACGAGCCGGGCGCCCTCGGCCTGGAGGACCTGTACGAAGGCGGCGCCTACGTCGACGACCCGCGCGAGGCCCTGGCGGGCTACGACGCGTCCCTTCGCTGACCACGACGGCCCGAGCCGACGACCGCCCCACCGGCCGCGGTGGTACCCCACGGGGAGGAAAGATGCTGGACACCTGGAACGACACCGATCTCCCCGTGCCCTCGGCGACGCTCACGGAGCTGTTCGAGCGGCAGGCCGCGCGCACCCCCGACGCGGTCGCCGTCGTGGAGGGGCCGGTCGAGCTGACCTACGCCCAGCTGAGCGCCGCCGTCGGCCGGGTGGCCGAGCGGCTGCGCGGCCGGGGGGCGCGCCGCGGCACGCTGGTCGCCGTCCACGCCGAACGCTCGGCCGCCACCCTGGCCGGGTTCCTCGGCACCCTCGCGACCGGGGCCTTCTACCTTCCCGTCGACCCCGGATACCCGGCCCAGCGGACGTCCCTGGTGCTCCAGGACTCCGGGGCCGCCCTCATCCTGGCCCAGCCGGATCTGGCGAACAGGCTGCCGGCGCACCAGGCCGAAGTCGTGCTCCTCGAACCCCTGAACGGGGACGGCGGGCACGGGGCGCTCCAGGAGCGCGCCCCGGCGACGGCCGGCCGCGCGACGCCCCCAGAAGGGGCGGCGCGGCCGGCGGACCCGGCGTACGTGCTGTACACCTCCGGGTCGACCGGCCGCCCCAAGGGGGTGGTCGTGCCGCACCGAGCCCTGACGAACTTCCTGGCGGCGATGCGCGAGCTGCTCGGCGCCGCGGCCTCGGACGCCTGGCTGGCCGTGGCGTCCCCCTCCTTCGACATCTCCGCCCTGGAGATGTACCTGCCGCTTACCACCGGCGGGCGCGTGGTGATCGCGCCTCCCGGCATCGCCGGGGACGGCGCCGCCCTCGCCGGCCTCGTGGAGCGCTCCGGCGTCACCCACCTGCAGCTCACCCCGTCGGGATGGCGGGTGCTGCTCGACGCCGGGTTCGCCGGCCCGCGGGTGACCGCGCTCACGGGCGGGGAGGCGCTGCTGCCGCCGCTCGCCGCCGAGCTGCGGCCCCGGGTGCGGCGGCTGTGGAACATGTACGGGCCCACCGAGACCACCGTCTGGTCCACGGCGTGGGAGGTGCCGCAGGCTCCCGGCCGCGTCACCATCGGCGCCCCGATCGCCAACACCCGCGTGTACGTCGTGGACGACGCCCTGCGCCCGGTGGCGGCGGGCGTACCGGGCGAGCTGGTCATCGGCGGCGACGGCGTGGCGGACGGCTACCTGCGCCGGCCCTCGCTCACCTCCACCCGGTTCGTGCCCGACGCCCACGGCGGCGCGGGCCGGCGGCTGTACCGCACCGGCGACACCGTCCGCATGTGCCACGACGGCACCCTGGAGTACCTCGGCCGCTCCGACGGCCAGGTCAAGCTGCGCGGGCACCGCGTCGAGCTGGGCGAGATCGAGTCGGCCCTGACCGCCCAGCCGGGCGTGCGCCAGGCGGCCGTGACGGTCCGCGGGCAGGCGCTGGTCGCCTACGTGGTCGGCGAGGCCGACCGCGCCGCGCTGGCCGAGCGGCTGCCCGCGTACATGGTGCCGTCGGTCCTGGTGGCGATGGACACGCTGCCGCTCACGCCGAACGGCAAGCTCGACCGCAACGCGCTGCCCGAGCCCGACCTCACCGCCGGCTCGACCGGCCGCCGCCCGCGCGACGCGCGCGAGGAGCTGGTGGCCCGGCTCGTCGCGCGGGCCGTGGGCGTCCCCGCTGCCGGCATCGACGACAGCTTCACCGGCCTCGGCGGCGACAGCATCTCGGCCACGGCGCTGGTGCGCGCCGCCCGCGGCGAGGGCCTCCTGATCACCACCAGGGACGTGCTCGCCGGCGGGAGCGTCGCCGCGCTGGCGGCGTCCGCGCGGCCGTGCCCCCCGCAGGAGCCCCCCGCCGGCCCGGCGTCCGCCGCCGTTCCACAGGCGGGCGGGGACGTCTGGGACGCGCCGCTCCTGGCGCTCAGCCAGGAGGAGATCGACGAGCTCGAGTCCCAGCTTCGGTAAGACCTCATCGACGTATACGGAGACGTGAACATGCGACGGTCGCCTGTCGAGGACATCCTGCCGCTCTCGCCCCTTCAGGAAGGGCTGCTGTTCCACTCGCTGTACGACCGCGACCGGCGCGACCTGTACGTCGCGCAGTTCGTCGCCCGGCTGAGCGGGCCGCTGGACGCGGCGCGGCTGCGCGCCTCGGCCCAGGCGCTGCTCGACCGCCACCCCAACCTGCGCGTCACCTTCCGCAACCGCAGGTCCGGCGACCCGATCCAGGTCGTGCGCGGCGACGTCCCGCTCGACTGGACCGAGGCCGACGTGCGCGGCGACCCGCCGGAGCACCTCGCCAAGCTGCTGGAGGAGGACTGGGCGCGCGGGATCGACGTCGAGGGCGACTCGCTGCTGCGCCTGATCCTCGTGCGCGAGGGCGAGGACGCCCACAGGCTGGTGCTCACCGCGCACCACGCCGTCCTGGACGGCTGGTCGATCGCCCTGCTGTTCCAGGAGCTGTTCCGCCTGTACGCCGCCGCCGCCGACGCCGGCGCCCTGCCCCCGGCCCCGCCGTTCCGCGGGTACCTCGCCTGGGTGGCCGCCCGCGACCGCGCCGAGGCCCGGGAGCGGTGGAGCGAGGAGCTGGCCGGGCTCGCCGAGCCGACGTACCTGGCCCCGCCCGCCCGCGGCACGTCCCGCGCGGCGCCGGAGGAGGTGGCCGTCGAGCTGACCGAGGCGCAGACCGCCGAGCTGGCGGCGTGCGCGCGGCGCTGCGAGGTCACGCTGAACACCGTCGTCCAGGCGGCGTGGGCGATCACGCTGGGCCACCTGACCGGCCGGCGCGACGTCGTCTTCGGCTGCACCGTCAGCGGCCGCCCGGCCGAGCTGCCCGGCGCCGACGAGATGATCGGCCTGCTGGTCAACACCGTCCCGGTGCGCGCCGAGCTGCGGCCCGGCGACACCGTGCGCGACGTGCTGCACCGCATCCAGGGGCAGCGGTCGCGCCTGCTCGACCACGACCACCTCGGCCTCACCGACGTGCACAAGGCCGCCGGCGCGAGCGGCGCCCTGTTCGACACCAGCCTCGGCCTCGACAACTTCCCGATGAGCGACTACGCCTTCGACGTCGACATCGACGGGCTGAGCGTCGGCCGGATCACCTTCCGCGAGACGTCCCACTACCCGCTCACCGTCGTCGTCGCCCCCCGCGAGCGCCTCGGGCTGCGGTTCCACTACCGGCCCGACGTGTTCGCCCGGCGGGACGTCACCGCCTGGGCCGGCGCGCTGCGGCGGTGCCTGGCGGCCGTGGCCGCCGACCCCTCGGCCGCGCTCGCCGGCCTCGCGCCGCTGGACGAGGACGAGACGCGGCGGCTCGTGCTGGAGTGGCGCGGCCCGGTCACCGAGCTTCCCGCCGAGCGCCTCGTGCACCGCCTGTTCGAGACGCAGGCCGCCCGCACGCCGGACGCCACGGCGCTGGTGTACGAGGACCGCCGGGTGTCGTACGCGCGCCTGGACGCGGACGCCGACCGCCTCGCGGCGCACCTGGCCGGGCTCGGCGTGCGGCCGGGCGTCTTCGCCGGCGTCCAGCTCGAACGCGGGCCCGACCTGGTCGTCGCGGTCCTGGCCGTGCTCAAGGCGGGCGGGGCCTACGTGATGCTCGACCCGAACTTCCCCGCCGAGCGGTCGCGGGAGCTGGCGGCGCAGGCGGGCGTGCCCGTCGTGGTCACCACGGAGGCGCTCGCCGGCCGCCTGTCCGGCTCCGGCGCCCGGCTCGTGCGCGTCGACGCGGACGCCGGCGCCATCGCCCAGGCCCCGCCGGGCAGGACGCCGGGCGGCGCGCGCCCGGGCGACGCCGCCTGCGTCATGTTCACCTCCGGCTCGCAGGGCCGCCCGAAGGGCGTCGTCTCCTCCCACGAGGCGGTCACCGGCACCCTGTTCGCCCGCGACTTCGCCCGGTTCTCCCCCGGCGAGGTCGTCCTGCAGTGCTCCCCGGTCTCCTGGGACGCCTTCGCGTTCGAGCTGTTCGGGCCGCTGCTGTACGGCGGGACGTGCGTGCTGCAACCCGGCCCGATCCCCGAGCCCGCGCGGATCGCGCGGCTGGTCGCCGAGCACGGCGTCACGACCGTGCACCTGTCGGCGAGCCTGCTCAACCACATGCTCGACGAGCACCCCGGCCTGTTCGCGGACGTCCGGCAGTTGCTTACCGGCGGCGAGGCGGCCTCGATGCCGCACCTGCGCGAGGCGCTGCGCGAGTACCCGCACCTGCGCCTCGTCAACGCCTACTCGCCGCTCGAATGCATGATGGTCACCGTCTGGCACGGCGTGCGCCCCGAGGACGCCGGCCGCGCCTCCATGCCGCTGGGCAGGACGGTCGCCAACAAGCGGATGTACGTGCTCGACGCGGACCTGCGCGTCGTCCCGCCCGGGGTGGTCGGCGAGCTGTACCTGGCCGGGGTGGGCCTGGCCCACGGCTACCTGCGCCAGCCCGCGCTGACGGCGGGCCGGTTCCTGCCCGACCCCTTCGGGGCGCACGGCGAGCGCATGTACCGCACCGGCGACCTGGTGCGGTGGGCCGCGGACGACGTGCTGGAGTTCGTCGGCCGTGACGACGGCCAGTTCAAGCTAAGGGGCTTCCGCATCGAGCCGGCCGAGGTCGAGACCGCGCTGGCCCGCCACCCGGACGTCGCCGAGGCCCGGGTGACCGTCCGCGAGGACCGGCCCGGCGACCGGCGCCTGGTCGCCTACGTGGTCACCGCCGCGGCCGGGGCGTTCGACGCGGCCGCGCTGCGGCGGCACATGGCCTCCTCCATGCCCGACCACATGGTGCCCTCGGCCTTCGTCGCGCTGGAGCGCCTCCCGATCACCCCCAACGGGAAGCTGGACCGCGCCGCGCTGCCCGCCCCCGTCTACGACACCGCGGGCGCCGGCGGTGCGCCGCGCACCCCGCTGGAGGAGACGCTGTGCGGGCTGTTCGCCGAGGTGCTCGGCGTCCCGTCGGTGGGGGTGCACGACGACTTCTTCCAGATCGGCGGCCACTCGCTGCTCGCGATCCGCCTGACGAGCCGGGTGCGCACCGCGCTCGGCGTGGGCGTCAACATCGCGGCGCTCTTCCGCGACCCGACCCCGGCCGGCCTCGCCAGCCGGCTGGACCGCGCCGCGGCGCCGTCCGGCACGTGAGCCCGCCGTGGCCCGGCGACCGGCCGGGCCACGGGCCGACCAGACAGACCAGACAGATCAGACAGACCGACACCGAGGAGGACGGCATGCGCACCACCGACGGACGGCGCGAGACAGCCAGGAGCGAGGTCAGCTCCGCGCTCCAGTTGGCCCTGGACAGCCGTGACAACGGCGGCGAGCCGGGGTGCCGTGACGACCGGCGCGCCCGGCCGGACTCCGGCGACACTCCGGGATGAGCGGCACGAGCGCCCGGCACACGCCGATGCCCGGGCCCGCGCGCCGCTCCCCCGAGGGGCGGCGCGGGGTGCCCGGGCATCGGCGCCCGGAGGCGCGGACGGCCGTGACGAGCGGGCGCACGCGAACGGCCGCGGCCGTCCCCGGCCCGGAGGCGGGGACGAACGCGGCCGGTCGGTACCCGAAGGCTCAGTACCGGAATGCCGAGTGCCCGAAGACTCGGTACTCGGAGGCCAAGTACCCGAAGGCCCAGTGCCCGGATGCTCGGTGCCCGGATGCTCAGTGCCCGAAGGCGGGGACGGCGGCGGGCAGGACGGCGTCGGGGACCGGGGTGCGGTCGATGCCGCAGCCCAGCGCGGCCTGCATCAGCAGCACGGCCTCCAGCCGGTTGCGGACGCCGAGCTTGGCCAGGGAGTGCGACACGTGGCTCTTGACGGTCGCCGCGGAGATCGCGAGGGAGGTGGACACCTCGTCGGTGGACATGCCGTCGGAGAGAAGCGCGAGCACCTCGCGCTCGCGTAACGTCAGCCCGCCGAGCAGCTTCTTCAGCGAGCGGCCGCCGGTGGCGGCCTTCATCGTCTGGCCGCCGTTGCCCGAGAGGAACCCCGAGACGTACAGCTTCAGCAGGTCGGGCGAGAGCACGACGTACCCGGAGGCGGCGGCGCTCGCGGCGGCCCCCAGGTGGGTCACGGCCCAGTCCTTGGTGAGGCAGCCGGCGACGCCGAAGGCGAACGCGGCGTCCAGCCGGTGCTTGGTCCAGTCGACCCCGACGAGCAGGGCGCTGACCTCGTTGGCGACCAGCTCCTGCGCCATCCACAGGTGGTCCTCCTGCGGGCCCGCGACCAGTATCGCCAGGTCGGGGTGGGTCTCGGGCCAGTCGCGCACGGGTGTGCGGCTGTCCATGGAGGCCATGAGGCGGACGTTCGCCGCCGCGCCGAGCGTGGCGCCCAGCACCTGGCGGGAGATCGGGTCGCCGTCGGCGAGCACGACGCGCGGGCCGTCCTGGGCGGGCGGCGCGGAGGCGTACCCGTTGGGGCCGTACGAGGGGAAGGGCGGAGGCGTGAGGCACCCGAGCGGGCCGCCGTGCGGTGCCGTCGCGGACGCGGGGACGGGTTGGGGCTCCCACGGCTCGTTTCGCAGCCCTGCTCTCGCCGGTCCACCCGTGATCACACTCGAAACGTCCGCCATGTCATTCCTCCCGCGATTGCGTGAAAACCCGAACAGCTTTTCCCTGGTCTTCCGGAGGTCTCCGATCAAGCCGCGACCTCCGAATTCACCTCCCGTGTCGGGCGCGGACCACGCGCCCGTTCCGACCGCCCCGGCGGCACCCGTGCGAACTCGCCGGCGTGCCGGGCCGTGAATGCATATGTGACGGTGAACCCCTTGAACCCTCGCATTCCACACCCTAGACGCGGCCGGTGGAGGCCGGCGGCACTTAGCTTCGGAAGAAGACCGGCAGTTTCCCATGGCACCGGCCACGACCTGCGACGATGCCGATGGGCCCGCTTTCGCGGCTGCTAGAGTCGACACAGTCGATCGAGCCGGACGCCCCCTCGGAACACCGGCGAGCACATTCTTCTCCCAGCCCCGGCGGCATTCAACCGGTGTGCCGAGGCACCGCGGGAACCGGCCGCCGCGAGGCCCGTGACAAGCGAACGCCCACGCCCACGCATCCTTTGTCCAGCGCGAATCGCTGGATCCGTGAATTGCTCAGATCACAGGGAGACGCCATGCCTTTAGACGGCCTGGGAGAGAACTGCGGAGTCGCCGGTGTCACCTCGCCCGGCGCGCCCGCCGCCTCGATGGTCTACGCGGGCCTGCTGGCGCTGCAGCATCGCGGCCAGGAGGCGGCCGGCGCCGCCGTCGGCGACGGGCTGGTCCTTCGCGTGCGGCGCGGCCTGGGGCTCGTGACGGAGGTGCTCGACGAGGAGAAGCTGCGGGAGCTGCCGGGAACGGTGGGCATCGGCCACGTCCGGTACCCGACCGCCGGCGGCTCGACGCTCGCCAACGCGCAGCCGCTGCTCGGCATCACCCGCTCGGGCGAGCACTTCTCGCTCGCCCACAACGGCAACCTGCTGGGCATCGACGCCGCGGGCCCGCCCGGCGACCCGCTCGGCCGCGGCGGCAGGGCGCGCACCGGGAGCACCGACACCCAGGCGCTGGTCGACCACCTCGCCTCCCACCCCGGCCCGCTGGACCAGGCGCTGCGCGAGCTGCTGCCCGGCGTGCGGGGCGCGTACTGCCTGGTGCTGGCCACGCGGTCCACCCTGTACGCCGCGCGCGACCCGCACGGCTTCCGCCCGCTGTGCCTGGGGCGGCTCCCGGACGGCGGGTGGATGGTGGCCTCGGAGACCGCGGCGCTGGACGCCGTCGGCGCGGAGTTCGTGCGCGACGCCCAGCCCGGCGAGCTGCTCGTCTTCCAGGACGGCCGGCTGCGCACCGAGAGGTTCGCCGCCGCGCCGCAGGCGACCTGCGTCTTCGAGCACGTCTACATCGCCCGGCCGGACTCCCTGATCGGCGGCAGGCGCGTGCAGCAGGTGCGGCAGGCCCTCGGCGCGGCGCTCGCGCGCGAGGCGCCCGTGGCCGCCGACGTCGTCATCCCGGTCCCGGACACCGCCCGGCCCGCGGCCATCGGTTACGCGCGCCAGAGCGGCGTCCTGTACGCCGAGGGCTTCGTCCGCAACCACTACCTCGGCCGCACCTTCCTGCGCCCGGGCGACGCCGCCCGGCGGCAGGGCGTGCGGCTGAAGCTCAACCCCGTCCCCGAGGTGGTGCGCGGGCAGCGGGTCATCGTGGTCGACGACTCCATCGTGCGGGCGACCTCGATGAAGCAGGCGGTCGCGATGCTGCGCGCGGCCGGCGCGGCCGAGGTCCACGTCCGGGTCGCGTCCGCCAAGATCGCGTGGCCGTGCTTCTTCGGCGTGGACATCAGCTCGCGCGAGGAGCTGATCGGGCACTCGATGTCGGCGGCGGAGATCGGGCAGTTCGTGGGGGCCGACTCGCTGGACTTCCTGTCCGTGGAGGCCATGTCCGACGCCGCCGGGAGCCCCGAGTCGCTGTGCACGGGATGCTTCACCGGCTCCTACCCCACCGGAGTGCCCCTGGAGGCCGACTCGCGCGCGGGCTGAGCCCGTCCCCGTCGTCGTCCGGGGCGCCGGGAGGCACTAGGTACGTGAGGCGTCCGGCTCTCGTGGAACCCGGGGTGAGTCGCCACCGTCACCCGGGCAGCTTCGGGGGCCGCCGCTCCGCCCGGCGCCGACGACGGTGATCCGGGCGGGGCTCTCCGGCGCCGCGGCGGCGGCCGTGCACACGATCTGCGCGACGGCCGTCGCGGACAGTTCGCCGGCCGGTGTGGACAGGGTCACCAGCAGGCGTCCCGCCGGCTCGGCGGTCACCGAGATCGGGCCGGCTCCGGTGGGGACGTCGGTGGTGAGCCCGTCCGCCCGTTCCGCCGCGGTGGGCCCGGCGGCCAGCAGCGTGAGCGTGTCCGCCGGGGACAGTGGGGGGCCCGGCCGCGTCACCGCGCTGAGCCGGCCGTTCTTCACCAGGTAGAGGGTGATCTTCACGGGTGGTGCGACGGGTCCGCTCGGCGGATCGCCCGCGCTGATGGCGTCGCTGGGCCGCACGCCGCAGCCGGCCACGGCGACGAGCGACACGAGGCCCGCGGCGAGCACGCGGCGGGCGAGCCCGGTCCTCACTCGGCGCCTCCGTCCTGATCGGGTGCCCGGCTCGGCAGGCGCAGGGTGAAGACGGCGCCGCCGTCCGGGGCGTTGGCGACGGTGAGGTCGCCGCGGTGCAGGCGCGCGTTCTCCCGCGCTATGGCGAGGCCGAGGCCGCTGCCCTCTGACCTGGCCCTGGCCGCGCTGGCCTTGTAGAACCGGTCGAACACGCGCGGCAGCACCGCCTCGTCCAGCCCCGGCCCGTGGTCGCGGACCTCCAGGGTGATCCACCGCGGGTCGGCGCGAAGCCGGATCGACACCGGCGGCTCGCCGTGCCGCAGGGCGTTGCCGACCAGGTTCGCGAGGATGACGTCCACCCGGCGCGGGTCCAGCCGTGCCCGCACCGCGGACGGAAGCTCGGTGCCCACCCGCTCCGGCCAGCCCCGCGTACGCAGGGTCGCGCGCACCAGCTCGGCCACGTCGACCTCGTTCAGCGCGAGGGCCGCCACGCCGGAGTCGAACCTGCTGATCTCGATGAGGTCGTTCACCAGCCCGGTGAGGTTGAGCGTCTCCTGGCTGACCAGCCGGGCGGCCCTGCCCGCGGGCTCGGGCAGCCCGGCCGCCTCCTCGTCGAGGACGTCGGCGACCGCGGTGAGCGCGGCCAGCGGGGTGCGCAGCTCGTGGGACACGTCGGCCACGAACCGGCGGGCGTCGGCCTCCATCTCGCGGAGCTGCCTGACGTGCCGTTCCAGCTCCGCGGCGGTGTCGTTGAACGTGCGCGCCACGTCGGCCAGCTCGTCGGAGCCGCGGACCGCGATCCTGGCCCGCATCTCGCCCTCGCCCAGCAGGCGCGCCGCCCGGCCGAGCTCACGCACCGGGCCCAGCACGCCCCGGGTGGCCAGCAACGCGAGGACGACCGCGAACGCCAGGGCCGCCCCGCCGGTGAGCCAGGCCGACGCGGCGAGCCCGTCGATGCTGCGCTGCTCGGGAGCCAGGCTCTGCGCCAGGTAGACCTCGATGCCGGACGCCCGCGCCGTGCGGTCCGGGTCGACGATCAGCAACGGCGTGCCGATGATCAGGTGGGGCCCGTCCAGCCACACCACGCGCTGCCACGCGATGTGGCCGCCGGCCACCTCCCGCCGCAGCGCCTCGGGAATCACCTCGGGATCCAGGCGAGGCCGGCACGGCCTGCCGAAGGGCAGGCATGGTCTGCCGGGGCCGGCCGGCGAGCGCGTCCCGTGGTAGAGGGCGAGCGCGTCGTCGTCCCCCTCGGCCACGGCGCCGGCGATCCGGCCGAGCTCGGCCGCGTCCGGCGCCGGATCCCGCAGCGGGTAGAGCGCCTGCAGGCGGCTCCTCATCGCCTGCACCGCGGCGTCCTGGGTCCGCTGCAGGATGGCGACGCGGGCCTGGACGTAGATCCCGCCGGCCACCGCCGCCGTGGTGATCACACACAGCAGTGCGAACGCGAACATCAGCCGCGCGCGCAGCCCCAGGCTCGGCCGAGGCGCCACCGGCCGGTTCACACCGGCCCGAACCGGTATCCGAACCCACGCACCGTCTGCACGTAGACGGGCGCCGCCGAGTCGTCCTCGATCTTCGCGCGCAACCGCTGCACGCACGCGTCGACGAGACGCGAGTCGCCGAAGTACCCGTGCTCCCACACCGACTCCAGCAGCTGCTGGCGGCTGTGCACCCGGCCAGGCGTGCCGGAGAGCTCAAGCAGCAGGCGCAGCTCGGTCGGGGTGAGGGCGACCGGCACACCGCGGTTGGCGACCACCAGCCCGGCCCGGTCGATGGTCAGGTCCCCGTAGCGCTCCATCTCCGCCTGGTCGCGGCCGATCCGCCGGAGCACCGCGCGGATGCGCGCCTCCAGCACCCTGGGCTGCACCGGCTTGACCACGTAGTCGTCGGCGCCGACCTCCAGCCCGGCCACCACGTCGATGTCGTCGCCGCGCGCGGTCAGGATGATGATCGGCACCTCCCTGGCGGCCCGGATGCGGCGGCAGACCTCGAACCCGTCCATGCCGGGCAACATCAGATCGAGCACGACGACGTCGGGAAGCTCCGTACGCAGCCGGTCGAGCCCCTGCTCGCCGGACTCCACGGCGTGCACCCGGTGCCCGTGCCGGGTCAGGGCCAGCTCAAGGCCCTCCCGCACGGCCGGGTCGTCCTCGATCAGCAACACTCGCGACACGCCGCCGAGTTTCACAGCACGCTCCGTAACTCGCCCGCCGGTCGTCCCGGTCCACTGTCGTCCGGCCGTGTCCCCGCCTCGTCCCCGCCATGTCATGGTTGTGTCACGGCCGCGCCGGCGCTCGCCGCCGTCGACAGACGGTGACATTCGCGGGACGAAGCACGCATATTCGGCGCCAATCGTAGTCGCCATGAACGAAGCGCGTCCCCTCCCACCTCGGCCCCGGGACCGGCTGTTCGCCGTGGTCACGCTGGTGCTCGCCGTGCTCCTGCTGCCCGCGGCGTGCGTCCGCCGTCCCGGCCGCGCCCGCGAACTGGCCTGTAGCTGGGCGCTGCGGATGCGATTCCCCGCCGAGGACCTCACCGGGCTCACCGACGGCGCCCTGGCGGCGTTCACCGCGGCGCGCACCGAGGCGCTCTGGCGTCACGGCCAGCTCATCGGCCTCACCTCGGGATACCGCGATCCCCTCGTCCAGCAACGGATGTTCGACGAGGAGGTGCGCCGCTCCGGCTCCCCGGCCCTGGCGCGAATGCTCGTGCTGCCACCGGCGGAGTCGGCGCACGTCAGGGGTGTCGCCCTGGACGTGCGACCCCACGAGGGCGCGCGCTGGCTTGAGGAGCACGGCGCCCGCCACGATCTCTACCGCATGTACGACAACGAGTGGTGGCACTTCGAGCACCGCCCGGACACCGGCGGCACGCCACCACCACGACGGCCCCACCCCGGCGTGGCCCGCACGATCGAGACCGGGACCGGACGGACGAGGCGCCCGGCGCCCGGCACGGCCTCCTCGATCGCGGCCTGAGTAGGGGGCTACCCATGCGGACCCGGCTTGCGAGCGCCAGCATCTGTGGGACGAATCGTTCCAGCACGCGGGAGTCGCAATGTTCACGTCCATTCGAAGAATGAGGTCGGCGTCGGTCGTCCTGGTCACCGCGACGGTGTTCCTGACCGGCACGACCTCCGCCGTGTCCGGCGCCGCGGCGCCATCAGCCGGCCGCACGATGATCGGCAACCTCCACAGCGGCAAGTGCCTGGAGATCCTCGGCTGGAACACGGCCGACTGGGCGGAGGCCGGTCAGTGGACCTGCCACGGCGGGAACAACCAGCAGTGGAACTACAGCTACACCACCGGGCTGATCCAGAACGTTCATAGCGGCAAGTGCCTGGAGATCCTGGGCTGGAGCACGGCCGACGGGGCGTTGGCCGGTCAGTGGACCTGCCACGGGGGAAACAACCAGCGGTGGTATATGAACACCTCCGCCGGGCTGATCGGCAACCTCCACAGCGGCAAGTGCCTGGAGGTCCTGGGCTGGAGCACGGCCGACTGGGCCCGGGTCGGCCAGTGGACCTGCCGTGGGGGGAACAACCAGCGGTGGGGCTGGACGTGAGCGAAGTTCAAGGACTCGGCCGGCTTCTCGCGCCGTGGACAGGACCCGGAGGCCGAGCGCGACGCCGCCGGGGCTCATGACACGGCCCGTGGCTACGAGACCGGTTCTGGACGGGGTCAGGGCATGTGGGCACTGCTCGCGGACTCGGATACCGGGGCCGCCGCGTCGGTGCCGGGGTCGCCGCCCAGCATGCGCCAGGCCAGGACCCCGGCGAGCAGGAGCAGCGCCGCCTGCAGGTTGAGCAGCGCGACGATCGGCATGGCGCCGATCAGCAGGCCGGCGAGCAGCATGCCGAGGGCCTGCAGGCCGTCGGAGAGGGCGAGCAGGCTGCTCATCACCCTGCCGAGCAGCCCGTCGGGCGTCGCCCGTTGCACGATCGACAACCAGCCCGCCATCACCCACACCCCCGGCGCCCCGGCCATCGTGAACAGGCCGACGTAGACCCACAGGGCGGTGGTCAGCAGGGCGGAGTTCCAGATGGCGATGCTGATGAACCCGAAGACCAGCAGGCCGTAGGAGACGAAGCCGTGGACGTTCAGCTTGCGCGCGATCAGCCCGGCCAGCGCGCCGCCGAGCAGCCCGCCGACGGCCTGGACGCCGCGCAGCACCCCGGCCTCGGACTCCCCGCCCCCGAGCAGGTCGGTGACGAAGACCAGGAACAGGATGACGAACATCCCCTGGGCGACGGACATCAAGGCGATGATCACCGCCGCCGCGCGCAGCCGCGCGGTGGCCCAGACCGTGCGCAGGCCCGCCACGGACTCGCGCCAGAACGCCGTCGGCTGCTGCTCCGGGGGCTTGACCGCGCGGCCGACCTTCATCGTCACCACGAGCAGCGTCGTCAGCACCAGCGGCACCACGGCGGTGACGACCACGCCGCCGATGCCCGCGAGCGTGAGCGTGAACCCGCCGAGCGGGCTGCCGACCAGGCGCCCGAGGTTGGTATTGAGGCTGATGGTGGCGTTGGCGGTGACCAGCTGCTCCCGGGCGACCAGCGTCGGCAGCAGGGCGTTCTTCACCGACTCGAACATCGCCGTGAGGCCGGCCTCGGCCGCCACCACCAGATACATGATCCACAGTTGCCGTTCGTCGTGCACCAGCAGCAGAGGCAGGAGCAGGACCGCGCGGACGATCGCCAGCCACGCCATGAACGTGGCGGGGTTCCACCGGTCGGCGAAGATGCCGGCGACGGGCGTGAGCACCAGGCTCGGCAGCAACCCCAGCATGGCGACGGTCGAGGTGATCAGCGCCGAGCCGGTCACGCTCAGCGCGTACAGCGGGAGCGCGATGAGCAGGGACCACCGCGTGACCTCGGTGAAGAAACTGGCGGCCCACAACCGGAAGAAGGGGGGCTGCCGTAACGGATGGACCAGTGGCTGGTCTGCCTGGACGCTCATGCGATCACATCTCCCGTCGCCTTGTGCCCGGGGCAACGCGCACACCTGGATGGGGGCAGGTCGGTCTCCCGACTACCCCGTGGACGGCAGGTGATGTGGGCGCGCGGCGGACAGGCCGTCTTCGTCGCGTTCGTCTTTCGTCGCGTTCGTGTTCGCCGGGGCGCGGCGGGCCCGGGCGTGTGGGCCGGTGCGGGCGGAGGCCGGGGCCGGCCGTCCCGCGGGCGCTCAGGCGCCCGTCCGGTGTGGACGGCTAGCGCCTGGCGCCGCCGTCCGTCTTCCAGGTCCGTCGTACCGGAAACCCGTGCAGGACGTACATCACCCTCTCGGCGCCCGGGCGGGTGGCGGTGCGCGAGGTCTGGCGCCACTTGGCGCCCAGCGCGGCGTAGCGGTCGACGACCGACATGAGCTCGGCGTTCATCCGGGAGAGCTCGTCGTGGGTGAGATCGATGATCCCGTCGGTCATGAACGCGGCGTCGAGCCAGGCCGGGTCCCACTCGCGGTCGTCCTCGGCGTGGAAGTCCCTGATGATCCTGAACTGCTCGGTGAGCGCGCTGCCTTTCACCGTGGCGGCGACCGCCGCCGCTTCGGGCTCGTCCAGCAGGCTGGAGTCGTCCCAGCCGAGCCGCTTCTCGCTGAGCTGCCACCACCGCTCGCGCCCGTCGCGGGCGTACTGCGGCGCCTGTTCGATGAACCCGTGCTGGTTGAGCTGGTGCAGGTGATAACTGACCTGTGCCACCGGCGCCTCGACGCTGTTCGCCAGATAGGACACCGAGGCGGCCCGGGCATTTCTGAGGGCGTAGTAAAGGCGGATGCGCAGGGGATGCGCGAAGGCCTTCAAGGCCGCGACATCTCCGGTTCTCACTGACGGCTCTTCGCGTTTCACGGGATCACCTGACATAGCTAGCCGGGGCGCGTTATGTACACGTTCCCTACCGTAGGATGACTACGCTGAGTTATTCAAGATTTCTTGTACGATAGTTATGATTTCGTTACATAATGATTCAGGCTGCATGATTCCCCGGCTAACCAGCGAGAACACAGCGTCCCCCCTCCGCCGCCACACCGGCGACACCTACCACCGAGTAGCCTTCGGTTGCCCGCTAAAGACGCCCCCTACCAGCGGAAACAGTGGAAATCCGCATTCCGTTGCCTACTCGTGACCTTGACTCGCGCAACTGCGCAAGGAACCTTGCACAAGTCGCCAGGCTCTCCCATGATGGATCCAGTGACCTGATGTCCCGGTCGGCCAGGCCGGCGCCCGGAAACACAGCGTCACCAGCGGGGACGATATGGGCACGGTCATCGCAGATCGTCCAGAGAAAAGCATCACGTCGATCAACGGGAATCACGCACATGTTGATGACACGTCAGGCGGTTCGGCTGATTCGGGCCGAACGTTTAGACATAAAGTGAATGACCACTATCTCTGAGGTGCCCGAGGTGAACAAGAACACGTTCTGCGACCTGCTCCGATACTTTCGCACCCGTGCCGGGATCACCCAGCAGCAGTTGGCCGACCTTTCGACGATCAGCACCCGCGCGATACGCGACCTCGAACGAGGGCGGGCCGAACGCCCCCGCGGCGACACGATAAGGCTGCTCGCCGACGCCCTGCGGATCCACGGCCGCGACCGCACCGTCTTCGAGAGCTCCGCCAGGCACCACGGCGGCGACCACACCGCGAACGGCAGGCGCCGCGGCGAGCACCTGACCGTGTTCTCCTACGCCGACGACGCCGCCGACCAGTCCCCCTGGTCGCCCGCCGACGTGCCCGACGGGGACACCAAGTTCGAGTACAAGACGATGCGCCTGTACCGCGAGGCCCGCCTGGCGGTCGAGGAGTTGTGGGCCGACGTCCTCAACCGCGAGGCCGCGTGCGGCTGGCGGCTGGTCAGTGTGGACGACAGCGTCGCCTTCCTGGAGCGCCGCATCACCGACGCCTACACCGAGTCCCGCACGGCCTGACCGCCCGCGCCTCGCCGCCGCCTTCCGCGAACGCGCGCTCCCCGGCCTCCACCCGAGACCCGCACGGCTCGGCCGCCGATGCCCCGGCCCGCACTCCGGCGGGCTACGGCGTGAGCGTCAGCAGCGGATCCTCTTCTTGTGACGCGTGCACCAGACCGAGGCGACGTTGTCGCCGTCGTTCACCTCCTCCTGGGGCAGGGCGTGGACGTTGGCGCTCACGCCCTCCGAGCCGTTCAGCTCCGCCTTCGCCTTCAGGCGCACGTCCACCTGCCTGGTCGCCGAGCCGCCGACGGGAAGGGTCTCCAGGGTGCATCTGACCTCGTTCACGCCGCTGCCGGTGGCCACGCAGCCCGGCATGTCGAGCGGGCGGAACGCGGCGGAGGTCCGGAAGTACAGGTAGGCCGGGGCGGCGTCGGTGGGGCCGTTGTTGACGACCGTGACGGTGGCGGTCAGCCTGGCGGTGGGCCGCCCGAGGGGCGTGACCGCCATCGTCACGGCCAGGTCGGTCGCGGGAGCGCCCTCGTTGACGTACACGCTGCCCAGCTGGTACTGGTCGGCGCCGTCCTGGTGGTACTCGATCCAGCCGACCGTGAACAGCAGCGCGTTCCCCTGGTAGGTGGGGCGGAACGGCAGCGAGAGCAGCAGGCGCTCGCAGTCCCCCGGCTGGAGGCCGGTCCACGTGATCTTCAGCTTGTCGGGCCAGGAGGGCGGGTCCCACTCGACGCTCTGGGTGTGACCGTTCTCGTCGGCCCAGGTCGACGCGGCGTGGTCGACCGCGCCCCCGTAGACGCTGCGGTCGACGTACAACTCCATCTCGGCACGTTCCAGGAACCGGCCGCTGGTGTTGGTGTACGCGATGTCGAACACCGCCGTCTCCCCGGCGGCCACCCTCTTCGGCACGGTGAGCGTGAGCCGTCCCGGCTCCCCGATGGTCGTGGTCTCCCCCGGCTCCGCGGCGGCCGAGGCCCCCGCCCCGAGCCCCAGCGCCAGGACCAGCGCCGACGCGCCGGATAACAGCCCGCGAAGGGCCCGCCGCCCGTAAGAAGCCGAAGAAGACCTCATGCGTTCTCCCCATCGAGATTCCGAAGGCGGCCCCGGCCCCCTCGGCGCCGGACCGGAAACGTCCGCGCGCGATGAGCCGCCATCGCCGTCAACCCGGATCCTACGAGAGGCCACGCGAATCATCCATGGCCGTTCCCGCGCGGTTCTCACGGCCGCCGGAAACGCGCGGGACGGCCTTCGGGATCGCCCGCGGCCGGGTCAGGAACGCTCGGGACACACGCAGAACAGGTGCCCCTCCGGGTCGGCGAGCACGACCCACCCGTCGCCGGGCTGGAACTGCGGCCTGGTGGCCCCCAGGGCCACGTACTCCGCCACGGCCTTCTCGACGTCCGGCACGCGGAAGTCGAGATGGAACTGCTTGTCCGGGCCGGGCCAGGACCCCGGCCTGCGGTCGGGCACCCTCTGGAAGTAGATGCTCGTGACCCCGTCCCCGATGCCGGCGTACTCGGCCTCGGCGTACTGCACCTCGAATCCGGTGATCGTTGAGTAGAACTCGGCAAGGCTCTTCGGCTCGGCGCAGTCGAGAGTGACCGCGATGAGCTTGGCTCGTGTCGTCATGCCCTCATCCTCACGGCCATACCTGACACCCCCCGACAGGTACGGACATCGCGGCCCCACGCCCGGCCGCCACAGGTCGGCCGACCTGCGGACTACCGGGGAACGGCGTAACCGGCCCCGTCGTGCCGCCCCTGCGGACCCGGTCGCCCACCCATGGCCGGCAGCCCTCCCTGGTCCTGCTGCACGAACGGCCCCGGGTGGCCCGGGTGGTGACCGTGCGGGTGACCGGGGTGGCCCGGGTGACCGGGGTGGCCCGGGTGACCGGGATTGCCGGGGTGGTGGCCGTGCGGGTGTCCGGGGTGGCCCGGGTAACCGGGGTGGCCGGGGTGGTGATGGCCGTGATGACCATGGTGCTGACCGCCGTGGTGACCGTGATGGCCCCCGTGGTGGTGACCGTGGTGGCCGTGGTGGTGACCGTGGTGGCCGTGGTGGTGACCGTACGGCCCGAAGCGGTCACGGTGGCAGCGGTGCACCCCGCCGTAGTAGCTGTGGTGATAGCCGTAGGGGCAGGGATGGCTCCCACGCAGTGATCCGGGCGCGGAAGGTTCCTCCCGGACCACGCTCGCACCGGCGGGCGCCGACATCGCGACGCCGGCGACAAGGCTGGCAGCCACCAACGCGCCGGCCGCCAGAACATGCCTGAGCATGAGATCACTCCATTTCTCGTCGATTCAAACCGTGCGTGCCGATTAAGAAGCACCGACCCGGCTCCCCGGCATACGCCGGGGCGACTTCACGGCGAAGACGTTACTCGCGAGAAAGCGGATAGATCACCTCGGCAAGACCAAGCCCCGGTCCGCGGATCACTAAACCGGCAGGTGACGCCAGGGCGGACCGCGCCGCCATGACGAGAGCACCGCGTCGAGAAACGGGAGCGTCACCCAGTCTCCCCTCATTAAGGTTAGACAGCACGAATTCCTCCAACCACGACCAACCGCCGGATTGCCGATGCCGAACCGGGAATCCGGGTTCCCCGAGAGCCGAGGGGGCGGGAATCCGCGTGGCGAGCGCCCTCCGGCCGGACGCCGAGCCGGTGCCCGTCCGCCGTCCTCGCCCACCTGAACACCCCGGCGGCCTGCCGTCCCGTCGACCGCCCCGCCCGGTCACCCCGAAGCCACCGCCCGCCCAGGGGCCCGCGCATTATTCCGGGCCACGAATTCTCTTTTCGGATCGGCTCGGCGACTCCAGCGCATCACGATCGTTTTCATTCCGCCGTTAGGTCTCCCGCCGGCCGACCCGGCGAGCGCGCGACAGGATCCGGACGGCGACGACGACCGGGCTTTCGGCAGTGAATCACCGGCGTCGGAAACCAGCCGAAACAGCCGGTCTGGCCAGATAGGGCGTCGATATTGTCAGGAGCAATTCATCGGCACACACTCAGGAGGCGCAAAGCGCACGAACGTGACCGATGGAGGCACAATGGACAGACCCGTAATCAGAATTCACGGGCGCAGTAAATCGACGACGCGGCGAGTGATATCCGCCGCCCTCGGGGTTCTCGCCGTGGTATTCCTCTCCGTGCCGCCCGCCGCCGCCGCCCCGGTGCTGCCGACTCCGAAGGACTTCGTGTCGTACCTGGACCTGGAATGCTTCAGGACCAACCCGTACCAGCCGCCGACCACCACGCTCACGCTGAGGCACCTCAACCCCGTGCTCAGCAACCTGCCGCCCCAGACGGTCGTCCTCGGCCCGCGCCAGCAGCTGTGCGTCCCGGTCGCCAAGAACACCTCGATACCGCCCAGCCCCGCGCTCGACTTCATCAGGTTCGTCGACCTGGCGTGCTACCGGATCACCGGGAGCAACGCGGACACGGGCCTACTGCTGACCCATCTCAACCCGGTGCTCCAGAACGTGCCGCGCCATGAGGTCAAGATGAACGTGCCGCAGCAGTTGTGCGTGCCGGTCGTCAAGAACAGCTCGGTTCCCCCACCCGAGATCATGTCGCTGGTCTCCCACATCGACATCATGTGCTACGCGATCACGCCGAACAACCCGATGAACCGGCAGCTGTCCCTGCGGCAGCTCAACCCCGTCCTCACCAACGTGATCCCGACGAGAACCGGCCAGGTGACCTACGCCCGGCAGCTCTGCGTGCCCGTGCAGAAGGCCGGTGACACCATCCCGACCGAGGTGCTCAACATCCTCAGATGGATCGACCTGGAGAAGTTCGACCTCTCCATCCCGACCGCGCCCTCCGTCACCCTGACGCTGCGCCACATCAACCCGGTGCTCGGCCACCTCCCGGCCGAGCAGGCCACCCTGTTCAGCCCCAGCCAGCTCGCCGTGCCCGTAGCCAAGAACAACCAGTTCCCCCCAAGCTGACCCGGCCGGCTCGGCGTACCCATAGCCAAGACAACCGGTTCCCCCCAAGCTGACCCAGCCGGCGACGGCCCCTGGCACCTGCGTACCGCCAGGGGCCGTCCGCCGTCAGGCCCGCACGCTCCTCACCACACCAGCCCGAAAGCCCGCACCGCCCGCGAGTAATGCCGGGCAAGCTCGACATCGACCGCTTCCGACGCCCCGACCGTGAAGAGCCTCTCCCCCTCCAACCGGGTGGCACCGCCTTCCCCGTCCACCCCCGAGCCGGTCACTCCGGCCGGCACCGACCGGCGGATCTCCGGCACGGTGGCCCCGCGCAGCACAGCCGCCTGGAGCGGCGCCATGAACCGCCTGGCGGCCACCAGCTCCTCCAGCCGTGCCACCTCCGCCTCCGTGACGACGCCACGAAGCCGCGCCGGATCCCGCCGCGCCGGGCCGTCGTCCGCGCGGGTGAGCCTGAGCAGGGCCCGTTCCACGAGCAGGACGGGCCAGCCCAGCATCTTGCCGAACACCTGCCCGAGGGTTCCCGCCGCGTCGTAGGAGCCGCGAGGAGCCGCCGCGCCGAGAACGGTCGCCATGTAGATGTGCGTCTCCCCCCGCCGGGCCAGCGGCCGACCGCTCATCAACGACTCACGCCACTGCGCCAGCGTCCACAGCGCCCCGCCGACCAGGAGGTCGTCGCCTCTCTCCTCGGTGTACGCCTTGGCCAGCAGCACCACCCGCTGCCGCGCCGAGAGCACCAGCCACAGGGGCAACCCGACGACGAGGACGGGCCGCCGACGCCAGCCCACCAGCGGATACTCCGCTCCGATGGCCAGGTCCTCAACCGCCACGGCCACCGGCGGCCGCACCCCCACAGCCCCGGCCACCCGCTCCGCGACCCCGTACAACTCCGGCGCCGACCCGCGCTCCACCACTTCGGCGTTCCCCCCGAGCCGCCGCGGCCGGGGAGACAGCAGAACCCCGATCACGAGCAACAGCCCACCCACCAGCCAGACGAGCAGAAAGCCGGGGTTCAGGGAGATGACCCATCCCCCCACCAGGATCACCAGAACCGTGACCCCATGCACCAAAAGCGACAAGCCATACGCAAGAACCCGCCTGAAAACCGTCACCCCGTGCCCCCTTCACAACAAAAGGTAAATCCGCCCCACCGCCCGCACAGCTGAATAACCAACGCACCCCTCGTCCACTCGTACCGCTCCGGCTGACGCGCGCTCGGCGATGAGATCCGCTCCGCTGCTCGCCGAGCCGAGTCACCTCATCGGGTGCGGATCTGGCCCGGCGCGTCAGCGGGGCCGTCCGGGCTCGACCGCTGCTGTCCGTGTCGACCGGCACGCGGGCGTCCTGCGACCGCGCCTCGCAGTCGTGACCTCGATCCAGCATTCGAGCCTGGACGCCCACCGGAATGGTCCATCGGAATGGCGGAGGAATCATCTGGCCGCGCCCGCCGGATTCGTCAACCATGGCGTCATGTCCTTCGAGGGTCTGTCGGCCGCCGAGATCGCCGTCCAGGAAGCGTTTCCGCACGGCGGAGAGGTGGACCTCTCCGGTCAGGACGACGCCGTGATCCGGGCGAGCGTGATCAGGGCCCTACTGCTGGACGAGCGCGACGACCCCGCCGGCGAGCTGCCCGCGCTGCGCGTCCGCGGCGCCCGCGTCACGGGAGTGCTGGACCTCCAGCACGCGGACATCCGGCACCCGATCCGGCTGCGGGACTGCCGGTTCGACGCGGCACCCGATCTCTACAACACGCGGCTGCGCCAACTCGACCTGTCCGGCTCGTCCTTCCCCGGCCTGCTCATCTCGGCGGCGACGATCGAGAGCACCCTGCGGCTGCGCGGCTGCCGTTCCACCGGCGTCATCCGGCTCGCCGGGACACGGATCTCCGGAGCGCTGATCCTGGACGGAGCCCGCGTCGAGCACGCCGGAACCGCGATCGACGCCACCCGGCTCCAGGTCGGCGACGACGTCATCGGCCATGACGGGTTCACCTGCCTCGGCGAGATCGAGCTGAAGAGCGCGGAGATAGCGGGTTCCATCCGTTTCGAAGGAGCCCGGCTGAGCAACCCCGGAGGAAGCACGATACGTGCGATGGACCTGACCGTCGGGGCGATCATGAACTGCTGCGCCGGGTTCAGCTCCGACGGCGAGATCAACATCTCGTTCTCCCGCATTCACAGCCGGGTCTGCTTCGAAGAAGCACGTCTGTCCAGCACCGTGCGGTCGGCGCTCAGGGCTAACCACCTACAAGCCAACGAACTGGTGCTCCCGAAAACCGATCCGGTCGAAGGCACGGTGGAACTCAACCACGCCCGCGTGCGCCTGATCCGCGACGACCCGGCGACCTGGCCCCGCCGGCTACTCCAGGACGGTCTGGTCTACGAGGCCCTCGACCCCCGACTGCCGGCCGAGGCGCGGCTGGGCTGGCTGGCCCACGACACCGAGGGCGCCACGCCCCACGCCTACGAACAACTCGCCGCGGCCTACCGGCGCCTCGGCCTGGACGCGGACGCGCGCACGGTCCTGCTGGCCAAGCAGCGCGACCGGCGCCGCACCCTGCCCGGCTACGCCAGGCTCTGGGGCCACCTCCAGGACGGAATCGTCGGCTACGGCTACCGCCCCCTGCGAGCAGCCGCCTGGCTGACCCTGCTCCTGGCCGCCGGCACCGTCTACTTCACCACCCACCGCCCCGCACCGGTCGAGCCAGGAAAAGGACCGGCGTTCAACCCGGCCATGTACACGCTCGACCTACTCCTGCCGGTCGTCGACTTCCACCA
The DNA here is from genome assembly GCF_029846175.1 of Sphaerisporangium sp. TRM90804. Lineage (GTDB taxonomy): Bacteria > Actinomycetota > Actinomycetes > Streptosporangiales > Streptosporangiaceae > Sphaerisporangium. Next base: position 204,775 of record NZ_JARWAC010000016.1, on the reverse strand, counting down.
GGAAGCCGCCTTCCAGCCAACGGGCACACCCCAATGGATCGCCTACGCGCTGATAGCCGCAGGCTGGCTCCTCGCCACCACCATAGCGACCGGCATAACCCGCAACCTCTCCCGAACCTAACCAACCCACCCGCCTTCCCCCCGGGAGAAACGCCGCATGCAAGAGCACCTCGCACGGGAACGGCGCGGCACTCGGAATGTGGCGAATTACCGCCTGGGCGGCCAGCGGGTATTTGTACGCGGATCACAGCCCCAGGTCGGTTGTCTACTTCACTCGTCGGCGAGCCAGGGGGCACGCCGACGTGACGTCAGGGCGTGAGACCGGTCACCCCGGACCTCGCCCGCGATACGAAGGAGCACCACCTTGTCTGCGATCTCACGCGTCCGCCGGGGGGCCGCCATCACCGCCGTCGCGGCGGCGATGGCCGGAGCGGCCGTGGTCGCCGGACCCATGTCCGGTGCCGCGCAGGCGGCCACGAACGTTCGCATCTCCCCGCAGAACGCCCCGGCCACTTCCATGGCCAAGTCCCCGCCCTCGTCCGCCACCGGCATCGCCGTGCTGCAGGACACCGGCGTCTTCCTCAACCAGCAGTGGACCATGCAGCAGGTGGCCAACCTCGGGGGCAACCGCATCGCGTTCACGTTCACCAGCAGGAGCGGAGGCTGCCTGGACGTCAACGGCAAGTCGCTGCAGAGCGGCGCGCTCCTGATGGTCAAGGCGTGCGACGGCAGCTTCAGCCAGCAGTGGATCCGCGACTTCTCGGTCAACGCGACCTTCCTGAAGCTCGAGAACCGCAACAGCGGCCTGATAGCCACGGCCGACGGCAGCACCAGCGGCACGCTCATCACCCAGCGCCAGGACTCCAGCGGCTTCAACCAGCGCTGGTCCATCTTCGGCGCCTGACCAAGCCCATACGCGCAGATCCACAGGCCCAGCGATCGCCCTCGATCACGCATCGAACGGGCCTTGAAGATCGATAACCAGCGGGCACGTGATCTCGGGACCACGCCGGCCCTCGCACCACCCGACGGAACACAGCGAGAGCGCAAAAGTCCTGCGTCGCCGCAGGTCTTTTGCGCTCTACACGCTAGATCGCTGGTGCCCCCTGCAAGATTCGAACTTGCGCTCCCGGCTCCGGAGGCCGGTGCTCTATCCCCTGAGCTAAGGGGGCTCAACAAGGACCAAGGCTACCAGTATCTGGAGGTCGTCCGGCACGGAAACGGGGGCGTGATCGCCTTTGGCGGAGGGTGACGGACGGGCGGAGCGATGTTGGCTCGTCCGGTGGGCGGGCCTTCGACCACCGGTCTTCGCGTGCGACGTGTTCGGGCGGCCGGTCGGCATTCGCCGCACCGGCGGTGCTGGTGGCAGGCGGGGGCCGGCCCTGCCGAGTTCCGGCGACCTAGCACCGAACCGGCGCGGAATCAGCGGCTTCCACGGCTCCTAGTCGATCAGTGACGGCACCCTGGGGGCCACCGTCGTGGGATGGAGGCCTGTGCTTGGGCGTCTGGTGAGCGGAGCCGCGTGACAGCGCCTCGCACATGTCTGGCTTCAGCCCTGATCGAGCGGATGGTTGGCGGTCCGTTCCCCCCATCCTGCCGCTGCCAGGACCGAGGCGGCTGCGCAGCTCGGTTTGCGTGCTGCCTGGTCTTGGAACAGGCGGACGAAGGACTCGCCGAAGCCTAGCCGGGGGTATGCCTCGACTAGCGTGGCCGCGAAGGAGGGGTCGAAGGCCTCCAGGCCGGTGCCGGATACGTCGGCGCTGGTCCCCACCTGTAGTAGCCGGCTCTCCAGGTCTACTTCCGGGGCGATGTCGTCCCGCATGTGGAGCACGATCAGCTCAGCCGCCCTGTCGCGGCGCTCGGCCGGCCATCCGAGACCTGCTGTGAAGACGCGGGCCAGGTGGCCGCCGGCCTCTTCGAAAGCGAGCGTGTGGCTGTCGAAAGGCGGGGTGAGAGCCAGGTCGTGCAGCATCGCCGCGACGAAGAGCAGTTCGCGGTCGAAGTCGAGGCCGCGCGCCTGCGCCCAGGCCGCTCCGAAGAAGTAGGACCGTGCGGAGTGGTGGTACAGCGCGTCATCGGCGTATTCCGCGCAGACCGTTCGTGCCGCCTCAGCCGACTTCCCCACGGGTGCACGCACCCCCGCAACCTCGACCAGCATGCCTCAACCTCCACAGCCGAGCGCTATTCCTGCGGGCAGCCTAGCCAGGGCCGTGCGTACGCCCAATGCCGGTGAGCGTTCGCGGCCACGGTACTAAGGTCCTCGCTTGTGACTGACCCCTCCCATCTTGGTGCGACAGCGGACGCTTACGATGCCCTGGCCGCCCTTTACGCCGATCTCGTCCGCGGTTCGCTTGATGCTCTTCCGCTGGATCGCGCGATGATCGCCGCGTTCGCCGACGTCGTGCGGGATGCCGATGCCGGACAGGTCGCCGAGTTGGGGTGCGGGCCCGGGTATCTGACCGCGCATCTGCGGGATCTCGGGCTGGACGTCTTCGGCGTCGACCTGTCGCCGGTGATGATCGAGCTCGCCCGCGAGGCCTACCCTGACCTGCGGTTCGAGGTCGGGTCGATGGATGCCCTGGACCTGGCCGACGGCGGGCTCCGAGGCATCGTGTCCTGGTACTCGATCATTCATGCTCCACCTCGGGCCCTGCCGTCGTACCTCGCCGAGTTCCGGCGGGTGCTCGCGCTTGACGGCCATCTCTTGCTCGGCTTCTTCGAGTCGGCAGGTGAGCCGGTGACGGCGTTCGACCACCGGGTGGTGACCGCCTACCGTTGGCCGATCGACGACCTCGCGGGGCTCGCCGGCGAGGCCGGCTTCGTGGAAGTCGGCCGGATGCTGCGTGAGCCGGGCGAGGAGGAACGGTTCCGCCGGGGTCATCTGCTGATGCGCAAAGCCAAGTAGGACGGCCACCGAGTTCCGGAAGCGGAAGCCGGTGCTGTCGCTCGCCCATGAGCACGGCGACGGGCTGCCGCCACGGAACGCCGCCGAGTACGCCGGTCTCTCCAGCGCGAAGGCGTCTCCCGGACTCTGAATCATGGTTCCACCGCCCCTCTGAAGGCGTCGCTCGGGCTTCTGAGTCGTTGCTCCACCGCCCCCTGGTGGGGCGTGCCGGGGCGGTGGAGCCGGGTGCTGGGGGTTTCTCGCATCGGTGTGGGTCGTGGTCAGTTGTGGGGGCGGATGGCGCCTCGGTAGGTGGCGCGGTAGTGCGGGGAGTCGGCGAAGTGGACCTTGCGGACGACGTCTCCGCGCTTGGGAGCGTGGATCATGGTGCCGTTCTTGAGGTAGATGCCCACGTGGGTGGGGTCGCCGGTGCCGCCGCCGAAGAAGACGAGGTCGCCTGGGCGGAGCTTGGCGAAGGGGATTCTGGAGCCCTTCGTGAACTGGCTGCCGGTGTAGTGGGGCAGGCTCACCCCCGCACGGGACCAGGCGTAAAGGGCCAGGCCCGAGCAGTCGAAGCCGCCGCCGGTGGCACCGCTGCTCGACCCGCCGCCCCAGACATAGGGCCGGCCGAGTTGACGGATCGCCGCCGCGACCGCGACCGTTCCCCGCGCCGCCGTGCCGGGTGCGAGCGGGGGACGACCGCTCACCAGCTTCGACGGCCGCTTGGGCTTCACGCTGGGGGCGAGCACGGACGCGAGGGCGGACGCGGGCCGGGCCCCTTTCGGTCGCGGGGATTTCGGTCGCGAAGAGGCTGGGGCGGAGCCGGCCGGGCCTCTGGGGGCTTGCCGGGACGCGGGCCGGACGCCCCTCGGCGACTTCGGCGCTCGGCGCTGGAGCGGGCGGCCGTGGGCGTGGGGTGGAGTACCGCCACTCGACTCCCGGCGTTCCGGCGCCGGGCGCGGGCCTCGGCGGAAGTGGCCCGCTTCGCCATCGCCGGCCGGTTCAGCGATATGGCGCCGTGGGCCCGGGGCGGGGCGGGCCGCGGGTGGGGCCGGTTCGGGCTCTTGCGCGAGCTTGCAGGCGGCGGCCCTCGCGAGCTTCTCGATGAGCTGTGATCGACTGGGATCGAGGAGCCAAGCGGGGATGGCCGTGCGCTCGGTCAGCCAGCGGTCGTGAAGGTGCTGGAGCCATGAAGGGAGTGAGTGGCCGGGCCAGGGGACGGCGGGGAGACCGGGCGGGAGCGGGCCGAGGTGAAGCTGCGAGAGCCGGTTGACGTGGGCGCATCGGGACGGGTGGAGGCTGGGCGGGGTGTCGGCGGGACCTCCGGAGAGGGCCGTCCCGGTGACGAGGACGGTGGTGACGAGCATCGTGAGCACGGATGCCCTCCTTGGGCTCGAACGGAGTATCGAGACCCAGGGTCGGCCGGGGGAACGGCTCGCCGCTCAGCCGAATTGAGTTCTGTGGAAAACGCGTCGCTGTGGAAAAGTCGCCGGTTGTCGTTGATCACCATTGAGCTGCAAGAACACGGACCGTTGGGCTGGTGCCCAGCCGCCTCTGTGGATAAGTCACCGCTGGGCCGCTTCGATCTATTCGATTCAGATGTGCCGGAGTGGTCGCGGACCATGTCACCGAGGCGCTCGCGATCGCGAGCCGGCACCCCATACGCCGGTCGCAGCGAGCCTTGGAGAAGGGGTCTCCACGATCAGGCGACGCGGTCGAACACTGAGGGTCGCCTGGAGCGATGCTCAGGACTTGTGGATCGGGTTCAGAAGAGCGGCAGGCGGAAGGCTTGCCTTCCCAAGTGATCCGCCAACGGCCACCGAGCAGGCCCGTCGCAGCGCGTGCCGAGAAGGCACGTCTTTGTCTGGGCTCAGCGTGTCGGCGCTGATGGCTCCCTCCACGCCCGGGTCGATGACGGCGTTCTGGGCGAGCGGCCCGGGGATGCGGCGGCTTGGTCGGGCTCGGGGCGTCAGTTCGTGAAGCCGCCGTCGCTTGTCAGGAGCACAGCACAGGTCTTGACGACTACTCGGTCGCCTCAGACATGTCGGGATGAGCACCGGCTTGGTCGTCGCGCTCGCCGCTCCTGGTCGGCCGGTCGCGGCGAGTCTCGCGGGAGGGTTCTGCGATCAGGCGGGGCGGGTGGAGCCTCGGATCACCAGTCTGGTGGCCAGTTCTATGTGGCTGGATTCGATCTGCTCGCCGGCGGCCAGGCGTAGGGCGGTGCGCAGGGCTACGGCGCCCATCTCGCGTAGGGGCTGGCGGACGGTGGTCAGCTGGGGGGAGGTCATGGTGGCGATCTCGGTGTCGTCGAAGCCGACGACGCTGAGGTCTTCGGGGATGCGCAGGCCGCGAGCCCTGGCGGCCTGAATGGCGCCCATGGCGCTCTCGTCTCCGGCGGCGAAGATGGCCGTCGGGGCGGGATCCAGGTCGAGCAGGGCGGCTCCCTCCTTCATGCCGTCGGGATAGCCGAAACCCGGAGTCCGGACGTACTCGGGAACGACGGGCACACCCGCGGCCTCCATCGCGGCGCGGTAGCCGTGCATGCGTGCCTGGTTGGTCGTCGACGTCGCGGGCCCGCCGAGATAGGCGATGCGGCGGTGGCCGAGGTGCAGGAGATGCCGCGTGGCGGACAGGCCCCCGGCGAAGTTGGTGGAGCCGACGCTGGTCACGAGGGAGTCGGGCAGGTTCAGCGGATCGATGACGACCACCGGGAGGTGGACCCGCGACAGCACGCCGAGCTGGGCCCGGGTGGGCGTGCTGGTCAGGGTGATGATCGCCTGGCGACCGGCGGCGAGCAGGTCGTGAGCCCAGGAGACGCCCTCGTCGGCCGGGTCCTTCGGGTAGGTGACGACGACGGCGACGCCCGACTCGACGCCGGCCTCGACCGTGCCCTTGATGACCTCGGTGGAGTAGGCGCACAGGTCGTCCACCCAGACCTCGACCGTGGCCGTCACCGGCGGCTGGTCGCGGCGGGGCGAGCGCGGCACGTAGCCGTGCTGGGACAGCACCGACTGCACCAGCGAACGAGTGGCGGCGGCGACTTCGGGCCGGCCGTTGAGCACCTTGGACACGGTGGCGACGGACACCCCGGCCGAGGCGGCGACGGTGGCCAGCGTGGTGCGCCCCTGATTCCTCGGCATGATTCCTCCGTAATGTCCCGACCTATAGTTTAGGGCGGGACACCCCGGAATAACCTCTGGATTGATGATCATATCCGCGCCGGGTCACCTCGCCCTTGAGGCCGTCGACCACGGCACCGAAACGGGGAGCCCGCGTGCGGCCGGCGGCGCCCCGGGGTTGCGGGCGGCGACTCCTCCCAGCCCCGTCCCGGACGGGGAACTTCCCGGAAAGGCTTACGCAGGCCTGGTTCAGGAGTTAGCCTCGCGGCCGTGGAAGACGTTCTGGGACGTGTGCTCGTCGTGGACGATGACGAGGTGATCCGGCAGCTCATCGCCGTGAATCTGACCCTTGAGGGATTCGAGGTCGAAACGGCGACGGACGGACAGGACTGCCTCGACCGCGTGGCGGCCGTGCGACCCGACGTGATCACGTTGGACGTGATGATGCCGCGCCTGGACGGCTGGATGACGGCCACCAAGCTGCGCGCCGATGAGGCCACCCGCCACATAAAGATCATGATGGTGACGGCCCGCGCCCAGGAGGACGACAAGAAGCGCGGCCTCGGCATCGGCGTCGACGCCTACCTCACCAAGCCGTTCGACCCCGCCGAGCTGATCGACGCCGTGCACGAGCTCGCCATGGCCGCCCGCACCGCCCCCGCCTGACGCCGCCCCACCCGCTTCCGCCGCCCGGAAGGGTCAGGAGGGCAGGCCCTCGTGGTGGGCGTAGGCGGCTGCTTGGGTGCGGGAGGAGACGCCTAGTTTGGCCAGGATGTTCGAGACGTGGACGCTCGCGGTCTTGTGGGCGATGAAGAGGCGTTCGGCGATCTCGCGGTTGGAGAGGCCCTCGGCGACCAGGGCCAGGACCTCCTGTTCGCGGGTGGTCAGCGAGGGCGCGGTCTTCTCGGACGGCGGGGACGCCGGGGTCGTGGCGAAGCGGGCGCGGCGGCCCAGCTCGGTGAGGACGCGGGCCAGGGGGGCGGCGCCCAGGGTGGTGGCGGTGGACAGGGCCTGTTCCCAGACCTCCAGCGCCTCGGTGCGGTCGCCCGCGGCCAGCAGGGACTCGGCCAGGCGCCAGCGGGAGCGGGCGACCTCGTAGACGAAGCCGAAGTCGAAGGCCTCCGCCACCGCCCTCCACATCGCGGGGCCGGCGGTGCCGCGGCCCCGGTGCCACTCGGCCTCGGCCCGGGCGAGCCAGGCCGTGCCCTCGGCGCCCATCGCGCTGACGCTCACGCCGCCGGGGCCGGTGGTCGCCGCGACATGGGCGCGGCGCAGGAGGTCGTCGGCGCGGGGGCCGCTCTCGCCGAGCTCGGCGAGAGCCCACAGGCCCGTGGCGCAGATGCGGATGAGGATGGGGTCGAACGGTTCGAGGACCTCGGTGATCGCGTCGACGTGGTCGAGGGCAAGGCGCGGATCGCCGTTCCACAGCGCGTGCTCGGCGGCCAGGCTGCGGACGATGGAGGCGACGAGCAGGTCGTCCCAGAAGGGCTTGAGCCAGGACAGCCGCTCGTCGACGATGGCGTCGCCCCGGGCGACCTCGACGAACAGCGCGAAGCCCGACAGGTACGCCTCGGGCAGCTTGCCCACCCGGACGGCGAACCCGGCGGCCAGCGCGCCGGCCTCCTCCCACTCGCCGGCGACGTAGTGGATCAGCAGCCGGAGGAACCTCAGGTCGGTGCCGTACGGGCTCCACGACAGGCCTGTCTCGTGGGCCAGGCGCACCCCGTGGTCGACGGTGACCGCCGCGGCGGCCAGCTTGCCGTGCTCGTACTGGACGCGGGCGTGGTGGAAGATCGCCCGGAGGTCGATGGAGAGATCGCCCGATCGGATGCCGCTGGCCAGGGCCAGCAGCTCCTCGGCGCGCTCGCCGTCGCCCTGGATGTCGGCGACCATCGCCAGCGAGATCAGCCCGCTGGACTCGGCGTCGCGTACGCCCGCCGCCCGCGCCGCCTCCAGGGCGAGGGCCGCCAGCTCGTGCACCTCCTCGTGGCGGGAGCTCCACAGGAGGGCTCGCGCATAGGTGGCGAAGGCACGGGCGAGGACCCGCCCGCCGGGACCTGCCGCCCCGGCCACGATCGCCTCGGTGCTGTGGCCGTCGACGGCGCAGCCCGCGCCCACCAGGCCGGCGAGCGCCCCCACGGCCGATGCCGGCCGCGGGCCGGCGGGGCCGGACGGCGAGGTGCCGGCCGTGCCCGGCGCGGCGGCCTCGGCGGAGTCGGACGGGGACGGGGACGGGGGCCCGGCGGTGGCGGGAAGTGCCGGCAGGGAGACCTGTTCGGTGGCCAGGTGGACGGCGGTCTTGGCGGCGTCGATGGACGCCAGCACGGCGTCGGAGTCGATGAGGTAGTAGGCGAGGCGCTCCCAGATCTCGGCCGTCGGCCGCTCGGTGGCGAGCAGCTCGCGGATCTGGGTGACGGCGCGGTGGGGGTCGCCGCTCTCGTCGGCCGCGGCGGCCGACAGCAGGGCGAGCCGCACGCGGTCGATGCCGGCGACGCTCTCGGCATCGGGGACGCGGGGCCACAGGGCGAGCGCCTGGTCGTAGTGGCCGTGGGCCTCGACGGGCGCGCCCAGCCGCTCGGCGCGCCGCCCGGCCTCCACGGAGGCGGCCAGCGCGCCGGGGAGGTCGTGGCTGGCGAGGTAGTGGTACGCGAGCTCGGCGGCCGAGCCCTCCAGCCGGGTGAACTCCCCGTGCAGCCGGGTGCGCTCACCGGGCAGCAGGTCGTTGTAGACGGCCTCGCGCAGGAGTGCGTGCCGGAACGCGTAGCCGTACTCGCCGTCGGGCAGCAGCAGGCCGCGCGAGACGATCTCGCGCAAGGCCTCCTCAAGCACCGGGCCGTCGAGGCCGGAGACCTTCTGGAGCATGTCGTGGTCGATTCGCCGCCCGGCCACCGCCGCCGCGCGCAGCACCCGCTGGGCGGCGTCGCTGAGCCGCTCGACGCGGGCCAGCAGGAGGTTCGCCAGGTTGTACGGCAGCCCTTCGGCGGCCAGCAGCTCCTCGGCGTAGAACGGGTTGCCCTCGGCGCGCTCGATGATGCCGCCGATGACCTGGGCGTCGGCGCCACCGAGCGAGACCAGGTAGTCGGCCATCTCGCCGCTGCCGAGCGGGCCCAGCTCGACGGCGGTCACCAGGGGCAGGCGGTTGAGCTCGGCGAGCAGCGGCCGGAGCGGGTGGCGCCGGTGCAGGTCGTCGGTGCGGTAGGTGCCGGCGACGCAGATGCGCTCGTGCTGGAGCATGCGGCTGAGGAAGACCAGCAGGTCGCGGGTGGAGCGATCGGCCCAGTGCAGGTCTTCGAGCACGAACAGGACGGGCGCGGTCTGCGACACCTCGGCCAGGAAGCTGAGCGTCGAGCCGAAGAGCTGCTGCTGGGTGAGCCCGGGCCCCGCCTCCGGCCCGAGGTCGGCCCAGGAGCCGGGCACCAGGCGGCGCAGGATCGGCCGGGCCTCGACGGCCTGCGCGAGCACGGGGTCGTCGGCGGCGCCGCGCAGGGCGTCGGCCAGCGGGAGGTAGGGCATGGCGTCGCCCAGCTCGGCGCACTGGCCGGTGAGGACGGCGAAGCCCTGGGCTCGCGCCCGGCTGACCAGCTCGTTGACCAGGCGGGTCTTGCCGATGCCGGCGTCACCGCCGATGACCGCGACTCCGGGCTGGCCCAAGGCGGCGGCGTCGAGCACGCCGGCCAGGCGCCCGAGCTCCCCCGACCGCCCGATGAGAGCGCCTTGCGCCTGTCGCCACACCACGATCGGGAGTATTCCACGCCCCACCGACAACCACCCTGCCCCAGCGGGGGCGGCCCGGCGATCTCGGCCCCGCCGCCGACGCGGTGAGCGGCACAGGGGGACGCCGATGCCACATGGGGTGGAAGTGGCCCTGGTGGGCGCGGCGGGGCGGCCTAGGGTCGAGGCATGGTCTCTCCCCCCACGCTGCTGGTCTTCGCGGTCGCCGCGTTCACGCTCGTGATCGTGCCCGGGCCGAACAACCTGTACATCACCGCGCGAGGCATGGCGCAGGGGCGGACGGCCGCGGTCGTGTCGGCCGTGGGGGTGGAGACGGGGACGCTGGTCCACATCGGCGCCGCGGCGGCGGGGCTCTCGTACCTGATCGCCCGGTCGGCGACGGCGTTCGCGGTCGTCAAGTGGGTGGGGGCGGCGTACCTGGTCTACCTGGGCATCCGTACGCTGCTCGCCGAGCGGGGCGCGGCGGCCGGGGTGCCGGCCGCGCAGCCGTTGCGGCGGGTCTTCCTCGAAGGCGTGGTCGTCAACGTGCTGAACCCCAAGGTGATCCTGTTCTTCCTCGCCTTCCTGCCCCAGTTCGTGGACCCGGCGGCCGGCTCCGCGGCCCTGCAGATCGTCGTGCTTGGCGTGGTACTGCTGGTCCTCGGCATCCTGGCCGACATGGTGTACGCGGTGGGCGCCGGGACGCTGAGCAGGCTGCTGCGCGGCGGCGGCAGGCCGCTGCGGTACGTCAGCGGCTGCGTCTACCTGGGGCTCGGCGTCGCCACCGCCCTCACGGGCGGCGCCGGGCGCACCCGCTGAGCGGGGGACGCCGTGCGGGCTCGCGCCCGGTGGGGGCGCGAGCCGCGGGGGGTGTCACCCGCCGTCCGCGCCCGCGCGCGGCGGGGGCCGCGGGGGGGGGCCCCCCCCGCCCCCCCCCCCACCCCCCGGGGGGGGGGGGGGGGGGGGCCGGGGGGGGGGGGGGGGCCCCCGCGGGGGGGGGTGCCCCCCGCCGCCCGCGCCGCCGCGCGGCGCGCCCGGCGGTGAGGCGCCCCGGACGCCCGCCACCGAAGCGGCGGGCGCCGGGGACGTGTCTCCGGCGGGCGGCCCGGGGCCGGCCGGCGGCGTGGGTCAGTTGCCGAAGGTGAACCAGTTGAGGTTCACGTAGTCGGAGGGCTGGCCGCTGGAGAAGGTGACGTAGACGGTCTGGGTGCCGGTGACGCCGGTGATGTTGGCGGGCACGTTGCGCCAGCTCTGCCAGCCGCCGGTGTTGCCGACGGAGAAGCTGCCGATCACCGGGGCGGTCGGGCTGCCCAGGCGCACCTGGACGAGGCCGCTGACGCCTCCCGCGGCCCCGGACGCGACCCGCGCCGTGAACTGCGTGGCGGCCGAGGAGCCGAACCTCACGTTGTCGTAGCGCAGCCAGTCGCCGTTGGCGATGTGCGAGACGTTCTGGCCGCCGCCGCTGTCGGTCGTGGCCTCCAGTTGCATGCCCTGCTGCGCCTGGAAGCTCTCGGCCTGGATGGTGGAACGGGCGTCGACGCCGCCGGGGGGCGGATCGGAGATCGTCGGGCTCGGGGTGGGCGTGCCGGGCCCGCTCTGCCACACGGCGACGTAGTCGACGACCATCGGCCTGCCGGGGACGGTGGCCGCGGTCGGGGTCGAGCCGCCGAGCGCGTTGGGGAAGGCGCCGCCCATGGCCACGTTGAGCAGCAGGAAGTAGCCCGCGTGCCCGGTCATGTTGTTCCAGGTGGTGGCGTCGAACCGGCTCTGGCTGATGGTGTGGTAGAGCTGGCCGTCGACGTACCAGCGCAGCTGGTTGGGGCTGATGCTGCGGTCCCACTCGAAGCGGTAGTCGTGCATGGCCGACTGGCAGCTGGAGCCCGGGCAGGCGCGGCTGGTGCCGAGGCCGGTGGTCTCGTTGCACGGCCCGCCGGGGTTCACGCCGCAGTGCAGCACGGCCCACACCGAGTTGATGCCGTTGACGTTCTCCATGATGTCGAACTCGCCGATCGCCGGCCAGTTCCAGTAGGTGCCGCGGTACGGGGCGCCGAGGGCCCAGAACGCCGGCCAGTAGCCGAGAGCGGCCTGGCCGGTGACGTTTGGCATCTGGATGCGGCCCTCGATGCGCAGGATGCGCCCGTCGGCGGGCTTGAAGTCGGCCCGGCGGGTCTCGATGCGCGCCGACGTCCATTCGCCCGAGGCGCTCCTGAGCGGGGTGATGCGCAGGTTGCCCGCGCCGTCCAGGCTCAGGTTGGACGGGCTGCTGGTGTAGTTCTGAATCTCCCCGGTGCCCCAGTTGGCGGGGCCGCCGGGGTAGCTGTGCCCGGTGTCGATGATCCAGTTGGCCGACGACGGCAGCGAGCCGGAGGCGCCGTTGAAGTCGTCGCTCCACACCAGGCTCCAGCCGCTGGGCGTGGACGGGACGGCGGCCCCCGCCGGACCTCCCGAGATGGTCATCGTGATCACCGGGATGAGCGCGGCGCCGACGACGGCGAGCAGGGTGCGGAGCCGGGGGCGGCCCCTCACCGGTGGACTGGTTGCAGTACCCATCGTGATCCTTATCTCTTGGGGGGTGAGAACACGTTGGCGAGACGCGCAGGACAAGGAGGGGCGCGGGACAGGACGCGGGGAATGGAGGCGGCGGCGCGGACGCGGGCTCGACGGCCGTTCGATGCCCGATCAGCGGCGAGTGCCGGTGTTCGATTGACGTAACGTGCGCGTAACGCTCTCCGGGCGCTGACGTTAGATCGGCCGACAGGCGCTGTCAACAGCCGCGGAAGTTTTACCGAGGTTTTGAGAGCGCTCTCCAACTAATTCGGTCTCGCACCCGTGCCACCGGGGCGCGACGCCCGCCCTCCAACCAGGCACGACACCTCCAGACCACTCGGCATCGGTGGTGACCATGCCCGTGTGCGGAGCGTCCGATGGTGCGGATCCCGCGCCGACGACCTTGACGAGGAGGGTCAAGGACACCATCCTGAACCGAGAGCGCTCTCCTCATGATCACCGGATACGACGGCAGAGAGGGGTCGTCAGAGCTCGGTCACACGTCGTGGTGAAGCGCGGCGGCCGACGGTCACGCCGCCCGCGCGCCGACGGTCATGCACGACGGCGGGCCGGCCGGGTCCGCCCGCCGCCACGCGCGCCGCCCGGCGCGGAGCACGGTGAGGGCCCAGCGATGGATCATGACGCCGACCATGGTGCGGACCTGCGCCGCTATCTCGTAAGGTCTCTACTGGACGACTTCGAGTGGCACGATGGGTTACCGCCGGAGGTTCGCGATCGTGTACGTCGAGTTACAGGCCCGGTCGCGGCTACCCACGCCCGGCGGGTCGTGGCACCGGAATCCCATCCGGAGGAACGGCCTCGCTCCATGACCGCGCCCTCACCACCCGAAGAAGACAGGGCTCTGCGAATGAAACGACCCACCCTTGAGGCGGTCGCCGCGCGCGCTGGCGTGTCCCGGGCCACCGTCTCACGGGTCGTCAACGGCCAGTCGACGGTCACCCCGGAGATCAGGGAGACGGTGCTGCGCGCCGTCAACGAGCTGGGGTACGTCCCCAACTCCGCCGCGCGCAGCCTGGTCACCCAGCGCACCGACTCCATCGCCCTGGTGATCTCCGAGCCGGCGACACGGGTGTTCTCCGACGACCGCCTGTTCTCCATGGTGATCCGCACGGTGAGCAGCGAGCTGGAGGCGGTCGACAAGCAGATCGTCCTCATGCTGGCCAGCACGCCGCGGAACCACGCCCGGGTGGAGCGTTACATTTCGGGCGGCCACGTCGACGGCGTGCTGCTGCTGTCCATGCACGGCGCCGACCCGCTGCCGGCCGCGCTCACCCGCATGGGCCTGCCGATGGTCTCCTACGGCAGGCCCGCGGTGGCCGTCGAGATGCCGTACGTCGACAACGACAACGTGGGCGGGGCCGCCGCCGCCGTGCGTCACCTGCTGGACACCGGCAGGCGGCGCATCGCCACCATCGCCGGCCCGCAGGACATGATCGGCGGGCAGGACCGCCTCACCGGCTACCGCGACGCGCTGCGCAACTCCGACCGCCGCTCCATCGTCGCCGTCGGCGACTTCACCCGCGCCTCGGGCGCGGCGGCCATGCGTCAGCTCCTGGAGGACGATCCCGCGCTCGACGCCGTGTTCGCGGCGAACGACGCCATGGCCATCGGCGCGCTGAACACCCTGCGCCAGGCCGGGCGCCGGGTGCCCGACGACGTCGCCGTGGTCGGCTTCGACGACATCGAGGCCGCGCGCTACACCGACCCGCCGCTGACCACCGTGCGCCATCCCATCCCCGAGCAGGCCACCGCGATGGTGCGTCTCCTGCTCACGCCGCCGAAAGACCGCGTGAGCGACCGCGTCATCCTGCCCAGCGAGCTGGTGGTCCGCGAGTCCGCCTGAGCCGTCGCGGCGGCCGCGCGTGGGGTCAGGGCTTGCGGCCGAGCGCGGCCGGGATGCGGTTCAGGACGCTGTACGGCACGAGCCCGTAGGCGAAGAAGTCGACCGCGTCGCCGCCTGCGGCCTTGACCGCGCGTACCTTCGCGGCGAGCCGGTCGTCGCTGTCGGCGTCGGGCAGGCCCGGCCGCAGCACCACCCGCAGCTCCCGGTCGACGCCGACCGACCGCCGGTAGGCGCCGACGTCGTCGGCCACCCGCGCCGGGTCGCGCGCGTAGCCGAACACGCCGAGCGAGGGGACGAGGTCGCCGAGCGCGACCAGGTCGACGCCGAGCTGCCAGGCGTCGTGCGCGGCCAGCCCCGCGGGCGGCAGCCCGTCGGCGTACCCCTTCCGGTGACCGGTGCCGTCGAGGAAGGTCAGCCGGGAGCCCTCGGCCGAGACCGCCGAGGCCACCTCGCTGACCAGCGAGGTGACGGTCTCCGACCGCGCGCGGGCGTACGCCACCACGTCGGGCCCCGCGTACGCCGTGAGCGCGGCGCGGGTGACCTCGCCCTGGGCTGGCGGGTCGCCGTCGAGCACGCCGCCGACGATCCTCGCGCACTCCTCGCGGGCGACCTCCGCCCTGACCCCGAGGTCGCCGGCCCTGCGCATGCACCACTCGCAGAAGCACAGGCCGAACATGAACTCGTCCATCGGGCCGAGCGCGACGAAGCACCGCTCGTGCTGGTGCCCCTGGCTGAACGCCCCGTAGTGCAGGGCCTCGGCCACCACGCTGTCGACCCCCTGCCTGGCGACCGCGCGGGCGAGGGCGACGGCGTAGAGCCGCACGTCGGGATGGGCGGGGCACAGGTCGGCGGGGAAGCCGCGGCCGCCGAAGCAGTCGTGCACGGTGACCTCGGGGTGGGCCAGGCCGAGCGTGACGTTGTGCAGGAACACCGTCCACCCGTGCAGGGCCATGCCCCGGTCGAGCGTGGCCTCGCGCAGCGCCGCCAGCGGCTCCCCGTCCGCGCCCGCCCGCACGGGCGGCACCAGGCGCAGCGCGCCGAACAGGTCGGCGGGCGGGGTGAAGTGGACGCCGTCGGATCGGAGGGTCACGCGCGAGGCGCCGTGCGGGGTGACGTCGCGGGCGCCGTGGTAGGCGGCGGCCACCGTGACGCCCGCCAGGCCGTACGCGGCGATGCGGTCGAGAACCGGGACGACGCCCTCGTCTCGCACGTCCTCGACATAGACGTACACCGAACCGTCCAACGCAGCCGTGCCTTTCGCCGAGCCCGCGGAGATATGACCCATGTCCGAGGCGACCCTATATCTCCGCGCGCGATGGCCGCCCGCGTCGCGTGCGCCGCCGCCCCTGGTGCTCGTGGCGTCGCCGGGGGCTGGTTGGCTTGGGCTCCATGACGAGATCTCTGGACGTGTCCGCCTATCTCGACCGGCTGGGTGTGAAGGGCCTCGACGACGAGCCCAGCGTGGAGTCGCTGGTCCGTCTGCACCGGGCGCACGTGGAGCGGGTGCCGTACGAGTGCCTGGACATCTGGCTGGGGCGGGCCACGACGATCGACCCGATGGACTCGGCCGAGCGGATCGCGCGGGGGCGCGGCGGCTACTGCTTCCATCTCAACGGCGCCTTCTCCGCGCTGCTGCGACGGCTGGGGTACCGGGTGACCCGTCAGCTGGCTGGCGCGCAGAACACACCGGCCGACCTGGCGGGCGCGCACGGCAACCATCTGGCGCTGACGGTCTCCGGCCTGCCCTCGCCAGAGTGCCCGAGCGGCGAGTGGTGGGTCGACGTTGGCCTGGGCGACGCCCTGCACGAACCGCTCCCGCTGGTGGAAGGCGCTTACCGTCAGGGCCCGTTCACCTACGTGCTGCGGCGCTCACAGGCCGAGTCGGGCGGCTGGCGGCTGGAGCACGACCCGCGCGGCAGCTTCCACGCCATTGACGTGCGCCCGGGGGCGGTCGACATGGCGGCGTTCGCCGTCAAGCACCGGTACCTGTGCACGTCCCCGGAGTCGGGTTTCGTCCGCGTCCTGTGCGTGCAGCGCCGCGACGCCGCCGGCGTGGACGCCCTGCGCGGGCTGGTGCTGTCCCGGGTCGGCTCCGACCAGGTGACCACGACGCTTACGTCGGCCAGGGACCTCTACGAGGCCCTGGCCGACGTCTTCGGCCTGACGCTGGACGACGTCGGTCGCCCGGAGCGCGACGCGCTCTGGAAGCGGCTCGAAGAGGCCCACGAGCGGTGGCTGGCCGCCTCCGGGGCCGGCGGCGGGCGCCCCCCGCGGGGGGCGCCCGCCTCGTAGCGGGCCGCGGGACCCGCCCGCGGCTCAGCAGGCGATGGGCGAGGAGCCGAGGGCCACGTCGTCGAACCACAGGGTGTCGGACTCGCCGCCGTAGCTCTCCCAGCCGAGGCGCAGGGTGGACGGGCGGGGCGGAGTCGTGCGGCTCAGCCACTGGGAGTCGACGTCGTGGGTGGGCGTGCCGTCCAGGTGCAGGCCCGCGACCTCGCGGTCGTCCACCCAGGTGCTCATCGCCTGCCTTGTGGTGTCGATCTGGTAGCGCAGGCACACCCAGCGGCCGGTGGGCAGCGGGACGCTGAGCGCGACGCCGGCGGGGCTCTGCTCGGGCAGGGTGGCGTCGTCGGACTCGCGGTTCCACTGCAGGGCGCCGTTCTGGCCGCCGATGCGCAGGTCCTTGCCGCCGTTGGCGGAGTCGGCCATGGTGATCATGGTGATGTGCGCGCTCGGCAGGGCGGTGGTGTGCCTGACCCACATGCGCGCGTACACGACGGGGCCGGCCGTGGAGACGTTCTTGGTGGTGCCGACGAAGACGTGGTTGCAGTACCCGCCGCCGCCGTTGATCCGGAGCGACTTCGTGCCGGTGCGCGCCTGGGAGGTGTCGACGGACGCCGTGCCGGTCCCCGAGCAGTTGGGCGTGACCACCTGCCAGTCACCGCCGGGCGTGCCGGGCGCCTGCTCCTCGAAGCCCGAGCAGACCACGGCGCCCGTGCACCCCGGGGAGACGGTGGGGGTGACGGTCGGCGTGACCGTGGGGATCACGGTGGGCGTCACGGTCGGGGTGACGGTGGGCGTCACGGTCGGCGTGACCGTCGGGGTGAGCGTGGGAGTGGCGCTCGGGACGGGGGCGCCGGTGCACGGCACGCCGTTGAGCGTGAAGGCGGAGGGGACGGGGTTGGACGCGCCCCAGGTGCCCTGGAACCCGAACTCCAGCGAGCCGCCCGTCGGCACCTGCCCGTTGTACGCCAGGTTGACGGCCCGCACCGCCGCGCCCGACTGGGTGACCGTCGCGTTCCACGCGGAGGTGACCCGCTGGTCGCCGCCGAAGGTCCAGGCCAGCTCCCACGAGCTGAGCGGCGGCCCCAGGTTGGCGACCTTGACCTGCGCGGTGAAGCCCCCGCCCCACTGGTTGACGGTGTAGTCGGCGCGGCAGCCCGGATCTGCGGCCGAGGCGGGGCCGGCTGGGAGCAGCAGGACGGCGAGTCCGATGAGGGCCGTCGCGGCGGCGACGACGTCGCGCAGCGGGGACCGGGGGGCGTGCGTGCGCATGGACCGCTCGCTTTCTCTTGGGAGCGCTCCCACGGCACCGGCCGGGCCGCGTCGGTACGCTCGCCCGCCGATGGTTCGCCCCCGGCTCCTCGGCTGTCAACGAGGCCGCCGGCACCGCCGCGTTACCCCCGCACAGCGCCGCGACCGGCCTGAACCTTTCAAGCCCGGGGCCCGACGGCCCCCCGCCGGGACGGCACGGCGGGGCGCTCAGAGGCGCTCGCGCAGGTCGCGCTTGAGGATCTTGCCGACGGCGTTGCGTGGCAGGCTCTCCACCAGTTCCAGCCGCTCGGGCAGCTTGTAGGACGCGACGCCCTGCTCGCGCAGGAAGGCCACGAGAGACTCCAGGCCGACCTCCTCGCCCCGGGTCACGACCACCGCGCACAGCCGCTCCCCGAGCACCTCGTCGGGGTAGCCGACCACCGCGGCCTCCGCGACCGCGGGGTGCCGGGCGAGCAGCCCCTCGACCTCGGTCGGGGAGATGTTCACGCCGCCGCGGATCACGAGGTCGCCGGCGCGGTCGACGAACCGCAGGTACCGGCCGTCGGCGCCGGCGATCTCGAAGACGTCGCCGGTGACGAGGTAGCCCTCCTCGTCGAACGGGTCGGCCGAGGCCGTGCCCGCCAGGTAGCCGGCGAAGACCGTCGGCCCGGACAGGTGCAGCTCCCCCGGCACGCCGGGCTCGGTGACCTCCTTGCCCGAGGCGGGGTCGACCAGCTTGACGCGGGTGGCGGCCATGGTGCCCGGCCAGGACCCGCCGGGCACGCCCGGCCGGGGGAAGTACCGCGCGCGTTCCTCGGGGTCGGGGATGGTCACGGGGTCGGACAGCAGGGCGATGCCCTCGTTGGAGCCGAAGAAGTTGATGATCGCGATGCCGTACCGCTCCTGCCAGCCCTTCACCATCGGCGGCGGCAGCGGCGCGGAGCCGGAGCCGATGCGCGTCAGCGACGACAGGTCGCACCGCTCCAGCATCTCGGGCTTGTGCAGCAGCATCGTCAGCAGCGCGGGAGGGGCCAGCGTGTAGGTGACCCGCTCCTCGTTGATCTGGGTGAGGTAGACCATCAGGTCGAACGGGTGGTGCTGTACCAGGCGGAACCCCGTGCGCAGCCAGGGCAGGAAGACGCCGCCGATGCCCGCCATGTTCACCATGGGGAAGGGGTTGAGCACGACGTCGTCGCCGGTGAGCGAGGGCGCGGCGGTGGTGGTCGCCTCGATGGCGAACCAGTCGTAGTGGCACCTCGGCACGCCCTTCGGCGTCGCCTCGGTGCCGGAGGTCCAGCAGATGGTCAGGCAGTCGTTGGGGTCGGTCCTCAGGGCCTTCAGGTGCGCCGCGAGCGGGGCGGGGTCGGCGACGGCGGTCGCGAGATCGCCCGCCGGGTCGCCGAAGGAGAGCACGACCGGCGGGGAGGGCACGTCCAGCCCGCGGACGACGTCGGCGCCGGCCCGCCCGGCGACGCGTTCGGCCGTGACGAACACCGCGACGTTCGCCAGCGTGACGACCTGGGCGAGCTCGTGCTCGCGGTACTGCACCGGCAGGGGGGTCAGCACCGCGCCGACGCGTGCGGCGGCGAGGAAGACCGCGGTGAGCTCGACGCTGTTGGGAAGCTGCACCGCGACCACGACGTCCTCGCCCGCGCCCGCCTCCAGCAGCACCGCGGCGAGCCGCTCCACCTCGACGTCGAGCTCGGCCCACGTGAGCCGCCTGACGGGGCCGTCCATCAGGGCCGCCTTGTTGGGCGGGTCGACGACCGCGACCGCGCCGGGGCACTCGCTGACCCGCTGACGGAACAACCGGTCGACGGTGTCGTCGGTCCACCATCCCGCGGAGGTGTAGCGCTCAACGTGCTCTGCCGGATGCAGCCTCATCGCCACTCCCATCGGATGGTTGCAGCGACACTATGAACGCCGGGCCCGGTGGTCAATGGGCTGCGCGCACCCGGCCCGCGGCCCGGCCCCCGGGGGTCACCAGCGCTGGTGGCCCACCCGCTGGTGTCCGGGCATGTCGAAGTGGATCTCGCGCCGCTCCAGCACCCCCTCGCACCGCCTGCAGATCAGGACGGGCAGCAGCACCGCGCCGCACGGTTTGTGCGTGATGTCGAGGTAGGAGCCGGCGGGACCGGGCCGCTCCTCCTGGGCCCAGTGCGTCAGGAAGGCGAACACCTCGAAGAACGCCATGCCCTTGTCGGTCAGCCGGTAGTTGCGCGCGGCGTCGGTCTGCATCACGCCCAGCTCGGCGAAGCGCTTGAGCCGGTCGGTGAGCACCGAGGGCGCGATGCCGAGCTCCGCCTGGAAGTCGACGAAGCGCCGGACGCCCAGGAAGGCGGCGGCCAGGATCGTGGTGCTCCAGCGGTCGCCGAGGATCTCCATGGACAACGGGCAGTAGCCGACGTAGTCACTGCGCTCGTCGGGACGCACGGTGCGGCGGTGGTGCCGGGGCAGGCCGATGCGGGAGAAGGTGGCCAGCGGGCCGCGGTCGGTGTGGGTGTCGCGGGCGCTCATCGGCGCGCGGCAGGCGCCGCAGCCGAGGTAGGGCCGGGCGTCGCCGCCGCAGGTGTCGTGGACGAGGGTCAGCAGGTCGGGGCGGTCGGCCCAGTCGCGCTCCCAGCTGTGGATGGCCACCAGCAGGGACCACAGCCGCAGGCCGGGCTCGGTGAGGCGGTACTCCTGGCGCATCCGCCCGTCGCGGTAGGCCGTGCGGACGAAGATGCCGTTCTTGACCAGCTCCTTGAGCCGGGCGGCCAGCACGGACTCCGAGATGCCCAGCTCGTCGCGCCATCCGGCGAAGGTGCGGATGCGCAGCAGGAACGCCCGTTGCAGGATCAGCAGGACCCAGCGGTCGCCGAGGATGCCGAGCGCCTGGCCGATCGAGCTCAGCTCGGGAGGGCCGGCGCCCGCATCACCCGGATGGGCGCCGGAGCCGGACTCCCCGACCTCGGGCCTCGATCGTCCGCCCATGGCCGGCAACTCCTTCGTGTCCATCGCGTCAACAATAGACAGGTGTTCGGCCCGGCGGCGGTTCCGCGCGTTGACTGGCTGACTTCTTTTATCGTAGCTTTTCAGGATGAGGCAACACCCGCAGGCGGTCGCCGAGGTCCTGGACGACTCGGGTGAGGCGAATCCCTACCTTCTCGGTCTCTACGCCCCCGTACACGAGCAGATCACCGCCGAGAACCTGAAGGTGATCGGCGAGATACCGCGCGACCTGAACGGCGTCTACCTCCGCAACGGCCCCAATCCGCGCCATCCGGTGCGCGGCCGGTACCACTGGTTCGACGGCGACGGCATGGTCCACGCCGTCCACTTCGAGAACGGCCGCGCCAGGTACCGCAACCGCTACGTCCAGACGCGGGCGTTCCGGGCGGAGTCCTCCGGCGGCAGGGCGCTGTGGACCGGCGTGATGGAGAACCCCAAGGGCAACCCGTTCGGCAACGCCCGCGGCCTCCCGTTGAAGGACTCGGCCAACACCGACCTGATCTTCCACCGCGGCAGGGTGCTCGCCACCTGGTACCTGTGCGGCTCGCCCTACACGCTCGACCCGCTGTCCCTGGAGACCCTCGGCGCCGAGACCTTCCTCGACACGCTGACCGGCGACGTCATGGCCCACCCCAAGAACGACGAGCGCACCGGCGAGCTGTTCTGGTTCGACTACGGGCGCACCCGGCCCTACATGAGGTACGGCGTGGTGGGCGCGGACGGCCGGGTGGCGCACTGCGTGGACCTGGACCTGCCCGGCTCGCGCCTGCCGCACGACATGGCGATCACCGAGAACCACGCGGTGCTGATGGACCTGCCGCTGTTCCAGGACCAGGAGGCCGCCCGCCAGGGCAGGTACAAGCTGACCTTCGACCGCGGGCTGCCCTCGCGGTTCGGCGTCATCCCCAGGCGCGGCGCCGCCGAGGAGCTGCGCTGGTTCGAGGCCAAGCCCTGCTACATCTACCACGTGGTCAACGCCTGGGAGACCGGCGACGAGATCGTCATGGACGTGTGCCGGGTCGCGCGTCCCGCGCCCGCCGGCACGGGCGGGCCGCTGGCGCGCATGCTGTCGTACCTGAAGCTGGACGCCCGGATGTACCGCTACCGGTTCGACCTGCGCACCGGCCGCACGTCCGAGGGGTACGTGGACCCCGACCACAACACCGAGTTCCCCTCGATCGACGCCCGCCGCACCGGGTACCCGACCCGGTACGCCTACAACGTCTCGGTCAAGGACGCCGCCACCAACCTCTTCGACGGCCTGGTGCGCTACGACAACCTCACCGGCGAGCGCCAGGCGTACCACTTCGGCGAGCACCGCTACGGCAGCGAGGCCCCGTTCGCCCCGCGCGACGGCGGCACCGGGGAGGACGACGGCTACCTGGTCACCTTCGTCACCGACGAGCGCGACGGCGTCTCGGAGGTGCAGGTGCTGTCCGCCGCGGACCTCGCGGCGGGGCCGATCGCCCGTGTGATCATTCCCACCCGGGTGCCGCTGGGGTTCCACGCCACCTGGGTCCGCTCTGACCAGCTCCGGTGACCGCGGGCGCCCGGCGCCGCCCATGCGGCTGAGCGTCTCCCTCGGCCTCTGGCAGGACCGCCCCGCCGGCGAGGCGCTGGGCACGGCCCGGATCGCCGACGAGCTCGGCTACCCCGAGGTGTGGGTGGGCGAGATGGCGACCTACGACGCCTTCGCGCTGGCGACCGCGGTCGGCGCCCGCACCCGGCGCGTCGCGCTCACCGTCGGGCCGCTGGCGGTCACCGTGCGGGACCCGATGATGATCGCGATGGGCGCCGCGTCCGTCGCCGACCTCACGGGCAGGCCGGTGAACGTGGCGCTCGGGACCTCCAGCCCCATGGTCGTCCAGCGATGGCACGGCCGGTCGAGGGCCGGCGCCGGGACCGCGCTCGCCGAGTCGGTGCGGGCGCTGCGGCCGCTGCTGGACGGCGAACGGTCCGGCTTCGCGGGGACGCGCGTCTCCAGCGAGGGCTACCACCTGCGGCTCCCCGCCCCGCGTTCGGAGCTGACCGTCGCGGCGTTCGGGCCCTCTGCGGTGCGTGCCGCCGCGCTGGCCGACCGCATGGTGCTCAACCTGGTGACCCCGGCGTCCGCCGCCCGGCTCGTGGGCGAGCTTCGCGGGCTCACCGCCACGACGCGGGTCGCGGCGTGGGTCACGGCCGCCGTGAACCCCGCCCCGGAGGCCATCGAGCAGATCCGCCGAGGCGTCGTGCCGTACCTGGCCGCGCCCGGCTACGGCGAGATGTTCGCCGAGGCGGGGTTCGCGGACGTGGTCGCCTACGCCAGGACCCGGCCGCACCCGCGTGAGCTGCTCGCGGCGGTGCCCGACGCCCTGCTGGAGGCGGTGGCGCTGATCGGCGACTCGGTGGAGATCATGGACCGCCTGGACGCGTACGCCGAGGCGGGCGTGGACGAGGTCGCCGTGGTCCCGGCCAGCACGGACGCGGACCCGTGCGGTGAGGCGACGCTCAAGGCCCTGGCCGACTGAGGCGGCTCCCGGGGCCGGCAGGATCGTGGACGACGGGCGTTCGCCCGCGACCTCGGCTTCGCGGGGGGCCTCGCCCGGAACTCCGCCCGGCGCCCCGGCGTTGAAGAAACGAGCACAACCAGCGGTGGGGCGCCGTCCCGCCCGGCGAGCAGAAGGGCCCGGCAATGTCGCCAGTCGTCAAGTACTACCTGGGCGCGGGGATCGCCTCGATCCTCGCCCTCATCATCCTTCCGAACCTGATCGCCTGGCTGATCGTGCTCGGCCTGCTCGCCGCGCCCGTCGCCGTGTACTTCATGCTCGACGAGTCGCAGCGCACCCGGCTCCGCCGCATCCGCCGCCGGCAGATCGGCGGCTGACCGCCCGCCTCAGGCGGTGGCCGCGATGCGCTCCTGGACGCGTTCGGTGACCTTGCGCTCGATCGGGAACGACAGGAACGGGATGGTGCCGGCGAGCAGCACCCCCAGCGTGTACGGCCAGGTCCAGCGTGCCTTGAGACCGAGGTTGAGCGCGGTCAGCAGGTAGACGGCGTAGACGAAGCCGTGGATGGGGCTGATGACGGCCACGGGGGTGGGGTTGCCGAAGCCGTACTTCAGCACCATGCCGGCCACCAGGGCGAGCAGCATGACGCCGACGACGTAGGCCATCACGCGGAAGGGCTTGAGCGCGGATTGCACGACGATCATTACCTCGCTTGGGGAACGGTCTCCACACGATATCCCGCCCTCCGGGTGGTCCCGCCCCCGGGCCGCGCGGCCGTCTGACCAGGCACGCGCCCGGCGGGCGGCGCGGGCCGCGGGCTCACGCCCCGGGGGACGCGCCGAGCGCCGGGGCGGGGGCGTCGCCGGCGGCGTCCCGCTTCCGCCCTCGTACGGCGTCGCGCACGAAGTGGAACCACATGAAGACGGCGAACGCCGCGAAGATCCACCACTGGGCGGCGTAGGCGAGGTTGCGCCAGTTGAACCCGCCGGCCTCGGTGGGGGCGGGCACGTCGACCGCCCGGACGGGCGCCGCGCCGGGCACCGGGGCCGTGGCGACGACGAAGCCGTCGCGCACGCCGGCGCCCCGCCAGACGTTGACCAGCACCGCGGTCGACACGGTGGCCACCTGGCCGGGCGGCAGCGGCGCGCTGCGCCGCCTGGCGAAGTCGGTCGGCTCCGACGGCTGCAGGCGCCCGGTGACGCTGACCTGCCCCTCGGGGACGGCCACCGCGGGGTCGTCGGCCGTACGCACCCAGCCGCGCACGACGGCGGCCGTGCCGCCCTCGGGCAGGCGGAGCGGGGTGAGCAGCCAGAAGCCGCTGTCGGGCACCGCGCCGCCGCCGGTCTCCACGTTGGGCAGGCGCTCGGCGACCAGGAGCTGGCGCGAGGCGTCGAAGGTGCCCTGGACGGTGACGCGCCGCCCGATCGTCTCGGCCGTGAGGCGCCCGCCGGGCCGGAGCAGCGTGGACATCGCGACCGGGGCCGGGTCGAGCTTGGCGTGCGGCCGGGCCGACTCCTCGAAGACGCCGAGCTGCCAGCGGCCGAGCACCGTGAAGGAGATCAGCACTCCGATCGTCACCAGGTGGAGGCCCACGAGGCGGGGCGAGAAGAGCGTCCGGAGCATGCCCCCACGCTATCCGCCCCGCCCGGCGGTCCGGCCCTCGGACCTGGCCGGGCGCGGGAGGGGCGGACGGGCGTCTCGCCATACAGAACTCCGAGGCCGAACTGGCATAAACGGCGCCATGTGGCCTTCCGTGGTGGCTAAAGTCGTCCCATGTCCGAGCCACAGATCGACCCGGCGGGGAACACGCAAGCTTTCAAGGCCTTCGCCCAGAATCAGGAGCCCGAGGCCGCCAAGCCGCAGCGGCCGTCCTACCTGGTCCCCGCCATCGCCGCCGTCGCCGCTGTCATCGTCGTCGCCGTAGTGGTGTTCCTGCTGCTTCGCTGACGCCTCTACCGGGTGTCCCTGGCGCCGCCGGCCTACGCCGACGGCGCTTCTCCCGTGCCCGCACACCGCCGGCACGGGGGCGGCACGGGGCGGGGCCGCGGAGGCGGCGGGCCGGGCGCCCGCCGCCGTGGCCGCAGGTCAGGGGCGGGCCGGGGTGACGGTGAGGGCGCTGCCGCCGCCCCTGCGCCAGGTCTCGGCGACGGCCTGCACCTTGCCGCGTCCCAGGAACTCCAGGGCGGTCGCCGCGCCGATCTCGCCGGCCGGCGGGCCGGGCACGGGATCCAGCTTGTGGCCGCGCGCGGTGAGCTCGGCGCCGTAGCGGTCGATGAACGCCTGCTCCGCCTGGGTGGTGGCGGTGTTGCGCTGGGTCGCCCTGGGCGCCAGCAGCGCCTCGGGCAGGGACATGCCGAACTCGTAGCGGTTCACCAGGATCTGCAGCACGGTCGTGATGATCGTGGACCCGCCGGGCGAGCCGACGGCGAGCAGCGGCTTGCCGTGCTTGAGCACGATCGTCGGGGACATCGAGGAACGCGGGCGCTTGCCCGGCGCCGGCAGGTTGGGGTCGCCGGGAGCCGGGCCGAAGGTGAAGTCGGTCAGCTCGTTGTTGAGCAGGACGCCGCGCCCGGGGACCACGATGCCGTTGCCGCCGGTCTGCTCGATCGTGATGTTGTAGGCCGCGACGTCGCCCCAGCGGTCGGCCACGACCAGGTGCGTGGTCTCCGGGCCCTCGGGGTTCTCCGCCGCGCCGCCCTTCGACGGTTCGACGGACGTGCCCTCGACCTGGCACCCGGTGTAGTCGCCGTCGGGCGTGCCCGCCGGGGCCGGGTGCGCCATGGCGTTCTCGCCGATCAGGCAGGCGCGCTCCTTGGCGAAGCCGTCGGACAGCAGCCCCCTGAGCGGCACGTCGACGTAGCCGGGGTCGCCGACGTACTTGTTGCGGTCGGCGAAGGCCAGTCGGGACGCCTCCAGGTACTCGTGCAGGCCGACGCTCGGCAGCGCGTCGAGGATGTTGAGCGCCTCGCCGACCGTCGAGCCGCCCGAGGACGGCGGCGCCATGCCGTAGACGTCCATGCCCTTGAACTCGACCTTGGCGGCCGGTCGCTCCACGGCACGGTAGGCCCGCAGGTCGGAGACCTCCATCAGGCCGGGCCGCACCACCCGGGTGGCGCCCGGCCTGACCGGCGGCCTCTTGACCGTGGCGACGACCTCCTCGCCCAGCCTGCCGCCGTACAGCCAGTCGCCGCCGCGGCGGCCCAGCTCGCGGTAGGTGTTGGCCAGGTCGGGGTTGCGGAAGACCGAGCCGACCGGCGGCGGGGCGCCGTTGGGCAGGAACAGGGCGGCGGTGGAGGTGAAGTCGGCGAAGCGCGCGGCGTTCTGCGCGGTCTGGTCGTAGAACGTCTGGTCGACGACGAAGCCCCGCGCGGCGAGGTCGGCCGCGGGCTTGAGCGCCTGCCGCAACGAGACCGTGCCGAACCGGCGCAGGGCCAGCTCCCACTGGGCCACGCTGCCCGGGACGCCCGCCGAGAGCCCGCTGCTCACGGCCTCGGCGAAGGGGATCGCGACGCCGTTCTCCTGGAACGAGGTCTCGGTCATCGCCTGTGGAGCCTTCTCGCGGCCGTCGATGGTGAAGACCTTGCCGCGCCGGGAGTCGTAGTAGACGACGAACCCGCCGCCGGCCAGGCCGGCGGAGTAGGGCTCGGTGACGCCGAGGGCGGCGGCGCCCGCGACGGCGGCGTCCATGGCGTTGCCGCCCTGCTTGAGGATCTCCAGCGCGGCCTTGCTGGCGTCGAGGTCGACGGTCGAGACCGCTCCGCCGTACCCCTCGGCTACCGGCACCTTGGCCGGCGGCGCGTGCCGCTGCGCGGTGGCCTGGCCGGCCTGCCCGGGCCCCGGTTCCAGCGCGTACGCGGGCGGGGCGACCAGCGCAAGGGATACGGCGGCCCCAGCGAGCGGGATGGCAAGGCGGTGCGAGCTCATGTCAGACCTCATTCCTCGATCGCGCACGAGCATTCACTCACAGCCGCGCGACCGGGGTCAATGGTGATCGAAACGGTGCCGGCCCGTCCCCGCGGCCGTGCGCGGCGGCGCCGCCCGCTCCCCCGCCCGGCGGGCGGCCGTACTCCGCCGACTGTAGGCGGCTGTACTCCGCTCACCGTAGGCGGCGCTGCGACCGGGGGAGGATGTGCTGGTCAGCGGGGAGACATACCTTTTGGGAGTGCCGACGCGACCATCCCACCGGTTCGAGCCGCTGATGCCGATCGCCGTGGGCGTGACGCAGCTCTGGGGCTCCATGGGCGCGCAGAACGGTCAGATCGACCCGTACTCCCCGGACACGCGCGTCCCCCTCGACGTGTACGGGTTCGCGCTGCTGTCGGCCGGGCCGCCGGCCCTGCTCGCGCGCCGCTCCCATCCCGTGCTCGCGTTATGGGTGACCACCACTGCCACCTGTGCCTACGTCCTGGCCGGGTACGCCTACGGCCCGGTGTTCGTCAGCCCGGTCGTCGCGATCGTCAACGCCGTCCTCACCGGGCACCGGCGCGCCGCCTGGGTCGCGTCGGGTGTCACCTTCCTGTTCTTCGCCGTCTACGCCACCTGGCTGATCCCCATCCCGGCCGGCTGGTTCCACCACGTGGCCGTCGGCGCGATCATCCTGGTGGTGCTGACGGCCTCGGAGGTCCTGCGGGTGCGGCGCGACCAGGCCGTGGAGCGCGAGCGCGTCGCCGAGGAGGAGGCCAGGCGGCAGGCCAGCGAGGAGCGGCTGACGATGGCGCAGGAGCTGCACGACGTGCTGGGGCACAGCATCTCGCTGATCCACGTCCAGGCCTCCACGGCCCTGCACCTGACCGACGAGCACCCCGAGCAGGCTCGCACGGCCCTGGTCACGATCAAGCAGGCCAGCAAGGACGTGCTGACCGAGATGCGCTCGGTGCTGGGCGTGCTGCGCGACGGCGCGCCCCGGGCCCCCACGGCCGGGCTCGACCAGCTCGACGAGCTGATCCAGCGGGCCGGTCCCGGCGTCACCAAGCGGGTCGCCGGAGTGCCCCGCGACCTGCCGCCGGGGGTCGACCGGGCCGCGTACCGGATCGTCCAGGAGTCGCTCACCAACGTCCACAAGCACGCGCCGGGCGCGCGGGCCGCGGTGACGCTGGAGTACGGGGCGAAGGAGCTTCGCGTCAGGGTCGACGACACCGGGCCCGCCGGGCCGGGCGCGCTGACCGGCGAGGGCGGCGGCGACGGCATCCCGGGCATGCGGGAGCGGGCCGCCGCGCTCGGCGGGGCGCTGACCGCCCGGCCCCACCAGGCCGGGTTCCGCGTCGACGCCCGCCTCCCCATCCCCCCTGCGGCGGAGGACACCGGGTGATCGAGGTACTGCTGGCGGACGACCAGGCCCTCGTCCGCGCGGGGTTCCGCGCGCTGCTGGACGCCCAGGAGGGCATCACGGTGGTGGCCGAGGCGCCCGACGGGGCCGAGGCCGTGCGGCTCGCCGAGCTGCACCGGCCCGACGTCGTGCTCATGGACGTCCGCATGCCGGGCATGGACGGCCTGACCGCCACCCGGAAGATGCCCGAGGACGTGCGGATCATCATCCTGACCACCTTCGAGCTGGACGAGTACGTCTTCGAGGCGTTGCGCGGCGGCGCCAGCGGCTTCCTGGTCAAGGACACCGAACCGGCCGAGCTGATCCAGGCTGTGCGGGTCGTCGCGGCGGGCGAGGCCCTGCTGTCCCCCAGCGTCACCCGGCGGCTGATCGCCGAGTACGCCTCCAAGGCCAAGGAGCCGCAGGAGGCGGCCCGGCTCGGGCGGCTCACCGAGCGCGAGCGCGAGGTGTTCGCGCTGGTCGGCTCCGGGATGACGAACGACGAGATCGCCGCCGGCCTGTTCATGGCGCCGGCGACCGCCAAGACCCACGTCAGCCGGGTCATGATGAAGCTCCAGGCCCGCGACCGCGCGCAGCTCGTGGTGATCGCCTACGAGTCGGGCCTGATCCGTCCCGGCTGGCGCTGACGCCTCCCCCGCCTCCCCCGCCTACGCGGGCGAGGGGTGCGGGTCGTGGTCGTTCGCCCACCGGTCGGGCCTGATCCGTCCCGGCCGGCGCTGACGCCTCCCCCGCCTACGCGGGCGAGGGGTGCGGGTCGTGGTCGTTCGCCCACGAGGCGGGCCCGGGGCGCCGACCGGCGGTGCACCCTTCGCGTACCGGTGACGGCCTCAGCCGGCGCCCAGGCGCTTGCGCAGGGCGCGGCAGGTCGCCAGCACGTGCTCGACCTCGGCGGGGGTGGGCCAGGGGGCGGTGCCGGGGCGCACCAGCGTCAGGCGCACCGAGGCCAGGTGCTCGACGGCGGTGACCGGCAGGCCGCTCCTGTCGGCCAGCCACGCCGCCACGTCCGCCGGCTGCTCCCTGAGCCGCCGGGTCAGCACGTCCCAGGTGCCGAGGATCTCGGCGAGGTCGGCCAGGCGCAGCACGGTGCCGCCGCGCCGCCCGGCCGACGCGACGGCCAGCTCGGCCCTGGCGGCCAGCTCCGGCTCCACCGGGCGGTCCAGGGCCGCCGGAGCCGCGGCCGGCTCGCGGGGCGCGCCGTCGGCGGCGTCGCCGATCACCGACTGGAGCGTGTCCAGCTCCTGCGCGGCGCCCTGGTGCCCGGCCAGGGCGGCCTGGCGCAGCCAGTGACGGCCGCCGCGCAGGTCGTTGTGCTCGGCGATCAGGAGCAGCCCGAAGTTGTACGCCGACTCCGGGTCGCCGCTCGCCGCCGCGCGGCCGAACCAGTGGCTGGCCGCGCGGGCGTCCTCCAGCTCGACGCAGACGAATCCCGCCATGCGCTGGTCGTCCACCCTGCCGAAGTGCGCGGCGCGCTCGAACCAGGCGCGGGCCGTCCGCAGGTCACGACGGGCCAGCGCCAGCCTGCCGAGCTGGGACGCCGCGCCCGGGTGGTCGGCCTTGGCCGCCAGCCGGTACAGCGCCTCGGCGCCCTCGGGGTCGCGGCCGGCGTGCAGCAGCCGGCCGAGGTGGTAGGCGGCGTCGGGGTGCCCGCCGCGGGCGGCGTACTCCCACCAGGCGCGGGCGGGGCCCTCGTCACCGGAGGCGTAGTTGAGGAACGCCAGGTCGTGGGCCGAGGCGAGGTCGCCGGCCGAGGCGGCGCGGTGGTGCCACTCGCGGGCCGCCGTGGCGTCCCCGATGTCCTCGCACAGCAGGGCCAGCCTGCGGGCGGCCGGGCGCGACCCGGTGCCGGCCGCGGTCTCGTACCAGTGGCGCGCTCCCCGGACGTCGCCGCGCTGCTCCAGGAGAAGGGTGGCCAGGTTGACGGCCGCCTCGGCGTCCCCGGCCCCGGCGGCGAACTCGTACCAGGTGATGGCGTCGTCCAGGCTGCCGTGTTTCTCGTGCCAGATGCCGAGGTTGTAGGCGCTGTCGATGTTCCCGCCCGCCGCCGCCCGCTCCCACCAGTGGCGGGCCGCCGCCCGGTCGCCGCGCTGGGCGTACAGGCGGCCGAGCCGGTGGGCGGCTCCGGGCTCGCCCGCCTGGGCGGGGCCCAGCAGCTCGCCCTCGGTGGGCTCGCCCTGGCCGGGGGGCTCGGGCGAGCGGGGCTTCGGCACGGCGGGCCACGCAACGGCCGCCTCCGGTTCACCCTGCCACCACGTCATGGGGGACAGAGTCGCACGTGATCCACAGGGATGGAACGTAATCGACGGCTTGTTGCCGTCACGCGGAACGCGGTTGACCCGCTACGACCGGCGGCGCCGCGGGTTCGGCCGCTTCGTTCACGATGACGAAGCCGACGTACATTCCCATACCGCACACGTAACGGACTTTGCCCGGCTTCTGCGCGGGAAGCCGGACGATTCGCGTGCCGGACGCCGGGAGAGCGACGTCCATGCCCTGGATGGTGAGGCTGCGGGTGCAGCCCTGGTTGCCGCTCGTACGGAACACGATGTCGGCCGGGCGCCCGGCCTCCACGGCGACGACGCCGGGCCGGTAGCCCTGGTCGGTCACCCAGACGGTGACGACCTGCGTGCCGTCCGCGCGCGCCGAGCCGCCGTCCTCCGGCAGCCAGCCGCCCAGGCGGACGCCCGCGACCACCGTCAGCGCCCCTGCCACGAGCGCGAGCGCCGCGGCGGCGGTGCGGAACCTGGTGGTGGCGGCCCGGTGGACCAGCAGGCCGAGCAGGGCGAACGCGGGGGTGGTGCCGGTCACGAAACCGGCCATGACCGCGGCGCCGCCGAGCGCGGAGCCGCTGGAGACCGCGACGATCTCGGTGCTCAGCGTCACCCCGCAGGGCACCAGGACGGTCGCCGCGCCCAGCAGGCCCGGCCGGGCCCACCTCGGCCCCTGTCCCCCGCGAAGCGAGACCCGACTCGCTCCCCGTCCTCCGCGGAGCGAGGCCCATCTCGGGCGCCCGTCTCCGCACCCCGCCTCATCGGTGTCGCCGCGCCTGGCGGCCAGGAGCAGGCGGACGGCGTAGACGGCGACCGCGGCGCCCGCTCCCACGAGCAGCACCGCGCGCGCCGTGGGCGGGATGCGCACCACGCCGCCCAGCAGGCCGAGCAGCGCGCCCACCAGCGTGTGCGCGGCCATGCGGGCCGCGATGAACCACGCCACCGCCGCGGCCCCGGCCCTGCCCGGCGAGGGCTCGCAACAGGCCTCCGCCGCGGCGCCTCGCGGCCGGGCCAGCCCGATGAGCAGCCCGCCCTGGACGGCCGCGCACGAGGCGGAGCCCGCCACCAGCCCGCCGGCGACCCCGGCGGCGAACAACGCGGCCGGCGTCACGCCCATGCCCAGCACACGCCGCGCCTTCTCGCCCAGCACCCCACCCGAGCCCCCTAGCGTGAACGCACCCTCACGGAAGGTAACGGACACCAGGGGTAACCGCCAGTGACACTTCGGTGCCCCGCCACCCCATTCCACGAGCCACCGCCGGCTCGCCCGCCGTAACCGGCGCCGAAATCACCGCACCACGACCCACCGCACCGGCGCCGACAGGGAACCTGCCACAGCGCAGGCGAACCCACCCCGCCCGCCGTAACCGGCGCCGAAATCACCGCACCACGACCCACCGCACCGGCGCCGACAGGGAACCTGTCACAGCGCGGGTGAGGCCACGTGCCCTGGGCAACGGCGCTCAGCCGCGGTGGAAGTGAGGTGGCGGGCGCCGCGGGTGGGGGGTGGGCTAGGCGAGGACTTCGGCCAGGGGGGTGAAGGGGAGGGTGTGGGCGTCGGCGACCTGCTGGTAGGTGAGGTGGCCGGCGTGGGTGTTGAGGCCGAGGGCCAGGGAGGGGTCGGCGCGCAGGGCCTCCTTCCAGCCGAGGCCGGCCAGCTTGACCGCGTAGGGCAGGGTCGCGTTGGTGAGGGCGTAGGTGGAGGTGTTGGCCACCGAGCCGGGCATGTTGGCCACGCAGTAGAAGACCGAGTCGTGCACGCGGTACGTGGGCTCGGCGTGCGTGGTGGGGCGCGAGTCCTCGAAGCAGCCGCCCTGGTCGATGGCGATGTCGACCAGCACCGACCCGGCCTTCATGCGCGACACCAGCTCGTTGGAGACCAGCGTCGGCGCCTTGGCGCCCGGGATGAGGACCGCGCCGATGACCAGGTCGGCGTCCAGGACGGCCTGCTCGATGGCGTAGCGGGTGGACACGAGGGTGCGCAGGCGGCCCTGGTAGATGGCGTCGATCTGGCGCAGCCTGTCGATGTTGACGTCCAGGATCGTGACGTCGGCGCCCATGCCGACCGCGACCTGCGCGGCGTTGATGCCGGAGACGCCGCCGCCGATGACGACCACCTTCGCGGGGGCGACGCCGGGCACGCCGCCGGGCAGGATGCCGCGGCCGCCGTTGAAGCGCATGAGGTTGTAGGCCCCCACCTGGGGGGCCAGCCGTCCGGCCACCTCCGACATCGGGGCCAGCAGCGGCAGGCTCGCGCCGACCTGGACGGTCTCGTAGGCGATCGCGGTGACGCCGCGCCGCAGCAGGGCGTCGGTGCACGCGCGCGAGGCCGCGAGGTGGAGGTAGGTGAACAGCACCTGGCCCTCCCGCATCCGGTCGTACTCCTCGGCGATGGGCTCCTTGACCTTCAGCACCAGGTCGGCGAGGCCCCACACCTCGTCCGCGCCGTCGACGATCTTCGCGCCGGCGAAGAGGTAGTCCTCCTCGCCGATGTGCGAGCCGACGCCGGCGTCGCGTTGCACGTAGACCTCGTGGCCGTGGCGCACGAGCTCGTGCACGCCGGCCGGGGTGACGGCGACGCGGTATTCGTGGTTCTTGACCTCCGCGGGCACACCGATCTTCATTGGGTGTCCTTTCGATGACGATTTATTTCGACGGTACGCGGGCGCCACCGCACCCGGCACCGGACAGGAGTGTGGAGCCGCCCTGGGACGGCTCCGGTTTCGGTTCGAGCAGGATCCTGCCCGTCAGACGGCTCCGTACCCGGGCCGCGACGGGTCTCCACGAGGTGGCCTCCGGTCTAGGCGGGCCCCTCCTGGAGGACCTTCCAGGCGTCGGTGAGCACCGAGCGCAGGATGGTCTCGATCAGGTCGAACTCCTCGGGGCCGGACGTCAGCGGCGGTGCGAGCTGGACCACCGGGTCGCCTCGGTCGTCGGCGCGGCAGTACAGGCCCGCGTCGAACAGCGCCTTGGACAGGAAGCCGCGCAGCAGCCGCTCGGACTCCTCGTCGTTGAACGTCTGCTTGCTGTCCTTGTCCTTCACCAGCTCGATGCCGTAGAAGTAGCCCGAGCCGCGGACGTCGCCGACGATCGGCAGGTCGAGCAGTTTCTCCAGCGTGGCGCGGAAGACCGGCTCGTTCCTGGTCACGTGGCCGAGGATGTCCTCGCGCTCGAACAGGTCGAGGTTGGCCAGCGCGACCGCCGCCGACACCGGGTGCCCGCCGAAGGTGTAGCCGTGCGGGAACATGCCGGTGCCCGAGCGGAACGGCTCGAACAGCCGCTCGGAGGCGATCATGGCGCCGATCGGCGAGTAGCCGCTGGTCATGCCCTTGGCGCAGGTGATGATGTCGGGGACGTAGTCGAACTTCTGGCCGCCGAACATGGTGCCGAGCCGGCCGAACGCGCAGATCACCTCGTCGGAGACGAGCAGCACGTCGTGCTGGTCGCAGATCTCGCGCAGCCGCTGGAAGTACCCGGGCGGGGGCGGGAAGCAGCCGCCGGCGTTCTGCACCGGCTCGACGAACACGGCGGCGACGCTGTCGGGGCCTTCCATCTCGATGGCCTTGCCGACCTGGTCGGCCGCCCACCGGCCGAACGCCTCGGGCGTCATGCCCGGGAAGCCGGTGATGTCGTCGGCGCGGTAGTAGTTGGTGTTCGGCACGCGCATCGACCCGGGTACGAGCGGCTCGAACGGCTCCTTGAACGCGGGGATGCCGGTGATCGAGAGCGCGCCCTGCGGGGTGCCGTGGTAGGCGACGGCGCGGCTGACGACCTTGTGCTTGGAGGGCTTGCCGGTCAGCTTGAAGTACTGCTTGGCGAGCTTCCACGCCGACTCGACGGCCTCGCCGCCGCCTGTGGTGAAGAACACGCGGTTGAGGTCGCCGGGGGTCAGCTCCGCCAGGCGGGAGGCCAGCTCGGCGGCCTTGGGGTGGGCGTACGACCACAGGGGGAAGAACGCGAGCTCCTGGGCCTGCTTGGCGGCGGCCTCGGCCAGCTCCGCGCGGCCGTGGCCCATCTGCACCACGAACAGCCCCGAGAGGCCGTCGAAGTAGCGCTTGCCGTGGATGTCGTAGATGTAGGCGCCGTCGCCGCGCACGATCGTCGGCACCTCGCCGCCGTCGTAGGAGCCGTGCCTGGTGAAGTGCATCCACAGGTTGTCCTGGGCGGCCCGCAGGATGGCGGCCGTGTCGGTCTCAGGTCGCGTCATCGCCATCTTTCCTCGGTGGTCCTCGACTTCCCACAGTGTGCACGGCTCTCATGCGGGATGACAACCGGTTGCGTGGTGACACTATGGAACATATCCGGATTTCGTGAGATCTGCGGTTAACAGCAACGAAATCCGCGTTCAGAGACCGGCGCGTCACCGGCCCCCGGACACCCCGGACGACGCGGCCCCGGACCCCTCGGCGCGACCGGGGAACCACCGAGTCCGTGCACGTCGTGGCACGAATGGCGTCAGGTCTGTGGTGCAATGTGTCGAACTCAAGCCCGAGAAGATGCGGGGGACAGACCATCGTGACTCCTGAGGAGATCGAGAGTGCCGTCACGGCCGACATGCCGAGGGCCGTCGACGAGCTGAGCCGGCTGGTGGCCATCCCGTCGATCGCCTTCCCCGGTCACCCGGCCGAGGCGGTGCACGCCGCCGCGGCCATGACCGAGGAACTGCTGCGCGGCACGGGGCTGCCGCACGTCCGGCAGATCCCCGTGGAGGGCAGCTTCCCCGCCGTGTTCGCGGAGGCGCCCGCCCCGCCCGGGGCGCCCACCGTCCTGCTGTACGCGCACTACGACGTCCAGCCCCCCGGCGACCTCGCCCTGTGGCGCACGCCGCCCTTCGAGCCCACCGTGATCGACGGGCAGCTCTTCGGCCGCGGCGCCGCCGACGACAAGTCGGGCCTCATGTGCCACCTGCTCGCGCTGCGCGCCTTCCGCGGGCGCTTCCCCGTGGGCGTCAAGGTCCTCATCGAGGGCCAGGAGGAGTACGCCGGGGAGCGGCTGGAGGCGTTCGTCGAGGCGAACCCCGAGCTGGTCCGCGCCGACGCGATCATCGTGGCCGACACCGGCAACCCCAAGGTCGGCGAGGCGTCCGTGACGACCTCCCTGCGCGGCATGGCCGCGTTCACGATCGAGGTGCGGACGCTGGAGCAGAACCTGCACAGCGGCACGTTCGGCGGCGCCGCCCCCGACTCGCTCGCCGCGCTGATCCGCATGCTCGCCTCGCTGCACGACGAGAACGGCGACGTGCGCGTGCCCGGACTGCCCCGGGGGATCTTCCTGGGCAGCGGGCCCTCTGAGGAGGAGCTGCGCGCGACCGCCGGCGTGCTCGACGGCGTGTCGCTGGTCGGCTCGGGCACGCCCGCCGACCGCCTGTGGTCCTCGTACGCGATCACCGTCACCGGGCTGGACGTGCCCACGGTGTCCGGCGCGGTGAACGCCGTCCAGGCCTCCGCGCGGGCCCGCATAACGCTGCGCGTGCCGCCGGGCGGCGACCCCGGCACGGCGAGCGCCGACGTGGTCGAGCACCTGCGCCGGGCCGCGCCCTGGGGGGTGCGGGTCTCGGTCACCGACCACGTGCAGGGCTCGGGGTTCCTCGCCGACTCCGGCGGCAGCGCCCGGGCGGCGCTCGACCGGGCGATGAAGCGGTCGTTCGGCCACGCGCCGCGCGACATCGGCGGGGGCGGGTCCATCCCGCTGGTGGCCACGCTGGTCAAGCAGTTCCCCGCCGCCGAGATCCTGCTGATCGGAGCCGAGGACGAGGGCGCCTCGATCCACGCCCCGAACGAACGGGTCGACCTGGAGGAGCTGCGTCGCGTGGCGACCGCCGAGGCCCTGTTCCTCGCCGACTACGGCACCGTCTGAGCCCTCCTGCGCGCGGAGAGGCGCCGCCCCGGGTCGGCGATCCGGGGCGGCGCCGCTCTTCCCCTGGACGGACGGCCCGCTCGTGGCGGGCCGCCCACCTTCGCGGACGGTCGTCAGACGTTGATCCTGCCCGCCCCCGCCCCGCCGGTCACGATCGACTTGACGCTCGACGCGCTGGCGCAGGAGTAGGAGTAGGGGATCGACGCGACGCTGCCGCCGGCCTGGCCGCCGCCCGAGTTCACGAAGTGGTTGTTACGCGCCACCAGCGTGCCCGGGCCCGAGGACGCCTCGCCGAGGTGGAACGGGTCGTCGGTGTTCTCGAAGTAGTTGCACTCGACCAGGACGCCCGCGCCCTCGGTTGAGGCCACGCCGTAGCCGCCGACGCCGCCGTAGTAGTTGTTGAACACGTGCACCGGGTTGCCGAAGCGCACGCGCGGGTGACGCTGGTTCGTGCCGTCGAACCAGTTGTTGTGGTAGGTCACCCGCAGGTGGCCGCGGTCCTCCGAGCCGTTGTCGTCGGAGTGGCCCAGCAGCATGGTCTTGTCGTGGTCGAAGACCCGGTTCCACGACACGGTGACGTAGTCGCTGGCGCGCTTGATGTCGATCGCGCCGTCGGAGCCGTTGCTGAGGGTGTTGTGGTCGATCCAGACCCGGGTGGAGTACTGGACGTTGATCGCGTCGTCGCCCCAGTTCCGGAAGGTCAGGTTCCGGATGATGACGTTGGACGCGCTGGCGACGTTGAGCCCGCAGCCGACGAGCGCGGCGCCGGAGTTGCCGATGATGCTCTTGTTCGAGCCCACCCGCAGCATGCCCGAGCACGAGATCGTGCCGGACACCCGGACCACCCGGGCGGTGGTCCCGGAGATCGCGCTGCTCAGCGCGGAGGAGCTGGTCACCGTGGTGGCCGCGGCGCTGCCGCCTCCGGTGGTGCCGCCGCCCTGGGTGGCCCAGCCGACCTGGCCCGCGGGGGCGGCGGCCTTGGCAGACACGGCCGCCGACGCGCTCACGGCTCCGGTCGCCGGCACCGCGCCGGCGGCGGCCACCAGGGCGAGCACGGCGCCCGCCTTCCTGCTCCTCGAGATCGTGTTCATGATGGGTCTCCTGGGGTTCGATGGAGGTTTCCGGAAGTCACCCGAGCCGAGGGCGTCCTCGTCTGCCGGGGGGTGGGGGCGGAGGCACACGTCTTCTGGCCGTGCCGCTCACGGTGGGGACTTCGAGACGGCGCGCGGTGTCTTCCCGGGTGGCGCCGATGCCCGCCAGGACCATGCCGGGGTGGTGGCCGGGGTGTTCGACGTCTCCGGGTGCCGCCGTGGGTGACGCGGTTTCCGCACGCGGGTGGAGCTCGCCGTCCGGCGGGCGGTCCGCTCGCGCGGGCCGCCCGCCTTGGCGGACGGTCGTCAGACGTTGATCCTGCCGGCACCCGCCTGGGCGCTCACGATCGACTTGACGCTCGACGGGGTGTCACAGGTGTAGGAGTAGGGGATCGAGGCGACGCTGCCGCCGGCCTGGCCGCCGCCCGAGTTCACGAAGTGGTTGTTGCGCGCCACCAGCGTGCCCGGGCCCGAGTCGCCCTCGCCGAGGTGGAACGGGTCCTCGGTGTTCTCGAAGTAGTTGCACTCGACCAGGACGCCCGCGCCCTCGGTGGAGGCGACGCCGTAGCCGGTCACGCCGGCGTAGTAGTTGTTGTAGACGTGCACCGGGTTGCCGAAGCGCACGCGCGGGTGACGCTGGCCGCTGCCGTCGAAGTAGTTGTGGTGGTAGGTCACGCGCAGGTGACCGACGTCCTCGGACGCGTTCCCGTCGTCGTGGCCCAGCAGCATGGTCTTGTCGTGGTCGAACACGTGGTTGTACGAGATGGTGACGTAGTCGCTCGACCGCTTGACGTCCACGGCGCCGTCGTAGCCGTTGCTGAGGGTGTTGTGGTCGATCCAGACCCGGGTGGAGTACTGGACGTTGATGGCGTCGTCGTTCCAGTTCCGGAAGGTCAGGTTCCGGATGATGACGTTGGACGCGTTGGCCACGTTGAGGCCGCAGCCGACGATCGCGGCACCGGAGTTGCCGATGATGCTCTTGTTCGAGCCCACCCGCAGCATGCCCGAGCAGGAGATGGTGCCGGAGACCCGGATCACCGCGGCGTTGGTGCCCGCCATCGCGGTGGTCAGCGCGGAGGAGCTGGTCACCGTCACCGGGGAGGCGTTGCCGCCGCCGTTGGTGCCGCCGCCCTGGGTGGCCCAGCCGACCAGGCCGTTGGCGTTGCCCGGCGGGTTTCCGGTCGGGGTCACCGTCGGCGTGACGGTGGGGTCGACGGTCGGCGTGCCGCCGCCGGTGGGTACGAGCCGCCACTGCTTGCTGGTCACCGAGTCGCAGGAGTTCTGCTGGATCAGCGCGCCGGCGCTCCGGGAGCTGTCCTTGACGTTGAGGCACTTGCCGCCGTTGGCGTTGACGACCCGGTAGTTCGACCCGCTCTCGGTGAGCGTCCAGCGCTGGGACGCGGCGCCGCTGCACGACTCCACCTGGACGGCCTTGCCCGCGGAGGTGCTGGCGTCACGGACGCCCGCGCACTTGCCGCTGCCGCCCGGGGTGAGCGTGACGCCGCCGCCCGAGGCGGTGAGGGTCCACCTCTGGTTGGCGCCACCGCTGCAGGCGGCCTGGACGAGTTGCGTGCCGTCCGAGGTGCCGGGTGTGTCGAGGCAGAGGTCGCTGTTGGCGTTGACCAGCGTGTAGGTGCCGGAGGTGGGGGCCGCGGCGGCGGAACCGGCGGCCACGACGACGCCGGTCAGGGCGACGCCGAGGGCAATCACCGCGGCTCCCGCCCCTGCCTGGAATCTTGTTCTTCTCACGTCGAGCTCCTCGCGCGTCGCGCAGAATCGGGCCATTCCGCAAGTCTGTTCATGTATGTGGATGACATACATGATTGCGAACGCCGTAAACGTAAGAAGAGTCCCAACGCGTGTCAACAACCGCACTCGACTTCTTGTTAGCGCGCCCATGACGCGCTCCCGTCACACCTTCCCTCACCTGCGCCGACGGTGAATCCCGTATGCTGACCGTGTTTCACAAGTGTGAACACCGTGAAACATTCACCGGTCGCCGGTGTTCGCCGCCGCGCCCGCGGATGGGGCGCCGTCGATCAGGCGGCGTTTCCGCCGCCGAGCAGGCGCTGGAGTTCGGCGGGCCCGGCGTTGCCGCCGCTGCACACCACGCCGATCCTGGCGCCGGCGAACTCCTCGCGCCTCTTGGTCAGCGCGGCCAGCGCCGCGGCGCCCGCCAGCTCGGCGAGCGTGTGCGCATCGGTCAGCAGCAGCCGCTGCGCCGCGGCGATCTCCTCGTCGGAGACGAGCATGAAGTCGTCCAGCAGCTCGCGCATGATCGCGCGCGGGACCGCGAAGGCGGAGCCCGTCGCCAGCCCCTCGGCGAGCGTGCCGACCGGCCGGCGGACCGGTTCCCCCGCGCGCCAGGAGTCGTGGGCGGCCGGCGCCCGCGCCGACTGGACGGCGATCACCCGGCACCGCGGGGCGAGCGCCCGGGCCGCCAGGCACGCCGCCGCGGCGCTCGTCCCCGCGCCGACCGGCACGAACAGGACGTCCAGATCGGGCCGCCGGGCGAACATCTCCAGGTACAGGGTGCCGACGCCCTCGATGAGGTCGGGCTCGTCGGCCGGGCTGACCAGGCGGTTGCGCCGGTCGGCGGCCAGCGCGGCCGCGTACTCGCCGGCCTCGACCACCGTGGCCCCCTTGAGCTCGACGGCGGCGCCGAGCGCCTCGACCGCCGCCACCTTCGCCGGGTTCGGGTTCTCCGGCATCACGACCGTGCAGGGGGCGCCGAAGATGCGGGCCGCGTACGCGATCGACTGGGCGTGGTTGCCGGTGGAGTAGGTGAGCACCCCGCGCCCCCGTTCCGCCTCGGACATCCGGGTCAGCAGGGTGATCCCTCCCCGCACCTTGAAGGCGCCGGTCGGCTGGATGTTCTCGTGCTTGACGTGCACCTCGGCACCCAGGCGCGCGTCGAGCACCGGGTAGGACCACATCGGGGTCGGCGGCAGGTGCGGGGCGATCAGGCGGGCCGCGTCGAGGATGCCGGTGATGTCGGGTGAAGTCGTCTGCATGGCTTCTACGCTGCGGGACCCTGACGCATAGGTCCAATGCCAAGTGCGGCGGTTTTCCATAGATATGGTTGATGCATGCTTGATGTGGTGCGGCTTCGCGTCCTGGAGGCCGTGGCGCGGCACGGCTCGGTCACGCTGGCGGCCAGGGAGCTGCACTACTCGCAGCCGTCGGTCAGCCATCACCTGGCCCGGCTGGAGGCCGAGACCGGCGCCAAGCTCGTCCAGCGGGTCGGGCGCGGCATCCGGCTCACCGACGCCGGGCGGCTGCTCGCCGACCGGGCGGCCGAGGTGATCGGGCGCCTGGATGCCGCGTCCGCCGAGCTGGCCGCCCACGTCGGCCTGCGCGCGGGCCGGGTGCGCCTGGCCGCGTTCCCCTCCGCCCTGGGCACCTTCGTGCCGGAGGCCGCCGTCCGCCTCGCCCGCCGGCACCCGGGCCTCGACCTCAGCCTCATCGAGGCCGAACCGCCCGAGGCCCTGGAGATGCTCCGCGCGGGCCTGGTGGACGCGGCCGTCGTCTTCGAGTACCCCGCGTCCGGCCCCCGCGCGGACGCGGACGTCCGCCCGACGCCGCTCTTCGACGACCCGACCTTCCTGGTCAGCCCTCTCGACCCCCTGCCCGGCGGCCCCGTGGCCTCGGCCGGGGACGGGGTGGCGTCGGCCGGGGGCGGCGTGGCCGCGTACGCGGGGTCGAAGTGGATCGCCGGCTGCGACCAGTGCCGCAGCCACCTGCTCGACCTGTGCGCCGAAGCCGGCTTCACCCCGGCCATCGCCTTCACGACCGACGACTACGTGGCCGTGCAGGCGATGGTCGCCGCGGGCCTCGGCGTAACCGTGCTCCCCCGCCTCGCCCTGGCGGCCCATCGCCACCCGGGCGTGCGCGTCACGCCGATCCCCACCGCCAGGCGCGTCCTCGCCGCCACCTACGGGGAACCCCCCGACCCGCCCGCCACCACCGCCCTGCTCCACGCCCTCACCGAGACCACCACCCCCGCCGACCCCTGACCGGCCGACGGGCGGGCTGTCGTCAGGCGTCAGCTTGCGTCATCCGCCGAGGGATCAGGGAGGGGAGTGCCGGTTTCGAGGAGGGACTTGAGGCTGGAGATGATCTGGGGCCAGCCCTGGCTGATGCCGTCCAAGAGGGTGCTGCCGGGGGCGAAGCCGTCGTGGACGACGGTGAGCTTGACGACCGGGCCCTGCTGTTCGAGGTCGAAGGTGACCTTGGAGCGGGGCTCCTCGTTCCACTTGGCGACGACGTCCTCGCTCAGGTCCCACGTCTTGGCGAACTCCGGCGTGAAGGTGTGCCAGGTGTAGGAGAGGCGGCGGTAGGGGTCGGACTCCAGGACGACCTGCTCGGGGTCGGCGACGCTGACCCCCCGCTCCTCCCAGACCATCGTGGACCCCGCCTTCCAGTCGGACTCGTGGCTCGCCCCCCAGTAGCGGCGCGTGAAGGCCGGATCGGTCAGCGCCTGCCAGAGCCGCTCGGGGGTGGTGGTGATGTAGGTCGTGTAGACGAACTCGGGGTTGCCCATGGGTTCCTGCTCCAATGCTCTCTTCAGGTCCGCGAGCGCGCGCACCCGTTCGCGGTCGAAACGGCCGATCCAGCGCTCGGCGATGGCGTTCACCGGCGCGGCGTTGAGGTGGTGCAGCTTCTCCCGGCCGCGCCACACCGTGGTCACGAGGTTGGCCGCCTCCAGCACCGCCAGGTGCTTGCTGACGGACTGCCGGGTCATCTCCAGCCCCGCGCACAGCTCGCGAAGGGTCTGGCCGTTGCGGAGGTTCAGACTGTCGAGCAGCCGGCGGCGGCTGGGGTCGGCCAGCGCCTTGAACACCTCGTCCATCAAGGAACTCCCCCCAACATGCAACCGTCCGGCTGCATGTTCAACTTAGGCAGCCGGACGGTTGCGTGTCAACCGAGGCGGGAACGGCGCGCGGCGGACGGGGGCCCACCGCGCACCGTTCCGGCCGGGATCAGCCGAGCATTCCCTCGATGAGGTCGGCGGCGCGTGTG
Organism: Sphaerisporangium sp. TRM90804; assembly: GCF_029846175.1. Lineage (GTDB taxonomy): Bacteria > Actinomycetota > Actinomycetes > Streptosporangiales > Streptosporangiaceae > Sphaerisporangium. The sequence continues at coordinate 162,077 of NZ_JARWAC010000016.1, read as the reverse complement.
GTGCCGCCCTCGGCTCGCGCCTCGGCGCGCAGCAGCGCCGAGCGACGGGCCACCTCCGGATCGGCGGTGAGCTCGATCAGGGTCTCCCGCAGGAGCGCGGCGGTGGCGTCCGCCGTGTCGAGGCGGCGCGCCACGCCCAGCTCGACCAGCCGGTCGGCGTTGGCGAACTGGTCGACGGCCTGCGGGACGGCAATCATGGGAACGCCGGTGAACAGCCCCTCGCTGCTGCCGCCCATCCCCGCGTGCGTCACGAAGGCGTCCGCCTGCTCCAGGATGGCGAGCTGCGGCACCCAGGGATGCACCTCGACGTTGGCGGGGACGACGCCGAGCTCCCCCGGGTCGGTGTGCCTGCCGATCTGCAGGACGACGTGCCAGCCCGGCAGGCCGCCGAAGGCCGCGAGGCACCGCCGGTAGAACTCCGGCTGCCGGGTGTACGCCGAGCCCAGGGAGATGAGCAGCACCTTCTCCGCGCCGGCCGGGCGGGTCCAGCCGCCCTGGTCGGCGCGCCTGCCGAAGCACGGCCCGACGAACGTCACCACCTCGGGGTCCACCCGGTCGGCGTGCGGCTGCATCGCCTTGGGGATCAGGGCCAGCGCCCGCGGGGGGCGGCCGTTGAAGGCGTCCACGTCGGTGGTGGTCGCCCCGCATCCGGCGAGCCACGCGGCGTACTTCGCCCGGAAGGCGCCGGCGCCGGGCAGCCGCCACAGGTGCGCCGCGACCTCCTGTTCGTAGCCCTCCCAGGCCACGAAGGTCGGCGACAGCTGCACGGCGGGACGTCCCTGCGCCTCGGCGAGGGCACGGACGGCGTAAGCCCCGATGTCGTACATGTACAGGTCGGCGGGGTCGTCGTCGTACACGGCCCGCATCTGCGGAAGCGCCCTGATGGCGTCGTCGAGGAACAGGTCCATCGCGGCGATGGGGTCGTCCGGCCAGTCGTGGTCGGCGACCGGCAGCCCCGACTCGCAGGCGACGAACTCGGCGCCGGTGGGGGTGATCAGGTCGGCGACGGCCGGGTCGTTGGCGTAGGTGACGCGGTGGCCGCGGGCCACCAGCTCGCGGATGACCTCAAGGCCGGGAAGGACGTGGCTGACGGCGGGAATGCCCGCCATCGCGACATGGGAACGTCGACGTGACATGGAAGATCACTCGTTTCAGAGTCTGCGGCGGAATGGACACCGCGACCCGGCACGCCGAAGACGCCGCGACGGCATGGCCGTCGCGGGGCGCGCGTGCGTCGGGCCGCTGAGCGGGGGCGGGATGCCGCCCTCGGCGGTGTCAGCCGTAGATCTGAAGCAGGTGCATGGCCGGGAGCCTAACCACACCGCCACTGCCGGGGCCACTCGATTTCCTCGGGGCCGTGGAGGCATGCGCCCGGCGGGCGGGCGTCCAGCGGCCAGCGGAGGGCGACGCCCGGCGGCGGACGGCCGGCGGCGGGCGGCCGGCGAGCGGGCGGCGGCAGGCGGCGAGCGGGCGGCGGCAGGCGGCGAGCGGGCGGCGGCAGGCGGCGCGGCGGGCGGCGGCAAATCCGATGGACGGGGTAAACCGGCCATTCATACCATCAGCGGCATGCCGACTCTCCCCACGCTCGCGGTGTTCTCCATCGCGACCCTGGCGCTGCTGCTCGTGCCGGGGCCGGCCGTCGTCTACATCGTCACGCGGAGCGTCGCGCAGGGGCGCACGGCGGGGATCATCTCGGTGGCGGGCATCCACGTCGGTTCGCTGGTCCACGTGGTCGCGGCGGCGCTGGGGCTGAGCGCGCTGCTCGCCGCCTCGGCCACGGCGTTCACGGTGGTGAAGTACGCGGGCGCGGCGTACCTGGTCTACCTGGGCGTGCGCAAGCTCATGACGCCCGGCGACGGCCTGGCCAAGGAGGTGGAGGCGGTCTCCCGCCAGCGCCTGTTCGGCGAGGGCTTCGTGGTGAACGTGCTCAACCCCAAGACCGCGATCTTCTTCCTGGCCTTCCTGCCCCAGTTCGTCGACCCGTCCCTCGGCCCGGTGGCCGCGCAGGTCGCGGTCCTGGGCCTGGTGTGGACCGTGCTGGGCATGGCGAGCGACGGCACGTACGCCGTGCTGTCGGCCGCCCTGGCCGCACGCCTGCGCCGCTCCCCGGTGGCCGCCCGCCGCGTGGACGTCGCCAGCGGCCTGGTCTACATAGGCCTGGGCACCGCCGCCGCGCTCGCCGGCGACGGCCCCCGGAAGTAGTCCGTCCCGGCCCGCGCGGACGCGTTCAGGCGGTCAGCCGCGCGGGCACGTCCGGGCGGTCAACCGCGCGGACGCGTTCAGGCGGACAACCGCGCGGACACGTCCGGGCGGTCAACCGCGCGGGCACGTTCAGGCGGTCAGCCGCGCGGGCGCGCCCGCCCTCCCGTCACGGGCGGGTGAACGAGCGCAGCAACCGGCCGATCTGCTCCTCGACGGCGGCGGGATCCAGCGCGCCGGGGGGCAGGACGTCGCCGAGGGCGTCCTGCATCAGGCGCCGCGTGGCGTTCTCGGCGTCGTCCTGCGCCCGCCGGACGGCGAGCAGCAGCTCGTCGGCGAGCGACTCGCTGTCCAGGCGCATGGCGCGCGGCGCGAGCGTGACCTCCCGCACCCGTCCCTCGGCCGTCGTGGTCACCTTGACCTGGCCGTCGCCCGCCTCCCCCACGCCGATGATCGCGTCGACCTCGTGCTGGCCGTCCTCGACCCAGGCCAGGATCTTCGCGGCCCGCTCCGCGTCCAGCTCAAGATCACCGTCGCGCCAGTGGGCGGGGTTGGGGTCGAAGCCGTTCACCGGCTCTCCTCTCGTCCATGTGCGGTCCCGCGTCGTCACGGGCACTCGGCGCGCCCGAGCGGCGCGCTCAGCCGATCTCGCGCTCGACCTGCTCGATCCGGCGGCGCACGAAGGTCTCGTCCAAGGGCTCGTCCAGCGCCGCGACGCCGGCGCGCGCGCCGTCCACTATCTCCTGGGCACCCCGCCCGGCGGCCTCCTGGGCCGCCTGGATGGCCTTCGTCGCCTCCCTGCCCAGCTCGGCCGGGTCGAGGCGCATGACACGCGGGTTCAGCGTGATCGCCGTGAGTCGTCCGGTGCCGTCGGCCACCGCCTTGACCATGCCGCCGGCGCCCTCTCCCTCGCCGGTGACCTGGCGGACCCTGGCGTGCGCGTCCGCGAGGCCGCGCAACGCCTCCTCGGTCTGACGGAGCACCCGTTCGAGGTGGTCCAGGTCATCTCCGCGCAGGTCATCTGACCACGGGCCCGGCGACGGCGACACGCGCTCTCCTTCGGTGACCGCTGGTGGCAACATCGAGATCGTCACGATACTGACGACCAGCGGAGTCATCGCCTGAATCCAGGAAAAGTCTCCACATTGCATGAAATATGTGCTGATCGAGGACGATCATTGGCTAGCGTACGGCCCATGCATGGGGGATTCGAGATGACCCATGGGTCGCTGGAGGCGTCCGCCTCGCACCTGCGGGTCCACGGGGAAGAGTACTCGGCGGCGCTGGAACGCCTGCGGCAGCGCGGCGGCGGCGCGGCCTCCTGGGGCGACGACGGCCTGATGAGCTATCTGGCCTCCGCCTACACGCAGGCCACCGCCACGGCGCTGGACGCGTACACGCTGGTCGGCGACGTCATCGGCTCCACCGGGAACGCGATGAGCACCGCGAGCCGTCGGGTGTCGCTCGTCGAGGACGACACGACGCGCGGCGTGGCGGGCCTGACGGAAGGCCAGGGCGGCACATGGGCGTGACCCTGCCCGCCTGGGCCGACGGCATCCTCGGCCTGGCGGGCGTGCCCTGGCCGAACATCGACGAGGACGAGATGCGCAAGGACGCGCACGCGTGGCGCACCCTCGCGGCCGGCTCCGCCCCGGCCGCCGAGGGCGCGGACCGCACCGTCCGCCAGACGTCCTCGACCTACATGGGCGCGTCCGCGACCGCGCTGGCCGGCCACTGGGAGAAAACCGGCGGCACCGGGCACCTGGAGCAGGCCGCCCGCGCCGCCAGGGTCGCGCCCGTGGTGCTCGACGGGGCGGCCTACGTGGTCACCGGCACCAAGGTCGCGGTGATCACGCAGGCGTCGGTCACCGCGGTGCGGCTCGCGACCTCCATGCTCGCCGGCGGGCCGCTCGCCCTCGGGACCGCCACGGCCACCGTCCTGGCCGGCCGGTACGCGATGAACAAGATCCTGCGCGAGGCCGGCGAGGGGGGCGCCCGCGTCCTGGCCCCCGGCCTGACCCGGCGCGTCACCGAGCCGCTGGCCGCGATCCTCAGGAACGCCCGCGGCCCGGGCGGCGGGGGCCCGGTGCTCGCCGGGGCGGGCGGGCCGCGGGTGCCGATGGCCGGGGGCGGCTTCAGGCAGTCCGGCAATTCGCTGCGTGACCAGATCATGCACATGGGCAGGAAGGACAAGAACAAGGGCGAGCTCAGCCAGAGCGGCAGGAAACCGCACCGGACCGGGGGCAGCAAGTCCACGAGCGACAAGCACCAGGGCGCGGCCTCGCACGGCGGTAGGAAGAAATGGTGGAACCCGAACAAGCGCAAGGACGGGAAGTAGCAGTGATGAGCAGCGACGACGTCCTCAGCCGCGCCGACCGCCTGGCCGCCATGGGCCTGGGCGAGGAGGCCGCCGGGCTGTACGAGCAGGCCGTGCGGGACGGGGTACCCGGGGCGGGGGTCAAGTACGGCGCGATGCTCTTCGACGCCGGTGACATCCGCGCGGCCGAGCGGACCCTGCGCGCGGCCCTGGCCGCCGGGGACTCCGACGCCTACGACTGGCTCGCCGACGTGCTGCTCGCCGACGACCGCGCCACCGAGGCCGCCGAGCTCATGGAGCGGGCCGCCGCGCAGGGGTCCGCGTCGGCCGCCCTGCGGGTCGCCGCCATCTGGTCCGAGGCCGTGGACGACCGCGAGCGGGCCGAGCGCTGGTACGCCGAGGCCGTCCGCCGGGGCGCGCCCGGCGCGCTCAACGACTACGGCTCCTTCCTCACCGAGGACGCCTCGCGCCTGGCCGAGGCCGAGCGGGTGCTGCGCGAGGCCGCGGCGCAGGGGGACGCCCTGGCCTACAGCAACCTCGGCGGCCTGGAACTCGACCGCGGTGACACCGAGGCGGCCGTCACCTGGCTGCGCCAGGCGGTGGAGGCCGACACCTCCGCGCGCTCGACGGCGCTGGTGAAGCTCGCGCTCGCCGAGGAGCAGCGCGGCGACCTCGACACCGCCCGCGCCTACCTCGACCGCGCCGTCGCCGCCGGGACCCCCGACGCCCTGGTGCACCGGGCCCAGTTCCTCGCCGACCACGCAGGCCCGCAGGCCCGCGAGGCCGCAGAGGCCGACTTCCGCGCGGCCGTCGAGAACGAGGACGAGGGCGCCCTGTACTACTACGCCGAGTTCCTCGCCGACGGCGACCGCCTGGACGAGGCCGCCGAGTACTACCGGCGCGCCATCGACGACGGCTCCGACGCCGCCTACGAGGACCTCGCCCTCATCGAGCAGGAGCGGGGAAACCTGGAGGCCGCCGAGGACCTCCTGATGGAGAGCATCGACGCCGGCTGGCTGAGCGCCGTCTTCTCCTACGCCCAGCTCCTGCGCGAGACCGGCCGCGCCGCCGAGATCGAAGCCCTACTTCCCCGGGCAGAGACCCTGGGCGCCAGCAGAGAACAACTGCAGATCCTCCGCGACCTCCCCCACGAGGACGCCTGACCGCCGTAGGGTTCGCTTTCGTGATCGAGCGTGAGATGTCCGACAGTGTCAAGGCGGAGTTCACGGTGCTGGACGACCGGTTCCGCAGGTGTAACGGCGATCAGTTGATGCGGCGCCTGCGCACCGGGTGCCGCTGGACCGAGGGGCCGGCCTACTTTCCGGCCGGTCGCTACCTCGTCTTCAGCGACATCCCGAACGAGCGGGTGCTGCGGTGGGACGAGACGACGGGCGCCGTCGGGGTCTTCCGGCAGCCGTCGCGTTACGCCAACGGGCACACCGTCGACCGCGCGGGCCGCCTGATCAGCTGCGAGCAGGGCCACCGCCGGGTCACCCGCACCGAGCACGACGGGTCGCTCACCGTCGTGGCCGACCGGGTGGACGGCAAGCGGTTCAACAGCCCCAACGACGTGGTGGAGCACTCCGACGGGTCCATCTGGTTCACCGACCCCGACTACGGCATCACCAGCGACTACGAGGGCAACCGGGGCGACAGCGAGACCGGCGGCTGCCACGTCTACCGCGTCGACCCGGTCACCGGCAGGGCGGCCGTCGTCGCCGACGACTTCGGCCGCCCCAACGGCCTGGCCTTCTCCGCCGACGAGCGTCATCTGTACGTCGTCGACACCCCCGCCAAGCACGTCCGCCGCTTCGACGTCGGCGAGGACGGCGCCCTGTCGGGCGGGGAGGTCTTCGGCACCTGCGACGCCGGGGTCTTCGACGGCGTCCGCCTGGACGACGCCGGCCGCCTGTGGGCCGCCGCCCACGACGGCCTGCACTGCTTCGACCCCGACGGCACGCTGATCGGCAAGCTGCTCGTCCCCGAGGTCGTCTCCAACTTCACGTTCGGCGGCCCCAAGCGCAACGAGCTTTTCATCACCGCCAGCAGCTCCCTGTACTCCATCAGGGTCAACTTCGCCGCCGCCCCCCGCCCCCGCTGACGCCCGCTCCCGGGTGCCACGACGCTCTCAGGCCAGGGTGTTCTTGATGGCGGTGGACAGTGGGGTCGCCGGGCGGCCGAGCAGGGTCGCCAGGTCGTCGCCCTCGATCTCCAGGGCGCCGTTGGACGCCGCCCGGTGGCTGTCGGCGTAGACCTTGGCGCCCTCCACCGGGATGCCCGCGCCGACCAGCATCTCGATGTACTTCTCCTCGCTCAGGTCGGTGTAGGTCACCTCGCGGCCCGACTGGCGGGAGATCTCGGCCGCCAGCTCGGCCAGGGTGAACGACTCGCCGCCCAGCTCGTACACCTGCTTGGGGTCGTCCAGGAGAAGCGCCGCCGCGGCGGCCTCGGCGTAGTCCACGCGGGGCGCGGCGCTGATCCTGCCCTCACCGGCCGCGCCGAAGATGCCGTGCTCCAGCGCGTCGGCCACGTCGTAGTTCTCGAGGTACCAGCCGTTGCGCAGGAAGACCGCCGGCACCCCCGAGTCGAGCAGCATCTTCTCCGTCGCCCGGTGCTCGGCGACCAGCCGCATGTCGGAGGTGTCGGCCTTCGGCGCGCTGGTGTAGACCACCCGCCCGACGCCGGCGGCCTTGGCCGCCTCGACCACGTTGCGGTGCTGCGGGACTCGCCGGCCGACTTCGCTGCCGGAGACGAAGAGCACCTTGTCGGCGCCGGTGAAGGCGGCGCGCACGCTCTCGGGATCGTCGTACGAGGCGCGCCGGGACGGGACGTCGAGGCGGGCGAGCTTGTTCAGGTCGCGGCCGGTGGCCAGGATCTGGTCGGCGGGCACTCCGCGATCCAGCAGCGACTCGACGACGGCCCGGCCCAGATGTCCGGTGGCTCCGGTGACGACGATGGTCATGTCAGACTCCCTCAGGTGGGGCGATGCTTGCGCTCATGGCCAACGGGCCAGGTCGAGCATCACTTCCCGAAAGAGAGTGGGCACCTTGAAGTGCCGTACACACTTCGGGGATAGTGTCCTGGTGACGGTAGACGTGTACGCGAAAGACTGCCCGAGCCGCCGGGTGCTCGACCGGATCGGCGACACCTGGAGCGTTCTCGTCCTGCTGACGCTGACGGACGGCCCGCGGCGTTACTCGGAGCTGCAGACCAAGATCAGTGACATCAGCCCGAAGATGCTGACCCAGACCCTGCGCGGGCTTGAGCGCGACGGCCTGGTGACGCGTACGGTCTATCCGGTCGTGCCGCCGCGGGTCGAGTACGAGCTCACCAGGCTCGGGTTGAGCCTGCACGACCTGCTGGAGTCGTTGCAGAGCTGGGCCGAGACGAACAGCGACGACGTGCTGGCCGCCCAGGCGGCCTACGACCGGCGCGCTCAGTCGGGGGTCGCGGGGCAGCGGAACGACAGGTAGCGCAAGGCCCGTCACCCCGGGTCGGCGCCCGCGGCAGGCCAAACGCTCCTGGTCGTCGCGCTGTACGGACAGGCCGGGGGCGGCCGTCGCTCCGGCTAGCCCGGCTGGGCAGGGCGGTGGTTGTCGTTTCGACGGGACGCCTTCACCGCCAGCACGTAGGGGATGGGGTGTTCGCGCGGCTCGTACACCCGGTCGATGCTCAGCCCGGCGTCGATGAAGGCGTTGATCAGGTCGGGTAGCGGCACCTGGCTCATTCCCACCCGGTCGCGGACCCCGCCGGGGCGCCACCACGGCGCGCGGTCGTGCCAGCCCTTGATGCGGTAGGTGGGGTGGATGACCATCGCCCCGTCCTCCCGCGGCTCGATGTGCGGGCCGTTGAAGCAGGGATGCACGCCGTAGAACAGCAGCGAGCCGCCCGGAAGCAGCACGCGCGCCGCCTCCCTCAGCAGCCCGGCGAAGTCGCCGACGTCGGTGGAGACCCACAGCGCGGCGACGGTGCCGAAGGTGCCCGCGGCGAACGGAAGCGTCGTCGCGTCGCCTTGGAGGAGCGGGGCGCGATCCCGGCGGCGGGCGAGACGCAGCTGGTCGGCCGCCCGGTCCAGCCCCACGACGGTCCGGCCGGTCGACCGGAGGGCGTCGAGGTAGAGACCGGTGCCACAGCCGACGTCCAGGCACAGGCCCTTCCCGGGGCCGAGGAGCTGGACTATCGCGTCGACGTTGTCGGCGGCGCTGGTCCCGATGTAGTCGTCGTACCACTCGGCATGGCCCTCATAGCGCGCGGTCATGACTCATCCATACAACGCCGGGCGCCCGTTCGCGGCCCCTCCTCCCAACTCGCGGCCGGCCGGCAGCGCTCGCCACGGAGAAGAACCCAGCCGGATGGCCGGGTCGGGGAGCGGCTGCGGATCATCGCCGCCCCCGTCGACGTGGACGCGTTCGCCCGGATCGACCTGGACGCCCTTCCTGTCGTACGAGGTGGCCGGGGTCTTCTCGTCCCACCTCGGCGTCCCCGCCGGCTCCGGCACCCCCGAGCGGACCGGAGAATACGTCGCCTGGCTCGGCGGCTTCTGGGCGGTCGACGACCCCACCTCAGCCACTACTTCGCCTGAGCCCGCCTGAATGCCCTTTTCCGCTTCGAGGATGGGGCCCGCCGAGCCGGCACCGTGAACACCGACCGGCGTGGAACCCGCCCGCCAACAATCGAGGTCAACGCACTAGCCGACCGTGCCCGATTTGATCGCACCTAGACAGGCGACCCATGCGGCACGCTCGCACCTCAGCACAGGGCCGTCCGTGATTTTCGAATCGCGGACGGCGACCATGCCGCCAGGGAGATCCGCGATCTCGACGCAGTTCCCGTTTCCGCCGCTGTACGTACTCGTGCGCCACATGGCGCTGGGCGAATCCGTGTGAGACATCCCGCGCCTCCTCCCTGCTGGCTCGCTCACGCGAGCGCATCTGCCGCTTGCGCCAGCATATCGGCCGATTCCTTCGGACTCAGTGCCATCGCACGCAGGTAGTCGAACACCGATGCGTATCTCCGCACGTCTTCGGCTTCCTCTAGGTAGAGGGCGCTCGCCATGTTCTCCAAGTAGACGACGTCGAGGTCGCTGGACGCGGGAAACCCCACGATGTTGAACGACCCCGTCAGCGCGGGGTGCGCTCCCGCGCGGTAGGGCAGGACTTGGACGACCACGTTCGGCCGATGTTCCGAAAGCCGTCCGAGCTGCTCGGCCGTGGTCTTGTCCGTCCCTACGAGCTGCCGGAGGACTCCCTCGCCGAGGACTACGCCCGACGGAAGGCGGAGCCGATGAGTGTGCTGAAGTTCTTCACCGGGACACCGGCGAGGATCCAACGAGTACGGGCGCTGGCGGACGATGCGGCCGAGCGTGTCTGGGAGGTGGCTCGGTGAGGACGGCGGGGCTGCTCGGGGCGGCCGACGTGCCCGGTAGGGCCAGCTCGGTGGGGGTGGCGCGGGAGTACGTGCGGTCGCTGCTGCACGCGGCGGGGCGGGGGGACGCCGACGAGGTCGCGCTGCTGGTGAGCGAACTCATCGGCAACTCGGTACGGCACTCCGATTCCGGACGTGGGGATCAGGGGATCGTGCGGCTCGTGGTCGCGGACACGGTTCGCGGGCTGCGCGTCGAAGTGATCGATGAGGGCTCCCCGAACGGCATCCCCCAGATTCCCGCACAGGTGGACCCTCTCAGTGAGAGCGGCCGTGGGCTATGGCTGGTGCGGGAGATGTCCTCGGCGTGGGGATGGACGGAGAACGAGTCGGGGCTGGTCGTGTGGTTCGAGATGGCGCGCTGACGGCCTGGACCCGGCGACCGAGCCTCACCCCCATCCTCCACCTGCGAAGCAGGTCCGTAGCCGGCCGACGAGAGGCGCAGGAATAGGCCTGCGCCGAAGGTGCCATTTCGGGGGTTGGCCAGCTCGGACGGTATTCAGGAACCGCGCGACGTGCCCGTGCAGCTATGCGGAGGGGATCGTGCGGGTGGCCTGGGTGGCGCGGCGCAGGCGGCCGTCGGGGGCCAGCTCGCCGAACAGGTAGATCTCGGTGGTGATGGCGCCGCCCTTACGCAGCTCCGCGGTGAGCCGGTAGCGGGCGGCGATCTGGTCACCGTCCACCAGGGCCTGCTCCACCTCGACACGGAGACCGGTGGCCCGGTTGCGGGCCGGGCGGATGTGGTCGAGCAGCCGCTGCCGGTCCAGCCGCACACCGTCGTTGACCAGCTCGTAGTCCGGCGTGTGGTAACGGTCCAGCACGGTCGCCGGATCCTCGTCGCCCAGCCCCGCCTCCTGCGGATAGCGGGTCAGATAGCCGGTCAGATCGGTGCGGGGCGTCATTCGATCTCCTTGAAATCAACTTAACTTTGACATCGCGTCTACGATAACGCCCGGTGGTAGCTTAGACAACGTGTCAGAGATAGCCGGCCGCCGGAGCCGGCGGCGGCGTTCGGACGCCGAGCGCAGCGCCGCCGCCGTACTCGACGCCGCCGTCCAGGTGCTCGGCCGGCAGCCGGATGCGAAGGTGGAACAGGTCGCCGCCACGGCCGGCGTCACCCGCCAGACCGTGTACGCCCACTACCCGTCCCGAACGCTGCTGGTGGCCGCGGTCGTCGACCACATCACCGCCGAAGCCGTAGCCGCACTGGACGTCGCCGACATGGAGAGCGGCACCGCCACTGAGGCGCTGCTGCGCTGGCTGGACGTCACCTGGCGGCTGTTCGACCGGTACCCGCTGCTCCTGCATCCCTCGGTGGCCGCCGCCGGCCCGGCGGAGTCCGACCGCCGGCATGCCGCGGTCGTCGAACGCCTCGAGAAGCTGATCAGGCGCGGCCAGGCCGCCGGCGAGTTCGACGGCACCCTCAGCCCTGCCTGGCTGGTCTCCGCGACCATCGCGCTCGGTCACGCGGCCGGCGGCGAGGTCGCCGCCGGCCGCGTGACCACCGAACAGACGGCGGCGGCACTCCGCCACAGCGTCCTGCGCGTGTACGGCGCCCGTGAGCCCTGATCAGCGGCTGGTGTTCGGTCAGGGCTGGGCCGCGCGGGCGGTCTGGTTGGCCCATTTGTAGTCGGCCTTGCCGGAGGGGCTTCGGACCATCCGGGGGACGAAGACGTAGGTGCGGGGGACCTTGTAGCCGGAGAGGCGTTCGCGGCAGTGGGCGTCGAGGTCTTCGGGGGTGGGGGCGACGCCCTCGCGGGGTTCGACGACGGCGGCGACGCGGGTGCCCCAGCGGGGGTCGGGCAGGCCGGTGACGACGGCGTCGAAGACGGCGGGGTGGCCCTTGAGCACCGCCTCGACCTCCTCGGGGAAGACCTTCTCCCCGCCGGTGTTGATGCACTGCGAGCCGCGGCCGAAGACCAGGATGGTGCCGTCGTCCTCGACCCTGGCCAGGTCTCCGGTGAGCAGCCAGCGGGTGCCGTCGGGGGTGGTGACGAAGGTCGCCGCCGTCTTCTCGGGGTCGTTGTAGTAGCCGAGGGCGATGTTCCCGGCCTTGGCGACGGTGCCCATCTCGCCCGAGCCGGGCTTGACGGGCGTCAGGGTGGCGTCCAGGACGGCCAGGCGCGCGGTGTTCTTCGGCTGGTACTTGAGGCCGGACTCCGGCGAGGAGCCGGCCACGGCCGAGGCCGTGTAGCCCGACTCTGTCGTGCCGAAGCTGTCGATGATCATCACACCGGGCAGCAGCTCGCCCAGCCGTTCGCGCACCGTCCCGCTCAGAATGGCGCCGGTGGAGCTCAGCGCGAACAGCGAGGACAGGTCGTAGGACCCGGCGGCGATCTCGTCGGCGAGCGGGCGGGCCATCGCGTCGCCGGTGATGTTGAGCGTGAGCACCCTCTCGCGCTCGACGGCGCGCAGCACCTCGGCGGCGTCGAACCTGCGGGTGTAGACGACCGTCCCGCCCAGGAACCAGGTGACGAACGTGCCCATCTGCCCGGCGCCGTGCATCAGCGGGGCTGCCGGCATCATGATGATCGGCCCGTTGGCCCGCGCCGTCTCGACGACCTGTCCCGGCTCGCTGAGCGGCTCCCCCTGCGGGTTGCCGCCGCCGAACGCCATGAACAGGTCGTGCATGCGCCACATGACGCCCTTCGGCATGCCCGTCGTGCCGCCGGTGTAGATGATGTACAGGTCGTCGCCGGACCGCTTGGTGTAGACGTCGCGCCCCGCCGCCCGCCCGGCGACGGCCTCCTCGTACGGCACCGCGCCCTTGACGTCCGACGGGCCGCCCACCGAGACGAGCGTCTCCAGCTTCGGGCACTCGGCCGCGACGGCGGCCACGCGGGCGCCGAACTCCGCGTCGAACAGCAGCAGCGCGATATCGGAGTCGGTGTACAGGTAACGCAGCTCGGCCTCGACGTACCGGTAGTTGACGTTGACCGGCACCGCCCTGATCTTCAGCACGGCCAGCAGCCCGGCCACGTACTCGATGCCGTTGTAGAGCTGGAACCCGACGTGCGCCCCCGGCCCGATGCCGCGTTCCAGAAGGAAACGCGCCAGGCGGTCGGCGTGCGCGTCGAGCTCGGCGTAGGTCATGCGGCGGTCGCCGCAGACCACGGCCACGCGGTCCCCGATCGCGTCGGCCAGGCCCTCGAACAGATCGGCGTGGTTGAACTCCATCGGGGACACTCCTCACATCTCGGTGCCGCCTGCCCTCACGGCCTGTCGCTCCCGACGATCCACATGGCGAAGAACTGCGCCCCTCCGCCGTACGCGTGCCCGAGCGCCCGGCGCGCCCCGTCGACCTGGTGCTCGCCGGCCAGGCCCCTGACCTGGAGCGCGGCCTCGGCGAACCGGATCAGCCCCGAGGCGCCGATCGGGTTGGAGCTGAGCACCCCGCCCGAGGCGTTCCACGGGATGTCGCCGTCCAGGGCCGTGGCCCCCGACTCGGTGACCTTCCAGCCCTCGCCCTCGGCGGCGAAGCCGAGGTTCTCCAGCCACATCGGCTCGTACCAGGAGAACGGCACGTACACCTCGGCCACGTCGATCTCCCGCCGCGGGTCGGTGACGCCCGCCTGCCGGTAGACGTCGGCCGCGCAGTCCTTGCCGCCCTGCGGGTTCACGGTGTCCCGCCCCGCCCGGAAGATCGGCTCCGACCGCATGGCCGTCCCGTGCACCCACGCGGGCGTGCCGGTCACCTTGTGCTCGGCGGCCAGCACCATGGCGCAGGCGCCGTCGGACGACGGGCACGTCTCCAGGTAGCGGATCGGCTCCCACAGCATCGGCGTGGCCTCGACCATGGCCCGGTCGATGCCCGGGATCCGCAGGTGCGCGTACGGGTTCAGCAGCGCGTTGCGCCGGTCCTTGACGGCCACCAGCGTGCCGACGTGCTCGGGCGCGCCGGAGCGGCGCATGTACTCGCGGATGTGCGGCGCGAAGTACCCGCCGGCGCCGACCACCAGCGAGGCGTTGAACGGCAGGTGGGTGGAGAGCGCCCAGGTGGCGTTGGACTCCGACTGCTTCTCGAAGGCGACCACGAGCACCCGCTCGTGCACGCCGCCCTGGATCAGCGAGGCCCCCACGAGCGCGGTCGAGCCGCCGACGCTGCCGGCGGTGTGGACGCGGGTCATCGGCTTGCCCGAGGCGCCCAGGGCGTCGGCGAGGTAGGCCTCGGGCATCATGACGCCCTCGAAAAGGTCGGGCGCCTTGCCGATGACCACGGCGTCGATGTCGCGGAACGTCAGCCCGGCGTCCTCCAGCGCCCGCAGCGCCGCCTCCCGCACCAGCCCGGCGATCGAGACGTCCTGCCGCCTCGTGCGGTACGCGGTCTGCCCGACCCCGATGACGGCGCAGCGGTTCCCCATGCTCAGGCCTCCAGGACGGTGACGAGGTTCTGCTGGAGGCACGGCCCGGACGACGCGTGCCCCACCACGCGGCCGGCGCGGCCGTCCAGGATCCTCCGCGCGGCCTCGCCGATGCGGATGAGCCCGGTCGCCATGACGGGGTTGGCGGCCAGCGGCCCGCCGGAGGGGTTGACCACGGCGTCCGGCGGGATGCCGAGCGCCTCGCGCAGGATGAGCTCCTCGTGGCTGAACTGCGTGTGCAGCTCCGCCACCTCCACCGGCCCCTTGCCGACCCCGGCGGCGCGCGCCGCGTCGGCGGCCGAGGCCGAGCGGGCCAGGTCGCGCATGCCCAGGTAGTGCGGCTCGGTGCGGTGCGCGATGCCGGCGATCCACGCGGGCCGCTCGGCCAGCTCCCTCGCCAGGTCGCCGGCCGCGAGCACCACGGCCGCCGCTCCGTCGGTGAGCGGCGCGACGTCGCTCGGGCGCAGCGGCTGGACCTCGAACTCCTCGTCCCCGGGGTCGGGCAGGTCGAGCGCGTACGGGTTGGCCCTGCCGTCCGCGCGGCTGCGCCGCACGATCTCGCGCAGCGCGGCGGGGTCGGCGCCCAGCGCACTGGCCTGCAGCGCGGCGGACGACACCTGGTCGAGGCCGAGCGGCGCCAGGTAGTACGGGTCGAGCTGGAGCGTCATGATCTCCCGCAGGTCGCCCAGGGACGACTTGCCGAAGCCGTAGACGAGGGCGGTGTCCACGTCGCCGTGCTGGAGCCGCACCCACGCCTCGTACAGCGCCCAGGCGGCGTCCATCTCGACGTGGCTCTCGGAGATCGGCGGCCAGGCGCCGAGGGCGTCCAGCGCGGAGACGAACGAGAACGGCGCCCCCGCCAGGTAGTCGCAGCTGCCTGAGCAGGTGAAGCCGAACCGGGACAGCCCGGAGACCTCCTTGACCTCCCGGATGATCGGCGCGATCAGCTCGGGCTCGGTCAGGCCCTCGTCGTGGCCGGTGTGCCTGGTCTGGGCGAACGCGACGACCGCCACCTCACGCACGCGGTTCTCCCCTCACGAGCCTGACGGTCACAGGTCGGCGTCGGGCTCGCCCGTGGGGGCGAACCATCGGATGTCGGTCATCGAGGCGGTGCGTTCCTCGGGCGGCACCCACACGGCCCGCACGCGCATGCCCTGGCGCGCCTGGTGGGCCGGGACGTCGCCGAGCAGGGCGATCATCGGGACGTCCGCGCCGTCGAGTTGGATGTAGGCGGAGACGAACGGCACCTCGGGCGCGCGCGGGTCGGGCAGGTTGTTGATCGCGAAGGTGGTGACCGTGCCGGTGCCCGGCAGCTCCCGCTCCTCGTCGATCGTGGAGCCGCACTCGGGGCAGGTCGTGCGGTACGGCACGTACACCTTGTCGCAGCGCGCGCAGCGGCCGGCCACGAAGACGCCGTCGCCGACCCCCCGCAGGAAGCGCGCCAGCGACTGCCCGGGCCGCACGCGGTACTCGGTGCGGATCGGCGCGGCCATCGTGGTGACCTCCGGGACGAAGCACGCTATGTCGGTCACGTGGCCGACGCGCTCGCCCTCCGGCTTCCAGCGGGGCCGCACCCGCAGCCCCGGCCGCATCGCCTTGGGCCCGGCCGCGTCCACCGCGTGCAGCAGCGCGGTGTCGGCGCCGTCCAGCTTCACCAGCGCCCAGGCGAACGGCCGGTCGAGCGGGTGCGCCTTGCGCGGCGTCCCCACCCACGCCCACGCCTGCACGGTGCCCGCCGGGCCCACCGGCACGTACTCGCCGGTCACCGGCTCACCGGTGGCCGGGTCGTACTCCAGCGGCGGCACCAGCACCCGCCCCTCGGCGGTGCGCACGCCGACGACGCGGCCCTCGCGCAGCTCGGTCAGGAACCGGCCGATCACCGGGCCGGTGGTGCGCGTGTAGCCGCCGGGGAACTCCAGGACGTGCTCGGCGACCCTCTCGCCGGGGTCAGATGGCACGGTCGCGGCCCTCCCAGTACGGATCGCGCAGCTTGCGCCGCAGCAGCTTGCCGTTCGGCTCGCGCGGCATCACCTCGACGAAGTCGATCGTGCGCGGCCACTTCATCCTGGCCAGCCGCCCCTCCAGCGAGCGCAGCAGCTCCTCGGCCAGCTCGGGCCCGGGCACGCAGCCGGGCGCGGGCTCCACGACCGCCTTGACCTGCTCGCCCCACTCGTCGTCCGGGACGCCGAACACGGCGACGTCGCCCACCTTGGGGTGGACGACCAGCTCGTTCTCCACCTCGGCCGGGTAGATGTTGGCGCCGCCGGAGATGATCATGTCGACCTTGCGGTCGCACAGGAACAGGAAGCCCTCGTCGTCGAGGTAGCCGATGTCGCCCACGGTGAAGTACTCGCGCAGCCGGTTCTCCGCCGTCTTGGCGGGGTCGCCCTTGTACTCGAAGCCCAGGCCGCTCATCTTCATGTAGACGGTGCCGCGCGTGCCGGCCGGAACGGGCCGGTGGTCGTCGTCGACGATCAGCAGCTCGCTGATCGGCCAGGCGGAGCCGACCGTCCCCGGGTGCTTGCGCCAGTCCTGGGGCGTGGCGATCGTGCCGCCGCCCTCGGTGGCCGCGTAGTACTCGTAGACGCAGTCGCCCCACCAGTCGAGCATCGCCCACTTGACCGGGACGGGGCACGGCGCGGCGGCGTGGATCATCCAGCGCAGCGACGACAGGTCGTACCGCGTGCGGACCTCCTGCGGCAGGGACAGCAGCCGCTTGAACTGCGTGGGCACCATGTGGGAGTTGGTCACCCCGTGCCGCTCGCAGAGGCGGAGCATCTCCTCGGCGTCCCACCGGTCCATGAAGACCAGCTTGTGCCCCATGTGCAGGGCCGTGCCGCCGAACTGGGTGACCGCGGTGTGGTAGTTCGGCGAGGTCACCAGGTGGACGTTGGGCGGGCCCGGCGTGATCCCGAACAGCCCCGGCAGGAACGACATCAGCTCGGCCGCGTCGTCGGGGTCCAGGCCGCTCAGCGGGCGCCTGACCCCCTTGGGCCGGCCGGTGGTGCCGGAGGTGTAGTGCATGGTGGCCCCGGCGGTGCGGTCGCCGGGCATCGTGTCCGGACGCCCGTCGGTGAGCTCGGACGCGGGGCGGAAGCCCTCGACGGCGCCGAACGCGAACCGGCGCCCGGGCTCCAGCGGCTCGGCTCCCCGCGCCCCCTCCGCCGCGTACCGCTCGTGCACGAAGAACGCCTTGGCCTCGCTGTCGGTGACGATGTAGGCGATCTCGGGGCCGGTCAGGTGCCAGTTCACCGGGGTGTAGTACCAGCCGGCCTGGAGCGCGGCCAGGTAGAGGACGAGGCCCTCCGCGCCGTTGGGCACCAGGCCGCAGAAGCCGTCCCCCGTGCGCAGGCCGAGGTCGCGCAGGCCGTGGACCAGGCGGTCGGCCCGGGCCAGCAGCTCGCCGGCCGTGTACTCGGTGCCGTCGGGGTCCACCGCCGCCACCCACGACGGATCCTGCCGCGCGAGCCTCCAGAAGCCGAGCGAGCCCATCGGAACTCCCCTGTCCACTCCGTCGTGACGTTCCCGGATGCCGCCGCAGTGAAGCACGCTCCAGAAGTCCCGACAAGCCCTGGTATATGAGCGGTTCGCGAACGAGAATCTGTTCTAGTTCGTTGCCGCAGACTAAACCCGGCGCAGCTTACCGAGCAAGCGCTTGATTGATAGCGGCGCCCGGCCGTCCCGCGGCCGCGAGCGCCCGCCGAGAAGGGGTCGCCATGGATCTCCTGCCCATCAGCACGCCGCACTGCCGCGTCGAGCGGGACGGCCACGTCGTCGTGGTCACGATGGACCGTCCCGAGGCCAGGAACGCCCTGTCGCAGGACATGCTGGTCGGGCTCGCCGAGGCCTGGGCCTACGTCTCCGCCGAGCCCGGCGTGCGGGTGGGCATCCTGACCGGCGCGAACGGCACCTTCTGCGCCGGCGCCGACCTCAAGGCGATGGGCACCCCCTCGGCGGACCCGCGCGTCGCCGAGCGCGCGAAGCAGATCCCCGACGTCCACTGGAAGGGCCTGCTGCGCGACGAGGGCGCCCTGCCCACCAAGCCGATCATCTGCGCGGTCGAGGGGTACGCGGTGGCGGGCGGCACCGAGCTGCTGGTCGGCACCGACCTGCGCGTGGTCGCCGAGTCGGCCACGCTCGGGCTGTTCGAGGCCAGGCGCGCGCTGTTCCCCATGGGCGGCAGCGCCGTGCGGCTGCCGCGCCAGATCCCCTACGCGTTCGCCATGGACCTGCTGCTCACCGGCCGCGCGGTCACCGCGCGCGAGGCGCTGGCGATGGGCCTGGTCAACCAGGTCGTGCCGGACGGCGGCGCGCTGGCCGCCGCCCGCGAGCTCGCCGACCGGGTGGCCGCCTGCGGCCCGCTGGCCGTCCAGGCGATCCTGCGCGCCTACCGGGAGACGCTCGGCATGGCCGAGGCCGAGGCGCTCAAGGTCTCCGACGCCATCGGGTGGCCGGTGATCGGCTCGGAGGACGCTGGGGAGGGCTCGCTCGCCTTCCGCGAGAAGCGCCCGCCCGTCTACCGCGGCAGGTGACCGGCCGGCCCTCGCGAGGGGCCGGCGCCGGGAGCCCCGGCCGGTCACGTCATCCGTCGCCGGTGAGGCGGCCCAGGCGCTCGACGGCCTCGACGTACTCCTCGACCAGGTCGAAGACGACGTCCTTGGCCGGCCTGACGCGGTTCATGGCGCCGATGATCTGCCCGGCGGGGAAGGTCGCCAGCTCGGTGGCGTCGGAGGCGCCGATGCGGCGCAGCGCGCCGGAGATCAGCATGAACTGCAGCGGCATCGGCAGCGTGCCCGGCGACTCCTGCGACTCCCAGGCGTCGGTCCAGGCGTTCTTCAGCAGGCGGGCGGGCTTGCCGGTCCACGAGCGCGACCGCACGGTGTCGCGGGAGGTCGCCCGCAGGATGCTGTCCCGCGCCACCTGCGGCGTGTCGGCCTCCTCGACGGTGAGCCACAGCGAGCCGGTCCAGGCGCCTTCGGCGCCCAGGGCCATGCCGGCGGCCATCTGACGGCCCGACCCGATGCCGCCGGCGGCCAGCACGGGGACGTCCACGGCGTCCACGACCTGCGGGATCAGCACCATCGTGGAGATCTCGCCGGTGTGCCCGCCGGCCTCGGTGCCCTGGGCCACCACCACGTCCACGCCGACCTCGACCTGCTTGACCGCGTGGCGCGGCGTGGAGGCCAGCGCGGCC
The DNA here is from genome assembly GCF_029846175.1 of Sphaerisporangium sp. TRM90804. Classification (GTDB taxonomy): domain Bacteria; phylum Actinomycetota; class Actinomycetes; order Streptosporangiales; family Streptosporangiaceae; genus Sphaerisporangium. Next base: position 142,585 of record NZ_JARWAC010000016.1, on the reverse strand, counting down.
ACCTTGACGCCGTGGGAGTGCGCCAGCTCGACGACGTCGCGCGGCGGCGGGCCCAGCGCGTTGGCGAGCAACGCGATCGGATGCCGCAGGGCGGTCTCGACCTGGGGACGCGCGGTGGCGTCGGTCCAGCCGAGCAGCACGCGCCCCGCCTCGGCGTCGGCGGCCGCCTCGGGGACGCCGTGCCGGGCCAGCAGGTCGTCGACGAAGCGGCGGTGGCCCTCGGGGATCATGCCCTGGAGCCGGCTGACCAGCTCGGCCGGGGAGTCGACGCCGAAGTCGTCCCCGGCGTACGAGGCGGGCATCACGACGTCCACGCCGTACGGCTTGCCGTCGACGTGGTCGTCGATCCACTTGAGCTCCACCTCCAGCTCCTCGGGAGTGAAGTAGAGGGCCCCGAGCACGCCCATGCCGCCGGCGCGGCTGACCGCTGCGACGACGTCCCGGCAGTGACTGAAGGCGAAGATCGGCAGTTCGATGCCGAACATGTCGGTGACGCGTGTCCGCATGGCTCGAATGTACGACCGCGCCACCCGAACTGCAACGTGTTCTATCTACAATCCCCGCCGCGGACCGACGGCCGTCGACGGGTTTCCGCTAAAGCCGCGCGCACGCGTTGATAACCCGTTTCAGCGAGCGGCGAGAAAGCGCGGAGCGGCGTGCCGAAAGGGCCGCGGCGCGCCGCCGCGGCCCGTTCTCGCCGGGGTCAGATCCGGGCGCGGCGGCTGGACCGCCAGCGCGCCACCACCAGCAGGCCCGCGATCACGAAGACCAGGCCGACGATCAGCAGGATCAGCGGGACGGTGACCTTGAGCAGGTTGATCTGGCCCTTGGCGTCGACGGCCTTGGCCACCAGCTCGCCGACGGTGGCGGGCGTCATCCTCGCCGTGGCCACGAAGGCGACCGACCGCTCGACCCCGTCCTCGGTCTTGAGCACCTCGTGGCGCTGCTGCTCCTGCTTGACCGGGACGCCGCTCGTCGGCTCGACCCAGTAGGTGACCACGCCGTCGTAGAAGCGCTCCACCTGCACGTCGCCCGACTGGGTCATCCCCAGCACCGAGGCCGGGGCGGTGAGGGTCTGCGTCCGGGTCTGCGGGACCGACTGCTCGAACTTGTAGACGGCCAGGCCGTTGACGGTCTCCTCGCCCACGAACCGGGCCTCGAACGCCTGGCGGGCCGTCCCGTTGAAGACCTTGTACGCCTTCTTCTGGGTGCCGAACGGGAACAGGTAGACCTGGCCGGAGAGGTTCACCGGCTCTTTCTCGACATTGGAGCCGCAGCAGTTCACGCCCTCGCCGGTATACCTGTTGAAGGCGCTGCGGCGCTGGTTGAAAGAGATGCCCTGCCGGTTGTTGGTCACGTCGTTCACGGCCGTGAACTCGTCCCAGACGACCTGGTCGCCGGTTGCCGCCGCGACGTCGCCGCGGGTGGTCACCGTGATGTCGAGGTTGCCGGTGAGAACCTTCAGGTCCCCGGTGCTGAAGTACTGCGCGTCCTCCGCCTGGAGCTTCGTGACCACGTACTGGTCGGCCGGGGCCGAGATCAGCCGGTCGGCCGCGTAGAAGCGCATCAGCGGTGCGAGCGTGACTAGGAACGCCCCGATCGTTATGAGCACGATTCCGGTGATACGCCGCATCCGATTCCTCCGCGGTTCCGGCAGCTGGCCTGTACTAGGACATTGCGTCTAATAGCGTCTGCGTAGACCGCGATCGTAGTGCGCGGGGTGTGCCACGTCACCAGCCCGCCACAAAATTGATGGAAACGAGTTCTACCTGCGGGAGGACGTGTATCCCGGCCGCCAGCGCGAGCGCCAGCAGGCCGATGAAGACCTGCAGCGGCCGGTCGCGCAGCGCCAGCTCCTCCGGCTCCTCGCCGGCGCCGCGGTCGACCAGCAGGTTGTGCCGCAGCACGATGAGCAGGAACGGCACGATGCTGGCGGCGTACGCCACCGCCGCCGCGCCCGTCCCCTGCCGCAGCGCCCACAGGCAGTACGTGACGATCATCGCGCCCGAGGCGATCGAGCGCACCTGCGACAGGTAGGCCGCCGAGTACCCGGCCAGCGTGCCACGGGTGCCCGCCGTCCCGTTCACCGCCAGCTCCACCTGACGCTTGCCGGCCACCACCTGCAGCGAGCCGAGCGAGATCACCACCAGGAACCAGCTGGTCGCCGGCACCTCCACCGCCACGGCCCCGGCGAACGCGCGCACCACGTGGCAGCCCGCCACGGCCACCAGGTCGACGACCACCTGGTGCTTGAGCCAGAAGGTGTAGCTCACGGCCAGGACGACGTACCCGGCCACGACGGCGGGCAGCTTCCAGCCCCCCGTGGCCGCCGCCGCGACCGGGGCCAGCGCCATCAGCGCGACGCCGAGGACGCGTGCCAGGCGCACCGGCACGACGCCGGCCGCGACCGGCCGGTGCCGCTTGACCGGGTGCAGCCGGTCGCGCGCGGCGTCGGCGGCGTCGTTCAGCAGGTAGGCGCCGCTCGCGGCCAGGCAGAACGCCACGAACGCCACGGCGGTGCGCCAGAGGCCGAACGGCGTGAACAGCGTGGCCGACGCCAGCGGGGCCGCCGTCACCAGCACGTTCTTGAGCCACTGCCGCGGCCGGCAGGCGGTGAGCAGGCCCCGGGCCAGGCCCGGGCGGGCCAGCGGCACGCCGCCCGCGACGGCCTGCTGTGGAACGTGGGGCATCGAGTCCTCCGCACGTGTCGGCGTGACCCTGCGGCCTTCGGTCCAGAATTTCGTTCTGTGGCCCGCCATGGTAGTGGCGGCCCCCGCTCGCGTCAGCGGCGCCCGGATAACGAAACGGAACACGTTCTAGTGCCGGATCATCCCCTAGCATGGCCTGCGTCCGCCCGCCCCGCAGCGATCGAGCCCTCATGCCAGACCCCTCCCCCGCGGCGCCGTTCCGCGCCGACCTCGCCCGGTCCGTGCGGCTGTTCCGCGCCTTCACCGCCGAGCAGAGCGACCAGGACCGCTACTACTCGCTCCTGGCGGCCGACACCGCGGCCCAGCTCGAACAGCACGTCCGCCTGGCGGGCAGGACGGTGCTGGACGTCGGCGGCGGGCCCGGGTACTTCGCGCGGGCCTTCGAGGCCAGGGGCGCGCGGTGCCTGCGCCTGGACGCCGACGCCGGCGAACTGGCCGGCACCGGGGCGCCGGCGGACGGCGGCGTGCTCGGCAGTGCGCTCGACCTGCCGGTGCGGGACGCCTCGGTCGACGTGTGCTTCTCCTCCAACGTGCTGGAGCACGTGCCCGACCCGTGGCGCATGTGCGCCGAGATGGTGCGCGTCACCCGGCCGGGCGGCGTCGTCTACCTGGCCTACACCAACTGGCTGTCCCCGTGGGGCGGGCACGAGACCTCGCCGTGGCACTACCTCGGCGGGCACCGGGCCGCCCGCCGGTACGAGCGCGTCCACGGAAGGCCGCCCAAGAACAGGTACGGCCACAGCCTCTACCCGGTGTCGGTGGGCGCCGCCCTGCGGTGGGTGGCGCGCCGCGAGGACGTAGAGCCGCTGGCCGTCGCCCCGCGTTACCTGCCGGCCTGGGCCGGGCCGGTGGTGCGGCTGCCCGGCGTGCGGGAGATCGTCACCTGGAACCTGCTGCTGGTGCTGCGTCGCCGCTGAGCACCGCGTGGGCGGGCCCCCTGCCGCCGGCCGGGAGCCTGGACGCCCGCCGCAGCACCAGGGCCCCGGCCGCCAGCGCGATCGCTCCCAGCGCCAGCGCGCCGAGCGGAACGGTGACGGTGAGCGCGCGCACCTGGGCCCCGCCCCGCCGCGCCGTCGCCGCGTCGCCCGCCACCTGCTCGGCGGTGTGACGCAGCGTGCCCCGGAACACCGTGAGCCGCTTCTCGCCGTCCGCGGCGCGGTACTCCTGGTCGACGGCGCGCACGGCGTTCACCACGGTGCCCGTGAGCGGCTCGACCCAGTACGTCCTGGCGGCGCCGGTCCACAGCGTGACCGGGACGTCGTCCTCGCCCTCGGCGCCGAGCAGCTTCGGCGGCAGCGCCCGCGTCTGGCCGGGGGTGGGCGGCACCGCCGAGACGAAGCGGTACACGGCGAGCCCGTCCACGGTGTCGGCGCCGTCGAACCGCGCCGGGTAGGCGCGCTCGGTGAGGCCGTCCCACACCTGGTAGGTGCGCTTCTGGGTGCCGTGCGGCCAGGCGAACACCTGGCCCCGGTGGGCGGCCGGGCCGCGGTCGCCGGCGAACTCGCCGCAGCAGCTCACCGCCTCGCCGGTCCGGCGGTCGTGCGCGGCCCGCTCCTCGAAGTACAGCACCGGGGCGCCGTCGGCGGCGACCAGCGCGGTGAAGGAGTCCCACACCGCGAAGCCGTCCCCGCCCTGCCCTGCGTCGCCGCGGATCGTGGTGGTGCCGCGCACCGTCCCGGTGCGCACGGACACCGTCGCGGGGTCGAAGTAGGTGGCGCCGGCGGCCTCGGTGGCCACGACGGCGTAGTGGTCGAGCCGGGCGGCCGGGACCCGCTCGGCGACGTAGAAGCGCACCAGCGCGGCGCCGGTGAGCAGGAAGGCGCCGAGCACGACCAGGGCCAGCCCCGCTCCGCGCCGCATGCGACCTCCGCCTCCGCCGCCCTCGCCCGGGCCCGCCGCGCACCGTCCCAGGCCACCGGCCTCACCCCGACACCGTGCGTTAAAGTGTGCAAATCCTACGCGAGGCGGCTCAGGTTGGCCGAGACGATCACCGAGCGGCGGGCGGACGGCGTCCAGGAGCCTCCCCCGATCGGCGACCACCAGCGGGCCCTCGACGGCCTGCGGGCGGTCGCGGCCCTGGCCGTGCTCGCGCTGCACGTCGCCGCCACGACCGGGCAGGCCTACCAGGAGTCGCTCTTCGGCCGGCTGCTCGCGCGCGGCGACGTCGGCGTGCCGATCTTCTTCATCCTGTCGGGCCTGCTGCTCTACCGCCCGTGGGCGGCAGCGCTGCTGACGGGCGAGCCCGGCCCGCGCGTCCGCGTCTACCTGCTGCGGCGGGCCCTGCGCGTGCTGCCGGCCTACTGGGCCGTGGTGACGGCCGCGCTGCTGTTCTTCAGCCCCGAGCACACCCGGTCGCCGTGGACGTGGGCGCAGTGGTTCCTGCTGCTGCCCGTCTACGACCCCGACCCGTGGTGGCAGGGCTCGGGCCCCGAGGGCCTCTACCAGATGTGGACGCTGGCGATCGAGGTCGCGTTCTACCTGACGCTTCCCGTCATGGCCTGGCTGATCGCGAGGTACGCCCGCCGGGGCGGCGCGGACGCCGGCACGCGGGCGCGGCGGGCGCTCGCGGCGCTGGGCGCGCTGACCGCCCTGTCGGCCCTGTACCTGCTGGTCGTGTACGTGCCGCGCTGGAACCCGCAGGCCGGGGCGCTGCTGCCGAGGTACTGGGTCTGGTTCTGCCCCGGCATGGCGCTTGCGCTGGTCATCGCCTGGGCGCACGCCGAGCGCGGCGCCGACGGCCCCGTGCGCCGCTTCTGCCGCACGGTCGCCGCGTCGTGGGGCACGTGCTGGCTGATCGCCGCCGTGGTGTACGCCATGGCGAGCACGGAGCTCACCGGGCCCCGGGTGCTGGGCGTGGACACCTTCTGGTCGGCGTTCTTCCGCACCGTGCTCTACACCGTCGTCGCCGTGTTCCTCGTCGCGCCCGTGGCGCTGGCGCCCGGCTCGTCAACGCCGGCGGGCCGTGTCCTCGGCGGCGCCGTCCTGGGCTTCCTCGGCAGGATCTCCTACAGCGTCTTCCTGTGGCACGTGTTCGTCATCGCCGTCGTGTACCGCACGCTCGGCTGGGAGCAGCGGACCGGCGGGTTCTGGCCTGTCCTGGCCGCGGTCGTCCTGATCACCGTGGTCGTCGCCGCCGCGAGCCACCGGGTGGTCGAGGAGCCGTTCCGCGCCATCGGCCGGGCGCTCCCCGTGCGCGGGCGTGCCGGGGACTGACGGGGCGGGGACGCGCGGCAGGGCGGCGAGCAGCGCCGCGAGAACCGGCAGGGCGAGCAGCTGGGGCAGGACGTCGCCGGTCAGCGGGCCCTGGCCGCCGAACGCGAGCACGAGGCCCGCGGCGACCAGCCCGATGCCCGGGACCCACGGCGGCAACCCGCCGGACGGGCGCCCGCGCGCCCGCAGGCACGCGAACGTCGCAAGGGGCAGCAGCACCAGCCCGGCGAGGCCGGCCACCCACAGCCCGGCCGCCGCCGCGCCGGCGAGCATCAGCCTCGGGTCCAGCCCGGCCCAGGGCGCGGCCCGGCTCGCGCGGCGTCCGACGACCCGCAGCAGGGCGAAGAACAGCACCGGCACCAGGCCGCAGATGCCCGCGATGATCGTCCACCGGAACAGCGCGGCGGGGGTGAAGGTCAGCACCGCCGTCCCGGCGCTGCCCGCGGGCAGCGCCCACGCCTGCCGCCAGCCGTCGATCCGCACCGGCCGCAGCGCCCGCCCGCCGAGCGTGGCCCGCCAGCCGCGGTTGAAGTTCTCGTTCACGATCAGGTAGGAGGCCGCGGGGGCGGTGACGTCCACCGAGCGGGTGGTGCCGGTGAAGTCGCGCGCGACGGCGCTCCCCCCGGCCACCCGCGACGGCCCGGCCGGCCGGGCGTCGCCGACCACGGCGGAGTCCACCCGGAACGGGTCGAGCGCGGAGACGTACAGGCGGTTCTGACCGGCCGCCACCGGCGCCGGCTCGCACGCCTCGTACCGCAGCGGCCGGCCGGCGAGCACGTCGCCGTAGGTGCCGCTGGCCCGGGTGAGGAGCTGGGCGCCGTTGACCACGACGGTGGGGCCGAGCCCGCACCTCAGCGTCAGGCGGCCCGCCGCGATGTCGGGCAGCGGGTCCACGCCGGGGATGGCGACGTCGGTGACCTGCAACGGGCCGGCGGTGGAGAAGCGGATCCGCAGTCGGTCGGTGCGCAGGCGGGGGAAGGTCACCTCGCCGTCGTCGGCCAGCCAGCCGCCGCGCACCGAGCCGTCGGCGCCGGTGACGATCACCGAGGCGGGGGTACGGGCGGTCGGCGGGCGACGCACGGTGAGGCGGCTGAGGGTGCGCTCCCCCTTCCACCTGATGTCCAGCTCAGGCGCGGCGTCGCCGGTGGCGGCGACCCACGTGGTGCGGTCGTCGCCGTCGAAGGCCGAGCGGGCGCCGACGACCGGGTCGGGCGACCAGGCGCTGGAGCCGGTCACCGACGGCAGCGGCTCCGTCACGGTGTAGCGGGCGGCCAGCGCGGGGTCGCGAAGCGTGGCGTACCCCCACAGGCCCGGCGTCGCCGACCGGCGGGCGGTGAAGGTGTGGTCGAAGGCGCCGCCCTCCTCGCCTGGCTTGTCCAGCGACGGCCGGCACACCCAGCGCACCGGGCCGAGCATGCAGCCCCGCCCCTCGGGGCCCCGGGTCATCACCTGCGCGGTGTCCGCCCCGGGCGCGCCCGGGCCGGGGTCCGGCGAGACGTACGTGCGGGCGGGCAGCACCCCGGGGACGGACAGCTCGGCGATCGACACCGCCGTGCCGTCCTGGCCGGCCGGCGCCGCGGGCCCGGACCGGCGCACCGACAGGACGCGGACCCGCAGCCACGTGCTGCGCCCGCGCGGGACGGCGAGCCGCTGCGGCTCGGCCGTCGCCCGGACGTCCTGCTCGGCGCGGCCCGCGGCGGTCTCCACGGCGACCCGGGCGGGGAACGGGCCGAGCACCGGGTCGGAGACGAACGCGGCCTGGACCGCGCCCACGTCCAGCGGGCGCCCGAAGTCGAGCCTGAGCCACTGGCCGACCGGGCCGTTCCAGCCGCCCGAGCGCCAGGCGGTGCGCGGGTCGCCGTCGACGGCCGCGTAGGGCAGGTACCCCAGGCCGTGCAGGTCGCGGATCGCGCCGGGGTCGGAGGCGGACGTGGACGCCTCGACGCCGGCGATCCCGTGGTAGCGCGCGACCGTCTGGTACGGCGTCCACCCGTCCTCGACGTAGTCGTCCACGGCGCCGGCCTTGGGCGGGGACTCCCCGGCCGTGAGGGTGGGCGACATGGAGACCCGCAGCTCGCCGAACTGGCGCTGGCGTCTGCGCAGCGAGTCGGTGACCACCTCCTCGCGCGGGTCGGCCCCGGCGGTCGCGTCGCCGTTGAGCACGGCCGGGGCTCCGGCGCCCAGCAGCCCGTGGTCGGCGAGCGCGAGCAGGCCCTCCGGGCCCCCGTACACCCGCACCAGGTCGTCCTGCGGCGCCAGGGTCGCCGCCTCCTGCGCCCCGGCGATCTCGAACACCTCCACCGCGGGGTACGCCGGGTCGAGGCCGTCCAGCGCGTCGTCGGCGGTCCAGCTCCCGCCGGAGTCCGGCCCGAAAGCGGCGGCCCGGGTGATGCCCGGGGAGTCGCCGAGCGCCTGGTGGACGCGGGCGGGCCACGCCCCGGTCAGCTCCCTGCGGTCCAGGTCGTTGCGGACCAGCAGGTAGCGCACGCCCATGCGGCCGAGCAGCGGGGCCAGCCCCGGCGAGCCCTGCCCGGTGGTGAGCCGCTGGTCGACGGCGTCCAGCAGGCGCACCAGGCCCAGCGACCCGGCCGCCGCCACCTGGCGCTCCGCCCACCGGACGGTGAAGAGCTGCTGCAACGGCTCGTCCAGCGGCCGGCCCCAGGTGTACTCGCCGAAGCGCGACCCGGGTACGGCGAGCACGCCCTGCTGGCCGGCCCGCTCGTTCAGCCAGCCCGCGGCCTGGTGCCAGTAGTCGGGGATCTGCCGGAACGCGCCGCCGGCCGCCAGCCCCAGCGTGGCCGCGGGCAGCGCCGTGACGGCCAGGCCCGCCACCGCGACCCCGGCGACCGCGGCCCGCGCCTGGGCGGGGCGGAAGACGGCGAGCAGGTGCGCCAGGCCGAGGGCGAGCGGCAGGCGCAGGACGGCGTCGAACTTGCGCAGGTTGCGCAGCGGGGCCAGCGGGCCGTCCAGCAGGTCGCGCACACCGGCGGCGAAGGCCGGCTCCAGCAGGCTCGCGTGGCCGGCCGACATGATCACCACCCCGGCCAGCACGGCGGCGACCAGGAAGCGGCGTTCGGGCATGTGCCGGTCGAGCAGCCCCCACAGCCCCAGCGCGGCGACCACGCAGGTGGCGACGGTGAGCAGCGGCGTGGTCGCGAGCTGGAAGCCGACCGGCTGGAACGGGCCGGTGCCCGAGTAGATCCACGACACCCAGTCGGAGGTGCCGCGCAGCACGTTGGGCAGCGAGGTGACGGCGGTCGTCGTCCCGGCGCTCTCGGTGTACGGCAGGAACGAGAAGCCGTACCGGGAGAACAGCACCAGGGGGATCGTCCACCACAGGGTGGCCAGCGCGACCGCCGGCACCCACCACGCGAGGATCCTGGACGGTCGCGCGGACCGGTCGCGGGTCAGCACGTACAGCGCGGGGAGCACGAGCACGGCGGCGACGGCCGCGGCGTTCACCCCGCCGCACAGGGCGACGGCGAACGCCGACCGCGCGGCGCAGATGACCCGGTTGCCGCCCAGCACGGCCGTCACCAGCGGGAGCAGGATCCACGGCAGCAGCGCGGCGGGCTGGAACTCCGCCGACAGCACGCCGACCAGCGTCAGCGCCCGGGGCGCGAGCGCGTAGGCCAGGGCGCCGATCAGGCGGGTGCGCGGCGTACCGACGCCGAGGCGGGCGGCCAGCCGCTCGGCGCCGAGGAACGCCAGCACCATCAGCAGGGCCATCCACAGCCGCTGGACGACCCAGCCCTCCAGGCCCGCGACGTCGCCGAGCAGGAAGAACGGGCCCATGGGGAACAGGTAGCCCGCCACCTGGTTCTGCAGCTGCCCGAACTGGGAGGTGTCCCACAGGTCGAGCGCCCGGGCCAGGAAGACGGCCGGGGTGACCGCGAAGTCGATCTTGGTGTCGTTGAGCAGGTGGCCCGGGTGGGTCATCACGGCCAGCGCGGTCAGCAGGAGCGAGCAGGCCAGCCGGTGCAGCCGGCCGCGCAGCCTCTCGTCGTGCGGGACGTGGCGCCGGGCCCGGCCGGGATCGGCGGGCGCGTTCAGCACGGCGAGCCCAGCAGGACTTCCTCCGGGCGGGCGGGGCGGATCTCCAGGATCTCCCCCAGCCCGGCCGCGCGGATCAGCTCGGGCGTCGCGCACTCCACGACCACCGCCCTGACGGCCCCGTCCCCGGCCGGGCGTACGCCGGGCGCGTCCGGAACCCCGGCGGCGGCCCGACCCGCGTCCGGCACCGGCGGGGAACCGGCAGAGGGGGCGGTGGCCGACGGGGACCCGTCCGACGGGGCGCCTGCCGACGGGGGGCGGTAGCGGACGACGTACGCCTCGCCCGGTGTGGGGCGGGAGACCATCAGCAGGCGGGCCATGCGCGTGGCGCTGGCGTCCCAGTCGAACCTCGCGGCCCAGGCCCGGCACTCGGCGGCCAGCTCGGCGCGGCGCGCCGGGTCGGAGGTCTCCTTCAGAGCGGCGTCGACGACGTCCTCCAGGGCCTGGCCCGGCTTCGCCAGCCAGCCGGTGCGGCCGTCGCGGACGGCGTCCCGCAGGCCGTCGACGTCGTAGGCGACCGTGGGGACGCCCAGCGCCGCCGCCTCCAGCACGCTCAGCCCCCAGCCCTCGCCGCGCGAGGCCGACAGGTGGACCCACGCCGAGGAGACCAGCCGCTCCTTCTCGTGCGCGTCGACGTATCCGTGGAAGCGCACCACGCCGTCCAGCCCGGCGGCGGCGGCCCGCCGCTCCAGGCGGTCGAGCTCGGGGCCCCTGCCGATGACGTGCACCTTCAGACCGGGCCACCGGTCGCGCAGCGCCGCGGCCAGCTCCACGACCCGCTCCACCCGCTTGTGGGCGACCAGCCGGCCGACGCAGACCACCGACGGCTCGGGCGACGGCGGCGACGGCGCCTCCCGCGGCGGGTCGCCTCCGTTGGGCACCACGTGGATCGGGCCCGTCCACGCGAGCCGGTCGCGCATGGCCGCCACGGTGGACGGCGAGACGGCCACGCAGGCGTGGCGGCGGTAGGCGGCGCGGGCGACCGGCCCTTCGAGGAACCGCCCGGCCCGGGCCATCCAGGAGGGGAAGTGCACGCCGAACTGGTCGTCGTGGACGTGGTGCATCACGCAGACGATCGGGACGCCGCGCCGCACGGCCCACGGGGTGAAGAACGGGATGCCGTTCTGGCAGTCGACCACCGCGTCGAACCGGCGGCGCCGGAGCGCCAGCCAGGCCAGGACCAGCGGGTACACGGTGAAGACGCCGCCCATGCGCACGATGTCGACGCCGTCGGCCCGCTCGCGGCGGGCCTGGCCGGTGTCCCTGGCCGTCACGAAGGTGACCCGCGCCCCGGCGGCGGCGAGCCGCCTGCCGATCTCCCAGGCGTAGGTCTCGGCGCCCCCGGCGGCGTGGTGCCAGGGATCGCGCCAGTTCACCAGGGCGACGCGCCTCCCCCGAAGGCCTCGCGGCCATCCGGGCGTCGGCACCATCACGTCTCGAACCGGCATAGGCAACAGACAGTACGTCTTACGCGACGAACGACGAAGCCGAGTCCTGGTACGGACGGGCGGGGACGGCCGGCACGGGCAGGGTGGGAACCGACCAGAGGTGGGCGTTCCTCCCGCCCCTGCCGGAGAATCCGACGTCCAGCCAGATCCGGCCCATCTGGGCGAAGACGCCGAGGCTGTGCCGGTAGCAGGAGAACGTTGAGCCGGACACGTCGCGCCAGGTCACCGGGATCTCGCGCAGCGCGAGGCCGCGGGCACGGAACCGCGCGATCAGCTCGACGTCGAAGGCGAAGCCGTCGCAGCGGAGCTGGCGGGCGACCTGGCGGGCCTCGGCGCCGCGGAACAGCTTGAAGCCGCACTGGGTGTCGCCGATCTCGCCGACGATCATGCGTGCGAGACCCCGGAAGGTGGCCGCGCCCAGGCGGCGCAGCAGGCTGTGCCGGGCCTCGACGACCGAGCGCGGGTCGGCGCGCGAGCCGATGACGGCGGCGTAGCCCATGCCGAGCAGCGCCATGGCCGGGTCGAGCGCGGACAGGTCGGTCGCCATGTCGACGTCGCAGAAGCCGACGAAGGGCGCGGTGGTGGCCAGCAGCCCTGCGCGTACGGCGGCGCCCTTCCCCCGGCGCTCGCAGCGGATCACCCTCACCGGGACCGGCGAGCTCGGCCACTCCTCGGCGATGCGCGAGGTGGCGTCCGTGCTGCCGTTGTCGACGACGAGCACGGAGGCGGGGATGTGCAGCGAGGCGAGCTTGGCGCACAGCGCGGCCAGCCCCGCTGGAAGCCGTTCCTCCTCGTTGTAGGCGGGAAGTACGACCTCCAGCAGGGCCGGAGCGCCCGGCGCGCCAGCAGCCTGGGGGGAGACCATGGCGCGGCCGCGTCAGCGGGTGCCGTAGTTGTACAACGGCTTGTTGACCGGGACCGGGGACGGGGCGGCAAGGTTCACCACACCAACGCTCGCCCCCACCGCCAGCACGACACCGGCGACTATCGCGATGAGCAGGCGCATCACTGGCTCCTTGGCTCAGCCCTGGGTTCGTGAGCACCGACATTAGAACGTGATGCAATAAGATGGAAGCAGATATACGAAACCGCAACAAACCAAGTCAGCCACGCCACCGGGACCGGAACGGTCCCTTCGTGCTGCTCAGCGGGGTTGTCGATCACGTAGAGCGCGGCATGGGGGCCGGCGTACCCCTGGCGGGCGCCGGCCAGCCGTGACTGGAACGCGTTCCACTCGGAGGCGTCGCCGTCGAGCACGACGAACCGGAACCCCGCCGCCCGCAGAGGGCCGGCCAGCTCCGCCCCCGAGCGCAGCAGCCCGTCCAGCGCCCGCGCGCGGGGATCCTCGGCGCCGACGACCACGCCTCCCACCCGCACCGCGTCGTTCCAGACGACCCGCCGCGGCAGGTAGCGCGGCAGCGGGTCCAGCGACGGCCGGCGGCCGTTCCAGTCGTAGGCGCGGTAGGACTCCCACGGCAGCAGCAGCACGTCCCCGGGCACGGTGTCGGCCGCGACCAGCGCCCGCACCCGCTCGAAGTCGCGCGGGTACTCCACCGTTCCCAGCCGCCCCCACCCGCCGAACGCCAGCCCGGGCAGCAACAGCAGCGGCGCCGCCGCGACCACCGCCGTGATCACCGCCCGCTCGGCCGCCGCCCGCCCCCGCGAAGCCGGCCGCGCGGCGAACCCCCGCCTCGCCGCCCCGGCGATTTCCCGGGGTGACGGCGCCCCGGCGACCTCCCCGGATGACCGCGGCCCAGTGATCCCGCCGGGTGACCGCGGCCCGGCGACCTCCCCAGATGACGGCGCTCCCGTGATCTCCCCGGGTGACGGCGCCCCCGTGACCTCCCCAGGTGACCGCGGCCCAGCGACCTCCCCAGGTGACGGCGCCCCGGCGACCTCCCCGGGTGACGGCGCCCCGGCGACCTCCCCGGGTGACGGCGCCCCGGTGAGCGCGCGGGCGAGCGCGGCGACGCCGAGGGCCTGGAGCAGGACGAGCGGGGCGACGTACTGCTGGGCGTCCCGCAGCACCGCGAACCCGGGCCACAGGCCGATCAGCCCGCGCAGCGCGGCCCGGCCCGGCTCGGTGATCCCCAGCGCGGCGACCGCGAAGCCCGCGCACGCGGCCACCGCCAGCCCGCGGCGTCCCGGCAGGCCGCGCGTGAGCGCGAACGCGGCGACGGCGGCCACCGCCACCAGCAGGTGCAGCACCGCCGGCAGCGGCGCGTCGTAGCCGCCGGGGACGACCTCGGCGTTCCAGATGCCCGACAGGGACATCAGGCTGGAGTACGGCCCCAGCGGCGAGTCGGCGCGGGCGGCGAACGCCGCCACCCCGGCCCCGTCACCGGGCACACCCGGCCCGCGCAGCAGGCTCGGCACCAGCCACGGAAGGCTCAGCACCACGCACGCCACCGCCGTACGGCGCAGCGCCCTCACCCGGCCAGGCTGGGCGGACAGGGCGGCGACGGACAGCACGGTGAGCGCGGTGAGGATCATCGCCATGAACCCGCCGGCCGCCGCCGGCAGGAAGGCCGCCACCCAGGCCCGGCGGAGCCGCCGCTCCCGCGCGGCCAGCGCCGCGCGGACCGCCCACGGAAGGCCCGCGTACCCCAGCAGCAGCGCCCACTGCCCGATCAGCAGGCGCTCGGCGACGAACGGGTTCCAGGTGTAGAAGACCGCCGCCGCCAGCCGCACGGGGGCCGCCTCGCGCTCCAGCAGGGCGGCGGCCCCCGAGCAGGCGAGCGCGAAGATCCCCAGCAGCACCAGCTTCTGGACCAGATCGCCCGGCAGCACGGCGGTCAGCGCCGTGACCAGCGCGTCGCTGGGAACCGCGCGCGGAAGCGTGCCGGTGAGCCCGAACGACGTCGCGCTGAGCGCCGGCTCGGGAACGAAGACCATGTCGTAGGCGAGCACGAACCCCGGCGCCAGGGCCGGCCCCAGCGCGAGCACGCCGAGCAGCACCCCCAGCCCGACCGGCCACACCCGCCTCACCATGGCGACAAGCCTGCCCGACCCACCCGACCACCCGCGACGACCGCTCCCCGAACGGGCGTGCGCCCCCGCCACCACCGAACGCACGGCGTCCCCACTCCGGCCGGGCGGGGGCGCACCCTCGGCCACACGCCACCACCGGACGCACCGCGTCCAAACTCCGGCCGGGCAGGGGGCGCCCCCTCGGGCACACGCCACCACCGGACGCACCGCGTCCCCACTCCGGCTGGCGGGGGTGTGGCCCGGCCACGTCCGCCCCTCCCCTCCGTGACGACCGCCCCGCGCCGGGGCGAGGCGGGCGCGCGCCCCTGACCACACGCCACCACCGCACGCACCGCGCCGCCGCTCCCGGCCGGCGGGGGGGTGACCCGGCCACGTCCGCCCCTCCCCTCCGTGACGACCACCCCGCGCCGGGGCGGGGCGGGCGTGCGCCCCTGACCACACGCCACCACCGCACGCACCGTGTCCCCGCTCCCGGCCGGCGTGGTGTGGCCCGGCCACGCCCTCCCCTCCCCATGACCGCACCGCGCCCGGGGGCGGGCGAGCCGCTCGGGGGTCACGCCCGGCGGCGGGGTTTCGCCAGCGGCGGGGCGCCAGTAGCATTCGGCAGTCCGGCCTGCCCCGGGGCCGCGCCGCGGTTCGTTCCTTCGACAGATTGCCGATGCGTTGTCCTTCCAGCCAGCTACGGACACGGCGGGGCCGGTGACGGTGACGGTCCGGGTGCCGCGGTGGCTGGTGGGCGGGCGCGGGGTGCTCGCGGCGGGCGCCGTGCTGGTCGCGCTGTCGGTGGCGGCGAAGTACTTCGTGCTGCGGGACGCCTTCTTCCGCGAGGACGACTTCGAGTACATCGGGCGCGCCTTCGCCGGCTCCCTCGACTGGGAGTACCTGGGGCGGGTCCACTGGGGGCAGTTCATGCCGGGCGGTTTCGCCCTGGTGTGGGCGTTCACCAGGCTGGCGCCGTACAACTGGGACGTGGTCGTGGCCGCGACGCTCGCCGGGCACGCCGCCGCCGGGCTGGCCATGCTGCGGATGCTGCGCGTGGTGTTCGGGACACGCCCCGCCATCCTGGGCCCGCTGCTGGTCTTCCTGCTCACGCCCCTGTCGCTGTCGGCGCTGAGCTGGTTCGCCGCCGCGCTGAACACCGTGCCGCTGCAGATCGCGATGCCGATGGCCATCGCCTCGCACGTCCTGTACACGCGCGACGGGCGGCCGGCGCACCTGTGGGCCTCGGCGGGGTGGGTGCTGGTGGGCATGGCGTTCTTCGTCAAGGGCGCGCTGGTCCCGGTCGTGCTGCTCGCCCTGACCGCCGCCGGCGTGGCAGGCTCCCGCGAACGGGGGCCGTGGGCGCGGGTCTGGCAGCACCGGAGGGCCTGGCTCGTGCACGGCACGCTGGTCGCGGGGTTCGCGGCGCTGTTCCTGTCGCGGCTCGCCGCCTCCGGGCGCGGCCCGCAGCTCCCGTCGCCCGGCGACATCCTGCGCTTCGGCCGGGTGCTGGTCACCGAGACGTTCACCACCACCGCCCTGGGCGGCCCCGGCCGCTGGCAGCCCATCGGCGCGGGCGACGCCGCCCTCGCCGCGCCGTCCGTGCCCGTGGTCGTCGCCGCCGGGGCGCTGTTCGCCGTGCTGATCGCCGCCGGCCTGTTCACCCGCCGCGCCGTGGCCGCCTGGAGCTGGGCGTTGCTCTTCGGCTACCTGGTGCTCGCCGACGTCCTGCCCGTCGCGCTGGGCCGGCTCGCCAACGGCTACGCCGACATCGCGGGCGCCGAGACGCGTTACGTCGCCGACGCCGCCCCGCTGCTGGCGCTCTGCCTGGGCCTGGCCTTCCTCCGGCCGCTCGGCGCACCGGAGACGACGGCCCCGGCGCGCGGGGCGCGCGCCGGGCGGGTGCTCGCCGTGCTCGGCCTGGCCGGCTTCACCGCGGCGTCGGTCTGGTCGTCCGTCCAGCTCACCGGCACGGTGGACGGCGAGCGTGCCCGGGCGTTCTTGGCCGGCGCGCGCGCCTCGCTGGCCGCCGCCTCGCCGGACGCCGACGTCTTCGACCGCCGGCTTCCCACCTTCCTGATGCAGCCGCTGTTCCAGGACAACGCGCTGGCCTCGCGGGTACTGGCCCCGCTGGCCAAGCCGGTGCACCGGGAGACCATGCGCACGCAGCCGCCCTCGGCCGACCCGCTCATCCTGGACGACCGGGGGGCGCTGCGGCCGCTGCGCATCTGGGGCGAGACCTACCGCATGCCCGGCGGGGGGTGCTGGCCCACCCGCCACGACGGCGCGACCATCCCCGTGCGCGACTCGACCGGCAAGGACGAGTCGTACGTCGTCAAGCTCGACTACATCAGCGGGCAGCCGAAGGTGGTCACCGTCCGGCTGGGCACGGGCTCCGTCGAGGTGGTGCTGAAGCCGGGGCTGCACGCGAGCACGTTCGCCATCACCGGCCACGGCGAGACGCTGGAGGTGACCGGCGACCAGACCGGCGCCTCGTTCCAGGTGTGCGCGGTCGCCCTCGGCTTCGGGGTGGCGGGCTAGCGCCGCGCGCTTCCGGCTACACCCCGGAAGATCCGCTTTACACCCTGACAGAACCTTCCGCATACCGTTGCCGCAATTAATCGAGGATTTCCTCGTGTCCGCGCAGCTCAGCGCCGGAAACCCAAACACCCGACGAATAACAGTCAAATTTCGTGACATCAACGCATTGCAGGCATAACACGACAGTCGTACCTTCCCGGTATGGATCTGGAGCTCCGACACCTCAAAATCGTGCGCGCGGTTGCCGAGGCCGGGAGCGTCACCAAGGCGGCCACCCAGTTAGGACTGGCTCAGCCGTCGCTCACCGCGCAGCTCAAGCGCATCGAACGCACGCTCGGGGGCGCCCTGTTCGAACGCGACCGCAACGGCGCCCGCCCGACACCCCTGGGCGAGCTCGTCCTCACAAGGGCCCGCGTCCTGCTACCGGCGGTACGCGAGCTGCAGGAGGAGGCCGTGCGGTTCGCCAACACCTACGAGGGGATCCCGGGCTTCCGGATCGGCGCCACGCACGGGCCGATCCTCGGGGGGCTCGTCGACCGCCTCACCGCCGCCCATCCCAACACGCCCGTCAGCACCCGCACGTCCTGGTCGTCGCGGGAGCTCACCACGATGGTGAGCGCGGGACGGCTCGACTTCGCCCTGATCGGCACCTGCGGGGAGAGCCCCCCACCGTCGGCGGAGGCGATGACCTGGACCGTCGTGGGCACCGACCCCGTCTTCGCCCTGCTGCCCGAGGGGCACCATCTCGCCGGCGAGAAGGAGCTGGAGCTGTCCGCCCTGGCCCAGGAAGGGTGGGCCCTGGCCCCCGGGGACGGCTGCTTCACCGACTGCTTCGCCGGAGCGTGCGCGCGAGCCGGGTTCGTCCCGAGGACCGTGTACGAGTCGGACGTCGCCACCTGCCTCCACCTCGCCAAGGTGGGCAAGGCGGTCGCGCTGTGCCAGGCCACCTTCGACCTGACCGCCGAACTGGTGCTGATGCCGCTCACCGGCGCGCCGCTGCGCTGGCGGCACATGCTCGGCTGGCACTCCGACTCGCTGGCCGGGCGCGCGGCGCGCGACATCGCCGAGCACGCCAAGGAGGCGCACGCCGACGCCGTGCAGCGCAGCGCCCGCTATTCGGACTGGCTGGTCACGAATCCGCAATACGGCACGGTCCCATAGCGCGACGGTAGGGACGAAACGATAGGTCGGCGATATACGTGAGCCCGGTTACGGTTGCGGCACCCCCCACACCGAGGAGAGCAAATGCTCGGTAGACGCACGGTTACCACCGGTTGCGCCTTGGCAGTCAGTGTCCTCACGTTCGTGGCCGCCCCCGCCTTCGCAGACCGCGACACGGCGACCGGCCCTGGAACCACCTCCGCAGCACAGCAGCCCCCGCCCGGAATGATCGACGCGATGCAGCGCGACCTGGGCATCACCGCCGAGCAGGCGCAGGCACGCCTTCTCAACGAGTCACGCCTCAGCGGCGTGGAGACCAAGATCAAGAAGAGCCTGGGCACCGGCTACGCCGGTTCCTGGCTCAGCGGCCCGACGTCCAGCACGCTGACCGTCGCCACGAGCGACGCCGCCTCCGCCTCGGCCATCACCGGCACGGGCGTCGTGGCGAAGGTGGTCGGCAAGAGCCTGGCCCAGCTTGAGGCCGCCAAGGAGGCGCTGGACAAGGCGTCCGCGCAGGCACCGAAGTCCACCCCCGTGTGGTACGTCGACGTGCGCTCCAACAGCGTCGTCGTGCTCACCTCCCAGCCCGCCGAGGCCCAGGCCTTCGTCGCCGCCAGCGGCGCCGACGCCACGGCCGTCCGCGTCGAGACCTCGGCGGAGGCGCCCCAGCCCTACTACGACGTGCGCGGCGGCGACGCCTACTACATCGGCGGCTCGCGCTGCTCGGTCGGGTTCTCGGTCACCCGGGGCAGCACGCCCGGCTTCGTGACCGCCGGCCACTGCGGCAACGCCGGCAACTCCACCACCGGCTTCAACCGGGTGGCCCAGGGCACCTTCCAGGGGTCGTCCTTCCCCACCAACGACTACGCCTGGGTGGCGGTCAACTCCAACTGGGTCGCGCAGCCGTGGGTCAACAACTACGCGGGCGGCAACGTGACCGTCAGCGGGTCGACCGTCGCGGGCGTCGGCTCCTCGATCTGCCGGTCCGGCTCCACCACCGGCTGGCACTGCGGCACGGTGCAGCAGCTCAACACCAGCGTCACCTACTCGCAGGGCACCATCTACGAGGTCACCCGTACCAACGTGTGCGCCGAGCCCGGTGACTCCGGAGGGTCCTTCATCTCCGGCAGCCAGGCCCAGGGCGTCACCTCCGGCGGCTCGGGCAACTGCTCCTCCGGCGGCACGACCTACTTCCAGCCGGTGAACGAGATCCTCTCGGTCTACGGCCTCACCCTCAAGACCAGCGGCGGCGGCGAGCCCCCGCCCACCGGCTGCAGCGGCTACCAGCAGACGCTCACCGGCAGCCTGTCGAGCGGCGCGAGCGCCTACCAGCCGAACAACTCCTACTACCAGACCACCGTCACCGGCACCCACAGGGGCTGCCTCGACGCGCCGAGCGGCACCGACTTCGACCTGTACCTGCAGCGGTGGAACGGCTCGGCGTGGGCCAACGTGGCGAGCGGCACCACCTCCGGCCCCGACGAGACCGTCAGCTACTCCGGCGCGGCGGGTTACTACCGCTACCGCGTGCATGCCTACAGCGGTTCGGGTTCCTACACCCTGGGCCTGAGCAGGCCGTGAGTCGTCCCTCACGGCGATAAGCCTCGTCGTCCCCCTCCGGCGGCCACCGGGAGGGGGCGACGAGGGCGAAGCCCTCATCCGGCACCACCCGGGCAGCCCCCCACCCGCCCCCCGGGTGGCCGCCCGCGGCGC
Organism: Sphaerisporangium sp. TRM90804; assembly: GCF_029846175.1. GTDB lineage: Bacteria > Actinomycetota > Actinomycetes > Streptosporangiales > Streptosporangiaceae > Sphaerisporangium. The sequence goes on along the minus strand of NZ_JARWAC010000016.1, from coordinate 122,781 downwards.
CGCCGTCCGTCGGATCGGACGGCGGCGCCGTCGTGCCCGTTTCCGCCTCCCCGCACCAGCGAGCGGATCACCCGCGAATTAGCGGGGTGTGAACACATTCCGCCGCCTTTCGACCGCGCACGGAGCCGTTCATCGATTTCGCGATGGTAAGACGACGGTCCTTCAGGACGGCGACGGAAAAGCGGCCTCGCGGCGTCGATTACCGCTTTGACCAGCAGCGCTACCCCTATCAACTGCTTTGGTCAGGGCGCCCGCCACGTCTTACCGCGATCGGAAGTCGGCGGCTCCGCGGGACCGGCCATCTCTCGCCTGACGACGAGGTCATCGCGACATCCGGCGTCCCGGCGACGATTTTCACGAACTCCCCGCATTCCCCGGGAAAACATTCGGCGGCCAACGGGAAGGCGCCACCCGGAGGGCAGAATCCCGTTCGGTTCTCGGTGAAGCGGGCGGCGCTTCCATAACGTCGCGATAGGGGCGAAACGATAGCTCCGCGCCGGGCGCGAGCGCAGTTACGGTGACGGCACCCCCCCTACCGAGGAGAGAGCCCATGCTCCGCAGACGCACGGTTACCGCCGGATGCGCTCTAGCAATCAGTGTCCTCACCCTCACGGCCGCTCCCGCCATCGCAGACCGCGAGACGGCGGCCGCGCCAGGCGGCTCCCCCGCACCCACCATGCTCGACGCCATGAGCCGCGACCTCGGCATCTCCAAGGAGCAGGCCGAGTCCCGGCTCCTCAACGAGTCGCGCGCCGCCGGCACCGAAGCCAAGTTCCGCGACAAGCTGGGCGCCAGCTACGCCGGCGCGTGGCTGAGCGGCCCGACGTCGGCCACGCTGACGATCGCCACCACCGACGCCGCCGCGGCGTCCACCGTCACCGGCACGGGCGTACAGGCCAAGGTCGTCGGCAAGAGCCTCTCCCAGCTCGAAGCCACCAAGGAGGCGCTGGACAAGGCGGCCGCGCAGGCCCCCGCGTCGACGCCCATGTGGTACGTGGACGTGGCCACCAACAGCGTCGTCGTGGCCTCCAGCCAGCCGGCCGAGGCCGAGGCCTTCGTCGCGGCCAGCGGCGCCGACACCTCGGCGATCCGCGTCGAGCGGTCGGCCGAGGCGCCCCAGGCGTACTACGACCTGCGCGGCGGCGACGCCTTCTACATCGGCGGCTCGCGCTGCTCCGTCGGCTTCTCGGTGCGGCGCGGCAGCACGCCGGGCTTCGTCACCGCCGGCCACTGCGGCCGGGCCGGCAACACCACGACCGGCTTCAACCGCGTCGCCCAGGGCACCTTCCAGGGCTCCTCGTTCCCCGGCAACGACTACGCCTGGGTCGCGGTGAACAGCAACTGGGTCCCGCAGCCGTGGGTCCGCGGCTCCAGCGGCAACGTCATCGTCCGCGGCTCCTCCGTCGCCGGCGTCGGCTCCTCGATCTGCCGCTCCGGCTCCACCACCGGCTGGCGCTGCGGCACCGTGCAGCAGCTCAACGCCAGCGTGCGCTACTCCCAGGGCACCGTCTCCGGCCTGACCCGCACCAGCGCCTGCGCCGAGCCCGGTGACTCCGGCGGCCCCTACATCTCCGGCAACCAGGCCCAGGGCGTCACCTCCGGCGGCTCGGGCAACTGCTCCTCCGGCGGCACGACCTACTTCCAGCCGGTGAACGAGATCCTCTCGGCCTACGGCCTCACGCTCGTAACCGGGTAGCACCCCCCAGTAGCCCCTCCCGGTACCGAGAAGCGCCGTCGTCCCCCAGGGACGGCGGCGCTTCCTCGTTCCCCGCCATGCCGCCACCTCACCGACGCCTGCCGCCAAGCCCCAACGCCCTTGAACGGCGCCTTCGGCACAGCCTTCTCAGGGCGACCCCCACCAGCCCACCACCCACCGTCGCGGAACAACCGTCCCCGGCGCCGGGTCCACCTTGCGGCCACGGGTGACGCCGGGACTCCGGTGGCGCCTCGTGAAGGCCCGGACATCGTGGACGGCCGATACGGCCCCGTCCGCCGCGAGGACGGTTTCCCTTCGGGGCGGCTGAGGGCGTTTGCCGCGCGGCGGTGGGCCGGAGGGCGGGTTGAGGGTCGCCCTTGAGGAAGCGCGCCCAAGGCGCCGGTCCGGGGGCGGCGGATGGTTTCGCGGGCTGTGCGGACGAGGGTGGTGGGGGGGAAGTGCTTCGGCCGGACGCGCCTTGGACGGCGTGGATTCACAGCCGGTCTGAATGGGGGTAGACGTATAACCCCAATGGGGGTATAGATGAGGGCATACACGTCGCCCGAGTCTCCGAGGAGGCATCCGTGATGCCGAAGATCAACGTCTACCTGCCGGACGACCTGGCCGACGCGGTCAAGGAGGCCGGCGTGCCGGTGTCCGCGGTCTGCCAGCGCGCGCTGGAGCAGGCCGTCCGCCGGGTCACCGCCATCCGGGCGACCACACTCGGCGACCTGGGCACCGGCGACCCCACCGCGGGGCTCGCGCACTTCACCGCCCGGGCGCGCACCGTGCTGAAGCTGGCCGTGGAACAGGCGCGGGCCGACAGCGCGCCCGACGTCGGCACCGAGCACCTGCTCGGCGCGCTGCTGGCCGAGGGCAGCAACGTGGCGCTGCACGTGCTACGCGCGGTGGAGATCGAGCCCGCCCAGGTCGGCCGCAACCTGGCGCTGCGATCCGCGCAGACCACGGACGACCAGGACGCCGCCCGCCACTTCAGCACCCCCGCCGCCAACGCGCTGGAGCTGACGGTCACCGAGGCCACTGCTCTCGGACACAACTACATCGGCTGCGAGCACCTGCTGCTGGGCCTGGTCACCGAGCCCGACGGCACCGCCGGCCAGGTGTTGCGCGCCCTCGGCGCCGAGCCGAAGGCCACCCGCCGCGCCGTCGTCGCCTGGCTCTCCGGTTACATCCACCTGCGGACCCAGGACGAACAGGCGGCAGCCGGCGGTACGCCGCTTCCCGAGGGAGCGGCCAAGGCGCTGGCGGCGGCCGTCCGCCAAGAGCTGCAGCCGCTCCTGCAGCGGGTCGAGCGGCTGGAGGAGCGGCTCGACATGACCTCGGACGGCTGAACCCCGTGCCGCCACCGCCGTCGCCCACCGCCGGACGACCGGCCCGCGCCACCCCGGGCGCCAGAGCCGCCGGACAGAACACGGCCGGACGACCGGCCCGCGCCACCCCGGGCGCCGGAGCCGCCGGACGCAACACCGCCGGACGACCGGCCCGCGCCGCCGCTGCCGCCGGAGCCGCCGGCGTCCTCATCGGGTGGCTGTGGGCCGCCCAGGGGGGAGGCACGGCGGCCGCCGGCGGGGCGGCCGCGTGCGCCCTCGTCCTGCTGGCTCACGCGGCCCTCGACCGGAGGCGCGACGGCGGCCCGCCGGCTACTTCCCGGGCTCGGGGTCGCGGGGCAGACCCAGCATCCGCTCGCCGATGATGTTGAGCTGCACCTCGGTCGTCCCGCCGTAGATGGTCATCGCCCGGGTGGCGAGGACGGCGCGGTTCCAGTAGCCGGCGTCACCGAGCTTCATGTCGGCCGCCACCGTCGCCGAGGCGCCGAGCAGGCTCACCGCGCACTCCGACACGTTCTGCGCGTGCGCGGTCGACAGCAGCTTCCGCACCGAGGCGTCGGCGCCCGGCTCGGCCCCGGCGAGCTGCCTGAGCGTCACCCTCATGCTCAGCGCGTTGATCGAGTGGCCCTCGCAGACCACGCGGGCGAGCTCCTGCCGCTCGGCCGGCGTCAGCTCGCGCCCGAGGCGCGACACCAGGCCCAGCAGGTCGGGCACGGACGACCCGGTGCCGCCCGAGCCGGACGACAGCGACACCCGCTCGTTGGACAGGGTGTTGCGCGCCACCCGCCACCCCTCGTCGATCTCCCCCACCACCAGGTCGTCCGGCACGAACACGTCGTCCAGGAACACCTCGTTGAACAGGTTCTCGCCGGTCATCTCGGTGAGCGGCCGCACGGTGATCCCGGGCGACTTCATGTCCACCAGGAAGTAGGTGATGCCGTCGTGCTTAGGCTTGGACGGGTCGGTGCGGGCGATGCAGATGCCCCACTCGGCGACGTGCGCCACCGACGTCCAGATCTTCTGCCCGTTGAGCCGCCAGCCGCCCTCGACCCGCTCGGCCTTCATCTGCAGGGAGGCGAGGTCGGACCCCGCGCCGGGCTCGCTGAAGAGCTGACACCAGATCATCTCGCCGGCCAGCGTGGACGGCAGGAACCGCTCCTGCTGCTCGGGCGTGCCGTACGCGACGATCGACGGGACGACCCACGCACCGATGATCATCTGGGGCAGCCGCACGCGGGCCGCCTTCAGCTCCTGCAGGATCAGTACCTGCTCCAGCGGTGAGGCGCCCCGGCCCCACGGCGCGGGCAGGTGCGACAGCACGAGACCCTTGCCGGCCAGCGCGCGCTTCTGCTCCTTGCCCTCCAGCACGGCGATCTCGGCGATCTCCTGGCGGACGCCGGCGCGCAGCGCCTCGGCGTCCTCGGGCAGGTCGATCTCCATCTCCCTGCCGACGCCGGCCAGCGCCGCGGCGGCGACCGCGTCGGCCCACTCGGCGGAGGGGCCAAGCAGCGCGCGCAGGCTGAGCGCGCGGCGGTAGTAGAGGTGGACGTCGTGCTCGAAGGTGTAGCCGATGCCGCCGAGGATCTGGATGGCGTCCTTGGCGCACCCCACCGCGGCGTCCGGGGCCATCACGCCCGCGACCGCGGCCGCGTAGTCGAGCTCGTCGCCGGTGGCGCGGGTGGCGTCCCAGACGGTGGCGTGGGCCTGCTCCAGCGCGACCAGCATGCGGGCGGCCTTGTGCTTGACTCCCTGGAACTGGCCGATCGGGCGGCCGAACTGCACGCGCACCTTGGCGTAGGCGGCCGCCGTCTTCAGGCACCAGGAGGCGACGCCCGCCGCCTCCGCGCCCAGCAGGATCGCGGCGAGGTGGCGGACGGCGGGCCGGGCGAGGCCGTCCAGGACACGCTCGGCCGGGACGGTCACCGCGTCGGCCTCCACCCTGGCCACCGCGCGGGTGAGGTCGAGGCTCGGGGTGGCGGTCACGGTCAGCCCCTCCTTGGAGAGGGCGACCCACTCCTCGCCCCGGTCGGTGACCACCGGGAGCACCAGCACGTCGGCGAGGGCGCCGCCGAGCACCGGCTCGACCGTGCCGCTGACGGTGAGCACGCCGTCGGCGCCGCGGGTGCCGCTCAGCGCGCCGTTCAGGGCGACGGCGCCGGTCACGGTGCCGTCGGCGAGGCCGGGAAGCAGCTCGGCGCGCGCCTTGCCGTCGGAGGCGTGGACGGCGGCGGAGGCCAGCACGGTGGGCAGGTAGGGGCCCGGGGCGACGCGCTCGCCCAGCGCCTCGGCGGCCACAGCGGTCTCCAGCAGGCCGAAGCCGCTGCCGCCGTACTCCTCGGGCAGGTGGAGGCCCAGCAGCCCCTGGTCGGCGAGGCCCGCCCAGAAGGCGGGACGGTCGCCGGCGTCCGCGCCGAGGGCCGAACGCACCGTCTCAGGCGAGATGTGGCGCTCCGCCCAACCGGTCACGGACTCGCGGAGCGCCTCGTGCTCCTCGCTCAACCCGATCGCCATAACACCCTCCGTGCGGTTCGGCCTCCAGACGTGACAGAACCATATTCTAGAAGATGCTTCCGAGGCCAACCCTGGCCGCACCCGGCCGGGCCGGGCACGCCGGCGGCCGCCCCGCGACCGGACGGCGGGACCGGCCGCACGAACGCCCCCGCGGTTTCCCGCTACAGGGCGCGGGCCGTCCAGAACAGCATGTTGAGGTCGCGGTACAGGCCCTTGCGGTTGTCGGGGACGTTGGCGAACAGCATCGCCGGCTTCTTGCCGTTCGTCGCGATGACCATGACATACGCCTGGGAGGCCCGCCGGACGCCGTCCTGGGTGTAGGTGACCTTGTAGCCGACCATCCAGCCGAGGTTGTACCGGGCGGGCTGGGACGCCGTCCAGGTGAACCTCGACCCGGCGGGCTGGTAGCGCAGCGTCCAGCGCGCCGCCCGGGCGGCCAGCCTGCGGACGTCCGCCTGCGTCGCCGGGGTCTTGGCCACCGACACCGGCACCGGGGCCGAGGCGATGAACGCCTGCCGCCGCGCCGGCCCGGCCTTCTGCGCGGCCGAGAACGGGGCGCGCGACGCCTTGGACCAGGGGGTTCCGTACCGCGCGTAGCTGATGCCGGCCCTGGTGTCGGTCACGTAGGAGACGATCGGCGAGCCGGGCGCCGGGAACACCGTCATCGCCTTGGCCGCAGGAACGGGCGGGACGGCGATCGGCCGGGGCGCGGGCGTCCCGGAGCCGGAGGCCGAGCCCCCGCCCTGCGCCTGGTCCACCCGCACCGGCTCCGGCCTGTCGCCGGAGAACAGCGCGAAGATGAGGACGACGACGAGCGCCGTGGCCAGCGTCGCGCCGATGCCGTAGACGACCCTTATCGGGACGTCGCCCACCCTGAGCACCAGCCCGGCCAGCCACGACGGCCGCTCGGCACGGCGGGGAGCGTCCGGGATCGGGGGGTACGACGGCGCGCCGTCGCCCCGCGAGGCGCCCGCCGGACGGCCGGGCGGACGGGCGCCGCGGGGGAACGCTCCAGCGGACCGCCGCAGGTCGGTGGTCGTGCCGTCGTCGGGGGGCTCCGCGCCGGCGTCGCCGGCCTCGGGCCGCCACGGGATGCCGGCGCCCTCCAGCCTCTCCCGGCGGTCGGCGACCTCGTGCCCGGCCTGGCCTGCCGCGGCCCCGGACGCCCTCCAGGCGTCCTCGCGTCTCGTCCGGCCACCGGCGGTCTCGGTGGACGTCCAGGCGTCCTCGTCTGCCGTCCGGGCGGCGGCGGCCTCGGCGCGCGCGGCGTCCACGGCCCACACCTTGACCGCGTCCATGCGGGCGGTGTCGGCGTCGGCCACCTGCCGGGCTGCGGCGGTGGTCTCGCCGGCGGGCTCGTCGTGCGGGTCGTCGTCCTCCCGGCGCGGTGCGGAGCCGGCCTCGCGGGCCTGGCCGTCCTCACGCGCGCGGGCGGCCTCGGCGGCCCGCGCGCGTCCGCGGGCCGTCTCGGCGTGGGCGGCGTCGGTGAAGGCGCGCGCCTGCTCGGGGGTCATCTTGGGTAACGGCGAGGTCGGCGCGTCGTAGGAGGGAACGTATGTGGGAGGCCGCCCCGACCCAGGGCGGCTGGAGGAGTTCCCAGAGCCGTCCGTCATGTCGGCAGACTACGTCACAATTCCTGATCCATGCGGGTCGGCCCCGCCGGGTGTCACCGGAGCGGAACGCAAGCCTGGCCGAGAGAGCGGCGCGGGGGCGCCGCGGACCACGTTCGCCCAGGCAGCGTACCCCGAGACACGCGAGGTCACGGGGTGTTTCGAGGGGCGTATCTTGAGCCAGGGTCGGGAATCCCCTTTTGCATGGAAACGACACCAGACAAACGGCGAACCGGACACACCGCCCGACACGTGCTCGCTGCCGGGGTGGCCGCCGTCCTGGTGACATCGGGCGGGTGCGCGCCCGCGGCCTCGCCCGCGGCCACGGGGTCCCAGCCCAGCGGCGGCGACACCGGCACCCCCGCGCCACCCCCGCCCCCGCCCCCGGTGACGACGGTCGCGGAGGAGCAGGCGTACGAGCGGGTCATCACGCAGGTGCTGCCGTCGATCGTGCAGATCAACACCGCCGGAGGCCTCGGCTCGGGCGTCGTGTACGACACCAGGGGGCACATCCTCACGAACGCCCACGTGGTCGGCAAGGCGACCAGCTTCGAGGTGACGCTGGCCACCGGCGGCAAGCCTCGCCAGGCCAAGCTCGTCGCCTCCTACCCCCTCGGCGACCTGGCCGTCATCCGGGTGAGCGACACCAACGGGCTCAACCCGGCGACGTTCGGCGACTCCGGCAAGCTCAAGGTGGGGCAGATCGTGCTCGCGATGGGCAACCCGCTGGGCCTGTCGGGCAGCGTCACCAACGGCATCATCTCCGCGCTCGGCCGCACGGTGACCGAGCCCCAGGGCGAGGGCTCCCCCGGCGCGACGATCACCAACGCCATCCAGACCTCGGCCGCGATCAATCCGGGCAACAGCGGCGGCGCGCTCACCAACATGACGGGCGAGGTGATCGGCGTCCCCACGCTCGCCGCCATCAACCCCGACCTCGGCGGCGGCGCCGCCCCGGGCATCGGCTTCGCCATCCCGAGCACCACGGCCAAGGACGTCGCTGATCAGATCATCAAGTACGGCAAGGTCACCAACAGCCGCCGCGCGGCCCTCGGCGTGCGCGTCAACACCGTGGTCGCCCCCGACGGCCGCCCCGTGGGCGTGGGCGTGGCCATGGTCGAGCCCGGCGGCGGCGCCGCGAAGGCGGGGATCAAGGCGGGCGACGTCATCCTCAGCGTCGAGGGAAAGCCGACGCCGACGGCCGCCGCCCTCTCGGAGGTCCTGGCCACCCTCAAGCCCGGCCGCCAGGTGAAGGTCGAACTCCTCAGCCCCGACGGCAGGACCCGCACCGTCGCCGTCACCCTGGGCACCCTCGCCTCCGGCTAGGCAGTGTCCCGCGGATCATTTGACTGGGTCGCGGAGCCAGATGTGGCGAACCCAGCCGCGATCCGGCGCGCGAAGTGGCTTGACGATCGGGCTCGGCCCGGTCGAAGATGTGCCGCATGAGGATCCACAGAAAGGGTCATGCCGCGTAGGCGCCCCGCCGCCATACGGGCGGAACTGCCCCTGCACCCGCGTTCACCGGGTCCTCTCTGGCCCTCGCGGTCGATACTGCCCTTGTCCATATACCGGCAGGTCAGGGCCATAGAGAAGAAGAAGCTGGATAAAGACGCCGTTGAGCGTGCCCTGGGGGCGTGGAAACAACACGCGCGCTGTGCTCCATACGCCTCGCCTGAGTTCATGATGTTGGAGGTCGGCCACACGTGGGCCGACCCGCCGTACACCCGCGACGTGATCGAGGAGGCCGTCCGCGCGCTGCCGCCGAGAGCGGCCGGCGTCCTCGCCGCGGCCGTGCGTCCGATCGACAGGATGGCATTCGCGCGTACGCTGCCCGATCCTTTCGCCGATCCGGGAGGTCCGTGGTGGCACCGCAGGCTGTGGATCCGATGAAGCCGCCAGGCAGCGTCGTAGATCTTGGTTTGGTTTGTCTGGTAGATCAGTTCTGTGGATGAGGAGCGGTTGAAGCGGCACGATCTGACCGATGGTGAATGGGCTCGGTTGGAGGTGTTGCTGCCGTCGATGAGGCCGCGGCGTGGTGGCCGGTGGGCTGATCATCGGATGGTGATCAATGGTGTGTTCTTCCGGACCCGTACGAGCGGTCCTTGGCGTGATCTGCCTGGCTGTTATGGGAACTGGAAGACGGTCTATAACCGGCATCGTCGCTGGTCACTGGACGGGACGTGGGCCAGGATCCTCGATGGGCTGCGGGCCGGGTGTGATGAGGCCGAGGGCAAGGACTGGACGGTGAGTGCGGATTCTACCATCGCTCGTGCGCATCAGCACGCGGCTGGGGCCCGGCGGGCTCCGGCCGCTGATGACCGTGCGGGGGGCTGGATCGAATGACAAGAATTCGGTCGGCCGGGAGGCGTTGGGCCGGGACGGCACTGGCTCGCCGAAAAGCGTGGTGACGACGCGAGGGTGAGGGGCGAGCAGACCGGCGGGATACCTCAGGCCGTGGTCGGTTGGTGGTCGCGCCGTCAGGGGCGGCCGCGTCTCTTGCCGAGGAGGAAGGCCACGGCCGCGACGGCGATGATCAGCCAGAGGACGGCGGCGACCTCGAGGTCGGAGGCGGCCACCAGGGTGAACAGGGCGCTCATGCTGAGGCCGCCGGCGATGGCCGCCGTCGAGGGGGCCATCTCGAAGCGCTTGCGCGAGGGGCGGGCTTCGAGCTTGGCGTCGATGCGCTCGTCGATCGTGCGGCCGATGCGGTCCACGAGCTGGTCCGCGAGCGCGTCCTCGTAGTCCGTGCCGAGCTCGCGCCGCGCCGCGAGCGTGGCGGCGACGTCGTCGCGCGGGATGGGGTGGGCCATGCCCGAATTGTGGCGAACAATCGGAGGCCCGGCCACTTTCTCCTCGAAACCGCAGTGTGCGTCGCGTGTCGCCTGCCGGAGGGGCACACCCACGCTCCACCTTACGAAGGAGATGACGGGAATATTTCATCCTTTGTCAGCATGCGTCCCCAGGCGCGGGTGATCGAGAATCGCCTCAGCCCGGCTTCACCGCCGGGCCGAGCACGCCAGGAGCCGTCGTACCCGCTGTCGCGAGCACGGCCCGGGCACCATCGCCGGGGGAAACACGCGCGTGCGTTCAGGGGGCACGGGTGCGAGGCACGTCATCCGTTGATTGGAGACATGTGCGAAGAAGAGTTCCCCTCATCGCTCTCGCCGTCGCCACCGCCGCCTCCCTGTTCCCGCTGTCCTCGGCGGGGGCACGGACGCTGCCGGGCGCCGCGGCCCCCGGAGCGGAGGCCGTCGCGAGCGGGGCCGCCGGGAAGCCCTCCTCCATCGCGTGGGCGCCCTGCACCGACTTCCCGCCGGAGATCACCGGCGTGGAGTGCGGGACGCTGAAGGTCCCGGTCGACTGGGACAGGCCACGCGGCGCCACCATCGACCTGGCCCTGGCCAGGCGCAAGGCCACCGACCCCGCGGCCAGGATCGGCTCGCTGGTGATCAACCCCGGCGGGCCGGGCGGCTCGGGCGTCGACTTCGTCGGCTACGCCGAGGGCTACTTCACCGAGGAGGTCACCCGACGGTTCGACATCGTCGGCTTCGACCCGCGCGGCGTGGCCCGCAGCAGCCCGGTCGTCTGCTCCGCCGAGCTGCTGCGCACGGCGCCGTACCCGATCCTGCGCAGCGAGGCCGAGTTCAACGCCTTCAGGACCTTCGCCCGCAAGCTGCACAAGGACTGCCGCGCCCGCACCGGGCCGGTGTTCGACCACGTCGATTCCGGCAGCGTGGCCGAGGACATCGACGCCATCAGGGCGGCGGTCGGCGACGAGAAGCTGTCGTACTACGGCATCTCCTACGGCACCCTGATGGGGCAGATGTACGCGGAGAAGTTCCCCCGCAAGATCCGCAGCATGGTGCTCGACAGCAACATGGACCACAGCCTGGGGATCAAGGACTTCATCGACACCGAGGCCGCCGCCGCCCAGGACTCGTTCGACGAGTTCGTGGCCTGGTGCGAGCGCGAGGAGGCCTGCGCACTGCACGGGCGGGACATCCGCGCCTTCTGGGCCGACCTGCTCGCCAGGGCCGACCGCGGCGAGCTGGCCTTCCCCGACGACCCGGACTACAAGCTGACCCAGCTCGACGTCATCGGCCTCGCCTTCGGCGCCTTCTACGGCCCCGCCTGGGGCCCGCTCGCGGAAGTGCTGGTCGCACTCGACACCGGGGAGGAGCCGCCCGCCGGGGAGCTCACGCGGTTCCTGCGGGCCAAGGCCGCCGAGCCCGTGGAGCTGGCGTACCTGCCCGACCAGGTCTTCTGCGAGGACTACCGCCTGCCGGTGCGGAACTACCGCGAGTACGCCGAGCACCTGCGCCGCTCCGCGCGGATCGCGCCCGACATGCGGCTCAGCCCGCCCGCCACGGTGCTGACCGCGATCTGCCTCGGCCAGGAGGCGCCGATCCCCAACCCGCAGCACCGCCTGGACGTCGACGGCGCCCCGCCGCTGCTGCTCGGCAACGCGCTGCACGACCCCGCCACCGCCTACCCCTGGGCGGTCAACGCCGCCCGGCAGATCGGCCGCGAGGCGACGCTGATCACCTACGAAGGGTGGGGCCACGGCATCTACGGCCGCGGCGACTGCCCCACGGCGGCCATCGACCGCTACCTGGTCTCCAGGAACGTGCCCCCGAACGCCATCACCTGCCCGGCGATCCCGCCGGCCGAAGCGCGGACCCTGAGCCGGCCCTCGCTGCCGCAGCGTCCCGGCCCCTACCCGAACCTCCCCGCCTGGGGCTTCTGACCCAGACGCACCGACACCGGTGACCACATGAAAACGCCTCCGCACCGGCCCTGGGGCCGGTGCGGAGGCGTTGTTCGGGTGGAGGTGGCGGGAATCGAACCCGCGTCCTTCGGCACCGCTACAAGGCTTCTCCGGGCGCAGCCTGCTGCGATTTTCTCAGCCCCGGCGATCACACAGGCATGTCGCCGACGAGCTCAGTCACTGTTAGGTTTCCCTATCGGCCCCGTGACCGGGTCGATCGGTTGAGCCTCCTAGCGATGCCAGTTCCGGGCCGGAGGCACTCCCGGGCTGACAAGGGCCTGGTCCTCGCTTAGGCGGCGAGGGCCATACGGCCCTGAGTGCGCGTGTTATCGGCACTTATGGTTTGCGGTCACAGTGTTAACGAGGTTATGTCCGCCGTCCTCGGCCCGCTTCCCTTGCCACGACATGTCGAAGTCGAAACCGGTCACCCCCTGGTGGGAGTCGCCGCACGTACCCCGGAAACATGCGTTCCCGAGTATCCCATGCAACCACCGCGACGCCAACTTGATTCCCGCGCCCGCCGGGGCGCCGACACCCCCGGGGACGTGGCACGAGGCGCACGCCCCCGAGGGCCGACCGGCAGGGTCGAGCCGGTCCGGACGGCAGGGCTTCCCCCGAGATGAAGCCCTGGTCTCATCACGGCGACTGAGCCCGCAACCCCCAAGCGGGCCCAATCATCGAGGAAGACGCGGGATGTGCCCCCGGAGGTTGCTCGCCCGGCCGACCAATTTCGGCCGGGCGCGTCGCCGGGCTCAGGACGCGGTGACGCCGGAGCGGAAGAAGGCGCCGGCCATGCGGGCGCCGGCCGCGGGGTCGGTGGTCTCGGCGAGGACGGCCACCGCGACGTCCCCCTGCCAGCCCACGAACCACGACAGGTTGCGCTGCCGCTTCTTGTCGGTGTACGTCACCGCGGAGGAGACCCCGTGGACGGGCTCGCCCGGCGCCGCCGCGGCGACCGCCGTGCCGGAGGTGACGCCGGCTCGCATCATGGCGCGCAGCCCGTCGAGCGTGCGGGTGTCCAGCGGCACGGGGCTCGGCGCGACGGCCGGCTCGACGTCGGCCGACGGGTCGGGCGAGGAGGGCGAGGTCACGAGCGTGGGCGGCCGCCAGGTGCCCGAGGCGACCGCGCCGGCCACCAGGGCCATCGCCAGCGGGCTGACCCGCACCGACTGGCCGGCGATCACCCGCGCCTTGGCGGCGTCGGTTGAGGCCGCGGGCACCGTGCCGCTGAACGACCGCAGCGGGAGGCCCCAGTCGCCGCCGATGCCGAAGTGGGCCGCGGACTTGGCGAGCGCCTGGGCGTCGATGCGGCGCGACAGGGCCGCCAGGGCGGTCACGCACCCCTGGGCGAAGCCGGCGGTGACGGTGGGGGCGGTGCCGGCGGGGGCCGTGGCCTGCTGGAAGCGCGCGCCGCCGACCGTGCGGTCGGCCGGGCACGGCACCCGCTGCTTGCGGTCGAGCCCGGTCGCGAGCAGCCCCTCGGCGGCCACGATCGAGAACGCCGTGCCGGGCGGGTAGCGCCCGGCCAGCGCGTCGTGCTCCTGGTGCATGTCGTGGGAGCCGACGGCCAGGATCTCCCCGGTGGGCGCGTCCACGGCCACCAGCGCGGCGGGGGCGCTCCCGCCGACGGCGAGGTCGGCCGCCCGCTGAACGCCCTTGTCGAGGGTGGTCTTCACCGAGGTGTTGAGCCTGCCCTCCCACTCGGCCAGCTCGGCCACCTGCTCGCCGGTCTTGAGGTCGTAGGTGATGACCCGGGTGCCGGTGGAGCCGGTGAGCTGATCCTGGTAGGCCTTCTGCAGCCCGCCCTGGCCGACGGTGTCGCCGGCGCGCTGAGGCCCGCCGAGCAACTGCTCGGTCTCGGGGGTGATCGTGCCGACCTTGCCGATGATCTCGACGGGCTGCGCGGGCGCGACCGGCTGCTGCTTCTTGTCGATCTGCAGGCCGGCGATGCCGTCGAGCCGGTCGCTGAGCTGGGCGTACTTGGCACGGCCGAACGTCACCAGCGGGACGAACGACTGCGGCGGCGCGGAGACGATGCGGCTGAGCAGGCGGTCCTGCGCAAAGCCGGTGAGCTGGAAGAGCTGCTCGCACAGCGTCTCGCGGTCTTTCAGCGTGGCCGGGACGACGCCGGCCACGTACAGGGTCGCCTCCTCCTGCAGGGGGTCTCCGTTGCGGTCGAACACCGGCTGGCGCGGCTCGGAGGGCGCGTCCACCGCGAAGCGCTGCCCCTCGCGCAGCTCCGGATGGATCACGCTCGGCGACCAGCGGACCTTCCACCGGCCGTCGACCAGATGGAGCGGCAGCTTGTTGTCGTACTGCCACAACGGGTTGTTGTCGCCGAGGTCGACCTGAACGTGGAAGGTGGCGTCGGCGGTCTCGCCGCTGGTCTTCAGGCCCTTGAGCGAGAAGCGGATGGACGCGGCGTCGAGCTGCAGGCCGACGTTCTCCAGCGCCGCGCTCACCTTCTCGGGGTCGCCGTCGGTGCGCCGGGCGGCGTCGGCGTACCGGCCGGTCTGCCACCCGACCAGGAACTCGCTGACGGCGTCGTGCGGGGACGTCTCGGCGAAGCACGCCGACAGGGCGGGGACCGCCACGGCGAGCGACAGGCCCGCCGACAGCGCCCTCTTGAAACGCACGGCTAGCGCCACGACCGACCGCACCTCACCTGTTGCGGTGGCGCAGAGCGCGGGACATCTCGCGCGTCGCCTGCTTCTCGGCGAGGTCCTGCCGCTTGTCCCAGGTCTTCTTACCCCGGGCGAGGCCGATCTCGATCTTGGCCCTGCCGTCCTTGAAGTACAGCGCGAGCGGGACCAGCGTGAGACCGGACTCCTTGGTCTTGGCGACGAGCTTGCCGATCTCCTTGCGGTGCAGCAGCAGCTTGCGAGGCCGCCGCGCCGCGTGGTTGGTCCACGTGCCCATGTGGTACTCGGGGATGTGCACGTTCATCAGCCAGACCTCGTCGTCCTTCACCTGGGCGTACCCGTCGGTGAGGCTGGCCCGGCCGGCACGGAGGGACTTGACCTCCGTGCCCATCAGGACCATGCCCGCCTCGTAGGTGTCCTCGATGTGGAAGTCGTGCCGGGCACGCTTGTTCTGGGCGATGAGCTTGCGCCCCGTCTCACGTGGCATGGCAGCGAGCCTACCGGGGACCGTCACACCCTCAGGTAACGCCGCAGGGTGACGAAGGAGGCCAGGATACAGATCAGCACGCCGACCACGGTCGTCAGCGTGATCACCTGCGCGACGTCGCTCCAGTCGAGCTGGGTGGACAGCACGAAGTACGCCTGCATCCCGTCGAACAGCACGATCTTCGCGACGATCAGCAGGATCGCCGAGATCACCCCGCCGATCAGGCCGGCGATCGTGCCCTCCATGACGAATGGAAGCTGGATGTACAGGTTGGAGGCGCCGACCAGCCGCATGATCCCGGTCTCGCGTCTGCGGTTGTACGCCGACAGCCGCACCGTGTTGCCGATCAGCAGGATCGCGGCGAACACCTGGATGAGCGCCACCACGAGCGCCGCCCAGCGCAGCTTGCCCATCAGCCCGAAGAACTTGTCGAGCAGCTGCTGGTCGTTGACGACGTTCGACACCCCCGGCGCGCCGCTGAGGGCGGCGAACACCGCCTCGTACTCCTCGGGGTTGTGCAGCTTCACGCGGAAGGACTCCGGCATGTCCTCGACCTTGACCGCGGACAGGAAGACGCTGTTGCTGCTGTAGGCGGCCTTGAAGTTCTCGTACGCCGCCTGCTGGTTCTCGAAGAAGACGTCGTCGACCTGCGGCATGCTCTTGATCTGCGCAAGCAGCGCCTGGCGCTCCTGCGTGTTGACCGCGCTGCGGCCCTTGCACGCCTCGAACGGGTCGTTCTTCTTGCACAGGAAGGCCGAGAGCTGGACCTTGTCAGCCCAGTAGGTGCTCATGTTCCCGACCTGCGCGTTGATCATCAGCCCGATGCCGAGCAGTGCCATGCCGATGGCCACGGTCACGATCACCGCGATGGTCATCGTCAGGTTGCGACGAAGGCCGATCCAGACCTCAGAGAAGATGAAGTTTGCGCGCATGCTTTTGGGTGTCCCCTGTCGCTCTCGCCTAAGTGATCAGTACGCCTGGCCGTAGACGCCGCGCGACTGATCCCGGACGATCTTTCCGTCCTCCAACTCGACCACGCGTTTGCGCATGGAGTCGACGATGGCGGCGTCGTGGGTGGCCATGACGACGGTGGTGCCGGTCCGGTTGATGCGGTCGAGCACCTTCATGATCCCGATGCTGGTAGCGGGGTCGATGTTACCCGTGGGCTCGTCCGCGAGCAGGATCATCGGCCGGTTGACGAACGCGCGGGCCATCGCGACCCGCTGCTGCTCGCCGCCTGACAGCTCGTCCGGCATGCGGTGGGCCTTGCCGTCAAGGCCGACGAGCTCGACGACCTCGGGCACCACCTTGCGAATGAACCGCCGGGGCTTGCCGATCACCTCCAGCGCGAACGCCACGTTCTCGTAGACGTTCTTGTTGGGGAGGAGCCGGAAGTCCTGGAACACGCAGCCGATGCGGCGGCGCAGATGCGGCACCTTGAAGTTCGACAGGCGCGCCAGATCCTTACCGGCGACGTGGATCGCCCCGGAGTTGGGGCGCTCCTCCTTCAGGACCAGACGGAGAAAGGTCGACTTCCCCGACCCCGAAGGACCGACCAGGAACACGAACTCGCCCTTGTCGACATCCACGCTGACGTGGTCGAGGGCGGGGCGGTTCTGGTTAACGTAGACCTTGGTGACATTATCGAAATGGATCACAGGCGCATCACGGCATGCCAGTCTAGGGGTTGGGACGGTCGCGGACGTGGCCGCGTTGGCCACATCGCATTGCTGCCGACCGGAGGCCGACGGTCTTTACCATTGATCGACGTTCCGGTTGGCCGAGGCTCAGTCTAGGGGTAACACTGGCATGGAACGTCCATAACGGAAACAAAACGATTCCACACTCGCTAACGGGCCGGTAAAGCGACCACCGCGGAGAGGAAGATCCCCTTGAGCTGCGAACATCTCGTCTGCGCCCAGTGCGCGGGACCGGTCGTGGAGGGGCGCTGCGCCTCCTGCCGCGCCGGCAGGAACCGGCTCCACCAGCACGGACAGGGGGGCCTGCCGCCCCTGCTGATCGCGATCATCCTGATCGCCCTGCTGTTCTTCACGCTGACCCTCCGGCACCTCTACGGGGCCTGAGAGCGCCGCACGCCCCTGACGAAGGTAGGGTCGAGGGCGCCTGAGGCGCGCCCGCGATCGGAGCGCAGAGCCCCGGACGCACTCCTACCGCGCCCGCCACACACCCGTACCGGCCGCCGAGGCTCACCCCACATCTGAGCGCCGCCGGGCGCGGCACGAGGCCGCCGCCGGGAGCCGCGCGGGCCGCCGTGCGGCCCGCGGGGTCAGTTGGAGCCGCCGGACTCCAGCCGGCGCATCCAGCGGATCTCACCCTCGATGAAGCCGTCGATGTCGCCGTCGAGCACCGAGGTCGGGTTGCCCGCCTCGACGGACGTGCGCAGGTCTTTCACGATCTGGTAGGGATGCAACACGTAGTTACGGATCTGCGTGCCCCAGGAGGTCGTCGACTCGCCGCGCAGCTCGGACATCTTCTCGGCCTCTTCGTGCCGCTTGCGCTCCAGCAGCTTGGCCTGCAGGACCGCCATCGCCGAGGCGCGGTTCTGGAGCTGGGAGCGCTCGTTCTGGCAGGACACCACGATGCCCGTGGGCATGTGCGTGATGCGCACCGCGGAGTCGGTGGTGTTGACGCCCTGGCCGCCCGGGCCCGAGGACCGGTAGACGTCGATGCGCAGATCATCCTCGTTGATGTCGATGTGGTCGGTCTGCTCGACCACCGGGACGATGTCGACGCCCGCGAAGGAGGTCTGGCGGCGGCCCTGGTTGTCGAAGGGGCTGATGCGGACCAGCCGGTGGGTGCCGTGCTCGCCGCGCAGCGTGCCGTAGGCGTAGGGCGCCTTGACCGCGAAGGTGGCGGACTTGATGCCCGCCTCCTCGGCGTAGGAAGTGTCGTAGACCTCGGTGGAGTAGCCCTTGCGCTCGGCCCAGCGAAGGTACATGCGCATGAGCATCTGCGCCCAGTCGGCGGCGTCGACGCCGCCGGCCTGGGAGTTGATCGTGACGAGCGCCTCTCGCGCGTCGTACGGCCCCGACAGCAGGGTGCGGACCTCCAGGGCGTTGACGTCGTTGCGGAGGGACGCGAGCTCGCGGTCGGCCTCCTCGCGGGTCTCGGCGTCGTTCTCGCCCTCGGCGAGCTCGAAGAGCACCGCGACGTCCTCCAGCCTGCGGACCAGCCCCTCGACGCGGTTGACCTCGCCCTGGAGGTGCGAGAGCTTGCTCGTGACCTTCTGGGCCTGCTCGGGGTCGTTCCACAGGTCGGGCGCGGCAGCCTGCTGCTCCAGCTCGGCGATCTGCTTGCGCATGACGTCGAGATCGAGCACGTCCTGAATGCTTCTCAGCGTGCCGGTAAGCTCGTTGATCTCTTCTGCGGGATCGATGGCTGCCACATCTGCCAAGGGTACGCGACTTCGGCGCCGCCGCGCGCGTGGCTAGCATGGGCGTCGGCGAGGACTCTTCGGGAGGCGAGCGTGAGCAGGACCATGCGTGGCCTCCTGGTGCTGTCGCTTCTTCTGCTCGCCGCCTGCTCGCCCGGCGGGGGCGCCTCGCCCCTCCCGGCCGCCGTGAAGCCGGCGACCTCCCCGGCCGGCACCCCGACGCCGTCGCCGGCCCCCTCGGCCGAGGCCCACGTCACGCTGGAGGACGCGAGGCGGGTGCTGCGCGTGTACCTGGCCACCGACGACGTGGTCAGGGCGTCGGGCGACCTGTCCTTCGACCTCGCCCTGGCGCGCGACGGGCAGGCGCCGTTCGCGTCGACCGCCTTCCGGTCGACCTCCATGCGGCCGCCCCGCTACACCTGGGGCGAGCCGCGGCTGCTCGTCCCCCGCCTCGACCGCTTTCCCCTGTGGTTCGCGGCGGTCGTCGAGCGGCGCGGCCCCGGCGGCGAGAAGCGCACCGCCGTCATGGCCTTCATGAAGCAGTACACGACCTCACGCTGGCTGCTGAGCTTCTCGTCCCTGCTGGAGCCGGGCGCCGCGCCGCCGAAGGTGGCCCTGGACGCCGAGGGGTACGCCACCCCCCTGCCCACCAGGGACGACACCGTGGCGATCAGCCCGCACCTGATGGCCCCGCTGCACGCGACCATCGCCGAGGAGGGGCCGGGCGGCTTCGCCGCCAGCCTCATCGCCGCCGGGCCGCGCACCACCGGCTACTTCACCCAGAGGGGCGAGGACAAGCCCACCGCCAAGTGGTTCGGGTTCCTCGACGAGTCGATCTTCGCCGCGACCGCGTACCCGATCTACGCCCTGCGCACCGATGACGGCGGCGCCGTCATCCTGTACTCGCTGACGCGCACGACGTTGCGGCAGGCCAAGATGAAGCACGCCCAGGGGCTCGTGCCCGTGCCCGAGGACGTGCGGTGGGCGGTCGGCGCGCCGGTGGTCGCCACCATGCTCCGCCTGGTGGAGACCCACCAGTACGTCAGCCAGGTCTCCCGCACGGGGGCCGCCGAGCCCGCCCGCGTCATCGGGTTCGACGGCGCCGTGACGGGCGTCAGCCAGAAGTGACCCGGCCGGTGGCGGGCGGCGTCGCCGTCCCGCCACCGGGCGGTGGTCACGGCCGCCCGCCGGGCGCTCAGCCGCTCGCGTGCGGCAGGTTGCTGGTCGCCACCAGGGTGCGCACGGCGCGCAGGGCCACCGAGAGCGTCGCCAGATCGAAGTTGTCGCTCTCCCAGATCTCCGAGAGGGTCTGCCGGGAACGGGCGACGGCGGCCGAGTTGGCCTGCGACCAGCGGGCCAGCCGCTCCTCCGGGGACAGGCCGGGCTCGCTGTGGGTCAGGACGTCCCTGGTCAGCGTGGCGTGCGCGGCGTAGAGGTCGTCGCGCAGCGCCGCCCTGGCCATGGAGTTCCACCGGGTGTCCCTCGGCAGCGCGATCACCCGCTCGCGCAGCCGGGCGAGCTGGAGCCGGTCGGCCAGGTCGAAGTAGACCTCCGCCACGTCGTTCACCGGGCGCGAGGTATGGGACGCGATCTCGACCAGGTCGAACGCCGAGTAGGCCGGCACCATCACCGCCGCGCGCTCGGCCAGGTCGGCCGGGACCCCCCTGGCCACGAAGCCGTCGCGGCGCTCCTCGAACGCCGTGAGGTCGGGGCCGGTGAGCAGCTTGGGCAGGTGCGGCAGCAGCCCCTCGGCGCCCTCCACGAAGGCCTTGGCGGTGGCCGAGAGGTCCAGCGGCGGCCTGCGGTTGCCCAGCAGCCACCGGGCCCCGCGCTCGCAGAGCTTGCGCCCCTCCAGCAGCATGGCGATCTGGGTGGAGGTGTCCACCTTGTTCTCCAGCGCCTCCACCGCGCGCCAGAAGCCGGGAAGCTGGAAGACCTCCCGGGACACCAGGTAGGCCCGCACGATGTCGGGGGTCGAGGCTCCGGTCTCCTCGCCGAAGCGGAACAGGAACGAGGTGCCGCTCGCGTTGACCAGGTCGTTCACCACGCCGGTGGTGATGATCTCGCGCCGCAGCGGGTGGGCGTCCATGCTCGCGCGGTACCGGTCGCGCAGCGCCGTGGGGAAGTACGACACCAGCCACGGCTCGAGGTAGGGGTCGTCGGGCAGGTCGGAGGCGAGCAGCTCGTGGTCGGCGACCAGCTTGGTGTACGCCAGCAGCACCGAGAACTCCGGCGCGGTGAGCCCGAGCCCGGCCTGGCGCCGCTCGGCCAGCATCTTGTCGGACGGCAGCGCCTCCAGCTCGCGGTTGACGAGCCCCGCGCGCTCCAGCCTGCGCAGGTAGCGGGCGTGGATGTGCAGCATCTCGGCCGCCTGGGCCCGCGCGGTGGCCAGCACCACGTTCTGGGCCTTGTTGTCGCGCAGCACCAGCCCGGCGACCTCGCCGGTCATGTCCAGGAACAGCTCGTCGCGCTCCCGGTCGCCCAGCTCGCCGTCGCGCACCACCCGGTCGAGCAGGATCTTGATGTTGACCTCGTGGTCGGAGGTGTCCACCCCGGCGGAGTTGTCGATGAAGTCGGTGTTGACGTAGCCGCCGTTCAGCGCGAACTCGATGCGGGCGAGCTGGGTCAGCCCCAGGTTGCCGCCCTCGCCGATCACCCTGCACCGCAGGTCTGAGGCGTCGACGCGCAACGCGTCGTTGGCCTTGTCGCCGGCGTGGGCGTGGGTCTCCGTGGAGGCCTTGACGTAGGTGCCGATGCCGCCGTTCCACAGCAGGTCGACCGGCGCCCTGAGGATGGCGCTGATCAGCTCGTTGGGGGGCAGCGCCTGCACCGCGTCGGCGATGCCGAGCGCCGCGCGCATCTGCGGGGACACCGGCACCGACTTGGCCGTGCGCGGCCACACCCCGCCGCCGGCCGAGATCAGGGCGGGGTCGTAGTCGGCCCAGGAGCTGCGCGGCAGCTCGAACAGGCGCGCCCGCTCGGCGAAGGAGCGCGCGGCGTCGGGGGCGGGGTCGACGAAGACGTGCCGGTGGTCGAAGGCCGCCACCAGCCGGATGTGCCGGGACAGCAGCATGCCGTTGCCGAAGACGTCGCCGGACATGTCGCCGATGCCGGCGACGGTGAAACCGGTGGTCTGGACGTCGACGCCCATCGAGCGGAAGTGGTAGGCCACCGACTCCCACGCGCCCCGGGCGGTGATGCCCATGGCCTTGTGGTCGTAGCCGACCGAGCCGCCGGAGGCGAAGGCGTCGCCCAGCCAGAAGCCGTACTCCTTGGCGACGCTGTTGGCGATGTCGGAGAAGGTCGCGGTGCCCTTGTCGGCCGCGACGACCAGATAGGTGTCGTCGCCGTCGTGCCGGACGACGTCGGCGGGCGGCACCACGACGTTGTCCACCAGGTTGTCGGTGACGTCGAGCAGGCCGCAGATGAACTCGCGGTAGCAGGCCACGCCCTCGGCCATGAGCGCGTCGCGCCCGCCGCCCGCGGGCGGGCGCTTCACGACGAAGCCGCCCTTGGAGCCGGTGGGGACGATGACGGTGTTCTTCACCATCTGGGCCTTGACCAGGCCGAGGACCTCGGTGCGGAAGTCCTCCATGCGGTCCGACCACCGCAGGCCGCCGCGCGCGACCTTGCCGAAACGCAGGTGCACGCCCTCGACCCGGGGCGAGTACACGAAGATCTCGAACTTCGGCCGGGGCAGCGGCAGCACGCTGATCGCCGAGGGGTCCAGCTTGATCGAGATGTACGGCTTGGGGGCGCCGTCCGCCTTCTGGAAGGCGTTGGTGCGCAGCGTGGCGCAGATCATCTCCAGGTAGGCCCGCAGGATGCGGTCCTCGTCGAGCGAGGCCACCTCGTCCAGCGCGGCGAGGATCTCCTCGCGCAGCGCCCCGCCGACCTCCTCGCGGACCTCCGGCTTGCGGCCGGGGTCCAGCCGGGCCTCGAACAGCCGCACGAGCAGTCTGGCCACCCGGGCGTTGCCGAGCAGGGCCTTCTCGATGTAGAGCTGGCTGAAGGTCGTGCCCGCCTGGCGCAGGTACTTGGCGTACATGCGCAGGATCTGCGCCTGCTGCCAGGTGAGCCCGGTCGCGAGCACGAGGGCGTTGAAGCCGTCGCTCTCGGCCCTGCCGCTCCACAGCGCCGCGAAGGCGTCCAGGAACATCTGCTTGACGTCGAGCTTGCCGTCGTCGGCGAAGGTCTCGGCGCGCAGGCCGAAGTCGTAGATCCAGGCGGGCTCCCCGCCGGGCACGCCGATCTGGTACGGCCGCTCGTCCACGACCTCGACGCCCATGCGCGACAGCAGGGGCAGCACCTCCGACAGCGACAGGGCCGACCCGACACGGTAGATCTTGAACCGCAGCTCGCCCTGCGCCCGGTCGCCGGGCTCGTACAGGTCCATCGAGATCTGCCCGGGGGTGAGCCGCTGCAGCCGGCGCAGGTCGTCGACGGCGGTGGCGGGCGTGAAGTCGGCCTTGTAGCCCTCGGGGAAGTCGGGGAACTCGGTGGCGTGGCGCCGGGCGGGTGCGGTGGTCTCCTCGCCCGGGGGCAGCTCGCCCATCGCCGCCGCCAGGTCGTCCTCCCAGGTGCGCGTGGTGGCCGCGACGCGGGCCTCCAGCTCCTCCAGGTCGATGCCGGCCGTGCTCAGCGGCCGGCCGCGCTCGCCGCGGATGACGACGTGCAGGCGGGCGAGCGGCGACTCGCCGATCATCGTGCTGTAGTCGAGCGACGTGCCGCCCAGCGCCTTGAGCAGGAGCTCCTGCATGCGGATGCGCACGTCGGTGGTGTAGCGGTCTCTCGGCAGGTAGATCAGGCACGAGATGTAGCGGCCGTAGTCGTCGCGGCGCAGGAAGAGCTTGACGCGCTTGCGCTCGCGCAGCCGCAGCACGCCGAGCGCGATCGGCACCAGCTCCTCCACCGAGATCTGGAACAGCTCGGCGCGCGGGAAGGTCTCCAGGATCTCGATCAGGTCGGAGCCGTCGTGGCCGTCGGGGTCCAGCCCGGCCTCGGCGAGCACCTGGCGCAGCTTGCGGCGCAGCACCGGGATGTGCGAGATCGACTCGCTGTAGGCGACGTGCGTGAACAGGCCCAGGAAGCGGCGCTCGCCGACGACCTCGCCCTCGGGGCTGAAGACCTTGACGCCGATGTAGTCGAGGTAGGCCGGGCGGTGCACGGTCGCGCGGCTGTTGGCCTTGGTGACGATGAGGAGCTGTTTCTCCCGCGCCTTGGCCCGCAGCTCGGGCGGCATGGCGGCGAAGCTGGCCGAGCCGGCCTTGTCGGCGCGCAGGATGCCGAGCCCGGTGCCGGGCAGCGCGCGCAGCCGGTCGCCGTCCTGCGCGGTCTCCAGGCGGTACTCGCGGTAGCCGAGGAAGGTGAAGTGGCCGTCGGCGAGCCAGCGGAGCAGTTCGAGGTGGTCGTCCATGCCGCCCGGTGGCAGGGCGGGCGGGTCGGCCTCGACCTCGTCCGCGATGCCCACGGCGAGCGCCCGCATCTTGTCACCGTCCTCGACGGCGTAGCGGACGTCCTGCAGGACGCGCAGCAGGTCGCCCTCGATGTCGGCCAGGGTCTCGGGGCCGACGTGCCGGTCGAGCTCGATGTGCATCCACGACTCGGCCAGGGTCTGCCCGCTGAGGTCGGCGCGGTCGTCGCCGAGCATCCGGCCGGTCATGTCGCGGCGCACGGTCATCTGGGGGTGGATCAGGATGTGCACGCCGACGTCGTGGCGGTCCAGCTCCATGGTCACCGAGTCGACGAGGTAGGGCATGTCGTCGGTGACCACCTCGACGACGGAGCGCCCGAGGTCGTACCCGTCGCCCGGCACCGTCGGGGTGTGGGCGCGCACCAGCGGCCTGCCCTGCGGGCGGTAGGCCGCGAGCCTGCGGTGCGCCATGGCGGGCGCGTACAGCTCGACGGCGTCGCGGCCGGTCAGGTCCTCGTGGGCGACGTGCCGGTAGTACTGCCGCAGGAGCGCCAGGGCGCTCCGGGCGTCCAGGCGGTCACCGCCGGGGGGGCTGGCGCATCGCTCCGCCGCGGACCTGAGCAGCAGGTCCTTCGCCTCGTCGAGGGGCATGGTGTCGCTCACTCCTTTGTGAGGGGTCGCCGGTGTCTCGTCTGGTCACGGCCCGAGGGCCGCGCCCCGGTCACGCGGCGCCTTCCGGGGGACGGCCGGGGGATCGGGCCGCCCTCACCGGGGGGCCGCCGGGTCGCCGTTGACGTCGACTCGCCTCCCGCTGTACCCGATACCAAGCCATCACACCTCAAACGTTAACTTGTCGGCATCTGGCTGGATTCCCCCTTGTACCCCCCGGCTCAAGGAACGCCCGGCCCGCTGTGACGCATCTGTGATAAACCAAGCCGACCCTGGCCACGTCTCACTTATGAGAGTGCACCTTTTCGTGAACGCTGACCGGCCCTTGGGGGACGCGTGACCATTCGGTCCGGCCTGGGCCGGCGGGACTTCCTCCGCGTCTCCGCGCTCGCCGCCGGCGCGGCCGCCGGGTGCGCGTCCCCCGCCGCCGGCCCCGGCGCCCCCTCGGCGGCGGCCACCACGCCCCCCGCCTCGCCCTCCGCCCCGCCCGCGAGCCCCCGGACGTCCGCGGGCGCCGTGCGCACCGGCGCGCGGACGGGCCCCGCCCGCGCCGACTGGGCCGCCCTGGGCGAAGGGCTCGACGGGCGGCTGATCCGCCCCGGAGAGGCTTCCTACGACGAGGCCCGCCGCCTGTACAACCCCTCCTACGACGGCGTGCGCCCTGGCGGGGTGGCGTACTGCGAGAACCCCGGCGACGTCGCCGAGTGCCTGGCCTTCGCCCGGCGCACCGGGGCGCCGCTCACCTCGCGGTCGGGCGGGCACGGCTACGCGGGCTGGTCCACCGGCACCGGCCTGGTCGTGGACGTCTCGCCCATGAGCGACGTGCGGGCGACCCCCGGGCGCGCGGTCGTCGGCGCGGGGGCGCAGCTCGTCGACGTCTACGACCGGCTGGCCGCCCGGGGCGTGTCCATCCCGGCGGGCTCGTGCCCGACGGTGGGCATCGCCGGCCTCACCCTCGGCGGCGGGCTCGGCGTCGTCGCCCGGCGGTACGGCCTCACCTGCGACGTGCTGGAGTCCGTGCGGGTCGTCACCGCCGACGGGCGGCTGCTCACCTGCGACGCCCGCCACCACGCCGACCTGTACTGGGCCTCGCGCGGCGGCGGGGGCGGCAACTTCGGGGTGGCGGTGTCGTTCACCTTCCGCACCCACCGCACACAGGACGTCACCGTCTTCTCGCTGGGGTGGCCGTGGTCCCGGGCGCCGCGCGCCCTGGACGCCTGGCAGCGCTGGGCGCCGCGCGCCCCGGACGCCCTGTGGTCCAACCTGCACCTCGGCCACGATCCCGTCCCCGACCTGCGGATCGGCGGCCTGTATCTGGGCTCGCGCGCCGCCTGCGAGCGCGAGCTGGAGCCCCTGCTCGCCGCGGTGGGCTCCGCCCCCTCGGTCCGCTCGGTGACCGCCATGGGGTACGCCGACGCCATGATGACCATGGCCGGGTGCGCGTCGCGCACGGTGTCGCAGTGTCACCGCCCCGGGGACCTCCCGGGCCGCACCCGTGACGGCCGCTTCCCGCGCGACGCGTTCGTCGCCGCGTCCCACCTGGCCTACCGGCCGCTGACGGCCTCGGGCGTCAAGGCGCTGGTCGAGCAGGCCGGCCGGCCCGGCCGGCACTCCATCCTGCTGGACGCCCTCGGCGGGGCCGTCGCCCGCGTGCGGCCGGACGCCACGGCGTTCCCGCACCGCCAGGCCCTGTTCAGCGCGCAGTACTACGCGCACCGGGCGGGCGCGGCGAGCTGGCTGCGCGGAGCGCACGCCGCCATGGAGGCCCACTTCGGCGCGCACGCGTACGTCAACTACATCGACCCCACCCTGCGCGGCTGGCGTCAGGCCTACTACGGCCCCAACGCCGCACGCCTGTCCAAGGTCAAGGCCGCCTACGACCCCGACCGCCTCTTCGACTTCCCCCAGGCCGTCTGACCCGCGCGGAACGTCGGGCCTGTCGTGAGCGGGCAACCCGTCCAGAGAGGGTGGGTGGCAGGCGATCTTGACGGCTCCAGTGAGCCGCTTCTCACCCCCGGGCAACCCGTCTAGAGAGGGTGGGTGGCCCCGCGGTGGGCGGATCCGCTCAGGCGGGCCGGTCTGTCCGAGCGGCCCGCCGTCTGTCCGAGCGGCCCGCCGGCATGAACGGGGTGCCCCAGGGAGGGGCCCGCCCAAGGCCGGCGGTCAGGGGAGGAAGTGCTCCAGCACCTCCGGGTTGGCCATGGAGCCGGGGTTGGCGGCCTTGTCGACCGGGACGCCGAGCAGGATCTTGCGCACCGGCACCTCCAGCTTCTTGCCGCTCAGCGTGCGCGGGATGCCGGGCACCTCGCGGATCTCGTCGGGGACGTGGCGGGGCGACAGCTCCTCGCGCAGCGCCCGCTTCAGCCGGGCGGCGAGGTCGTCGCCGAGCGTGCCGCCGGCGGCCATCGTGACGTAGAGCAGCAGGCGGCCGTCCCGCCCGAGCTGGCCGGTGTCGATCACGAGGCTGTCGGCGATCTCCGGGAACCGCTCGACCACCCGGTAGAACTCGCTGGTGCCCATGCGGACGCCGCCGCGGTTCAGCGTGGAGTCCGAGCGGCCGTAGATCACGCACCCGCCGTCGGGAAGGACCTTGATCCAGTCGCCGTGCCGCCAGACGCCGGGGTAGTCGGCGAAGTAGCTCTCCCGGTAGCGCTCGCCGCCGGGGTCGTTCCAGAACCGCACCGGCATGGACGGCATGGGGCGGGTCAGCACCAGCTCGCCGACCTCGCCGGTCACCGGCTTGCCCTCGGGGTCGTAGGCCTCCACGGCCGCGCCGAGGCAGCGGCAGGGGATCACGCCCGCCTTGACCGGCAGGGTGGGCACCGCGCCGACGAACCCGGTGCACACGTCGGTGCCGCCCGAGAAGGACCCGAGCTGGACGGTCGGCAGCACGTCGTACAGCCAGGCGAAGCCCTCCGGCGGCAGCGGCGAGCCGGTGGAGCCGACGCCGCGCAGACGGTCGAGGCCCGTGGGGCGCAGCCCCGCGCGCATGGAGGCGGTGATGTACGGCGCGCCCGTGCCGAAGTACGTGACGCCCTCCTCGGCGGCGATCCGCCACAGCGCGTCGGTGCCGGGGTGGGTGGCGCTGCCGTCGTACAGGACCACGGTGGCGCCGGTCAGCAGACCACCGAGCAGGTAGTTCCACATCATCCAGCCGGTGGTGGTGTACCAGAAGAAGACGTCGTCCGCGCCGATGTCCTGGTGGAAGGAGAGCGCCTTCAGATGCTCCAGCACGATGCCGCCGTGCCCGTGCACGATCGGCTTCGGCAGCCCGGTGGTCCCCGAGGAGTAGACCACCCACAGCGGATGGTCGAACGCCACCTCCTCGACCTCCCCGCCCCCGGCCTCCGCCCGAAGCTCCTCCCAGGTCAGCACCCGCCCGGAGGGTCCGTCCCCCGACGCCGCCACACCCGCGAAACCCGCGCCACCCGACGCCGCATGGCCTGGTGCCGCACCGCCCGGTGCGGCGGGGTCCGTGGACACCGCTCCGGGGCCCGTCCCGCCGGAAGCCACGGCGTCCGGCGCCGCATGGCCTGGTGACGCAGCGCCCGGCGCGGTGCCGTCCGTTGACGCCGCTCCTAGGCCCGTCCCGCCGGTGGACGGGCCGCCCGGCTCCGCGCCGACCAGGATCGTCGCCGACAGGCTGGGCAGGCGGGCCGCGAGATCGGCGACGACGGCCGACCGGTCGAAGCGGCGGCCGTTGTAGGTGTAACCGGTGACGGCGATCAGCACCTTCGGCGTGATCTGGGTGAACCGGTCGGCGACGCTGGAGGCGCCGAAGTCGGGCGAGCAGGACGACCAGATGGCGCCCAGGCCGGCGGTGGCCAGGAAGGCCACCAGCGCCTCGACGTTGTTGGGCAGGTAGGCCGCCACGCGGTCGCCCCGGGTGACCCCGAGCCGCACCAGGCCCGCCCGCACCCGGGCGACCTCGTCGGCGAGCTCGCCGTAGGTGAGCGTCCGGCGCCGTCCCGACTCCTCGCGGGCGACGACGGCCGGGCGGCCGGGGTCGTGACGCAGCGCGTTCGCCGCGTAGTTCAGCCTCGCTCCCGCGAACCATTTCGCGTCCGGCATCGTCCCACTGATGACGGGCCCGTCACCACGGTCGCCGACGACCGCGAAGTACTTCCACACCGCCGTCCAGAACTCCTCCGGAGCCTCCACCGACCAGCGCCAGAGGTCTTCGTAAGCCTGCCCGGGACGCCCGAGCCACTCGGCGAACCGGGTGACCCCCGCCTCGCGCACCACCTCGGCCGACGGCTCCCAGAGCAGCGCACCTTCCTCAACCATGGCCCCATCCTGACGGACCCCCCCGCCGAGACGCCATCCCGCCCACCCACACAGGCCCGCCCCCCACCCCGTGCGCGCCCCCCACCCCGCCACCCCCCGGGCACATGCCCCGTCCATACCGACAGCCCCCTCCCAGCATGGCCACCCCATACACCACCCCGCTCCGGCCTCCCCCTCCGCCCGCTCCCCGACCTCCCACCCCCGCCCGCTCCCGACCTCCCGCCCCGCCCGACCCCGACCTCCCACCCCCGCCCGCTCCCGACCTCCCGCCCCGCCCGACCCCGACCTCCCACCCCGCCCGACCCCGACCTCCCACCCCCGCCCGACCCCGACCTCCCGCCCCGCCCGGTTGCTCCCATCCGGCGCCGCGTCGGCGGGAAGGGGTACGGCGAAGCCGGCGCCGAGTACGGCGGGCGACCGGTGAACGAGCGGGACCGCACGAGGTGGGCCCCGTGCTCCCACGCACCCCTCACACACCCGGTCGCGCGTAACCACCATCGCCTATGGTCAACCGGCGTCCCGTGAATGGTGCCTTCGGCGCAGTCTTCCAAGGGCGACCCTCATCCGACTGACCACCCACGGTCGCGCGAGTAATCACCGTCCACCTGCCGTACCCCCGATCGGTGTGGTCTCGGTGACGAGTGTCTTTCGGGACCGAGGGCCTCTGGCTTGCGCGACGGCATGAGTGGGCTGGGTGAGGGTCACCCTTGAGAAATTGCGCCGAAGGCACCATCTCAGCGGCGGCGTCGGCCTGAGACGCGTCAGGCGCAATCTGGTGACGTTTCAGGCCGACACCGGGCACCGGGCCCGTCTGTGGCGGGCAACCCCCGCGTACGCGGCTTCTACGGCGTCGGCCAGACACGCGTCAAGCGCGACCCTCACGGCGCCGTCGGACGACACCGGGCGAACCCGGCCCGCGTGCGGCGATCGCCACCGCGTACGCGGCTTCGGTTGCACCGGCCTAAGGCGCGTCAGGCGAGACCCTGGCGGTGCTTCGGACCGATGCCGGGCGAGCCGGCCCGTAGGCGGCCCGATGCGCCGCTCAGGGGAGCGCGGTGAGGTGGGTGTGGGCTGCGCGGGACGCCAGGGTGAGGGCCTTGGCGAGGTGCTCGGGGTGGCGGCCGCCGGCGCTCGCCAGGGCGCCCTTGCCGCCCGCGCCGCCGCCCACGGCCCGGGCCGCCTCGGTCAGCAGGTCGCCGGCCCGCAGGCCGTCGCCGGACAGGCCGGGGCTGAGCGCGGCGACCAGCAGCGCCTTGCCGCCGGCGTCCGCGCCGATCACCACGATGCCCGGCTCGTCGCCGCGCCGCCGCGCCAGCTCGGTCGCGAGCGGCCGCAGCTCGTCGGCGGTGACGCCGTCGACCCGCTCGGTGAGCAGCCACCCGCCGCCGACCCGCTGGGCCCGGGACGCCAGGGTGTCGGCCATGGCCGACAGCTCGGCCTCGCGGAGCGCGTCGAGGCGGCGCCGCGCCTCGGCCAGGGACGCGAGGCGC
The DNA here is from genome assembly GCF_029846175.1 of Sphaerisporangium sp. TRM90804. Lineage (GTDB taxonomy): Bacteria > Actinomycetota > Actinomycetes > Streptosporangiales > Streptosporangiaceae > Sphaerisporangium. The sequence continues at coordinate 92,465 of NZ_JARWAC010000016.1, read as the reverse complement.
CGCCGCAACCGGTCGGGCGCCTGGTCGGCGGGCACCTCCAGCAGCGCCGCCAGCTCCGCGAGCACCGCGCGCTCGTGGTCGTGGTGGCGCAGCGCGTCGGCGCCGGTCAGCGCCTCGACGCGGCGCAGGCTCGCGCCGATCGACGACTCGCCGAGGATGTGCACCGGCCCCGCCTGCGAGCCGTGGCCGACGTGCGTGCCGCCGCACAGCTCGCGGGAGAAGTCGCCGATGTCCACGATGCGCACGCGGTCGCCGTACTTCTCGCCGAACAGCGCGGTCGCGCCCGCCGCCTCCGCCTCGGCGCGGGTCGCCTCCCACACCCGCACCTCGGGGTCGTCGAGCAGGTGCTCGTTCACCAGCGCCTGCACGGACGCCAGCCGCTCAGGGCCGACCGCGGTGAAGTGCGCGAAGTCGAAGCGGACCCGGCCCGGCTCCACCCGGCTGCCCTGCTGCTCGGCGTGCGGCCCCAGCACGCGGCGCAGCATGGCGTGCAGCACGTGGGTGGCCGAGTGCGAGCGCGCGACCGCCGCGCGGCGCCCGGCGTCCACCACCGCCTCGGCCCCCTGCCCGGCGCGGACCTCGCCGCTGGTCACGCGCGCGGTGTGCACGTGCAGCCCGTCGATGCCCGGCCGGGTGTCCAGCACCCGGAGCACCGCGCCGTCGCCGGTGCGCAGGACCCCGGTGTCGCCCACCTGGCCGCCCGCCTCGGCGTAGAACGGGCTGCGGTCGAGCACGACCTCCAGCTCCGCGCCCTCGGACGCGCCGGGGACGGCCCGGCCGTCGTCGAGCAGCGCGACGAGCCGCACCTCGGCCGTGGTGGCGTCGTACCCGACGAAGCGGGTCAGGCCGTGCTCGGCGGCGACGCGCCGGTAGGCGTCCTGCCGCGCGACCGCGGTGCCCTTCCTGCCACGGCCCACCTGCTTGGCCCGGCTCTGCTGCTCCTCCAGCAGGGCCGCGAACGCGTCCCGGTCGACGGTCAGGCCCGCGGAGCGCGCCGCGTCGACGGTCAGGTCGATCGGGAACCCGTAGGTGTCGTGGAGCCGGAACGCCGCCCGCCCGGGCAGGCGCGCCGAGCCCGACGAGCGGGCCCGCCCGATCGCCTCGTCCAGCAGCCGGGAGCCCTGCCGCAGGGTGCGGCCGAACGCCTCCTCCTCCGCGGCGACCACCTGCTCGATCAGCGAACGATGGCGTTCGAGCTCCGGCCACGCCGTGCCCAGATTGTCCACGACACTGCCGGTCAGGGCGGGCAGCACCGGCCCCTCGATGCCGAGCAGGCGGGCGTGGCGCACCGCGCGGCGCGCCAGCCGCCGCAGGACGTACCCCCGGCCGTCCCGCGCGGGCAGCACGCCGTCGGCGACCAGGAACGTGACCGCGCGGACGTGGTCGGCGACGACCTGGAACGACACCGCCTCCTCGCCGCCGCCCGGGTACGGGCGGCCGGCCAGCTCCCGCACCAGGCCGAGGGTCGGCGCGAGCACGTCGGTCTCCCCCAGCGAGCCGACGTCCTGCAGGATCGCGGCGAGCCGCTCCAGGCCCAGGCCGGTGTCGATGTTGCGCGCGGGCAGTTCGCCCACGACCGGGAAGTCGCTCTTGCCGGTGCCCTCGCCCCGCAGGTTCTGCATGAACACGAGGTTCCAGATCTCCTGGTACCGGTCGGCGTCCACCGCGGGGCCGCCCTCGCGGCCGAACGCGGGGCCGCGGTCGTAGTGCAGCTCGGAGGAGGGGCCGCAAGGGCCGGGCACGCCCATGGACCAGTAGTTGTCCTCCATGCCGAGCCGCTGGACGCGCTCGCCGGGCACGCCGACGCGCCGCCACATGCGCTCGGTCTCGTCGTCGCCGGTGAAGACGGTCACCCACAGCCGCGAGGGGTCGAGGCCGAAGCCCCGGGTGAGCAGCTCCCACGACCAGGCGACGGCCTCCTGCTTGAAGTAGTCGCCGAAGGAGAAGTTGCCCAGCATCTCGAAGCAGGTCGCGTGGCGCGCCGTCCGGCCGATCACGTCGATGTCGGACGTGCGCACGCACTTCTGCACGGAGGTCACGCGGCTGTGCCCGGGGCGGGACTCGCCGAGGAAGTACGGCTTGAACGGCACCATGCCCGCGCTGTTCAGCAGCAGCGTCGGGTCGTCGGGGATGAGGGAGGCGGAGGGGACCACCCGGTGGTCCCGTTCGGTGAAGAAGCCGAGAAAGGTCGAGCGGATCTCAGGGGAACGCATGGAAAGGCCTCACGAGGTCGATGGGTCGCCGGCGCGCGCCGCCGAGCCGGGCCGAGAACGAACGCTCGTTCCCCAGCTCGGCGCGGGTAGCTCGCCGCCCCACCTCGTGAATGCCCATGACCTGCCGCTTGACTTCCCGCTCGTGTCCGCCGGCCGCTCACCGTGACCGACGCGGCTCCGTTCGCCGAAGGATAACGTCCGCCACCCGCGACCTCACAACCGTTATAGGGCCGGGGCGCGGGCTCAGCCCGCCTTGCGGCCGGCCGGGCCGGTCAGCCGGGCGACGGCGGCGACGACCTCGGAGGCGTCGGTGAGGTCGCGCAGGATGATGTCGGCGCCCGCCTCACGCAGGTCGGCGACGGTGGAGCGGCCCGAGGCCACCGCGACCATCGCGGCCCCGGCGATGCGGGCCGCCTGGACGTCCCTCGCGGAGTCGCCCACCAGCACGGTGTTCGACCCGTCGCAGGTGAAGCCGTACCTGCGCTTCACTCTGCCCTGCGCGACCTGCAGCAGGGTGGCCTTGGGGTAGACCTCCTCGCCGTAGCCGCCGACCTCGAAGTCGACGTAACGGTCGAGGCCGAACGCGCCGAGCTTGTGCACCGCGTTGCTCTTGATCGTGCCGGTGAGGACCGACTGGACGACGCCGTCGAGCGCGGCCACGGCGCGCAGGGCGTCCTTGGCGCCGGGCATGGCGCGGCCGTCCTTGCCGAGCCGCTTGCGCCGGGAGGCGAAGGCGGTGGCGAGCGCGTCGATGAACCGCGGCAGGTGGTCGTCGCCGGTCGTGATGCCGTTGACCGCGAGCGTCTCGAAGATGATCTCGGAGTCGGGACGCCCCATCGCGGGCGCCAGCTTCACCAGCGGCCGCCCGGTGACCTGCCGGAACGCCTCGGCGAAGGATTCGCGGGTGACGATCGCCACGTCGACCAGGGTGAGGTCGACGTTCCACAGCACGAGACGGTTGATGGGGGGCCTCCGAACGAACACGCGGAACCGGGTGGGCTCAGGGTACGGCCATCGGGGGTACCCGCGGCGCCCGATGCCGAGACGGTCGGGTCACGCGGCCGTGCGGCGCCGGGGACCCGGCGCCGCACGCGGCCGCCCACGGCGGGGCGTGCCGGTCAGGTCGCGTGGCTGAACGCGTCGGTCAGGGTCTCCACGATGGGCAGGCCGGAGGCCGACAGGTCGGCCCTGCTGGTCATGCCGCCGGTGTACAGCACGGCGGACGCCCCGACGTGCTGGGCCGCGTGGGCGTCGTCCAGGCTGTCGCCGATCACCAGCACCTCGGAGGGGTCGATGGCGAGCGACTCGATGTGCGCCACCATGTGCTCGGCCTTGCCTCCGCCCGGCAGGCCGGCGCTGAGGCCGTCGATGCGGTTGAAGTAGCCGCTGATGCCGAGCTCCTCGGCCTTGCGGACCAGCCGGTCGTGGGCCCACATCGACAGCAGCGACTGCGTGCGCCCGGAGTCGACCCACCCGCGCAGGCAGTCGAGGGCGTCCTCGGCGAGCGCGCACGACAGCATCAGCCGGTGGTAGTGGTCGTGGAAGGCCTGGTCGAGCAGCTCCCACTCGCCGTCGCGCAACGGCCGGCCCAGGATGCGCTCGTAGGCGACTCAGATCGGCCGGGTGTAGGCGGCGCGGAAGCCGTCGTGGTCGAAGGCGGCGACCCCGTAGGGCCGGAAGACCTCGTTGGTGGCCCCGACGACGGCGTCGATGTCGTGGAACAGAGTTCCGTTCCAGTCCCAGATGATGTGCTTCATATCGCCGTCAAGCCTAGCTTTTCCGCCGCCGTGTTCAAGCGTCCCGCACGCTCCCTGGGGCACCCCAGACCTCAGACCCGCAGGTCGGGGATCTCCTGCGTGGCGTACCACATCAGCTCGTGGGCCTCGGCGCCGTCGACCTGGAACCGCGCGTCCTGGTCACCGGCGTCCGCGGCGAACACGGCCGCGAGCGCCGACTCGACGTCGGGGACGGCCGCGAGGTCGTCCACGTGGACCGACACGACCGCGCTCATCGGCACCGGCTCCGCCAGGCGCACCCGCGCGCGGTCCTCCAGGTCGGCGCCGGCCTTGGCGGCGCCGTCGGGCACCTCGGCGGCGATCACCACCCGCCTGCCGGGGACCGCCACTCCATCGGCGCGGTCGGCGGCCAGCATGCGCAGGGACGCCCTCGCGGCGTCGGTCAGGGCGACGTACTCCAGCTCCTCGGCGTCCCCCGAGACGTACCACTCCACCAGCGCCGGGGTGACCGCGTAGGCGGTCAGCGGGGCGGGACCGAGCTCCCCGGCGTCGGCCACCCGGGCCAGCGCGGGGAGCGTGCACGGCAAGTACACGCGCATGCGTTCCTCAATCAGACGTTCGCGATTCCGACCCCCGAGCGGCGCCGGCGACCTGTACGAGTGTGCCAGCCCGGCCCGCCACCTCGCGCCGGGCGGGCCGCCCAGGCCCGCTCCCGGGCGGGGTCACGGCGAGGGCGTGCCGGCCGCGGCCGCCGGGGTCGCGCCGTTCCCGGTGCGCAGGGAGAGCCCGGCCATCGTCTCGATGCGCCTGATGGTCGCCTCGGTGTCCAGGTGGTGGACGCCGACGAGGCCGACGGCCCGGGCGGCGACGATGTTGGCCTCCGCGTCGTCGACGAAGGCGCAGTGCTCGGCGGGCAGGCCGACGAGGCCGAGCGCGTGGTGGAAGATCCGCGGCTCGGGCTTGCGCATGCCCACCTCGCCGGAGATGACCACCTGGTCGAAGTAGCCCTCCCAGCCCTCGCGGACGTAGTGATCACCCCAGGAGTTGGACACCAGGCACGTCACCAGCCCGGCGCCGCGGGCCGCGGCGAGCATCTCGTACATCTGCGGGACGGGCCGGAAGCCCTCGAACATGCGCCGCAGCATCCCCTCGGCGACCGGCGGGCCGCCGTCGACGGTGACCAGGCGCGCCGCCAGGTCGCGCTCGAAGGCCGGCACGTCGACCTCCCCGCGTTCCAGCGCGTGGATGGGGTTCTCCCCCTGGGCCCCGTGCTCGTACGCCTCGCGCACGAGCACGCCCATCATGTCGCGGTAGTGGACGCCGTCGATGCCGTCGGCGGCGATCCATTCGGCGATGGCCTCGTGCAGGCTCGTGGTGAGCACGCCACCCCAGTCGATGAGTACGCCTCTCAGCACGTCCGCTCCTCTCCGACCCCGGCCTTTCAGGTTAGGCCGGGCCCGGCCGGCGATCTTCGCCAGCCCCCGCGGAAGGGACCGGTCACCCGCCGTTCAGCTCGACGGGAAGGGCACCGGCGGGCTTGAGCGTGCCGCTCAGGGCCTTCGCGGCGGCCCTCAGCGAGGCGTCGCCGTCGGAGTAGACGGCGAGGGCCGCGTCGTAGCCGCGCAGGCGGGAGAGCTCGTACGGGGCGCCCATGGAGACGACCACGAGCGTCTTCCCGGTGCGGGCCATCTCGGCGACCAGGCGGGCCTGGGCGGGGCCGGCGTCCCGCGTGGTGACCACCACGACGTCGGCGCGGGCCGCCGCGGCGCGCGCCGAAGCCGTCTGGGCGGCGGTCGGGGTGTCGCCGGTGCCCGCCGCCGTGGCGCCGTCCAGCATGCGGGCCAGCCGCCGGGCCGCGGGGCCGGTGACCAGAACGTCCCCCTTGAGCGGGAGGCGCCCGGCGCCCTTGACCGCCGTCACCGAGCGGTCGGCGATGCGCTGGGCCCGCGCCCGGTGCTCCTCGGAGCGCAGCACCTTCGCCGCCTGCCCGGCGCCGGGCGCGGGGCCGTCCAGGATGCCGCGCCCGGCCTTCAGGGCGAGCAGGCGGGAGACCGACCGGTCGAGGCGGTCGCGGGAGATGCGGCCGGACTCCACGGCGGCCAGGACCGCGGCGTGCGCCTTGGGCAGGTCGGGCGGCATCAGCAGCAGGTCGACGCCCGCCAGGATCGCCCGCACCGCCACCTCGCCGTCGCCGTACTTCTCGCGCACCGCGTCCATGTCGAGCGCGTCGGTGGACACCACGCCGTCGTAGCCCAGCTCGTCGCGCAGCAACCCGGTGATGATGGGCTTGGACAGCGTCGCGGGGTCGCCCGAGGGGTCGAGCTTGGGCATCACGACGTGAGCGGACATCACGATGTCCACCCCCCGCTCGACGGCCGCCCGGAACGGCGGCGCGTCCAGCCTGTCCCACTGGGAGCGGGAGTGGTCGATCACCGGCAGGCCGCTGTGGCTGTCGACCCTGGTGTCGCCGTGGCCGGGGAAGTGCTTGGCGGCGCTCGCCACGCCGGCCTCGTGGAAGCCGTCGACCGCCGCCCCCACCATGGCCGCCACCCGCTTGGGATCGGACCCGTACGAGCGGGCCCCGATCACCGGGTTGGCCGGGTCGACGTTGACGTCGGCCACCGGGGCGAAGTCGAGGTTCAGGCCGAGCGCCCGCAGCTCCGCGCCGGTCACCCGGGCCGCCGCGCGCGCCTGCTCGGGATCGCCGGTCGCGCCGATCGCCATGCTGCCCGGCACGTCGGTGACCAGGGGGCTCAGCCGCGAGACGACGCCGTTCTCCTGGTCGGCGCCGATCATCAGCGGGATCTCCGACGCCTCCTGCAGGCCGTCGGCCAGCTTCACGAGCTGCCCGGCGTCGGCGACGTTGCCCGCCCAGGGGAACAGGATCACGCCGCCGGGACGGTACTTCCTGACGACCTGCGCGGGCGCGCCGGCCCCGAACCGCGCCTGGTTCTCGCCGTGGGCGGCGTCGGCGCGAGCTCCGTACAGCACGGGCATGAAGAGCTGGCCGACCTTCTCGGCGAGGCTCATCCCGGCGAGCAGGGCCTCGGCGGGCGCGGGCGCGCTCGCCGAGGGCGACGGGGACGCGGCGGGGGTGGCCGGTGGAGAGGACGCGGGGGGCGCGGCCCGGGTGGGGGCGGCCGGGGGCGGCTCCGGCGGAGTGCCGGCGCAGCCGGCCGTCACGGTCGCGATCACCAGCAGCGCCGCCGCGCGTACACGTCCACCCATGGACTTCACGGTAGCGGCGCCCCGCCCGTCACAGGGCCCCCACGGGACGCCGCCTTGGTCACAATGCCAGGTCGGCCAGCCCCGGAAGGTGCTCGCGCGCGGCGGCGCGCGCCTCCTCGGCGGTCGTCGCGGCCCGGGCGGCGGTGGCGGCCGCCCTGCACTGGGCCAGGGTGTGGCGGGCCAGGGCCGCGCGCACCCATGGCAGGGCCGGGGCGCCCATCGACAGGGAGTCGACGCCGAGGCCCACCAGCACGCAGGCCATGGCGGGGTCGGAGCCTGCCTCGCCGCAGACGCCGCAGGGGACGTCGGCGGCGGCGGTCATGGCCACCAGGTCGAGCAGGACCGGCTGCCACGGGTCCTGGAACTCGGTCAGCGCGCCTAGCTGGCGGTCGGCGGCGAAGGCGTACTGGGCGAGGTCGTTGGTGCCGATCGAGAAGAAGTCGGCCTCGGCGGCCAGCTCGCCGGCCCGCAGGGCGGCGGCGGGGATCTCGATCATGACGCCCGCCGACGGGAGGCCCGCGGCGCGGCAGGCGTCGGCGAACCATCGGGCCTCTGCGGCGGTCGCCACCATGGGCGCCATGACCTGGAGCCGCGCCTCGGTGCCCTCGGCGGCGCGGGCGAGCGCCCGGAGCTGGCCCACCATGACGTCGGTGAACGTGCGGAACACCCGGATGCCGCGCTCCCCCAGCGCGGGGTTGGGCTGCTCGGCGGTGGGCGGCAGGAAGCCGAGCGGCTTGTCGGCGCCGGAGTCCAGCACCCGCACCACCACCGGGCGGCCCGGGAACGCCTCCAGGACCTCGCGGTAGGCCGCCTCCTGCTCCTCCTCCGAGGGCCCCTGCCCGCGGTCCAGGAAGAGGAACTCGGTGCGGTACAGCCCCACCCCCTCGGCGCCGCGGCTCACCGCGTCCGCCAGGTCGCCGGGCCCGCCGACGTTGGCCAGCAGGGCCACCGGGTGCCCGTCGGCGGTGGCGCCGGGGCCGGTCGCCGAGGTGAGCACGGACTCGCGGTCGCGTGCCGACCGCAGGGCCGCGCTGACCTCCTCCTCGGAGGGGACGAGCGCCACCATGCCGGTGGTACCGTCGACCAGCACGGGCGTGCCGTTCACGATGATGGTGGCGCCCGCGCAGGCGACGACGGCCGGGACGCCGAGCGCGCGCGCGATGATCGCGGTGTGGCTGGTGGGGCCGCCCTGCTCGGTGACGAAGGCGGCGACGACCTCCTTGGTGAGCAGCGCGGTGTCGGCGGGCGCGAGGTCGCGCGCCACCAGCACGTACGGCTCGGACGCGTCGCCGGGAAGACCCGGGGACGGCAGGCCCAGCAGCTCGGCGATCACACGGTCGCGGACGTCGTCCAGGTCGGCGACGCGCTCGGCGAGGTAGCCCGCCGCCTGGGCGAGCGTGTCGCGGTACCGCATGAAGGCCTCGTACACGGCGCGCTCGCCGGACGTGCCGGCCGCGATCAGGTCGGCCACCTCGCTCGCGAGGGCGGGATCCCTCGCCATGAGCGCCTGGGCCCCGAGGACGTCCCGCGCCTCGCCGCCGGCCGTCTCCCCCCGCTCCTCCAGGTCGGCGGCCACCCGCTCCACGGCGGCCTCCACCCGGGCGACCTCCCCGACGGGGTCGCCGCCGTGCCGCGAGCCCGCGGCGGGCTCCGGGACGTCGGCGCGCAGCAAGTAGGCGGGGCCGTACCCCGCGCCGGGGCTCACCCCGGCTCCGGTCAGGACTTCCATGGCGGCTCCGTAGGGATCAGGACGTCGAGACGATGGCGGCCAGCTCGTCCAGAAGCTGCTCGGCGCCGTCGCCGTCGGCGTGGATGACGATGGCCTCCCCGTGCCTGACGTCGAGCGCCAGGATGGAAAGGATGCTCTTGGCGTTCACCGGTGTGCCGCCCGGCTTGGCGACGGTCACGTCGATGGGCGCCTTGGCGGCGGTCTGCACGAATCTCGCCGCCGGACGGGCGTGCAGGCCCACTTCCGACTCCACGATCACCTTGCGCTCGGGCACGCGTCCTCCTCGAACCGGCCGGGGCGGTCTGGACCACCCGGGTTCCCTCAGTACGGCTAGCGGGTCATACCGAAAGAATCCCAGACTCAGGTAACAGCCCGTCGACATCGACGGGCCGGGGGCGGGGCGAACACCCGCCGGGAACCGTCCTCTCCTGGTCGTACCCGTCGTCGCGGCCTGCCCGGTCAGTCCCACCGCAGGAGCCGCTCGCCGGCCCGGACGGGCCCGGACGCCGCCACCACCCGCACCGCTCCCGGCGGGGCGTCCAGGGCGACCACCGCGCACACCGGGGACAGGCCCCGGGCCTCGACGCCCGCGGGGTGCCAGGCGACGACGGGCTGCCCGGCGCGCACGCGCTCGCCCTCGCGCGCCAGCACGGTGAAGCCCTCGCCCCGCAGGCGCACGGTGTCGACGCCCAGGTGCACCAGGACGCCCCTGCCGTCGTCGCCGACGACCACGTACGCGTGCGGGTGGATCTTCAGGATCGTGCCGTCGACGGGCGCCAGCGCGTCGGCCGGGCCCCTGGCCGGGTCGATCGCCGTCCCCGGCCCCACCAGGCCTCCGGCGAACACCGGGTCGGGCACCGCCGCCAGCCCCACGACGGATCCCGCCACCGGGGCGAGCACTGTGGTCATGACACTCCCACGCGACGCGGGGATCACCCGATGATGTCGTCGATGTCCGAGGCGATGGTGTCGGCGTCCGGCCCCACGACGACCTGGACGACGTTCCCGGCGGCCATGACCCCGTGGGCGCCGGCGGCGCGCAGGGCGGCCTGGTCGACCCTGGAGGCGTCGCGGACCTCGGTGCGCAGCCGGGTGATGCACGGCTCGATCTCGATGATGTTGGCCGCGCCACCCAGTCCGGCGATGATCGCGTTCGCGTCTGCCGACATGTACGTCCTCCTAGTCCCCGCCCGCGAGGGCGACGGCAGAAGGCTATTCGGTCTGTGTCACCTTGTTGAGGCCGCGCGGGGAGTCGGGGTCGATGCCGCGGCGCCGGGCCAGCGACTCGGTCAGGAGCTGGCCGGGCACGATCAACCCCATCGGGGCGACCCACTCGGGAAGGTCGGGGCCGTTGAGCGCCGCGGTGGAGGCGGCGGCCAGCTCGGCGCCGCCGCCCACGCCGTACGCGGCGGCGCCGGCGCCGGTCACCCGGCGGGCCAGCGCCACGGTGCCCGGCAGGGTCGGGCCCTCGCCCGCCGCCACCAGCAGCGCGGGCGTGCGCTCGTCGACCACCGCGATCGGACCGTGCAGCAGGTCGGCGTACGACAGGCCCATGGCGTGCACGTAGCAGGCCTCCTTGAGCTTGAGCGCGGTCTCCAGGGCGGTGGAGAACGCCATGCCGCGGCCGGAGACCACCACGCCGGACACGTCGGCCAGCCCCTCGACGACGGCCTCCAGGTCGCCGGGGTCGGCGATCAGCCGCTCCACGGCGTCGGGCACCCGCTGCAGGTCCGCGGCGTCGACGTCGGCGCCGAGCCCGAGGGCGAGCACGGCCAGGGCCGCGAGCTGGGTGGTGTAGGTCTTGGTGGCCGGGACGGCCTCCTCGACCCCCGCCACGGTGCACAGCGCCAGGTGGGCGACCTGGGCCAGCGGCGACTCCCCGCCGCCGTTGGTGATCGCGACCGTGGAGGCGCCGCAGTCGCGGGCCCAGGCCAGGGTCTGGACGATCTCCTCGGTGCGGCCCGACTGCGACAGGCCGACCGCGAGCACACCGGTGAGGTCGAGCTTGCGCTTGTAGGTCGTCGCGATGGACGGGGCCGCCAGGGCCGACAGCCGGCCGGCGTGCGCCTCCACGAGGTAGCGGCCGTAGACGGCGGCGTTGTCGGAGGTGCCGCGGGCGATGAACAGGAGCTGCCGCGCCTGCCCCGCCAGCGCCTTCACCTCGCCGACCCGCGGGAGCAGGGCGTCGAGCGTGGCCCGCAGGGCGGCCGGCTGCTCGGCGATCTCGGTGCGCATCTTGGTCGTCATCCGTGCCCGTCCTTCGGCTGCGGAGGGCGAGATCGGGCCGTTATCGATCCGTCGCCGGTCCGTACGTTGACACTCATTTCTGGCCTGTGGTCTAGTCCGGACTAGACCAGCACAAACCATAACCCATCGCCGCGACGAGATCGAGAGGAGCGCACCGGGTGGCCCGGATCGACCCCGACAGCCCTGTGCCGAAGTACTTCCAGCTCCGCGAGATCCTGCTCGACCTCATCGAGAACGACGAGCTGCCGATCGGGGCGGCGATCCCCTCCGAGCGCGAGCTGTGCCAGCGCTTCGGCCTCTCACGCATGACGGTACGCCAGGCCGTCGACCACCTCGTCTCCGAGGGCCGCCTGCACCGCGTGGCAGGCAAGGGCACCTTCGTGGCCCGGCCGAAGATCGAGATGGCGCTGCGGCTCACCTCGTTCAGCGACGACATGCGCGCCCGCGGCATGGAGCCGGGCTCGCGCGACCTGGACCGCCGGGTGGTCCGGGCCAGCGCCCACCTCGCGCGCGAGCTCGGCATCCAGCCGGGCGAGGCCGTGCACTTCATCGAGCGGCTGCGCACGGCGGACGGGGAGCCGCTGTGCATCGAGCGCGCCCACATCCCGGTGTCCTTCGCGCCCGGCCTGGAGTCGTTCGACCTGACGGGCCGGTCCCTGTACGCGCTGCTGGAGTCGCGGCACGGCGTGGTCCTGGACGCCGGGGAGCTGACCATCGACGGCGGCATCGCCGACCCCGGCGACGCCGACCTGCTCAAGCTGCCGCGAGGCGGCGCGGTGCTGCTGCTCCAGCGCCGGTCCTTCGCGGACGGCGCCTGCGTCGAGTTCGGGGTCTCGACCTACCGCGCCGACCGGTACCAGCTCCGCACGGTGCTGGACATCCCGACGCGGCGTTAGCTGAGTCCTCCCTTACCCCCCCTGGAGGAGAGCCGATGGACGCCACCTCGGCCGACGCGCGCCGGTCCGGCGGCGCGCAGGCGAGATCGGCCGTCATGGCCGTCCTGTCGCGCATCGGCCGCTCCCTCATGCTGCCCATCGCGGCGCTGCCGGCGGCGGGGCTGCTGCTGCGGCTGGGCCAGGACGACCTCCTCGGGCGCACGGACGACGCCACCCTCGACAAGATCGCCGAAGTGGTGGGCGGCGCGGGCGGGGTGCTCTTCGACAACCTGCCGGTGCTGTTCGCGATCGGCGTCGCGGTCGGCTTCGCCCGCCGCTCCGACGGCTCCACCGCGCTCGCGGCGCTCATCGGCTACCTGGTCTTCGACCGGGTGTCCCGGCTGCTGTTCTTCGACGCCGCCGCGGGCTACGCGGTCCACCAGCGGGTCGCCCACCAGGTGGTCGGCCCCGACGGCCGGACGACCGAGGTGGTCGACCTCGCCGCGGGCAACCCGGTGGGCGTGCTCGGCGGCATCGTCATCGGCCTCACGGCGGCCCTGCTGTACCAGCGCTACCACCGGATCAAGCTGCCGACCTGGCTGGCGTTCTTCGGCGGGCGCAGGTTCGTGCCGATCGTGACGGCGTTCGCGGCGCTGCTGCTGGGCGTGGCGTTCGGGCTGCTGTGGCAGCCGGTCGGCGAGTGGACGACCGGCTTCGGCCGGTGGCTCGCCGAGCACTCGACCGTCGGGGCCGGGATCTACGGGGTGGTCAACCGGCTGCTGCTCCCGCTCGGACTGCACCACTTCATCAACTCGATCGTGTGGTTCCAGGTCCCCGGCTGCGTGGTGGCAGGCCAGGAGTTCGCGGGCGACCTCACCTGCTACCTGCGCGGCGCCCCGGGGTCGGGCGAGTTCATGGCGGGGTTCTTCCCGGTCATCATGTTCGGCCTGCCCGCCGCCGCCATCGCCATCTGGCGCGCCGCCCCGGCGCCGCGCCGCCCGGCCGTGGGCGGCATCATGGTCAGCGCGGCGCTGGTGGCCTTCTTCACCGGCATCACCGAGCCGATCGAGTTCGCGTTCATCTTCGTCGCGCCGCTGCTCCTGGTCATCCACGCCCTGCTGACCGGGCTGTCCATGGCGCTCGTGGCGGCGCTGGACGGGCACCTCGGCTTCACGTTCTCGGCGGGGGCGATCGACGCGGCGCTCAACGCCACCAAGTCGAACACCGACCGGTTCGGGTTGATCATGCTGATCGGCGTGGTCTACGCGGTGGTCTACTACACGGTGTTCAGCTTCCTCATCAAGCGGCTGAACATCATGACCCCGGGCCGCGAGCCCGAACCCGACCTGGACTCCGGCGAACCCGCCGCCCCGGCGCCCCCCGCCCTCGACGAGCCCTCCGCCCCGGCCGGGACGCCCTCCGGCGCCGCCGAGGCGCGCTCCCCAGCGCCACCGGGCGAGCAGGAGCCCCGGTCGTGACGACGCGACCGCCCGGGACCCGGCCTGGGCCGTCATGCAGGGGCCACCTCAGGGACGACCTTCCATGTGACCGGAGGGTCGTCCGGGAGACCGGTCCGAGACGGCGCGGGGAGCCGGCTTGGGACGGGTCTCCCGACGTGACCGCGGGGCCGGTGGTGGCAAGTTGGGGCGGGGCGTATCAGCGCGCGGGGTGACGGCCTCAAAGTCGCGTCGCGATCGCCGATCCCCGGAGTGCGCCATGCCCCGTCCCCCCCCGGCCGTCCCCGCTGCCCCGGCTGCGCCCCCTCCCCCCGAGCGAGCCGCCCTACGACGGCGAGCGCCCACGCGGGCCGCGTCCGGCCGCGCCGCCGGCCCCGGGCGCGCCCGTCCACCCCGGGCGCCGACGCCCGGTGTCGTCCGGTCCGCCGGGCAGGCCGTCCCGGGCGCGCGGGGCCGGCCGGCCCGCGGGCGCGGTGCCCGACGAGCGGAGCCTTCGCGGGCTCGGGCAGGCCATGGCCGAGGTCCTGGCGGGCCGCCGGGCGCCCGCCACCGTGGCCGAGCACCTGACGGCGCGGGCCCACGCCGAGCTGGTGCGCGCGGGAAGCATGATCGACACCCGCAGGGCGCCGGTGGCCGGCCGGGCCCACCTGCACCGGCCGCGCGAGGGCGTGGTGGAGGCCTGCGTGCTGGTGCACTGCGGCGAGCGCACCCGCGTGCTGGCCGTCCGCCTGGAGCGCCACGGCGCCCAGTGGCTCTGCACCGACTTCGAGACCGCCTGACCACCCGCCCGGCGCCCTGGCCCGCCCGCCCGGCGCCCGGCCGGGCGCCCTGGTCAAACGCCCGTCTCCGGCGCCGTCCCCCAAGGGCCCCAGCCGCCCCTCGGCACCCCGACCAGGCGCCCGGCGCGCGACGGCCCCGGCACCCTTGAGCGGGTGCCGGGGCCGGGTGGTTCGCGTCGCGTCAGGCCTGGACGTTCTTCGGGTCGCCGTGGCAGCGCTTGTACTTCTTGCCCGAGCCGCACGGGCAGGGGGCGTTGCGCTCGACGTTGCCGTAGGCGGCGCGCTCCTCGGCCGTGGTGCGCACCCGGGTCTGCTCGACCTCGCCGGTCTCGCCGGGGGCGGTGTAGATCATCTCGGTGGGACGCTGCGGACGGCGCAGCGCCTTGGAGATGATCGAGCCGACCTCGCCGGTCGCGGCGTCCTGCGCGGCCTCCTCGACGATCGGGTTGTCCTGCACCTCGACCTCGAGGTTGAACAGGTAGCCGGCCGACTCCTCCTTGATGCCGTCGAGCATCGCGGTGAACATGTCGAAGCCCTCCCGCTGGTACTCGATCAGCGGGTCGCGCTGGGCGTAGGCGCGCAGCGCGATGCCCTCCTGGAGGTAGTCCATCTCGTAGAGGTGCTCGCGCCACTTGCGGTCGAGGACCGACAGGACGACCCGCCGCTCCAGCTCACGCGTGGCCTCGGCGCCGAGCTGCTCCTCGCGACGGGCGTACGCCGCCAGGGCGTCGGCCTTCACCGCCTCGGCGATCTGCGCGGCGGTGAGGTTCTCGCGGGTGCCGCCCGCCTCGCGCTCGACCAGCTCGTCGAGCGTGAGGGAGACCGGGTAGAGCTGCTGGAACGCCTTCCACAGCTTGTCGAGGTCCCACTCTTCGGCGAAGCCCTCGGCGGTCGCCGCGCGGACGTACTCGTCGATGACGTCGGTGATGAAGGTGCGGATCTGCTCGTGCAGGTCGGCGCCCTCCAGAACCCTGTGGCGCTCGGCGTAGATCACCTTGCGCTGGCGGTTCATGACCTCGTCGTACTTGAGGACGTTCTTGCGGATCTCGAAGTTCTGCTGCTCGACCTGGTGCTGGGCGGAGGCGATGGCCTTGGAGACGATGCCCGACTCGATCGGGACGTCCTCGGGGATGTTCAGCCGCGTCATGATCATCTCGACGCGGGCGGAGTTGAACAGCCGCATGAGGTCGTCCTCCAGCGACAGGTAGAACCGGGACTCGCCCGGGTCGCCCTGGCGGCCCGACCGGCCGCGGAGCTGGTTGTCGATGCGCCGCGACTCGTGGCGCTCGGTGCCGAGGACGTACAGGCCGCCGAGCTCGGTGACCTCGTCGTGCTCGGCCTTGACGGCCTCCTTGGCCTTCTCCAGCGCCTCGGGCCAGGCCTTCTCGTACTCGTCGGGGGTCTCCGACGGCGACAGGCCGCGCTGCTGGAGCTCGACGTCGGCGCGGAACTCGGGGTTGCCGCCGAGCATGATGTCGGTGCCTCGGCCGGCCATGTTGGTCGCGACCGTCACGGCGTGCTTGCGGCCCGCCTCGGCGATGATCGTGGCCTCACGGGCGTGGTTCTTGGCGTTGAGCACCTCGTGGCGGACGCCGAGGCGCTTGAGCATCCGGGCGAGCCGCTCGGACTTCTCGACCGAGGTGGTGCCGACCAGGACCGGCTGGCCCCGCTCGTAGCGCTCCTTGATGTCGACGACGCAGGCGTTGAACTTGGCGTCCTCGGACTTGTAGACGACGTCGGCCTGGTCGCGCCGGATCATCGGCCGGTTGGTCGGGATCGGGATGACGCCCAGCTTGTAGGTCTGGTGGAACTCGTTCGCCTCGGTGGTGGCCGTGCCGGTCATGCCGGCGAGCTTGGAGTAGAGGCGGAAGTAGTTCTGCAGGGTGATCGTGGCGAGAGTCTGGTTCTCGTCCTTGATCTTCACGCTCTCCTTGGCCTCGATGGCCTGGTGCATGCCCTCGTTGTACCGGCGGCCGTGCAGGACGCGGCCGGTGAACTCGTCGACGATCAAGACCTCGCCGTCGACGACGATGTAGTCCTTGTCCTTCTTGTACAGCTCCTTCGCCTTGATGGCGTTGTTCAGGAAGCCGACGAGATGGGTGTGCTCGGGCTTGTACAGGTTGTCGATGCCGAGCCAGTCTTCGACCTTCTCGACGCCGGCTTCGAGGATGCCGACGGTGCGCTTCTTCTCGTCGACGATGTAGTCGCCGGTGCTCTCCTCGCCGTCCTTGCCCTCGACGCCGCGGCGGAGGCGGGGGACGATCTTTGAGAACTCCTGGTACCACTTGCCGGACTGCTCGCCCGGGCCGGAGATGATCAGCGGGGTGCGGGCCTCGTCGATGAGGATGGAGTCGACCTCGTCGACGACCGCGAAGTTGTGGCCCCGCTGGACGCACTCCTCCAGGGACCACGCCATGTTGTCGCGGAGGTAGTCGAAGCCGAACTCGTTGTTCGTGCCGTACGTGATGTCGGCGTTGTACTGCTTGCGGCGCTCGTCCGGAGGCATGTTGGCCAGGATCACGCCGACCTCGAGCCCGAGGAAGCGGTGGACGCGGCCCATGTTGTCGGCGTCGCGCTTGGCCAGGTAGTCGTTGACCGTGACGACGTGGACGCCCTTGCCGCCGATGGCGTTGAGGTAGGCGGGCAGCGTACAGGTGAGGGTCTTGCCCTCACCGGTGCGCATCTCGGAGATGTTCCCGAGGTGCAGGGCGGCCCCGCCCATGATCTGGACGTCGAAGTGGCGCTGGCCGAGGACCCGCCGGGCGGCCTCGCGTACCGCGGCGAAGGCCTCCGGGAGCAGGTCGTCCAGGGACTCGCCGTCGGCGTGGCGCTGCTTGAACTCGTCGGTCAGCGCGCGCAGTTCGGCGTCGGTGAGGCTGGTGAAGTCGGCCTCGATGGAGTTGACCTGCTCGGAGATCCGCTTCAGCTTACGCAGGACCTTGCCCTCGCCGGCGCGAAGAATCTTGTCGAGAATGGCTGGCACTTTTCGTAAAGCTCCTCGCAGGTATGCACCACGGCCCGATGGCCGGGACAATGAGGACGAGACATGGTTCCCCGTAGCCATGGTAGGCGGTTTCACCACCCCGCACAGCCACCGTCAACCACGCTGTCGGGCGGCGGCGGATCACCGCACCGGCGCGCGGGGAGCTTTACACGGGTACGCCCTGCGGCAAGGGGCAGCGACGCGGTATATCGTGCGACGTCGAGGCGAGAACCTTTGCCCCGGCGTGCCTCTCCGGCGGCACAGGAAGTCAACGCGAGTGAAGGAGTCGGGATGGCCGACAGCGCACCGGCACAGCCGCAGGGCGGGCAGTCACACGCGGGACGCGCGTCCTCGTGGCTCGCGGTGACCGTGATCCTGCTGGGCTTCACCATCGGCGGCGTCGCCCTGACGATCGGCCCGAACTGGTTCCTGTTCTGGGTCGGCGCCGGAGTCATCGCGGTCGGCGGAGTGCTGGCCCTGGTCTTCGACATCTTCTCCGACGTCATCGAGGACGCCCCGAGGACGATGGCCGCCCAGGAGCACCACTCCCCGTTCGAGCGCCAGGACCTGGCCTGACGCCTGCGTCGCCGTTTCGTCGGTGGCGGGTCGTAGCATCGGCGGCATGCCGACCGGTCTCCCCACCCCCGCGATCGAACTGAGCGCCGGCGAGGCGCGCGGGCTGATCCTGCGCGCCCAGGGCCTGCTGGGCGCCGGGTCCCGCAAGGGCGGCCCCGAGGCCGTGCTGCGCCGGCTCGGCGCCGTCCAGCTCGACACCATCTCGGTGCTGGCCCGCTCGCACGAGCTGGTCGCCTACGCGCGCGCCGGCGCGGTGGGCAGGGCCGCGGTCGAGAACGCCTACTGGCGTGAGCCCGCCGCGGCCTTCGAGTACTGGTGCCACGCCGCGTGCGTTCTGCCGATCGACCACTGGCCGCTCTACGCCTTCCGCCGCCGCGCCTACCGCGAGCGGGGCATCCGCTGGCACGAGGTGCCGGCCACGATCGACAAGGTGCTCGAGCAGGTCAGGAACGAGGGCCCGCTCACCACCACCGAGCTCGGCGGCGCCAAGAACGGCGGCCCCTGGTGGGACTGGTCGGACGTCAAGATCTCGGTGGAGTTCCTGCTCGACATCGGCGAGGTCGTCTGCACCCGCAGGGTCGGCTGGCGGCGGGTGTACGACGTCGCCGAGCGGGTGGTGCCCTCGCCGCTGCTGGCCCAGGAGCCGACCGACGCCGAGTGCGTGGCCCGGCTGGCGCGGGTGGCGGGCGCGGCCATGGGGGTGGCCACCCGGGCCGATCTCGTCGACTTCCTCCGGCTGCGCGGGGCGCACGCCGCCCTGCTCGACCAGGCCCTGCTCGACGGCTCCACCGGCCTGGTGCCGGTGCGGGTGGCCGGCTGGGCCGAGGGGCGCGGCAGCGCCCGCACCGCGTGGGCCGACGCCCCGGCGCTCGAGAGCGCGCCGAGGGGGCGCCACCGCACCACGCCGCTGTCGCCGTTCGACTCCCTGGTGTGGGATCGCGCGCGCACCGAGCGGGTGTTCGGCTTCACCCACCGCCTGGAGGCCTACGTGCCCAGGCCCAAGCGCGTGCACGGGTACTTCTCGATGCCGGTGCTGGCAGGCGGCCGCCTGATCGGGCGCTTCGACCCCGCCCGTGAGGGGGCGACGCTGGTGGCCCGCCAGGTCGGCTTCGAGCCGGGCCCCCGCGGCGCCGTGCGCGGGGAGGCCGTCGAGGCGATGGGCCAGGCGCTCCGGGAGGCCGCCGCGTGGGTCGGCTGCGACGACGTCCGGGTGGAGCGGTTGAGCCACCCCGAGGTCGCCGCGGCGCTGGACGCCGCGCTGCGCGCCCCCGCCGCCTGACCCCCCGCCTCTCGCGGGGCCAGGCTCAGGTGATCTCCAGCAGGCGTTCGCGCACGGCGTAGACCACGGCCTCCATGCGCGAGTGGAGCTGCAGCTTCTCCAGGATGTTGCGCACGTGGTTCTTGACCGTGTTCTCGGAGATGAAGAGCTGCTTGGCGATCTCCCGGTTGTTCATGCCCTTGGCGACCAGGCGCAGCACCTCCATCTCGCGCTCGGTCAGGCGGGGAACCGGGAGCTGCGGGGGGCGCTCGGCCTCCTTGCGGCTCATGTTGGCGAACTCGCTGATGAGCTTGGCGGCCATCGCCGGGTTGATGAGCGACTGGCCCTCGTGCACGCCGCGGACGGCGTCGGGGACCTCGTCGATCTGGACGTCCTTCAGCAGGTAGCCCGTGGCGCCCGCCTTGATGGCCTCGAAGAGGTCCTCCTCCTCGTCGCTGACGGTGAGCATGATGACCCGCGAGCTCGGCACCGACGCCTTGATGGCGCGCGTCGCCTCGATTCCGCTCTGCCGGGGCATCCGCACGTCCATCAGGACGACGTCCGGCAGGAGGCGGTCGGCTAGCTCGACCGCCTCCTGACCGTCGCTCGCCTCACCGACCACCTCGATGTCCGGCTCCGCGGTCAGCGCGAGGTCCAGGCTCCGGCGGATCAGCGCGTGGTCGTCAACGATCAGCACGCGGATCGGCTCCTCACGCCCGGACCGGCCGGCCGTTTCGTCGGTCTGCGTCACGCCTCCTCCTCGTGGGGAGCCATGCCGCGGGGTAGGTCGATCCCTACCGCGCGACGCTCCCGCGCCGTCGGAACCGCCATCATTACATGGCTTTCCGACGCGCGGGGTGGTCGAGAGGATCTTCGAACGCGTTGGCTACTGTTCTTCCAGGCGCAGCACGCCATAGGCGTACCCGACACGCCGGTACACGACGCTGGGGTGGCCGGACTCCTTGTCGCGGAACAGGTAGAAGTCGTGCCCGACGAGCTCCATCTCCAGCAATGCCTGGTCGATGGTCATGGGATCGGCCTTGTGGAACTTCTCGCGGACGACGAGGGGGCCGTCGCCGTCCATCTCGATCGGGACGATCGTCGTCTCGGGGTACTCGCCGTCGTGGGCGGCCCGGTCGCTCTGGGCCTTCTCGCGCTCGGGGGGTTCCGCCGGGAGAGGCTCGGGCAACGGCTCGTAGCTGTCGGCCAGCGGGGAGGTCAGCTCGGCGACCGATGGGGGGGCGTGGTTGCCGTGGTGGACCTTGCGCCGGTCGGCGATGCGGCGGAGCCGGCCTTCGAGCTTGCCGAGGGCGATGTCCAGCGCCGCGAACCGGTCGTCCGCGGACGCCTCGGCGCGGATCGCCGGCCCTTTGGAATGGATGGTGAGCTCCACCCGCTCGCGGTCTTCGGTCGCCCGCACGTTCGCGTGCTTGGACACCTCCACGTCCACTCGTATGAGCTTGTTGTCCAGTCGCTCGATTCTGGCCAGCTTCGTCGTCACATGATCACGGAAGCGGTCACTCACACTGGTGTGCCGTCCCTTGACGATGATGTCCACTCAAAGGCCCCCCTTCGTCTCGACTGCGAGGAGGACACCCGTCCGGCCGACCTGGTCTTCGTCCCCACATCCGCCTGCTGAGAGGGTCGCGGCTCTGTAGCCACTACTGCCCTTCTCTTCTGGCGAGGGACATCTGGCCCCTCGGGAAGGCAGGACTTACCTCTAAGCCGCACCGTGATCGGTCGACGAAGAGTCGCCTTACGTGGGCCGTTTCGCCTGCGGCTGGCATCGGCTAGCCAGTCCGGTCCCCTGGAGGGGACTGGTCCGGCGCAACCACGGACCCGAACGGGTGCCATGCTCAGACGCTAGTCGCTGCCGGGCCGAATGTCAGCCGTGCGATCGTCCAGAGGATCACTTTCAGTGATCCCTCGCGGGTGCCGCGCGCCCTCCCGGCGGGCCCCGCCCGTCGCGGGCGGCCCGCCCGCCAGGGGTTCTTCCCTCCGCTGAGCAGGGGCGACCGTACCCCGCTGTGGTACCTCGCCGACGAAGTGAGGTTCGCGTGATTTGACCATTTCATTACCTTCGGTGATGGACCAGAAATTCGATCTATCCCGGGCGTGTCGCGCGTGTCGCCCACTTTTCACCGGCTCACCGGACAGGTTGCGGCAAAGCCGGGATGACCCACCGCCGCCCGGGGCCGCCGGGCCGGCGCGGAGTGGCCGCCAGGGTGACGGCGAGCGGCACCTCGACGCCCTCGCGACGCAGCGCCGCGGCGGCCTCCGCCAGCGTGGCGCCGGTGGTCACGATGTCGTCGACCACCACCGCGACGGCCCGCGCCCGGCCCCAGACGCGCCGCTGAGCGGCGTCCCACTCGCCGACCACCCCGAATGCCCCGGCGAGGTTCTCGGCCCGCTGCGAGGCTCCCAGGCCCGCCTGGTCGCGCACCCGGCGGCGCTGCCGCAGCACCGGCGCGAGCACGGCCGGCCACCCGCGCGCCCGCAGCGCCGGGACGGCGAGCGCCGCGAGCCGCCGGACGGGATCGTGCCCGCGCCGCCGCACCGCGGCCCGCGCGCTGGGCACCGGCACCAGGGCCAGCGCGGCGCCCGGCGGCCGCGGGGCCGCCAGGAGTGCCGACGCCAGGCAGGCGGCGAGCGGCGCGGCCAGCGCCGTGCGCCCGCGCTCCTTGTAGGCGAGGATGGCGCGGCGCGCCGCCCCCTCGTAACGGGCGGCCGACCAGCAGTCGGGCAGGCCGGGCACGTGGCCGGGCGGCCTGGGCCGGGGATCGCCGCACAGCTCGCCGGCGCAGCCGCGGCACAGCACGGCGCCGGGCCGGGCGCACCCGGCGCAGGCGGGGGGCAGCAGCAGATCGAGCCAGGCGCTCAGCACCCGTCCACCCTGCGCCCCACCACCGACAGAAACGGGACGGGGCGTGGTCAGCCGAGGGGGTAGACCGGGGAGCCCGCGTCGCCGGCCACCAGGGTGACCCACCCGGACTTCTTGGGGTCCCAGATCAGCACCTCGCCGCCGGCCGTGCCGGCGAGCACCGCGACGGGGCCCGGGGCCGCGCTGATGCTCTCGATGCGGGCGGCCGCCTTGGCGGTCTCCAGGCGTATGCCCTGCGTGACCGACCACGGGGTGAGCTCGCGGTCGGACTTGCTGTCGGTGAGCACCAGCAGCGTGCTCGCGTCCTGCCACGCGATGTCGCGGATCCGCTGCCCCTCCTCGGGCGGGATCAGCGCGCGCAGGTTCTGCACCGCCCAGCCGCCGGTCCTGTTGATCGAGCCCACCAGCACCTGGTCGCCGTGCCCGTCGTCGGAGATGACCGCCACCCGGGCGCCGTCCCTGGCGACGCGGAACGCCTTGACCTCGCTGGACTCCAGGCCGGTGGCGGGCACCTGGATCTGCCGGGAGGCGTCGCGGGCGCGGAAGACCGCGGAGCGGCGCGTGCCGGTGCGCGAGACCGACCAGACGTCCCCGTAGCGGTCCCAGGAGGGCTGGGTCAGCCGGGTGCCCTGGATCCAGCGCTGCCACGGGTTGCCCGGGGCGACGCCGCGGACCCACACGCCGGCCTCCTTGTCGAGCGCCGCCACCTTGGCCGGCAGGTCGTTGGAGACCGCGAGGCCGGTGTACCGCCGGTCCTCGGTGGCGTCGTCGCCGGGCACCACGGGGTTGCCGGTCTCCTTGTCGAGATCGTGCAGCCTGCCGTCCTTCAGGAAGTAGGCGCCGGGCCGGCCGGACAGCACGTCGGGGCTGAAGTGCTCGTACTCCTGGGGGTCGATGAAGAACGGGGCGCCGGGGAACTGCTCGCCGTTGACCCGCACCTCGATGCGCCGGGCCTCGGTGAGCGGCTTGAGCGTCCAGGAGAGCTGGGCGGACAGCGCCCTGCGGTCGCCCTCGGCCCGGGCCGCCTCCACGACGCCGTACGTGAAGTCGACCACGACGACGTCCCCCTCCACGAAGACGTCGTTGACGTCGACGTCGACGCTGCCGTCGGCGGGCTTGAACGCCGACTCGACCGCCCCCTGCAGGGGCCTGGTGGGCCCGTCGAGCAGCTTGCGCACCAGCGACTTGGCCAGGCCCACGCTGGGGTCGATGGGCACCCGCACCTGGTCGGCTACCAGGCCCTCCACCCCGGCGGCGCCGAAGTACAGGTCGAAGGCGCGGTAGGCGCGCTTGAAGTCGTCGTTGGACAGCAGCAGCCCGGCCGGCGCCGCGGAGATGCGCCACTGGCCGCCCACCTTCACCAGGGTGAAGGCGTTGTCGGGCCGGCTGTCGGGGGAGGCGTCGCTCGCCACGTAGTGACCGTCGCCGTCGATGGTGCCGAGCACGGTGCCCTTGACGGTGACGTGGGCGCGCTGGAGCTCCTCGCCGAGCGGCTCCCCTTCGGGCTGGGTGCTGTCGTAGATCGTCCGCGCGTCGAACGGGCTCCAGGTGCGCTGCGCCTCACCCGTGAGGTACTGGCGCGCCACGCCGCGCAACGGGTCGTCGAAGCTCGCGGAGGCGGCCAGGAAGCCGGTCACGATGTCCCGGGGCGAGGCGTTCGGTTTCGGCGGCGCGGGCAGTATGCGCACGTACGGCTGGCTGAGCGGGTCGTCGCCGCCGGCGCCGCGGGCGGCGACGATGGTGCCGCCGGTCGGCACCGTCGAACAGGCGGCCGGTCCCAGCACCAGCATGAGGACGGCCGTCGCCGGCCAGAGGCCCGCCCGCGCCCACCCGGCCCGCCGGGGGCCGCCGAAGTGCCGGGGGCGGACGGAACGCCGGGGGCCGCCGAAGTGCCGGGGGGCCGGGGAGCCGGGCCCGGCGGGCGGCGCCGGGGCGGCCGCCTCAGTCGCCATCGAAGCCCCCTTCGATCGCGGGAGACAGCACCGGGGTGGCCTGGCCGCGCCAGGTGCGCCGTATCTCGATCTCCGGCGGCACCAGGGGCAGCGGCGAGCCGCGCAGCTCGGAACCGGCCTGCCGGGGCAGCGACAGCCGGAACTGCGACCCCTCGCCCGGAAGGCCCCAGGCCTGGAGCCACCCGCCGTGCAGCATGGCGTCCTCCCTGGAGATCGCCAGGCCGAGGCCGGTGCCGCCGATGGTGCGGGCCCGCGACGGGTCGGCGCGCCAGAACCGGTCGAACACCATGGTCTCCTCCCCCGGCTTGAGCCCGACCCCGTGGTCGCGTACGGCCACGGCCACCGAGTCGCGGTCGGCGCCCAGCGTGACCACGATGTCGCGCCCCTCGCCGTGCTCGATGGCGTTGAACAGCAGGTTGCGCAGGATGCGCTCGACGCGGCGGCTGTCGACCTCGGCCATGCAGGGCTCGTTGGGCAGCCGCAGGTCGAGCCGGGTGGCCTTGCGCTCGGCGAGCGGCTGGGAGTCGCCGACCGCCCTGAGCACCACGTCGCGCATGTCGACCGAGTCGACGTCCAGCGTGGCGGCGCCGGCGTCGTACCGGCTGATCTCCAGCAGGTCGGCCAGCATCGACTCGAAGCGTTCGAGCTGGGCCTGCATGAGCTCGGCCGACCGCGCGGCTGCGGGGTCGAAGTCCTCGCGGCTCTCGTACAGCAGGTCGGCCGCCATGCGCACGGTGGTCAACGGCGTGCGCAGCTCGTGGGAGACGTCGGAGACGAACTGCCGCTGGACGTGCGACAGCTCTTCGAGCTGGTGGATCTTCAGGGCGAGGTTGGAGGCCATCTCGTTGAACGAGACCGCGAGCCGGGCGAGGTCGTCCTCGCCGCGGATGCGCAGCCGCTCCTCCAGCTTCCCCGCGGCCAGGCGCTCGGCGGCCTGCCGCGTCAGCCGGACCGGAATGACGACCTGCCGGGTGACCAGCGAGGCCACGGCCGCCAGGAGCAGCACCAGCGCGGCGCCCACGACGACCAGCCACTGCTGCACCTGCGACAGCGTGTTCACGTCGTCTTCGAGCGGGAAGAAGTGGTAGACCTCGTAGTCGCCGTAGACGGTGGGCACCAGGGAGCCGATGGCCAGCGCGGGCACCGGGTTGGGCCGGCCCGCGTAGTAGACCGGGGTGTACTGCGCCTGGGGAGGGTCCTGCGTCTCGCGCACCTTCTCGCGGAGCTTGCGGGTGACGCTCTTGGGGGCGACGTCGTCGGTGCCGCGGTCCTCACCGACCTTGTCGGCGTTCAAGATGATCACGCTGTAGCGCAGGTCGGCGCGCTTGGCCAGGGCGTCGGCCGCCCGGTCGACGGCGCTCTCGGGCGCGGTGTCGGGCTCGCCGTTCTCCGCCGTCCCCGAGGGCTGGTTCACCGGCGGCTGGTTGGTGATGAAGCTCGCCACGGTCGCCACGTTGGCCTGGGCCTCGGCGGTGGCGGAGTCGAACCGGCCGTCCAGCACGGCGGTGTCGATCATCTGCATGAGGAAGAAGCCGAGCACCGCGACGACGGTCATGGAGATCACCAGCGTGCTGGTGACGACCCTGAGCTGGAGGGAGCGCCGCCACCCCCGGCGCAACCGCCCGGCGGCGCGCCGGGCCCGCCTGCGCACCCCGCGCGCGATCTGGCGCGGGGTCCGCCGGGTCTTCTTCTTCGGCCTGGGCCCGGGGGCGGCGCGGGCGGCGGCGGAAGAGGTCTGCGGGGCCATGGGGGCCAGGGACGGGGCCGGCCGCCTAGGCCGGGCCGGCCTTGTAGCCGACGCCGCGGACGGTGACCACGATCTCGGGGTGCTCGGGGTCCTTCTCGATCTTGGCGCGGAGCCGCTGCACGTGCACGTTGACCAGGCGTGTGTCGGCCGCGTGGCGGTATCCCCACACCTGTTCGAGCAGCACCTCGCGGGTGAAGACCTGGCGCGGCTTGCGAGCCAGCGCGACCAGCAGGTCGAACTCCAGCGGGGTGAGGTTGACGGTCTCGTCCGCCCGCTTCACCGAGTGGCCGGCGACGTCGATGGTGATGTCGCCGATCTGCAGGACCTCCGGCGTCGGCTCGTCGGTGCGGCGCAGCCGCGCCCGCACCCGCGCCACCAGCTCCTTCGGCTTGAAGGGCTTGACGATGTAGTCGTCGGCCCCGGACTCCAGGCCGAGCACGACGTCGATCGTGTCGCTCTTGGCGGTCAGCATCACGATCGGCACGCCCGACTCGGCCCTGATGCGGCGGCAGACGTCGATGCCGTCGGCTCCCGGGAGCATCAGGTCGAGGAGCACCAGATCGGGCCTGGTGTCGCGGAACGCGTCGAGCGCCTTGTCCCCGTCGGATACGAACGAGGGCTCGAAGCCCTCGCCCCGAAGGACGATGCCGAGCATCTCGGCGAGAGCGGCGTCGTCGTCGACGACAAGCACGCGTCCTTTCATGGGCCCCTCATTCGTTCTGCACACTGGTGTGGGAGTTTGAGGCGAAAAAGCCGTACGGCCGACCGAAGGCTACCTGTGAGTCATCGCTGGGTGATAAACGATCGGTCAATAGCCCTACTGAAAGCCGAATTTTAGGCGCACGTTACGGAACCCGCCAATGATCTGGCCGGATGGGCCTGTCGCGTGGCGCGCCGCCGGTCTGGTGCCGTCCTCCCCCAAGTCTGCGCCATGTACGGCGTGTCCGCTCGGTCCTCACCGCGTCGATCCGGTGACGGGCCGCCACGGGGACCGGTGCGCCGTGCCAGGATTGGGATATGTCAGACGGTCCCGGCTCCGCGTCCAGCAAGCCCCCCGCATGGGCGGAGAACCAGCCCCCGCCGTACTCCGGGCAGGGCGCGACGCCGTGGACCGCCCCGGGCGACGGCCGGCCCGGGCCCGGCCCCGGCCAGGGCGCCGGCCCCGGAGACTCCCCGCCATACCCCGGGGACGGCCGGGGTCGGCCGCCGTACCACCCGGACCAGCCTCCGCCGCCGTCCGGCCCCCCGCAGGGCCCGTACGGCCCGCCCGGCCAGGCCCATCCCTACGCGCCGCCCGGCCATGGGCCGGGCTACGGCGCGTCCGGCGACGCACCGCCCTACGCACCCCCGGGCCAGGGGCCCGGCTACGGACCGCCCGGCCAGGGGCCGCCCTACGGCGCGCCGGGCCAGGGGCCGCCCTACGCGCCGCCCGGCCAGGGGCCCGGCTACGGGGCTCCGGGGCAGGCGCCTCCGTACGGCGGCGGGCCGCAGGGCGCCTACTCCCCCGGCCCGTACGGCTTCCGGCCGCCGCCGCAGGCGCCGCGCCCGGGCATCATCCCGCTGCGCCCGCTGGGCCTGGGCGACATCCTCGACGGCACCATCAAGCTCATCCGCTCCAATCCGAAGGCGACGCTGGGGCTGTCGGCGATCGCCGCCGCGATCGGCACGCTGCCGCTCGCCGTCGGCCAGGGCATCTACTACACCTCGCTCGGCGGGGCGCTGGCCGACCCCTCGCCGTCCGGCTCGGACGCCGAGCTCCCCCTCGGCGGGCTGGCCGCGCAGCTCGGCGGCAGCGTGCTCTCGCTGATCATCCAGTTCTTCCTGGTCACCATGCTCACCGGGCTGCTCACCCGAGTGCTGGGGCGGGCGGTCTTCGGCGGCCGCATCTCGATCGGCGAGGCCTGGCGGCTCACCCGGTCGCGGCTGCCCGCGCTGTTCGGCCTGGCGCTGCTGACCGGCCTGATCGCGCTCGCGCCGCCGGCCGTCGCCGTCGTCGTGGTGGTCGCGGTCGCCGCGGCCGGCGCGAGCGGGGGCACCATCGTGACCGTCGGGGTGCTGCTCGCCCTGCTCTGCGTCGCCTACGTGCTGGTGGTCACCGCCCGCTTCGCCCTCGCCTCGCCCGCGGTCGTGCTGGAGGGCCGCGGCGTCGTCGACGCCATGCGCAGATCGTGGCGGCTGGTCGACGGCAGCTTCTGGCGCGTGCTCGGCATCCTGCTCCTGACCCAGCTCATCGCGACGATGCTGGGCGGCATCCTGTCGGTGCCGGTCAACATCGTCACCGTGGTCGTGTCCATCGGCGGCGAGGGCGGCCTCGCCACCGCGGTGCTGACCACCGTGCTGTTCACCATCGGGGGCATCCTCAGCGCCATGATCACCTACCCGGTGCAGGCGGGGGTCAACGGCCTGCTCTACACCGACAGGCGGATGCGCGCCGAGGCCTTCGACCTGGTCCTGCAGACCGCCGCGATGCAGCAGCGGCACCAGGGCTGGGTGTCGTCGGCCGCCGACGACCTCTGGCACCCGTCACACGCCGCGGGCGCGCAGGGCATGCGGCCTCCCGGCCCCGCCGGAGCGCCGTGACCGCCCTCACGCTCGCCGGCACGCTCCTCGACGACATCGGACGCGACGAGGCGCGGCGCGCGGCGGTCCAGGAGCTGATCAAGCCCCAGTACCAGCAGGAGTCGCTGTTCGAGCGGGTGGTCAGGCTCATCGGCGAGTTCATCGACGGTCTGGTGGACAGAGCCCCCGGCGGCGTGCCGGGCGGCGTCCTGGCCCTGGCGGTCGTGATCGTCGTGCTCGTCGCGCTGGCCATCCTGCTCGCCGTCCACGCGAGAAGGGCCACGCGGAGCCGCAGGGCCGCCGCCGAGAGCATGTTCGGCGCCGGGCAGCGCACCGCCGCCGAGCACCGGGCCCTGGCGGAGCGCCTGGCCGCGGAGTCCCGCTGGCCCGAGGCCATCAGGGAGCGCCTGCGCGCCATCGCCCGCGACCTGGAGGACCGCGCCGTCGTCGCGCCCCACCCCGGCAGGACGGCCGCGGAACTGGCCGGCGCGGCCGGGCGTGAGCTGCCCGCGTTCGGCCCGAGGCTGGTGGCCGCGGCCCGCCTCTTCGACGACGTCACCTACGGCCAGGCACCGGGAAGCGCGGAGTCCTACCGCACCATGGCCGACCTCGACGAGGCCCTGCGCGCCGCCAAGCCGGCCATGGCCATGGCCGGCACCGGCTCCCCCGCGACCGGCGCCTCCCCCGCGTGGGACCCGCCGACCCCGGCCGCCGGCGAGCAACCGCGAGGTGAGCGCCTCCCCGAGGACACCGACTCCTCCACGACCAGTGCCTCCTCGCCGTGGGGCTTGCCGACCCCGGCCGGTGAGGCGGGCGAGCCGCGCTCCGGCTCGACCGGCACGCCGTCCGTGGACGATCCGCCCGCAGGCTCGCCGCCGCCTCCCTCCGAGGGTGACGCGGGGTCCGGTTCCGCCGGTTCCGAGGGGAGGTCGTGATGGCCGCCGTGACCGCCCCCGAGACGGCCCCGGCCACGGAAACGCGCGCCGAGGCGACCTCCACCTCGCCGACCGCCGGGAGCATCTGGCGCGGCGCCCGGGGAGGCGTGGTCATCGGCGTGCTGGTGGTCGTGGTGGCCGTGCTGACCGCGCTGGTCACCGGCACCTCCACCGAGGGCCGGCGCCTCGACCCCGCCGACGCGACGCTGAGCGGGAGCAAGGCGCTCGCCGAGATCCTGCGGCAGCGGGGCGTGCGCGTGGAACGCGTGACCACCGTCGACGACGCCCTCCGGCTCGACGGCCCCGGCGCCCAGCTCCTGGTGCCCAACACGGTGACCCTGAGCTCCGCCGACGCCGCCCGGCTCGCGCGCACCCGCGCCGACCGGCTGCTCGTCGGCCCGGTGATCGGGTTGACCACCCTGGCCCCCGGAGTCGCCGTCAGGAGCCAGGTGGCGGTGCGCTCCCGCGAGCCCGCCTGCGACCTGCCCGCCGCCGCCCGAGCCGGCAGCGCGCACATCGGCGGCGCCACCTTCACCGCGGGCGCCGGCGGCGTCGGCTGCTACCCCTCCGACGAGGGCCCGAGCCTCGTGCGCACCACCTCCGGGCCCACCGTGACCGTGCTCGGCAACGGCGCCTTCATGACCAACCAGCGGCTGCCCGAGGACGGCAACGCCGCGCTGGCGATCAACCTCGCCGGCGCCAGGCCCGTCCTGATCTGGCTCGTGCCGCCGGAGCGCGAGAGGCCGGCCCCCGGCTCCGGCCGCGCCTCCGCCGCCGACCTGATCCCCGCGGGCGTGCCGTGGGCGGTGGCGCAGCTCGTCGTCGCGCTGCTGCTGGTGGCGTTCTGGCGCGGACGCCGCCTCGGCCCCGTGGTGGTCGAGCGGCTGCCCGTCGTCGTCCGCGCGGCCGAGACCGTCGAGGGGCGGGGCCGCCTGTACCGCGCCCGGCGCGCCCGCGACCGCGCCGCCGCGGCGCTGCGGGCGGCGAGCGTGGCGCGGCTCACCCCGCGGCTGGGGCTGGCGGCGGACGCCACCCCGCAGGAGATCGTCGCCGCGACCGCCCTCCGGACGGGGCAGGATCCCCGGTGGGTCGGTTCAGTGATGTACGGCCCGGTGCCGTCCGACGACGCCGGGCTCGTGGCCTTGGCGGGCCACCTCGACACCTTGGAAAGGCAGGCACGAGAGCCGTGACCACACCTCCGCCCGGAGGCCCGTTGAGCGGATCGCCGGGTCACTCCTGGCCGCAGGCGCCGTCCCCCGCAGCACCCGCGTCCCCGGCCCCGGCCCCGGCCCCGGCAGAATCGCGCGAGGGCGCCCTGGCCAGGGACGCTCTCGGGGCGCTGCGCGCCGAGGTCGGCAAGGCCGTGGTCGGGCAGGACGCCGTCGTGACCGGCCTGGTGATCGCCTTGCTGTGCCGGGGGCACGTGCTGCTGGAAGGCGTCCCCGGCGTGGCCAAGACGCTGCTCGTGCGCACCCTGTCGGCGACCCTGTCGATGGACTTCAAGCGCGTGCAGTTCACCCCCGACCTCATGCCGGGCGACGTCACCGGCTCGCTGGTGTACGACGCCAAGACGGCGGAGTTCGCCTTCCGCGAGGGGCCGATCTTCGCGAACCTGCTGCTCGCCGACGAGATCAACCGCACGCCGCCGAAGACGCAGGCCGCGCTGCTGGAGGCGATGGAGGAGCGCCAGGTCAGCGTCGAGGGCCTGCCCAGGAAGCTGCCCGACCCCTTCGTGGTGGTCGCCACCCAGAACCCCATCGAGTACGAGGGCACCTACCAGCTCCCCGAGGCGCAGCTCGACCGGTTCCTGCTGAAGCTCACGGTGCCGCTGCCGCCCCGCGACCAGGAGATCGCGGTGCTCGAACGCCACGCGCTGGGCTTCGACCCCAAGGACCTGTCGCACGTCAAGCAGGTCGCGTCGGCGGCCGACCTCGCGGCCGGGCGGGCGGAGGTCGCCAAGCTCCACGTGGCCCCCGAGGTGCTCGGGTACATCGTCGACCTCGCCCGGGCCACCCGGCTCTCCCCGTCCCTGCAGCTCGGCGTCTCGCCGCGTGGCGCCACCGCGCTGCTGGCGGCGTCCCGCGCCTGGGCGTGGCTGTCGGGCCGTTCCTATGTCACGCCGGACGACGTCAAGGCGCTGGCGAAGCCGGCGCTGCGGCACCGCGTCCAGCTCCGTCCCGAGGCGGAGCTGGAGGGGGCGACCGCCGACGGCGTGCTCGACGGCGTGCTCGCCTCGGTCCCGGTCCCCCGCTGATGGCACTCACCGGCCGCGCCGGGCTGATCGCCGCGCTGGGGGCCGTCGGCGTGCTGTTCGCGCCGCGACCCCTGTACGCCGTGCTGGGCCTGCTGCTGCTGGTGGGCGCGCTGGTCGCGGTCGACCTGCTGTTCGCCGGAGGGGTCCGGCCGCTGCGCTTCCGTCGCGCCGGTGAGCGGCTCGTGCGGCTGGGCGAGCCGGTCGCGGTCGAGCTGGTCGTGGAGAACCCCGGGCGCAGGCGCGTGCGCGGCACGCTGCGCGACGCCTGGCCGCCGTCGGCGGGCGCCGCCCCCCGGCACCAGCGCCTCGACGTCCCGGCGGGCGAGCGCCGCCGCCTGGTCACGACGCTCACGCCCACCCGGCGCGGCGACCGCGAGGCCGTCACGGTCACCGTGCGCTCGGTGGGCCCGCTCGGCGTCGCCGCCCGCCAGGGGTCGCACAGCGTGCCGTGGAGCGTGCGGGTGCTGCCGCCGTTCCTCAGCCGCAAGCACCTTCCGGCCAAGCTGTCCAAGCTCCGCGAGCTGGAAGGGCAGCACCCGGCGCTGGTGCGCGGGCAGGGCACCGAGTTCGACTCCCTGCGCGAGTACGTCGTCGGGGACGACGTGCGCTCGATCGACTGGCGGGCCACGGCGCGCCGCGCCGACGTGGTCGTGCGCACCTGGCGGCCCGAGCGCGACCGGCGCGTGCTCATCGTGCTCGACACCGGGCGCACCGCCGCGGGCCGGGTCGGCACCTCGCCGCTGTCGCGGGCGAGCGGTCCCGGCGGCGCCGGATGGCCGCGCCTCGACTGGTCGATGGACGCCGCGCTCCTGCTGGCCGCGCTCGCCAGCCGCGCCGGCGACCGCGTCGACTTCCTCGCGCACGACCGCGTCGTGCGGGCGTGGATGTCGGGCGGCTCGCGCACCGACTCGCTGTCGGCGCTGGTGAACGTGATGGCGCCGATCGAGGCCGAGCTCGTCGAGGCCGACTCCGCGAGCATGGTGGCGGCCGTCCTCGCCCGGGCCAGGCGGCGGTGCCTGGTCGTCCTGCTCACCGACCTGAACGCGGCGGCCATGGACGAGGGCCTGCTTCCGGTGCTGCCGCAGCTCGCCGCCCGCCACCTCGTGCTGGTCGCCTCGGTCGCCGATCCGCGCGTCGCCGAGATGGCGGCGGGCCGTGGCACGGCCGAGCTGGTGTACGACGCGGCGGCGGCCGAGCACCTGCGCGGGGAGCGCGCCCGCCTCACCGCGCGGCTGCGCCGCCACGGGTG
This sequence comes from Sphaerisporangium sp. TRM90804, assembly GCF_029846175.1. GTDB lineage: Bacteria > Actinomycetota > Actinomycetes > Streptosporangiales > Streptosporangiaceae > Sphaerisporangium. The sequence continues at coordinate 59,807 of NZ_JARWAC010000016.1, read as the reverse complement.
CGAGGTCGTGGACGCCACCCCCGACGACCTGGCGCCCGCGCTGGCCGACGCCTACCTGGCCCTGAAGGCCGCCGGCCGCCTGTGACCCCGGCGCCCCCGGCACCCCGCCGGAGGCGCCGTGAGCCGCCGGGCTGATCCGGCGGGCGGACAGAACGGGCCCGGCATCGTCTCGCCCCGATACCCCACCCGGCCGCGCCATAAGCCGCCCGGTGACCCGATGGGCGGACGGGAACAGGCCCGGCATCGTCTCGCCCCGATACCCCACCCGGCCGCGCCATAAGCCGCCCGGTGACCCGATGGGCGGACGGAAACGGGCCCGGCATCGTCCGGCCCCGGTACCCCGCGGGGGGCGCCGTGAGCCGCCGGTGATCCGATGGGCGGACGGAAACGGGGCCCGGCGTCGTCTCGCCCCGGCGCCCCACCGGGGGCGCCGTGAGCCGCCGGGGTGATCTGGCGGCGGGAGGGGGCGGGCCCTAGCATCGTCTCGCCCCTGTGTCCCCCCGCGCACCGGCTGGAGCTGACGGCATGCGAGATCGGTGGCCCCTGGTGATGGTCGCGGCGGTGGTGGCGATCATCGCCTTCGGGGTCTACGCGGTGATGACCTCCCCCGCGCCGGGCGGCGCGGCCGAGCCAGCGAACCGGTCGCGCACGGAGGCCGGGGCGACGCCGTCCGCCGCTGCGCCGTCCCCGACGCCCACGCCGTCCCCGACGCCGCCGCCGCCGGACACCCCCGAGGCGACGGCCGACCGCTACTTCTCCGCCTGGCAGGGGGGCGACCTCGCCACCATGGTGGCCCTGGTCGCCGACGCCCCGTCCGACTTCACCGAGCGGCACCGGCGGTTCGACGCCGACCTGCGGATCTCCTCGCTGTTCCTGGCCCCCGGCCCGCCGCGCCGGGAGGGTGAGGACGCCGCCGAGGTGCCGTTCGAGGGCGTCAGGGAGGTGACCGGGCTGGGGCGGTGGCCGTTCTCCTCGACCCTGCGCCTGGCCCGGCGCGACGGAACCTGGGCCGTGCTGTGGACGCCCGAGACGATGCACCCGTCCCTGAAGGACGGCGCGAGGCTGCGGCTCAAGGAGACGCAGGTGCGGCGCGCGGGCACGCTGACCCGCGAGGGCGAGCCGTTCCCGGCGGACAGCAAGGCGCGCGACTACTTCAGCAGCGTCTCGACGACCCACCCGCGCCTGGTGCTGGAGGAGTCGCCGTCGGGCCGTGTGCTGCTGTCCACCCCGGAACCGCCCGCCTCGGGCACCAGGACCACGATCTCCCGCCGGGCGCAGGCCGCCGCCGACCGCGCGCTTGAGGGCGTCCAGCGTCCCGCCGCTCTCGTCGCCCTCGACATCGCCAGCGGCGAGGTGCGCGCGGTGGCCGACACGCTGGGCGGAAAGCAGGCCTTCCGCGGGCTGTACCCGCCCGGGTCGGCGTTCAAGGTCGTGACGGCCGCCGCGCTGCTCCGCGGCGGCCTGACCCCGCAGACGCCGGTCGGCTGCCCGGCCTCCTACACCATCCCCGGCGCCAGGAGCTTCACCAACGACGGCGGTGCCGACCACGGCACCGTGACGCTGTCCAGGGCGTTCGCGCTCTCCTGCAACACCACCTTCGTCCGGCAGGCCTACGAGCGGCTGCGCGACGGCCGCCTGAGCGCCGAGGCGGCCGAGCGGTTCGGGTTCCGCGAGAAGCCGGGGCTGAGCTTCTGCCGCATCCGGCCGCCTTCGGACCTGAACGAGCTGGGCGCCGACGCCATCGGCCAGAACTCGGCGCAGGCCAGCCCGCTGTGCATGGCGGAGGTCGCCGCGGCGGTCGCGAGCGGCGTCTGGAAGCCGGCCGTCATGACGGACGCCTCAGACGCCCCGCCGAGGGTGCCGCTGGACGAGGGCGTGGCCTCCGGCCTGCGCGCGATGATGGGCGCCGTGGTCTCCGACGGCACCGCCGCGCGGGCGGGCCTCCCCTCGGGCACCGCGGGCAAGACCGGCACGGCGGAGGTCGCCGGCGCCGCGGCCCACGCCTGGTTCATCGGCTACCGGGGCTCCCTGGCCTTCGCCGTCTTCGTCCAGAACGGCGGCAGCGGCGGCACCGTGGCCGCGCCGATCGCCGCCCGCTTCCTGCGCTGAGCGGAGGGGCGAGGCCCGGCCGCCGCCCGCCTCCTACGCGAAGCGGAGGGGCGAGACCCGGCCGCCGCCCGCTTCCTGCGCTGAGCGGAGGGGCGAGGCCCGGACGCCGCCCGCGCCCTGCGCTACGTGGAGGGGGCGACGTCCGGCGGGCGTTCGACGTCGCCGGACTCGCCGGCCCGCAGGGCTCGGCGGCCGAAGAAGACGACGTAGGCCAGGAACGCGGCCTCGGCGGCGACGCCGATGGCGATGCGCGCCCACGTGGGCAGCGGGGACGGCGTCACCAGCGCCTCGATCAGGCCGGACACCAGCAGGACGACCACCAGGCCCAGGGCGACGGCGACGACCGCCCGGCCCTGCTCGGCGAGCGCCTCGGCGCGCTTCCTCGGGCCGGGGTCGATGACCGTCCAGCCCAGCCGCATCCCGACGGCGGCGGCGAGGAAGACGGCGGTGAGCTCCAGCAGGCCGTGCGGGGTGAGGAGGCCGAAGAAGATGTCGAGGCGGTCGCGGGAGGCCATGAGGCCGCCGGTGACGCCCACATTGGCGGCGTTCTGCCACAGGACCCACGGGATCGGGATGCCTAGGAGGACGGACATCGCGATCACCTGCAGGGACACCCAGGCGTTGTTGATCCACACCTGGCCGGCGAAGGCGGCCGCGGGGTGCTCGGAGTAGTAGTCGGCGAAGTCGTGGTCGACGAGCTGCTTGATCTCGGCGGGGCTCGCCATGGCGGCCTGGACGTCGGGGTTGCGCGCCACCCAGGCCCCGAGGACCACGGAGACCAGCACGAAGGCGGCGGCGGTGCCGGCCCACCACCACCGGGCGCGGTAGGCCACCACGGGGAACGAGACCATGAAGAACCGGGCGAACTCCCGCCAGGCGGGGGTGTGCGCGCCGGTCACGGCCGAGCGCGCCCGGGCGACCAGCGCCGAGAGCCGCCCGACCAGGAGCCGGTCGGACCCGGACCTGACGATGGACAGGTGGGTCGCGGTGCGCTGGTACAGCTCGACCAGCTCGTCGACCTCGGGCCCGCTGAGCGAGCCGCGGCGCCGTACCAGCGTGTCGAGCCGGTCCCACGTCGGCTTGTGCGCGGTGACGAACGCGTCGATGTCCACGCATGAAGCCTATTGGCCCGGCGGATAGGGTGGGGGCGTGTCCGATGTCGTCACCGGCGAGGCCGTTGTTGTCGAGGTGCGGGTCGCCCAGCTTCCGAGCCGCGCCCTGGCGCTCGCGATCGACATCGCCCTCCAGGGGCTGGCCGTCATCGGCGTCACCATGCTGCTGGGCATGCTGGCGCCGGTCACCGAGCAGGCGGTGACGGCCGCGCTGTCCATCCTCATGATCGCCCTGGTGCTCCTTGGCTACCCGGTGATCGTCGAGACGCTGAGCCGCGGGCGCAGCGTCGGCAAGCTGGCGCTCGGGCTGCGGGTGGTCGGCGACGACGGCGGGCCCGAGCGGTTCCGGCAGGCGCTGTTCCGCGGCCTGGCCGGGCTGATCGAGTTCTGGCTGCTCTTCGGCGCTCCCGCGCTGATCAGCTCGCTCATCTCCGAGCAGGGCAAGCGGCTCGGCGACGTCTTCGCCGGCACCATCGTGATCTCCGAGCGGGCGCCCCGGCAGGACCCGCCGCCCCAGATGCCGCCGCCGCTCGCGGCCTGGGCCGGCACGCTGGAGCTCTCGCGGCTGCCCGAGGAGCTCGCCGCCACCGCCAGGCAGTACCTGTCGCGCTGGCATCAGCTCTCCCCGATGGTGCGCGACGAGATGGGCGCGCGCATCGCCGCCCAGTTCGCGTCCTTCGTCTCGCCGCCGCCCCCGCCGCACGCGCCCGCGTACGCCTACCTCGCGGCCGTCCTGGCCGAGCGCCGCCGCCGCACCGAGGTGCGGCTGGCCCGCCAGATGGCGCAGAGCTCCGCCCGCTACGGCACGCCGCCCGCCGGCCACGCCGGCGGCTTCCCGGGCTACGCCTACGGCCCCGCCGGAGGCTTCCCGGGCTACGCCTACGGCCCCGCCGGGGGCTTCCCGGGTTACGCCCACGGGCCCGCCGGGGGCTTCCCGGGCCACGCCTACGGGCCCGCCGGGGCTCCCTGGCCCGGCTCGGGACACGACGGCGGCCGTCCGGCCCCCTCGTGGCCCCCGGTCGGCGTGCAGCCGCCTCCGCCCGCCGGCCCCCCGGTGCCGCTGCCGCCGCCGCCGACCGGCCCCGCCGTGCCGCTGCCGCCGCCCGCCCTGGCCGGGCCTTCCGGGACGGCGCGGCCGACGCCAGGCGGATTCACCGCTCCCGCGTAGATTTTCGGGCAAGCGTAGGCATACATCGAATAATGCCGGGCACGTGGCGTTCAGCGGACCTCTGGGGCATTGGTCCGCTACGTGGGAACGGGTATGGCCGACGCGTTCGGGAGAGGTCGCGGCGGCCATACCCACCCCGCGAGGCCTCCGACGTTCCCGCTTGAAGCGGAGTCGCGACCGCCCCGGCCCGGCGAGGGGCTCAGGAGCCGAAGCGCCACGATCTCAGGTAGTCGGCCTGCACCCCGGTGAGCGTGTCGATGCCGATGCCGGCGGCGGCGAGCTTGAGCCGCGCCACCTCCGCGTCGATCTCCCCCGGCACGTCGTACACCCCGGGCTCCAGCCGCGTGCGCTCCTCGGCCAGCCACGCCACGGCGAGGGCCTGGGCGGAGAACGACATGTCCATGACGGCCGCGGGATGCCCCTCGGCGGCCGTCAGGTTGACCAGGCGGCCCTCGGCCAGCAGCAGCAGGCGCCTGCCGTCGGGCAGGACGTACTCGTCGGTGTGCGGCCGCACACCGACGTTGACGGTGCGGGCCATGCCCTCCAGCGCGCGCACGTCGATCTCGATGTCGAAGTGCCCGGCGTTGGCCAGGATGGCGCCGTCCTTCATCTCGGCGAGGTGCTCGCCCCGGATGACGTCGCGGTTGCCGGTGACGGTGATGAACAGGTCGCCGTCGGGCGCCGCCTCGGCCATCGGCCGCACCTCGTAGCCCTGCAGGCTGGCGTCGAGCGCCTTCACGGGGTCGATCTCGGTGACGATCACCCGGGAGCCCTGGCCCTTGGCCCGCTCGGCCACCCCGCGCCCGCAGTAGCCGAACCCGGCCACGACCACCGTGCGCCCGGCCAGCAGCGTGTTGGTGGCGCGCATGACGCCGTCGAGCGTGGACTGGCCGGTGCCGTACCTGTTGTCGAACATCCGCTTGGTGCGGGTGTCGTTGACCGCCACCACCGGGAAGCGCAGCGCCTGCTCGGCCGCCATCTGCCTGAGCCGGATGATGCCGGTGGTGGTCTCCTCGCAGCCGCCCGAGACCTTGTCGAGCAGCTCCACCCGCTCGGTGTGCAGGATGTTCACCAGGTCGCAGCCGTCGTCGAGCACGATGTCGGGTGAGATGTCGAGGGCCTGGTGGATGTGCCGGTAGTAGGTGTCGCGGTCGACCCCGGCCCGGGCGTGCACCTCGACCCCGTACGCGCGCAGCGCGGCGGCCACGTCGTTCTGGGTGGACAGCGGGTTGGACGCCGCCAGGGCCAGCTCGGCCCCGCCCGCGCGGAGCGCGCCGACGAACACCGCGGTCTCCGCGGTGACGTGGAGGCACGCGGCTATCCGCAGCCCGGCGAGCGGGCGGGTGTCCCCGAAGCGTGCCCCGATCGCCCGCAGGACGGGCATGGAGCGCATCGCCCAGTCGATCCGCCGTTCGCCGGCGTCGGCGAGCGGCGCGTCCGCGATATTCACGTTCTCCCCCATGTGGCGAAAGGTCCCCGCGCGAGCCGCGCGGGGACCTCGGGCCCGGTCGCACCGCCCGGCCCCGAGGGGCCGGGCGGTGGCCGGGATGAGCCGGCCGGTCGATCAGTACCGGTAGTGGTCGGGCTTGTAGGGGCCCTCGATGTCCACGCCGATGTACTCGGCCTGCGCCTTGCTCAGCTTGGTGAGCTTGACGCCCAGGGCGTCGAGGTGCAGGCGCGCGACCTTCTCGTCGAGGTGCTTGGGCAGCACGTACACGCCGACGGGGTACTGCTCGGTCTTGGTGAACAGCTCGATCTGCGCGATCACCTGGTTGGTGAAGGAGTTGGACATCACGAAGCTCGGGTGGCCGGTGGCGCAGCCGAGGTTCATGAGCCGGCCCTCGGCCAGCACGATGATGGAGTGGCCGTCGGGGAAGGTCCAGGTGTGGACCTGCGGCTTGACCTCCTCCTTCACGATGCCCGGGATCTTCGCCAGGCCGGCCATGTCGATCTCGTTGTCGAAGTGGCCGATGTTGGAGACGATCGCCTGGTGCTTCATCCGGCTCATGTGGTCGGCCGTGATGATGTCGTAGTTGCCGGTGGTGGTCACGAAGATGTCGGCGGTGCCGACGACCTCCTCCAGCGTGGTCACCTGGAAGCCGTCCATCGCGGCCTGCAGCGCGCAGATGGGGTCGATCTCGGTGACGATCACGCGGGCGCCCTGGCCGCGGAGCGCGTCGGCGCAGCCCTTGCCGACGTCGCCGTAGCCGGCGACCACGGCCACCTTGCCGCCGATGAGGACGTCGGTGGCGCGGTTGAGCCCGTCGATCACGCTGTGGCGGCAGCCGTACTTGTTGTCGAACTTCGACTTGGTGACCGAGTCGTTGACGTTGATCGCCGGGAAGAGCAGCGTGCCGCTCTTGAACATCTCGTACAGACGGTGCACGCCGGTGGTGGTCTCCTCGGTGACGCCCTTGATGGCCTGCGCCACGGTGGTCCACCTGCCCTCGGAGGAGACGGTGCGGCGCAGGAGGTCGAGGATGATCCCCCACTCCTCGGGGTCGTCCGCGGAGGCCGTGGGGACGGCGCCGGCCTTCTCGTACTCGGCGCCCTTGTGGACGAGCAGGGTGGCGTCGCCGCCGTCGTCGAGGATCATGTTGGGGCCGCCGCCGTCAGGCCACATGAGGGCCTGCTCGGTGCACCACCAGTACTCCTCCAGGGTCTCGCCCTTCCACGCGAACACCGGCACGCCCTTTGGCGCGTCGACGGTGCCCTCGGCGCCCACGACCACGGCCGCGGCCGCGTGGTCCTGGGTGGAGAAGATGTTGCAGCTCACCCACCGCACGTCGGCACCCAGCGCCACCAGCGTCTCGATCAGCACGGCGGTCTGGATGGTCATGTGGAGCGAGCCCATGATCCTGGCACCGCTGAGCGGCTGCGCCTGTGCGTACTCGCGGCGGATCGCCATCAGGCCCGGCATCTCGTGCTCGGCCAGCTGGATCTCCTTGCGGCCGAAGTCGGCCAGCGCAAGGTCGGCGACCTTGAAGTCCATGCGTGTATTCCCCTCAACCCGGTCAGTGCGTCATTGCGAGTTTACGAGCCGCGTCCCCGTAAACACACCCCAGACCTCGGAAACCTGACGCGAGAATGTAAGAATTGGAGCCATGCGCATCACAGAGGCGGCGAAACGCCTGGGAATGTCCCCCCGGATGCTCCGGTACCGCGAGGCGCTCGGCCTGCTGCCGCCGACCCGCGACAAGGGCTCGCACCGGCGGTTCGGCCCCGAGGAGCTCGCCGCCGTCGGCCAGGCCATGGAGCTCGAGCGGCGGTTCGACGTCTCCCCCGCGGAGCTGGCGTTCGCGCTGCGCGTGCTCAGCGAACCGGCCGTCGCCCAGGCGATACGCGACCTGGGCCTGCGCATCGGCCGCATCCACGCCCCCCGCCGGGCGCTGGACTTCGAGCAGGAGAAGGCGCTGCGGCTGCTCCGCCAGGGCCGCTGAGCCGCCGGCGGCGGCCTCCCCGGCGTGGCCGTCCGGCGGCGGCACACGCGACGCCGGCGGCCCTGCCCGGGCGTGCGAGCCGCCGCCGTCCACCCCGTGCGAGACGACGGCGGCGCGGAGCCCTCGTGAAGAAGGCTCCGCGCCGCCGGGCGATCGTCTGGGGACCGCGGGGTCGTGGACCGGGGTGGTCTAAGGGGCGGTCACGGCCGCCCCGGACGGGCGTCGGACGCCGTCCGGGGCGCCTCGGTCAGGGAGCGCAGGAGTCGTAGGAGCGCCGCGGGCCGGGAGCCGCCGCGATGGTGCAGCGGTACGGGGCGGGGTTGATCTCCGAAGGGGGCCGGCGGAGCTTGGTCGCCTGCTCGTAGGCGTAGGCGTAGCCGATGAGCGCCGGCTCGGTCCACGCCCGGCCGAGGAAGGCGATGCTGAACGGCCGGCGGTTGGCGGCCTGGTAGCCGGCCGGCACGTTGATGGACGGGTACCCGGCGCGCGCGCCGATCCCCGCGCTGCCGCTGTTGGCGAAGAGCAGCGCGCCCAGGTCGTTGGCCTGGATGACGGCATCCAGGCGGTCCTTGCTGGCCGCCAGGTCGGCCGCGCGGTCGGCCTGGTACCTCGCCGTGTCGGCGCTGCCCGGGCTGATGTCCTTGGCCTGCGAGGCAAGCGCGTTGGTCTGGCCGAACTTCAGCGCCTCGCGGGCGTGCGCCTGGTTGTAGGCCACGATGTCGTCGATCGTCTTCATCGGGGCGTTCCTCGGCAGCCGCGCCAGGTAGGCGTTCAGGTCGCGCTTGAACTCGTAGCTCAGCACGGTCGAGCTCGGCCCGGAGGTGTCGAGCGTCACGTCGACCAGCGTGGCCCCGCGGGCGCGCAGCGCGGCGACGGCCGCGTCCCACAGGGTGCGGTTGTCGGTGCCCTCGGCCGGCACCTGGCTCGCCACGACGCCGATCCGCGCGCCCCGCAGGGCGTCGGCCGACAGGTCCTTGGTGAAGTCGTGCCCGGCCAGCGGGTTGGCCGCGGTCGCGGGGTCCTCGGGGTCGACGCCGGTGATGGCGGTCAGCTCGGCCGCGGCGTCGGCCACCGTGCGCGTCATCGGGCCGGCGGTGTCCTGGCTGGCCGCGATGGGGATGATCCCGGTGCGGCTGACCAGGCCGACCGTGGGCTTGATGCCGACGACCGAGTTGGCGTAGGCCGGGCTGAGGATCGACCCGGAGGTCTCGGTGCCGATGGTCAGGGCGGCGAAGCCGATCGAGGCCGCGACGCCCGAGCCCGAGCTGGACCCGCTGGGCGTCTGGCTGGTGTCGTACGCGTTCAGCACCTGGCCGCCGAGTGAGCTGTACCCGCTGGGCATGCCGTTGGTCAGGTAGTTGGCGAACTCGGTGAGGTTGGCCTTGCCGAGGATCACCGCCCCCGCCTTGCGCAGCCCGGTGACCAGCGGGGCGTCCGCCTTGGGGTAGGAGTCGGCCAGCGCCACCGACCCCGCGGTGGTCGGCATGCCCTTGACGTCGATGTTGTCCTTGACGATGACCGGGATGCCCAGCAGGGAGCCGTGCGGGCCCCGGCCGCGCCGTGCCGCGTCCGCCGCGGCGGCCTCGCGCATCGCGGCGGGGTTGAGGGCGCGCACCGCGTTCAGGCCGGGGCCCGAGGTGTTGAGCGCCTTGATCCGGGTGATGTAGGCCGCCGTCAGCGAGGTGCTGGTGAGCTTGCGGGCGTCCATGAGCCGGTCGAGCTCGGCGACGGTCGCGTTCTCCAGGTCGACGTCGACGGACCGGTCGGCGGCGCGGGTGCCGGTGAGGGCGGCACCCGCGGCGGGGGATGAGGCTCCGGCCACGGCGGCGAGCGCGAGGGCCAGGGCTGCGGCGCGGCGCCGGGGGGTGAACAGGCGGCCGTGCGTGCGGGTGTCGATGGCGTCCTCCACGGGCGGGGGGTGTGATCAGGACGTCGTCATGATTTTGCGACGCGGAGTCGGCCCGGTTTCCCCGAGGAGGCGATCATGTTAATTACCGCAATACGGCCACAAGCCACTTTTGGTACGTAAGCCCTGCTTGCCGGAGCATTCCCCCGCTCTCGGCATGCCGCCACCCGTTCACCCGGTACACGGGGCGGGCGAGACCACACGGGCCCGCCGCGGCGAGGCGGCGGGCCCGGGACAGGCGTCTACTCCGAGGCGTCTACTCCGGGTGGCCCGCGGCGGCGGGAGCGGTGCTCACGTGGCCGGGGTGGTAGAGGTCGGGCTCCAGGTAGATGACCCGGGCGATGGGCACGGCCTCGCGGACGCGCCGCTCGGCCTCGTCGATGCCCCGGGCGACCTCCGCCGCGGTGTCGTCGTGCTCGACGGCGATCTTGGCGGCTACCAGCAGCTCCTCGGGGCCGAGGTGCAGGGTGCGCATGTGGATGACCTTGGTGACCTCCGGGGAGTTCTCCAGCGCCTCCCGGATCCTGGTCTCCATCTCGGGGTCCGCGCTCTCGCCGATCAGCAGCGACTTGGTCTCCAGGGCGAGGATCACCGCGATGATCGCCAGCAGCACACCGATCATGACGGTGCCCACGCCGTCCCACACGCCGTCGCCGGTGATCACCGCCATGGTGACGCCGAAGAGCGCGAAGACCAGGCCCAGCAGCGCGCCGAGGTCCTCCAGAAGCACCACCGGCAGCTCCGGAGCCTTGGAGCGCCGGATGAACTGCACCCACGACGCGTCGCCCTTGACGGCCTGGGACTCCTTGATAGCCGTGCGGAAGGAGAAGATCTCGGCGATGATCGCGAAGGTCAGCACGCCGAAGGCCCAGCCGGGCGACTGGAGCTTCTCCGGGTGGGTGAGCTTGTGGTAGCCCTCGTACAGCGAGAAGACCGCGCCGATCGTGAACAGCACGACGGCCACCACGAAGGCGTAGAAGTATCGTTCCCGGCCGTAGCCGAAGGGGTGCTCGCGGCTGGCGCGCCGCTGCGCCTTCTTGCCGCCGAGCAGGAGCAGCGCCTGGTTGCCCGAGTCGGCCACGGAGTGGACCGACTCGGCGATCATGGAGGAGGAGCCCGTGAAGAGGAACGCCACGAACTTCGCCACCGCGATCGCCATGTTGGCGATCAGCGCCGCGAGGATGGCCTTGGTACCGCCGCTCGCGCTCACCTTCTGTATCCACCCATCCGTTAGACGTGCCCGCCACCGACCGTAATGCGGTGTGCAGATCCTATTGGGAAATTCTGGCCTTCAGTTCCGTGATCGGGCTCACCGGCACCGGGTCGACGCCCGAGCCCAGGGCGAGGTAGACGCCGGCGTAGTCGGCGAGGCCCACCAGCGACGCCAGCCGCTCCAGCGGGTGCTCCCCCTCGGCGGCGATCTCGCTGACCGGCACCCCGCGGTCGGTCGCGATGCGCACCGCCGTCGTGCGCGACTTGCCGGCCTGGGGATGCTCCTCCAGGTCGCGCAGCACGAACAGCCGCAGCGACAGCGCGGCGGAGTCGCCGAAGATGTCACGCTCGGCGAGGGGCCCGTCGAAGGCCACCGCCTGGCCGTGCGCCGCCTCCGGGATCTCACCCCAAATAGCAGGATATTTCGCGCTCTTGTGGATTTCGGAGGCGAACCGGTGCGCGGCGACCGCCGCCAGCGGCGAGGACCCCCAGATCATCGGGATCGTGCCGGCGACCTCGATGGCCAGCGTCTTGCCCGGGTTGATGAACGACTCGCTCGACGGGCGGCAGCGGTGCGCGATCTCGTCCAGGCGACCGGCCGTGGCCTCCACCACCTCCGAGCCCACCTCGGCCAGCCCCAGCGCCGAGGCGACGGCGAGCAGCGGCATCGTCACCGCCCACAGGTTGGCACGGGGACGGCCGACCGCCCCGGCGACCGGGACGACGGCCAGGTGCGGCGCGGACGCCTGCTCGGCGATCGCCGCCAGCGGCGAGCCCGCGCGGCCGATGGTCGCCAGCCGGCAGCCCCGGCGCGCGGCCTCCAGGGCCAGCGCCAGGGTCTCCTCGGTGGCGCCGGACGACGACACCGCGACGACCATGTCGGCGGCCCCCACCCAGCCGGGCAGCCGGTAGGAGCGCACGGTGACGATGGGAATCGGGACGCCCGCGCCGCACACGGCGGCCAGCATGTCGCCCGCGAGGGCCGAGCCGCCCATGCCCGCGACCACCAGCGCCCGGGGCCGGCTCTCGCCGGACAGCGGGACGCCGGCCTCAAGCGTGGTGCGGTGTGACGCGCGCACCTGGGCGCCGGAGGTCGCCACCGCGTGCAGCATGCCGGAGGGATCGGCCTGGGTCAGGTAGGCGGCGTCGTCCAGCCGGTCGGGCTCGAACGCGGTCACGCCTTGCGCGCCTCGTCGACCAGGAGCACCGGGATGTCGTCGCGGACGGGGTAGACCAGCCCGCAGGTCTGCGAGGTGCAGGCGAGCTCGTCGCTCTCGGGCACGGCGCTCAGCGGCGACTTGCACGCGGGGCAGGCCAGGATGTCGAGCAGCCATTCGTCGATCTTCACGGTCAACTCCTCACGATGGCGAGCACCCCGTCGCGGACCGCCGCCATCTGCTGTTCGTCGGCCGCCTCGGCGTTCAGCCGGAGGAGCGGCTCGGTGTTGGACGGACGAAGGTTGAACCACCAGCCGGGGCCAAGGACGGTGAGCCCGTCGAGGTCGTCCAGGGTGACGCCGTCGCGGCCGGAGTAGGCGGCGCGGACCCGCGCCAGCGCGGCCCCCTGGTCGCCGACGGTGCTGTTGATCTCGCCGGAGGCCCGGTAGCGGGAGTAGCGCTCCAGCAGCGCGGACAGCGCGCGATCCTGCTCGCCGAGGGCCGCCAGCACGTGCAGCGCGGCGAGCATGCCGGAGTCGGCGAACCAGAAGTCGCGGAAGTAGTAGTGCGCGGAGTGCTCCCCGCCGAAGACCGCGCCGGTGCGGGCCATGTCGGCCTTGATGTAGGAGTGCCCCACCCTGGTGCGCACCGGCACCCCGCCGTGCTCAGCGATGATCTCGGGCACCGCCCGGGAGGTGATCAGGTTGTGGATCACCGTGGCCCCCGGGTGGCGCGCCAGCTCCCGCACCGCCACCAGCGCGGTGATCGCCGAAGGCGGCACGGACTCGCCCCGCTCGTCGACCACCCAGCAGCGGTCGGCGTCGCCGTCGAAGGCCAGGCCGAGGTCGGCCCCCTTGTCGAGCACGGCCTTCTGCAGGTCGCGCAGGTTCGCCGGCTCCAGCGGGTTGGCGTCGTGGTTGGGGAAGGTGCCGTCGAGCTCGAAGTACAGCGGCACGACCTCCAGCGGCAGCCCGTCGAACACCGAGGGGACGGTGTGCCCGCCCATGCCGTTGCCGGCGTCGACCACCACGCGCAGCGGCCTGATGCCCGACAGGTCGACCAGCTTGCGCAGGTGGGCGGCGTACCCGGCGAGAAGGTCGCGCTCGACGACCTCCCCGGAGCCGGGGCCGCCGGGGCCGCCCGCGGCGAGGATCTCGGCGGCGCGGTCGCGCACGAGGGTGAGCCCGGTGTCGGAGCCCACCGGCACGGCGCCCGCGCGGCACAGCTTCATGCCGTTGTATCCCGCCGGGTTGTGGCTGGCCGTGAACATCACGCCCGGCAGCCCCAGGCTGCCGCTGGCGTAGTACAGCAGGTCGGTGGAGCCGAGGCCGGTGTCGACGACGTCGGCGCCGCGGGCGGTGGCGCCGCGGGCGAAGGCGGCGGCGAGCGGGCCGGACGACGCGCGCATGTCGCGGGCGATCACCACGGCCTCGGCGGAGACCACCTCGACGAACGCGGCGCCCACCGCCGCGGCGACGTCCTCGTCGAGCTGGGCCGGGACGAGACCGCGGATGTCGTACGCCTTGAAGATGGTGGCGAGGTCGCCCACTACCGCTCCGCCCCTACGTCGGTGTTCTGTCCGCCCACGAGCCTACTGTGTTCCCTCGCGCCCCTTCACAAGATCGCGGCGATGCGTCCGAAGCCCCGGAGCGGTCGCGTGAGCCGGTGGATCGGGCCTTCGGGAAGGGCGGTCACCGCTCCAGGTTCTGCTGGGCGGACCGCAGGACGCGCAGGTGCCCGCGGCGCCCCACCTCGACGCCCTGGCCGACCGGCTCGCCGGAGGCCTTGGCGGGCCTCGCGGCCTCGCGGACGGCGTTGGCGAGCGCTTCGAGGTCGTCGCTGGTGGGCTGGCCCGGCTCCGAAGGCAGCCGGACGACCTCCCACCCACGGGGCGCGGTGAGCCGCTCCGCATGGTCCGCGCACAGGTCGTAGCAGTGTGGTTCGACGTACGTCGCCAGCGGTCCGAGCACTGCGGTCGAGTCGGCGTAGACGTACGTGAGTGTGAAGACGGCAGGCTGCCTGCAGGCGGTACGGGAACAGCTGCGGACGGGGCTCACGGAGGGACCGTATCCGGTCCGCGTTCACATTGCCACCACCCCGGTCCTCTTAACGAGCGTGTCGCCACAATTCGGACACGTGCCGTGCGGGGACGGGCCTCGCCCCCCAGCCCGGACGCCGCTTGACCGGTGAGGCTCACCATCTGTCCGGCCGCCGGCCACGGGAGGCGGTGCGGGAGCGGAGAAGCACGATCTAGGCTTGCCGTGTGAGTACGGCCCCCGGCGGCAAGCCCCGCCCCAACGGCCCGCGGCGCCGCGACCGGCACGGCCGCGGCATGCGTGGTCCGCTGGCCCCGTCGCACGTGCCCATCGCCCGCTCCCGCAGCGAGAGGTTCGACGACTTCGTGCTCGACGCCGTCGACCGTCTCAAGCCCAAGTGGAGCGGCCAGCTGTCCTCGGTCGAGTTCGCGGTGGAGGACGTCCCCCCGGTGGACGAGCTGCTCGACGGCCCCGGCCGCCTGTCGTCCGACCCCATCCCGTTCGGCCGCGTGCAGCCGGCCGAGGACGGCTCCCCCGCCATCGTCGTCGTCTACCGCCGCCCCCTGGAGGCCAGGGCCCGCGACCGCGACACCCTCGGCGCCCTGGTGCACGACGTGGTCGTGGAGCAGGTGGCGACCCTGCTGGGCCTGTCGCCCGAGACCGTCGACCCCGGCTACGACGACCGCCACTGATCGGCCGCTAGGGCAGCACGGCGGCCGGCGACTCCACGGCGGGGCGCACGACGGCGTACGTGCGGGCCGGCCCCAGGGGCTGGGCGGTCAGCATGAGCCCGTCGCCGGTGCGCTCGTCGAGCACCCGGCCGCCGTAGACGGGGCCCGAGCCCGGCAGGGGCAGCACGACCACCCCGAAGTCGCCTCGCCCGCCGGGGGCGTCGAGCTCGACCTCCTCGGTGCGGGCGGCGGGGATCGCCACGTCGACCGGCGGCGGCGCGGCCCCGCGCCGGGGCAGGGCCTGCACGCGCACCCGGGCCGCCGCGGCCGGGGCCGAGAGGATGAGGCGCGACGAGACGTCCTTGCCGCCGCGGTTGTCGGCGACGACGCTGCCGACGTCGATGGGCCCGGCCCCGGCGGTGAACGCGATGTCCTGCCGGGTGCCGGTGCCGGTCGCCGTCAGGCCGGCCACGATGGGGACGTCCGAGGTGAGCACGACGGCCGAAGGCTGGCCGCCGATGCCGGTCGACAGGTCGAGCGAGGCGGTGGACCCCGCGGGCACCTCCAGCGTCTCGCGGTTCTTCATGGCGTAGAAGCCGTCGGCGGTCAGCGCCTTGACCCGCACCACGGTGTCGGCCTCGCCCGGGGCGCTGACGTACAGCTCGCGCAGGCCGCCGCCCCCGGGGATGCCGGGCACGACGACGGTGGTCGCGGGCGCGGCGGCGGCGGGGAGCCAGTCGGCGCCCTTGCCCTTCTCCAGCACCACCCGCGCGGCGGCGGCCACCCGGCCGCTGCTCGTGCGGACCTCGACGGCCATCACCAGGGGCGAGGGGGCGAGGTCGCGCAGCCGGACGACGCGGTGCTCGCCGGGCTTGAGCACGAGCCCGCTGCCGGACTCGCTGACCACGGGCCCCTCGCCGGAGTAGACGACGATCTCCAGGACGGCCTGGGCGGTGTCGGCGTTGGCCAGGTGCAGGGTGACGTCGGCGCCGGCCGCGGGGCCGGGGCCGATGAACCACGCCTGCGCTCCGGGCTCCGCGCAGCGCACCCCCGCCAGCCCGCGGACCTTGCCGCCCGCGTTCCTGGTGGTCTGGGAGGCCTCCAGGCCCGAGGCCATGGCCCCGGTGCCGGAGATCTCCAGCGGGGCCGACTTGGCGGGCACCTCGCGCTGCCACAGCAGCCCGGGCCGGTCGGGCGCCGAGGCCGCCGGCGCGCCGGCCTCGGGGGCCGCGCCGACCTCGGCGACCGTCGCCAGGCCCTTCCCGCGGCCGCCCGGCGGGGTGAGCGCGCTGACCCGGGCGCCGCCGGGCTCGGGACACACGGTGGTGACCGACTCGACCGCCACCCTGGCGGGCGTCACCGCGACCGGGGTGGCGACCGCCGGACGGGTGACGGTGGCGACCCCGAAGAGCGCCCCCAGCGCCGTCAGCACCAGCACCAGGAACCCGAACCGGCTCTCGACCACGGCCTTCACCGCGCCGGCGCCCTTCATCAGACCGGCACCTCCTCCTTGTCGGCCTCGGCCGGGGCCTCGGCGTACTCCTCGGCGGCCTCGGGCGCCCGGGCGCCCGGGGAGGCGAAGACGGCCGCCAGGACGACGAGGCCGAGCTGGGCCCACAACCAGAGGCCGTGCCAGAAGGTGTCGTAGGCCACGGTGACCCGGCCGCCGGTGGGCGGCATCTCGAACCCCTGAGCCCAGCCGTCCACGGTGACGGCGGCCAGGGCGGAGTCGCCGACGGCGGCGGCCCAGGCTCCGGCGGGCTCCGCCAGGACCAGCGTGCGCTTCACCGCGCCGGCGGGCACGGCGAAGGTGAGCGCGCCGTCCCCGGCCCGGACCGGCTCGACCGGGGTCCTGCGGCCGTCGGGTTCGAGCAGGAAGGCACGCCCCAGGGGGCGGGCCATGCGCCACAGCCCGGAGGTCGCCGACAGGCTCACCCGCGCGAGGGCGGGGTCGGAGTCGAGCGCGCGGCGCACGACGGGGTCGACCGGGCCGGGCACGGAGATGAAGCGGACGCCGAAGGCGGCCAGGGTGAGGGCGTCGTCGCCGCCACGGCCGGACGCGACCCCGGCGACGACGGCGGACAGCCGCTCGCGCGCGGCGGCGGCCACCGGAAGCTCGGTCTCGCCGATCAAGGGCGTGCGGCCGCGCACCAGGGTGAACGAGAGCCTGCCGTCGCGGGTGGAGCGGAGCAGCAGCGTGCTCTCGCCGCGGGTGGAGTTGGCGGTCGCGAACTCCGAGACCACCTCGGGGGTGCCGCGCCGGAGCGGGCCGGGCACGCCCTCGTTGATCCACAGGCCCGCGGCGGCGAGCGGCGTCGCGCAGGCCACCAGCACCATGAGCAGGGCGCCGGCCCTTCGCGCGCCGCCGGCGCGGTGCAGCTCGACGACGCGGTGGCCGGTGATCGCGGCGGCCACCATCAGGCCGATGGCCGCGAACGCCAGCGGCACACCCGGCCAGGCGGCGACGCCGTCCACCGGGACGCGGCTGACCACGATGGCGACCAGCACGCCGAAGACCGCGACGCCCCACCCCGTGACGACCACCATCTGGTGCCTGCGGAACAGCAGCGCGGCGAGCGCGGCGGCGATCAGGCCGGCGGTCGCCCACACCGGCGGCACGCCGGGCCCGCCGGGGTTGAGCGTCAGCAGGGAATCGGCCGCCAGCCGCGGGTCGGCCAGCGACGGCCGGTGCAGCCCGGCCTCCAGCAGGACGCGACCGGGGTCGGCCGCGAGCTGGGCCAGCCAGGGGAACAGCAGCACGAGCGGCACCGCCATGGCGATGCCCAGCGAGACGCCCACGCCGCGCCGCACCCCGGCGAACGACAGCGCGGCGAGACCGCCGAGCGCCGCGACCAGCACGTACACCAGGGGGACGAACGCCGTGCCGACCGTGAGCAGCAGCCCCAGCGCCCACGCGGCACGGCGGGCCCGCCGCCGTTCGGCGGTGAACACCCTCGCGGCGAAGGCGGCGTAGGCGGGCAGCAGGACGAAGACGACGGCCGTGCCGAGCCGCCCGGCGGCGACCGCCCCCGTGGCCACGGGAAGCAGGGCGTAGGAGGCCGCGAGCAGGGCGCGCGCGAGCGGCTGGGAGATCATCGAGCGGGTGGCCACATAGGCGGACAGGCCCGCCAGCGGGACGCAGCCGAGCAGCAGCACCGAGACGGCCAGCCACGTCTTGCCCAGGAAGATCGTCGAGAGGACGGCGAGCACCGCCACGTACGGGGGCGCCCACCCGCCCGACCCCAGCCCCGCCGCGTGGTAGCCCGAGGTGTACAGGTTCCACAGGTCGGACGCGCCGCCCACCACGGGGACGAGCGCGCCGCCGCCGAGCACGCCGCCGTAGACCAGCGAGCGTTCGGCGGCCAGCGTGACGGCGGTCAGGGCGAGGACCAGCAGAACACCCGGGTTGCCGAAGAAACGCTGCATGAGCCCGGCGTCGGTGAGCAGCTCCTCGCCGTCGTCCCGGGAGGCCTCGGGGATGACCGCGTGGTGCCGCCCGGCGGAGTCGATCGGCCCCGCGCCCGACAGGAAGCTCTGCACCATGTCGGCCAGCCGCCGGTAGGCCATGCCCCGGGGCGTGAACAGCTTGACGACCTCCGGGTAGCCCTCTTTCCTGCCCTGCCTGCGCGCTTTGCGCGCGGCCATGAGCCTGCGGGGGGAGCCGAGCACCGAGGCCAGCGCGACGATCTCGTCCAGCGCGTTCGCCGGTTGCTTGGCGAGCAGCAGCAGGACGGTGCGGAACAGCGAGGCGAAGGTGTTGCGCACGACCGACCACAGAAGCGACCGGAACGGCAGGTTCGCCATGACCACGAAGATCGCGTTGCGGCGGTCGAGCCGGCGCGGGTGGTCGGTGCTGGCGGTGAGGCGCCGGCGGCGGCGGGCGGCGGCCTCGGCGTGCCAGGCCACCGCGTCGGTGACGTTCAGCACGCGGTAGCCGGCGGCCGTGGCACGCCAGCACAGGTCGAGGTCGTCGCGGAACAGGGGCAGGCCGGCGTCCAGCCCGCCGAGAAGGTCCCACACGTCGCGGCGGATCAGCATGCCGGCGGTGGACACCGAGAGCACCTGCCGCACGCCGTCGTGCTGGCCCTGGTCGTACTCCCTGGCCTCCAGCCCGGTGTCACGCCGCCCCGACCGGTCGACCGTGACCCCGGCCTCCAGCAGCAGCCGCCGGTCGAGCCAGTCGCGCAGCTTGGGGCCGAGGATCGCCGCCTTCTCGTCGGAGGCGGCCGTCCACAGCAGCGCCTCAAGCGCCTGCGGATGGGGCGCGCAGTCGTCGTGCAGGAGCCAGATCCACTCCTGCCCGCCGGTGCGCGGCAGCCGGTCGAGCACCGCCGCGACCGCCTCGCCGAACCCGGTCGAACGGGGAAGGGTGAGGACGTTGCCGGCGCCGAACGCCTCGGTGAGGATCGCGGCGCACCCGTCGCGGCTGCCGTTGTCGACCCCGACCACGCGGTCGAGCGGCCGGGTCTGGCGCAGGACGCCCTGCAGCGTCTCCCTCAACCACCGTGCGCCATCGTGGGCGACGACGATCGCTGTGACGGACGGGGGCGGCGGGTGCACGGAGGTGGTGTCCTAAGGGGCTCGTGTGGCTGTGCGCCGATCACGATACGGCACCCCCGGCATACCGGGTCAGGCACTCTGGCAATCCGCTGCGTCGGACGGCGCGGGCGTCACGCCGTCCGCTCGCCGGCTCGCGGCCCCCCGGCCGCGGCCCGCGTCATGGTCTCTCAGCCGGCCTCTCGCTTGATGCGCCGGCGTTCCCTCTCGGACAGTCCCCCCCAGATGCCGAACCGTTCATCGTGCTGCAACGCGTACTCCAGGCATTCGGCCCGCACCTCGCAGGACCGGCACACCTTCTTCGCCTCTCGCGTGGACCCGCCCTTCTCTGGAAAAAACGCCTCCGGGTCGGTCTGCGCGCACAGCGCACGCTCTTGCCATCCCAGCTCTTCCGCGCCGAGCATCTGTGCCATGACCAGATCGGTCACTGCACACCTCCTGCTGATCGCACGCCCGCCCCGCAACGGAGCCCCCCTTTTGAACACCTTCCGCAATACCCACACTGTGAAAGGCGTAACAACACAGTTGTAATTACACGCGTGTGCCGCATGTGGCGTCAAGCGGCATGACGGTATCCGGGGAAAGACCAGCTCACCCCGGTATACGGGCTCAGGCGAAATATGCGGCCCCTCACACATGCCGCCCGGCGGAGAACCAGCGTCCTCCGTCGCCCTCGATGATCAGTGCCCTCAGCGGTCGGAACCGTACCAGGGCCTTCCCTGATCAAGACCAGACGCTGTCTGATCTCTACCGCCGCTTTCCTCCGCCCTTACCTGGGCGGACCTGTCGGGCGCGTAGATGGCCGTCGGGTCGATCGGCTCGTCCCTGCGGCCCTGCGGATCGGTCGTCGCCGCGGGGTCGGAGGGGGGGCCGGCGGGGTCGGGACCCGCCGCCGGGGCGGGCGGCGGCATCGGCGCGTTCAGCGGGTCCCGCTGGTAGGCCTTGGGGTCGAAACGCACCGTCCTGTCGGCCGGCGGCTCCTCCCAGCCGGGCCCGGCCGGGGGCTGGTACTGACGCTGCTCGGAGCCGGCCTGGTAGGGCTGGTCCTGAACCCCCTGGTAGGGCTGGTCCTGAGGAGCCCCCTGGTAGGACGACGGCTCGGGTGCCGGGCGGTACGGCTCCTGGGCGGGCTGGTACGGCCGCTCCTGGCCCGTCTGGTAGGGACCCGCGTCCTGCGGGGTGCGCGGGTAACCCGCGGGCTCGACCGGCTCCTGGGGGTGGCCGAACGGGCCGCCGTAGCCGGGGGTGCTCCCGGGCTGCGTCGTGTACCCCTGCGCGTCCCCGGCGCCGCCGTGCTCGTCGGGGGCCTGGCCGCCGGGGCTCTGGGCCTGCTTGTAGTTCTGCGCCTGCTGGTAGGCCTGCGCGATCTGCTGCATGCGGGGGTCGGCGGCCTCGGCGTACATCGCCGACGGCTCGGAGTGGCGGGTGAACTCCCCGGACGCGTACCCGGTGCCGTACGGGTCGGTGCCCTGCCCCGCCGAGCCCTGCCCGTACGCGCCCGGCTGCGCCGCCTGCCCGTAGGGAGAGCCCTGGTCCAGCGGGCTGGACTGCGGGCCCGTCTGGCCATAGGTGGCGGGCTGGTCCAAGGGGCTGGCCTGCGGACCGGTCTGACCATAGGCCGGTGGCTGGTCCAGCGGGCTGGACTGCGAACCGGTCTGACCATAGCCCGACGGCTGGTCCAACGGGCTGGACTGCGGCCCCGTCTGGCCATAGGCCGGAGGCTGATCCAAGGGGCTGGACTGCGGACCGGTCTGACCGTAGGCCGGAGGCTGGTCCAGCGGGCTGGACTGCGAACCGCTCTGACCATAGCCCGACGGCTGATCCAACGGGCTGGACTGCGGCCCCGTCTGGCCATAGGCCGGAGGCTGATCCAAGGGGCTGGACTGCGAACCGCTCTGACCATAGCCCGACGGCTGATCCAACGGGCTGGCCTGCGGCCCCGTCTGGCCATAGGTGGCGGGCTGATCCAACGGGCTGGACTGCGGCCCCGTCTGACCGTAGGCCGGAGGCTGGTCCAGCGAGCTGGACTGCGAACCGCTCTGACCATAGCCCGACGGCTGATCCAACGGGCTGGACTGCGAACCGGTCTGACCATAGCCGGACGGCTGGTCCTGCGGGCCGGGACGGCCGTAGGCCGAGGGCTGGTCGAGCGGGCTCGACTGGGGGCCCGTCTGACCGTACGCCGAGGGCTGGTCCGGGGAGCCGCCGTAGGGGGTCGGGGCCGTCAGCGGGTGCGGGAGTGCCTGCCGGGCGCCGGTGGTGTAGGCGTCCGGGGAGCCGAAGGCGTCGGAGGGGTTGAACGGGGCGGCGGGGGAGCCGAAGGCCCCGGTGCCGCGCGGGGCGACGTGCGTGTCCTGCGGGTCCGCCGCCTGCCGCGGCCGGCCGCCCTGCTCGAAGACGTCGCCCTGCTGGTGAGGCGCGAACGCGCCCGAGCCCTGCGGCGGCTGCTGGTAGCCGTAGGGGCCGTACGCCTCGGTCGGCTGGGAGTGCTGGGGCGTGTAGACGTCGCTCGGGCGCGGCTCGGTCATGTACGGGCGCGGGCCGGGCGCGGTCGTGTCGCCGGGGCCGTACGGGCGCTGCTCCGGCATGGAGGACTGCTGGTCGGCGGCCAGGTACGGCTGCGGGGCCGGCGTGCCGGGGCCGGGGGGCAGCGCGGGCGGGCCGAGGGGGTTGTCGGAGGCGTGCGGACGGCCCTGCGACGGCTGCCCGGACGGGCCGCGCTCGCCGAAGGCGCCCTGCGGGTGGCCGCCGCCCTGCCCCATCCCGGCGAAGGCGCCCGTCCCGGCGGGCACGGGGCCGCCGCCGTTGGGCCCGGGACCGCCCATGCCGGGGTTGCCGGGGAAGCCACCGCCCGGGCCGTTGGCGCCGGCCATGCCCGGAGCGCCCGCCATGCCGGGGCCGCCCGTGCCGGGGCCGTTCATCCCCGGGCCGTTCATCCCCGGGGCGTTCATCCCCGGGGCGTTCGTTCCGGGGCCGTTCATCCCGGGGCCCATGCCGTGGGGGCCGCCGGGCTGGGAGCCGAAGGAGCCGGGGAAGGCGCCCTGGCCCGGCCTCGGGCCGAACCCGTCCGCGCGCGCGGACCCGGCGGGCAGGACGGAGATGCCGTACACCAGCGCGATCACCGTCAGGGCGAGCGGGGGCAGGCCGGCCAACAGGCACTCGACGACGCCGGAGAAGCCGCCGCCGGTCAGCGCCCCGACGAGCGCGACCACGCCGAGCACGGCCGACAGCGCGAGCAGGACGACGGCGAGCAGGGTGACGAGGCGGGCGCGGGGCGTCGGGGCGCCGAACCGCGTCGCGAGCAGGACGGCGCCGATGCCGAGCGCCACCTGGACCGGTGACAGGAGCGTGGTGAGCGTGAAGGCCGCGCGCGCGCCGAAGGGCACGACGGGGCCGCCGAAGAACAGCCGTCCGGCGCCGTCCAGAACCTGTGCGCCCACCCCCACGAGCATGATCCAGGCCGCGGGCTCTCGGAGCCTTCCGGGCTCAACTCTGACCACAACTACCCCCCAATGGGTCCATACGGCACCCGAAGTTTCGCACATCTCCCCACTTACGGGGCGCGAGACCCAACAACCTCACTGATCACTTAAGTGCCACATCTCGACCATTTGCCCTTTTCTTTCGGCCCTTGAGCAGCCCATTCTCCCGTCCGCCGCGTGATCACCCGGGCCGGAGCGGGGTGGTGCGCGAGGAATGGAAGACTTGACAGCATGCGCATCGTGTCCCTCGCCGGTGGAATCGGCGGCGCCCGCTTTCTCCGCGGGCTCCAGGCGGCCGCCCCCGAGGCCGAGATCACCGTCATCGGCAACACCGGCGACGACATCACCCTGTTCGGCCTCCGGGTCTGTCCCGACCTCGACACCGTCATGTACACCCTCGGCGGCGGCATCGACGAGGAGCAGGGCTGGGGCCGGGCCGGCGAGCACCACGTGGTCAAGGAGGAGCTCGCCGCCTACGGCATGGAGCCGCAGTGGTTCGGCCTCGGCGACCGCGACTTCGCCACCCACATCGTGCGCACCCAGATGCTGGGCGCCGGCTACCCGCTGTCGGCGGTCACCGAGGCGCTGTGCGCCCGCTGGCGGCCCGGCGTGCGGCTCATCCCCATGACCGACGACCGCGCCGAGACGCACGTGGTCATCCACGACGAGCAGGGGCGGCGCGCCATCCACTTCCAGGAGTGGTGGGTCCGGCTGCGCGCGTCGGTGCCGGCCGAGGAGATCGTCCTGATCGGCGCCGACGACGCCAAGCCCGCGCCCGGGGTCCTTGAGGCCATCCAGGCCGCCGACGCGGTGATCCTCCCGCCGTCGAACCCCGTGGTCAGCATCGGGACGATCCTGCAGATCCCCGGCATCCGCGAGGCGCTGGAGGCCAAGACGGTGGTCGGCGTCTCCCCCATCATCGGCGGCGCCCCCGTGCGCGGCATGGCCGACGCCTGCCTCGCCGCCATCGGCGTCGAGACCACCGCCCAGGCCGTGCTGGAGCTGTACGGCTCCCGGCTGCTGGACGGCTGGCTCGTCGCCGAGCAGGACTCGGGCGTCGCGCTCGACGGCGTGCGCGTGGTCGCCAGGCCCCTGCTCATGAGCGACCCCGCCGCCACCGAGGCCATCGCCCGCGCCACCCTGGATCTGCTCAAGTGATCAGCGTGCGCGCGGAACGAGCCCGGACCGCGCCGCCGCGCCCCCGACAGGAGCTGACGAAGTGATCACCATTCACCCGGTGCCCGGCCTGCCGGAGGTCCGGCCGGGGGACGACCTGGCCGCGCTCATCTCCCCCGCCGTGCCCGACCTCGCGGAGGGCGACATCCTGGTCGTCACCTCCAAGATCGTCAGCAAGGCCGAGGGCCGCGTCCGCCAGGGCGACGACCGCGCCGCGGCCATCGCCGAGGAGACCGCGCGGGTGGTCGCCCGCCGCGGCGAGACGGTGATCGCGCAGACCCGGCACGGTTTCGTCATGGCGGCGGCCGGGGTCGACGCCTCCAACACCGAACGCGGCACGGTGCTGCTCCTCCCGGAGGATCCCGACGCCTCCGCGCGCCGCATCAGGGCGGGCCTGCGCCCCGGCGTCGGGGTGATCCTCTCCGACACCTTCGGGCGGCCGTGGCGCAACGGCCTCACCGACGCCGCGATCGGCGCCGCCGGCGTCCGGCCGCTGGACGACTTCCGCGGCAGGTCCGACTCCTACGGCAACCCCTTGTCGGCGACGGTCACCGCGCTGGTGGACGAGATCGCCGCCGCGGCCGAACTGGTCAAGGGCAAGCTCGACGGCGTGCCGGTCGCCGTGGTGCGCGGGCTGGGCCACCTGGTGACCGCCGAGGACGGCCCGGGCGTGCGCCCGCTGATCCGCCCCGCCGACGACGACATGTTCCGGTACGGCTCCTCCGACGTGCTGTTCGCCCGCCGCACGATCCGCGAGTTCTCGGCCGCCCCGGTGGACGCCGCCGCGGTGCGGCGCGCGGTCGGCGCGGCCGTCAGCGCGCCCGCGCCGCACCACACCACGCCGTGGAGGTTCGTGCTGCTGGAGTCGGCCTCCTCCAGGGAGAAGCTGCTCGACGCGATGCTGGAGGCCTGGATCACCGACCTGCGCGCCACCGGCTTCACCGAGGAGTCGATCGCCCGCCGGGTGCGGCGCGGCGAGGTGCTGCGCCGGGCGCCGTACCTGGTGGTGCCGTGCCTGGTCATGGACGGCTCGCACACCTATCCCGACGACCGCCGCAACGCCGCCGAGCGCGAGATGTTCGTGGTCGCCATGGGCGCGGGCGTGCAGAACCTCCTGGTGCAGCTCGCCGTCGAGGGCCTGGGCTCTGCCTGGGTGTCCTCCACGATGTTCTGCCGCGACGTGGTCCGCGAGGTGCTCGACCTGCCGGCCTCCTGGGACCCGATGGGCGCCGTCGCCGTCGGCCACCCGGCCGCCCCGCCCCGCGACCGCCCCCCGCGCGAGCCCGGCACCTTCATCCTCACCCGCTGACCGCCCGGCGGCCGTTCCCGAAGTGCCCGGGGCGAGGCCGCCGCGGGCGCGGGCGCCGAACCGACCCCGTCCAGCAGGCCTCGCGGGGCGCCGGTCAGCCGGAGCCTGTGCAGGTGGGGTGACAGAGGCGGCGGGCCAGGGCGCTCAGGAACACCTCGATGATCTCGCCGGGCTCCGAGGCCACGTGCACGGAGCCGTTGGTGAGGGCGGTGATCTCACCGAGCGCGGAGCGGTCCACGTCCGCGCCGAAGGCGATCACGATGATCTGCACGGGGTTGTCGGGGTCCCACTCCTCGCGCAGCCGCTCGGCCAGCTCCCGCCGCGACAGGCCGGTTCCGTCGTCCCGGCCGGCCGTGATCACCAGCACCGAGTTGTTCATCGCCGGGTCGTACTCGGCCGTGACCTCGCGGAACCCGGCCAGGATGGTGTCGTAGAGCGAGCTGTCGCGGCCCTTGTCGGCCTTGAGCGTGCGGGTGAGCTGGTCGAGCCGGGTGCGGCGGGTGAACTGGTCGTCCTCGCGGCCGGGCTGGTTGATCGGCCCGAGGCCGACCAGCGCGCGATGGCCCTTGCCGCCCGCGAAGCCGTCGGCGAACTCCCACAGGCCCATGCGCGTCGTGTCGGGGAAGAGCTGGAGCCCCATGCGGGCGGCCTCCAGTGCGACCGAGTGACGGGTCGCTCCCTTCCTGCCGGCGATCGGCTCGGCCATGTGCCGGGAGGCGTCGGCCAGCACCAGGATGTCGCTGGGCGGGGCCAGGCGGCTCCAGGCGTCCAGCGCCTCGTCGATCATGGCGGGGTTGATGGACGGCCGCGGCTTCGGCTGCCCGGGCGGGATGGCCGGCCCGGCGTCGGGCGGCGCGTCCCGGCCGTCCGGGAGGCGGAAGCCGCCCCGCCGCACCGCGGCCCGCGTCTCGGCCGACCCCAGCCAGTCGCCGAACAGTCGCGCCCCCGCCGCCGCCGAGGGGTCCTCGGCCGTGACCACGTACGGGTAGTCGAGGGCGATGGTGCCCTCTTTGGGGTGCAGCGCCACCACGGGGTCGTCCGACGCCGTCCGGCCGTGCAGCCACACAGCCTGCTCCGGCACCACCACGACCGGCCTGCGCCAGAACGAGCGGTCGTCCACGGCCGCGACCATCGTCCGGTAGTCGGGCGCCGACCCGGCCTGCGCCATGCGCACGAACGCGGTGAGCTGCTCGGGCCCGTCGCCGCCCGTGCCCGCGATGTCCCGGGCCGCGGCGACCGTGGCGATGCCCGCGCCCGCCACCGACGGGTCGGGGACGCGGACGACGTCCGGCTCCTCCTCCGTGGGCCGCAGCCGCCCCCTGGCCGTGGCCGGGAAGACCATCTCCCAGCTCATCTCGGTGCCGCCGGTGGCGAACCGCTCGGCGAGCGACCGCCTGGTCGCGAAGACCAGCGGGGAGGTCGCGACGACCTTCTCCTGCGGCGCCAGGCCCGGCGCGCCCGACTTGCGGGCCAGCCGCACCCAGGCGGAGGAGTCGGCGATCCAGGCGTCCGGACGCCCCTCCGGCACGCCCGCCCGGTCGCCGATCAGCGTGCGCAGGACGGGCGCCGGGGGCTGCTCGGTGACCTGCACCAGCACACAGCGCCCGTTGACGGCGGCCTTGGTGGTGTTGAACCGCTCGGCGGCCTCCATGGCCACCGGGGCGATGTCCACGGCGGCGTCCACGCCGACCAGCACCGGGTCGCGCGCCGAGCAGGCCCCTCCGGCGCTGTCGAAGACCAGCACCAGCACACCGCCCAGCAGCACCAGCGCGATCACCGCCGCCAGCACGCCCGGGCGCCGATCGCGCCGCGCTGGCTCCAGGAAGGGATCCGCGCGGTGCCGGCCATGCCGCCCTGACGCCACGGTTCGCCTCTCGCCGTCTCACACGTTCCAGAAAACGGATGCACGATTCTTCCAGCGTCCACCGCACCCGGCGCAAGTATCCCAAGGGGGAAACATAGAACTTGTTCCAGCTCCCCGTGACGAACGGCCCCATCACACCCGGCCACCGTCGGCACGGAGTCCCTGCCTCGGCGACGTCCACCGGGCGACCGGCCCTCGGTCCGCCTGTCTTCAGGGGTTCCCGGGGTGGGCGGCGGCCGTGGTGAAGCGTCTCAGCGGGCCGCCGGGGCCGACACGGCCCTCGCACTCGCGCATCCCGAGCCGTTCGGCCAGCCGTGCCGAGGCGGCGTTCCCCTCGTCGGTCTCGGCGATGATCTCCTCGACGCCGAGCACGTCGCGGGCGTGGGCCATGACGACGGCCGCCGCCTCCGTCGCCAGGCCCTCCCCCCACCGGCCGGGGTCGAGGCTGTAGAGCAGCTCGGCGCCGCCGCCCTCCCTGGGCAGCAGCCCGCACGAGCCGATCAGCGTGCCGTCATCGATGACGGCCCACACGCCGTAGCCGTGCGCGGCGAAGGCCTCCGAGCTGTGCGCGATCACGTCGGCGACCTCCTCGGCGGTCACCGACCGGTCGTCGAACAGATGCCTGCGGACGAGCGGCAGGTTCCAGTGCGCGTGCAGGACGACGGCGTCCTCGGGGGTGATCGGCCGGAGCGTCGACCGGCCGGAACGCAGAACGGTCACCCCCCAAGCACAACACGCCTCCCGGCCTGAACGGGCCGTCCCCGTGGAGCCGGCCGGCCCGGACCGGTGAACCCGGCCCGGCCCGCCGCGGCGCTCCCGCCGAAGCGCCTCGGCACGGACAGGAGAGCGTGCGGTCGCCGCCGCGCGCCTACGCTCCCCCGCCGCGGCTCGGCGTCGCCCACGTCCACGGCGGCGCCGGCGGCACGGATCCGCCGAAGAGCTCGCCGGTCACCGCCCCACCAGCGGGATGCTCCTGCGCACGCTCCCGCAGACGCCGTCGCTGGCGGCGGCGGCCGCCGCGCGCTCGGGTGAGGGGGTGCCGTACTCGGTGGTGCGCTGCCGCAGGGGACGGCCGGTGGGGGCGACCATCGCGGCGATCTCGCTGACGGTCTTGTAGGAGCCGTTCTCCGACCCGGCCATCCGGCTGATCGTCTCCTCCATGAGAGTGCCGCCGAGGTCGTTCACGCCGCCCGACAGCACCGCCCGGCACAGGTCGTCCCGCAGCTTCACCCACGAGCACTGGATGTTGGAGATCGCGCCGTGCAGCATGATCCTCGCGAGCGCGTGCACGGCGCGGTTCTCGCGCGGCGTCGGGCCCGGGCGGGCGATGCCGGCCAGGTAGATCGGCGCGCTGTGGTGGACGAACGGCAGCAGCACGAACTCCGAGAAGCCGCCGGTCTCCTCCTGGATGCGGCGGATGAGCCGGATGTGCGCCACCCAGTGGGCGGGGGTGTCCACGTGGCCGTACATCATCGTGGACGTCGTGGGGATGCCGACGCGGTGCGCGGTGGTGATCACATCGACCCACTCGCTCGCCGGGAGCTTGCCCTTGGTCAGCACCCAGCGCACGTCGTCGTCGAGGATCTCGGCCGCCGTGCCCGGCAGGGAGTCGACCCCGGCCTCCTTGGCGGCCACCAGCCAGTCGCGCACCGACAGGTTCGTCCGGCCGGCGCCGTTGATCACCTCCATGGGCGAGAAGGCGTGCACGTGCATGCCCGGGACGCGGGCCTTCACCGCCTTGGCGATGTCGAAGTACGCCGTGCCGGGGAGGTCGGGGTGGATGCCGCCCTGCATGCACACCTCGGTCGCCCCGGCCTCCCACGCCTCGGCCGCGCGGTCGGCCACCTGGTCGAGCGACAGCGTGAAGGCGTCGGCGTCGGTGCGGCGCTGCGCGAACGCGCAGAAGCGGCAGCCGGTGTAGCAGACGTTGGTGAAGTTGATGTTGCGGTTCACCACGTAGGTGACGTCGTCCCCCACCGCCTCCCGCCGCAGGCCGTCGGCGACGCCGCAGAGCTCCTCCAGGTCGGGGCCGTCGGCCGCCAGCAGCGTGAGCGCCTGGCCGTCGGTGAGCCCGGCGGGGTCGGCCGCCGCGCGGCGCAGCGCCTCGCGCATGTCGGCCCGGATCACCGACCCGGCCCGCCCGTCTCCGGGACGCCCGCCGGCCCTCCCGTCCGCGCCGGCAGCACCCTCCGCGCCGTCCACACCGCCTGGGCCGTCCGCGCCATCCGAGCGGTTCAGCCCGTCGGCGCCGTTCACGCCGTCGGCGCCGTTGGCGACGCCGGCGGGGAGACGCTCACGAAGAGCGTCCCAGTCGCCGTAGACGTGGTCGAAGTCGTCGCGGCGGTCGTGGGTGCGGCCCGAGGAGTCGACCTCCACGTGCAGGTCGGTGCGGCCGGTGGCGGCGAACCCGCCGTCGGGCTCCTGCCACGGCCGCCCGGCCGGGACGGTGTCCTCCAGCGCCAGGCCGGTCCTCGGGTCGGCCAGGGCGTCCACGTGGGCGCGCAGGCGAGGGTCGAGCCACGGCTCGCCCGCCAGGATGTACTCGGGGTAGATCGTCAGGCGCTCCCTGAGCGAGAACCCGGCGGCGGACGTGCGGGCCGCGAGATCGTCGATCTGCGGCCACGGGCGCTCGGGGTTGACGTGGTCGGGGGTCAGCGGGGAGACGCCGCCCCAGTCGTCGATGCCCGCGCGGATCATCAGGGAGTACTCGTCGCCGATGAGGTTCGGCGGGGCCTGGACGCGGGTCTTGGTGCCCAGCACGAGGCGGGTGACGGCGATCGTCGCGGCCAGCTCCCGCAGGTCGGCGTCGGGCATGCCGCGCATGGCGGTGTCGGGCTTGGCGCGGAAGTTCTGCACGATCACCTCCTGGACGCCTCCGTACTCGCGGGCGACCCGGCGGATCGCGAAGATCGACTCGGCGCGGTCGGCGATCGTCTCGCCGATGCCGATGAGGATGCCGGTGGTGAAAGGCACGTTGGAGCGCCCGGCGTCCTCCAGCACACGCAGCCGCACGGCGGGATCCTTGTCGGGCGAGCCGTGGTGGGCCTGCCCCTTCTCCTCGAACAGCCGGCGTGAGGTGGTCTCCAGCATCATGCCCATGGACGGCGCCACCGGCTTGAGCCGCGCGAGGTCGCGCCAGCTCATCACGCCGGGGTTGAGGTGCGGCAGCAGCCCGGTCTCCTCCAGCACCCGGATGGCCATGGCGCGCACGTAGGAGAGCGTGTCGTCGTAGCCGTGGGCGTCCAGCCACTCGCGGGCCTGGTGCCAGCGGTCCTCCGGGCGGTCGCCGAGCGTGAACAGGGCCTCCTTGCAGCCCATCGCCGCGCCGGCGCGGGCGATGTCGAGCACCTCGTCGGGGCTCAGGAAGGCGGCGGGGAGCTTGCCGGGCGCCGTGGCGAACGTGCAGTACCCGCAGCGGTCGCGGCACAACCGGGTGAGCGGGATGAACACCTTGCGGCTGTAGGTGATGGTGCCTTCGCGGCCCACCGAGGCCAGCCCGGCGTCCCGGACGCGACCGGCGTACTCCAGCAGCCGGTCGAGATCGGCCCCTCTGGCGTGCAGCAGAACCGCGGCCTCCGACACGTCGAGCGCCTTGCCGTCTCTGGCCCGGGCCAGGGCCCGCCGCATCGCGGCGTCTGTGGGGTTCGCGTCCATCTAACGCACAGTACGGAACCGGCGGGGCCGACGTGGACCGGGGGGCACCCCCTGTGGATGTTTAGTGATTCTTAACCGTGAGCCCAAAACATTTTCGATAGACGCAAAAGATGCACGGGAACATACTGAGGAAGTCGGCCTCCCGGCCGCCGCGGCCCTCCCGGGCCGGTCCCCTCCGGAGCCCAAGGAGACACCATGAGCTGGCTCGTCCTCGCCTTCATCCTCGCCACGGCCGTCCTCGCCCCGCTGTTCGGCGCCGACACGCGCGACGGCCGCGACTGGAGAACGACCCCTCGAAACGGTTACGCCCCTCCCGAGCCCTCGCCCGCGGCCCCGGTCCGCCGGCGCGTCCACCGCGTGAGGACGACCGGCACCCGCGTCCGCCCATCCTCGTCCCCCGTGCCGGCCGGCGCCGCCCGCCGCGTCCAGACGGGCCGGTGACCCACTCAGGACGACCGATGGTCGCGCGCGGCCGTCCTCGGGCCGCGTCCCGGCGGGCGCCGGCCGGCGGATCCAAGCCGGCCGACGAGCGATCAGAACGACCGATAGTCCCGCGCGGCCATCCTCGGGCCACGTGCCGGCGGGCGCCGGCCGCCGAGTTCGAGCAGGCGGACGACGCGGTGGCGGTGGCCGAGGTAGGGCGCGAGCAGCTTCAGCATCCCCGGGTCGTCGGTCCTGGCGCCGGTCAGCGACCAGCCGACCAGGGACGGCAGGTGGAAGTCGCCCACGGAGACGGCGTCGGGGTCCCCGTGGGCGCGCTGCCGCGTCTCGGCGGACGTCCACACCCCGACGCCCGGCAGCGCCCGCAGCAGGCGGTCGGCCTCCGCGTCACCCGCCGCCTCCAGCTTGCCCGCGTGCCGCGCCGCGTTCACGATGGTGCGCGCCCGCACGGCCTCGGCGCCCGCGCGGTGCCAGTCCCACGAGGGGATGACCCGCCACACCTCGGGCGCCGGGAAGACCCGCATGGTGGTGGGCGCCGGGCCGGGGGCGGGCTCGCCATAGGCGCGTAGCAGCGTCCGCCACGCCCGCCAGGCCTCGCGGCTCACGACCTTCTGCTCCAGCACCGCGGGCACCAGCGCCTCGAAGACCCGCAGGGTGCGACCGAAGCGCATCCCGGGGTGGCGCGACGCCAGCTCGCGGACCAGCCCGTACCCCGAGGAGCCCAGGCGCGTCACCAGCTCCCCGAAGTCGGCCAGCCGGTCGTCTGAGCCGAGGAGCTTCGGCAGGGTCTCCAGCATCCACTCGGCCCCCGGCCCCCACGCCTGGCCGAGCACCACGGCCTCCAGCGGCAGGGCCGTGA
Source organism: Sphaerisporangium sp. TRM90804 (assembly GCF_029846175.1). Taxonomy (GTDB): domain Bacteria; phylum Actinomycetota; class Actinomycetes; order Streptosporangiales; family Streptosporangiaceae; genus Sphaerisporangium. The sequence continues at coordinate 27,654 of NZ_JARWAC010000016.1, read as the reverse complement.
CCCGCAGCGTGCCCGGGCCGTCCGGCGTGCGGGACGTGCGCCAGATCGCGCCGTCCGGAGTGGCCTGCCAGGCGGGGTCACCCCCGCCACGGCGATGCGGAGCGAGCGTCCGCCCCACGTCGAGCGGCCCATCGGGCCGCCACCTTCGTTCCCGCACACCGCCAGCGTATTGCCGCACCGAACCGCCCGACCCCCCACGACCGGCGCACCCACGCGGGGGCGATCAGCCCCCCGAAAGCGGCAGGTGGACCACACCCGCGCCGGGCTTGGACGGATCGTGTACCGGCCGGGCGGCCCCGATCGCCCGCATGCCGGTACGCCTGGGTCAGATCACCCCGGGGAGGCGGTTGGCGGGCCCCGGCCACCCGCGGCGGGCGGGCCAGAGCGCGCACCAACCGGAGGGGACCCGGTCACCCTCGCGCCCCGGCACGTGCCGGGGCGGTCAGATCTCGCTGGAGAAGCGGATGGCACACGGCGGCAGGTGGACGCCGGGCCACACCCGCATGCCGGAGCGCAGCTCGTTGTCGGCGCCCACGACGGCACCGTCGCCGATCACGGCGTCGTGGACCACGGCGCCCGAGCGGATCCGCGCGCCCGCGCCCACCACCGACTCCGAGACGGTCGCCCCGGACTCGATGTGGCAGTCGTCGTCGAGCACGCTGCCGTGCACGGCGGCCTCGGCGTCCACCACGGCGCGCGCGCCCACGACGGTGCCGCCCGAGAGCTTGGCACTGGGTGACACCCGGGCCCCGGGGAGGGCGAGGTACTCGCCCTCGGGGCCGGGAAGGGCGGCGGAGTGCAGACGTCCGAGCACGAGGTCGCACGAACCCTGGACGAACGCCGCCGGGGTGCCGACGTCCAGCCAGTACGACCGGTCGGCGTAGCCGAGCACCGTCTCGCCGGAGGCGATCATGCCGGGGAAGGTCTCCCGCTCCACCGAGACGACCCGGCCCGCGGGGATGCGGTCGATGGCCGACCGCTGGAACACGTAGCAGCCGGCGTTGACGCGGTTGGTCACGGGATGCGGGGTCTTCTCCAGGAACGCCGTGACCCGCCCCTGGTCGTCGGTCGGCACGCACCCGAACCGGGAGGGGTCCTCCACCTCGGTCAGGTGCAGCGTCACGGCGGCCCGGCGCTCGACGTGCATGGCGATCTGCGCGGAGATGTCGTGCCCGGACAGGATGTCGCCGTTGAGCACGAGGACCGGCGCGTCAGGGCCGCAGGTGAGCGCCTGGGCGGCGTTCCGGATGGCGCCGCCCGTGCCGAGCGGCGCCTCCTCGGTCATGTACTCCAGCGACAGCCCGAACTCCTCGCCGTCCCCGAAGGCCTCGACGAACATCGAGGCCCGGTAGGAGGTGGCGAAGACGATGCGGCGTACGCCGAACGACCTCGCCCTCGCGAGCTGGTGGGCCAGGAAGGGCACGCCGGCCGTGGGCAGCAGTGGTTTGGGGGTGCGCAGGGTCATCGGGCGCAGCCGAGTGCCCTGCCCGCCGACTAGGAGGATGGCCTCGAGGTGCGCCGGCTCGGGCGGGTGGCTCTCCGTCACACCGCGAGGCTAGCTCACTGATCGGCCGGACGCCGATCCGAGACCGTCTGCGCCTGGCAGGAGACACGACCGCGAATTCGGGGAACCCCCGGGCCGCCGCGATGCCGGCGAAAGCCCGAAGACGTGTGTCCGCGCCACGATGAGGAGTGGGCTGGGTGAGAGTCGCCCCAAGAAGGCGCGCCGAAGGCACCATTTCGTGGCGGCCGGGCCGGTCCAGGATGAGCGCTTGGCGCGCGCCGGACGGGGTGGGAGCTGGGCGAGGGGCTAGCGGTCGATGGCGCGTTGGTAGGCGTGCATGTGGGCCTCGGCGGAGGCGTCCCAGGTGAACTCACGCGCCCGCGCGATGCCGGCCTCCGACAGGGTGCGACGGCGCTCGGGGGCCTCCAGCAGCGCCCTGAGGGCGACGCCTATGCCGTCGGCGTCGGGCTCGGTGTAGGCCACGGCCTCGCCGCCGACCTCGGGCAGCGAGGTGCGGTGGGTGGTGAGGACGGGCGCGCCGCAGGCCATGGCCTCCAGCACCGGCAGGCCGAAGCCCTCGCCGCGCGAGGGGAACGCCACCACGACCGCGCCGCCCAGGAACCCCGCGAGGTCGGCGAAGGACAGGTAGCCCGGACGCACGACCCGCACCGTCACCGGGAGCTGGCCGATGGCGGCCTCCACCTCGTCGTTCCAGCCCGCGCCGCTGGCCAGCACGAGCGCCGGCGGGGAGGGGAGGTCGCCGACGGCGCGGCCGAAGCCCTTGACGAGGTTGGGGACGTTCTTGCGCGGCTCGAAGGCGCCCAGGAACGCGACGTACGGCTGGCCGTGCAGGCCGAGCCGGCCGGCCGCCCTGGCGACCTCGACCGCGGACGGCGGGTGGAACAGCGCCGGGTCGACGCCGTGGTAGGCGACGTCGATGCGCGTGGGATCGGCGGACAGCACCCGCACCAGCTCGTCCCTGGTGGCCTTGGACGGCACGATCACCCGCGCGGAGTCGCGCACCGCCGTGCGCGTGGCGGCGCGGAAGAACGAGGCCCGGGGAGTGTTGTGCTGCTCCTCCTCGGTGAACCACGTGACGTCGTGCACGGTGGCGACGATCGGAATGCCCGAGTGCAGCGGGATCGAGTAGTACGGAGCGTGGATGACCTCGGCCCCGAGGTGCCGGGCCAGGACGGGCAGCCCGGTCTGCTCCCACACCAGGCGGGCGCCGCGGCTGCCGATCACCTTGGGCCCGGGGTGGATGCGCGCCGAGGGGGCGATCTTGCCGTAGCGCTCGGCGTCGGCCTGCTGGCAGACGATGCCGAAGTCGGCGCCGGCTCGGTGCAGAGCGGCCGCGAGCCCGTCCACGTAACGGATCAGGGCCCCGCGATCCGCGGGAACCGCTGCGGCGTCGACCAGCACTCGCGGGGTCACGGGCGAACTCTCCTCTCGGGTCTCCACACAGGCCCGGGGCGGAGACCGCGTGTGGGCGAAGGCCGCGCGGCACCGCGCGGACCGGCCGGTTCACGATCGTGCCCCGCCGGTCGCCCAACCGGCTCCCTCACCCCGATCCCATCTACTTCACTCTATTGCCAGGCTTCCCGGAATCGAGAGAGAAATCACAGAGCATTTCAGCCGACGCGCGGCCGGTGGCTGCGCAAACCCGGGGCGCCGCAAAGATCCCGTACGGAGATCGCGGGGTGCCGTGCGCTCCGGCGTCGCGCACACCAGCGGAGATCTCAGGTGAGTTTGCTCCCCCGCGCGCCGCACCCGGTGAGGGCGGCTCAGGCGCCGCGCGTGCGGACGCGCACGCCCGGCGCCCGGCGGGCGGCCAGGCCGGCGAGGCCGGCGCAGACGAGGTCGCCCGCGGTCACCACCAGCCGCGAGCACAGGGCGGCTGCGATCGCCGACCCGGGGTCGAGCACGGGGGCCAGCACCGCGATCATCGCGACCTCCCGCACCCCCGCCCCCGCCGGGACGACGACCACGACGAACTGCAGGCACCAGGCCAGCGCGATGGCCCCGAAGGACAGGATCGCCGCCCGGGGGCCGGTGGCGCCCAGGCCGGCGACGATCAGCGCCAGGTGCGTGCCGTAGAACAGCCAGCCGGCGAAGGCCCAGCCCACAGAGGCGAGCACGCCCGCGCGGGTGAGGGGGTGCTCCAGCGGCGGCCGTTTGAGCCTCCTCAGCCCGAACCCGAGGACGGCGTTGACGACGCGGGGGTGCAGCCCGGCGGCCACCACGGGCAGCAGCACGAGCAGCCAGGCGTAGGGGGCCGCCGAGTCGCCGGCGAAGGCGGGGAGCGTGACGGCGGCGACCGTGAGCCCGGTGGCCATGTAGATCGGGTAGGTGAGGAAGAACGCGGCGGCGCTGCGCGGGCGCGGCACCCCGAGGTCCCGGCCCATCTCCATCTGGGCGAGCACCGGCCACAGCGACCCGGGGATGTACTTGCCGAGCTGGCCGACGAAGAAGACCTTCGCCGCGGCGAGGAAGGGGAGCGGCGAGCCGAGGTCGGCCAGCAGCGACCGCCACATCAGCATGCCCGCCGCCAGTGCCGCCAGCACCGCCGCGAGCGCGCCGACGACGTACGGCCACGACAGCCGGGAGAACCCGTCGGACACCTCGGCCCACTGCGTGGAGACGGCCCAGGCGCCGAAGCCGAGCGCGACCGCCAGGAACGCCAGCCGCACCGCCTTCCCGCGGGCGCTCCGGCGCGGCGGAACCCCGGCGGGCGTCGCGGCGTTCTCGGTGACCACGGGAGACGGGCCGGTCACGGTGTGCGGACGGGCTCGGGAGGCTGCGGGAGCGCGGGGCCGAGGGGGCGGCGCGGGGTCTTGGTGGCCACCCACAGGTAGGTCGGCACGACCGGCAGCAGGGCGCGCAGGGCCGGGCGCGGTGTCCTGGCCAGGGCGCCCTGGGCGGCGCGGCCCACGGCGCCGGGGAACAGCTCGCCCCCGGCGAACCGCCCGGGCGAGGCCAGCACGGGGAAGGAGTAGTCCCACACGTGGAAGCCGGCCAGCATGCGCCGCAGGCCCCGCCGGGTGCGGAAGCGCTCGTAGTAGTGGTCGGCGCGCCCGGAGGCGCGCACGTACCGGTCGGCCAGGGACGGCGGCAGGTACGACAGGAACGGCAGCTTGTAGTGAGGCTCGACCACGCCGAGCCGGTTGCCGAGCCCGAGGTAGAGCACGCCGTCGTCGGACAGCACCCGGCGCATCTCGGCGATCACGGCGTCGGGGTCGACCACGTGCTCGTAGATGTGGTTGAAGACCAGGACGTCGACCGACCCGTCGGGGAACGGCAGCGCGGTGCCGTCGGCGCACACGAACTCGACATGGCCGCCGAAGCGCTCGGCGGCCCTGCGCAGCCCGGGAACGTCGATGTCGACCCCGAAGGCGCGCTCGGCGCCCGCGGAGGCCAGCTCGTCGGCGATGAAGCCCGCCGAGCACCCGATGTCGGCGACCGTCAGCCCGTCGAGCACCTTGGCGCCGTCGTCGCCGGGGTCCCGTCCCAGGAAGTGCCCCAGCACCGCGATGATCTTGGCGGCCTTGCGGCGGCGCTTGGCCTCGTCGAGCATCGCGCCCTGGAACTCGGAGTACGCGAGCTGCGCCGTGCGTTCCTTACCCACGCCGCCCAACCCTAGTGGAGCCGCCCCCGCGCCCCCGCCCGTTCACCGCCGATCGGCCGCCCGCGGGGCACAGGGTGCGCACCGAAGCTTTGCATCGTGGTTGCGGGAGGCGCGGCCCGGGAGCTACCGGCGGGTAGGGCCGGGGTCGTACGCTGGGCGGATGCTGAGCCGCCTGCGATCGAGCCGCCTGCTGCGGGTGGCCCTCGCGCTCGTCGCCCTCGGTTTCCTGGCGTATGGCCTGGCCAGGAACTGGAACGAGTCGGTGCGCGCGCTGACCACGCTGTCGGTTTGGACGGTCGCCGGGTCGGTCGCCGCCGTGTTCGCCGGCGCCGGGCTGATGCTCCTGGCCTGGCGCGTGGTCCTGGCCGGGCTCGGCTCGCCCCTGCCCGCGCGGGTCGCCGCCAAGGTCATGTTCATGGGGCAGCTCGGCAAGTACGTGCCCGGCTCGGTGTGGGCGTTCGCCGCCATGGCCGAGCTGGCCCGCGACCACGGGTCGCCGCCGCGCCGCACGTTCGGAGCGACCGTGGTGGCGCTGGTGACCTCCCTCGGCTGCGCGCTCGCGCTCGCCGCCGCGACGCTGCCCTTCACCTCCGGGCACGTGGCCAGGCAGGCGTGGTACCTGCTGGCGCTGATCCCGCTCATCGCCGCCGGCCTGCACCCCCGGGTGCTGACCTTCGGGCTCAACCTCGTGCTGAGGATCGCCCGCAGGGAGCCGCTCGACCGGGTGCTCACCGGGCGGGCGATGCTGGCGGCGGCGGCCTGGACGATGGCCGGATGGCTGGTCTACGGGATCCACATCTGGCTGCTGATCGGCGACATGCGCCCGGCCGGCCCGTCGCTGTACGCGGTCGCGGCCGGGGCGTACGCGCTGGCCTGGGCGACCGGCCTGCTCACCGTGATCGTGCCGGCGGGCATCGGGGTGCGCGAGGGCGCCATGGTGCTCGTGCTGGCCCCCGTGCTGGACGCCCCGCGCGCGCTGGTGGTCGCCGTGGTCTCCCGGCTCGCCTTCACGCTGGTCGACCTGCTGTGGGCCGGCATCGGGTTCGCGCTGGCGCGCGCTCAGGCGCCGGAGGGCAGCAAGGCCGAGGCGTACGCCGCCCAGTAGGGCTCGGGGTCGACGGCCTTGACGCCCTGGCGCAGCCGCTCGGGCTCGCCGTCGGCGTAGAACCGCTCGATCGTGGCCGCCAGAGCCTCCACCGAGGGCTCGGTGAGCAGGCCGTCCACGCCGTCGGTGACGTGGTCGGCGAGCGCGCCGACCCGGGTGGCGATCACCGGGACGCCGTGCTCGTGGCCCAGCCAGGCGTTCTGGCTGCCGGTGGCCGAGCGGTAGGGCATCACCAGGGCGTCGGCGCCGGCGAACAGCTCGGGGACGTCCTCGGCGGGGACGTAACCGGGCCGCAGGTCGACCCGCTCGCCGAGGCCCAGCTCGGTGACCAGGGCGCGGGTCTGGTCGAGGCCGCCCCAGAACTCCCCCGCCACCGTGAGCGAGACGCCCGGCACGCGGGCCAGCGCGCGCAGCAGCAGGTCGAGCCCCTTGTAGGGCCGAACGATGCCGAAGAACAGCAGCCGGCGGCGCACCCCGCCCCCCGCGCCGGTTCCCGCCTTGCCCGGCAGGTGCGGCGGCAGGGCTGCCACGCTCACCGGCGTGGGCGCCAGGCCGCGCGCCAGGCCGGCCTGCTCCTCGGAGTGGGCCAGCACGCGGTCGGCCCGCCGCAGCAGCGCCCGCACCAGCGGCGCGTCATGTGCCTTGCGCTCGTGGGGCAGCACGTTGTGGCACAGCGCCACGACCGGGGCCTCGCGCCGCAGGCCGTACAGGATGCCGAGGTAGGCGGGGACCTGAACCGGGCTGAGCAGGGTGAGCACCACGAGATCGGCGCCGCGCAGCCTGCGGCCGCAGGCGAGCCAGCCGTCGGGGCGGCGCCAGTCGAGCTCGCGGCGCACACCCGGGAACGGCTCCCCCTCGGGGACCTCGATCGTCTGCTGCCCGGGGTAGAGGAAGGAGGGGTACTGCGCGCGCCAGGACTCCACGACGACATCGTGGCCCAGGGCCGTCAGCCGGTGGGCCAGCTCGGTGGTGTGCAGCGCCCCGCCGCCCTTGTACGGGAACGCCGGGCCGACGATGGCGACGCGCACGTCATTCGCCCCGAGATCGGACGATCAGGTCGGCGAGCAGGGCCAGCGAACCGATGATCAACCCCGACAGGAAGGCCATCACCGTGCTCGCCGGGAAGTAGAACGGGTGCCTGACCATGTCGACCACGCCCTTGCCGAGCGCGATCACCACGAGCCAGATCGCCGGCGGCATCAGCACCTTGAGCGGATTGAAGTACATCACCATCCGCAGCACCTGCAGGATGTAGCGGTAGGCGTCGGAGATGAAGCTGAACTTCGACGTGCCGGCCCGCTTGCTGTACTCGATCGGCATGTAGTGCACGTCGTGCTGGTTCGACAGGAACGCCAGCGTGATCGTGGTGACGCAGGAGAAGCCGGGCGGCAGCAGCCGCAGGTAGGGCAGCGACACCGAACGCCTGAAGGCCCGCAGCCCGGAGTTGAGGTCGGGGATCTCCTGCCCGGCCAGGCGCTCGGCGACCTTGCGGATGAACCACTTGGCCGGCACCCGCAGGAACTTGTGCGAGCCCTGCTCGCTGGTGCGGGCGCCCACGACCTGGTCGATCGTGGAGTCCTTCTCCAGGAGCTGCACCAGCTCGGGGATGCGCTCGTTGGGGTAGGTCATGTCGGCGTCGGTCCACACGACGATCTCGCCGCGCGCCTCCTGCGTGCCGATGCGCCGCACCGTGCCCGAGCCGCCGTTGCGGTGGAAGGCCACGACACGCATGTGGGGGAAGCGGTGCTCCGCCTCGCGCAGCCGAACGAGGGTCTGGTCGGTGGAGTGGTCGTCCACTGCCATCAGCTCGTAGGTGTAACCGCTGGTGTCCATGGCGCCGCAGATGCGCTCGACCTCGGCGATGACGTGGTCCTGCTCGTTGTAACACGGCAGGACGATCGTCACGTACGGCTTCGCTTCCACGGCGGATCCCGTCTCAGGCGTCTCGGTCACACTCACGTCGGGCGAGAATACAGTGCCCGGCCGGGATCCGAGTCCACCTCGCCCACTACCTGTGAGCTTTCCCCGCGGCGGCGCGGGCTACCCGGGGGGCGGCAGCCGCCAGGCCGCCTCCACGCCCGGCATGCCCTCGACCGCCTGGAGCACGAGCGCGGCCTCCGCGGGCCCGTCCGTCTTGACGTAGAGGACTTCGCGCTCCGGACGCGCCCGCGCCGAGTCGGCCGGCCCTGGGTCGTAGTGCCTTTCCAGCCTCATCTCGAAGGCGGGGTCCGAAAGGTAGACCGTGTCGACGCCCTCGGCCTTCTGGATCGTCTCCAGGACCGCCCGTTTGCGGTCGGGGCTGATCGGCCGGTGCGCGAGCGGGCATCCCTGGTCGTCCCGGCCGCACAGCCGCACGGCGACGTCGGCCTTGCCCTCCCAGAACCCCGTCGTCCTGCGCTCCACTCCCTGCACGCCCGGAATGTCCCTCGCCTGCTCGGCCACGCGCGCGAAGTCCGACGCGTGGCGCATGGTCCCGCGGAAGCCCTCGGCGAACGCCATCCTGACCAGCCGCCGGCCCTGCGCGCCGCGAGGGGTGCCGCCGGCGTACCGGCGAAGCTCCTCCGACACCTCCTCCTGGCTGACGAACCGCACCTCCGACACCTCGGGTATCGCGCGCAGCGCGGCCTCGACACGCTGGATGTCCTTCGCGCTCTCGCGCCCCTCCGGCCAGCAGGTGGGCCACCGTTCCTCGCACAGCTCCACCCGGAAGCCGAGCTGCTCGGGAAACGCGACGTCGGGCGGCGGGAGCGGTTCCAGGGACCGGCCGGACAGGAAACGGGCGCCGGCCACCGCCACCAGCAGCACCGCGAGCACGGTCATCCCGGCGAGGGCCGTCTTCCCATGGGCCGACGACCATCGTCGTAACCGGGATTCGGAGTCGGGGTCGTCCCCGAACGACAGCTCCTCGGCTTCCGTGACGTCCGCGCGCGCGTCCACGGTGACCACTCTCCTGAGCGCCGCGGCGGGCCGTCAAGGCGCGGCGGGGCGTGAGGAGGCGGGCTCGGCCATCCAGACGTTGATCTTGAGCGACCAGGTGCCGTCCGGCGCGCCGGCCAGGGAGCGCTCGTCCTGGCGGGTGTCCAGGGCGACGACGTGCGCGGGCGGGCCGTAGGGAAGGGCCTGCGACCACTCGGCGGCCAGCACGACCGGGCGCCGGCCGGCCGCGCGCACGCGGGCGGCCACGCGGTCGACGTCCACCGGCGCCGCCAGGTCGCGGCCGGCGGGGCGCACCCGCGCGGCGGGCACCCCGCACATGCCCCTGACCACCTGGGTGAACCGGTCGGCCGTCGCGCGCTCGACGATCAGCACGGTCGCGTCCGCCGGGATCGCCGCGCACATGCGGGCGATCGCCGCCGCCTCGCCGCGGTCGGCCTGGGTGAAGGCGGTGCCGATGGAGGTGACCGCGCCGGGCACCAGCACGAGCACGCCGCCGGCCGCGACCAGCCACCGCCGGGCCTCGCCGCCGTACCCGGCGCCCCTGGCCCGCCCCGTTAGCCAGCGCAGGCCCCAGACCGCGAGCAGGATCAGGCCCGGGAGGATCACCGGCACCAGCCGCCGGGACGCCCACGGGTGGTCGGGGGTGATGGCCGGGCGCCACAGGGTGGTCGCCGTCGTCCATCCGATGATCGCCAGCGGCAGCACCCAGGCGAACCCCCTGCCGCGTGTCATGCGCCACACCAGGACGGCCGCCGCCAGCGTGGCCAGCACGACGACCGGCAGCCCGACGTACCAGATCACCCAGTTGAGTGACTGCTCGGTGTAGAGGCGCGTGGGGTCGACGGGCAGCCCGTTCGACCGCTGCAGACCGCCGATGAACTGCGCGTTGGCCTTGTCGTCCCGGGTGACGGCCGTGCGGTGCACCGTCTGCAACCAGGGACGGACGGCGAAGCCTGCCATGACGAGCACGACGAGGGCCGCGGCGGGCCACGACAGCCGCCTCCCCAGCCGTTCCGTCAGGGCGGCCGCCCGCACGCGGGACGACAGCAGCGCCGGGCCGGCGGCGGCGAGCACCGCGGTGAGCAGCAGCACGACCCCGGTGATGGCCAGCAGCGGGATGATCGAGCCGGACAGATAGGACAGGTACGGCCGGGCCGCGAGGAAGGCCGCGACCAGCCCCAGCGCCGCGCCCGCGACCAGCCCGCCGAGCAGCGGCAGCCCCAGCGGGGCGAACGCGGCCCCCCGGCCGGCGACGCGCCGCAGCGCGACCAGCAGCCCGGCGTAGGCGATCACCGGGAGCAGGTCGCGCAGCCCGTCTATGCGCACCACCACGGCCAGCCCGAACGCCAGCCCGGCCAGCGCGGCGGTGACGCGCGGCCGGGCGGCCAGGCGGGCGTCCAGCACCAGCGCGACCGCGCCGAACAGGAGGATCATCGACGGGATCTCGCTGAACGTCGTGCGCGAGGTGTAGATGATCGGCAGCGCGCAGGCGAGCACCAGCGCGGCGAGCGGGGCCCAGCGCCCGCCGGCCAGGCGGGTCACCACCCCGGCGAAGGTGAGCACGGCCAGCGCGCCGAGCACCGCCGGCGTCACCAGCAACCCGGTGACCCCGCCCAGCCAGTGGCCGGCGGCGAGGATCAGCGGCGCCCCGGGCATGAACTGCGGCACCACCGCGCCGGCGTGGTCGTAGAAGCCCACGCTGTCGAAGCGCAGCGCGGTGTCGGGCCCGCCGAAGGCCGCCAGGTCGTACGGGATGGGCAGCGAGCCGTGCCCGGCCAGCCAGATCGCGTACTGCGCGTAGGTGCCGGGGTCCCTGCGGACGATGAGCTGCTCGCTGTGCAGGACGCCGTTGAACACCGCCGACAGGGCGGCGACGACCAGCACCCCGCTCACCTGCCAGGCCGTCGCCTCCGGCGCCTCGCGCCTGATCGCCACCCGCGGCCCGTACCAGCACAGGGCCGCGGCCAGCGCGCCGCCCAGGGCGAACGCGGGAAGCGGCGTGAACCGGCCGAGCAGGAGGAGGGGCACGCCCGCGACGAGCCAGCCCGCGAGCGCGAGGGCAGGCATGATGGACACCGCGGCGAGCACCCGGCCCGCGGGCGGCCTTCGCGAGCGATCGAGCCACGTCCCGTGCATCATGTGTGCGCGAGCCTAACGCCCACCCCGCCGTGGGGAATGCGGGCACTCCGCGGGGCGCCCGGTAGCGTACGGCTCCCGGGACGAACGAAGGGACGTGGATGGAGCGCTGGCCCCGCGGCGCGTCGGCGTGGTGGCGCCGGAACGCGTACGCCTGGCTCGGCCGTCCCGGCCGGCCCCCGGCGCGCCCCACCCCCCTCCCCGCCCTTCCCGGCGGCCCCCCGGAGCACGCCGCGACCCCCGCGACCCCCGCGACCACGCCCGAAGCCGGCCCCCCCGCCACGGCGGACGCCTCGGCCGGCGCACCCACGACCACCGACGAGCCCTCCACCACGCCAGAGGACCCGCCCACCACCCCGGACCCGGCGCCCACCGACGAGCCCCCCGCCACCACGGACGACCCGCCCGACGCCCCCCACCCGGCGACCGCCCCCGAACCCGCCCCGCCCCTCACGGCGGGCCCTCCGGCGACCACGCCCGACCCCGCGACCACGACCGCGCACGAGCCCCCCGCCACCACAGACGACCCCCATCCTGTAGTCACGGCCGTACCAGACCCGCCCATCACGGCCGGCCCTCCGGCGACCACGCCCGACCCCGCGACCACGACCGCGCACGAGCCCCCCGCCACCACAGAGGGCCCCGCCGACGCCCCCCGTTCTGCGGCCACGGCCGTACCCGGGCCGTCCGTCACCGCGGGCGGCCTGGGGCGGGCGCGGGCGGCTAGGGCGCGGATCGGCGGGCGGCTGGGGGATTTCGGGGGGCGGCATCGGTGGTTTCTCGCGGTGTTCGCGCTGGGCGCGGCGTTGCGGGCGCTCGCCATGCTGGGCTACCGCCCGGCGATCTGGTTCCCCGACTCCTACACCTACGTGGTCACCGCCCTGCGCCCCCGGCCCGACCTCGTGCGGCCCGCCGGGTACTCCATGTTCCTGCGGGCGCTGGAGCCGCTGCACAGCTTCGGCGCGGTGGTGTTCGCCCAGCACCTGCTCGGGCTCGCCACCGGCGTGCTCGTCTACGCGGCCGTGGTGCGGTGGGGCGGACGGCGGTGGGCGGCGGCCGCGGCGGCCGTGCCGGTGCTGCTGGACGCCTACCAGATCGAGCTGGAGCACCTGCTGGTCTCCGACTCGCTGTTCATGTTCCTGGTCGCGGCGGCCGTCGTCACCGGCATGGGCGCCCGCACCTGGCGCGCGGCCTGCGCGGCCGGCCTGCTCCTGGCCGCCGCGACGGTCACCAGGACCGTCGGGCTGCCGCTGATCGCGATCGTCGCCGCCTGGGTGCTGCTGCACCGCACGGCGGTCCCCGCCGTCCACCGGGCCGTCCTGCGCCTGCTCCGCCGCCCGCGCCCGGGCCGGAGGGCGGGCGAGGCCGGCATCCGCGGCCGGGCGTGGCTCGCGGGTGTGGTGGCGGTCGCGGCCATGGTGCCGGTGCTGGGGTACGCGGGCTGGTTCGCGGCCACCTACCACCGGTTCGGCATCGTGGGGTCCAACGGCGTCTTCCTGTACGCCCGCGCCATGTCGTTCGCGGACTGCGAGCGCATGCGCCCGCCCGCCGACCTCGCGACGCTGTGCGACCCCACGCCGCCCGCCCTCAGGCCGCCCTCGCAGGAGTACGTGTGGGCGCCCGAGGCGCCCCTGGTCCAGCGGCCCGGCATCACCTTCACCCGCGAGACCGACGAGCTGGCCGGGCGGTTCGCGTTCCTGGCCATACGCACCCAGCCGCTCGACTACGCCCGCTCGGTGCTCTCGGAACTGTCCCGCTCGTTCACCTGGGGCAGGCCCGTCTACCCCGACCGGGAGATCTACGACTACTACGAGTTCCCCGAGCACCCCCCGCCGCCGCCGGGCCGCTACCCGGCCATGGCGGGCGCGCAGTTCGCCCTTCGCTACGAGCGGGGCCCCATCGGGACGGCGATCGCCGAGCCGTTCGCGGGCTGGATCCGCGCCTACCAGGACGTGGCCCGGCTGCCCGGCGCGGTGCTGCTCATCGTCCTGCTGGTCCCGCCGGTCGTGGCCGCCGCCGGCCGCCGCCGCGCCCGCCCCGCGTCGCAGGACGGGCCGGCCGGGGCGCCGTGGACGCTGCCGTGGGGCATCGCCGCGACGTTGCTGGTGATCCCCGCCGCGACGGCCGAGTTCGACTACCGGTACGTGCTGCCGGCGGTGCCGCTGGCGTGTCTCGCCGCGGCCCTCATGACCCGAGGGCAGGGAGGGCGGTCAGGAGCGTCTCTACCTGGGGATTCCATGAACATCGTGTAAAGCTGCGAACTACTTGGTTCCACGAAATATCCTCATATCGGTACACTTGCCCGCGAGATCGACCCCCATGGAGCGCGCGTGATCATCAGCCGAATCGACCGATCATGCCGCTCAGAGCAAGGCCGGTGACCTACCCTCGTGACGAAATGAGCGAGCACCGACACCTCGGCGCGGTACGCGACCCCCGGGCGGAGCCCGAACCCCCCGGTCGAAGGGCGAGCCGCCGCCGAGCGCAGGAGCCACCCGACCGTCCCCCCGCGGGCGACGGCGGGCGTTCACGCCGTCAGACGGGCGCGCCGGCAGCCCCGCCGCCCCCCGAGCGGCGCGAGCACCATGTGGTGGACGACCGGCCTCCCCGCCGCCGCGGCGGCCCTGAGACGCCCCCGCCGCCTCCGCCCGAGGAGCCCGGGCCCCGGCGCCGCGAGCCCTCCGGGCCTGGCCGGAACGGCAACGGCCGCATGCGGCTCATGGCCTGGGTCAGCATCGCGCTCACCAGCCTCCTGGTGCTGCTCGCGCTCACGGGCTACACCCTCTACCGCAACGTCCTGGGCAACCTGCGCACCGACGACGTCAGCGACGACCTCAACGCCAACCGCCCGGTCAACGCGACCGGCGCGCTCAACGTCCTGCTGGTCGGCTCCGACACCCGCGAGGGCGACAACAAGAGGTACGGCCAGCACATGCAGGGGCTGGGCGAGCGCACCGACACGATCATCCTCATGCACATCTCCCCGAACCGCGACAAGGCGACGCTGATCAGTTTCCCCCGCGACTCGATGGTGCAGATCCCCGCGTGCAGGAACGCCCAGACCAAGGTGGCGATCCCTCCCCGCCTCGACATGATCAACTCGGCCTTCAACGAGGGCGGCATGGGGTGCACGATCAACACGATCGAGGCCACCACCAACATCCGCATCGACCACTACATCAAGGTCGACTTCACCGGCTTCAAGAACATCGTGGACGCCCTCGGCGGCATCCAGATCTGCGTGCCCACCGCCGTGCAGGACAAGGAGGCCAAGCTCACGCTGCCGGCCGGCAAGCAGATCGTGAAGGGCGAGACCGCCCTCGCGTACGTGCGCGCCCGCAAGGCGCTGGGCGACGGCAGCGACATCAGCCGCATCAAGCGCCAGCAGATCTTCCTGTCCCAGGTGGCGAAGAAGGCGACCAGCGGCGACACCCTGACCGACCCGGGCAAGCTGGTCAGCCTCGTCACCGCGGCCGCCCAGTCGGTCGTGATGGACCCGAACCTCGACGTGGACACGCTGATCGAGATCGCGCAGAGCGCCCGCAGCCTCACGGCCAAGGGCGTGAAGTTCGTGACGGTCCCGTGGGAGGCGTACCCCGGGAACGCCAACCGGGTGCAGTTCAAGCAGCCGGACGCCGCGCGCATGTTCGAGTCGCTCCGCAACGACATCGAGGTCACCCCGTCGGCCAAGCCGAGCGCCGCCACGTCCTCCTCGGCGCCGTCCAAGCCGGCGATCAAGCCCGCGCAGGTGCGGCTCCAGGTGCTCAACGGCACCACCATCGACGGCAAGGCCAAGGAGGCCGCCGCCGCGCTGGCCGCCCAGGGCTTCACGATCACCGAGGTGGGCGACGCGCGACCGGCCGACGGCACCAGCCGGCCGAAGACCACGGTGCTGTTCGGCAAGAAGGACACCGACGGCGCCGACTACGCCGCTCCGCTGGCGGCCAAGCTGGTGAACAAGGTCACGCCGGCCTCGGGCAAGGTGAAGCCCGGGGCGGTCCAGCCGTTCACGCCCATCGCGTCCGGCTCTCCCACCGCGGACTCCGGCGAGGGCACCGGCACGCCGGCCGACGGCCCGGTGGTCCAGCTGGTCATCGGGCTCGACTTCAAGGGCATCAAGGTGCCGGTCACCATCCCCGAGAGCGCGCGCGTCGTCGACTCCAAGACCGACGTCTGCAGCACCTGACCGCGGTGCCGCGCCGGCCTCGGAACCGGGGCCGGCACGGCACCTCCGCCCGCACCTCCGCCCGCACCTCCAGCCACGCTCTCCTTACGTGTGGGATGGTCCAATCTCGTCCTGCTATGGGACGTCACCTGCGGTGATCGCCGCGCTGGAATCCCGGCTCTGTCGCGACATTCGACGGAGAGCGCGTTAGGGTGATGATCTGGTGAGCGCGTCCTCGTCAGTCCCAACCTTCACCTCGATCGCTCTTGGGCGCCCGCCAGAAGTCCGAAGCTGGCCTGGCCTACCGAGAGATAGCTGAGCGTTTCCCCCGTGAGTGACACGCGATCCTCTTTCCACGTACCGGCCCCGCGCTCCGACGACGTCCCCGACGAGGAGTCCGGCGCGGCCGAGGAGGAGCAGGCTCCCGAGTCCGCCGCGACCGACACGGAGACCGGTCCGGAGGAGGCCCCGGCGGCCCGGTGGCCCGTTCCCGACTACGCGGCGCCGCCGACCGGCGCGTGGGACCGTCACCGACCGAGAACGGCCGAGAGGTCCCCGGGGTCCCTGTGGCCGGCGGCCGACCCCACCCAGCACGTCACCCACGACCACCCCGCGCCGCGGCACCGCTCCAAGAGCGCCCCCGCCCCCGCTGACGACGACCCCGAGACCTTCACCTTCGACGCCCCCAGGTGGGACGATCGGCAGCCTCAGGGCTACGACGAGGCGCCGCCACGCCGGCCCTCGCCGGGCGAGGCGGCCCCGCGCCGGCCCTCGACCGACGAGGCGGCCCCGCGCTGGCCCTCGCCGGGCGAGGCGGCCCCGCGCTGGCCCTCGGCCGACGAGGAGACGCCCCCGGCCCCGTACACGCCTCTCGCCGGGCAGGCCGTCCCCCACGCGGAGCCGTACGCCGACGACCCCACGCCCTACGCCGGGCGGTCCGCGGCCCACGCCGTCGCCCCGTCCGTGCCCGCCTGGGGCGGCGGCCACGCGACGCGCCCCGCCGAGGGCGCCGTCGCGCCCGAGCAGGCGCCACCGGGCGTCGCCTCCGACGGCTTCTCCTACTGGGAGCGCCGCCCGCCACAGCCGGCCCCGTCCACGCAGGGCGGGTGGCCCGACACCGAGTCGCCGCGTGGCGGCGTCCAGACCGGCGAGCGCGCCTGGGGGCAGCCCTGGCCGCAGCCCGAGGAGGCCCCCGAGGCGCAGGCCGCGCCCGCGGCGAAGCGCCCGCGCGAGCCCTACCTCGACAACGTCAAGTTCGTCCTCATCGCGCTGGTGGTCACCGGGCACTCTCTGGTGCCCACCCTCGCCGCCGACTCCTCGCGCGCCGCCTACCTGTTCATCTACGTGTTCCACATGCCGCTGTTCGTCGTGATCAGCGGCTACCTCAGCAGGAACTTCTGGAACTCCAACGCCAAGACGAACAAGCTGGTCGACACCTTCCTGGTGCCGTACGTGATCGTGGAGCTCGGCTACGCGGTGCTCCGCTTCGCCTTCGGCCACAAGTGGAGCCTGACGATCATCGACCCGGCCTGGCTGAACTGGTACCTGCTCGCCCTGCTGCTGTGGCGGCTGTCCACGCCGGTGTGGCGGCGCATGCGCTATCCCCTGCCGATCGCGGTCGCCGTCTACCTGCTGGCCGGCCTGTCCGACCTCCCCGGCGACTTCAGCATGGACCGCTTCTTCGGCCTCATGCCGTTCTTCGTGCTCGGGCTCCTGCTCCAGCCGCACCACTTCGACCTGCTCAACCGCGCCTGGATCAAGATCCTCTCGGTGGGCGTGCTGGCGGGCGCCGCCGCCGTGGCGATCCTCATCGCGCCCGAGGTGCCGCTCGACCCCATCTACTACAAGGACGCCTACGCCGAGCTGAAGCTGTCGTGGTGGATGGGCATGGGCGTGCGGCTCGGCCTGCTGGTCGCGGCGCTCGCCGTCTCGATGGCCGTCATGGCGCTGGTCCCGCGGCGCAGCACCTGGTTCTCCGACCTCGGCACCCGCACGCTGTACTGCTACCTGCTGCACGGCGTGCCCGTGTACATCGCCAAGGAGATGGGCTGGCTGAGCCAGCCCTGGCTGTACGGGCCGCTGGGCGTCATGGCGATCACGAGCAGCTGCTTCGCCCTCGCGATCGTCCTGTGCCTGCCGGAGACCCGCACGGCCTTCAAGTGGCTGCTGGAGCCGCGCCTGAGCTGGCTCTACCGCAGACCGTCGTCCTAGGCCCGCACGGCGCCGCCCGCGACGCGATGTTCAGCGGCATTTCCCCCGCGATTCACGGTAAGCACCCGGGCAGTAAGGGAACCGCGCTCAGCATCGACACATGAAGGTATGTGTCGGCACGATCGTCCACCACCCGGAGGACGCCCGCATCATGCACCGGCAGATCCGGGCGCTGCTGGCGGCGGGCCACGAGGTCACGTACATCGCGCCGTTCACCCACTGCAACGTCACCCCGCCGGCGGAGATCCGCGCCATCGACGTGCCGCGTGCCGTCGGGCTGCGGCGCAGGCACGCGCTGCGCGCCGCCCGCGCGGCGATCAAGAAGGGTGTCCAGGACGCCGACCTGCTGCTCGTCCATGACATCGAGCTGCTGTTCGCCCTGCCGCGCCGCCGTCCGCCGACGGTGTGGGACGTCCACGAGGACACCGCCGCCTCGCTGGACACCAAGGACTACCTTCCCGAGCCGGCCCGCCGGATGCTGCCCCCCCTGGTCCAGCGGGTCGAGGACCGCGCCGCGCGCCGCACTCACCTGATCCTCGCCGAGCCCGCGTACCGCGAGCGCTTCACCGGCGACCACCCGGTGGTGCCCAACACCACCTACGTGCCCGCCACGCCGCCGCCCGCCCCCGGCGAGAGCCGCGTGGTGTACGTCGGCCACCTGTCGCAGGCCAGGGGCGCGCTGGAGATGATCGAGCTGGCCCGCCGGCTGCGGCCCAGCGGCATCAGGCTCGACCTCATCGGCGGCGCCGACGCCCGGGTGCGCCCGGCGCTGCGCGACGCGCAGCGCGAGGGAGTGCTCGACTGGTTCGGCTACGTCCCCAACGACCACGCCCTGCGCATGGCCGAGGGCGCGCTCGCCGGCCTCTCGCTCCTGCACGACCTGCCGAACTACCGCCGGTCGCTGCCCACCAAGGTCATGGAGTACATGGCCAGGGGCGTGCCGGTGGTGAGCACCCCGCTGCCGATGGCCGCCTCGGCGGTCGGGCGCGCCGGCTGCGGCGTGATCGTGCCCTTCGGGGACGTGGACGCGGCCGAGCGGGCCGTCCTGCGGCTGCGGGACGACCCCGAGCGGCGGGCGGCGATGGGCGCCCGGGGGTACGCCGAGGCGCGCGGCCACTACCACTGGCCCGACCACGCCCCCGCCTTCGTCAGCGCGCTGGAGGCGTGGGCGACCCGGGTCCCGGCCACGGTCACCCGGCGCGTGGTGCCCGCCTGACCCCGCCCCGCCGGGCATCCCGGCCCCTTCCACGGCTGGCGCCCCGCTCCGCTGATTGGTCTACTTGACCTCATGGCCAGCCATCACATCCAGGGGCGGACGGTCGCCATGCCGGTGGAGATCCGGGACGCCACGGCGTGCGCCGCCACCTACCTCGTGCGCGCGGACGCCGTCCGGGCGGTGCTCGCCTACTGCGACCTCGACGTCGCCGAGGTGCTGCCGGGCAAGGCGCTCTGCACGCTGGCGTTCATCCGGTACGACGAGGGCGACCTCGGCTCCTACAACGAGTTCGGGGTGGCGTTCAGCGTGCGCCCGCCGGACGACCGCCGCCGGCGTACCCGCGGCCCCGTGTCGGGCCTGCGCGACGTGCTCGCGGCCGTCTCGGGCATGTTCGTGCACTGGCTGCCCGTCGACCAGCGGTTCACCATGGAGGCCGGCCGCGCCATCTGGGGCTTCCCCAAGGAGCTGGCGCAGATCGACCTTCGGCTGTCGTCGCCCTACAAGCGGTGCCTGCTGCGCAAGGACGACCGCCTGGTGCTCGACCTGCTCATCCGCCCCGGCGTCCCGGTGGTGGCGGCCCGCACCCCGATGGACGCCTACTCCCACCTCGACGGGGTCACCCGGCGCACGCGCTGGCACATCAGGCCGCACGCCCTGCGGACGCGGCCCGGCGGGGCGCTGGTCAGGCTGGGCAACCACCCGATCGCCAAGGAGCTCAGCGAGCTCGGCCTGCCCAAGCGAGCCCTGGCGACGGTCACGGTGTCCGGCGCGGCGCTGAGCTTCGAGGAGCCGCGCAGCATGCCCTGCCACCGGCGTTGAGCGGCCGCCTCACACGATGGGCGGGCGTCCCAGCCTGAGCATGCGCCAGGCCGTGCGCCACGCCATGGGGCGGCGCTCGCCCGCGGGCTCCCTGAGCCCTTCGGCGAAGCCGCGCGCCCACGCCTTGATGGCGTCCCACGACCGCTCGCGCACCAGCGTCAGCACCGCCCAGTCGAGCAGGTAGAAGACCGCCAGCGGCCAGGGGAGGTTGCGGCGCGCCAGCCACACCCGGTTGCGGGCGTTGAGCCGGTAGAAGTCGGCGTGACGCGTCGGCGGCACCTGGGGGTGGTACATCACGGCGTCGGCGTCGTACTCGATGCGGTAGCCCTCGCCGAGGAGCCGCCAGGCGAGGTCGGTCTCCTCGTGGGCGTAGAAGAACCGGCCGGGAAGGCCGCCCACCTGCAGGTACGCCGAGCGCCTGATCGCGCACGCGCCGCCGAGGAAGGTGGTCACCGGGGAGGAGCGCTGCGGGTCGCCGGCGCGCAGCCGGGGCACGTGCCGGCGCTGGCCGGCGCCGCCCTCGGGATCCATGACGCGGAAGGAGATCACCGCGAGGTCGGGCTCGCTGGAGAACCGCTCGCGCACGTGCGCGGCCACCTTGTCGTCGGCGTACCAGCCGTCGTCGTCGAGGAACAGCACGACGTCGCCCGTGCATTCGCGCACGCCGTGGTTGCGCCCCTCGGGGATGCCGACGTTCGTCGGGATGCGCACCGCGCGGACGCTGGACGCGCCGCTGCGCGGCACGTCGGCGACGGGCGGGACGTCGGCGCCGTTGCCGACCACCACCACCTCGACGTCGCCGTCGGTCTGTGTCAGAGCGGACTCGATCGCGCGCTCAAGCTCGGCGACCCGGTTGCCCATGGTGAGGATGACACATGAGATCTTCAACGCGTCATCGCCTCGACGCATGGAGAACGCATGTAGACATGATCACCGAATCTGGTTGAGCGGGCATTCGGAACCCTACTTGCTGACGGCCAAATAAGCGTATCGGAACTCTCGGCGAACCTTCACCGAACAGTAGGCGTTCCCACGTGACCGGTGTTGACTCAGATACGCGGCGGAATGCTCGCACGGTTCACCCGAGGCGCCTGGATCCGAGAATGCTCACGAGGTGCAGGACGGTCTGCAGGCCGGCGAAGACGGCGCACGCGACGGTGAGCACCTGCGTCGCCGTCAGGCCGCCCGCCACGAAGTCCCACACCGCGGCGGCCAGCGCGATCAGCGACAGCTCCACGGCCTGGATCACCCGGTGGAACCGCAGCGCCGCCGCGACCTTGCGCGCCGCGCCGAGCCGCGGGGAGCGGAACCGCTCCGCCTGGGCCTCCTCCGAGGCCGGCAGGCCGGAGCGGGCGCGGGCGACGTCCACCAGGTCGGTCTCCGACTTGATCAGGATGGCGCCGAGCGCGGCGGCGAAGCCGAGCACGGTGAACCAGTCGGGCGTGGTCTCAGAGGCCCGGAAGCCGAGCCCGATCAGCAGCGCGGCCTCGGCGAAGTAGTGGCCCACGCGGTCGAGGTAGACGCCGGTGATCGAGGTGCGGCCGGTCCACCTGGCCAGCTCGCCGTCGGAGCAGTCGAGCAGCAGGTAGACCTGCACGAGCACGGCCGCGGCGAACGCCGCCCACAGGCCCGGCAGCGCGAGCACCGCGCCGGCCAGCAGCCCGCAGGCGATCATCAGGCCGGTGACCTGGTTGGGCGTGAGCGGCGTGCGGGCCAGCGCCCACGTCACGTAGATCGAGAGCTTGCGCATGTAGAGCAGGCCCGCCCAGTGCTCGCCGGACTTGCGTTCGACGGTCGTCTGCGGCTGGGCGACAGCCCGCAGCTCAATGACCGATGGCCCGGACATATTCCTCCACCCGGTCGCGCACCTCGGCCTCGGACAGCCGAAGGTGCTCAAGAATCGTGTAGCGCCCCGGCCGGGTGGACGGCGCCAGGTCGACCGCGGCGGCGAACTGCTCGTTGGTCAGGCCCAGGTCACCCGGGACGACCGGAAGCTTGTGCGCGCGCAGGCAGTCGGCCACCACGGCCAGCCGCTCCTCGTCCTCGCGAAGGAAGAAGCAGAAGGCCGCGCCGATGCCGGCGAGCTCGCCGTGGTTGGAGGTGCCGGGGTAGAGCTGGTCCACGGCATGAAGGATCTCATGATCTCCACCGCTTCCGGGACGGGAGGACCCGGCGACGACCATGGACATGCCCGAGAGGATCAGCGCCTCGGCCAGCACCGTGAGGAAGGCGTCCGACTCGATGGAGTCGGCCCGGCCCAGCACGGCCTCGGCGCTGGTTCTGGCCATCGAGACCGCCAGGCCGTCGATGGGCTCGCCGCGCTCGACGTTGCCGAGCTGCCAGTCCTCGATGGCCGACAGGTTGCTGACGACGTCGCCGATGCCGGCCCGCACGAGCGCGGGCGGCGCGCCGTGCACGAAGTCGAGGTCGACGAGGATGGCCAGCGGCATCGGCACGCCGAACGAGCCCTTGCCGCCCTCGTGCTCCAGCGAGGAGACCGGCGAGCAGATGCCGTCGTGCGACAGGTTGGTGGCCACGGCCACCATGGGGATGCCGGCGAGCGACGCGGCGTACTTGGTGACGTCGATCGTCTTGCCGCCGCCGATGCCCACCACGGCCTCGTAGGCGCCCTTGCGGAGATCGGCCCCCAGGGACACCGCGGCGTCCACCGACCCGTCGGCGACGCGGAACACCCGGGCCTCGCCGAGCGTGGGCGCGATGAGGTCGGAGATGTGGTCGCCCTGGCCTGAGCCGACGGCGACGGCGACCCTGCCGGACGTCGCCACCCGGCTGTCGGCGAGCAGGCCGCCGAGCTGGGCCACCGCGCCCCTGCGGACCTCGACGGTCAGCGGGGCCATGAGCATTCGTGCTAGAAGCGGCATGCGTCCTCCCGGGCCGTGGTCGTGGCCTGCGCCTGCCGGCGGGGCGCGGCTAGTAGTGGCACGCGATCTCCCGGGCCTTCGCGAGGTCCTGGTGGTTGTCGACCTCGACCCAGTCGACCTTGCCGATGGGCGCGACGGCGATCTGCTCGCCCCGGGCGACCATCTCGCCGTAGCCGTCCTCGTAGTAGAGCTGGGGGTCGCGCTCGAAGGTGGCCTGGAGCGCGTCGGCGAGCCGCCGAGCGGCGCCCGGGCGGATCAGGGTGGCGCCGATGTACTCGCCGAAGGCCTCGGCGGGGTCCATGAGCTTGGTGATGCGCTTCAGGTGGCCGGTCTCGTCGAGGACGACCTTCATCTCCTCGTCGGCCAGCGACTTGACGTCGTCGACGGCGAGCAGGAGGTCGGTGGTCGCCGGGGCGTCCAGCAGCGTGCGCTCGACCGACACCGGGTGCACGGTGTCGCCGTTGACCAGCAGCGCGCCCTCGGCGAAGTGGTCGCGCGCGCACCACAGGGAGTAGGCGTTGTTCCACTCCTCGGCCTTGTCGTTGTGCACGAGGGTCAGCTTGACGTCGTGCCGCCGTTCGAGCTCGGCCTTGCGGTCGTGGACCGCCTGGGCGGCGTACCCCACGATGACGACGACGTCCCGCAGATCGACCGCCGCCAGATTGCGCAGGGCGATGTCGAGGATCGTGGTCTCCCCGTCGACCGGCACCAGCGCCTTGGGCAGCGTGTCGGTGTACGGCCGCAGGCGTCGTCCGGCCCCGGCGGCCAGCACCATTCCCAGCAACGTGCACTCCTCAGTCAGAGCAGAGTTCTCCGTAGGGGCAAAGGTTAGTTGCCTTGACGTGCTGATCGTGTAATCCGGAGTTCACTTCGACCTTTATGAGGTCTTTTATTGGTTGTGCGGGCGGAGATACGGGGCGGAACCGGTCAGTCGTGGCCGCCGAGGTCGGCCGCCTCGACGCCCGACGTGGGGGCGGCCAGCCAGCAGGTCAGGCTCTCCCAGCCGAACAGGGCGGTCAGGTAGAGCGCCGCGAGCGCGAAGACCGGGGTGACCACGTCCAGCAGGGCGCCCATGGCCACCAGCAGCATGCGGCCCTCCCAGCCCAGGCCCGCCGAGGCCAGCCACGACGGCGGGTAGACGTGCTGGCGGCAGCGGTAGACCACGTCGTAGTGGTGGAAGAGCATCGCCCCGAGCAGGCCGAACAGCAGGGGCTTGGGAACGTCCCAGGCGAAGCCCACGCAGGTGATGAAGCCGTACTCGGTGACGCGCAGGATCGGCGGCACGAGCCAGTCGAGCCTGCCGTCGTGCGCGTGGGAGCTGCCGGGGCCGGCGAGCAGCAGCGCCACGGCCGGCGCGAAGACCGACGGGCCGTCGTCGCCGGCGACGCCCAGGAACAGCATGACGCCGGTGACGAACGCCCCGGCGAGGGCGGGCGGCAGCGGCGGGAGCTGGCCCGCCACCAGCAGGCCCATGCCGCGCGACAGCACGCCGTCGTCGCGGTAGGTGACCACGAAGCTGCGGGGAACCGGCGTCATGTGGACGATCATCGTCAGAACGACCTCGCGATCCGGCCGGCGAGCATGTAGAGCGTCGCGAGCCCGCCCCAGGCGAGCAGCGCGATGAACGTCACCCGGGCGTCGTAGAGCGCGGCGGTCACCGCGATCAGCAGCATGCGCTCCCCGATGGGCAGCACCACGACCTTCCTGAGCCAGGGCATCCCGGCGAGGACGCTCGGCGCGTCGCCCGGACGGTCCCAGAGGCGTTCGGAGCCGGGCTTGCCGGCCCGCGCCCCGGCGTAGGAGAAGTCGATCATGTGGCGCATCGACTGGACCAGCATGGCGGCGACGGCCAGCGCCCAGATGCTCTCCGGGCCCGTGGGCCCGCGGTCGAGGCCTCCGGCGTAGCCGACGGCGAGGCCGGCGTAGACGAGGTACTCCTTCACCCGGGCGAAGGTGGCGTCCAGCCAGGCGCCGATCGGCGAGAAGGCGCGGGTGTAGCGGGCCAGCTGGCCGTCCACGCAGTCGAGCACGAAGGACAGGTAGAGCAGCGCCGCCCCGGCGACCTGCGCGCGACGCTCGCCCGCCGAGAACGCGACGGCGGCCAGCCCGGCCAGGGCCACCGAGAGGCCGGTGACCGCGTTCGGCGTGAGGCCGAGCCGCGCCGCCGGCCGCACCAGGTGGCGTGACCAGGAGCTGACCAGGTAGGTGGCCACCCAGCCGTCGTCGGACTTGACCGACGCCGCCAGACGGGCGCGATCCTGGTCGACCTCGGCCAGCTTCGCGACGGCGGCGTCCGCGCCGAGCTGCCCCGAGACCCGGCCGCAGTGCAGCCCGCCGAGCGGGGCGGCGCGCACGGGAACGCCGACGCGGACGAGCCCCGCGAGCAGCAGGTCGGCGGCCTCGGCGTCGCGTACGTCGCCGAGCCGCCGGGCCTGGGCGAGGTTGGCGAGCTCGTCCGCGACCTCGGCGAGCCCGGCCAGGTCGGCCTCGCCGACGTGCAGGACGCCCCGGAAGCAGGCGTTGGGGGCGCTGACCGTGTGGAAGGAGTTGCCCGCGGCCACGACCCGCCCGCGCTCCACCCGCACCGGCGGCGTCAACGGGCCCGCGCGCTCGGCCCCCGGCGACACCAGCGCCCCGGTGCCGTGCGCCGGATCGGCCAGCAGCAACGCGAGCGCCTCGGTGTGCGCCACCAGATCGCCCGGCAACACCGCCACCGGCCCCGGCCCCGCCCTCGCCACCGAAGCCACCGCCCGCAGATCCCCCGCGAGCCCTTCACTCACGGTGACCCGAGACCCTCCGGGCCACCCCACGACCTCACCCCCCGCACCATGCCGGCCAGGCACGAGCGACGACCCAGGCCCGTCACCGGCCGAGCCCGGCGGGACCACAGCCGTTCCGTCAGGCGCACCGCCCGGCGACCGCGGACCGGCCCCCGAGCCGTACCCGTCCCCGGCCGCCAGGGGGCGCGGCCCGGCGCCGGCCGTCGTCCCGGGCGACTCGGGCTCTCGGGCCGACCTGTCGACCACATGGACCTCACGCACCGGCAGGGTGAGAAGCTGCCCGGCGAGCCGTAGCGCCAGCGTCCCCTCCGCGCAGGCGAGGCGGGTGGCCGCGGTCGTCGCGAGCACGACCGCGGCCGCCGCCGGGGCGGGACGCGCCGGACTCCCCTGCGGCTCCCATGGCACGGCGGCCGTCCTCGCGGAGGGCCGCACCGGCGGCGGATACGCGGATTCAGGCAACCGGAGGTCTCCTTCCGCGACCGGTATCGTCACCCCGCAACGTAACCGAGTGATCACCACCCCGCAATCCCATCACCGCACGTCATTCCCCCGTCCCAAGCCCCCCGCATCCCCACCCGCGCCGTTTCCCAATCCCATATCCCGACATCCCCCCACCCATCCCCCGGCCCCGACGGCACCACCGAACAACGAGGGCTTGGGAGCAGCACGAAGGGGCACAGGGGACACCCGCCACCCCGCCACCCCGCCACCCCGCCACCCCGCCACCCCGCCACGGATGCTCCCACCCGGCGCCGGGGCGGGGGCTGGGCGTCGGGGGTGGGAAGGGGGTGGGGGTGGGTAGGGTCGGGCGTTGGGTTCATGGGTGTCGCGGGAGGGAATTCATCGTGGGGGTAGCGGAACCGCGTCTGCGCACCGTCGCCGTGGTGCTCGCCGGAGGGGTCGGGCGGCGCGTCGGGGAGGGGACGCCCAAGCAGCTGCTCAAGATCGCCGGGCGGGCGGTCATCGAGCACACGCTCGCCGTGTTCCAGGAGGCGGCCGAGGTCGACGAGATCCTCGTGCTGATGGCGGCCGGATACACCGGCGAGGTGGAGCGCATCGTCGAGCGGGGCGGGTTCGGCAAGGTCAGCCGGGTCGTGGAGGGCGGCGCGACGCGCACCGAGTCCACCTGGCGGGCGCTGGAGGCGCTGGGCGCCGAGGAGTGCGACGTGCTGCTGCACGACGCCGTCCGCCCGCTGGTGGAGCCCAGCACGATCACCGCGTGCGTCCAGGCTCTGCGAACCCACGTCGCCGTCGAGGTGGCCATCCCCTCGTCCGACACGCTGCTGGTCGTCGACACCGGCCCCGAGGGCGAGACCGTCCGCGACATCCCCGACCGCACACTGCTGCGCCGTGCCCAGACCCCGCAGTGCTTCCGCCTGTCGGTGATCCGCGAGGCGTACGAGCGCGCGTTCGCCGACCCTGACTTCGCCGAGCGCCAGGCCACCGACGACTGCGGCGTCGTGCTGCGGTACCTCCCCGGCGTGCCGATCCACATCGTGCCGGGCAGCGAGCACAACATGAAGGTCACCCACCCGGTCGACCTGCACATCGCCGACCGGCTCCTGCGGCTCGCCCCCGCGACCCGCCACGCGGACGCCGAGGCCCGCCACCGGGCGCTCGCCGGGAAGACCGTGGTGGCCTTCGGCGACGGCCCCGAGCTGTCCCACCTCGCCGAGCTGGCCGGGGAGTACGGCGCCGCCGTCCACTGGTTCTCCCGCTCGCGCGACGAGGTGCGGGTGGAGGACGCCGGGGCCGTCGCCGAGGCCCTCGGGCGGGTGGCCAAGGAGAGGGGCCGCATCGACGTCGTGGTCGGCGTCGGCGGCCCCGAGCGGCCGCTCACGCTGGCGGACGCGGACGACGACGCGCTGCGGGAGGTCATCGCGGTGCACCACCTCGGCCCGCTCACCGTCGCCAGGGCGGCGCTCCCCCACCTGCGCGACAGCGGCGGCCACCTGCTGCTGCGCGCCTCGTCCCCCACCCCCGGCGCGGGCCGCACCGGCGTCTACGCCTCGGCGGGCGCGGCCGTGGCGGCGCTGGCCGAGGCCCTGAACGACGAGTGGGCGGGCTACGGCGTCCACGTCGCCTGCCTCGACGCCGCGGACACCACGCTCGCGTCCCCGGACGCGCTGGCCCAGGCCGTCCTGGACGCGGGGGCCCCCCCCCCCCCCCGGGGGCCCCCCCGGGGGGGGGCCCGCGCCCGACCTGCTGGCCGCCGGCCCGGCCGGGGTGCTGGTCACGCTGGGCGCCGAGGGCAGCCTCGTGGCCACCGCGTCC